>NZ_CP020465.1:2400000-3600000 GCF_002076895.1 Cognaticolwellia beringensis
TATATTTCACTGGTATAAGATTAATTATAGACAATGTACAAATGCAGAACGCCGAAAAATAAAGCTGAACTAGCCCAGTATTATCAACTACGTTGGCAAAGTCTTCGCAAGCCTTGGCAACAGCCAGTTGGTAGCGAAAAAGATGACTTGGAAGTGCAATCATACCATCGTGTCATCGTTGACGATATGGATAACATTGTTGGTGTTGGGCGGTTGCATAAAAGTGGGCAAGAGCATGCGCATATTCGTTATATGGCCATAAGTGAGGGATTACGGGGTCATGGGCTTGGCAAGTTACTTATCAGCGAATTAGAGCGTATAGCAGCACAAGCAGGGGTGAAAACTATTGAGTTAAATGCGCGCAGCAATGCTCTTGGGTTTTATCAATCGTTAGGTTATGTCAATAAAGGGTATTCACATACGCTTTATGGCGACGTAAGCCACGACAAAATGATTAAAAACATATTACCAGCAGATAGACATTTATCTCAAGTGGCCGATGACTTACAACAAATTTGGCATCAAACAATTCCACTTAGTAAAGCGATGAATATTAATATTTGCTATTTTGACCAAGAAATACTGCGCACTAATTGCGAGCCAAATTTTAATAAAAACCTGCACAACACCATGTTTGCAGGCAGTATATATACCTTGGCAACCCTTACCGGTTGGGCTTGGGTATATTTCGCGTTGCAAGCACAATCACAACAAGCTGATATTGTGTTAGCCGAAGGGAATATCCGCTATATAGCGCCTTTGGGTGGTATTGCGCATGCCCAAACTTCGTTAAAGCTAGTGACGGGTAGCGTAGCACCTTTATTCGATGGCAAGAATGCTCGCTTTAATATCGACGTTGAAGTCTGTTGTGGTGATAAAGTTGTAGCACTATTTACAGGTTCATATGTTGCTATGGCCAAGCGTTCATAGTTGGTTTGTAAAATTAAGCAGCTTAAAAAATGTAAACGTATAAGGTTATTAATCAGTTAGCATGGCAGTAAATTATTCAACAATGAGAACCGTCAGTATGTATAAATTAATGCTAAGTTTCATATTTTTCAGTCTATTTACCAGTTCGGTGACGGCATCAAATAAAGTAAATAATGAATATGATGAGGTGCTTGATAGCTTTCACCAAGCAGCTAGTGAAGCAAACTTTGATAAGTACATAAGTTTACTTGCTCAAGATGCGATTTACTTAGGAACAGATAGCGGCGAACGCTGGAATAAGAACGAATTTTCTGCTTTTGTTATGTCTTATTTTAATCAAGGGAAAGGCTGGTTATACGTACCTATTGAGCGTCATGTAACGCCGACTCAAGCAAGTAATATTGTTTTTTTTGATGAGTTATTAGAAAATAAAAATTATGGCCGTTGTCGCGGAACTGGCTTATTAATTAATACCCCACAAGGCTGGAAAATACTGCAATATAACTTATCTATTCCAGTGCCAAATGCTATTGCCAGTGAGATTGTAGAGTCAATTAAAGTCTATCGAAAAAAACATAATTAAAGTCAGGGAAATCATCATGGTGGTGTACTGTAATTTTTGGAGAAATATCAAATATGAGTGTTAGTATTATTGGTTGTGGTTGGTTAGGGCAGGCTTTAGCTCAGCGTTTGCTTGCTAGTAATATCGATATTATGGCGAGTTACCAATCACCACAAACCGGTGAACGACTTAGCGCACTGGATATACCTGCGACTCAACTTAGCTTACCACTTGTAGATGATGTATTGAGTATTAATCACCTAGATAATACGCTCGGTGTAGACCCGCGTTTATTTCAACAGAATGTATTAATAATAGCGATACCACCCCAATTAAAGAAAGGTCGGTTAGATTATCCATTAAAAGTTCAACAACTAGTGCATTTGGCAGAATTAGGTAAAACTCAACACATTATTTTACTGAATTCGACAGCCATTTATAACGGTTTAGTAGGGCGAGTAGATGAAACAAACGAGCTTGATTTAACCGCCGAGAAAGTCGGCAGTTTGCTGGCGGCAGAGCATGCAGTTAAAAACTTTTCTAAGCGAGTGCATATTTTGCGACTTGCAGGCCTCGTTGGACCTAATCGCCATCCTGGGAAATTTCTACAGGCAAAACGTATTTTTGAAAATGCCAGTGCGGCAGTGAATTTGGTGCACCAGACAGATGTTGTCAATATTCTAGAAAAACTGATTCATCTCAATAGTGCTCAGAGCAAACAAAACATTTATAATGTTGTTAGTCATACAGACAGTAGTCGCCAACGCTATTATCAAGTCGCCGCGCAAGCTTTAAGTTTGCCTGTACCTAAATTTGCTGTGGAGCAACAGCAAAGCTTTGGAAAGAAAATTATCGGTGAAACATTACGTCGAGAATTGAGTTACGATTATGTACATGACGATTTACTCTTCTGGTTAAAAGACGTTAATCACGTGTTAGGTAACACTTAAGGTGTGACTTCTGAATAAGTTAAGGTTGAAATGTTATGGCGAATAATGTCATTACCAAACTATTAAAAACAATATATCAATATAAAATGATCTTGTTGTTTTTTGTGCTGTGGGCACATGTTTCATTGTTAAATTTATTTTTTGTAAATTACAGTGGTCCAGTTTTTCTTTGGGAGCAAAATAGTCAATTTTTGACGATTCAAACACACTTTTTAATTGCGTTAATAACGACTTTTTTCTTTTTAGCGGTGACAAAATTAAGACTGATGAATCGTAAAAAGTCGGTCAAAATCACCGATAAAATATGGCTCACTTGTTCCGTGCTTTTATTAGCATCAATAGCTTTTTTACTTATCTGAATTGACTGATATTTAACGTTAGTTTGGTACTAGAATATCAAGCTGTTATTCAAGGGTTATCTTGTAGCTCATAAAAAAGCCCGACTTTCACTGTCGGGCTTTTGCGTATTTAGGCATTTTATAGTTAGTAAATAGATAGCGCTAAGACTTATTATGAATACCTGCTGTTGCAAGCCATTGTTTAAAGTCGAGTAAATTTGCAGGCAGGATAACCTTAGTTGAAGCCTGACTTAAACCTTTCATTTGTTGTAAGTACTGCTCACTTAGTTGCATATCAAGTGCTTGTTGGCCTCCAGGTTGCTCAATAGCCGCAGCCAATTTGCTAATAGAGTCGCCGGTCGCTTGTGCAATAGCTAATATCTCTGCGGCTTTACCTTCTGCGGAGTTAATTCTGCGTTGTTTTTCACCTTCAGACAAATTAATTAATTCTGTCATTTTACCTTCAGAGCGGTTAATACGACTGGCTCTATCACCTAAACTTTTCGCTAAAATAGCCCGACGCTCACGTTCTGCATTCACTTGCATTTCCATAGCATTGCGCACTGTAACGGGCGGTGTAATATTTTTAATTTCGTAGCGATGTACTCTAATGCCCCAGCTTTCACCGGCTTTATCAAGTACCTCAACGACTTTAGCGCTAATAATGTCACGCTCTTCAAAAGTCCGGTCTAGCTCTAATGTGCCGATTACCGAACGTGTTGTAGTTTGGGCAAGTTGCATGGCGGCGAAACGATAATCAGTAATACCGTAGCTTGCTTTTACCGCATCAATGACTTGAATGTAAATAACGCCATCGACCTCAACATTAACTTCATCCATTGAAAAGCACTCTTGCGGCGGCACTTCTATGGTTTCTTCTTTTAGATCTTGAATAAACGCAACACGGTCAATAAAGGGTAATAGTAAATGAAAGCCTGCTTCTAATGTGCAGCGATATTTTCCTAAACGTTCAACAATATAAGCTGATTTGGTGGGTACTAAACAAATAGCTTGGAAAAATTTATAGGCAAGGTATAAAAAGATAAATGCCCAAACAGCCAATACGGCTAAATCGAGCGTATTTCCATCGAGTGCTATCATGATTTTGCTCCTTGAATGTTTTGCGTTACTTTTTCCATACCCTGAAAAAAACCTTCTAATTTAGCAACTTCACTTGGCACGATAGACACGTCAGCCGTTTTAAGAATATTGCCGGTTTGAGAGATAAATTGTTCTAATAAACGCATTTTTATCGCTTGGTCACCACTAGGTGAAGCCGCTGCTTTAGCAATTAAATTTATACCTTCAGCCGAAGCCTGAGTAAGAATGGCTATTTCTTGTGCTCGACCGTGAGCTTCATTAATTTGTTTCTGCTTATCGCCCTCAGACAGGTTTATTGCTTCTTGGCGCTCACCTTCAGACAAGTTGATAGTCGACTCTTTTTCCGCTTCCGCTAAGGTGATTTCTGCACGCTTTTGGCGCTCTGCTTCCATTTGCTTTTCTAGCGTATGAATAACATTGTCTGACGGTGTTATGTTACGTACTTCATAGCGTAAGACTTTAATACCCCAAGGGTCAGAGGCCTTGTCAATTTCACGCACTATGGTTTCATTTAAAGTGTCGCGTTCAGAAAAGGTTTGACCCAAATTTAATTTACCGATTTCTGATCGCATTGTAGTTTGCGCTAAGTTGATGCTAGCACGACGGTAATCTTCGATACCGTAACTGGCTCTTTCACCGTCCATTACTTGGATATAAACCAAACCATCGACACTAATTTGCACGTTATCGCGTGAAATACAGCTTTGTGCTGGTATATCTAATACTTGTTCGCGGGTTTCATGACGATAGGCAACACGGTCAACAAAGGGGATCAAAAAATGCAAACCCGGCGGTAAAACAGCGCGAAATTTTCCTAAACGTTCGATCACGCAAATTTCTTTCATTTGTACTACCAGTACAAGCTTTAAAACGATAAAGAGTAATGCTAGAAATACAAATGTAATAGTTGCTAACATAGGTATTCTCCTATTTTATTTAGTATTGTTTGAATTGACTTAAATTGATTAATTTAGCGCGTGTTCTTTACTGGCTTCAACCACTAATGAAATGTTTTCTTTGCAAACGATGTCGGCTTGGCTGCCTGCTTTGATAATAGAGCCATCGCCTAATGCTGTCCAAGTTGTACCTTGATATTCAACTCGACCTGCATGTGTTCCTGGACCTATTTGTTCAAGAACGAGTACGGATTTTCCGTAAATATCTACCTCTTCATAAATATTTTCAACGATAGTTTCACCAGGAAAGTATCGTTGTGTAATAAAGTACACAACGATAAGTAGGAAGGTTGCGATTATAAACCAAGTGGTTAGCGTTAATATCCATGTATCCAGAATTTCTTGTTGTACGCCAATAGCGACTATTAATGACGCTATGCCTAAATTTAGCAAGATACCACCGGGTACGAAAATCTCTAAACAGGCAAACAAAATTGCCAAGATAATCCAAGTTTCAAAAAATAGTATGTATTCCATTACCATCTCCAAGATATGAGTACTGTTAATGTAAAGTTAACAATGATGCATTCAAAGTAGCAAGCTTGACATATTATGTCAAGCTTGCTGGTTTACTTACCTTTGATGTTATACCAATTTGATTAATTAACTAGACATAAGTTATCAGAGCAATGCAGGAGATTGCCAAGACGCCTGAGATAGGTCGAACACAAAAAAGCCAAACTAATTAGGTTTGGCTTTTTAACATCTTTAAAGGGCATATTTACGTTAGTTAAAACGCTAGCTTTTTACTTTTACAGTGATAAGTTATCTAAAATATCATCTTCAACTAAGTTGGCTAAGGTAACTTTAAGTTTTGGTGTTCTTGCCATTTCGCGCTTAATGGCAAAATTAGCTTCGGCATTACGTGCCCAACTACGACGAGCAATACCATTGTTAACGTCAAACAATAACATTGATTTTAATCGACGTTCTGCTGCTTCGCTACCGTCAAGTAGCATACCGAAACCGCCGTTAACCACTTCACCCCAGCCTACGCCGCCGCCATTATGAATTGATACCCAAGTTGCGCCACGGAAACTATCACCAATAACATTGTGTATTGCCATATCTGCGGTAAATCGGCTTCCGTCATAGATGTTTGATGTTTCACGGAACGGTGAATCAGTACCACTAACATCGTGATGATCACGGCCAAGTACTACAGGGCCAATTTCACCGGTATTAATGGCATCGTTAAAGGCTTTAGCAATTTCCATACGGCCTTGCGCATCAGCATAAAGAATGCGAGCTTGTGAACCAACCACTAACTTGTTTTGTTTGGCGTCTTCAATCCAAGTGATATTGTCTTGCATTTGTTGCTGAATTTCTTCAGGTGACTCTTGCATGATTTTTTTCAAAACACTTGCCGCAATAGCATCAGTTTTATCTAAATCTTCTGGCTTACCCGAAGCGCAAACCCAACGAAAGGGACCAAAACCATAGTCAAAACACATCGGGCCTAAGATGTCTTGCACATACGATGGGTATTTAAAATCAATGCCATTTTCTGCCATGACATCGCCGCCGGCGCGTGATGCTTCAAGTAAGAAAGCATTACCGTAATCGAAGAAATAAGTGCCACGCGCTGTGTGTTTGTTAACAGCAGCAGCATGACGCTTTAATGTTGCTTGTACTTTTTCTTTAAATACTTCCGGTTCTTCACGAATTAAACGATTAGATTCTTCATAGCTAATATCTACCGGGTAGTATCCGCCTGACCAAGGGTTGTGCAATGACGTTTGGTCTGAGCCTAAGTGAATGTAAATATCTTGCTCATAAAAGCTTTCCCATACGTCAACAATATTGCCAATATAAGCAATTGAGATAACTTCTTCGTTCGCTTGCGCGGTTTTAACACGTGCGATAAGTTCATCCATGTTATCAATTAACTCATCAACCCAACCTTGCTGATGGCGCTTAGTTGCTGCATTTGCGTTAACTTCAGCGCAAACGGTTACACAGTTCGCAATATTACCTGCTTTAGGTTGTGCGCCACTCATACCACCTAAACCAGCGGTAAGGAAAATTTTACCTTGCGTCTTTTCACCCTTGTTGAGTACTTTACGAAAAGCATTCATCACGGTAATCGTTGTGCCATGTACGATGCCCTGTGGACCAATGTACATAAACGAACCTGCGGTCATTTGGCCATATTGAGTGACACCTAAGGCGTTGAATTTCTCCCAGTCATCAGGCTGAGAATAGTTAGGGATCATCATACCGTTGGTAACAACCACACGTGGTGCATCTTCCGATGATGGAAATAAGCCCATCGGGTGACCAGAGTATAAATGTAGGGTTTGATCGCTTTCCATCTCACTTAAATACTTCATCGCTAATAAGTACTGTGCCCAGTTTTGGAACACCGCACCGTTACCGCCGTAAGTAATTAACTCTTCAGGGTGTTGTGCAACAGCTGGGTCTAAGTTGTTTTCGACCATTAACATAATAGCGGCAGCTTGCTGACATTTTGCCGGATAGTCAGCAATTGAACGGGCTTTTAAATGATAGCTTGGCTTAAAGCGATACATGTAAATACGGCCAAAGTCCGTTAACTCTTGTGCGAACTCTTTTGCTAATTCTTGATGCCACTCTTTTGGAAAGTAACGTAAAGCGTTTCTTATTGCTAACTGCTTTTCTGCGACAGAAAGTATGTCTTTACGCTTAGGCGCGCGATTAGCGTCAGCAGGGTATGGCTTAGCGGCAGGTAGTTCACTTGGAATACCCTGCTTTATTTCATCTTGAAAATTAATGGCTGTTTCCATTGTTATCGGCCCCTTTAGTGAACGGTAAATGCTTGAGATCTAACTAATGCTATCATGGCATCAATATCAGGTTTTAATAGTCTGTCTTCTTCAAGTTTTGCCACTTTCGCTCGGATCACTTGGAAGTTTTTCTCAATAATATCTGAACATTTATTAGGACGTCTAAACTCAATTGCTTGCGCGGCATACATAAGTTCAATCGCTAATATTTTCTCTAAATTTCCCAAGATCTGGTTAAACTGTCTGCTTGAGATACTGCCCATAGATACGTGATCTTCTTGCCCCATAGATGTTGGAACACTGTCAGCAGAAGGCGGGAAACAAAGCGATTTGTTTTCGGTCACTAATGCCGCTGTAGTGTATTGCGGGATCATCATGCCGGAATTTAAGCCGCCTGAAGCGGTTAATAAACGAGGTAAACCATGTAAACCTTCTAACAATAAATAACAGCGACGGTCAGAAATGTTACCTAGTTCTGCACTCGCAATTGAGGCATAATCAAGCACCATAGCTAAAGGCTGACCGTGGAAGTTACCACCCGATATAGCTTCTTCACTGCTAATAACAATGGGGTTATCAGTGACTGAGTTCATTTCAATTTCAGTGAGTTCATTTAAATGGTTATAGGCGTTACGAGATGCACCGTGAACTTGTGGAATACATCTTAGTGAGTATGGGTCTTGCACACGTCCACAATTGGTGTGAGATGACATGTTTTCAGAGCCGGTAAAGAACATTCTCATGCGTTCAGCAACTTCTAAATTACCAGGGAATGGACGAGTAGCGTGCAGTTCTTCTCTAAACGGAGACTGACTACCTTGCATGCCTTCTATGCTCATCGCACCGGTTAAGTCCGCTAAATTTAATAAGTAACGCATCTTAGTTAAGCCAGTAATAGCGTGCGATAAGATAAACTGTGTACCGTTAATTAACGCTAAGCCTTCTTTTGCGTGTAATTCCATTGGCGCTAAACCGTGTTCTTTTAGTGCTTGCGCGGCAGGGATGATTTTGTCACTTTGCCCTGCTTTACATTGCCAGAACTCTCCTTCACCTAGTAATGGTAAAAATAAATGTGAAAGTGGCGCTAAATCACCTGATGCGCCTACCGAACCTTGCTCTGGAACAACAGGAATAAGGTCAAGTTCTAGAAACGCTAGCATTCTTTCAACTGTTTCTAAACGAATGCCTGAAAAACCTTTGCTTAATGCATGCACTTTGGTGATCAACATTAGTTTTGAAATAGCTTTGTCAATCGGTTCACCTACACCTACTGCATGAGTAATCAGTAAATTCGTTTGCAGTAAATTGGTTTGTTCAGGTGTAATTTGTGTATCACATAATGGACCAAAGCCGGTATTAATACCGTATACTGCTACATCGGAAGCAGCCATTTTCTCAACTCTTGCACGACTTATATTTATTTTATCTAAAGCTTCTTGGCAAAGTTCTGCTTTGATACTGCCATTGGCAATACCATTAACAATATCAAGATCTAGATGGTCGATACCGTATTTAAATGTCATCTTAACGCTCCTAAACTAAAAAACTAAAAAACTAAAAACTAAAAAACTAAATGGCTACCTAAGCGGTATTTATTACCTGGTGCCGTTAATATGGCTAAGCTGACAACACCTTGGCTTGACCAGGTACGACGCTTAACCTGTAAACAAGGGGTAGTATTGCTAATAGCCAATAATTGGTTGATTTCATCTTTAGCTATTACAGCCTCCACTTCATGTGTGGCTTCTGTTAATGGTGCTTCTGATGATAAATATTCATGTGGTGTTATTTGCGTGAAGTCTTGCTTGAGATAATGAGCAACTAATTTGGGGTTAACAAAGCGTTGCTCTAATTGAATAGGTGAATTATTTTCAAAATGTAGTACGCTTGAGAAATAGGCGATGTCACCGGCTTTAAGGGCCAATAATATAGCTATTTCTTCACTGACTTCAACGGCCTGTAAGGTAAGTTGTTCGGCATGGTATTGATGGCCGCGGTCGTATATTTCATCTGCTATATTACGGATTTCTAATAATGAAGACTGGGACTTAAACGTCGCAACAAAAGTGCCAGAACCTTGAGAACGCACTAACAAGCCTTGTTCGGTTAGCTCTTGTAAAGCACGACGTGCGGTCATTCTACTGACTGAAAACTGTTCAGAGAGTTCATTTTCCGATAGCACTTTACTATGTTCAAGCCACTGTCCTGACTCTATTTTTTCACAAATATATTGTTTTATAACTCTATACTTTGCTGTTTTTACTTGTGTCATTGTCATGCCTAATACTGGATAATGTGCAGAGATAAGTTCTAGCTTGTATATACAATCTCATTTTTTTATAGCCGGGTCAATAGTTGTATATACAAGCTTGCTTGTTAATTTGCTATCAGTTAGAGTTAAATTATTCATAAACGCTAAACTTCTTAACGTTATGCCTTATATGTCATGGCATTTATAAAGGCAACGTTAAGATTAGTCATTAACAGATAATTTGGAATTTTTATGTCGACTGAAACACAAACTTGGCAAACACTTTGGACAAATGTCAATTTAGCCACCATGACCGAAGGTGCAAAAGGTTACGCCAGTATTGAAAATGGTGCGATAGCCATTGCCAACGGAAAAATTGCTTGGTTGGGCACTAAAGCTGAACTGCCTAGTTTCGATGAAGAAAAGGTGCAAGTAATTGATGGTAAGGGCGCTTGGCTAACTCCTGGCTTGGTCGATTGTCATACCCATATTGTTTATGGCGGCAACCGCGCTAATGAATTTGAAATGCGTCTCGAAGGCAAAAGTTATGAAGAAATTGCCAATGCCGGCGGAGGCATTGTTTCAACGGTTAAAGCAACCCGTGCAGCGAGCGAAACGGAACTGTTCAACAGTGCTTTAAAGCGTTTATCAACATTGCATCAGCAAGGCGTTACTACCATTGAAATTAAATCGGGTTATGGTTTAGACACCGTCAATGAAATTAAGATGTTAAACGTCGCAAAAAAACTTGGCCACACATTACCTGTAACGGTACTAAAAACATTTTTAGGAGCGCACGCCTTGCCTGTTGAGTACAAAGACCGTGCGGATGAATATATCGATTTAGTTTGTGAAGAGATGATTCCGAAAATATCTGCAAAAAACTTGGCAGATGCCGTCGATGTGTTTTGTGAAGGAATCGGCTTTAGTTTAGCGCAAACTGAGAAAGTGTTTAGCGCTGCAAAAGCGCATGATTTACCGATAAAAATACACGCTGAGCAGCTATCAAATTTAGGTGGCACTGAGTTAGCCGCGCAATACCAAGCACTTTCTTCAGATCATATTGAATTTCTGGACGAGGCTGGTATTAAAGCGATGAAAGCCGCTGATATGACCGCAGTTTTATTACCGGGAGCATTTTACTTCTTGCGTGAAACTCAATTACCGCCAATGGACTTATTACGAAAACATGGAGTTAGTATGGCTATTGCTACTGATGCCAACCCCGGTTCGTCGCCGATTAATTCCCTGCAACTTATGCTGAACATGGCATGCACACTTTTTAGATTAACACCAGCAGAAGCGCTTGCAGGCGTGACATGCCATGGTGCGAAAGCCTTAGGGTTATCAACAAGTAAAGGGCAATTGGCGGTTGGCTTTGACGCTGATATTGCTTGTTGGGATATAGAGCAACCGGCCGAGTTATGTTATCAGTTTGGTGTTAATCCTCTGACCCACTTAATGAGTGCAGGAAAGATAGTTATTTAATTACTATAACCTCAAGATAATGCGTGGTTACTGTACAAAAGCTAATGGATTGATTAGTCTAAGTAGATATTGTCGGTTTGGGTTTTGTTATGGCTAGCTACAGTGCTGCGCGCCTTGTTATGTTTTCTTTGTTTGCAATCATTTTAAGCTTCAGTTTTATCTCCTTTGAGGCCAGTGCTGCGACTGAGTCTTTCTCATTTATTGAGTTTAATATTGCTTTTGTTTTAGGGTTAAGTTTGCCGGTATTATTAATGGTATTTATCATTAAGCCTAGGCCTGTCATTAAAAAGCGTTTACCTGTGTTGTTGACCATAACATTACTTGGTTTGCTTTATTCCTTGAATTTTCATCCTCAAAATCATCTTTACCTTAGCTTAATTTTTAGTGGCTTAATTTTCCAAATAATCAGTTATTGGTCGAGTAATTATCTCCTTGTTGGTAAAGCCTTAGATTTCAGTTTAGCCCTTAAAAATGCGCTTTTCTTTGGGCTATTTTGCCTCTACTTATTTTTGTTATACTCAACTGCAGTAAGTGCTTCCGTTGCTTGGCTGATATTGACGAGTGTTCAAATTATTTTTACGCTAAGTTATATTTGGTTGTCTCGTAATATCAGTCACGAAGTTAATATTCGCTCAATAATACTACTGGCAATTAATATCGCTTTTGCCGCGGGAGTTTATTTTTGGCTAGAAGGACGTCTAGCGTTAAACTTACTTGTTGCGGTGAGCGTAATAACGTATTTGTTAGCCATGGCGAACGGCTGTTGGCACATAGTGACTACCTTAATTGCTAGAGAAAACGATCACAAGGCGCTGTCGACACGGCCACAGGTTCAAGTATCTTACGATCCAACGACAAACTTACCTAACTATCAATACGCCTTATCTTTTTTTGAACACAGTATAGCTACCAATGAATCTGCCCGTTATGCGGTTATTATCTTTAAACCCACAAATTTTCGACAAATTAATGGTGTATTAGGCCATCATAATTCAGATATTTTACTGTTGCAGCTGGCGTATTGCCTGCAAAAGTCGATTGAGAGTAAGCACGAGCTACTTAACTTTTCAACGCCAGAGGCACCGGTTAGACTTGCTCGCCTTCAAGGTCTTAATTTTTTACTGGTGATGGATGTGTCACAAACCAAACACAGTGAAGAAATTATTATTGAACAGCTATGTAAAGAACTCGCACTTGCCGTACCAGGACCTATGAGTTTTAAAAGCTTTTCGTCATTTTTCAAATTAGCTTTTGGTGTTGCT
Source organism: Cognaticolwellia beringensis (assembly GCF_002076895.1). Classification (NCBI taxonomy): domain Bacteria; kingdom Pseudomonadati; phylum Pseudomonadota; class Gammaproteobacteria; order Alteromonadales; family Colwelliaceae; genus Cognaticolwellia; species Cognaticolwellia beringensis. The sequence goes on from NZ_CP020465.1 coordinate 2,412,604, forward strand.
TTTGTTGGTCAAGAGAGTCATAACGTGACTGAAGTTATTGCCTGGGCTGAAGACGCATTATTGCATGCCGAAAAACAGCAAAAATTAGTCGGCTTTTTCAATCAAGAGCTCGCAATTTTTAATCAGCAACAATTGCACAAAATGGAACAACTTAAACATGCTATACAAGATAATACGATACATTGGAGCCTTCAGCCTCAAGTGAAGGTAGAAAATAAACGTCTTATCGGCTTTGAGCTGCAGGTAAGCTGGCAACGCCAAGATGATGAAACTTTAAAACTTACTGATATGATGGTAATTGCTGAGCAAAGCGGTGATGCTTATACTTTGAGTCGACAAATAGTGAGTCAGGCCTTTAAGGCGCTAGTTAAGCTACAGCATTTAAATATGTTAATTCCAGTGGCGATTAAGTTACCGGAGAATAGTTTATTAGAACCTGATCTAATTGATTATATTGAACAACAATCAGTGAAGCATAACGTTGATTGTCAGTGGCTTATGGTGGAAGTTCAAGAGGCAATACTACTAATGTCTTCACCACAAGCTAAAGCGAGTATTGATCAGCTAAAATCACTCGGGGTAAAGATTTCTATTGATCAATTCTCAGGTAGTTACGAAGCCTTAAGATATATTCGTCGCATGGCGGTTAGTGGCATTAAAATAGATTGTTATTCTCTCGCAAAAGCGACAGCGGGCTCTTCTGATAAAGCCATCATCAATGCGTTAATTACCTTAACACGCAAAATGGACCTACCATTGATTGGTACTAATATTAATGTGATCGCAATTGAAGAAATGTTTATTGCCATGGGGGGGGAATTTGGTCAAGGGCAGCGCTATAGTGCAGGAATAACCCAAGAAGAATTACCCTACTGGTTAACAGCATGGCAAAAACAGTATCCTGAAAAAACTTAACTAATCGATATCTAAGGGATCAGGAGATAGAATCACACCCGTATTATCAGCATAAATATGATCGTCAGGTAAAAATGTCACCCCAGCAAAGTTTATAGCTATATCGCTTTCGCCAATACTGCTGGTGCTTGCTCCAACGGGAATCGACAGTAAACCTTGAATACCAATATCAATATCTTCTAAAGCGTCAACGTCTCGAACACTGCCAAAGCAAATTATGCCTTCCCAATTGTTTTTCGCCGCTTGCTCAGCAATATTAATATCAATAAGCGCTCGACGTGTTGAGCCACCACCATCAATAACCAATACTTTACCCGTGCCGTCAGTTTCGGCTAACTCGGCAATCAAGCCATTATTCTCAAAGCACTTTACGGTTACAACCTTTCCACCAAACGAGCTTCTGCCACCGTAATTACTAAATACTGGCTCAAGTACATCGATTAAATCAGTATAAATATCACATAGTTCTGAAGTGTTGTATTCCATAGTCAGTATTTCCTAATAGCGTTCATTCATAACTAGTATAACGGCTGAATACATAGGCACAACCGCTAAGCCATTATAGTTACTAAATAAATATTGAAAGCGTTGTTACTTGTAATTAGTTTAGAAACATTATTTAATAGCCGATATTACCTTTTAATAAGAGTTATATTTATGGCTGATCGGGAATTTGCCCATATCTTAATTTATTCTACACAAACTCTTATTTTTAGCATACTTGCTTTACTTCTCCTTGCTTATTATCGTGGTTTTGGCCGTACTTATGTCAAATTTTGGCTGTTCAGTTTATCGGCTTTAGCCGTAAATCAGCTGTCCCTAACCCTTGAAAGTGTTTTTAATCAACAAGAAGTCGGCAGTGTAATTGATATAACTATCGCGTTAGTACGGCAAATCAGTAATTATTTATACTTCTTGTTCTTAATGCTAGGTATTTATAGCGCGACGACACAAAAGAAAATATTACCTCAAGTAATATTTATAGGAATTATTGTTGCTATTACTATCGGCACAGTAGCTGCTTTGCTTTATGGTTTTAGCAGTAACAGCGTTTTTAATCGCTTTTACTTGCGTGAAAGTTTAGCTGCTTTCGTTTTTGGCTGTGGATTTATTGCCGCCGCATGCTATTTATTCTCCTCTAATATCCAGCATTTCTCAGGAAAAATTTTATTCATTTTCTGTTTTTCAGTCGGTGCTCGCTTTGTTACATTTTCATTCGCATCTATTGTTTCATTGACCGAAGATTGGTTTCGACACCTAACTGAATGGTTGATTTATGTCGATTTGGGCATTCATACAACACTAGGCTTTATTATACTTATATGGATGCAAGGTGCGGAAAGGCATATCGCTGATACGGCCATCAATAGGGCAAAGTATTTAGATAAACATGACGCGTTAACGGGTGTATTAAATCGTGAACAGGTGCTTGAAAAGTTAACCAACGAAATTAAAATTTCCGAAGGTGGTGGAAATAAACTTTGCATTTATTTGCTTGATATTAAACGCTTTAAATTCGTTAATGACACTTATGGTCTAAAAGTTGGTGACTTGATTTTAGGTGAAACGGCTCGTCGATTGAATCATAGCTTACTAAAACCTAAAGTGGTGGGACGCTTAAGCGGTGACTTGTTTCTGTATGTCATTGACTATGACAATGAGCAGCAAAAATTAACGGCAGTAGATCATATACACGCGCTAATTGCTCGACCTTACCATGTCGCACAGCAAGAAGTACACTTACAATGCAGTGTGGGTTATTGTGATTTCCCGTCGGATGCTGATAATGCCGATGACCTAATTCAAAAGTCGAACTTAGCGATATTTCAGGCTCGCAGTCATAATATTCAAAGCGTTAAATATGTAGCTGGCATGCAGTCAAATGGGCGGCATTTACTAGAAATGGCAAATGAGATACGTCGCGCTATCACGAATGAAGAGTTAATTTTACATTTTCAGCCACAGTTAAATTTGAAGAGCAATCGTTTAGAGGCTGCTGAAGTGTTAGTTCGCTGGCAGCATCCTGACAAAGGTTTATTGGCGCCAGGACAATTTTTTGATGATATAGAAGCTCTCAACCTCTTTAGTGAGTTAGATAACTATGTACTGGATAAAACCTGTCAAACGATTGCAAAATGGTATAAAACTTATAAGCGGCGTGTACCATTAGCAATAAATATTACCGCTGATGAGTTTCAAGCCACAAATTTTATTTGTAATATTAAATGTTTGTTAAAAAAATATGACATTCCTCCAATTTATCTTGAATTAGAAATCACCGAAAATGTCGTTATAACGGACATTGAGCTAGTGATGAAAACCATCATAGAATTACAAAATATGGGGATTAAAGTCTCGATTGATGATTTTGGCACGGGTTATTCGTCTTTAGCTTATTTACGAAGATTACCGATTGATAAAATAAAAATAGACCGCAGCTTTATTCAAGAAGTTGCCTCTAATGACTCTGATTTAACCATCGTAAAAACCATGATTGAATTATCACATGGTCTGGGTAAACGGGTACTAGCAGAAGGTGTTGAAACAAAAGAGCAGTTACAGTTATTACGTAACATTGGCTGTGACGCTGTACAAGGTTATTTTATTAGTAAGCCGATAAGCGAAGAAGAGTTTACTAAGTATTTAAAGCGTAAGTGATTTTAGCTAAATATATATAAACCTTAAGCTAAAAGCACTAAGCTTCATTTTATAGCTTAGTATTTATTACTGAAGTGCTGATCACTTAACTTCTTTAATTTCTATTGTTGCCTCTCGACTGTTTGCTGCTGTTGTGACGCTTTGTATGTAACCTTGCCAGCGTTGTTGATACTCCACACTTAATAGCTGTAAATAATCGCCACTATAAATATTGTTATGACTATCATCAAAAATGAATCGGTAGCCATGTTTGCCCACCGATTCAATTTTTAGCAGCTTTACTTGTTTCTTATGATAGACCTTAGGTGTTAAGCCTGTTGCTTGGCCCTTGTCGTCGGTTGGAGCAAACACGCGTAAATATTCAAAGCTTAAATCAATGGCCTTATTGCTATTTTGTTCCGTACTTTCAAACTCATTATTAGTGAAAAGTACCGACAAACTTGCGGTAGTGTTATTGATCACAAAGCGATTAACTTTACTCATGTTTAACTCCTAACTCTATATTTTAAGTTATAAAATAAAGCGACTTAGATCTTCATCTTTAATGAGATCAGATAAAATATTAGCGACAAAGTCAGCATCAATTAGAATCGTTTCACCCGCACGATCATTGGCCGTAAATGAAAGCTCTTCGATTAGTCGTTCCATCATAGTATGTAAACGACGTGCACCAATGTTTTCCGTACTTTCGTTAACTTGCCACGCAGCATTTGCAATGGCTTGAATGCCGTCTTTACTAAATGAAATATGCACACCTTCAGTGGCTAACAAAGCGATGTATTGCTCAGTTAATGAGGCATTAGGCTCGGTTAATATCCGCACAAAATCGTCAGTCGTTAAGGCTTTTAATTCAACACGAATCGGCAAACGACCTTGCAGTTCTGGGATCAAGTCAGATGGTTTTGACATTTGAAAAGCACCAGAGGCAATAAATAGTATATGGTCAGTTTTAATCATACCGTGTTTAGTGCTTACCGTAGAACCTTCAATTAACGGTAATAAATCTCGCTGTACACCTTCTCTTGAAACGTCAGGGCCTGAGCTGTCACCGCGTTTACAAATTTTATCTATTTCATCAATAAATACGATGCCGTTTTGTTCAACTTGATATATCGCTTTTTCTTTGATGTCGTCTTGGTTAACAATTTTAGCGGCTTCTTCTTCTTGCAAAGCTTTTAAAGCATCTTTGATTTTCAGTTTACGTTTCTTTGTTTTCTCACTCGACATGCTTTGGAACATGTTTTGAAGCTGCGAGGTCATGTCTTCCATGCCCGGAGGTGCCATGATTTCAACACCCATTTGTGGTGCCGCTAAATCGAGTTCAATTTCTTTATCGTCAAGTTGACCTTCGCGTAATTTTTTACGGAAAACTTGGCGAGTTGAGCTATTATCAGGCTGTTCGTCATTACCAAAGCCGTCACGCGCTGACGGCAATAGCACATCTAAGATACGCTCTTCAGCCGCTTCTTCGGCTAAGTGCTTAACTCGCGACATTTCTTGCTCTTTGGTCATCTTAATGGCCATATCAGCAAGGTCGCGAATAATGGTTTCAACTTCTTTACCGACATAACCCACTTCAGTGAACTTAGTCGCTTCAACTTTAATAAAAGGCGCGTTGGCTAACTTTGCTAAGCGTCGGGCAATTTCTGTTTTACCGACACCTGTTGGGCCGATCATCAGAATGTTTTTAGGGGTAACTTCAGCGCGCAACTCCTCATTAAGTTGCATTCTACGCCAGCGGTTTCTAAGGGCTATGGCGACTGCACGTTTGGCGTCGCTTTGACCAACAATGTGGCTATCTAATTCGTGAACTATTTCACGTGGTGTCATATCTGACATATTAATTCCTTACAAATTGGCGGTTATAGTTCATCAATCACGTGTTGCTGATTGGTGAATACACAAATATCACCGGCAATTTTTAATGATTTTTCAACAATTTCTTTCGCAGAAAGGTCGGTATTTTCAAGTAATGCTGTGGCGGCAGATTGTGCGAAGTTACCACCGCTACCAATGGCAATAAGGTCATTTTCAGGTTGCACAACATCACCATTACCGGTGATGATCAGCGACGCGGTTTCATCGGCAACTGCCAATAAAGCTTCAAGTTTGCGCAGAGCGCGATCACTTCGCCAATCTTTAGCAAGTTCAACGGCTGCTTTGGTCAAATGACCTTGGTGCATTTCTAACTTGCTTTCAAAACGTTCAAATAGGGTGAAGGCATCGGCTGTGCCGCCAGCAAAACCGGCCAGTACTTTGCCATTGTATAAGCGGCGTACTTTACGCGCATTGCCTTTCATTACAGTGTTGCCAAGGGAAACTTGACCATCACCACCTATGGCAACTTTGCCATTACGTCTGACAGAAACAATAGTAGTCACAATTAACCTCTTACATATTGCCAACTGAGATAGTCGGCTTGTCTAATGTAGATTAGATAAGGGGTAGCTTGAGCTTTTTCAAGGGAGCGACGATGAATAATAACAAGCGGGTAATTTTAATCGTTTGTTAGCTATCAGTTTTAAGCTAATTTGTTGGTGACTTTTTAAGGTGAGCTTGTCGGCATAAATACCGACCTACACGTGCCTGAGTTTTTACAGCAGATTATCGGTATAAGCAGCTAAAAGCTTTTAGCTGCTAGAGGGAGCTTTAATATCGGTCGATTTTTAAGGTTTATTAATCCCAGCCCCATATTTTACAGCCATGTACTGAGTTATTTTTTAATTTGTGTTTGTCTTTTTCTGCTTCACGCTTTTTCACGTATGGGCCTAAGTACACTTTATACCAGACTGATGAGGTACCTGTGGCTTTACTGACTTGCGCCTCTAAACCGGTGAAAGCGATTTTTGCTTTTAATGACTCAGCTTGTTTGCGGGTTCTAAACGAACCACATTGCATTTTATAAGGGCCTTTTTGGGTGACCTCATACTCGCCAACTTCAACTTCTTTACTTTTTAGGTCGTCAACGTATGTCCACTTTTCTTCGGGAAGCTCCGGTAGCTCTGTTGTTTTCTGCTTAGCCTTGATTACTTTAGGTGCGACAACGGTGTCAGGCTTTACATCTTTAATACTCCACAACATATAGCCAAAGCTTGGTATAGCGACAATAAGAAAAGCGGCAATTAATTTCACTTTTAATGAGGTACCTTCGGCCGGTTGCTCATTTTTTTTATAGGGACTTTGCTTTTTATTTTTTGCTCGAGAGCGGGAAACGTAATCTTGATGTGCCATGGAAAAATTTATACCTGAAGACTTTCGCCAATTCTAACCAACTGGTAAAGAAATATCACCCATTGAGTTGATTAACTTGTAAATAAACTTTTAATAGCCCTAGGCAAGTCGCTTTATAAGCAGCTACCAACTTAAATCTACTGGGTCGATATCAATTGACCATCTCACTTTTGATTGCCATTCATTATTTGCACTTTGCTGAATCAGGGTAAATACTGCTTGGTGCAGTTGTTTTCGCGACTTGGCTTGCAAAATTAAGTGGAAACGAAACTTACCGGCTTTTTTCTCCATCGCTGCAGGTACAGGGCCGGCAAACTGGCAACCTTCAAAAGGGATTTCTGTCATCGCACGTAAAAATTTTTCTGGATAAGAAGGATAATTTGCTTCTGCTCTAAATAAGGCTTGGTAACTAAACGGTGGCAATAGAGCTTGTTGGCGCTCTATTAGTGCTTGTTTTGCAAAATGTTGATAACCATTATGAACCAAGTCTTGTAATAACGGATGATCAGGGAAGTTACTTTGTACCATCACTTTGCCAGGTTTACTTGCTCGGCCGGCTCTGCCTGAGACTTGCACTAAAAGTTGCGCCATATGTTCTGCCGCACGAAAGTCATAGCTAAAAAGTGCACCGTCAACATCAAGCACAGCCACTAAGGTGACATCAGGAAAATGATGGCCTTTCGCAAGCATTTGCGTGCCAATCAACAACTGATGCTCTTTATTACCTACCTCAGTTAATAATTTCGCTAACGCGCCTTTTTTTCGCGTGCTGTCTCGGTCGATTCGTACGGTAGAGTAATCAGGAAATAGCGCGCTGATTTTTTCTTCTAATTGTTCCGTACCTTGTCCTATGGGTTTAATGCGTACGCTACCACAACTGGGGCACTGTGGAGGAATACGCTTTTGACTGCCGCAATGATGGCAAATCAGCAGTCCTTGGCCTTGATGTAAAGTGTAAGGCTTATTGCAACGTTGGCAGTCGGCTACCCAATGGCATTCTTGGCAGTTAATGGCTGGCGCATAACCACGGCGATTAAGAAAAATTAAGGCTTGCTCACCACGGGCTAGGGTATTTTTAATCGCTTGTTTTAAGGTACCAGAAAGGCCATGTTCCATTTGCTGTTGGGCAACATCAATTAAGGTGATTTTTGCGGTTGAGGCATTACCGGCACGTTTACGTAATCGGTGATAATGATATTTTCCCGATAAGGCGTTTTGCAATGATTCAAAACTCGGTGTTGCACTGCCGAGTATAATCGGGATATTAAGCTGCCTAGCTCTAAGTATGGCAATGTCGCGAGCATGATAGCGAAAACTGTCTTGCTGCTTAAATGAGGCATCGTGCTCTTCATCTACGATGATCAGACCTAAATCATGCAGCGGTGTGAAAATAGCTGAGCGTGTACCTATAACAATGGCTGCAGTGCCACGTTGGGCTTCTAACCAGGTTTGTAGGCGTTCTTTGTCGTTCAAGCCAGAGTGATGCAAGCTTATGGGTACATTAAAACGTTGCTCGAAACGGCTTAACGTTTGCGGCGTTAGGCCGATTTCTGGTACTAATACTAAAACCTGCTGACTGCGTGCTAATATTTGCTCAATGGCCTGTAAATAAACCTCTGTTTTACCACTGCCGGTTATACCGTCGACTAAGTGACAAGAAAACTGCGACTGCATTTCTTTTACCGTGGCGACAATAATGGCTTGTTCAGCTGATAATGCGAGTCTATTGTCTTGCAGTAATGCTTGCTCTTGCCACTTAAATTCAGCAACTTCACGGGGTTTACTATAAATAAATTGTTTTTTCTCTAGCGCATTAAGCTGTGCTTTATTAAAACCAAGCGTTAATAACTCCGACCAAGTCATGCCTTGGTGTTGTTTAAGCATGGTTAATAATTCAGCTTGTTTAGGCGAGCGTTTCGCTGTAGTTGCTTGCTCTGCTTCGCTTAAATCTGTTTTTGTTAACCAAATTTGCGGTAATTCAACATCAGGCTGTTTTATTTGGCGTAATAGCACGGGTAAGGCTTGCTGAAATACATCGCCAATAGGGTGATGGTAATAATCGCTGCAGCGCTGAATAAAATTAAGTAGAGTTGGTGAAAAACTAAAGTTATCAGTCACTCGGCTAAGCACAGACTTTATTTTTGCCGCTGCATATTCAGTGCTTTCATCTATCGACAATACAATGGCGACAACTTGACGAGAGCCAAAAGGCACAATAACGCGTTCGCCTAACGTTATAGCTTTAGTATTTAATTCGGCAGGTACTTTGTAGGTAAACAACTGGCGCATAGGAACCGGTATTGCAACTTGCACGTAAATGTCTGTTGAAGTTATTGCCAAAAATACTGTCATATAGAAAACCAAATGTTATGCTTATTCTACTGCTTAATAGCGCAATGCCAAGCTAGAAAATTATCCTATTTGTATTTTTATAAAATAAAGCCAAAAATGCTCAATTTTTTAGCGATTTTTATTGCTATGGGGATAGTGATGCTATAACATTCGCCTCCATTATTTTTAACTCGTATGGTGCTTGGCAGCAATAATGACTGATCAAGTGGCGATACGGCCTTAACAGAGGTTTCCCATGAAAGACGGTATTCATCCAAATTATGTAGAGTTCAAGGCAACTTGTTCTTGTGGTAACGTTATAACAACTCGTTCAACTGTAGGTAAAGACTTACATTTAGACGTATGTTCAGAATGTCACCCATTCTACACTGGTAAGCAAAAAGCTGCTGAGACTGGTGGTCGTGTTGATAAATTCAACAAGCGTTTTGGTGCTCTTAGCAAGAAGTAATTCTGCTAACATACCAGATGAAAAAAGCACCTTTAGGTGCTTTTTTTTTATGCTCAACACGAGTAATATGCTGCGAACTCATGGATGTGAAACAGCAGCGATAGCAAAAATTAAGCGCTTTCCATATGTATTACCCAGTTGCTTAATCAAATGGGTATAACAACTTCACGCTAATATTCTTTTAGTATAATTATTTTTACTTTTCTTTAAACCCTTTTGCTGCATACTGCATCTAACTTAATAATAATGTAATACGTCGAGAATTTACTTTTTGGATAAGTTAAAAATTATTGATGCCAATGAATGTTTTAGCCCAGATCTTGAGCCGCAATGGATAGCGCAAGCTCAGCAGGGAGATCAGCAGGCGTTTCATCACCTATACGAAAACTATCATCGCCGTATATATGCCTTGTGCTGGCGCATGATGGCCGATAAAGACAGTGCTGAAGATGTTTGTCAGGAAGTTTTCGTGCAATTGTGGCAAAAAATCAGTAATTTTCGGGGTGAAAGTAAGTTTTCAACTTGGTTGCATAGTGTCGCGACCAATATCGTTTTAGGGCATATTCGCAAGAACAAAACTTGGATCCAACGTATTTTTAGTATTGAAGAACAGACCATTGAAGACGCTGTTGTTGAAATGCCCGAATGTTCAAATTTAGATAAAAAAATTCAAACCTTACCTGAACGAGCACGGCTGGTTTTTGTTTTATTTGCCATCGAAGGTTATCGCCATGAAGAAATTGCCAATATGTTGGGCATGGCGGTGGGCACGAGTAAAGCTCAATACCATAGAGCTAGAGGTTTATTACGCGAGTCGTTAAGTGAGTAAATGATGAAAGAAACAATTGATGCCGCTACAAGCGCTGAGCAAAACTTACAAGATGCGATTGCACTGCTGCCGAAAGAAATGACACCTGATCGAGATTTATGGTCAGGCATCGACAAGGCCATTAACCAAAAATCAGTAGTTGAAAGTAAAGGGGCTAATAATAAATTTTTTATACCAACTGCTTGGGCAGCATCTGTGGTTGCCGCAGTATTATTAACTTGGGTTACCTTAGGTCCTGAACTACCAGGCAGTAAACCAGCGATAAACTTAGTTGCCGTAATGCAACAAAATTTTCAGCAACAAAAACAGAGTATGTTAGTTAATTTTGGTACACCAGATATTAAGCAATTACCGGTGGCAATGCAGACTGAATTAGTTAAGCTAAGTTCTGCGCAAAAAACCATTAGCAAAGCTTTGGCGGATGACCCTAATAATAGTGATTTATTAAATTTATTACGTTGGACACAGCAGCAAGAATTAGACTTACTGAAACAATTATATAGCCCTCAGTGGCAACAAATTTAGTCGTTATGACATACGAGATAAGAGGTTAATATGGGAAGCTTACGTAATTATTTATTACTGTTGCTGTTAATTACTGCACTACCAAGTGCGGCGGGAGAGCGAGTCGATGAGTCGATGTCATTGGGCAGCATTACCCATGTCACCATCGAAAATTTACGCGGTGAAGTAACCGTTATTGGTAATAATGGTGATACGGTTTCTGTTTCGGGTGAATTAGACGATAAAGCTGAGGGCTTAACATTTGAGAAATCAGGCTCGCGCATTATCATTAAAGTTGAAATACCAAACAATAGCCATAATAGTTGGGGAGCCGATGGCTCTGAGCTGACTATTGAAATGCCTAAACATGTGCGTGTTAGCTTTAAAGGGGTGTCTTCAAATATTAATATTAGTCATTTTACCCATGGCAGTGAAATTCAAACCGTTAGTGGTGATATTAGCGCTAAAGATCTCATGCAACAGATAGAATTAGCAACGGTCAGTGGTAATATTGAAAGTAAAAACCTCTCTGGAAAATTACGCCTGTCATCGGTCAGTGGTGATATTCATGATCGTAACTCGACCGGGCGAGCGCACTTTAAAACGGTAAGCGGTAACTTAAGCTCAAGCTCTAGTGCTAATGAAATTTCAGCGAATTCAGTATCGGGCGATATTGAATTAAAACTCGGCAAAGTTGATGAATTAATTGTTTCAACTGTTAGTGGTGAATTTGAAAGTCAACTCTCATTAAATGAAAATGGCTTGGTGAAAATGTCGAGTGTCAGTGGCGATTTAACGGTTGATTTTACCAATGACGTACAAGCGAGCTTTAATTTAAAAACCAACGCTGGCGGTAATATAGTTAATCGTTTAACGTCGGCGAAAGCTACACGCGCAAAATATGGTCCGAGCTCTAAACTGTCATTCGACACCGGTAATGCGAGTGGCTCAGTGCGAGCGAGCACCGTCAGTGGTCGGATAGAAGTAAAGTAATCGAGTAAACGCCTCATCACTTTTTGAGGCGAATACCTGAAGCGTTTGAATGGATAGATATTTATCTCTAAAAGGCAAAGATTACACGATATTTATTTATGTTTACCTCCGCTATAGCTGCTATTTTAAATATCTTTCTTGGTTAATTTTAATGAAACAATTCTTTTCATTTTTCATTTTGCTTAAGGGGAATTTCTGCTACATTAGCCCTCTTTATTTTCGAATAATTTTATAACGCTATTGAGGGAGTTTATTCTTTAATTAGCAGAGATTATCGCCAAGCATTTAAGGTGTGATATGGCCGATCGCAAGCCAGCCAAGTTTAGCAGAAACAACCAATTCCCTCGAGATAAACAAATTGACGAGTTAAAGGTTCCGCCGCATTCATTAGAGGCCGAGCAATCAGTGCTGGGTGGTTTATTACTAGATAATGAAACTTGGGACCGCGTAAGTGAACGTGTCGTCGCACAAGACTTCTACAGTCGCTCTCATCGCATTACCTTTGAAACGGTTGGTCGGTTAATTGAGTTAGGTGAGCCAGTCGATTTAATCACCTTATCTGAAGCGCTTGAGAATGATCAAAAGCTTGATGATGCTGGTGGTTTTGTTTATCTCGCCGAAATGATGAAAAATACGCCCAGTGCCGCCAACATTACTGCTTATGCAGATATTGTGCGTGAGCGTGCAGTTACGCGTGAAATGATCAGTGTTGCTAATGAAATTGCTGAAGCGGGTTATGATCCTCAAGGGCGTACCAGTGCTGATTTACTCGATTTTGCCGAAACTAAGGTTTTCGCGATTGCAGAGCAACGTGCAAATAAATCGGAAGGCCCAGAAAATATTAGCTCAGTATTAGAAAAAACAGTCGACCGAATTGAGAAGCTTTGTGCATCACCAACGAACGGTGTAACTGGGGTTTCAAGTGGCTTTACTGATCTAGATAAAATGACCGCAGGTTTCCAAAAGTCAGATTTAATTATTGTGGCGGGTCGTCCGTCTATGGGTAAAACGACCTTTGCGATGAACTTGGCCGAAAATGCCGCCATGACTGAAGATAAACCTGCGTTAATCTTCAGTTTAGAGATGCCTTCAGAACAGCTGATGATGAGAATGCTCGCCTCGCTTGGACGTATTGACCAAACTAAAATACGTACGGGTCAATTAGAAGATGAAGATTGGGCTCGCTTATCATCAACCATGGGCTTATTAATCGAAAAAGGTAAAATGTTTATCGATGATGCCGCTGGTTTAACACCGACCGACGTGCGCTCGCGAGCACGACGTATTGCTCGAGACCATGGTGGTATCAGTTTGATCATGATCGATTATCTACAATTGATGCGCGCACCACAATTTTCCGATAACAGAACCTTAGAAATTGCTGAAATATCCAGGTCATTAAAAGCCTTAGCAAAAGAATTAGAAGTGCCGGTTGTTGCGCTTTCTCAGCTTAACCGTGGTTTGGAGCAACGTGCTGATAAACGTCCAATTAACTCGGATTTACGTGAATCAGGTTCCATTGAGCAAGATGCCGATTTAATCATGTTTATCTATCGTGATGAGGTTTATCACGATGACTCTGAATACAAAGGTATGGCTGAAATTATTATTGGTAAACAGCGTAATGGTCCAATCGGGCGAGTGCCATTGACCTTCCAAGGACAATTTTCTCGTTTCGATAACTACGCCGGCCCGCATGTACTTGATGAAGATTAAGCACTAATGACATTACACACAGCAACAGCGGTTATCGATTTAGATGCGTTAAGCAATAATTACCGCCTCATTCAATCGTTATCACCTAATGCTAAAGTGTTAGCGGTGCTTAAGGCTAATGGTTATGGCCATGGGTTAGAACTGATCGCTAAAGCATTACCGAATGCCGATGCTTTTGGTGTCGCACGTATTGATGAAGCGCTTGCCCTTAGAGCGGCTGGCATTGTAAAGCCCATTGTCTTGCTTGAAGGTTTTTTTGCCGAAGAAGATATCGACACGTTAGCCGCTAATAACTTACAAACCATAGTGCATAACGAGCAACAACTAGCGGCTATTGTTAATGCTAATTTGGATGTACCACTAAAAGTTTGGTTGAAAATTGATACTGGTATGCATAGGCTAGGCATTAATCCTGAGCAACTATCCGACTTTTACCAAGCATTAAGCCAATCCAAAAATGTCCAACAACCCATCGTGTTGATGAGCCATTTAGGTTGTGCGGATGACAAAGCTAATACAGCGACTACACAACAAATTACCTTATTTGATGAACTCACTGCAGATCTGCCGTTAGAAAAAAGTTTAGCTAATTCTGCTGGTGTTTTACTTTGGCCAGAAAGTCACTATCAATGGATAAGACCAGGCTTATTACTTTACGGTGTTTCACCACTATCGACAGATGTTGGTATTGACGGTATCTTGCCAGTAATGACCTTGCAATCAAGCTTGATTGCTGTACGTGAAATCGCCGCAGGAGCTGCGGTAGGATATGGCGGTACTTGGATTAGTGAAAAAAGCACGAGAATAGGGGTAGTTGCCATTGGCTATGGTGACGGTTACCCTCGCCATGCTCCTAACGGTACACCTGTACTGATCAATGGTCGACGTGTGCCATTAATTGGCCGGGTATCGATGGATATGATTACGGTAGATTTAGGCGCCGAAAGTGAAGACAACGTGGGCGATATTACTACGCTATGGGGCAAAGGTTTAGCCGTTGAAGAAGTGGCGGTATTTGCGACAACCATCCCTTACGAACTTTTATGTAATATTACACGCCGCGTTCATGTTCAGTTAGCTAAGTAGTCATCGTTGTGCATAGTTAAGCACAGTTAAGCATAGTATTAATAAATTACAGCCGTTATCCACAGCACACTGATAATGATACTTTAAAAAATATTATCAGTGGCTTATACGCTAGCTTATTAGCCGGCATACTAGTGTTAAATTAGTTAACGCTAGTATAACGGTATGACTTTTTATAAACTTTCCAGTTCGTCTGCTAAAACTTGTTTAAAGGTTTCTATTGGCTGGGCTCCCGCAAGGGCACTTTTCCCATTAAAAACGACGGTAGGAACGGAAGATACGCCGACTTTTTGCCAATATGATTCTTGCTCAATAACGTGTTGAATAACTTGGTTGTCTTGCAACTTAGCCATTGCCTCTTTAACATTTAGTCCAACAGCTTCTACTTCTAGAGCTAAAATCTCACGATTTGAAACATCTTTTTTCTCAGTAAAGAAAGCAGAGAATAATCGCATTTGTAACGCCGTTTGTTTGCCTTGAGTTTTAGCGTATTCAAGTAAAATATGAGCGTCACGAGTATTAATTATTTTCATACCTTCAAAGTAGTTAAAATCAAAATTAACGGTTTTACCCTGTGCCGTCATCTCAGCTCTAAATTGCGCACTACTTTCAGGGGTAGAACCATATTTTCGCGCTGAATGTGCGCTTAGCTCTTCACCTTCTAATGGCATGTCAGGGTTTAGCTCAAAGGGTTGCCATTCAATTTCTACTTTATTTTCCAACCCTAATTCGATAATAGCTTTATTTAAGTTACCGAAACCGATAACACACCATGGGCATACGACATCAGAAATGATATCGATCTTAATTGTTTTAGTCATATTATTTCTCATTAATAGCATATTATCGACGTAAAAGTGATGGGATAAAAGGCGGCCAAATCATTGTAAGGTGATTTGGCAGCCAAACATATTTGTTAAATTACTTTACCGCTTTTTTCCAAGGAAACTTACTGAAAGGTTCGTCAACCACTGTACCCGCGATGTGGTTAGTATAGTTGCTGATCACTTTTTGAGACAAACCTAATATAATTTCTAATAGTTGTTGCTCGCCGTAACCTGCTGCGTAAAAAGCCGCTAATTCTTCAGCAGAGATATGACCTCGATTGCGAACAATAATTAAGGTTGTATCAAGTAAAGCTTGTAGTTTTGCTGTTGGCATAGGCTGCTCATCACGCAAAGCTTGAATTAAATCAGCATCGACTTTCATCGAGTGTGCAATGGCAGTATGAGCCGGTACACAATAATTACAGCCATGTTCTACATTGATACCTTGCCAAACAACGGTAAGCTCTTCTGCATCAAATGAAGTGTTAAGGAAAAGCTCATGCAGTATTTGGTAAGCATCTAATAGATTAGGTGCTCCGGCTAACACGCCATGTAAGTTAGGTAACATACCGTATGCGCTAACAGATTTTTCTAAAAGTGCTTTGCTTGCTTCCGGTGCTGATTCAATGGTGTGTGTCGTTAATGTAGTCATGTAAAAGTACCTCAATAAGAATATGGTGTAACAACAAATATCTGTAACAGGACATTGGTTGTTTATAGTTTTAAAAGATAACAACCAGTTTAAAAATAAACTGTACCGGTCGGTAAGTAATTGATGGTTATTGTACCGATCGGTAATTCAAAGTCAACAGCTACCCTGAAAAAAATTGATCAATTGAAATTTTAGATTTTTAGTAAGAAGGGTGTATTAATATAAGTCGACGTTAAAAGTACAGCATGCGGAGTACGAAAGACTGGAGGGTGCTTCTATTTAATATAAAGGTGGTGGGGGGGAGGCTTAAAGACTCACTGTTAAGCTTAAGTGAGTCTCGGCTAATAACCTTTAAGGCTATTGTAAGGTAGCTCTTGGTTTAGCGAGGTTAATATTGCTGCTAAATACACCGGCTAAAATAGTATCAATAACAAACGCTAATTCTGTTGATGTTACTTTAGAGCGAGCCATTGCCGCTGTGCCTTTTAATGCCGTGTATAAGCTTAATGCGTTACTTGCAGCATTTTGATTTAAGCCAAGTGAAATTGCTTCTTTATCGCTAGTAAAGAGATCGGTAAATAAAGTTTTTGGCGCGGCCTCTATTTCCACCAGTAACTTTGCCGCTTGTTCTGGAATATCACCGCCAGCCACTTCAGATTGGCACAGTACAAGGTAACAACCTTTAGGTTGGTCAGTGCTACATTGCATAGTAACGATCGACATCATATAGTTTTTTAAACGTGTTTTTAATGGCACGTCTGGCGTGAATAAAGCATCTAGATGCACTTTCATATTATTTTCAATATAGTGCTGGGTAGCTTTAATAAACAAAGTTTCTTTATTGCCAAAGGTACTATACATGCTGGGCTTGTTGATATTCATACTTTTTGTTAAATCGGCCAATGAAGCACCAACAAAACCTTTCGCCCAAAATACCTCCATGGCTGCTTGCAATGCAGTTTGCTCATCAAATTGTCGTTTGCGTCCACTAACCACAAAAATCACCCTTAATTATCTTCAATACCTATATTGTACCTAATGGTATGTTTGAGTTCAATCTAACAAAAAACGTAATATAAAACTAAGTAAAAAATAAGTATAAAACAGTTTTAAAAGGTTAGTTATAACGGCTATTATCGATAGCTGAAATTAGCCTTGTGGATATAGTCTATTCACCGCTAGCGGTTATTACTAATGTTCTTGGACTACCATAATCGCGATGCTCGCCGAGATAAATCCCTTGCCAAAGACCTAAGTTCATTTGGCCATTTTTTAGTGGAATACTGACACTACTTCCCAGCGTACTGGCCTTAATATGTGCTGGCATATCATCGGGGCCTTCATAGGTGTGACGATAATAAGGGGCATTTTCAGGCACGAATTGATTGAAATGACGCTCCATATCATCACGAACAGTTGGATCGGCATTTTCATTAATAGTGAGTGATGCGGATGAGTGTTTAATGAAAAGGTGTAACAAGCCTATTTTAACAGGAAAAAACTCAGCCAATACCTGTTCAATATCTGCTGTGATCAAATGAAAACCCCGTTGATAAGGTTTTAGCGTTAACTCTACTTGTTGCCACATAAATTTAGCACCTATTTTGCCTTGAACATCGTCATTCTTTCATATGATGTGCAAGGATGCACTAATGCTCTTATAAGGGATGTAAATCATTAGAGTAATGCAAGAGCAATTACCGAGATGGCTAAGAACGGCCTGAACATAAAAAAGCCCCGTATTAAACGAGGCTACATAGATATATAGACGAGCTATTTATCGAAACTAAACTCGATATATGCATTACCAAATTCTGATGAGAGCGGAATGATAACAATTGGACCATCAGCCATGTGATGAATAGAGTGATTTGGGCCAGAGACTACCATTGGCGTTGCCATATCAAACTCAATACCTTTTTCACTTAGCATGCGTTTAGCGCCACCGGTCACCATGTTGGTAATTTCGCCAACTAAATCAGTAATCTCATCATTGATCTCATCAGGGCCTTCACCGACCATTTTTTTCATCGTAGCGAGTGCTAACTTACTTTCAAAGGTAATAGATAAAGACCCTTTAGTTTGCTCGCTTACCATGCCAATTAACCCTGAAACATCGCCTTTAGCTATTTCATTTTTTTTCAGACGAGGTTTTTCAGGCGTTAGATCCATTTGCGCCATGGTGGACATAACGTTAAGCATCGAGGAAAGAAAGGGGTTAATAAACTCAGCATTCATGAATGTTTTCCAAAGGCTCATTTTAATATAGTGATGCAATTTGCACATTTATGAGCAAAATTTAAATCAGACTGTATTAATTATTATTTTTTATTTCATTAATAATAACTGATCTGTTGAAAGTTAGGCTACCTTTTATCTGCGGATCACTAAAATTAACTGTATTGACTTGTTTAGCGTATCGTTCGGTTAGCAAGCTATTGGTTATATTTAGACCTATTAAAGCATGATAAAATTCAGCTTCTTGGTAAATAAAAATATTACCCTTGTTCACTTCAAGGCCTACCCAATTTAACGAGATAGGTTGATCTTGATAATGTAGTTGAAAATGCGCTTCAATATATTGTCGAATATAGTTTTCGTAATCTGGGTGCGCAACTGAGAAATGGATCTGTTTAGTTTCGGCAATAGCGTTGTCAATATCATGAGCGGTTATTTGATGGATAACCTCAATCGATTGGCTTCGCTCATTAAGCGATAAATCAGTGATGCTAAAAAAGTAACGGTGGGCAACCGCGTTTGCGGTTAGCCCACACAATAGCAAAACAAAAAAGCGTTTAGCTAGGTTTAACGACATTATTGTTGTTCAACCTCTTCCTTTTCTTCTTTGTTTTTCTCTTCTTTATCATTAGCACTTTTTAATTCAACATTGTAATCGCGCATCATGTCATCTTTCTTGCGTTTGTATAAATCAAAGCGAGATTTAATTGGACGTGCAGGCCAGTAGTTGTTACTCACATCTACATCGGCTGTTTCCCAATTAGGATCAATTGCGATACCGGTTAATTCTTTTTCACGAACAAGTAATTTAGATACTATTTTGCTGTTACGGCGCCAGATTTCAGCCGGTAATGTTACCCGTTCAGTCGTATTGTCAGCATAAGTTAGCTCTAAAATAATCGGCATAACTAGCCCACCTTTATTTTCAAAATCAACAATGTAGAAGTTTCTTTCGTCAACAAGTAGGTCTTTTTGCCATTGCTCTAGCTTTGCATTACTTTTGTTATATTTGTTACGTGCTGCATTGGTGGCAGTAAACTTATCATGCTCATTGTAAAAATCTAATAATTCAGGTTTATCGTCTGTTCTAACCCACTGATCTTTATTACGAACTTTGCTGATAAAATCAGGTTTTTCGTTGTCTAGAGCACGTTCCCATGCTTCTTCTGTATCCGGGTTTTGGCTATTTGGACGATACAAATGAATATTACCTAAAGCAATATCAACATGATCTGTGGTGTAGAACCAACCACGCCAAAACCAGTCTAAGTCAACACCTGAAGCATCTTCCATCGTACGGAAAAAATCAGCAGGGGTAGGGCGTTTAAACTTCCAACGTTGTGCGTATTCTTTGAAAGCAAAATCAAATAATTCACGGCCCATAACGGTTTCACGTAAAATGTTTAATGCCGTTGCTGGCTTGCCGTAAGCGTTGTTACCAAATTGCAAAATAGATTCTGAGTTGGTCATGATAGGGACTTGGTTGTCACTTTTCATGTAGCTGGTAATATTGGCAGCATCACCGCGGCGAGATGGGTAACCTTCTTCCCATGCTTGCTCAGCAACAAATTGTAGAAAAGTATTTAAACCTTCATCCATCCAGGTCCACTGACGTTCGTCAGAGTTAACAATCATTGGGAAATAGTTATGTCCCACTTCATGAATAATAACGCCAATTAGGCCGTATTTAGTTCTGCGAGAATAGGTTTTTTCACCGGTTTCTTTATCTAAAGTCGGGCGTGGACCGTTGAAAGTGATCATCGGGTATTCCATTCCGCCAACAGGGCCATTTACCGAGATAGAAACAGGGTATGGATAAGCAAAAGTATACTTATTATATTGTTCCATGGTGTGGATTATCGACTCAGTCGAATATTTTTCCCATAACGGATTACCTTCATTCGGGTAGTAAGACATTGCCATAGTGTCGGTTTTACCGCCTTTATAACCCTGTGCATCCCAAATAAATTTACGACTTGAGGCAAAAGCAAAATCTCGTACGTTTTTAGCTTCAAATTCCCATGTTTTGGTTGTGGTAGCACGAGATTTTTCGTTTTCTAAAGCTTCTTCAGGCGTAATAATTAAGACTGGCTTATCAGCTTTCTTTGCTTTTGTTAAACGATCACGCTGAGTTTTTGTTAATACGTCTTTTGGATTTTGTAAAACACCGGTCGCTGCAACAACATGATCAGCAGGAACAGTAATGCTAACGTCATAATCACCAAATTCTAAAGTGAACTCACCGCTACCAATAAACTGCTTATTTTGCCAACCCATTACGTCATAATAAGCCGCGGCACGAGGAAACCAGCTAGCAATTTCGTAAAGGTAATTGTCGTCTTCTTTAAAATATTCGTAACCTGAACGACCACCTAAAACTTTTTGCTCATGTAATTGGTAATTCCAATTAATATTGAGCTCTACGCTCTTACCGGTTTTTAGTGCTTTTGGAAGATCGATGCGCATCATAGTGCCATTAATAACATAACTTAAGGCTTTGCCGTTTGAACCGGTCACCTTAGTAATATCATAACCGCCTTGAAACTCATCTGTTTCAATCGCATTTCGCAGACCACTATAGGTAATTTTTTTACTAGGAGCTGTACGGGTTGTTTTTGCTCCAGCATTGTCTGCTAATTTATTTTGGTCTAATTGCAACCATAAATAACGAAGGGTATCAGGAGAGTTGTTAGTGTAATCAATGGTTTCGCTACCTGACAACGTTTGCTTCTCGTCATCTAACGTAATATCAATTTTATAATCAACTGCTTGTTGCCAATATTGATGGCCTGGTGCGCCAGAGGCTGTTCGATAGGTATTGGGTGTTGGTAAGTTCTCTTCCAACTGACGAAATTTATCGTCACTTATGCTACTTTTTGCTAAAGCGTTGCTACTAACAGCTACACATAAGCAAATTAAGGCAGATTTAATTGAGTGTTTCATGACTTTCCTGCTGAATTTGAATCGAATAAATTTTATTATTAACTACTCTTTATAACATTTTTTTAACTAATTGGTTAGGCTGTATAATTGGAATATGCGATAAATTGTTGAAAAAACAAGCTGAGTTGTTACAAGGTTTTACTTACGGGCTTAATTACGGGTTGCGGGGCAGTTAAAAAGAACCTTAAAATAATCAGTAGTAGGTCGAAATTGAGCTTTTCTCTCTCGATTTATTGGGTTATATAGACTTTATTGTAGCTCAGTGATATCAAGAATTGGAGCTATGAAATTCAGTAAATTACGGTATTAATTCTGACAGTCGATAACATTACCAATACAAATAACTCAATTGTTTTGTAACCTCTCTAACAGAAGACGCAAAGTTCATATAACTGGAGTCTTATAATATTTACCGGATATAAGTTTTTTAACTTTACTGATTGTTTTCACAGTAATAAAATAGTCACAGCTTCCAACCATCTATATTATATTTGCCAATATTAACTTAACAGTAAATAGTATTTTTTATAAAAAAGGATTTTTATGTTTTCAACATTTCTAAAATCAATACTGATTTTTAATCGCTCACAAAATCAAGCGCCAAACTTTATGCTAGTCTATTTTTTAATATCGCTGGTTTGGCATTATCAATTTTTCATTACTTTTGTGGGCAGCAATGGCGATTTTAGTCATAGATTAAATGCAGCTCTAACGGAAAGCTCATTTCAATATGGCGTAGTTTTATTCTTCACTTTATTGTTTTTTATCGTACGTTTGTTGATGTTATATTCCGTTAATAAAACCGATCAATTTATCGAGGCAGACGAACCTATTGAAGCTAAAATAGGCAGCGATCAAGTTTTCACCGAGAATAAAGACGTGGTGCGTTTATTGGCGTTATTGGAAGAAACCAAAGCACAATTAGCGAAAGTAAAAGTACGTGAAACTAAAGCGCAAGCGGATAAGACAGCGACAATAACTAAAATGCTGGCGGTACAAGCAGAATTAGACATTGCACAGGCTGATATTGCGATATTAAGTAAATCTATTGAAGATTTCAGAGCTAAGCAAAAATTATCAGCCTAGAAATAAAAATGACAAAATATTCAGTGATCAGTACATATATGAGTAAGTAATATACATTAATAAAAATATTCTAATTAACTCTAAAAAATTAATTGCCAATAAATAAATATTGAGATAAAAATACGAACTTAACTATATTGATATTTTATTAGAGTTTATTTAAATGGCTACTTTAGCATTGTCACAAAAAAGTTTTAACGTGGATCGAAATTTTTACGATGATAGAAACTATCCTCGTGGCATGAAGCGTTCTGGAGATTTTACCTTGGCTGAGGCTGAGTTATTAGAAAAGTATGGTGTTGCATTAATGGCACTTTCTTCGGGCACACGCTTACCTGTTACGGAAGAAGAGCAACATTTTGTTGACGTCTGTCGTGGTAATACGACTGTGGGAAACACAATTGAGAGGGCTTGGTTAAAATATCAAAACATAATTTTAACCCCGAAACAATTCCATACTTTGTTTGGACGAACTAAAATTGAGGCAGACGAAGAGATTGAGTCAGACCCAGACTCTGACGACTTAGACTAAACCTTTTATCTTAATTATTTTAGTGGTGAAAAATCACGATTGCCAAGTTAGTTGGCCTAATGATGAATTAGGCCAACCATGCATTAAACTAAATGAATACAAACCGGCTTCCTTAATATAGGTGTCATAATGTTAACTCAGTTGAGATAGTTAACTTGGCTGATACCAATGTTATAAAACTCGCTGGAAGCTATTAAGGTGCCAGTACATGCACTTGATATTATTTCTTTTGTTTAGCATCCCCAAAGCCTTTATAATTGGCGAATATTCCAGTTGTACCGTCTACAGCTACATTCGCATTAAACTTAAAGGTTTTTTATAACTTTATGATCTCACATAAACTTTCCATTGCACCTATGCTCGATTGGACTGATCGCCATTGTCGTTATTTTTATCGGGTAATGTCTAAACAAACAGTGTTGTATACCGAAATGGTTACCACGGGGGCAATATTACATGGCAAAGGTAATTATTTAGCGTACAACAAAGAAGAGCACCCATTGGTGTTGCAGCTGGGTGGCAGTGATGTAAATGCGATGACTGAGTGCGCTAAAATTGCCGAGCAACAAGGTTACGACGAGATAAACATTAATGTTGGTTGTCCGTCTGATCGTGTGCAAAACGGCAAGTTTGGTGCTTGTTTAATGGCGGAGCCGCAACTGGTGGCCGATTGTGTTGCTAGCATGCAAAATGCGACCAACATCCCAACCACGGTTAAGTCGCGCATTGGTATTGATGATTTAGACAGTTATGAATTTTTGCAGCAGTTTTTAACCACAGTTAGCGCTGCGGGTTGTCAGCATTTTATTATTCATGCGCGCAAAGCTTGGCTGAGTGGCTTAAGTCCTAAACAAAATAGAGATATTCCGCCGCTTGACTACGATCGGGTTTATCAACTTAAGCAAGATTTTTCAGCTCTTGAGATTTCAATTAATGGCGGTATCACAACCTTTGAACAGGCTAATGCGCATATGCAGCATATTGATGGGGTGATGATTGGTCGAGAAGTTTACCAAAACCCTTATATGTTAGCGCAAGCTGATAATGAGATTTGGCAGGCGGGCACTGAGGTTAAATCACGCCGAGTGGTGCTTAATGAAATGGCAGAATATATTGACCGTCATGTTGTCAGTGGAGGCCGTGCATGGCATGTGGCAAGACACATGTTAGGTTTATGTAATGGTTTAGCGGGCGCAAAACAGTTTCGTCGTTACTTAAGTGAAAATGCCAATGCTGAAGGCGTTGGTGGTGAAGTACTACATCAGGCCTTTGATAAGGTTTTACAGCTTAATCCTAGTATGAGTTCAATCTAGTAAAGTCCGTTCAACGAGCTAAATTACTCTCCAAGACCTAAAAGTTAGACCGCGTAACATAACTTACTACCTCCCGAAATCGGAAAGCTATTTTCGATTTCGGGAGGTTCTCATCAGATCTTCAGCTTTAGTAATATCGACGAACAAATATCACTATAAATTAGTAAATTTAACCACATTGCAGTTTAAATACGAGTTATTGTGATTTTTTTATTAATTCTCTTTAATTAAATTTAACATAAAAACAATAGCTTAGTGTTTTTATCGAGCCTTGGCACAACCTTTGTAAGTGTTTACGCAACTTAACTAATACCACGTTAAAAATAAAGCGCGATAAACGGCTTAAAAGGATTGACGCAATGCCAAGTTTAACCATGTTATTTACTCTGTTTATGTTACCCGGTGTTTGTTTGCTGGCGACTTCGTTTATTGTCGCTCGTTTAGAACAAGGTAAATCGTAGAATATATTTGCTGACGATTTTTATGGCGCTTAAGCGATAAAAATCGTCAGCGAAATTTATTACCAAAGTTAAGTTCATTGTTAAGTTCATTGTTAAGTTCATTGTTGAAATTTCAACATGGCGATCACTATCCTATATCCCATCTCCTTTAGATAAATACTGTACTTTCACTTAGATCTCGGCTAATTTTGCAATACATTTGCATGCCATTGGTATTAGGTCTAGTTTATGACGTATTTTCAGCAATTAATTTCCTGCGTAGATTTGCACGCTATTCTTGGTAGTAAAGATTTGGTGATACTTGATGCGAGTATTCCTCCTGTGGGGAACATGGCTGCGCCAGAATATAGTTGGCCAGATTATCGTATCCCTGGTGCTCGCCGTTTCGATTTAAATCAAGATTTTTCAGACTTATCTAGTACATTGCCCCACAGCATGCCAACAATTTCACATTTTGAGCAAGCAGCTAAAGCGTTAGGTATTAACCAACAAAGCCAAATTGTAGTTTATGATGATTTAGGCTTGTTTTCTGCTGCGCGCGCTTGGTATATGTTTAGAGCAATGGGACATAAAAATATTGCTGTATTAGACGGTGGTTTGCCTTATTGGTTAAAGCTTAAAAAGCCCGTTGCTGAATTGCCATCGGCTTTCAATGAAACTAATAAGCAAATTACTGGAAATTTTATCGCTAAAGAACAGTCTAATTTTTTTTGTGACTGGCGTGAAGTTGAAGCTCAAACCCGATCGCAAGATGAGCTTATTCTTGACGCTCGTGCTAACCGGCGCTTTAAGGGCTTAGATGCTGAGCCTCGTGCTGGTGTGCGAAGCGGTCATATGCCTAATGCGAAAAATTTACCGTACAATGATTTGTTAAAGCAAGGCTTGTTCAAATCGTCTGATGAATTAACAAAAATATTTACAGAGATTAATGCCAATGAAAAAGCCATGATCATGAGTTGTGGCTCCGGAGTTACCGCTTGTGTGTTAGCGTTGGCAGCAGAGATTGTGGGGCTTAAAGGTGTACGTGTATATGACGGCTCCTGGAGTGAATGGGGCACTTTACCCAACACAGAAGTTGTAACCTCTAGCTAACAATAAATAAGCGTTAATGTGTTCGCGCCTGTCTTCCTTCTGATAGTCATTGCAATAATAGCTCTCACTAAGTGCTGAGTTCATTATTCAATTGCTATCAATCTTACGGCTTCGGTTATGTCGTCATCATATTCAGTAATCCACTCGCTAACTATTTAGCAGAAAAGGCTTCTTCCCTCTCTAAACAACTTAAGCTAAACCTATTGGTCAATTTCACTATTTTTAGTGTGGATATTGACCAAATAATAGCTTGACATAATATGTCTTGTTTTTGGTGTCGCAATGACTTTTATTTAAAAATTAATAATAACAAAGGTTTAAGTTTTTTCATCCTCTTGGCACAGCACTTGTAATAGTAATATTAGTTACCAACACGATGAGTTAAATTTTTACTCTTCATGTTACTCACATAAGGATATTAATAATGAAACTATTACAAAATAAACAAGTATTAAGCACCGTTTTATTATCTTGTACGTTGCTATTTACTATCAACGCTTCTGCACAAGAGGCTTCTCTAGAGAAAAGTTTAGCAGCAACGGTACAGGCACAAGGACAAAAAGTGCTACATGATTTATCAGCAGAACTATCGCAATCAATCAAAGCGGAGTTAGATCGTTTTTCAATGCGCTATAGCACGGTGGAAACTCAAGAGTTAGCAGCCGTTGTCGAGCAAAAGAAATCTATTCCACAAAAACAACAAACTTCAACGTATTAATAGGAGAAATACCATGGGCATGTTTTCAAGATTCACTGACATAATTAACGCTAACATCAACGCTATGCTAGACAAAGCAGAAGAGCCGGAAAAAATGATCAAATTGATCATTAATGAAATGGAAGAAACACTTGTTGAAGTGCGTTCGGCAGCCGCAAAATATATTGCGGAAAAGAAAACGGTTATGCGCAATATTCGCGAAATGGAACGCCGCGTTGAAAATTGGCACACAAAAGCTGAGCTTGCTTTAAATAAGGGCCGTGAAGATTTAGCAAAGTCAGCACTGGTTGAAAAGCAAAACTGTACACAAAAGCTGACTGAGTTTAATACAGAATTAGCTCAAATTGATGAATATTTAACTGCAGTTCAGCAAGATAGCCAACGTTTACAAGATAAGTTAACTGAAGCAAAGCGTAAGCAAGAGGCTTGTGCCATTCGCCAACAATCGGCAGAAGTACGTTTAAAAATTCGTGAGAAAGCCGTTATTCATAATATTGATGAAGCCATTAATAAATTTGAGCGATATCAACAAAAAATTGACCGCGTTGAAGCAGAAATTGAAGCCTATGATATGACGTCGTCAAAAGATTTAGACAGCCAATTTCGTGAGCTAGAAAATGATGAAAATATTGAGCAAGAGCTTGAGCAGCTAAAGCAAAAAGTAGCTAACGGTTAATAAGTGAGCGCACAGGTATCAACATGGCAACGTCGTTATGGATAATTACTGGTGTTATGTTTATTGCGCCAGTAATCGGTTTATTTATTGGCGCATTGTTAGTGTTTATTTTTAATGTAAAGTTTAAGCGTTCCCAAGGCGGGCACGAGGAGTAAATCATGAGTTTCGACCGAGAGTATTCAGTTCATAAAACCTTAACTAAAGACCTAGTACATAAAAAATTGTCAGGGGTTTGTGGTGGTATTGCCAGGCATTACAACCTACCTCGATTAGCGGTTAGAGTTGGCGCTATTGTTGCGTTATTAATGTTTCCTGTTGCGACCGGCGTCGCTTATTTAGTCGCTACGATGCTAATACCTAATAAAGCTTAAAGTATTTATTATAATTTATTGCCGAGGAGCAAGGTATGTCATTTTTTAAATCATTATGTTTAGCTATATTTGCCACTATTTTTTTAACTTATGTTTTAGGTGTCAGCTTTATCGAGTTACTTGATGTTGACATTTACATGGGAGAACACGTAGTTGAACCTTTAAAAGCGATTAGCGTTTCAGCATTAGTGGTGGTAATGCTTGTGCTAGTTGCGTTAGCAATAGCGATGAGTGTATTTGGTTCATTGATTTTTGTTGCTATGCTGGTATTAGGCGGCGGCGCTATGTTGTTAATTGGTGTTTTTTGGCCGATATTTTTAATCGCCGGTGTTATTTGGTTATTAGCGCGAGATAAACGCCCAGCACAATGTTAGTTTGAGGCTTAATAACAGCAGGAAATTAAGCTGAAAGTAATGGCTATTACTCTCGGCTTTAGTCATAAAAATAGCGCATGTTGCCGAGAGGGCTACTTAAAGAAACTCGCTAAAATAGATTTACATTCTTGTGTATTTACTAGGCGTTTAAATTGTACTGCTTCATTAGCCATTACTTGTGGCAATAGTGCTTGGCTATGGGCTTTTATTAGTTTTCTACCCGTGAGTAATGCGTCTAATGGTAACTTTGCTATGCTGAGCGCTGTTGTTAATGCTGTTGCTAATAGCTCATCAGTCGGGCAAATCTCATTAATTAAACCATAATCGAGCGCCTGCTCAGCGGTGAACATTTTCCCTAAAATTAACAGTTCAAATGCGCGGTTGTGGCCAATGCGCAAAGGTAATAATAAACTCGAGCCTGCTTCAGGGCATAAGCCAAGTTGAGTAAAAGGTAATTTAAATTTGGTGTTGTCGGCGGCATAAACCATGTCACAATGTAAAAGTAATGTAGTGCCGATACCTACAGCTGGCCCTGCAACCGCGGCTACTAAGGGTTTTTCTAATGCTGCAAGGGCTTTTATTAAATCGAATGCCGCTAAGTCACCACTTTCGCTACACTTAATAAAGTCATGTAAGTCGTTTCCAGCACAAAAACATTTTTCGTCACCTTGGATAAGTACACAACGAATAGCATCTCTTTCATTTGCAAGGGTAAATAAACGGCACAGTTCGATATACATGTCGTTGTTTAGGGCGTTTTTTTTGTCGAGTCGGTTAATACTGATGAGGAGAACACCATTGTGTTCATTTGAAATAATTAAGTTATCCATTTCGTTCAAGCTTAGTTACAATAGTGATGACGAATCATAATATGGATAAAAAAGGATGTATAGCAGCTTATGAGGAATGTATTTTTACCTATAACTTCACTGATTATATTAGTGAGTAGTGTTTTTGCCAATGCAGGGTATGCAAGCGATAACACCGAAATATTAGTTGAAAATGGTTACGTAAGGGAAAGTATCCCAGGTACGTCAATTTCTTCCGCTTATATGACGATAAAAAACTTATCAGCAAAAAATATCCGCCTTATCGCAGCATCAAGCGTGGTCAGCGAGCGAATTGAGATTCATCAACATACGATGGTCGATGGCTTAATGCGTATGCGCCAACAAGACTATGCCGAAGTTTCAGCTCACAATATTACCGAATTTCAGCCTTCAGGTTATCATCTAATGATTTTTGATTTAAAACATCCCATAAAGGCGAAAGAAAACATCATCATAACTTTACATTTTGACGATCAATCTCGCATTGATGTAAATTATACTGTTCAAGGTCTTAAGCAGAAAAAGCACCACCACTAGGAGTCGTTATGAAAGTTAATATTTCAACAAAAGCCGTTATTTCAGGGATTTTAGCACTATTTTTTGTGCTTTATATACTTGGAGTTTATTGGAGCTTTGAGCCTGACAAATTTGATATTCGTGCTGAGGTTACTAAAGCCGCAACAGCAGAAAATGTTACTCCGGTTGTGGGCTATGCCACTACAACAGCACTTATTCGTGTGACCGAAACTCTATTAAATAAGCCCGGTGGTTATTTAGCTAATGATGCGCTGCCACCATCAGTGTTTTTAGATAACATCCCTTCATGGGAGTTTGGCGCACTGGAAATGATCAGAGATATGTCGCTAGTGATGCGTCAAGAGTTTAGCCGTTCGCAATCTCAGTCAGCAGAAAATAAAAACTTAAAAGTGGCACAGCCTCAGTTCAATATTGATCACACCAGTTGGGCTATTCCTAGTGCCGAGGGCGAATACAAAAAAGCGATTAAAGAGCTATATGCATACAGAACCGCATTGACTCAAGTGAATAATCAATCTGCTCAGTTTTACGCGCGTTCTGATAATTTACGCGGCTGGATCCAAGAGGCAACTAAGCGTTTAGGTAGTTACTCGCAACGGTTAAGTGCTAGTGTTGGCCGTGAACAAATTAATGTTGATCTTGCTGGTGACAGTATGGCTAAACAATCAACATCAAGCGCCGCAAGTATGCAGCTAAAAACAAGTTGGTGGGCAATCGATAATGAATTTTACGAAGCGCGTGGTGCTTGTTGGGCCTTGTTACACTTTTTAAAGGCAATCGAAATAGACTTTAATGATGTGCTAGAACAGAAAAATGCTAAAGTTAGCGTTCAACAAATTATTCGCGAACTGGAAGCAAGCCAAGAGCCAATGTGGAGTCCTATGGTTCTAAATGGCGACGGTTTTGGTATGCTCGCTAATCATTCTTTAGTAATGGCTAATTATATATCACGTGCAAACGCTGCACTGATTGATTTAAACGACTTATTGAGTCAGGGATAATAAAACATGAAAAAAATAGCGCTAGTAGCAACTCTTGCATCGATTTTATCGACGAATGTTCAAGCTGATGCCTTAGGTATTTATTTGGGTGGTCAAATTTGGGACAACCAAGCTTCAGGAACATTTGGCGATGGCAGTTCACAAGTTGATTTCAATTTAGCTGATGAAAAACAGAACAGTTTTTTTATTGCTTTTGAGCATCCGTTACCCTTAATTCCAAATATACGTGTTGCCTCTACTTCTTTGGAGACTAAAGGTAGCACAACACTTAATACTGAATTTGAATTCGAAGGTGAGACGTTCAGTCAAGGTACCAATGTTAATGCAGACTTTAACGTCAGCTATGTTGATTACACGCTATATTATGAATTATTTGATAATGACTTAGTGTCATTTGATATTGGTTTAACTGGCCGTGACTTCGACGGTGACGTAACCGTATCAGCAAGTTCAGGCTCTGCTTCACAATCAGGCACTGTTTCAGTCACTGACATCGTCCCTATGCTATACGCTAGAACTAACGTGGGTTTACCTTTAACGGGGTTGAACCTATATGCACAAGGTAACTTTTTATCAATTGATGATCACACGCTTTATGACTATGAAGTTGGCGTGAGTTACGAGCTTATTGATAACCTGGCTATTGATGTAAATATTAATGCGGGTTACCGTGCCGTTAAGTTAGAGCTAGACGATTTAAACGACCTGTATACCAACATAGAATTTGATGGTGTATTTCTCGGTACGACTATCCACTTTTAATGAGATAAGTAACCTCAACCAGGGGTAATGAGTACTTGGTAATCTACAGATAGTATTATTATCAATATTTTTAATGGCATTACTTGTCCCTAACTGATGTTGAGTAGACAATGATAAAAAAGCAGGACTGAGAGATCAGTCCTGCTTTTTTTTTCATAAAAATAACGCTTTAAATAACATTGCTCTTTATCAAAAGCCATTAACATAAAGTTGATGGCATTAGGCTTTGTCGGTTTTTATTCTTAACAACCCTGATATTTAATGATGCTTTTTACCTCGGGCTAACAGCAGTGACATTAGCATTAACGTAAACCAACCAAATGAGCCTGAGCTGCTTTCTTTCTTATTAGTAATTGATACTGAAACCACTTTTGTATCTGAGTTGCCTTTATTGTCGCTCACCGTTAACTGAAACGACAATGTTTCATTTTGTGACACTTGCGGTACTTGAAAACTAATAGTACTAGCATTTGTGTTAAAGCTAACAGCAGGACCCGAGCTTTGTGCCCAAAGATAAGTTACTTCATCGCCATTTCCATCAGAAGTCGTTGAAGCATCTAAGGTGACTGAGCCACCTTCTTCTATCGTTGCAGGTCCTGTTATCACTGCAACAGGTGCAACTTCAACAACACCAAAACTATAACTCGATGTTATGGTGTCACCCGCTAATGTATTCGTTAGAGTCATTTCATTTTCGGTACTTGCTGTACGCGGAATTAAATCAAACCCCACAGAAATCTCGCTTGTTGACATACCAACAGCACGGGTAATTTCCCAAGTAATGGTGTTATTTGAAACAACCCCATCATGATTGACGTTAGTAATTTCTTGCCCTTCAGTAACAGTAGCCGAGAGCGAATAAACTTTATCACTATTGCTTGAATTAGGGGCAATATTAAAGCTAACCGCGTTGATTATACCTGGTGTCATTGATTGATTACCTGCGGCTAAATCTTCTGTAACCTTAACTTGCACATCAGGCTTACCTTGAACAATACTCCAAGGGAGTTTAATTGTTTCAGCATTCGAGCTTGATAACAGCATTAAGCCGTTAACGTTATCGATATTATTCCAATTAAAAGTTAAGTCAAAATCACTTTCGCGCTCGTTAATGCTTGTGGTAACAGCGTTACTTAAGAAACTGTCGTCAAGGTACGTAGCTGAAACCTTAAGCGCAACATCGTCTGTTGCACCTTGGCTTGAAGCAGTGAAACTATCAACTGCAACGTAATAGGTGCCGGCAGGTAAGTCAGTAAACGTAACAACTTCATTTGAATCAGAGCCACTACTTTCTGCAATAGTGTTCGCCCCAGCGTCCAGTATGCGTAAATCAACATCAAGTGCCGTAATTGACGATATATTAAATATGGCATAAGGCACGGTACTTTCGAATGTTACTGTTGTAGTTTTAACGCCTTGATCAGGTACAGGCAAAACCTCTTCTAACACTGGTTGTGCTTGATAAAGCGTTGAAGCCAGTCCTGAAAGGGTTTTTGAACTCCAATTAGTAAAGGTAATTTCGCCAGCAGAACGATTAGCAATGATAACAATTTCGCTTGGTAAATTATTATCAGCGACTTGCACTATTACCGGCAGCTTAGCGTCTGGTGAGTTATCAGCCGTTAAAGTAATACTGCCAAAGTTCCATGCATTAGCGTCAGCTTGGCTCACATCAGCAGTAACGGTAATGGTTTGTTTTTCACCAGCATTAACATCAAAGCTGGTTGGCGTAACTGTTAATGCCATTTTAGCATTTGTCGTCACTGGGGTAACGGTCCAGCTTTCGTCCCTAGTGGCTATAAATGTGCGGGTCCATGTGCATGTATCTATACATTTGGTATTGCTCATCGAAGGTATATTTAATGATGATGGAACACCTGCCATACTGGGGTCGGCTTTAATGTAGTTACTATAGGTTTCATCCATTATTAAGCCGGTATTTGTTGCTAAGTTAACCCGAATACTACCAGAGCCCATGTCAAAGACATCTGCTGGCGTTGTGCCGTTTTCTTTTCGAACATCTGTTGTGGCGGTTAACATTAACGCGGAACGAATATTATCTGCAGTCCAAGTAGGATGAGCTGACTTTAATACTGCCGCAGCACCTGCAACATGAGGTGCCGACATAGATGTGCCGTTCAAAAATGAGTAATCGGCTGGCGATGTGCCTGTTACATCATGTCCGAATTGCTGATCTGAATAAGCAGCATAAATAGAAACACCCGGTGCCGTTACCGATGGCGTCATAATATCTGCCGCCGTAGAGTTTGGACCACGAGAAGAGAAGCTGGCCATATTGTCAGCTTGGCCAATATTGAGCTTCATAGCCGGGTCTATAGACAGTTGTATTGATGAGTTTGCATTGATATCAGCTAATAGCGATGTTCCTGAGTTTTCAGAAATCATTACTGATGGAATTGAGGTTGTTTCTAACTGTCCCATCACAATGGAGCTATTACCGTCTCTATTGTTATAAACAACAACAGCAGATGCACCCGCTGTTGTTGCATTGTTTACTTTAACTAAAAAGTCACAATCGCCACGTTTAATAACAGCTATTGAGTCCTTAAACGCGTTTTGAGAAAATGCAGCACAACCGTTTTCGTTAGTATTGTTGAGATTGACTGCGGCAATTGGCTTAGCCGTAATCGTGCTATTAATGATCGGTCCGGTACCGTCAGTAAATGAATAACTTGTGTTATCGAATGTCAGAAATGTATTTAAGGTTCTGCCGTGTGTTGAAGCACCAACAACGGTATACCATGGCGAATTTTTAAGTGTTGAGTATGCTTCAGGACCACTGTTACCTGCTGAAACTGCTGAAAATATGCCAGCTTCTTGTGCGGCTAAAAAGCCAAGTTCAGTTGCACTTTTCCATGGGTCATCACCACCACTAATTGAAAAGTTTATTACGTCAACACCGTCGATAACGGCATCATCAAGTGCGGCGATAATAGCTGAGCTTGGACAACCGGTATAAGTGTCACCTTCGTCACCTGGCCAACAGATTTGATAAGCAACAATATTGGCATGTGGGGCAACACCAGAAATTTGTTCAAATGAGAAAGCCGTATTAACTATACCGTCACTTTCAGTAACCCCATTTTCTCCAGAAACCAAAGGGGCATTTTTAATAATATTACCACCGGCAGTACTGGCCGTATGAGAGCCATGGCCGCCATAATCTTCACCATTTTTTGCCGGAGGTGAAGAGCCAAATACGATGGTATCATCATAGGAACTGGTTATAACTGAATATGACCGTATACCAATTAACTTGTCATTACATAATTCAATAAAATTACCCGCACAATCACCAACATAATTTCCAGCACCCCATGGGTTTGTGTGGTCGTAACCATCACCGCCAATATCTGCAAAAGAAGGGTGGTCCGAGTTTATACCCGTATCAAATACACCAATAATAACCCCTTCGCCCATATTGACCGCACTTTGCCCATCACCACTCCATACTTCAGTGGCTCCAACATGAATTGGACCTGTGTCGGTATCAACGTACTCAATACGTTCACGTTCAATGTAGGCCACCTCAGTTAAGGCAGATAACGCTTGTGCTTGTGCTTGAGTTAAACTCAAAGCCATGCCGTTAAAGGTGTTTTTATAACGATAAATTCGATTAGGTTCAGCACCTAACTTATTCCTTGCTTGAGCAAGAAAATTTTGCTGTTTATTTTGCAGAAATTTTGAATATTCAATAGCCGCTTTAGATGAAAAGTCTATGCGTAAGGAGTCTCTGACTTGTTGGGCGCTTAATCGGCTGGTGGATAATTGAGCATATGAGTCTTTTTTTGCAACTTTAGGGGTTGTTGCTGGAAAACCTTGAATGCTGCCATCATAAGTCGCAATAGGCATATCTTTTAAACGTACAATATAGGTATATTTGCCGGGAGCTAAATTTTCTTCGACTCTAAATTTTTTTCCGACATTGTTTACGAATGCACTGCCTTTACTGGCAGTTTTAATTTTGCTTGCTGAATCGGTTGTTAGAGTTTGGCTTTGACTGTCGATATTGGCCATTGAACTTAGAGTGACAGTCATTAAAGCAGTCGATACTGCTAATGCAATGTTATTCTTCACGTATACCCCCTTGAATTTTTTGAGACAAACTTCACTTTGAATGAATGTATCTTTAGGTAAATCTACATTATCAAAAGCTTTATATCTATTATTAACAGTAAAATAGCTGCGCCAAACTTAAGTATAATAAGCGCTTTTTTTCAGTGTTTGGTTTGTTAATGCAATGTAATAGCGTTGTGTTGGCGCGATTGTTGATAGAAAGTACCCTTTATTTATCATAGACCTGCTTTTGATTATAGTAGTGATTTAATTTTGCAGTACTAATTTTATAATCAAAGGAAAATGCCCCATTATTCTAAATTATCTGTGTAAAGCGATAGAAAAGGGCCTCAATAATGTACCTGATGTGAGCTTTGCTAACATAGCCTACTCTCGAAAATGTCGGTGCTTTAGAATAAAGGCATTACGGAGGATTAAAGCGAGTTTAGTTTAATAGATACGTTTATTAATGAGGTGTGCGAGGGCGTTTAATTTTGATAGCTGATAAATAATTTTCAGCTATCAAAATTGGTGTTCAGATCAATGTTACTTAATGGGTTGTACCATCAATAAATTGAGCTAATTGAGGACGTTCAAAACTATAAGTCGTCATACAATAATCACAAGTCATTGACACACTGCCTTGTTCGGCAATAATACTTTCAAGCTCACTTGGCTCTATTTGAGAAATAGTGCTTAAACACTTTTCTTCTGAACAACTACACTTATAGCTTACTGCTTGGGGGTCAAACAAACGAACTTCTTCTTGATGATATAAACGATACAATAAGTCTTCGGTAGCTAATGAAAATATTTCTTCAGGCTTAATGGTATTGGTTAATTGGCATAAGTGCTCAAAATCTGCTTGTTGTTGCTCTTTTTCGCCAGCGTCAGGCAGTAATTGAATTAACGTACCTGCTATTTGTGTTGTTTCTTCATCGGTAAATAGCCAAATCTTAGTGGGTATTTGTTCTGAAACTTCAAAATAATGCTCTAAACATTCGGCTAAGGTTTCTTGTTCAAGGGCAACAACACCTTGATAAGGTTCGCCATTGGTTGGGCGAATAGTAATCACCATATTGCCCTTGCCGATAAGTTCTTTAAGCGTGGTAGCCTTAGATTCGCTTGCCATGCGAGCAATGCCACGCATTTCTTGGTGATTATTACCATTAACGGCTAAATAGCCTATGGGGCCATCGCCCTGAAGTTGTACGGCAATTTCGCCTTCAAATTTCAATGTAGCAGTTAATAAGCATGTTGCAGCTACCAATTCACCTAATAATTGCTTAACGCCTAATGGGTAATCATGTGCAGCAACAATGTCTTGGAAAGTTTGACTTAAATTTACTAACTCACCACGAGCATGTAAGTTGTCAAATAAATAGCGATTTAAGATATCTTTTTGCATAGCCACTGTTTATATCCTTTCTTTTAAATGTCGAATTTGTCGACGTTGTTTCTTATCGGGTTTAGTGTCACTGGCTGGGCTGAGTAAAATACCCTGCTGGCGAGCTAAGTTGTTTTTTTCTCGCGTTTCAATGCTTTCGGTGGTTTCTTGGTAAAGTGTTTGGGCAAAGCTAGCATCACGGCGCTTATCAGCTAAAGCGATAACAATGACATGCTTTTCTTCAAAACCTTGTCTAATAGTAATGCGGTCGCCTAAAACTACCGCCTTACCTGACTTACTTCTTTGGCCATTATAAAAAACTTTACCGCCATCAATCATCTGCTTTGCAATCGCACGGGTTTTATAGAACCGCGCCGCCCATAGCCATTTGTCTAAGCGGGTTGACGCGTTACTTTTAGTATCATTAACCTTAGGATTTACCATAGTTGTATTTATACCCTATGTACACATTGGAATTTGGCGAAAGTTATCACAACCGTAGTGTTTACGCTAGTTCGAATGCATTTCTTTACAAATTTTTAACTAATTATAGTTAAAAAATAATATGACGTCTTGTTGCCAAGCGTTTGGTCAAGTATCATCAAAGTGAATTGAAATTTACAGATAATAAAAAAATTATAAAAAATGACATTATCGAATAACCTATCAAGCGCGTTTGAGCAGTTGCCTAAGCTACCGCAACGAAAAATCACCCAAGTAATTATTGTGGTGTTGCTTTGCTATATTGCCTATTTGTTTGCGCAAATAACTTGGCTTGGGCTTGCAGAGTCTGATCAAAACACGAGTTTAACGCTAAACGGAATGTCCTCTGTTTCTTCTGCACCGAAAAAAGCAGTTCAGGTTGAAGCAATACAATCACTTAATCTCTTTGGTGTTTATTCTCAGCAGAGAGAGGAACGTGTTGAAGAGGTTGTTGAAGACGCACCCGAAACACGGCTGAAACTGATTTTAACCGGGGTTGTCGCTAGTAGTGACAAAGCCACTGCTGCCGCAGTTATACAAAGCGCTGGCAAGCAAGAAACATACAGCATTGGAGAGAACATTAAAGGCACGCGTGCGAGCTTAGAAAACGTTTTTAACGATCGGGTAATATTAAAGGTTTCGGGCAGCTTCGAAACCTTAATGTTTGAAGGTTTAATTTTTGATAAAAATGTCAAGCCAGTTCAGCCCAACTACAACAAGTCAGTGGGACCACAATTAACAAAAAACTCTAACGAAAATTCGTCATCGCCTAATATTGTCGATCAACGGAATAACAAAGCGCTAACTCAAGTGGCTACATCACTACAAGAAGAGTTAACGAGCGACCCTGCTAAAATCACCGACTATTTAAAAATTTCGCCTAAACGAGAAAACGGAAAAATAACCGGTTATCAATTAATGCCAGCAAAAGATCCAACTTTCTTTCAAAATGCGGGTCTTAAGTCTGGTGATGTAGCGGTCCAAATGAATGGTTTTGATTTAACCGCGCCACGCGAGGCGGCTCAGGCACTTCAGTCTTTAAGAGAACAACGCGAAGTTTCGCTGTTACTTGACCGTAATGGTGACATGACAGAAATACTTTTCAGTATAGATAATTAGAATAAAAGGAATAATAAATGCGCAAATTATTAAGCGCACCTTGGTATAAACGTAGTCTTACCGGGGTTGTTACTGCAGTTTTACTCAATAGTGTTTTGCTCTCTACCAATATAAATGCCGCTGAATATTCACCTAATTTCAAAGGCACAGAAATAGCGGAATTTATTAATATTGTTGGCAAAAACTTAAGAAAAACCATGATCGTCGATCCCAACGTTCGCGGTAAAGTTAATGTACGAAGTTATGACTTGTTAACTGAAAAGCAATATTATCAATTCTTCTTGAACGTTTTAGAAGTGTATGGCTTTTCTGCTGTAGAAATGGACAACAATGTTGTCAAAATTATTCGTAATAAAGATGCAAAAACCTCTTCGATACCGGTAGTTGGGAATGAAAACCCTGGTGCTGGTGATGAAATGGTTACCCGGGTTGTTGAAGTTAAAAACGTTACCGTACGTGAACTTACACCTTTACTGCGTCAATTATCAGATCAAGCCGGTGGTGGCAACGTAGTTAACTATGACCCTGCTAACGTAATTATGTTGACGGGTACTGCGGCTGTGGTAAACCGTTTAGTGCAAATTATTGAGCGAGTTGATAAAGCCGGCGACCAAGACGTACAAATCATTAGTTTAAAATATGCATCTGCTGGCGAAATGGTACGTATTGTTGAGGCCATGAATAAATCTGGTCAAGGTAAAAGTGCCGGAACACCAACCTTTTTAATTCCTACTATTGTGGCTGACGAACGTACTAACAGCGTTATTGTTAGTGGCGAAGTAAAAGCGCGTGAACGCGTTGCAAGATTGGTTTCACGTTTAGATAGTGAGCTAGAATCTAACGGTAACACGCGGGTTTATCATTTAAAATACGCCAAATCCGAAGACATGGTAAAAGTGCTTCAGGGTGTTAGTGAATCTATTGAAGCTGACTCGTCAACCACAAGTACCACATCGCGAAAAAGCAAAACGCGTAATGTCAGTATTGATGCTCATGAAGATACTAATACCTTAGTTATTACCGCTCAACCGGATATGTTGCGCTCATTAGAAGCCGTTATTCGCCAGTTAGATATTCGCCGTGCTCAAGTGCTTATTGAAGCTATTATTGTTGAAGTATTTGAAGGCGACGGTATCAATTTGGGTGTGCAATGGTATAGCGAACAAGGTGGAGTTACCCAATTTACCAACGGTGTAGCACCTATTAGTTCAGTGGCTGCCGCGGCTGAAGCTGCTCGTTCAACTCCAGGTACAAAAGGGTCAACGGTAACTTCAGAAAATGGAGCGGTCACTGTCAACCCAGACCAAGCAGACACCAAGGGTGATTACAGTTTACTTGCTCAAGTATTAGGTACGGTCAGTGGGACCATGTTTGGTATTGTAAAAGACGATTGGGGCGCGATAGTGCAAGCCGTAAGTTCAGATACTAATTCGAACTTATTATCTACGCCGAGTATCACCACGCTTGATAATGAAGAAGCATATTTTATTGTTGGTCAAGAAGTGCCAATTATTACTGGCGCGCAAACCGGTAGTAACAATAGTAATCCATTCCAAACTGTTGAACGCCAAGAAATTGGTATCAAATTAAAGGTTACGCCACAAATTAACGAAGGTAGTGGTGTACAGCTAACTATTGAACAAGAAGTGTCGTCGGTGAGTGGTGCAACGGGTGTTGATATCTCAATCAATAAACGTGAAATTAAAACCACGGTTATGGCTGATGACGGCGCTACGGTTATTTTAGGTGGTCTAATTGATGAAGACGTACAAGAAAGCGTGCAAAAAGTACCGTTACTTGGCGATATACCTATCATTGGTCATTTGTTTAAATCAACCAGCAATACCAAGCGTAAACGTAATTTGATGGTATTTTTACGACCCACTATTGTCCGTGATGGCAAATTGATGAATGACTTAAGTAGAGAAAAATATAATTACATTCGTGCAATAGAACTTCAAAAGAAAGAAGCGGGTCTTGAATTAATGTCGGATGAGAAACTGCCTATTCTGCCAACATGGAATGATCAACTGTCTTTACCACCGTCGTTTGATGAATACATGAAAAAGCGTGATGAAGAAAAATCGTCGAATGAAAGCGAATAGCCATGAGTGATATTGATCCACAAACACAAGCTTTTGTTGTTGCTAGCGAAAAAGCTGCAATTGAAAACGAAACTTCGCCTGATGAATCATCACTAGCGGTCAGTGACATTTTGAAGGATGAAAATGTTCGCTTCCGCCTACCTTTTGGTTTTGCTAAGCGACACAGTGTACTGGTGGCAAATGAAAACGGTGATTTACGCTTAGTCTGCACTGAGTCACTCAGTGCAGACATTTTATTAGAAGTACGCCGTGTGCTAAAAGCGCCTTTTACGCTTGATATAAAAAGCGCAGAAGAGTTTGAGCAATTGTTAACGATTGCTTATCAACGCGACTCTTCAGAAGCACAACAAATGATGGAAGATATCGGCAACGAGGTTGATTTATATTCACTTGCCGACGAAATGACTGAAACCGAAGATTTATTAGAAAACGAAGACGATGCACCGATTATTAAACTAATCAATGCCATGTTAAGTGAAGCTATTAAAGAAAATGCCTCAGATATTCATATCGAAACCTTTGAACAAGCATTGCAAATTCGCTTTCGTGTTGATGGCGTATTACGTGAAGTGTTAAAGCCGAATCGTAAATTAGCCTCATTACTGGTGTCTCGTATCAAGGTCATGGCAAAACTAGATATTGCAGAAAAGCGTATTCCACAAGATGGACGTATCTCCTTAAGAATAGCGGGGCGAGCAGTCGATGTGCGTGTTTCAACTATGCCAACTGGGCACGGAGAAAGGGTAGTTTTACGTTTACTCGATAAAAACTCAACGCGATTAGATTTACAAGATCTAGGTATGACCGACGGTAACCGAGCGCGTTTTTCTGAACTAATTGAAAAACC
The DNA here is from genome assembly GCF_002076895.1 of Cognaticolwellia beringensis. NCBI lineage: Bacteria > Pseudomonadati > Pseudomonadota > Gammaproteobacteria > Alteromonadales > Colwelliaceae > Cognaticolwellia > Cognaticolwellia beringensis. Next base: position 2,453,767 of record NZ_CP020465.1, read on the forward strand.
CCACGGTATTATTCTGGTTACCGGGCCAACAGGTTCCGGTAAAAGTACGACTTTATATGCAGGCTTAAGCCAAATTGACAGCAAAGAACGTAATATTTTAACGGTTGAAGACCCTATTGAGTACGCTATAGAAGGTATTGGGCAAACCCAAGTAAACACCAAAGTTGATATGACTTTCGCTCGAGGTTTGCGCGCGATATTGCGCCAAGATCCTGATGTGGTTATGGTCGGTGAGATTCGCGATTTAGAAACCGCTCAAATCGGTGTGCAAGCAAGTTTAACCGGGCATTTGGTATTATCAACATTGCATACTAACACCGCTGCAGGCGCGATAACGCGAATGGAAGATATGGGTGTTGAACCATTCTTACTTTCATCAAGTTTATTAGGTGTTTTAGCACAACGATTAGTAAGAACCTTATGCCCACATTGTCGTGAATGTTGCGCCACATCTGCTGAAGAACGTAAGTTATTACAACTTAGCGATGACGATACTGCGCCAATATACAAAGCCGTTGGTTGTGAAGAATGCAACTTTAAAGGTTATAAAGGCCGAACCGGCATTCATGAACTGATTGTGGTTGATGAAAAAGTCCGTGAATTAATTCATAACGGCAAAGGCGAGCAAGCGATTGAAAAATTCATTCGTGCATACACGCCAAGTATACGTCGTGACGGTTTTGATAAAGTAATGCTGGGTGAAACAACCATTGAAGAAGTATTACGAGTTACGCGTGAAGACTAAGCAGTCGTGTATCTCAAGATAAAACAGTCGCATAACTAGGTATTAACTTGGTACTGAACTAGGTTAGATAAATTGTAAATTATGGCAGCATTTGATTATCAGGCAGTAGACAGCCGAGGCAAAAATAAAAAAGGGGTTATTGAAGGTGACACCCCTAGACATGTGCGTAATTTACTGCGTGAACAGGGCTTAATGCCTATTGAAGTTACGCCATGTTTGCAAAAAAGTAAGCAAGAAAGTAAAAAGTCTTTTTTTAGTGGTGGTAAAAAAATCTCAGCGTCTGAGCTGGCATTAATCACGCGGCAACTATCAACCTTAGTTGAATCAGGCTTACCCATTGAAGAGTCATTAATGGCCGTAGGTGAGCAGTGTGATAAAAACACCTTAAAAAGTATGGTTATGGCGGTGCGCACTAAAGTCACTGAAGGTTATGGTTTAGCTGAAAGCATGGCTGAGTTTCCTCAGGTGTTTAATCGCTTATTTCGGGCCATGGTTGCAGCGGGCGAAAAATCCGGCCATCTTGACAAAGTCTTAGACCGGTTAGCCGATTACACCGAAAAACGCCAACAACTGCGCTCTCAGCTAATTCAAGCCTTGGTTTATCCCGTTATTATGACCGTAGTCGCAACTGGCGTAATTGCCATATTACTGACCGCTGTAGTACCAAAAATTGTCGGCCAATTTGAACATATGGGAGCTAATTTGCCCGCTACCACCAAGTTCCTAATTGCCAGTAGTGACTTTTTACGTGATTATGGTTTAGTTATTGTAGTAATTGTCGCTGCGCTAATGCTCTTTTGGTCACAATTGTTGAAAAAAGACAGTTTTAGGTTCGCTTATCACAAGCGCTTTCTCGCTATACCGGGCATAGGTAAAGTGGCAAAAAGCGTAAATACCGCAAGATTTGCTCGTACCTTGAGCATTTTAACCGCGAGTGCCGTTCCTTTATTAGAGAGTATGAAAATTTCGGGTGAAGTACTCGACAATTTATACATTAAGCAAAGTGTTAAAGAGTCTGCAGACAAGGTCAGAGAGGGCGCCAGTTTGCGGGTGTCTTTAGAGCAAACGAAGCTGTTTCCACCAATGATGCTGCACATGATAGCCAGTGGTGAAAAAAGTGGTCAGCTTGAACATATGTTAGGGCGAGCTGCCGATAACCAAGACCGTGAGTTCGAGGCTGTTATTAACATCTCATTAAAGGCATTTGAGCCGGCATTGATGGTGGTAATGGCAGGTATTGTATTATTTATCGTTATGGCTATTTTACAGCCAATTCTTCAGTTAAATACGTTAATAGGAAATTAGAAATGAAAGCAGTAAGAAATATTCGAGGTTTTACCCTTTTAGAAGTGATGGTTGTTATTGTAATTTTAGGTATTTTAGCCAGTATGGTGGTACCTAACTTAATGGGCAGTCAAGAACGCGCCAATATGCAAAAAGCCGTGTCAGATATTAATGCGCTGGAAACATCTTTAAGTATGTACAAAATGGATAACTATAAGTATCCAAGTACAGAGCAAGGCTTAGAAGCATTAGTGACTGAAACTGATATTGAGCCAATGCCCCGCCGTTTTCCAGAAGGCGGTTATGTTAAGCGTTTACCGAACGACCCTTGGGGCACTGAATATCAACTATTAAATCCGGGCGAGCATAGTGCTATGGATGTTTTTTCTATGGGGCCTGACGGTGAACCGGGTACAGACGACGATATTGGTAACTGGAATTTAGGCGATTATCAATAATCATTTTTGTTGATAATTGATTACTGACTAACTATGAAGCTAAATCATGACTATTTGTCGAAGCAAAAGCATCGAATTCAACAAGGTTTTACCTTAATTGAAGTGATGCTAGTCATTGTCTTGATTGGCGTTATGGTCTCTGCGGTACAATTTACTTTTTCTGGCAATAAACCAGAGCAACTATTAGAACAAAACAGTGCCCGCTTTGCGGGCATTTTTGACGTTGCAGCAGAATACGGCCTACTAAACAATGTCGAGTTAGGCTTGTTTATTGAAGACAACAGTTATCAATTTCTTGGTTATGACGGTGTCAGTTGGTCTCCCATTGCAGATAACCCTTTATTTGAAGTTTATACTTTACCTGAAGGTATTGAAATAACCTTGCAGCTTGATGATCTACCTATTGAAGAGCCTCAACTCTTCGATTCTTCGGTATTAATCAATGAAGATGAAGAAGAGAGCTTTACTGGCGATTCTGAAAAGAAAAAAACTATTCCGCAAGTCTATATGCTTTCTGGTGGTGATATTACCCCCTTTAGTTTAACGTTTTCATTGGCAGACTTCGCTTTTGATGGCGATGAAAATATTAGTTTTAAAGTTTCTGGCATTTATACCACACCACTTACGATAGAAGGGCCATTAGTGAATGCGGACTCTCGTTAATTTTAGCGTGAATTTCAGCGTTAATAAGCTACAAAAAGGTTTTACCTTAATTGAGGTTATGTTGGCGATGGCGGTGTTTTCAATTGCGGGTATAGCAATTTTAGGTACGGCAGACACAAACGCGAGAAACTTAGGTTATTTAGAAAGTAAAATTATTGCGAGTTGGGTGGCATCGAATCAGTTAGTTGAAGTAACCCTAGATACCTCTTGGCCGCCAAAGAACAATAAAAAAGGCAAAGTAGAGTTGGCTGGGCAAGAATGGTTTTGGCAACAAAAAGTAGTAAAAACTACTGACAATGACATGCGCGCCATTGTTATGGAAGTGCGTCTTGAAGAAAAAGCAGCAAAGTCACTAACCAGCTTAATGACCTATATTTCGAAGCAAAGTAAATGAATATAACCCTCGTTAAACATAAGGTGACTAAAAGCACTGCGAGCGTTATGCCAAAGCGTAGCCAAGGTTTTACCTTGCTTGAAGTGCTGATTGCTATAGCGATATTTTCGGTGATCAGTATGGCAAGTTTTAGTATTTTTGAAACCGTACTAAATAGCGACACATCCACCAAAGCTCGCACAGACAGAATTAATGAATTACAACGGGGCTTTTTAATCATCGAGCGTGATATGTTACAAATAGCTCGACGTAGTGTTCGTTTAAATGGTGAAGCACCGCAGACCGGATTTTTACATACTGACACCGAAAGTTTTACCACCAGTGAACAGGCAATTGCCTTTGTTCGTCATGGCTGGACCAATCCAGGCTTATTATTACCGCGCAGTGATATGCAGTCGGTGGCTTATCAATTAAACGAAAAAATTGTCGAGCGAGTTCATTTTAACTTTGTTGATGCGGTGTTAGGTGAAGAGCCAAAAGTAAGACCATTAATTTCAGAGGTTGAAAGCTTAAATTTCGAATTTTATGATGGGAAAAAATGGCAAAAGTCATTAAAAGAAAACACTTTGCCAATGGCAATTGCGATTGAACTAGATACCACAGATTATGGCATTATTCGTCGTCAATTTATCGTAGCCGGTGATAACCTTGACGGTGAGGACTAAAGCCGTGGTTAGAAGTTGTGCAATAACACCTAAACCCAAAGGCGTGGCGTTAATTACGGTGATGCTAATTATTGCGTTAATCGCTATATTAGCGACGCAAATGACCGCGCGCTTGCAATTACAAATGCAACGCACCACTAATATAGGTTCAAACCAGCAAGCTTATTGGTATGCCATGGGCGCTGAAGCATTTGCAAAAAGAATATTAATACAATCTTTTGAAGCTGATTCAGAAGTGACGCATTTAGGCCAATTGTGGGCGCAAGGTGAAAATACTTTTCCGGTCGATTTTGGTCAGATTACCGGTGAAATAACCGATTTAAATAGCTGTTTCAACTTAAACGCGTTACGGGTTAATGATGATGACGGTAGTGGTAACAGTAATCGCGGTAACAGTGCTAATGCGGCAAATAAGTCGCCAGCGAGAGCGGCTTTTGAAGAATTATTAATCGCAATGAATATCGAAGGTGTTGGCAGTTTTGAAGCAGAATATATGGCTGATGCCTTAACTGATTGGTTAGACGCAGATGGTAGTATTTCAGGTTCCGGCGGCGCTGAAGATAATGACTATGCTTCTAAAGAGTTCCCCTACTTAGCCGCGAATAATTACCTTGCGAGTATGGCAGAGTTAAGAGTTATTGATCATTTTACGGTTAATGTTATTGATAAATTAAAAGACTACACCTGTATTTTGCCTAATACCAACATGAATAAGATAAACATCAATACCATTGCACAAGATCAGCCTGAAATACTTGTAGCCATGTTAGGGATAAGTCAAAATGAAGCATCACAAGCATTATCTTCTCGTGGAGAAGAGGGCTTCAAAAATATTGATGAGTTTTTTAGTTTAAGTGATTTGAGTAAAGCTAAAATACCACCAGAGAAAAAACAACTATTTGCTGTTAAAAGTGAGTATTTTAAGCTCAAAACAACGGCAAGTTTTAATAACAGTTACTTTGCTTTGAATACCATTATGAAAGTAGACAATAAAAATAATATACGTGTGATCAGTCGCATCATAGGACGAGAGTAATGGGTGAAACCTTATTTATCCGTTTAGGCAGCCAAGCTGAAAATAAAATTCACTGGCTGATTAAAATCAACGGACAAGAAGATATTATCGCAAGTGGAGAGTTACCTAACGCGAGCGAGTTAGAGCAACTAACTGAAAAAGCCTCTGCACGAGAAGTTGTGGTATTTGTACCAGCAAGTGATGTTGCCATTAAAAGCTTGAAAGTGCCGGGCTCATCTCAACGCGCTATTCGTTTAGCTGCACCATATATGCTAGAAGAAACGTTAGCACAAGATGTTGAGCAACTGTGCTTCACTTTTAATGATACTAAACAAGATGAACAGGGGAATAACTGTTTTGTAGCTGCACTTGAACGTAAGCAATTGGAACTTTGGTTACAGTGGTTGGCAGATGCCGGAATATTCTGTAAGTTAATTATCCCCGATGCACTGGCATTGCCCTTTGATAACCAAAGTCGCAGTGCAGTAATGCTGGGCGAACAAGTATTAATTAGGCTTGGTGAATGGCAAGTTATGTCATTCGAAGCCAATGCTTGGCCCATAATTGCTAAGCACTTTACTGATAACGATGAAACTAAAAGTGCCATTATGGCTTATTCATCCTTATCGCAAGTGCCAGCTGAAATAAATGTCGAATACTTACCTGAAGAACTGCCATTAGCTATTTTAGCGAATAATCATTCTCGTAAATTCAACTTGCTACAAGGTGAGTTTCAAGTTAAAGAAAAACGCTCAGCAGCCAGTGTTAATTGGCTTTGGGTTGCAGGTATTGCGTGTTTCGCATTGGTGATTAATTTTACCCTTAAAGGAGCACAACTTTATACTTTATCTCAACAGGTATCGGTTATTGAAGCAGAGATTATTGAAAATTATAAAGCTGCATTTCCTGAGACTAAACGGGTTAAAGTGTCGACCGTTCGCTCACAGTTACGCCAAAAATTAGCTGAAATTGGCAACAGTGATGAATCTGCAGGATTTTTATCATTGTTAGTTAAACTTGAACCTGCATTGGCAAGCGTACCTGAGATTAAACCACAAACGTTAAAGTTTGACGGCAAACGCCAAGAAGTGCGCATGCAAACTATCGCTAAAGATTATCAATACTTTGAAAAACTGAAAGTTGCCCTTGAAAAAGCAGGCTTAACAGTTAATCTTGGTGCTCAAAATAATCAAGGTGATCAAATTTCTGGCTCATTTAGTATTACAGATAAAGCATCTAAGGGGCGCTCATGAAAGCTTGGTGGCAACAGTTAAATGTTCGTGAACAACGTTTGGTATTGATAATGTCAGGGGTTATTTCGATATTTATTTTATATGGCCTTATTTGGCAGCCGCTGAATGAAAACATTGCTAAGCAAAAATTAAAAATCGAACGTCAACAAGCCTTGTTAACATGGGTCGAAGAAAGTACACAACGCTATCAAGAAGCAAAGCGTAATGGCCGTGCAAGTTCTGGTGCAAGTTTGTCGAGCATCGTTAACCGCACTTCCAGAGCTAACAATATAATCATTACCCGTATGCAACCGCAAGGTGAAGATTTGCAAGTTTGGATTGATGAAATATCATTTAATCAGTTATTAACTTGGTTAGAGAAATTAGCCAGTAGAGATGGTCTGCAAGTAAAGAATATAGATCTTAGTTTAGCTGACCAGCAAGGTGTGGTCCGTGTTCGTCGATTACAGTTAGGAAAGAATTAATGAAAAAGAAGTTTGCTTATACGGCAATTTTTTTCACTGCGTATTGTGTTTTTGTTCTAGCGTTAATGCCTGCCAGTTGGTTGATGGCGCAAATTAAATTACCTAAAAATGTGGCGGTTTCCGCTGTTGAAGGCACTGTTTGGCATACCCGTATTTTACAAGTAATGGTGGATGACGTTGTTATTAACCAAGTGCAGAGTTCTTTGTCATTAATGTCGGTGTTAATGCTTGACCCTAAACTTGATATTACCTTTGGTAATGCTTTAGTCAATGGTCCTGAGGGAAAGTTGATCATAAGTGGGTTGTTGTCAGACATGGTTGTTGAAGATGCGCAGATAAATCTTGCTGCAAATACTGTGGCAACAAGACTGAACTTAGCCATTGATATTATTGCCCATGAGAAACTGCAACTTAATATTGAGCGTTTTATTATTGGCGCGCCAATATGTAGCGAACTAGAAGGCACCCTACAATGGCGTAATGCTGCCATTACGGCATTCGAAGAAAAAGTGAAGCTTGGTGGGCTTGCAGCGAAATTGACTTGTGATAAAGGCGAAATTATTGCCGATGTTGAGCCTAACAATAACTTAGGTTTAAGTTATCGTGCCCAGATAAAACAAGGTGGTCGTTTCACGGGCAGCGGTTACTTAACGCCAGGGACTAAATTTCCTGAGCAATTAAAAGCAACCTTAAGCTTTTTGGGTAAACCCGATAACCAAGGTCGCTATCGCTTAAAAATATAGCTTTGGTAAGTGGCTAAAGTGGTTTTGGTTTATTGCTTTTTAAGTAAATATAATGGCTTAAAAACCACCACTTTGGTCGTTCACGTCATTGTATTGGTATTACTTCAATTATTATTACGGGTTAGCTGTTACAGCAATCCTGTCCTTCCTGAATTGGAGGGCATTTAACCGTTCCATAAGAGCAGTAAACGCAACAATCACCTTTTAAAGGTCTTAATAAAACTTTACAAGATTCACATTCATAGTACCACTGACAAGCATTGGTTGGCATTACTTCTGCCTTATTATGGCCACACTCAGGGCAAGTTATTGTTGAGTTTAATTCTACACTTTGCATATTCGTTCCTTTGTAGGTTTTACAATATCTAATACTGACATTACGACCATTAAACTTATACCAAAATAGAACAAGTATGTACTCCAGTCATATCGCCAAAGTGGGTATAGTGTTAATAAAACAGCTGTAGGACCAACAACACTTAAAACACCTCTTATATGGTTGCTATTACGATACCAATTGTACATATTTACCAGTAATGCAAGTGCAGCGAAAACTGGCAGTAAAGTATTTACTGCTATGCCCTCAAAAGACGAAAGAAATCCCAAACCAAGTGCGGAAGCCAAAGAACCTAATGCAGGAAAACAGGCTGTACAACTAAGCGCTGCCATCCAAACACCACCGGAGCCAACTTTATCGAGCAATTTGTTTATCATCAATAATCATTCCTAAGTAATTTATAGTCACGATAAACTCCGTATATAGGTACGGAGTCAATAATTACTTTAATGAGTCAATAATAGGACAACAGGAATGGTCTTGATTAGCTTTACATGAATTGGTCATTTCACTAATAACGCGCTCTAGACGCTGTAAATCTGATATTTTATTTCGAATTATATCTAATTTTTGCAAACCTAGGCTTTCTACTTGGACGCAGTTATTTTCCATAGATATTAACGAGGATATTTCATTTAATGTAAAACCAAGAGCTTTTGCTTTAGCGATAAACCTAAGCTTGTCTGCAACAGCCGTACTATACAAACGATAACCGTTTTCTGGTTTTAAAGGTTGAGAAATAAGCCCTTTTTTTTCATAAAATCTTATGGTCTCAATATTGATATCTAACTCTTTAGCCAGCTTGCCAATTGTCTTCATACCTTTTGTCACTTATTAAATTGAAATGATTCTACAACAGGAAGTATGGAGTATATTAAACGATCCCTTATGGTTCAATTAAGTCACCTTGCTAATACGCTGAGCAGCTGTTTTGAGCTTTGCAGAAGGCATAGAATACCGAACCTGATTGAATATTACAGTGATTGCCTCGTAAGCCAGCGAAGGGGGGATTGATACGTTTAATTAAAAAGGCAGCTCCTCCGACAAAACAGTCATTAGGATGACTGGCTTTAGAGACAAAAGTTGCCGGATAGCTGACCTTAGCGATGCGGTTACTAACATCAACTGTGAGCATAAAATAGTGGATACAATAAAATTTAAGGGATTAAAGTAACCTAGAAAAGAACCTGATCCATAAGCCAGCTCTTTCATATGTTTAAGTTGCTGATTTTAAATTGTTACTTTGGATTTAATCTTCCTCTATATTTTTATCAGTCACATAACTTAATATTAAACCTTTAATCTCGTTGTTAGCGAACTGTATAGGTAGCACCTCTTTTTTGATTGCTCTTTTTGTGGATGGGCTTCTTCTAAGCGCGACTTCAAATAAACTAGCTACAGTAGATTTTGCTTCTAACGATTGAGCAGCGCTCCATGTAATTAATGCGGAGGCGGCTTCATATTGCCCCATATTAGCTAATGAACTTAAAGCAACATTAACTTTTTCTGTTGAATCACTCGATAAGTGTTGAGTGATATTTGGCACTAAAGATTCTGTTTGGATTGTATTTAGAGCATTACGTGCAGCAATATTTTTTGCTGATTCCTTACTGTCGATATAGTCAAACAAGTATTGCACTTGTTCTCCTCTCGCATTTTTTGCAATGCTAGTTGCTAGCTCGTTTAGATAAGGGCTAGTATCACTACTTTCAGCATATGCTTGCTGTACTAACTCCGTAAAATCACCACTTCGGTTAAATCGTGAAATAGCTTTTTTAACCAAATAAACAGCTTCTGAACCTTGCCAGTTCTTAGTATTCACTACATCTAACATTAACTTACTTGCACTGGATGTATTTATTGCAGCCAATAAGCTAATGGTATATTCCACTAAACTGTCACCAAGTGGCGTTGATAATTCTGCATTATTTAGCTTATTCAATATATAGTTATAAATATCCCTATCATCAGTATTCCTCAAATAGGTGATAAGCGACTTTTCAAACTTAATATCTACTACAGAACCATTACTAGCATTCTCCAACAACGTAGTAAGACCTTGCATGGCTGTTTCTGCATTTAGAAAAGTACTTTCATGCTTTTTTAAACTGTTCGACTTTGGCTTTTGGCTATTATCGACCTTTTGAAGCTTGGCCTTACTACTATGAGCAAGATTGGTTTTCTGGTCAGGTACATCTACAATTTCAGCCGTATTTGAAGACGTTTCATTCTGAAAATTTCCTTCATCATACCAAATAGAATAAGCAATAAACACAATCAGAATTGTCGCAATAGCATAATATTTCATGTTAGTTATTTCCACTCTAACGATTGATACAGGCCTTCAAATAACCAATTAATATCTGAAACTTGAGATGTTTCTTCAGTATGTAAAATGTTTTCAGCGCTTTGTGTACCAGCTTTAGTTATGGCGATACCTTCTTTTTCTAATAGGAAACTTAATTTTTGACTATACGATGGTACAATGCCATCACCAATAAGTGATGCTCTGGGTACTCCATTTTCGATATAACGAAGTGTATCTGGATGCGGATGGTCTCCACCAAACCATGCACCATAAGCATAAAGGTCATAGAAATCTGATAGGCCTGCCTCTTTGCTCAACACCCCAAATTTAGTTCCTTCATAAGCTAGCTGGCCTATAACAAGATTATTAATTAGAGCAACGTTTTCATTTAAAGCTTTAATATTGTCAGATTCTGGAGACAAAAAATTGATACTTGGAGCTTGCAACTCCATTTGATTTTCAAGTCCAATATCAAAACCAAAATAAGTTCGCGTTCCATTTAACATTTCCATCACTTCCCAATTATCTTCACATTTATTGCCATCTTGGCGATAAACGCTTTTAGGTGTGCAATTATCATCCATGTATTTGTAGAAGCGCCCTAGCGGAGACCCTTGGTGGGGTGTACCCGAAGTAGCAAAGCCTTTTACTAGCGCTTTATTGACGACATTTGGGCTCTGCAAATAAGATCTTGCAGCTAAACCACCACGACTGTGGCCAAATAAAAATAGTTCAACATCTTTGCCTAAATGTTCAACAATTCGAGCAATAGCGGATTCAACTTCAATTCCTAACCCTTCAAATGTTGTGTAGTCTCCATTACAACCTTCACTGCTATTACAGATTTTGTTATCTAAGCCTTGTGCAGAATAAGTTGTATCCCTGTCTAATGAACCAAACTCTAGATTAAAGCAGCTAATGCCATCACTATTGCCGTCTAATACTGGTAAAGGATCATTATCTACGGTTAGTGCATAACACTGTCCATTAAAGAAACTATCATCGTTAACCATTGAATCCCACGTATCTGGACTAGAGGCTAAACCGTGCAATAACAGTATGGCTTTTTTGTAGACAATGTCAGATGTACTAGCAGATAAAGTGAAATTAGCATCTTGTTTTGACAACACACCTATAAAGTAAGTAGCTTCTTTCTCACTTCGAATGACACATTTTTCAGATTGACTATCACTTTTGTTGGAGCGACATAGGTAATCAAATTTTGTTGGAAACTCTTCAGCAGTCACATATAAATCAACATCACCAGTTAGGTTGGTTAGTTCTATATTAAGTAAAACACTCTCTGGTGCGTTTATCGTAAAATATTGCCAATCATTATTCTTAATGTGGCTAGATATTACTTCTGTCAGGGTTGATGTCCCTGGGTTTAGTAATGTGTTGAATTCTGCTGTGTAAGGAGAAGGATCTTCTTCATTGAGGATACCGTCACCGTCAATATCAGGATCGCTATTGTTGCCAACATCATCACTATCCAAATCTTCCCACTCTGTTATATCAAAGGGAAAAGCATCCAGCTCATTCTCAATATTGTCACCGTCGATATCAGTATCAGTATTATTCCCAATACCATCATAATCTAAATCGAGCCACTCTGTTGGTTCATATGGAAATGCGTCATCATCATTTAAAAAAGAATCCCCATCTATATCGGCATCATCCGGATCAGCAATACCATCTAAATCTGTATCGCCTGCCAGTTCGCCTTGGCTATCACGCATGACATATGTGCCACTTTCACCCCTATTTTTAATTCCACTATATACTTTTATCAAACCGATGATAATACCTGGATTTTCACCAAAGTTATTTAACTGCTCTGTCGTTTCAGGCATCAGCGAAAGTCTTACTAGGTCAGCCGCTACTTCAGCAAGGTAGGTATTTTGAGTAGCAATAAAGTCTTCAGATAAATTTTCAGTTACAGCACCTATAGCTAACCCTATCTGAGCTTTCGCACCATTGATATTACCCAGTTCATGTTCTTTCATATAAATTAAAGTCGTTAAAGGTGTTATGACACTTACACCTTTAGGCGACGCTAAAACAAAGTCTTGTTCTACGGTTCGGTTTAAAGACTCATCGAAAGTTTTTCCCGCTTCGGCTATAGCAAGCAAGCTATAATCTGTTGGAGTAAGTTTTGAAGAAAATGTAAGTTCTGCAATTCCTTTATTAGCTGTTTCAGCACTAGGCTCATCTGCATCTTTTAAACCATTTCCATTCAAATCAAGCCAAACTGTTGCGGCTCGCAGGTATCCATCTATGACAGTTACTTTATATGTTTGGTTTGTCGGCTGAATTGGCTCTGGCTGTTTGTTTTGGTCGGAAGTACTAGAACCTCCACCACAGGCAACTAGAAAAGACGTGATAAAAAATACAAATATAGAATGAAAATAAGTACGACCTGTCATCCTTGACTCCTAAGAAAATAAATTTCAAGCTGATTCAGTATCCTTCAAACCAAACAAGCCCACTTGTTAAACAATTAGTTTATTATACAACCAACTGATAATACTTATTATTTTCCTTTATAGAACTTTAAATGTCAATCTTACGCAAATATCTAAAATAGAGAATAACCGATAATTTTTAGTTGAAAATAAGTTACAACATAGCAGTGCTTAGTTTAAGTACAGCTAAAGATTACAGGGATCCTTCAGGGTCAGGTACACTTTAAATCTTAATTAAGCCCAAATAACCTCAACATCAACGATAGTAATGAGCTGCGATCTTATTCTGTCTAATTGAAGTCGTACTTCATCGATTAACTTCGCCACTTGCTGTTATTTATTTCTGCGAGTAAAACTCCGTAGTCGGTAATTGACGGGTAGTCATTAAAAGCATTGTCTTCCTTTTTACTATCAGGGTTTGCCACGGCTAATATATGTGCAATGCCGTATTTTTTAGCCGAGTCTAGTATCACTAAACTGTCATCAACAAAAAGCGTGCTTTCTAAAGCAAAACCATGCTTTGCTTGTAATCGTTGCCAGAGTATTTGAGACTCTTTTGTGACACCAAATTCGTGTGTTGAGTAGAGCGTATCAAAATATTTATCTAACGATGTGCGTTCTATTTTTAGCGATAAACTATCAGGATGAGCATTGGTAACAAGCACGATATCACGGCCAGATGATTTCAATGCAACTAGAAAGTCATGTGCATCAGAGCGTAATTGAATTAAGTGCTGAATTTCACGTTTTAAGTCGGTTATTGAAAGTTGCGTTTGTTGAGCCCAATAATCTAAACAATACCAATCGATTGTTCCTGCTACTTTTGTATAGTGACTTAATAAAGTTTTTTTCGCATTTTCTAAACTTACGCCGTGCAATTCACTGTAACGTTTGGGTAAATGGTGTAGCCAAAAATGGTTATCAAAATGTAAATCGAGAATCGTACCATCCATATCCAGTAAAACGGTTGAAATTTTTGACCAATCAAGCATAGATTTTTCCCTAGGAGCACGTTTATTATAGGTTATCGTAATTAGATTAATTTTAGCTAGATTGCTATTATACCCAAGCATCTTGGTTATGTATTCAACGTTATCGTGCTATGGTTAATCTGTAGCTTTCTTCGATACATTTATCACTTAAGTTGTTGCAATAAAGGGCGTTATGACAACAAAAAAAATACTACCTCAAATTACTGAGCGCATACAGGTCGCTAAAAGTCGTTTATTCACCATTGAGCAAATCGACTTAACCTTTTCCAATGGCGAAAAGCGTGAATATGAATGTTTGGCTGGTAAAGGCAGAGGCGCGGTGATGATCGTCCCTATGCTAGACAAACATACCATGTTACTGGTGCGTGAATATTGTGGCGGCACCCACACTTATGAACTCGGTTTTCCAAAAGGGCTTATTGATGCCGGCGAAAGCGCGGTAGAGGCAGCCAATCGAGAATTAAAAGAAGAAGTTGGTTATGGTGCTAACAACATAAATTTAGTGCATACCGTTGCCATGGCTCCAGCATTTTTCGATGCTAAAATGACTATATTCCTCGCTGAAGATCTCTATGCTGAAAAGCTACCTGGAGATGAGCCCGAAGATCTAGAATTAGTTCCATGGCCACTCGCGGATTATCGGCAGTTATTGCAAGAACCAGATTTCAATGAGTCGCGTAGTATTGCCGCTTTGTTATTAGTAAAAGATCACTTAGGAGGTATTTTATGAACCAAGAAAGGTTATTGTCAGTAGCACTCGAAAGTGCCAAAAAAGCGGGCCAAGAAGTCTCTCGTTATTATAAAAATGGCAATTATACCGCCGAAATAAAAGACGATAACAGTCCAGTGACCAGTGCTGATATCGCTGCAAATGATATTTTAATGGATGAGTTAAAAAGGCTAACGCCCGATATTCCTATTATTTCTGAAGAAGTCGGGGCATTAGACCTCGCCCAACGTAGCAAATGGACGCGCTATTGGTTGTTAGACCCTATTGATGGCACCGGTGAGTTTATTGCTGGCAGTGGCGACTTTGCCGTTAACGTGGCTTTAGTTGAGCATGGCTGGCCAAGTATTGGTGTTATTCATGCGCCTGACCATCAATTAACTTATTATGCGCAAAATAATTTGGGTGCCTTTAAAGAAAACGATGCCGGTAGCCATAAAATACAAGTGGCGCAATATGATGGTCAACGACGTATTAAAGTGGCGATCAGCCGTCGCCAAGATATTAATTTAATGGGGCAGTACTTAAATAGTGGCTATGACTTTGACCACGTCGCTTTAGGTAGTTGCTCGCTAAAAAATTGTTTAATTGCCGAAGGCGGTGCTGATTGTTATTTACGTGTTGGACCCACAGGTGAGTGGGATACCGGCGCGAGTCATTGTATAATTGAGCAAGCTGGCGGTAGTATTATCGACAGTGAATTTAATCCGTTAACTTATAATCAACGTGAGACTTTGATGCAGCCTGATTTTTTAACGTTAGGGAATAAAGAAATTCCTTGGCAAGAGATTATCAAACAGCATAGAGCAACACGCAACTTTTAATAAAACCTAAAAAAACAGATAACTCGCTAATTTGTTTTGGGTCTAAATATCAGGTGAAAGCCTAACAGACATGGAGTACATAATGCGCCAAACAGCTTTAATTTTCATTACCTTACTTGTGGTTACAACAAGTTTACCTGCTTTAGCAGCATGGAAGCTCGACAATTCAAGTTCTCAACTTAACTTTATGTCAGTGAAAAAAGAGACTATTGCCGAGAATCATAGCTTTGCAAAGCTTTCGGGAGATATCGACGAGAACGCACAGGTGAATATTAGCGTTGATCTAGCCAGCGTAAATACTAATATTGCTATTCGCGATGATCGAATGAAAAGTTTCGTTTTTGAAACGAGTAAATATAGTTCTGCAACTTTCACTACTGTGCTCGATAAATCATTACTCAAAAGCTTAAAAGTTGGCGAAGATAAAAAGCTGAGTATTACTGGTAAAGTCGCTTTTCATGGTCAGCAACAACCGGTAACAATTGACGTGAATGTTGTTAAGTTAAGTGCAGACAAAATATTGGTGAACACGACAAAGCCATTTTTTATTCAAGCAGATGCTTTTGGTGTGGTAGCGGGCATTAATAAACTTAAAGAGTTAGCTTCTCTTCCGAGTATCAATTATGTGGTGCCGGTCAGCTTTTCAGTACTATTTACCCGTTAAATAAACACGGTATTACAATTTATTAAAGGCACTTAATCAGTGCTTTTTTTTGATCGATAAAATATCGTGTTTAAGAGGTTTCTTCAGCGTCTTCTATAAACTGATCTGCCGGTAGAATATTAACCGTTTCATGTAATTCAGAGTAAACTAAAAGTGCAGTACCTTGTTTTAATTGCTGATGTACTTGGGCTATTTTATCGTTTAGTGAAACATCCTCACTACCATATTCAGTACCTTCTCTTAGGACAAAATTTTCGATAATGGCACTTAAGGTTTCGGTCGTTAATTGTTCTAATGGAATAATCATAAATAGCTCTTAAAAAACTCGGGTATACGTTGTTCTAGCCAAAATTGTGGCTTGAGAGGATTTTTGCCACTAATAAAACCGACATGGCCGCCACGAGCACTCACTTCAAATATCATCTGTTTCGGCAAAGTACTAATGGCTGTGGTGTTTACATGGCATAAAAAAGGGTCGTCAGTCGCATGTATGATTAAACATGGTGTGGTTATCTGTTTAAGCACTTCTCTTCCGCTCGATTGTCGATAGTAGTCGTTTGCATCAAGAAAGCCATTAATAGGGGCGGTAACCATTTGATCAAAATCACGAATAGAACGGACTTTATTTAAATGGTTTCTATCTATATTACTCAGTAAATTTGCATTTATTTTTTCAATCGTACTTGCTCTAAGCATATCTACTAAGTACTTTTGATAAACGCGAGAAAAACCTCGGTTAATTCTATTGCTGCAACTTGATAGGTCAAGTGGCGCACAAATTACACAGGCGGCTTGGTAGATGTTTTCTTTCTGTTCGGCTAAATATCTTGTTAATACATTACCACCTAGTGAAAAACCAATAATTGCTTTTTTTGCTTGCGGGTAATTACTAGCAAGGTATTGACTGAAGAAGTCTACATCACAAGTCTGACCGCTATGATAGGATTTAGCCATGCGATTAGGTCGACCGCTGCAACCACGAAAATGCATTAAAACACCGACCCAGCCTTGCGCTTTAATAGCAGATAACATGCCTTTTGCATAATGGCTGTTTTTTGAGCCTTCTAAGCCATGTAATACTGCAACAATAGGGCGAGAACATGTTGGGTTGACCTGTTCGGTCCATGCTAAATCTACGAAGTCGCCATCGGGTAACTCTAATGTTTCATTAGTGGTGCTAATAGAGTGACCACGCCTAAAAAACTTAGCGGCAATGGTTTGTAAGTGAGCGTTTTTTAGCCACCAAGCTGGACTGAAAGAACTTTTGGTAAACATAACGAAGTAATAGTGTGTAATACAAAAGTTTATTGTACGTTAAAACTTAGCTATTGCCCACTGTTAGGCAATGCCTAAACTCGGCACCTATTATAGCCAAGAAAGGTACTCAGCTAAGGGTAACAAGCTCAGTTATTTTATATCTTCACTAATTTGTTTTAAGAAGTAATAAACGTAAAAGCTACAAATGGCTAGTACAGTGGCTAGGCCAATAAATGAAATTATTACGACAGGGTCGTTCAATAGCATATCTACAAAATTCATAACTCACTCCAATAAGTCTCTTTGTTAAGCAACTATTATAAATAATAATCAAGGACTGCTTATTGATGTAGATCACGTTAAGCACTACTTATGGTGACAGATGGTTACGAAGTTAGCGCTCAATTTCTAGCAGAGAGGAAAAATGATATGCCAATTGATTTGAAAGAATTTTATATGAGGTAAAAAACCCGCTAACGTATTGTGCGGGTTTATTTTTTATTTCAGGATTTTTTTAGAAGTTAGCCTTAAGGAATTTGTCTTAACTTAAGCTCTCTTTGCTGAATTATTTTTTGGTAAATGGTATCCGCTTTTTCACGGCTGGCTTTAATTTCATCTACGGTTAATTTATGTTCGTCCATATCACGGCTTTTTTCCGCCATTCTATAAGCATTTTTAGCGGCAATAATATTCCAAACATATGACATTTCGGTGCTTTTAGCGACGCCTTTACCTTCAAAATACATTAAGGCAAGATTAAATTGCGCGAGGGCATAATTTTGATCCGCCGCCTTTTGGTACCAACGTGAGGCTTGTAAATAATCACGCGGTACACCGCTGCCGTTATAAAGCATTACACCTAAATTGAACTGCGCGCGCGGTAAGTCTTTCTTGGCCGCTTTCTCCATTAATGCATAAGCGCTTTTTAAATCTTTTTTAACCACTTCGCCTTCACTGTAAAGCAAAGAAAGATCGAACAGGGCTTCTGAATAATTTTGTGAGGCCGCCAAATGAAGTAACTCTAGCGCTTTTTCTGGGCTTTTAAGTACGCCATAACCGTTTAGATAAATTAACGCCATTTGGTATTGTGCAGGTGCATATTCTTCGGCAACTAAAGGCTCAAACTCTGCAATCGCAGCCTTGAACTCTCCTCGGTTTAGCTCATATATGCCTAGGTCTAGGTCGGCGCTATATGCCGAACCTTGTACAAAGAGAGCAAAGCTGAGTGCTATTAAGGTCAATTTTTTCATTTTAGTGTCCTATATCCGGCTGTTGTCGCTATATAACGCAGTGATAAAATTTTCCGCTGCGACTTGTTGTACTAAACTGATTCATTTACAGAAAATAATTAATCTGTTTAATACTAAGTGTAGCAATAAATTTATAAAGCTTGTGACATTATCTCTTCAATTTGTTCTTCAAGGTCAAGCCATTGCATTTCATGTGACTCTAAATCTTGCGTAAGCTTTGCTTGTCGTTTTAATAATTCGGTAAGTTTAGCTTTATGCTCAGCCTGATAAACCTCACTGTCTGCCAGTTGTGCTTCAACTTCAGTTAACTCGTCTTGATTTTGCTGTACAAGTTTTTCAAATTTATCGGCTTGTTTACGCAGTGGCGATGCTTTTTTACGTAACTCTGCCTGCTCTTTGCGTTGCTGTTTTTTATCGACTTGTGGCTCGCTAACGACTTTGTTCGCTTTTACAGATTGCTTTTTATCGTCGTTCAACCATTGTTGATAATCATCAATGTCACCATCAAAATCGGTTACTTGGCCGTTAGCGACAATATAAAATTCATCAACACATGACTCTAATAAATATCGATCATGGGCAATGAGAATAATCGCGCCGTCAAAGTCCTGTAAAGCCAGTACTAGCGCTTGGCGCATTTCTAAGTCGAGATGGTTAGTGGGTTCATCTAACAATAACAGTTGTGGTTTTTCTAGCACAATTAACGCTAATACTAAGCGCGCCTTTTCGCCACCCGACATAATGCCGACTTTGTCTAAAGCTTGATCACCACTAAAACCAAAGCGCCCTAAAAATGACCGTGCTTGTAACTCCGTTATATCGGGTTTCGCACGGGTAATATGTTCAATGGCACTACTGGGTAAATGCAGTTGCTCAAGCTGATGCTGAGAGAAATAGCCTACGCGCAAGTCTTGGGCGCAATAACGCTCACCTTGAAGTAATGCTAAATCGCCCGCAAGCGATTTTATTAATGTGGATTTACCTGCACCATTACGCCCCAATAACCCGATCCGACTACCGGGTACTAAGGTCATGCCAACATCATTTAAAATTATAGCTTCATTACTGTAACCACATTGGCTTTCGGTTAATGCTAACAGTGGATAAGGCAGGGTGTCGGGCTGTTCAAAGCTGAATGTAAATTGGCTATCAACATGTGCCGGCGCTAAGTCAGGTAATTTTTGCAGGCGTTTTAAGCGACTTTGCGCTTGTTTAGCTTTACTGGCTTTCGCGCGAAAACGGTCAACAAAAGAAGTTAAATGAGCGACTTCTTTTTGTTGTTTTTGATATTGAGCATCTTGCTGGGCAAGATGTTCAGCACGTTGTCGTTCAAAGGCACTATAGTTACCCGAATATAATTTTGCCGTTTGATGCTCAATATGCAAAATTTGGCCGATAACATCATCTAGAAAATCACGGTCATGGGAAATAAGTACTAAAGTACCTGTGAATCTTTTTAACCAACGTTGTAGCCAAATAACGGCATCTAAATCTAAATGGTTGGTGGGTTCATCAAGTAGTAATAAATCGGCACGACTGATCAAGGCTTGCGCTAAGTTCAAACGCATTCTCCAACCACCAGAAAATGATTTAACCGGATTGGCGAGTTGCTCTTGTGTAAAACCTAAACCGTGCAACAACTCACCGGCTCGGGCAGGTAAACTGTAGCCATGAACTGTATCAATTTGGTTGATAATAGTCGCTTCAAGTGTGCCATTGTCGTTCGCGCGCGCTTGTTCTAACTTCGCTTCTAGCTCCCGAAATTCAACATCGCCATCCATAACATAGTCTAGCGCTGAACGGTCTAACGCTGGCGTTTCCTGCTTAACGGTGGCAATTTTCCAACTGCTTGGCATTGAAAGATTGCCTAAATCGGCGGGTAGTGCGCCCAATAAGCTCGCGAATAAAGAAGATTTTCCACAGCCATTTGCCCCAACAAGTCCAACTTTATGATTTGGATGTATGGTAAAACTTGATGATTTTATGAGGTATTTTGCGCCTCGGGCTAAACTTAAATCTGTGGCTATGATCATTTATTGTTACTCATTTCAATGCAGGGCGCTATTGTCGCTTTTCCTTAGGGGGTTGTTCAAGGTAAAATAACAGCACTAAGCAGATATCTTGCTAAAATCATTTAAAATCTAATGCAAAATTAATTAAAACTGAGTAAATAAGTGAAAAAACGATTTATAGCAGGCGCAACCTGTCCAAAATGTAAGGAAATCGACACCATGGGGCTAACGAAAGAAAACGGTATTGAAACAGTTACCTGTGTAAGTTGTGGCCACCAAATGTCGCAACCTGAAGAGCATGTTGTGCAAGAAGTAAGACCAAACGAACAAGTTATTGGTATTTTTAAACAAGATTAATGGGCTAAACAATAATTATAATGGCTTATTTTTACTCAGAAAAAATAGCCAAGTTATTGATTATGCATTTTAACTTAATCAATAACAGTGATGAAATGCTTTATCGATACGTTACCGTTAATACTGATTAATCAACGGTAACGATAACATTAGCGTGTAGGTGTTATAACCAGCGACGAACGTTAGTGGTGTAGTGTTTATATTCACTTGGAAATACTGCTGCTAAATGAGCTTCTTCAGCAATCGTTTGTTTGTATAAGGTATATAAACCAATAACGAGGCAAACCAAAGTGAAAACGGAAGGTAATGCCAAGAAAAAACCTATTTGAGAAAGACCTACGCTGACAAATATAGGGTTACGAGAATATCTAAAGAAACCATCAGTAATTAACTTTTTAGGCCCTATAGGATCAATACCAGAACGCCATTTTTCGCTCATGCTAAAGTGAATAGCAATGGTCATTAAAAAGCCAAAAGTTAACAATACATTACCTAAAATAAGCACTGGCGCATTCTCTAAGCTGGCTATTAATCCCAAGTAATCATCAAGCCCAGGCACAAATAGTCTCACCAAACAAACCATCCAAATAGCGACTCTAAATATCCTAAATGTCATGTGATTCCACCAGTTAGGGCAGTAGCGCTCGCCGAGGAATATTAATTCAGTATTGATGTTCTTTTTTGTCGTAATAATTTTAATGGTATAAAACAGGGCAACAGCGGAATAAAAAACAGCCAAATATAAGCGGGTGAATTCAATTATTGCAGAAGTATTGTCGATAGAAGTCATAAGTTTTTATAAATATCCATTTGTGAAAACCTAATGTTTAAACGTCGGTTAACCCACTAAATACAATTTACTGCCTCTAGTAAGTTATCGTGTTAATTGTTGTTAATTAAGTGGACTTAGCCGCAGGCTTAGCAAAGAAAACAAACGGCACAGCCAGTGGACCGAGAATAGCCCCCATTATTGCCCAAAAACTCGTGTTTGCGCCTTTAGATTTTGCTACTGAATAACAAACAAAAATACAGAGTAAATTTAAAACCAGTAAAGCGAACATATAAAGCTCCTTATAGGACCTATAATGGCAATAATATAAATTTAACACAATATGTTACGTACACAAACGCCTTAATAATAGACTGGTGATTTTTGAGGCAAATATGTTTTAGATAATACAGGGGAGCTAAGTCAAGGATGATGAAAAAGATACTCTAGAAAATACCTAGCAGTATTTTCCAGTGCATAATGAAGTTTAAAATTTAATTTTTACGAAAGCTTTAACTCTTCCAATAAGTCATGAATTTCCGCTTTTAATTCTTTATCCGAAATTTTATTACAGCTTATTTTAGCTTTTTCTAAAGACTCAATAGCGCCTGCTTTATCATCTAACTCTATTTTCATTGTCGCGATAGAATAACTAATAGACGAACGGAAGTCTTTGTCGTTAATTGCTTCAGCTTTTAATAAAGCTTGTTCATAAATAGTAATCGCTAAGGGTAAATCATCAGTAAAGTCAGCAAGTGTTTCCCACTGTACAGGGTGGTCTTTATCGGTGTTTTCATTCTCTTCGCAGAGTCGTTTTAGCTCAGCATAAAAACCATCGAATTTAGATTGGTCTTGCTCTTGAGCTGCTGCCATTAAGTGATCAGCGAAAAAAAGCACTTGCTTGTATATTTTGGTGTTCATGCTGCGGCCTTTGTCAGTTGCGTTAAGTTTTGTGATTAACAATATTCAATCGCTAATTATAATGCTTTTATAGGCCCCAACCCCAGTTTATTCGCTCAGTAGCTTAAAATTTAGCAGAGTAAATTTAATTAAGCGTGCTTATAAGAGCGCCTAGGTTATTCTATATCTGTTTTAATAACCGTGCAGGCGTTGAAGTGTTTGGTATAAATTAGATTACAATATTTAGCTTCTTGCTTTTAATAGTGCGGTGGTGGTGGCTCTATCTCTTCTTTGCCTTCGTGATCTGGAGTGTTATCTTTAATTCTATTAGCGATTAAGGCTACTTGAAGTTTTAGTTCTGCAAGCTGACTTTGATGCACTGTTATTTCATTGTTTAGCTGTTCGATGAGATCATCTTGAAATGCGTTGCGTGTTTCAAGCGTTTCAATTGCTTTGGTTAATTCGTTTACTGATTTCACTGTTTATTTACCTGCCATAATTCGGCGTATCCTGAAGAGCTTTCAGTGATTACTTGGTTATTATCCCTAAAAGCGACACTATAAACAACTGCTCCCGCAGGTCTAATATCATCGCGTGGCAAAACTCTCCAGCTAGTCAAACGCTCACCAGTCGCAATATCCCATATGCTCACCTTACGTGAAGGCGCGCCTGTTAATAGCTGAGTGCCGTCAGGAGAAAATTGCACGGCACTAAAAACTTCTTGGCGATTAAAGTATTTTAACTTGGAAATTAACTTACCGGTTTTTAAATCCCAAATATTAGCCGCCTTTTTGCTGTCTGCGGTAAAGGCGTAGCGGCCTTTGGGGTCAAGTGCCACCATAGTGACTCGGCTAGGGTGATTAAAACGATAAATCACTTGTCCTGAAACGGTATCCCACACATAAGCAACAAAATCATTAGAGCCAGAAAGTGCAATTCGGCCATTGGGTAACATATCAACAGCATTAATTTTTTCTTGGTGCCCCAAAAACTCTAAACGTCGACCGTTGGCAATAGTAATGTGAACTACTTTACCGTTACTTTGCCCAACTAGCAGGTAGTCACCATTATTTGATACGGCTACATCGCGAATAGTAGATTCCGTTATTGACCAAAAACCTTCTGACTGACCATTTTCTATATTCCATAATGAAAAGTCATGGCGATTAGCGATTATTGCATGGCTATTATTATCGGCAATATCGGCTACCAATACTAAGTTGTCTGCGCTATTTTGCTGTTGCGACCAATTATATTTCAGGGCGTTATTGTCTAAATCCCACAAACTAATGCCGTGATGAATCGATGAAACGACACTAAATTTAGCATCATTAGATATATTGGCAGCGTAAGCTCCCTCAACCGCATGCTGCCATCTTTGCTCTGGCGCTTGGCCCAAAGGCTGACAAGCCGTCAGCAACAGCAATAAAAACAGAAGCTTGGCTTTAAGAAATGTTAAGTTACAGTTCAACAAAATATTAATACTTTTTTCTTAGGGCATTTATCGTTAGTATAAGCCGCATTGTTTCACAATTCACACATATTTAAATGACTTAGCCCGAATTTCTGGCTAAGTAGTAAAACGGAGATGTAAATGAGATTTTTTAAACCAACGCTAGTGGCTATTGCTTTATTATCAGTAATGGGTTGTCAAGAACCAGTTAAGCAAGAAGAGCAAGCCGCTGCGCTTGATACAGAAATACAAAAGCAAGCCTATGGTTTAGGTGCTTCAATTGGCATGTACATGGAGCGTAACTTAGAAGAGCACGACAAATTGGGCTTAACTTTAGATAAGTCACTTATCATTCGTGGCTTTACTGACAGCATGGACGGCAAGTCTCAAATTGAGCAAGAAGACATTCAAGCGTTGTTGATGAACCTAGATCAAGCAATGAAAGCAAAACAAGCCGAACAAGCAAGCGCAAGTTCAGAAGCAAGCTTAGCTGAAGGTCAGGCTTTCTTAGCAGAAAATGCTAAAAAAGAAGGCGTTCAAGTGACTGAATCTGGTATTCAATACGAAATTCTAACTGAAGCTGAAGGTGAGAAGCCTGCTGCTACTGATACCGTTAAAGTTCACTACCACGGCACATTCCTTAATGGCGAGACTTTTGATAGTTCATACGACCGTGGTGAACCAGCAGTGTTCCCACTTAACCGTGTAATTTCAGGTTGGACCGAAGGCGTACAGCTAATGTCGGTAGGTTCTAAGTTCAAATTTACTATTCCTGCAGATCTAGCTTACGGACCAAATGGTAACCCACCACGCATTCCGGGTAACTCAGTACTACAGTTTGATATTGAATTATTAGAAATTCAAAAACCTGAAGCTGCGGCACAAGTTGGCGATAAGTAGATAAAAGCTTTTACCAAAGACTAAATAAAAACCAACCACTAAGGTTGGTTTTTTTATCAACAATTTTTATTAAATGTTTTATTTTCTAAAGTATGACATTAACTCTCTGTTGGATTTTTATTTTTTAATCATCACTAGTTTTTAAGCGAGTTCATTCCACGCTAAATAGTAATATTAGCTAATACTAATGCTACCGAAGTGAACTAAGTTAATAAGCGCCAATCAATACGTCTTATTAAATTTATTGAGACTGCTTACTTAACCACCACTCTTCCATAATGCGTACATTTTTCAGATTAGATTTATAAAACAAATCAACCACATCGCCAAAAAAAGGAATTATGCCTAACAAAAAATCCAGCGCAATATTTCTTAGCATGATCATCCTAAGGGCTTTTGGTACATGCATAGTCTTCGCCATACCAACAATACTGAGCGATAAACCCACCATTACAAGGTCACCCAACACAGGGATAAGGCCAATGATAAAGTCTAAGCCTAGTCGAATACCCAATATTGGAATACGTATTTTAGCGTCGGCTAAATTCGCTAATTGCTGTGCTTTTAATAATGTCTTAGGGGCTTGATCTAAGTCGTTCATTTTTTCCTTGATCCTAGGCTGAAATGTAAAACTGTTAAATAAATTATTACAGTTGTGACGATATTTTCAAATTTCAGGCAATAAAAAAGCCTTACCGAAGTAAGGCTTGAAATGCTCGCTGTGTGGTCTAGTAAACTAGCTTCTTTTTATTTATTTCTTTATTTTTATTATTGTTTTTCTTTAGCGCGGGACATTTATAGCAAACGCCTTTTCTTGGTGCAACAACTTTAATAGAGCATATATTCCACGAATTTCTTCGTATAAGGGCTTCAAAAAAGCCTGTTAGTTGTGTACTTTTATTGTTGTAAATATCTAGGAAGAAAAAAGTTTAATTATTGAGCTATTAACATTTTTGCAAAGAACCAGACAAATTGTAAAAAAGTGTTATCTATCAGGCTTTAACATCGTTACGACACTACACGCTAAATCTCTGTTATATCACTTTATTCTGGTAAACCACATATATTGTTTTAATGAGCAATTGCCCATTTATTATGGTGTTAGTGGCTAAAGGTAAATAATTTAATTTAAAAAAAATTAAATTATTTTTTGGTTAAAGGGTTGTGTTTAATAAAGCTGCTGTTTTATTAAACACATTATGTTTGCGGTTTTGTGGTGTTTACAAAAGGACTTGAGTAAAGTTTTTTATAGTATTTTGCTTTTTTGTATGAAATAACGCGTAATTCTAAAAAATATTTCAATATCAAGGTCGCGAACACCATTAGATTTGATTTGTAACATAGATCAATAAAATTTGAAGTGTTAGAATGCGCGCATATTATAGCGGAGAAGACTTTTCATGACTGAATTAAAGAACGATACGTATTTACGTGCGCTATTGCGCCAGCCTGTTGATTACACACCTGTTTGGATGATGCGCCAAGCTGGTCGTTATTTGCCTGAGTATCGTGAAGTGCGAAAAGGTGCTGGCGATTTTATGTCGGTTTGCCGTGACGCAGATTTAGCTTGTGAAGTCACTATTCAGCCATTACGCCGTTTTCCACTAGATGCTGCCATTTTATTTAGTGATATTTTAACGATTCCTGATGCTATGGGCTTAGGTCTGTATTTTGAAACCGGGGAAGGTCCTAAGTTTGAACGTCCAATAACGTGTAAAGCTGATATTGATAAAATTGGTATTCCAGATCCTGAAGGCGAATTGCAATATGTTATGAATGCAGTGCGTACTATAAAGAAAACGCTGAACGGCGATGTACCGTTAATTGGCTTCTCTGGTAGCCCTTGGACTTTAGCCACTTATATGATCGAAGGTGGTAGTTCAAAAGCTTTTACGAAGATCAAAAAAATGATGTTTGCAGAGCCACAAACTTTGCACTTGTTGTTAGATAAGTTAGCCGACTCGGTAATTTTATATTTAAATGCCCAAATTGCCGCTGGCGCTCAATCGGTAATGGTATTTGATACTTGGGGTGGTGTTTTGTCACCTCGCGATTATAAAGAGTTTTCTTTGCAGTATATGGCTAAAATTGTTGATGGCTTAACTCGCCATAACGATGGTCGTAAAGTGCCAGTAACATTATTCACTAAAAATGCTGGCATGTGGTTAGAAGATATCGCGGCTACAGGTTGTGATGCTGTAGGTCTTGATTGGACAATCGATATTGAAAATGCCAAAGCACGTATTGGTGATAAAGTTGCTTTGCAGGGCAATATGGACCCGTCAATGTTATACGCACCATTGCCACGTATTGAACAAGAAGTATCGAAAATACTATCAGGCTTTGGTGAAGGCGGTACAGGGCATGTATTTAACTTAGGCCACGGTATACATCCTGATGTTAACCCTGATCATGCCGGACACTTTATTGAGTCTGTGCATCGTTTGAGTAAGCCATATCATTTATAAGCTATTAAACGTGACAGCCACTAGCTAGCGCGTGTTTTATCAAATAGTATTGATTAAAGGAGCCTTGGCTCCTTTTTTTTCGCTTAAATTTGTCTACTTAGCCTTTGGTTATTACTTTTAGATTAAGGTATGCTTAAAGCAGATATAGATTCTAAATGGACAATATGATGACGTACAAAAAAAGCCTTTTATCTACCTTAGTGATCACTGTACTACTAAGTGCTTGTGGCAGTAGTTCAAGCGAGAGTGAAACAGATAAAACAACAAAAGCTGATGAAACGAAAGTAGAAAATAGTCAGGAAAATAGCCCTGAGCAAGCAGCGACTGAACTTGTTGCTACGCCAGTTAATAGTGGTGATAAAATAACAGGTCATGAGATGGAAGACTTAAAGCATAAATTGAAAGATGAGTTTAGTGGCTGGCAACGTGGGCGGGTGCAATTCTTAAATTTGGAAGGTGGCTTTTACGGTATTATTACCGACTCGGGTAAAAAATTATTACCGATGAATATGGCAAAAGAGTTTGCCCAAAATGGCGCTGTTGTTCGTATTAAAGGCAAAGTAAAAAATGTGATGACTATTCAACAATGGGGCACACCTTTTACCATTACTGAAATAGAGCTTATAACACCAGGTACTAAAGGCAATAATGCGGACATGTAATGCTAATTAGGTTTTACCGACAAGTTAGCGGCAAGGTGAATAACGTTAAGGTTTTTCCGCTGTTACTAACGTGAATTTGATACAGGTTTCGGTATTGTTTTTCTGTTATATCTTCAACATCTAACTCACTGAGTAATGCCGATAATTGTGGTGTTGTGTTGCTGTGACCCACCACTAAAGTGTTTTCTTTTTGTCTGAGTAACTGTTGTGCAAACTGGTTAAGATTTGCGGGCGAATATTGCTTTATTGCCAGTTTTTGTTGTTTAGCAAAGGGAGCGGCAGTCGACATAGTTCGTTGATAGGGCGTGCTGTACACATGCTTTATGTTTGTGTGTTCAAGCATACTGGCGATTTGTTTTGCTCTTAATTTACCACAGCGTGTAAGTTTAGGATCGTCTTTGACCGCTTGCTTTTCTGCATGGCGAACTAAGTAAATACTAAAACTATCTTCAGCAAGTGTCGGTAAAACAAAAAAACACAGTGCTACTAGTAAACTATATTTCATAAATTTTCCGTTTGGGTTTAAATAAACACAGTGTTGATAAAAGGGCAATGTAGCTAATAACACTGCCCTATTTTCTTTTAAAACAGTCTATTTAGCCCGTTTAATGCTGCTACCCTAAAAGCTTCTGCCATTGTTGGATAGTTAAAGGTAGTTTCCACAAAGTATTCAATGGTATTGCCACCATTTTTTTGCTGCATAATGGCTTGACCGATATGAATGATCTCTGCCGCATTTTCACCAAAACAATGAATACCTAATATTTCTTTGCTTTCACGGTGAAAGAGAATTTTTAAAGAGCCGACTAAATTATTAGATATTTGTGCTCGGGCTAAATGCTTAAACTGAGCGCGGCCCACTTCATACGGTATTTTTGCTTCTGTTAGCTCTTGCTCGGTTTTACCGACAGAGCTGATTTCTGGAATAGTATAAATACCGGTAGGAATATCAACCGTAAGTTTAGCTTTACCATCGCCATCTAACATTGCGCTGGCGCAAATTCTGCCTTGATCAAACGCGGCACTGGCTAAGCTTGGATAACCAATAACGTCACCCACTGCAAAAATACCTTCTACGTCAGTTTGGTATGAGTCGCTAACTTTTAGTTGTCCACGTCCATCTGCTTTCAGACCGGCATTTTCAAGTTTTAAATCGGCGGTGTTACCGGTACGTCCATTGGCAAATAATAAACAGTCAGCGCGCATTTTTTTACCTGACTCTAAATGCACTATTACTGAATCTTCATTTGTCTCTACGCGTTCAATTTGCTCACCGTGGCGAATAACAACGCCGTTGTTCCACAAGTGATAACTTAATGAGTCTGACATTTCATCATCTAAAAATGATAACAATCGATCACGGGTATTGATCAAATCTACTTTGACCCCTAAACCGCGAAAAATACAGGCGTATTCACTACCAATAACACCCGCACCATAGATAATGATTTGGCGTGGAGAATGCTCAAGCGATAAAATACTGTCGGAGTCATAAACTCTTGGGTGCGAGAAATCAACATCGTCTGGGTGATAAGGGCGAGAGCCAGTGGCAATAACTATTTGTTTGGCGGTAATCGTATCGATTGTACCGTCAGTGCGAAGTACTTCAATGGTGTTTGCGTCAACAAACGAAGCTTCACCGTAATAATGCTCAACTTGGTTGCGATTATAAAAGCCGCTACGCAAATTGACTTGTTTACGAATAACCGCAGATGCGTGACTTAAAATATCTTGAAAGGTGAGTTGTTTAGCATTTTGACCGGCATTAAATAGCGGGTTGGAGTTGTATTCGATAAGTCGGCTAACTGATTGGCGCAATGCTTTTGATGGAATAGTGCCCCAGTGCGTACAACCTCCGCCAACATGATGGTAGCGTTCAATAATAGCAACACGCTTATCTCGTTTGGCTAAGTTCATGGCCGCGCCTTCGCCACCAGGCCCTGTGCCGATTATAATGGCGTCGAAATCATAGCTTTTAGTCGAACTTTTGCTTTTCTTCGTCTCAGCTTTTGCTTGTTTACTCAACGGTTAACCCTTTAATTCCTGCTTCAATGGTAAAAATTTTAGCAGGAATTAAATCGAACGTAACTGTTTTTATGCTAGTTTTTCTACCATATTCTGCCAGCTTCGCTGTTGTTCAGCTAATCTTCGCTTAATTTCTTGGTATTGTGCCATGACTTCTGAATTTTCGACATCTGCCATTAATTGATCACGCTTAGTGGCAATTAATGCTTTACGCACAGCGTAAAACTCGTTGATCTTATGGATAAGTTCATCGTATTCATGCTGCAATCTTTCTAATAATTGCTCAGCGTCAGGGTGGGCTGCTAGCTTTTGCTGACTACGTAACAAGATCATCGATAAACGCGCTTTTTCTATTTTAACTTCAGGTGTTACGCGTAATTTCGAGGTTAGCTTTAAATGCTCGCAACCCTTAATTAGCCATTTTGTTGGGTCAAAATGCCACCAACGAATACCATTACGATAGTCGTTTTCAAATATATGATGGTAGTTATGGTAGCCTTCACCAAACGTAAAAAAGGCTAAAACGCCATTATCGCGTGCGGTATTTTTATCTGTGTAGGTTTGCTTGCCCCAGATATGTGCTAACGAGTTGATAAAAAATGTGGTGTGGTGACTTAGCACTAAACGCAAAAAGCCAAGTAACAACAAGCTGTTGATCATATCACCGTGCCATAAGCCGAATAAAATGGGCACGCCGAAGTTCATTAATATGGTCAGTAATAAATAATGTTTATGCTGCCAAACAACAATAGCGTCTTTTTGCAAATCGCGAACGTTGTTGTAGTCATTATATTTCGCAGGTTGGTGATCTCTTAGCATCCAACCTATGTGTGAGTGCCAAAAACCCATTTTTGCCGAATAAGGGTCAACATGGTTTTTATCAACATGTTTGTGATGAATGCGATGGTCTGAAGACCAATGTAAGGCGCTATTTTGTAGGGCAAATGCACCACCTAACGCGTAAATTAATCTTAAAGACCAATGGGCTTGATAAGTTCTATGGGACCAAAGGCGGTGATAACCCGCTGTGATTGACATGCCACAATAGATAAAGCAAATAATAGCAGCGGTGATTTCTGTGGCATCAAAGCCATGAGTAAACGCACGGTAAGGCACTGCGATTGCAGCAAATAAAAAGGTAATGCTAAATACAAATACATTTAACCAAATAATAGGTGGTTTTTTCATTAATTATCCATCTAGGGGCTAAGCACCAAAAAATATTTCGGTGTACACATGTACGCTATTCTATCTTTACTCGATGCTGAGTCAAGTGCTGATGACGAATTTTTCGTGATAATAACCGTTAATACTTTTGTCATCGCAACGCATTTAACATCTATTTACTAGCATTGTTAATGATTTTAAGTATCATATCAGCCTAGTTTTAGAGTGAAATAAATATTAGGTGTATTGGCGATGAGCGGTATTCGAGCACTTCAAAAAGAAAAAACGCGTCGTCAATTAATTGATGCAGCTTTAGGGCAACTGAGTAGTGAGCGCAGTTTTTCTAGCCTTAGTTTACGTGAAGTCGCCAAAGAAGCAGGTTTAGCGCCGACTTCTTTTTATCGCCATTTTTCAGATATGGACGAATTGGGCTTAACTTTAGTTGATGAAGCGGGTTTAACCTTACGCCAGTTAATGCGACAAGCTAGGCAGCGCATTGAAAAAGGTGGCTCTGTTATCCAAATTTCTGTCCGTACTTTTATGGAGTTTATTGAAAGTAACGGCAACATATTTCGCCTGTTATTACGAGAACGTTCAGGCACTTCGCCAGCGTTTCGTGCGGCGGTTAATCGCGAAATTCGTTATTTTACCTTAGAGCTTTGTGACTACTTGCAACAAGCAAATAAGCTTGATGCTGAAATTGCTTATTTGCAAGCCAATGCAGCCGTCACTATTGTTTTTAGCGCCGGCTCTGATGCTTTAGATTATGATAAAAAAGACTTAGCCCAATTAGCACAACGAACAATTAAACAACTGAGGTTTATTGCTCGTGGTGCATTTGAGTTTAGTGGTCGTAATGAAAATCGCAACGAAGTACGCAGTAATAAAACTAAAGGCGTGACAAAATAACACCCGTTTCTACGTGATGGGTATAAGGGAATTGATCAAATAAAGCAAAATGCTCAATTTTATGGGTTTTAACCAGTTCTGTTAAATTATCACGCAGCGTTTCTGGGTTACATGAAATATAAATAATACGCTCAAAACGAGACACTAGCTCAACACTGTCAGGGTCAAGACCGGCTCTCGGCGGATCAACTAATACTGTTTGATAATTGTAGCTGGTTAAATCAAAGCCTTCTAAGCGACGAAATACACGTTCGCCGTTCATTGCCTGGCTGAAGTCCTCGCTCGCCATTCTTACAATATCAACATTGTCTAATTTGTTAGCCGCAATATTAATTTGTGCAGATTTTACTGACGTTTTTGATATTTCTGTGCCTAATACGCGATCAAAGTTTTGTGCTAAAGCAATACTAAAATTGCCATTACCACAATACAGCTCAATTAAATCGCCACCGAGGTTTTTAGTCGCTTGTTGAGCCCAAAGTAACATTTCTTCATTTACCTTGGCATTGGGTTGAGTAAAACTGTTTTCAACTTGTTGGTAATGAAACTTCTCGCCATTTACCGTTAAGGTTTCCATGACAAAGTCTTTGTCTAACACCACTTTTTGTTTACGCGCTCGGCCAATAATATCAACGGGCGCTATGGCAGATAAACGCAGCTTTAATTGTTGTGCTTGTTCAATCCACTGTTCGTCTAGTTGTTTGTGGTAAAGCAGGCTAATTAAAACTTCGCCACTGAGTGTTGATAGGAAATCAACTTGGAATAAACGTTGGCGTAATACATCATTATGTTTTATGTCGGCTAGCAATGCGGTCATAAATTGATTGATAAGCACACTGGCAACAGGAAAATCTTCTACTTTATATTTTTCTTTCGTCTCACTATTAAACATAATGTAGTAGAGATCATCACCTTCATGCCAAACTCGAAACTCAGCACGTTGACGGTAATTTAAGCTTGGCGAAGGAAATATTTCAAATGTTGGTAAGTCAAATTGAGCGAAAGTGCTTGAAATGCTTTGCTGTTTTTCGTCAAGCTGCTGTTGATAATTGTCGGGATGAATATGACTAAACATTGAAATACCTTGTTGAAAGTGGACATCGCTACCTGATGAGGCGGAGATTCTAGCGAGAGACCAATTTTTGTCTACTAAATAATGGCTGTATTCTAGAAGAATTCGCTTTTTAAGCATAGCCCTTAGTCAAACAAAACGGCTTTATTCTCAAAATCTGGATGATATTTAGCCCAGAAGTGATGTAGATAGTAATTTCGAATAAATTAATAAATGAGTTTACGCTGTCCTTACAAGAAGGTGTTTGATACTTAACTGTATGCATTAATGATGACTTGCTTATCAGTGGATATCATTTGTAGGTCGGCATTTATGCCGTCAATATTTACCTACCTAATACACATACAGACAATATACCGACCGACAGCACTCATATCATACCGACAATACACATACCGGTATTGCCTATAACGCCAGTTTGCTTAAAACCAATATGTATACCGTCATTAATCAGGTTAAAACTAATGTTAATTAACTTTAACCTGTGCGCTATATGCTATGTATTTTGGCTAAAAATATAACCCAATTTAATCTAATATAAGGTCGCTTTAGTATTTACCCACAAGGTTAATAAACCAGCCTTTATACTCGTAGTCTGTCAGTTTTAAGTCATCACTAAAGTCGGTCAAGTTGTAACCAACACCTAAGCTTTTATAGTTGTTGTTTGAATAATGTTATATTTTTTGATTACTGAAGCTAGTATTTTATTTAAAAAATGAAAGTAAATATTAGCTTCATTTTTATGTTAAGGATGTGGGTACCTTTCATAATAGAAATTAATCTACAGCGATTCATCAGATATAAAAATGCCGCTCAGTTTTAAATGAGCGGCATTAACAATGATTTAAGACTTACTAGTACTATATAGTCAAAAAGTTATTCAACAATCTGTTCTGGTCGTTCTTTTGCTTCTCGAACTTTTAAAGTTCTTTGTTGAAATTCACTGTCATTTAAAGACGCAACAGCTTGTTCAGCATCTGCTGCTGATATTTCAACAAAACCAAAGCCGCGTCTTTTTCCAGTATGTTTATCTTTCATCAATCTTACAGACTGAACTTGACCATACTCAGAGAATAATTCTCTTACTGCTGCTTCATTCGCTCTATACGGTAAGTTACCAACGTAGAGTGTACTAATGCTTGTGTCTGCTTCTTGTGCATTTGCTTCGGCTTTTCCAACTAAGGGCGCGATAAATGCACAAACAAAAGCGACAACTGCAACGCTCATACTGGTAAGTTCAAATACATTACTGTTAGCTAAAAAATAAATAGCGACAGAAAATACTAACGCAACAATTAGCGTTAATGCTTGGGGAGACTTCATAATGGATACCTAATTATTATTTTATAAAAAACTTAAATTGCAATTCTATGTTACCCACCTTTTGGTAATGTGCAAGAATAAGTGTGATTTTTATGCAATTTATTCAAGTAAGTATCTTTTGGGGTGTCGAATAGTAAAAAGGTGCGTTATATGAGCTCCGATAAAGTTACTACTATATATAGTACTAATGTAGTCCTTTGTTTTACATAATCTCACGTTCATCATGATTTGCGCCTAATGACTTACTTTTTAGCACAATAGGACGTATCGAGATTGAAGCTATACTGGAATTTCGATTAAGTCTGTAACACATCAGGTGACTTTGGTTTATTCACTAATATAAGGGGAGCTACTTAGTTAGTAGGGTTGTTAATGTAAATGCGCCTATATAAAGCATAATTTTAGTGATAGAAAATTATAAACTAGCCACCAATCGACATTAAATTCAGTACTGTTAAGTAATATTGCATATGTGCTGATTGCTATTTAAACGGCTATAGCTCAATAAAAATGCTAGCTGTGTAATTAAAAAGCAAACAAACATCTTTTCGCAATTTAATTGTATTTAGGTGTTGACGTGAAGCGAGAAATCTCTAAAATGCGCTCCAGTTCCAAGGGGTAACCCCAACGAACTGTTTTAATAAGTTATCTAGCACGGTTTAGGCTGAATGAGTTAACTTAACGTTTTAAAGTAGGGTTTTGAATTTTCTGAAAAGAAAGTTTAAAAAAACGAAATAAAACGTTGACATTAAAACTGAGTTGCGTAGAATGCGCATCTCGCTTCAGGCAAGGCCTGCAGCAACGAAGCAAAGCGAATGAGATTTTGTTTCGGTTAGTTTTTTACTTCGAGTATCAACTAACGTTCTTTAACAATTAGTTATCATGCAATTTGTGTGGACACTCACATTAACGTTGATTTTACATAGTTATCCTCGGATAACAAAAAAACAGCTTAATATGATGTCACACAAAAAATAAGTATCATTTAGACTTTCGGGTTTAAATAATACGTTTTATGTAGTTTTTATCTTCTTTAGTCGGATAGATAGAAACACGACAGAATTCATTGAGCAGATGTCTTTTCTTAGTTAACTTCGGTTCGTTAAGGTGAGCATCACAAACGATTTTTAATTGAAGAGTTTGATCATGGCTCAGATTGAACGCTGGCGGCAGGCTTAACACATGCAAGTCGAGCGGTAACAGAGATAGCTTGCTATCTGCTGACGAGCGGCGGACGGGTGAGTAATGCTTGGGAATATGCCTTTGAGTGGGGGACAACAGTTGGAAACGACTGCTAATACCGCATAACGTCTACGGACCAAAGGGGGGGATGCTTCGGCACCTCTCGCTCATTGATTAGCCCAAGTGAGATTAGCTAGTTGGTAAGGTAATGGCTTACCAAGGCGACGATCTCTAGCTGGTTTGAGAGGATGATCAGCCACACTGGGACTGAGACACGGCCCAGACTCCTACGGGAGGCAGCAGTGGGGAATATTGCACAATGGGCGAAAGCCTGATGCAGCCATGCCGCGTGTGTGAAGAAGGCCTTCGGGTTGTAAAGCACTTTCAGCGAGGAGGAAAGGTTAGTAGTTAATAACTGCTAGCTGTGACGTTACTCGCAGAAGAAGCACCGGCTAACTTCGTGCCAGCAGCCGCGGTAATACGAGGGGTGCAAGCGTTAATCGGAATTACTGGGCGTAAAGCGTGCGTAGGTGGTTTGTTAAGCAAGATGTGAAAGCCCTGGGCTCAACCTGGGAACTGCATTTTGAACTGGCAAGCTAGAGTTTTGTAGAGGGTAGTGGAATTTCCAGTGTAGCGGTGAAATGCGTAGAGATTGGAAGGAACATCAGTGGCGAAGGCGGCTACCTGGACAAAGACTGACACTGAGGCACGAAAGCGTGGGGAGCAAACAGGATTAGATACCCTGGTAGTCCACGCCGTAAACGATGTCAACTAGCCGTCTGTAGACTTGATCTGTGGGTGGCGTAGCTAACGCGCTAAGTTGACCGCCTGGGGAGTACGGCCGCAAGGTTAAAACTCAAATGAATTGACGGGGGCCCGCACAAGCGGTGGAGCATGTGGTTTAATTCGATGCAACGCGAAGAACCTTACCATCCCTTGACATCCAGAGAAGAGACTAGAGATAGACTTGTGCCTTCGGGAACTCTGTGACAGGTGCTGCATGGCTGTCGTCAGCTCGTGTTGTGAAATGTTGGGTTAAGTCCCGCAACGAGCGCAACCCCTATCCTTATTTGCCAGCGAGTTATGTCGGGAACTCTAAGGAGACTGCCGGTGATAAACCGGAGGAAGGTGGGGACGACGTCAAGTCATCATGGCCCTTACGGGATGGGCTACACACGTGCTACAATGGCAAGTACAGAGGGCAGCAATACCGCGAGGTGGAGCGAATCCCACAAAGCTTGTCGTAGTCCGGATTGGAGTCTGCAACTCGACTCCATGAAGTCGGAATCGCTAGTAATCGTAGATCAGAATGCTACGGTGAATACGTTCCCGGGCCTTGTACACACCGCCCGTCACACCATGGGAGTGGGTTGCAAAAGAAGTGGCTAGTTTAACCCTTCGGGGAGGACGGTCACCACTTTGTGATTCATGACTGGGGTGAAGTCGTAACAAGGTAACCCTAGGGGAACCTGGGGTTGGATCACCTCCTTATCTTGAAGTAAAACAGCTTAATGAGAACCTCGGTTCTACGAGTGTTCACACAAATTACATGATAACAAATTAGAAGAAGTCCAAACATGCTAGCTTCGGACGTAAATTCTTGAAAGAGAAATAGGTCTGTAGCTCAGCTGGTTAGAGCGCACCCCTGATAAGGGTGAGGTCGGCAGTTCAAGTCTGCCCAGACCTACCAATTTACGCCACTTGCGGCGTTGGTTCATCACTCGTGTAGAAATGCCTACACGTCGCGATAAACCGCCTTGCAACTGACGTAAATCTGCGTTTATGCTCTAGCTAAAAGTATGTTTCCCATTGCGGGGCTATAGCTCAGCTGGGAGAGCGCCTGCCTTGCACGCAGGAGGTCAGCAGTTCGATCCTGCTTAGCTCCACCACTTCTTCACTAAGAATAGAAAGACCAAACTTAAGTTATGCTTCATTTAAGCTACTTTAAGTTTGGTTTTTAACCAAGTCACCACCGAATGCGTGTGAATGACAAGTTCTTTAACAATCTGGAAAGCTGATATAAATACCGGTATTTATATGATGAACACGGTGTCGCGCTGTTGTTCATAAATTATAAATACCAAACTGTTGTTAACGGGAATATCGCCTGTTAATAATGGTGATTACGGGTCCTCCTCGGAAACGTAATCAACCCGGTAAATATTCTTCGGAATGTTTACCACTCTTATTCAAGACACACTTTGTGTGCGTGAAAATGTCAGACTTTACAATTGCGTCGGATTAGTCTCCGATGTGTACTAACTGTTTTAAACTGAAAGCTTATAGCTGACAGCTGAGACCACTTAGGGTTGTATGGTTAAGTGACTAAGCGTATGTGGTGGATGCCTTGGCAGTTAGAGGCGATGAAGGACGTGTTAATCTGCGAAAAGCTCAGATAAGGTGATAAAAACCGTTATAGTCTGAGATGTCCGAATGGGGAAACCCACCCGTCGTAAGGCGGGTATCATTAAGTGAATACATAGCTTAATGAGGCGAACCGGGAGAACTGAAACATCTAAGTACCCCGAGGAAAAGAAATCAACCGAGATTTCCTTAGTAGCGGCGAGCGAACGGGAATTAGCCCTTAAGTGGTTTGTAAGTTAGTGGAATCTACTGGAAAGTAGAGCGATACAGGGTGATAGCCCCGTACACGAAAATAAACTTATCATGAAATCGAGTAGGTCGGCACACGTGAAACGTTGACTGAACATGGGGGGACCATCCTCCAAGGCTAAATACTCCTAACTGACCGATAGTGAACCAGTACCGTGAGGGAAAGGCGAAAAGAACCCCTGTGAGGGGAGTGAAATAGAACCTGAAACCGCATACGTACAAGCAGTGAGAGCCGGATTTAGTCCGGTGATTGCGTACCTTTTGTATAATGGGTCAGCGACTTATATTCTGTAGCAAGGTTAACCGAATAGGGGAGCCGTAGCGAAAGCGAGTGTTAACTGCGCGTTTAGTTGCAGGGTATAGACCCGAAACCCGGCGATCTACCCATGGGCAGGTTGAAGGTTGAGTAACATCAACTGGAGGACCGAACACACGTATGTTGAAAAATGCGGTGATGACTTGTGGGTCGGAGTGAAAGGCTAATCAAGCCGGGAGATAGCTGGTTCTCCCCGAAATCTATTTAGGTAGAGCCTCGCACGAACACCATTGGGGGTAGAGCACTGTTAAGGCTAGGGGGTCATCCCGACTTACCAACCCTTTGCAAACTCCGAATACCAATGAGTGATATGCGGGAGACACACTACGGGTGCTAACGTCCGTTGTGAAGAGGGAAACAACCCAGACCGCCAGCTAAGGTCCCAAAGTACTAGTTAAGTGGGAAACGATGTGGAAAGGCATAGACAGCTAGGAGGTTGGCTTAGAAGCAGCCATCCTTTAAAGAAAGCGTAATAGCTCACTAGTCGAGTCGGTCTGCGCGGAAGATGTAACGGGGCTAAACTAGTCACCGAAGCTGCGGATTTGAACTTAGGTTCAAGTGGTAGGGGAGCGTTCTGTAAGCCGTTGAAGGTGAGTTGTAAAGCTTGCTGGAGGTATCAGAAGTGCGAATGCTGACATGAGTAACGATAAGGGGAGTGAAAAACTCCCCCGCCGAAAGACCAAGGTTTCCTGTCCCATGTTAATCAGGGCAGGGTAAGTCGGCCCCTAAGGCGAGGCGGAAACGCGTAGTCGATGGGAAACAGATTAATATTTCTGTACTTCTATATATTGCGAAGGAGGGACGGAGTAGGCTAGGTGAGCACGGCGTTGGTAGTCCGTGTGAAAGTACGTAGGCGGTTATCTTAGGTAAATCCGGGATTTCATTTAAACGCTGAGATACGAGACGAGACTCTACGGAGTTGAAGTCATTGATGCCATGCTTCCAGGAAAAGCTTCTAAGCTTCAGATATATAGGAACCGTACCCCAAACCGACACAGGTGGTTAGGTAGAGAATACTAAGGCGCTTGAGAGAACTCGGGTGAAGGAACTAGGCAAAATAGTACCGTAACTTCGGGAGAAGGTACGCTCTCTAATGTGAAGCCCTTGCGGCGTAAGCATCGGAGAGTCGAAGTAACCAGGTGGCTGGAACTGTTTATTAAAAACACAGCACTGTGCAAAATCGAAAGATGACGTATACGGTGTGACGCCTGCCCGGTGCCGGAAGGTTAATTGATTGGGTTATCTTCGGAGAAGCTCATGATCGAAGCCCCGGTAAACGGCGGCCGTAACTATAACGGTCCTAAGGTAGCGAAATTCCTTGTC
Organism: Cognaticolwellia beringensis; assembly: GCF_002076895.1. NCBI lineage: Bacteria > Pseudomonadati > Pseudomonadota > Gammaproteobacteria > Alteromonadales > Colwelliaceae > Cognaticolwellia > Cognaticolwellia beringensis. Next base: position 2,493,726 of record NZ_CP020465.1, read on the forward strand.
GGGTAAGTTCCGACCTGCACGAATGGCGTAATCATGGCCACACTGTCTCCACCCGAGACTCAGTGAAATTGAAATTGCGGTTAAGATGCCGTATACCCGCGGCTAGACGGAAAGACCCCGTGAACCTTTACTATAGCTTGACAGTGAACATTGCTCCTACATGTGTAGGATAGGTGGGAGGCGTTGAAACTTTGTCGCTAGATGAAGTGGAGCCAACCTTGAAATACCACCCTTGTATGCGTGATGTTCTAACCTAGGGCCCTTATCGGGCTTGGGGACACTGTCTGGTGGGTAGTTTGACTGGGGCGGTCTCCTCCTAAAGAGTAACGGAGGAGCACGAAGGTTGGCTAAGTACGGTCGGACATCGTACGGTTAGTGCAATGGCATAAGCCAGCTTAACTGCGAGACAGACACGTCGAGCAGGTACGAAAGTAGGTCATAGTGATCCGGTGGTTCTGTATGGAAGGGCCATCGCTCAACGGATAAAAGGTACTCCGGGGATAACAGGCTGATACCGCCCAAGAGTTCATATCGACGGCGGTGTTTGGCACCTCGATGTCGGCTCATCACATCCTGGGGCTGAAGTCGGTCCCAAGGGTATGGCTGTTCGCCATTTAAAGTGGTACGCGAGCTGGGTTTAGAACGTCGTGAGACAGTTCGGTCCCTATCTGCCGTGGGCGTTTGAGAATTGAAGAGGGCTGCTCCTAGTACGAGAGGACCGGAGTGGACGAACCGCTGGTGTTCGGGTTGTTATGCCAATAGCATTGCCCGGTAGCTACGTTCGGAACTGATAACCGCTGAAAGCATCTAAGCGGGAAGCAGGCTTTGAGATGAGTTCTCACTGGAGCTTTAAGCTCCCTAAAGGGTCGTTGGAGACTACAACGTTGATAGGTTGGGTGTGGAAGTGCTGCGAGGCATTGAGCTAACCAATACTAATTACCCGTGAGGCTTAACCATACAACACCCAAGTGGTTTTGTAGGTAAGTTTGACAAACATCACGCATAACATAGTGATGAATAAGAGAAAATAAACGTATTTATTATCATTGAGACACGTCTTAATGAACGGCTTTCAAGATTGTACCCTTTTTGTCTAGCGACAATAGCGACATGGCCCCACCTGATCCCATTCCGAACTCAGAAGTGAAACGTGTTAGCGCCGATGGTAGTGTGGGAGTTCCCATGTGAGAGTAGGACATTGCTAGGCTTCTATTTAGAAGAGCCCGATTCGAAAGAGTCGGGCTTTTTGCTGTCTGGAATTTGAAAATAAAACTAGCGCATGAAACGTGTTAGCGCCGGTGGTAAAGGGCGTGTGGGTGTTCTTCTCTTTATGTGAGAGGGACGCCGTTCCTGCACATCCATGTGCCCACGGCATTAGTGCATCTCGGTAATTGCTCCTGCATTACGCTACTAACCTACATCCATGTAGGAACTTGCACGTCATTGCTAGGCTTCTATTTAGAGAAACCCGTAGCTGATGCTACGGTTTTTTTGCTTTCTGGTGTTTAGAAAATATAATATATCAAAAATGAGCTTGAAACTTGTGGGGGCTTTATACCAATCTGCATAAGCATTAAATCAGATTAATCCAGTCACGATTACATAACGACATTACTCTTTTTACGTCACTTCTGAAGATATTCCAAGCATTGCTGCATTCATCAACTATATTTTCATAGCCATTAAAGCATCTATTGGCTAGGCAATTTTGTCTTAGCCATTGCCATACCTGCTCAATTGGATTTAACTCTGGGGAATAAGGAGGTAACTTGATCATGACTAGATTTTTTAAATCTTCAAATGTGTCTTCTGTATGCCAACCAGCTCCATCCATTACTACAACAGCATATCTACCTTCGGGTGTGGCTCGTGATATTTGTTTTAAATGCTTTTTCATTACGTCTTTGTTCATCACGGGTGAGATCAATGCCTCTGTAGCGCCCGTCGAAGGACAAACAGCCCCGAACATGTATGCATATTCGAACTGTTGTTGTCTTACTGCTCTAGGTCTACTGCCCGTTTTCGCCCATAACCTTGTTGTTGTATTTTGCTGGCCAAAGCGTGCTTCATCTTGAAACCAAACATCAACTTTATCTAAGCTAATATTAAAGGGGATGTTAAGGATCGTTTCCATCTGGAAGCTTTTTAAAAACGTCTTGGACGCTTTGTGATTGCTTAGGGTGTTTAGAGCGACTTGTTATCCATGAATACCCTAGTTTTTTCAGTATTTTATATACATGATCTCGATGATAATCTATGTCGAATTCTTCCTTAATAAAGGTACAAAAATCTTGTCCCATAAGTCGACCTCCCTCCGTTGAGCAACTCTGATTTTCAACGTATTGAGCAAGTTGGCTTAGTTGCTTTGGAGAAAGCATAGAAGGTCTTCCTTTCGGGCTAACACTATCAAGGCCCGACAAGCCCTTCGTCAAATAAGCAGTGACCCAACGATTAACACTTGAACGAGCGACTTTTAATGTCGTTGAAATATCCGTTCTGCTGAGACCATCTAAAAAGTATGAAACAGCAAGCAAACGCATACGCTTTCGCCCATCTTTTTCCTTTCTTGATAATTTGAGTAAATCTACTGAGGTGAGTTGTTCCAAAGCGTGGTGTCTGCATCCAAAATAAAAACACATTAGATCACATCTTTGTGCAGATTGGTATTAGTCACCTTTAGTTGATTTTATTCAGGCGAATAGATTTGTCTTACACTGTTAAGAGCACTGCTCGGTGAAGCGCGCAGCGCCTCAGTACTTACTCGGTGGTGCATAATCTTTTATTTTTTAAACACACAACAAGGTTCACCACAGAGAACACCGAGGGACTGCGTCCTACACCGAGGAAAGAGAAGTTAATGAGGGCTTAAATCAAATTAACTTCTGTTTCCTTCTGTTTCCTTATGTTTTACGTAAATAATCACTCGTCACTGCACGTCAAGAGCCCGTTACGAAAGTAACGGGCTTTTTGCTGCCTGGGATTTATAAAATAAAACTTGTGCATGAAACGTGTTAGTGCTGGTGGTAAAGAGTGTGTGGGTGTTTTTCTCTGGGACGCCGTTCCTGCACATCCCATGTGACCACGGCATTAGTGAATCTCAATAATTGCTCCTGCATTACGTTACTAACGTACATCCATGTAGAAACTTGTAGGTCAAGAGCCTGGCTCGATAGAGTCGGAATTTTTTCTTTCTAAGATTTAAAACTATCAGATTTATGCGATCAGTCACTAACAGCTGTACGATTAAAGCATGAGTACATTCTTATACGTTTACATGCCGATTCGAAAGAGTCGTTTTTGATTTCAGGGGTTTGACACAAAGTTAATACTAATCTCACTAATACCAATGTTATTAATTAATTGGACTTCTATATTCAATATTAAAGATCAGGTAGTTAGTGATATTACTATTCCATAAAAAGAATGATTAGCCGTCGTAAAGTTTAATATTTTTAATATATATCGTTTAAAAACAACAGGTATAGGATAAATGGCAGTCTATCTTATAAATTTAAGACTCTTTTAAATTTCCTATATTCTATTTTTGCATAAAAAAGCCGTTTCTATTCTTTTTCTTTAGAAGTTAATCAGTCTATCCTAGCGTTATTAATTAGTAATGGGTGTAAAGTGACATGTTGCCTGAACAGCAAAAATTAAACCAAACAATGCTAGATACCAATCAGTTGGCATCTTTTAAGCAAAGCATAAACGATCTTTCTCCGCTTCAATTAGCGTGGGCTAGCGGTTATTTAGCCGCAAAAGCTGAAAATGTAAGTACTGTTGCAGTTCCAGCTGCCGTTGCAAGTGCTGCGTCACCAACATTAACTATCCTGTATGGCTCACAGACTGGTAACGCTAAAGGCGTTGCTAAAAGTTTGGCTGCAAAAGCAAGCGCAGAAGGCTTGAGTGTTGAGTTAAAAAGTATGGGAGAAATTAAGCCTAAAGCTATTAAAAACATTACTCACTTATTAATTGTTGCTAGCACTAATGGCGAAGGTGAAGCTCCTGATGATGCCATTGCGTTACATGAATTTTTGGCTTCTAAAAAAGCCCCTAAGCTAGAACACTTGCATTACAGTGTGTTAGCTTTAGGTGATACCAGTTATGAGTTTTTCTGCCAAACAGGTAAAGATTTCGATCTTAATTTAGAAAAGTTAGGTGCGAAAAGAATTGCCCCTCGTATGGATTGTGATGTTGATTATGATGCAGACGCTAATACTTGGACGACTTCAGTAATCACAGAAGCTAAAGCACTACTTGAAAGTGAGATCACTGCAAGTAATGTCGTGTCGTTAGCAAGTATAAATAACACTGAAGAGCTTTATACAAAGCAAACTCCATATAGTGCTGAATTATTACTTAGCCAAAAAATTACCGGTCGAGATTCTGCTAAAGATGTTCGACACGTCGAGATAGACTTAGGCGAATCTGGATTAACTTATCAAGCAGGTGATGCTTTAGGCGTTTGGTTTGATAATTCTGCTGCGCTAGTAGACGAACTTATCACAGAGCTAGGGATTGATGACCAAGATAAAGTCGCGGTTGCTGATGAAAGCCTAACCATTGGCGAAGCATTAAAAACAAAATTTGAAATCACACAAACTTCAATACAGTTTGTCGACTTTTGGGCTAAGAAAGCACAAGCTGCTAATTTATTGGCAATCTTAGATGATAAAGCAGCCTTACGAGAGTATGCGGCTAATCATCAAGTAGTTGACGTAGTGAAATCTGCGCCACTACCTAATGAAATAAAGTTAAATGCCCAAGAATTTGTTGACTCGTTACGTAAAATTACACCAAGACTATATTCTATAGCATCTTCTCAAAGTGAAGTTGAAGAAGAAGTGCATTTAACGGTTGGGTTAGTTCAATACCAAACAGATGATGCAAATCGTCAAGGCGGCGCTTCTGGCTTTTTAGCCAATGGCATTGAAGAAGGCGGAGAAGTAAAAGTGTTTATTGAACACAATGATAACTTCCGTTTACCTGTTAACAATGAAACCCCCGTAATTATGATTGGCCCTGGCACTGGTGTAGCACCATTTAGAGCGTTTATGCAAGAACGCGAAGCTACTGAAGCTACAGGTGATAATTGGCTATTTTTTGGTGACCAAACCTTTACACAAGATTTTCTATATCAAGTTGAATGGCAGAACTATCTGAAATCTGGTTTGTTATCTAAAATTGATTTAGCCTTTTCTCGTGACCAGGCTGAGAAAATTTATGTTCAAGACCGTTTATTAGAAAACGCCGATGAAATATTTGCCTGGTTAGAGCGAGGCGCACATATCTACGTGTGTGGTGATATGAGTCGCATGGCTAAAGATGTAGAGGCTGCGTTGTTATCTATAATTGCAACTAAAGGTCAACTATCAGAAGAACAAGCTACTGAATACTTGAAAGATTTACGTAACGCTAAGCGTTATCAGAAGGATGTATACTAATGACTGACTTGACTAATAAAGAACAGGCAAACGGCCCTTTAATTGTCGAAGGTAAACATGCCGATAATGAAAGATTAAAAGCGGAAAGTAACTATTTACGCGGCACCATTGCGCAAGACTTGAAAGATAATGTTACTGGCGGCTTCACAGCTGATAACTTTCAGTTGATCAGAACTCACGGTATGTATCAACAAGACGATCGTGACATTAGAAATGAACGTGCTAAGCAAAAGCTTGAACCATTACATAATGTCATGCTGCGCGCGCGTATGCCTGGTGGCATTATCACACCAACGCAATGGTTAGCCATCGATCAGTTTTCACGTGAAAAAACCAGTTACGGCAGTATTCGCTTAACGACACGTCAAACGTTTCAATTTCACGGTGTATTAAAGCCTAACATTAAGTTAATGCACCAAACATTGAACGAATATGGTATCGACTCTATTGCTACGGCAGGTGATGTAAATCGTAATGTACTTTGTACTACCAACCCTGTTGAATCAGAGTTGCACCAAGAAGCTTACGAGTGGGCTAAAAAAATTAGTGAGCACTTATTACCTAAAACACGCGCTTATGCTGAAATTTGGCTTGATGGCGAGAAAATTGAAGAAGGTAAAGATGGTAAAGAAGTAGAGCCTATTTTAGGTTCAAACTATTTGCCACGTAAATTTAAAACTACAGTTGTTATACCACCGCAAAATGATGTTGACGTTCACGCAAATGATTTGAATTTTATTGCTATTGCTAAAGACGGCAAACTTATTGGATTTAATGTCTTAGTTGGTGGTGGCTTAGCTATGACCCATGGTGATAAATCAACTTATCCTCGTAAAGCGGATGATTTCGGCTTTGTTGAGTTAGCGAAAACTTTAGATGTAGCCGCCGCTGTAGTCACGACTCAACGTGATTGGGGCAACCGAGTTAATCGTAAAAATGCAAAAACTAAATACACCTTAGACCGTGTTGGTGTCGATACTTTTAAAGCAGAAGTTGAAAAGCGTGCAGGTATTACTTTTGCTGAAAGTCGCCCTTATGAATTCACGGGCCGAGGCGATCGCATTGGCTGGACAGAAGGCTTTGATGGCAAAAACCATTTAGCGTTATTTATTGAAAATGGCCGTTTACTTGATAAACCTAATTTGCCTTTAAAAACCGGTATGGCTGAAATAGCGAAAATCCATAAAGGCGATTTTCGAATGACCGCAAACCAGAACTTAATTGTAGCTGGTGTGGCAAGTGAAGATAAAGCTGAAATAGAACGTTTAGCCAGAGCACATGGCTTAATGGACGATGGAGTTTCTGTCCAGCGTAAAAATTCGATGGCCTGTGTTGCATTTCCTACTTGTCCACTGGCAATGGCTGAAGCCGAGCGCTACTTGCCTGGCTTAGTGACAGATGTAGAAGCAATATTAGCTAAACACAATGTAGCCGATGAAAGTATTATTTTACGGGTTACGGGCTGTCCGAATGGATGTGGTCGTGCGATGTTGGCTGAAATAGGCTTAGTTGGTAAAGGCCCTAGTAAATACAATATGCATTTAGGTGGTAACATTGCGGGTACACGTGTACCTAAAATGTACAAAGAAAACCTGAATGAAGAAGATATTTTACAGGAAATTGATAGCTTAGTGGCGCGCTGGGTTGCTGAGCGAAATAATGCTGAAGCTTTCGGTGATTTTGTCATTCGTGTAGGTATCGTTGACGAAGTAAAAGTCAGCAAACGGGATTTTCATGACTAATATTATTAAAGCGAGTATACCGCCTGTGATTAGTAATAAATTCCCTGCGTCGTTACCAGAACCTTGGTTAAAGCAGTGGAACGAACTATTAGAGAAACAGTCGGCAACACAGCGAGTAGAATGGGCGATGGAAAATTTACCATCGCAATTTGTTTTATCATCAAGTTTTGGTATCCAATCTGCAGTGATGCTACATATGCTGACCCAGATTGAGCCCAATATTCCAGTATTAGTCACTGATACTGGGCATTTGTTTCCTGAGACCTATCAGTTTATTGAACAAATGACTGAGCGATTAAATTTAAATTTGCAGGTATTCAGTGCTAAAGAAAGTGCGGCATGGCAGCAAGCTAAATTTGGACAAGAGTGGGCAACAGATGAAGCCTCTTTAAAAGCATACAATCGACGTAATAAAGTTGAACCGCTAGAACGTGGTTTAAGTGAGTTGCAAGCAGGTACTTGGTTTTCTGGCGTTCGTCGTCAGCAATCTAGTCATCGTGAAGGTTTGTCGGTAGTGAGTATTTTACGCGGCCGCTTTAAAGTACACCCTATTATTGATTGGACAAATAAAGATGTTCATCAATACTTAACGGCGAATAATTTACCCTACCACCCGTTGTGGGAAGAAGGTTATGTCTCAGTAGGCGACGTGCATAGTACGCGACCATTAACGGTTGGTATGGATGAAAGCGACACACGCTTTTCTGGTATGCAAAGAGAGTGTGGTTTACACACTGACGGTGATGGTATTTAAATTATTGTGACAAAAAGAATGCGCCAGTCGTATTCTATTTGTCATTTAATCAAGTGCTCAACATTTCACACATTATTATCTATTTATGAATGCCTTAACCCTACTTTACTCATTAGATGTCTTTGTTTTCGGCAGTAACGACTGTTTTAAGCAATAAAAATGTTTACAAAATTACTGCTTTTAGTCTTAGCCCTCGATAACAAAATTTTCAGATAATTGCGTTTTTACAGCGGATAAATAACTCTCATCTTGATTGTCAGCAATTAAGTGCGCGAGTTCTGTGCCAATAGGGGTGAACTTATAAAAGGTCAGAATACAGTCCGCTTTTTTAGCTATGAAGCTAAGTTGTTTGCCATTGTAGTTAAATTGAAGTTTTTCTCCTTTTGTAAGTGGATGACTTTCTGTTTCTTGTTCGAACACTAAGTGATTATCAGCCAAGGTTAATATATCAGCGTAGTTTAACCCTGCTTGATTAAGGTCGAGTCGCTGTTGTCGTTGTTTATTAAAAAAATTAAATAATTTTGGGACTTGATAAGCGCCGCTGATCACACGGATATTTTTTTTACGTGCATCTGCCATAGCTAAACTACAAGCTTTTGCTAACAGCTTTGCTTCAGTGATGCTCATGGTCCTGAATGTTTGTAGCGTTTTTAATGAAAAAGAACCTGGTTGAGATACTTCGCCAGCTAAAATTTTCGCCCATAACTCTTGCATGCTTTTATTGCTAATACCTTCAGCAAGTGTCACAAATGAACTAAACCAGTCTTGATCAGCTCTGTCGGTTATCGTCTCATCTGAGCAATATTGAATGGCACGTAAAACGATCGCCTCCATATTTTGCTGTTTACGTAACTCGTCGAGTTTTTTGCGTCGATAAGCCCTATCTTCCAAGGGGGCTTGTTTATTTTCTGGTAAAAATGCTGCATTGAGTGAGAATTTTTTAGCCAACACTAATAATTGCCTTTGTGAAGAGGCATTAGCGCTACTTTTTGACCCTGTAGCTGGTTCGTCATGTTTAGGCGCAACTTTTGTATTTTGCGCTACAGGATGCTCTATTATGTGATTTTGTTCAGTCGAATTCGACACCAGATGTATTCCTTAAAACTATAAAGAAAGTGCTGTAAATTCCAGCATAATATCGCCAAAAGATAATTATAGCGCAAATTTAAATTTTACTCATACCCTTAAATTTTCAATGTTAAACCAATAGTAATTATTATTTTAGTACTTCATGTAGTTAACCATACCATCTAGTTCGTTAATTATTTAATAATGAGAACAAGTAGTTATTGAAATAAATACTTTGTACTTGGTCATTGTCTCGGCGTATAAAGTATTTCACCTAATTAATAAAATTAGTATTACTTTACAAACAGAAAAATATTATCTTTAATTTATAGGTGTTTAAGTTTTATTGAGGTATTATTTTTTGTATATGAAACAATTTAATATCATAGTACTCGATAATAACAATATTATTAAAACGAAATGTTGAATAATCTTAGCTCGACTTTTATTATGTACTATATATGATGACAATTTTTAATGAAATTGCTGATCAAAAATTATGCTAGTTGTTGTTTACTAGTACCTTGAGGATGATATGCAAGTTTCCGAAAACACCAACGATGATTTTTTGTTTATCGATGATAGTGATGAAGATGAAATTTTTGATTCAGCTATAAGAGATACCTGGAAAGTCTTAATTGTCGATGATGACCCTGAAATTCATTCAGTAACTCAACTTGCCTTATCAGACTTGGTCGTTTTAGGTCGGCATTTAGAATATGTACATGCTTATTCAGGTCAAGATGCTTGTAAACTCATTGAAGAGCATGAGGATATCGTTCTAGTGCTACTTGATGTAGTTATGGAAAGCGATGATGCAGGACTCGCGGTTGTTAAACATATACGTGAACAATTAAAGCGTGATGATATTCGGATAGTATTGCGCACGGGTCAACCTGGTTATGCACCAGAAGAAAGCGTAATTAAAGACTACGATATAAACGATTACAAAACTAAAACTGAATTAACCCGCCGTAAATTAGTGACCACGGTTTATGCTGCCATTCGTTCATATCAACAAATTGACTCAGTGACTAAAAATAGACAAGGCTTAGAAAAAATTATTGGCGCTGCTGCCAGCTTGTTAGAGTTACATACGGTGCATGACTATGCGAATGGAGTGTTAGCTGAATTAAAAATGCTTGTTGATAGTAGTAACGGTATTTTTTGCGCTCGGGGTCAAGGTATTGTTGAAGGTGCTGATGACTTAAGTTTGTATATCCTTGGCCAAAGTGGTTTATCTGAAGCGAAGGTGAACCAAAAGCTGACCACATTCGATAATCGAGATGTCATTAGCCAAATCACCAGTTGCTTCCAACAAAAACAGCACTTTTTTGCTGTGGATTCGGCATCATTCTATCTAGCCAGTGGTGGTTTTAGAGCCGTAATTCATTTAGAACTAGATCAAGCTTTAACCACCATTGAAATACAACTTATTGAAGTTTTCCTGACAAATATTGCTACGGGTTATGAGAATGTTCATTTATTTCAAAAACTCCGCAATGCCGCTTATAAAGATTGGTTAACTGAATTACCGAATAGATTAGACTTCGTCAATTTATTAGATGACTTTTGTCAAAGTGATGATAACTTAGTCAGCGCACTGATAGATCTTAATCATTTTAGTGATATAAATGACGGGCTTGGACAAGATGTTGGTAATCAACTTCTGATGGCGGTATCTGCACGTATTAGAGCATTAAGTGAGGAAAATCAACTGGCTCGCATTGGTGCTGATGTCTTCGGTATTATTGGTCCCAAAAAATGGGTGAATCCTGAAACATTAACTGCGCTCTTTAGTCAGCCATTTTCTGCTGGGGAGCAAAGCTTACTCATTAGTGCAAGTTATGGTTTTTGTTCAAAAAAATCAGCTGGTTCTCGCGGTGTAAAAGTACTTAACCAAATTAATATTGCTCTTAATTTAGCCAAAAAATCGCTGCATGAGCCTTATGTCTATTATCACCAAGAAATGGAAGATAAAACACTGTGGCGTTTAAGTATGATAAGGCAGTTACGAACTGATTTTGCTGATAATCGTCTGGAACTTTTTTATCAACCGCAATTAAGTTTAGCAACCGGGAAAATCATTGGTGCAGAAGCTCTACTGCGCTGGAAAACCGCAGAAGGTAAATTTATTTCACCTGCGGTATTTATCCCTTTAGCTGAATATTCAGGATTAATTATTGATATTGGCAATTGGGTTGTCGATCAAGCTTGCCAGCAGTTAAATAGGTTGGCAGAAAGCAAATTTCCAGATGTCAGTATTTCGGTTAATGTGTCTATCCCTCAATTTAAACGCGAAAACTTTGTTAGTACCGTTATTGCAATAGCACAATCGCATAAAGTTGATATGAGTAAATTAGAGTTGGAAATAACTGAAAACGTGTTAATGGATGAACCTCAGATTATTATTGACGCTCTAGTGAAACTCAAAGCCGAGGGCATTAGTATTGCGCTTGATGATTTTGGGACTGGTTTTTCGTCATTAAGCTACTTACAAAAATTGCCTTTAGATCGATTAAAAGTCGATCGGGCTTTTGTCAGTGACATTGCTGAACCGGGTGGCTCTATTATTGCTGACACTATTATTAATTTAGGCAAACAAATGGGCCTAAAAGTTATTGCAGAAGGCATTGAAACAATTGAACAAGAAGCTGAACTTAAGGCTTTAGCTTGTGATGAAGTTCAAGGTTTTTACTATGCTAAGCCGATGCCAGCCGATGATTTTTTTAGCTGTTTAGAGAAAATAAACCGATAGCATATAGCGATGTACTTTAGTTAAAAGCGTTTGTTTAAAGCACTTGTTCAACAAGTGCTTTTTCTTTTCTGCGAAACTCTACATTTAAGCTTGGCGAGTAAGGCATAAATAAAGTCAATAATAATGAGCAGCAGGCAAACCCTGCGCCGATATAAAATACCCACGAAGCATTAACTATCCAGACCATACCTAGTAAGGCCGGAATAACAACAGCTGCTATATGGTTAATTGAAAAACTGACACCTGCACTTGCGGCAATATCTTCCGGTAATGCTATTTTTTGAAAATAGGTTTTTATTGCAATTGCCAATGCGAAAAATAAATGGTCGATAACATAAAGCACAGCTGCAATATTAGCATTCTCGACTAAGCCATAAAGAATAAACAGGATAGTTAACCCTATGTACTCAAACCTTAAAACATTACGTTCGCTAACACGTCCAATAAATTGACCGATTTTGGCGGCAAATAACCAGTTGAATACATAGTTAATCATAAATAGTGCACTCACATCGGCAACACTATAATTAAATTTTTCTACCATTAAAAAACCAGCGAATACGACAAATATCTGTCTGCGAGCGCCACTAAAGAAAGTTAAAGCATAAAAGAGCAGATAACGTTTTCGCAAAATTAATCGACGTGATTGTTCTACCGGTGGGGCAAAATATGGAAATGATATCGCTAGTGCGATAGTAAAAATGAGTGCGATGCTGCCGAACAGCATATAGGTGGCTTGATAGCTCCATGAGAAATGTTTCATTAATAGCCATATTCCACCAAAGGCAAGTAACGAGGCGATCGATTTTACGGATAAAGCTCGACCTAAGAAATGTGCGGTTTTGTCTTTGCTGATCCACTGTAAAGTCAGTGACTGATTAACCGTTTCAAAATAATGAAAACCAACCGACATAATGACCGTAGTTAGGTATAAGCCAATGACCGATGGAAAGTAGCCAGTCGCCGCAACACCTAAGCTAGTTAAGCCAAGTGAAAGTAATGCTAATCTTTGTTCTTTAATGAAAAACAAAACATAAATAGTGGTAAAGGCGAGGAACCCCGGCACTTCTCTTAAACTTTGTAATATACCTATCTCTACGCCGGTAAAGCTGGCTTGTTCAATAACAAAGTTATTAAGCATTGCCATCCAGACAGAAAATACTAAAGGCATAATAAATGCCATTGCGAGCAGTAAGTTTTCTGGTGAACTTAACTTCGTATTTAATGGCATTTCAATTTTATGGTGTTGACAGCGGCAGATTATTATATGTTAATTGTGGGTAAAATACACGATTAGCACAGTGAGATAGTTTCTGAACAATACCCAAATTTTCACGCTAATATAATATTGATCAGTTAATTAAGTAACTATTGAGACACTTATGGATATTAATAAAATAGCAGAGCTTAACTATCACTGGGTCGAGCGAATGGGGTGGCACAATAAAACCACCTTGGAAGCATTAGCATTAGTAGCATCGGAAGTTGGCGAAGCTATAAATGAATGTCGCGGTGAAAAACCGACTGATGATTTTGCTGAAGAACTCGCTGATATTGTGCTGAGAGTTCTAGATATTGCGCATTGGCAAGGTATCGATATGGAAAAAGAGCTACTGGATAAAATGAAAAAAAATGAACAAAGAGGCACTAGGGGCCGCATTAAGTAAGGGGATGAAACAAATTAATACACTTAATTAAAACGCTTGTTTAAAAAAGTTTGCTTTCCTTTTCCTTTCAAGGCAAACTCATTGGCACTTTATTTATTTTACTCGCTAAATAATTTTAATGAGTAAGCTAAATATTCACACGCTTGGTAGTAGTCTATGATTACATATTACCAGTCAATCGACCCACAAAAAGTCAGGAGAGTAGGCATGTTATTTCAAGGCAAAAGCCTTTCTGCCAAGTTGTTAGATGATGGCATTGTCGAATTTAAATTCGATGCACAAGGCTCAGTTAACAAATTTGATCAGGCAACGTTTAAAGAATATATCGCAGTTGTTGATGCGATTAATAATTGCAATGAAGCAAAAGGGGTACTGGTTACTTCTGGTAAGTCTTCTTTCATCGTTGGTGCTGATATCACCGAGTTTTTAGAAACATTTAAAAAATCTGAAGATGAATTATTGCCTTGGGTTAAACAAGCTTCAGATGTTTTTGACTCATTCGAAGATATTAATCTACCTACAGTTGTCGCCATCAATGGTTTCGCTTTAGGTGGCGGTTGTGAAATGACATTAGCGTGTGATTATCGTATTGCTGATACCACATGTTCAATCGGCTTGCCAGAAGTAAACTTAGGTTTAATACCTGGCTTTGGTGGTACAGTTCGTTTACCACGTGTACTTGGTGCTGATAATGCCATTGAGTGGATGTCGACAGGCCGAGCTTTCAAAGCTGAACAAGCTATGGCGGTAGGATTACTTGACGCCGTAGTTGCGCCAGAGCATTTGCGTGAAGCGGCAATAAAAATGCTAACGCAAGCTATCGACGGTAAATTAGATTGGCGTGCGAAACGTCAGCCTAAACTAGAAGCATTAAAGCTTTCACCAACAGAAAGCATTATGACCTTTAATACGTGTAAAGGCATGATTGCAGCGAAAGCTGGTAAGCATTATCCAGCACCTATGGTGATGGTTAAAACGATTGAGGCTGCCGCAGGTTTAGACCGTGCAGGTGCAATGGCATTAGAAAATGCCGGCTTTGCAAAATTAGCGAAAACCGATGTAGCTACGGCACAAATTGGCTTATTTATGGCTGATCAAGTAGTGAAAGGTAAAGCCAAAAAAGCCGCTAAACAAGCGACTAAAGCAGTCAATAAAGCTGCTGTATTGGGTGCTGGTATTATGGGTGGTGGTATTGCTTACCAATCAGCCTATAAAGGCACGCCAATTATCATGAAAGATATTAACGACCAAGCGCTTGACCTTGGCTTAACAACGGCTGCTGGTATTTTAACTAAGCAAGTTGAACGTGGCCGCATGACCGCTAAGAAAATGGCAGGTGTACTGAATAACATCACACCATCATTAAGTTACGACAGCGTTAAAGATGTTGATATTGTCGTTGAGGCGGTAGTTGAGAATCCAAAAGTTAAAGCTATGGTATTGGCTGAAGTGGAAAACCACGTTAGCGAAGACACTATAGTGACTTCAAATACCTCGACTATTTCAATTGATTTACTAGCACAAAGTCTTAAACGCAAAGATAAATTTTGTGGCATGCATTTCTTCAACCCAGTTAATAAAATGCCATTAGTTGAAGTCATTCGTGGTAAAGAAACCTCAGATGAAACCGTTGCTGCTGTTGTAGCCTACGCTGCGAAAATGGGTAAATCACCTATCGTAGTTAACGATTGTCCTGGTTTTTATATCAACCGTGTTTTATTCCCATACTTTGCCGGCTTTAGCCAATTAGTGCTTGAAGGTGCTGATTTTACCGCTGTCGATAAAGTAATGGAAAAACAATTCGGTTGGCCAATGGGCCCTGCATACTTACTTGATGTTGTGGGTATCGATACTGCAGATCATTGTACCGGTGTTATGTCATCGGGTTTCCCAACGCGTATGGGTAAAATTGATAATGACCCAGTAAGTGCGTTATACAACAGTAAACGTTTAGGTCAGAAAAATGGTAAAGGCTTTTACGATTACGGCAAAGATAAGCGCGGTCGTCCAACTAAAGTCGCGGCACAAGCAGCTTATGATTTGTTTGCTGGGGTTGAGAAAAAAGACTTCAGTCAAGACGAAACTATTGCTCGTTTGATGATCCCTATGGTCAATGAAGTGGTACGTTGTTTAGAAGAAGGTGTGGTGGATACTGCAGCTGAAGCTGACATGGGCTTGATATACGGCTTAGGTTTTCCTCCATTTAGAGGCGGTCCAATTCGTTATTTAGAAACTCTAGGATTAGATAACTTTATTGCCATGGCAGATAAATACGCGCACTTAGGCGAAATTTATCAAGTTACTGACGGTATGCGCGAAATGGCGAAATCTGGTCAGTCATATTTTACAACAGACGTTAAAACAGCTTAAGCGAAGGAGAAAATCATGAAAGAAGTCGTTATTGTCGATTGCATCCGTACCCCAATGGGTCGCTCAAAAGCAGGTGTTTTTCGTAATGTTCGTGCTGAAACTTTATCAGCACATCTAATGCAACAATTATTAGTTAGAAACCCAAACTTAGATCCTGCATTAATTGAAGATATTATTTGGGGTAACGTTAAGCAAACTAAAGAGCAAGGTTTCAACATCGCTCGTAATGCTCAACTATTAACTGACATTCCAAAGTCTACTGGTGCTGTTACTGTAAACCGCTTATGTGGGTCATCAATGCAAGCACTACACGATGCAACCACTAACATTATGGCCGGTCAAGGCGATGTGTTCTTAGTTGGTGGTGTTGAACACATGGGTCATGTGCCTATGATGTATGACGTGGATTTTGACCCTGCATTAAGCAAGCACATTTCTCGTGCCGCCGGTAACATGGGTTTAACTGCTGAATTACTTGGTATGCAGCATGGTGTAACACGTGCTGAGCAAGACGCTTTTGGCGCTCGCTCACATCAACGTGCTCATAAAGCTATGCTTGAAGGTCGTTGGGCAAATGAAATCGTACCTACTTTAGGTCATGACGCCATGGGCGCGTTAACGCTGATTGAACATGATGAAGTTATTCGTCCTGAAACCACGATTGAAAGCTTATCTGCATTACGTCCAGTCTTTGACCCAGTAAATGGTACGGTAACAGCCGGTACCTCTTCTGCGTTGTCTGATGGCGCGTCAGCGATGTTAGTCATGTCAGCAGAACGTGCAAAAGCGATGGGCTTAACACCACGTGTTAAAATCCGTGGTATGGCTATCGCAGGTTGTGATCCATCAACGATGGGCTTTGGTCCAGTACCAGCAACGAAAAAAGCATTAAAACGTGCAGGTTTAACGTTAGCTGATATTGAATTGGCTGAGTTTAACGAAGCCTTTGCCGCTCAAGCATTATCGTGTGTACGTTCATTAGGTTTAGAAGACAAAATGGATGACATGATTAACCTGAACGGTGGTGCTATTGCTCTTGGTCATCCTCTAGGTTGTTCTGGTACTCGTATTTCAGGTACATTGATTAACTTAATGGAAGCACAAGATGCTAACATTGGTTTAGCCACTATGTGTATTGGTTTAGGCCAAGGTATAGCAACGGTATTTGAAAGAGTGTAGCGTTTAACTAATATGTTTAATTAGGCTCTGATTTAATTAAATAAGTTTACGGTATCTATGAAGCCCAACAATTGTTGGGCTTTTTTGTCTGTTCTAATTGGAAGCTATTCTCGTGCAGTAGTAAAAAGTGTTTTCTTACGATTGCTTATTCTCCAAGCGATACAGCACCACTTCGGAATTACCTAACTGTGCGTCAGAATGAATATACGATTTAATAAATTCCATTCCGAGTTTTTTCATTACGGCAATTGAGCCAAGGTTGTCTTTTACCGCTATAGCACTAAAGCTTTTATTTTCTTTCTGTTTAGCCAGTAATTGTTGAATGTGGAGCGCGGCTTCTGTGGCAAAACCTTTGCCCCAAGTAGATTGTAAAAACCGCCAACCTAATTCAATATCATGCCACTTAGGATGGTCAGAAAAGAAATCCATTGGACGCACTAAAACCCAGCCAATATCCTCTTGAGTGTTGATGACTGTAACTTTCCATAATCCCAAACCTTTTTCGATGTCTTTATAGGCATTATGTCGTGGGATAAACACTTGACGAATATCTTCACGCGTCGTCATATTACCGCCATTAATATAGCGCATAACTTCTGGATTTTGATCAAGCTGAAAAAGAAACTCGCTATCGTTCTCATTAATAAGTTGATAGCTTAGCCGATCTGAGTTGTGGATCTTCATATTTGCAACCTTCATGTATTTTTAATCGCTTTGTCGTACAAATATCTTAGCAAAATTTCATTGAATTTATTATCTTAACTCAGCCGATACGGTAGACATCAATTAATGCCTATCATATGATTGATAACAAAATATTAACAATTTTATTTGCTTGGTAAATTATGAATACTAAAAAATTAGTTTTAAGCTCGGCTGTTTTGATCGCCTTTTGCGGCTTATCAGGATGTGGCGAAAATACGAACAATACTTCACAGGCTGAAAAAGTAATGAGTGTAGCCAATGAAAGTACCGTATTAACTTATCCAACAACGAAAAAAGTGCCGGTTGTTGATGAATATTTTGGCAACCAAGTTACCGATAATTACCGTTGGCTAGAAGATGATATGAGTGCTGAAACCGCAGATTGGGTAAAAGTACAAAATAAAACGACATACGAATACTTAGCGCAAATACCTTATCGCGATAAAATTAAGTCTCGTCTCGCAGCATTGCTTGATTATGAAAAAGTCGGTATGCCATTTGTTGAAGGTGACTATAGCTATTTTTATAAAAATGATGGTTTGCAAAACCAATATGTTTTATATCGCCAAAAAGGTGATGCCCCAGCGGAAGTGTTTTTAGACCCCAATACCTTTAGCGAAGATGGTACGATTTCCTTAGGCAGTATCGAGTTTAGTGAAGACGGTTCATTGGCGGTTTATTTAATTTCAGAGGGCGGTAGTGACTGGCGTAAAGCGCGTATTATTGATACTAAAACCAAAGCAGTACTTGAGTCAGAGCTAGTTGATATTAAATTTAGCAGCTTGTCATGGTTGGGTAATAAAGGTTTTTACTATTCAAGCTACGACAAACCTAAAGGGAGTGAACTTTCTGCGAAAACCGATCAACATAAGCTTTATTACCACAAGTTAGGCACTGAGCAATCACAAGATACACTGGTGTTTGGTGGCACTGATGCCGAGAAGCATCGCTATGTGGGAGGTGAGGTGACCAAAGATGGTAAGTACTTGTTAGTTTATGCCTCGGTTTCTACTTCGGGTAATAAATTATTCATAAAAGACTTAACTCAAGCTGACACACCTTTAGTTACGGTCGTGGGTAATACGAAGTCAGACACTGAGCTGGTGAGTAGTAATGGCGATGAATTACTCTTCATTACTAATATGGACGCGCCAAACAAACGCGTCGTAAAAACTAATGCTTTAAAACCTACATCAGAGCACTGGATTGATGTTATTGCTGAGACAGAGAATGTTTTATCTGTGTCAACTGGTGGCAAATCACTTTTCGCTAAATATATGAAAGACGCTGCTTCTTTTATTCAACAATATGACTTTTCTGGAAAGTTAATCCGCGACATCGCCTTACCTGAAGTTGGAACAGCGAGTGGCTTTAGTGGCAAAGCATCTCAGGCTAAACTTTATTATTCATTTAGTAATCAAAAAACACCTTCAACGACTTTTAGCTTAGATGTTGCAACTGGTGAATCAAAAGTTCATATGAAGTCTAAAGTTAACTTCAACAGTGACAACTTCGTGTCAAAGCAAGTTTTCTATACATCTAAAGATGGCACAAAAGTGCCGATGATTATTACCCATAAGAAGGGCTTAATATTAGATGGTAATAACCCGACGATATTATATGGCTACGGTGGTTTTAATGTCAGTTTGCAACCGAAATTTAGCTCAACGCGTGCCGCTTGGTTAGAGTTAGGTGGTGTATATGCTGTTGCTAACTTGCGTGGCGGTGGTGAGTATGGGAAAAAATGGCATAACGCAGGCACAAAGCTTAAAAAACAGAATGTTTTTGATGACTTTATCGCTGCCGCAGAATATTTGATTAAAGAAAAAGTAACGTCTTCAGATAAGCTTGCGGTAATGGGTGGCTCTAACGGTGGCTTGCTAGTTGGGGCAGTAATGACCCAGCGTCCTGAGCTATTTAAAGTCGCATTACCTGCGGTTGGCGTACTTGATATGCTGCGCTATCACACCTTTACTTCAGGTGCTGGCTGGGCATACGACTATGGTAAATCAGATGATAATGCAGAAATGTTTAACTACTTATTAGGCTATTCGCCAGTACACAATGTTAAAGCAGGCATTCAATACCCTGCAACATTGGTTACAACGGGTGATCACGACGATCGCGTTGTGCCTGCCCATTCATTTAAGTTTGCTGCTGAATTACAAGCCAAGCAAGCCGGCGCTAATCCAACCTTAATTCGTATTGAAACAGATGCAGGTCATGGCGCAGGGACACCCATCAGCAAAACTATTGATCAATATGCTGATATTTACGGTTTTACGCTATTTAATATGGGCGTGAAGGCTATTTAATTGCTGGCGTTAAAATAGCAAAAAGCCCAGCAATTGCTGGGCTTTTTAATATGTACTTATTTTTAGAACTACTCGCTATCTAATCAATGTTCAGGTTACTTAGCAAAGGTATTTTGTAATGGTGGTACAACTTGCTTTTTACGACTCATAACACCTGGAAGCCAAACCTTGCCGTCAACCAAAGTAATATCATAAGCTTTTTCAACAATGCTAGTGTCGTCACTAACTACTAGTAATTCTGACCCTTCTTGCATAATGTCAGTAAGTAGCAACATCACGGTATGACGATTACCTTCTTCTTTAACTGCTTGTAGATCTGCATATAAATCAGCTTTCATATCATCGAATAACGCTAAATCAATTACTTCTAGTTGGCCTATGCCTACGATGTTGTCGCTCATGTTAAAATCTTTAAAATCTCGAAGCACAAGTTCACGAACAGGTGTGCCGGCGACAGATGATTTGACGGTGAACATTTCCATGCCCAAGCCTTTATAATCTTCAATGCCAGCAATTTCAGCTAAGGCCTCAACACATTTAATATCAGCAGTTGTACAAGTTGGAGATTTAAATATCACCGTATCAGATAAAATTGCACACATCATGGCGCCAGCGATATTTTTAGGAATTTCAACATCGTGAAAGTCGTACATCATTTTAATTATGGTGTTAGTACAACCCACTGGGCGAACCCAAATCTCTAACGGGGTAGAAGTCGTAATATCACCCAACTTGTGGTGATCAATAATGCCTAAAACCGTGCTGTCATCAATATCGTCAGGACCTTGGATACGGTCTGAGTGATCAACTACATAAATACCGTCAGTGTCAGCGAAAGTTAATTTTAGCTCAGGTTTTTCTAAACCAAACTTCTCTAAAATGAATGCAGTTTCAGGCGAAAGTTCACCTAAACGTGCGGGTCTTACATCTTCACCAATCGTTGTTTTTAAATATGAAAGAGCGATGGCTGAGCAGATTGAATCTGAATCAGGTACTTTGTGACCTACGGCATAAGCTGGCATAAATTGTTAACTCCAAGCACCGATAACTCAATAACGGCGCTACTAAATAAGTATTGTCTAGAATATGGCGCGTATTCTAGCAAAATTTCTTAGTGTTAGCCTAGTGACTATTTGCACTCTTTTCATACAGCTTAACGACTAAGCTTAGTAGTTAAGCTTAGTCGTTTTACCCCAAAACACTTTATAGGAAAATATGGTATAACCAATAATCATCGGTAAAACTACTGCTGCCCCCACAAATATAAACCATAAAGACTCTCTAGCGCTTGCTGCTTCAAATATGGTTGTTTTAAAGGGGACTATGTACGGATAAAAGCTGTAGCCTAAACCACAAAAACATAGAATGAATATCATAACTGCGGCAGTAAAGGGTAGCCAACAACCAAGATCATTTTCCATCGGCACTTTGTCTAAATAGCGATGTACGGTTACAAATGTAAAGCCAAGTAATAAGGTGATTGGAACCAGCATTATCGCTTGAATTCCACCTAACCATTTATTCATAATTTGTTGGTCAATTAATAGATTAGTTAAACATACAGCGACAATACCCAAAGCCATAAGAATATTGGTATATTTTGCCCATTTTGCTGCGCGTTGCTGTAATTCCCCTTCGGTTTTCATTACTAACCATGCGGCACCAATAAAGCAATAACCTGCCGTTACACAAATAGCTGACAAGACTGAAAAGCCAAGTGATAACCATGTATCTTCAAACGAGGTGATATAGCGCCCCAACATGTAGCCTTGTGATAATGTTGCTAATAAAGAGCCAAACTTAAAGGCATATTCCCATTTGTTTTTATCAGCACTTAGCGCCTTGGTGCGAAAGTCGAACGAAACACCTCGTAAAATTAGCCCAGCTAACATCAAAGCGGTCGGCAGATACAATGCTTGAAATATGAGAGAGTAAGCATTAGGGAAGGCAATCAATAATAAGCCGATAGCCATAACGAGCCAGGTTTCATTGGCATCCCAAAATGGCCCAATTGAATAAATCATCATGTCACGTTGTTGAGGGTTGTCTAAAGGGAGTAATACCCCAACGCCCAAGTCGTAGCCATCAAGTATCGCGTAAACTAAAAATGATAGGCCCATTAAGCCTACGAAAACGATGGGTAGCCAATCTACTGGTGTGGATATCATTATTTTTCTCCTTCGTCAGCTAAGGGAATATTAGGTTCGACAGACGATCCCGTTTCAGTTAATGATGCATTTGATTTTTCTAATACTACCGCGCGATTTGCCATAACAAATAAAGTACGAATGTAGGCAATCAGTAAAAATCCATAAATAACTAGATACAAGGTTAAAGACATGGCTATATTCTCAGGCGGCGTAGTCGTAACCGCGTCTTTGGTTCGCAATATGCCGGTCACTAAGAATGGTTGACGGCCAATTTCTGTTACATACCAGCCAGCTAAAGTTGCTAACCAACCAGAAAATGTCATGGCAATACCTGTTTTTAATAACCAAGGTGGGTAGCGCTTTTTGATGACATATTGGTATGTTGCTAGCCAAGAAAATATCAGCATTAATACGCCAATACCTATCATTATCCTAAAACTGAAAAATACAGGTGCAACAGGTGGGTGTTTATCAACAAAGTCATTTAAGCCTTTGACTTCACCTGCTGAGTCATGAGTTAAAATGATACTGGCCATATTGGGCACTTTTACTTCAAAGCTATTTTCTCTTTTTTGCTCGTTAGGTAAAGCGAATAATAATAATGGTACATGGGTTTCAGTGTCCCAAGCACCCTCCATAGCGGCCACTTTTGCAGGTTGGTTTTTAAAGGTATTTAAGCCATGTAAATCACCAACAAAAATTTGTATAGGGATCAACACCGCGGCTAAGATTACTGAAAAATTTAGCGCTTGTTTAACTGACTTTTTATTGTCGCCTTTCAGCAGACGATAAGCAGAAATACCCGAAATTAGAAATGCTGTGGTTAATCCTGAGGCCAATAGCATGTGCATAAACCGATAGGGCATAGAGGGGTTGAAAATCACTTCAAGCCAGCTAGTAACGTGTGCTACACCGTCAATCATCTCAAAGCCGGCTGGCGTATGCATCCATGAGTTAAGTGATAGAATCCAAAAAGCCGATAAAGTGGTACCAAAAGAAACCAACACGGTGGCAATGGTGTGTACGCGATTAGACACTCGGTCCATACCAAATAGCATAATTGAAAGAAATGAGGCTTCTAAAAAGAATGCCGTCATTACTTCATAGCCCAGTAATGGTCCCGCTATATTTCCAACGGTTGCCATATAACCGGGCCAATTAGTACCAAACTGGAATGACATGGTAATGCCACTGACCACGCCAATACCAAAGGTTAACGCAAATATTCTGACCCAGAACCGGTAAACGCGTAACCAACTCTCGTCTTGGGTTTGATTAAAACGAACTTTGAAGAACAATAATACCCAACACAAGGCGATATTGATGGTAGGAAATAAAATATGAAAACTAATGTTGGCAGCAAATTGGATGCGGGAAAGCATGAAACTTGTGTCGTTAGCAATAGCTGATGCATCTAACACGTGATGACCTCCATTTAATTAAGTAAATTGCTTGTTAAACGACACCTGTTTTAGCGCTGTCGTTTTAGTTGTTAAGCCATGTCGTAAGTGCTAAATAATGGCAATTTAATAGCTATTATCGTAGTAATAGCTTGTCTTTTACATCTAAAAATTTACTAATACCTTCACCCAATTTGAGTAAAGCGGATAGCTTTTCTGAAGACATTCCTTGCATTTCATTAGTCCAAAGCGTCACCATTTCCATCAGGTCATGCATTTGTTTAACGCGCATTTGTGCGTATTCATCTGACTCATTGCTAGGTTGTTCCATTAAGGCATCACGCAGTGTAGATAATGTTGGGTCTAATTCGCGTTTCCTTCGTTCAACAACTAAGGTGCGAGCAATTTCCCAAATATCACTGGGTGCTGAAAAGTACTCTTTTCTGTCGCCAGGAATATGGTGTAGTTTAATTAAGTTCCAGGCCTTAAGTTCCTTTAAACCCATACTGACATTTGAACGTGATATTTGTAACGCTTCACTGATTTGATCGGCATTAAGAGGCGATTCGGTCAGGACAATAACGGCGTACATTTGTCCAAGTGTGCGGTTTAATCCCCAGCGCGAGCCCATTTCGCCAAAGTGCAACACTAAAGATTGAGTCATAGCTGTAATTTTCATACTTACTGTTCTTTCTGTATTTTCAGTAATTTGTGAAAATTGTATTCCTTTTTTGATCTAAGTCAAGCTTTTACCTAATATAAAAGGGAAATTATGGCGAGTTTTATTACTTTTGTACGAGGTTAATTTGTTAGCGAAATATAGTTAATTGATGGTGGTTAGCGGTTTAATTCTTACTGAACTGAGCTGAACTGAGCTGAACTGAGCTGAACTGAACTGAACTTACGCGTGGTTAAGCCGCGAAACGGGTTCAATAATGTAAATAAAAGGCTACCTGAGTAGCCATTTTAATAAATAAAAAATATACGGTGATAATCGTAATTTATCGGTTAACTAAAGTTGGTACTAAGCTCTTCTATTGCTTCAGCATTTTTATTGACCTCAATACTTTTACTAGTCACTTCAGCCGCCAATTCGGTATTGCGTTGAGATATATTGCCAATATTATGAATACCTTGGGTTATCTGCTCAGCAACCACACTTTGTTGCTCGGAAGCTGTTGCTATTTGGGCTGTCATATCATTAACATTTTGAATGTTTTCGATAATGCCTTGCATGGCTTGCTTGATAGTATTGGATTCAGCAGAACATTCATCGGCATGGTTTTTATTGGTCATCATTACCTGATTCCAGGTCTTTAGGGTGCGCTGTAATTCAGTCACAGATAATTGGATTTGTTCAGTGGCACTTTGTGTTCTGCTGGCTAATGTTCTTACTTCATCAGCAACAACGGCAAATCCTCTACCTTGTTCACCTGCTCTGGCAGCTTCTATTGCTGCATTTAAAGCCAGCAAATTCGTTTGATCCGCAATGCCTTGAATTTCACTCATTACCGTCGATATTTTATCAACATCAGAAACCAATTCAGTGGCATTATTAGCGGCATTTTCAACATCATTGGCAAGTTGGGTAATTTTCTTTTCACTACTCTCGATGGTGACAATACTTTGTTGACAATCGGTTTGCACTTGAGTCACTTTATCATGTGCTAAGCTGGTACTTTCGCTAACTTCGCTTATCGTTGTACTCATTTCTGTGATAGCAGAAGAAAACTGGCTTATATGTTCATTTTCTTCTTGAATGCTGCTGAGCATTTCGTTTGATGTATGAGCTAGTTCATCGGCTAGTTTTGCTAACCTTCTGCCTGAATCGTTACTACGTCCGAGTACTGTTTTTATTCTAGCTTTGTACAGTTCTGCAGGGTAATTAATGATGTTGAGAATACCTTTGCCTAGGTATACATGCCTAGATGGGCTATCAAACATTAACTTTGTTTTACTAAGATGATTGGGTATTTTTATCAGTTCTTCAGAGAAAATACCGAGAATTACAACGAGGAACCCTAATAATATCAACGTTGATGTTATTGAGCCTATGAGCATCCAATCAAAAATTAGCACAGCTATTACACAAATAAGTGCTGCAAATCGTTTGAGGGGAATATTGGCATGTAAATCTGTAATGGATTTTTCGTTATTGAGTTTATCGTAAAGTCGTTGTGCTTGTATTTTTTGTTGATCAGTGGGAAAAGCTCTAACGGATTGATAACCCGTTATTTTACCGTTGTTAAATAGCGGTGTGACATACGCATCAACCCAATAATAGTCACCATTTTTACAGCGATTTTTTACCATGCCACGCCATGAGTCTCCACGCTTTAATTTTTCCCATAAATCTTTAAACGCCGCTTTTGGCATATCAGGGTGGCGTACAATATTGTGATGTTGCCCTATTAACTCTTCTAAACTATAGCCTGCAATTTCACAAAACTCAGGATTAGCATAGGTAATGGTACCGTTTAGGTCGGTGGTAGAGACAAGTTGTTCTTGTGCGGTAAAGGTACGTTCGACTGTCGTTATATGACTCATAATTCCATCGTCCTTGTGAGAGCGTTATTATAAAATTAATCGTACTACTATAGGCGACATTAGTCACTTTTTAATAATTAAATGAGGATATGTAGTTGTAAAGGCGTGACTAAAATAACAACAAGCGATAAACCATAATAAAAAAACACCTGAAATATTCAGGTGTTTTAGTGAAGCGTTAAATGGAAGTGTGATATTGACTAGTTTT
The DNA here is from genome assembly GCF_002076895.1 of Cognaticolwellia beringensis. NCBI lineage: Bacteria > Pseudomonadati > Pseudomonadota > Gammaproteobacteria > Alteromonadales > Colwelliaceae > Cognaticolwellia > Cognaticolwellia beringensis. The sequence continues at coordinate 2,520,033 of NZ_CP020465.1, forward strand.
TTACTTGTAATAGCCTAAACAAGCTTCTACTTCATTTTTTGAACCCATGATAACTTCAACACGTTGGTGAATATCGGTTGGTTCAATATCCATAATACGACCTTGACTTGTCATGGCTAAACCACCGGCTTGCTCAATTAAGAAGCTCATTGGGTTTGCTTCATACATTAAACGAAGTTTGAAAGGCTTTTCAGGGTTTTTGTTATCGGCAGGATAAGTGAATAAGCCGCCACGAGTTAATACACGATGAATATCACCCACCATAGCGGCAATCCAACGCATGTTGAAATTTTTACCGCGCGGACCTGTATCTCCTGCGAGTAAATCGCTGATGTAATCTTGCATAGGTGCCTGCCAAAAACGCTGGTTAGACATATTAATAGCAAATTCTTGCGTGTCTTGTGGTACTTGCACATTACGTTCTACTAACGAGAAACCACCGTGCGTTCGATCTAAGACATAAAAGTGAGTACCACTGCCAGTGGTCATTACTAGCATAGTGGCGGGGCCATAAAGTACATAGCCAGCACATATTTGCTTGTTTCCTGACTGTTTAAACATGTCAGGATCACTCGCATTCATATCAGCTGGCGCTTCATGAATAGAGAAAATAGTACCAATTAATGAGTTAATATCGATATTTGAACTGCCGTCTAATGGATCAAATGAAACAATAAATTTGCCATTTTTTTCGCCTGATACTGAGGTATCTTCTTCTTCCGATGAAATAGCTTTAACAAGACCTGACTCTAAAAGAATGTCTTTAAATAAATCGTTGGCAACAACATCTAACTTCTTTTGCACTTCACCTTGAATATTTTCATCTACTGTAGAGCCCATGACATCACCCAGATGAGCTTGGCTAACAAGAAATGAAATTTCTTTTGTTGCCGCTAAAATGGTTTCTATTAATGATATTAAATCTGTTGGTACATTATCTTCACGTAAGGCGGGAGCTAGTCGTTGCATCAGGTTACCTAATTACTTTAGAGTCACACTCTTATGACAGAGTATATTGTATTTAATTTTCGATGTTATGATGTATTATCAAAGCATCAAAAGTGCTAATTATTATCAATTTGACTAATTAAGCTGTCTACTTTTTCATGTTAAGCATTAAAAATGAACAGATCATTAATCAACTTGGTATAAGCCGATTATAACAAGAATAGGGGGATTTTTAGTACCTCTATTCTTTTTAATTTTAGCTCAAGGGGGAGTTTTTGTAACTCGCTCGATTTTACTTAAAACAGGGATATTAAATGAAGTTTTGCATTAGACTATTAGTGTTGTTTTTTTACTGTGGCTTGTCATTACAAGTGCAGGCGAAAGCAGAAGAAAGTTACGCTGAATTTATTAAAAACATGCCGGTCCAACAAGGTTATTTTTCTTTTTATCTTGATGATAAAACAGGTAAGGTATTTTTAGAAATTGAGCAGTTTGAGCAAGAGTTTTTATTTCAAAGTGGCTTGCCACACGGTATAGGTTCAAACGATATTGGCTTAGACCGCGGCCAACTTGGTGACACGAGATTAGTTCGCTTTGAAAAAGTAGGTGACAAAGTATTTTTACGCCAACTTAATACTGACTTCCGCGCCAATACCGACAATAAGCTCGAGCAGCAAGCGATAGACGAAGCATTTGCTAGCTCAATTATTTGGGGCTTTAAAGTTAGTCATACGGCAGCAGATAACAGCAAGACCTTAATCGATTACACGCCTTTTTTGTTATCAGATATTCATAATTTGTCAGAACAATTACAGCGTAGTAAGCAGGGCGATTATAAAATTGATAGTTCACGCAGTGGCGTTTATAAAAAGCGAACGAAAGCTTTTCCACATAACACCGAATTAGAAGCCACGGTTACTTATACAGGTTCGAAAGCAGGTGCACATTTACGATCAGTTACACCCGATGCCTCAGCCGTTACGGTTAATTTACATCACTCGCTGATCAAGTTACCTGATGATAATTATCAAACACGAAAATTCCACCCTTATAGTGGTTTTTGGCAACATTCCTATGCGGATTATGCCAGCGCAATTGACGAGCCATTGATTAAACGCAATATTCCTCGTCACCGTTTACATAAGAAAAATTCATTATCGACAGTGAGTGAAGCCGTTGAGCCGATTATATATTATTTAGATGCTGGCGTTCCTGAGCCGGTTAAGACGGCATTGCTAGATGGCGCTCGTTGGTGGGATCAAGCCTTTACTGCTATTGGTTACAAAAATGCTTTTCAAGTTAAGTTACTACCAAGTGACGCAGACCCTATGGATGTTCGCTACAATGTTATTCAATGGGTACATCGTGCAACGCGGGGTTGGTCTTATGGTTCATCCGTTATTGATCCTCGTACCGGCGAAATAATTAAAGGCCATGTAACGCTAGGCTCTTTGCGTGTTCGCCAAGACTATTTAATTGCCTTAGGTCTAACGTCACCGTTTAAAAATGCTGATACAGATACCAGCGCTATGAAGGAAATGGCTTTGGCGCGCATTCGCCAGCTATCAGCTCATGAGGTTGGACATACCTTAGGTATAGCGCATAACTTTGCCGCCAGTGTTAATGACCGTGCGTCAGTAATGGATTATCCACATCCTTTAGTCACTATTGATAATGGACAAGTTAGTTTAGCTAACGCTTATGCAGAAGATATCGGTGATTGGGATAAGTTTGTTATTGCTTATGGTTATGCTGATGTTGAAACTGCCCAAGAAGCACAATATTTGAATGAGTTGGTCGCAACAACTCAGCAAAAGGGTTTAGCCTATGTTTCTGACCCCGACGCAAGACCGAGTTCAGGTGCGCATGCTACCGGACATTTGTGGGACAATGGCAAAGATGCCGCTAAAGAGTTAATGCGAGTATTAGACGTTAGAGCGTTAGCATTAGAGAACTTTGGTTTAAATAGTATTCCTATCGGTACGCCTATGTCTGAACTTGAACAAGTATTAGTACCTATTTATAATTTTCACCGTTTTCAGGTGGAAGCTACTGCAAAATTAATTGCTGGTGTCGACTATGGCTATCAACTGCGCAGCGAAAAATTTACTAATCAGCAGCAAATAGTTCCTGCTAACTCACAACAAGCAGCACTTGATGCTTTACTGGTTACGCTTTCAGCAAAAACATTAACACTGCCAGCTAAAATTACGGCCTTAATACCACCCAAAGCCTATGGGTACAGCCGTGATAGAGAGAGTTTTACTAGCCAGACAGGGATAACATTTGATCCTATCAGTGCCGCAGAAGCAAGTGCTAAACAGGTTTTGTCGCTATTATTGAATGCTGAAAGGTTAGCTCGGTTGCAGCAGCAAAGCATGCTTGATGAAGATATTCCATCGGTAGCATTCTTACTGAATAAAGTGGTTAATAACTCGATTAAGTCTGCGCCGAAAACCGCCACGCAACTGTTGGTACAGCAACGAGTAAACCAGCAATTGGTCGAGCATTTAATTGCACTGTGGCATAGCAAAACATTGGTACCAGAAGTTAAAGCTGAAGTTTATGTGACATTAGTTGATTTAACACAATGGTTAACTGATAAGCGTAGCACACGAAAATACAAAGGCGCTCTTGCCCACTTCCAGTTACTAGCGCAGCAAATTAATTACAGTTTAGCGCATGATAAGTCGTCTGCTCCGGCATCTAAGATAACACTACCGCCAGGTTCGCCTATTGGTAGTTATTAAATACAGTCTATAAAGGTAAATCGTTTATATGAGCCATTTTTAGTGAATAATTAAGCATGGCTTATCAGGTAAATGCGCCGTATCAATTGGCGCTTTTCAAAGGCAATAACATGACTGAAAACAAAATATTCAAAGTCGCACTTTTAGGCGTCCCATTTGATGATAATTCTTCATTCGAGCGTGGGCCTGCATTAGCACCAAGTAAGATTCGAGAAGTGCTAAACCATGGCTCATTAAATGGTGCTTCAGAGTTAGGTGTGAATTTGCGCGAGTCAAAGCAATGGCTTGATGCTGGTGATGTTAATATCGCGCCGTCTGATAATTTCATTGACGAAATAGAGCGCCGTTGTGATCAGCTATTATCTGAAAATAATCGTATTTTAACTTTAGGAGGGGATCACAGTATTAGTTATCCCATCTTAAAAAGTTACCGTAAAGCTTTTGATAAAATTACCATATTACATATAGATGCTCATTCAGATTTGTATGACTCTTTTAAAGGTAATCGTTATTCAAACGCTTGTCCTTTTGCAAGAGTAATGGAAGACGGTTTATGTGAGCGCTTAGTGCAAGTAGGTATACGAACGTTAAACTTGCATCAAACCGAACAAATCACAAAATTTAATGTCGAATCTTTAGAGATGAGGCATTGGCCATTGTCGCAGCCGTTAGTATTTGAGCACCCTGTGTATTTGTCACTTGATATCGATGGTATTGATCCTGCCTTTGCGCCGGGGGTATCACATCGAGAGCCAGGGGGTTTAACAAGTCGTGAAGTGATCAATCTTATCCATCAAATTAATACACCACTTGTCGGCGCTGATATTGTCGAGTTTAATCCTAATAAAGATATTGACAACATGACTGCTCAGTTAGCTGCAAAGTTAGTGAAGGAAGTTGCCGGTAAAATGCTTATTGCGATATAGACATTGTAACTTTGTTACAGAAAGAAGAAAAACGGCGCTGAACCGGAAGGTATTCAGCGCCGTTGTGCAATTAGCACTTAGTGATAAGTGAATTACGCACAAAAGTTGATCGGTTGGAAATGTTAAATATGATTATAAGCGCTGTGTCTTCATCTCTGTTTGATCTATACTTACTTGCTCTGCTTCATATGTAGGCTTTTCTGAAAAGCTAGCACTTGGTAACTGCTGCTTAGGCCGAATAAGAACCACCAGGTTACCGGCTAAAATAAATAATAAGCCTGCGAAGGTATAGGTAGACCAAGAAAATCCTTCAACAATCGTTGAAATGATAACAGCAACGGCTGGAAACATAATTGAAGCATAAGATGCCTTGTGCGCACCAATACGATTGAGCAATGTTAAATAACTAGCAAACGCAATAACAGAGCCAAAAATAGTCAAATAAAGCAATGAGCTTACATAAGCAAATGTATAGTCAAAGTTGAAGCTTTTACCTTGAATAACGACGATTACCGCCATAAAAACTGCGCCGTATGCCATCCCCCATGCCATTGCAGGTATAAGCGGCAATTTCATTTGCTGATTCTTCATTGACAACATGTTGCCTGTAGATGCGATCAAAGTTCCCATAATGCAAAGCCCTAGACCTAATAAGGTCTCGGGACCTAACTGAGTATCACTTATTTGAGGCCAAAATAGTGTCACAATGCCTAATAACCCCAACGCACCGCCGACATAAACTTGCTGTGTTATTTTAGTGCCGTACCAAATTCGAGCATTGAAAACGTTAAAAAACATGATCATTGAGAAGGCAATACACGTTAATGCCGAATTTATGTGTTGTTGTGCAGAGTAGAGGAAATAGTAGTTGAAGCTAAATAAAGTGATGCCAAAAAGGAAAAATTGTAGATGATGGCGCAACGAAAACTGTAAAGTTAAGCCTTTAAATTTACAGTAGGTAAATAAAATAATCGCCGCCAAACCAAAACGATAGACAATAGAAACTTCAGGTGCAACACCACCTAATTGGTAATTGATTGCTATCCAGGTAGAGCCCCATATCAACACGGTAATTATGTATAAAAATGTGTTGTTCATTTTAATCCCTTAACGGTATAGCAAGCGAAAAGTTCGCTGTGAAAAAGTAAATTACATCTCATATTGCCGCAGATGATTGCTTGGAACGTTATAGTTTCGGTGTTTATGATGTGTTTATTGATGAATAAGAAGCACATCAAAGTATTCATGTGACGAAATAGTACTGCACTTTTCTATACGGTGTTTCCGCGATAATGGAATATCGATATTTTTGCTAAGTATTCACCGTAAATTCAATTTAGGTTTCAAATTCAACAGGACTTTTTGCAGAAACTGCCAACTCGTCATGCATAGACATTTTACCGATTTTTTGTTTTAATAACATACACAGAAAAATAAAAATGCAACCTATACAGTTATGCGATTAGTTGACAAATCTGCTCCCGACTTTTTATATCAACAAGTGATCGACTTTGTTGAATATCAGGAAAAAATTGGCGCCATAAGCCCTGGTGACAAACTACCAAGCTTACGTAAGCTTAGTCGACAATTTGAGATTAGCGTGCCGACAGTGAAGCAGGCATATCTTGAACTTGAGCGTCAAGGTGCTATTTCGGCACGCCCACAGTCGGGTTATTATTTAAAAGCTAGACAAGCACGTACGTTATTACCAATGCGCGCTAAATGGGCTAGCTGCGAGCCTGTCGAAATATCATGCCGCAGTTTAATCGAACAGGTTTATGAAGCAGTACACATGCATGACTCCGTTGCCTTGGGTATATCCAATCCAGTAAATGCACATCCCCCAGATAAAACACTTGCGAGAATGATGCGCTCGGTGTTGAGCCGAGTTTCTGAAAAAGCAGTGAGTTATGGCCCTATTAATGGCGATCCTAAATTACGCATGAATCTAGCTTTTCGTTATCAAGAACATGGCGTTTTGGTTAATCACGAAGATTTAATTATTACTAATGGTGCACAAGAAGCTCTATCTATTGCATTGCAGTGTGTTGCCGAACGAGGTGATATTATCGCTGTTGAGTCTCCTTGCTACTTTGGCCTAATTGAACTGATTGAAAGTCTTGGAATGAAGGTTTTAGAGGTTTATACCTGCACAGAAGAAGGCGTTTGTGTCGCCGAATTAGCTAAAGTTATTGAGCAACACCCGGTAAAAGCATGTTTATTTTCAACTGCGATTAGCAACCCGTTAGGGTCCATGATGCCTGATAATAAACGACAAACAATGGTCAAGTTATTGGAGAAAAATGACATAGCGTTAATAGAGGATGAAGTTTATAGCGATTTGTATTTTACTGAGCAACGTCCTGTGCCTGCACAGCTATATTCAGAGAAAGGCTTAGTATTAACCTGCTCATCATTTTCAAAAACAGCGGCGCCGGGTTATCGCATAGGTTGGTTGTTACCGGGTAAATTTGAAGAAAAAGCTAAGCGTATTAAAAGGGCACAATCGTGTTCTACCTCTATGTTACAGCAATGGACATTAAGCGATTACTTAATGAGTGGTGAGTACGATAGGCATTTACAGGTACTTAGAAAAACCCTGCGTTATAACTGTGAGCGAATGCGCGCGTTAATCGCACAGTATTTTCCTGAGCAAGTGTGTATTTCGAAACCTAAAGGCGGCAGTGTTTTGTGGGTTCGTTGTCGCTCGCATGTTGATACTAGTCAGTTTTTTAAACAAGCTATTGCTCAGGGAGTAAACTTTGCACCGGGAGAAATTTTTTCACCTTCTGGAAAGTATAAAAACTATATGCGCATTAGCTACGGTGTGCAGTGGAGCGAAAAAATAGACCAAGCTATACAGGTACTGGGTAAGTTAGTTCATGATTATCCTGAATCGTAAAAACACTAGGAAACAGCATCAGTGACAGAGCACAGCGTAAAAATATCTTTAAAATTAATATTACCATTATTAGCCGCTATAATCGCGGTTTCTCCCTTAGCCATTGATATGTATTTACCTGGCATGCCCGAGCTTGCTGAGTATTTTTCGACAAAAATGCCGCTGGTGCAAAACAGTTTAAGTATTTATTTATTAGGTTATGCGGTTGGGCTTTTAGTTTTTGGACCGATGGCAGACAAATACTCTCGTCGGACGTTAGTTATGATTGGTCTACTGGGCTTTATATTGACAACGTTGGCACTAACATTGGCACAAAATATTGAACAATTTATCACCTTACGATTTTTCCAAGCATTAATCAGTAGCGCTGCGACTGTGGTTGTGCCTGGAATTATTAGACAGCTTTACGGTAAAGACACCGCAAAAGGATTATCGTATGTCAGCATGATCATGATGCTGGCGCCAATGATAGCACCTAGTATTGGTAGTATATTACTGCTGGATAGTTGGCAAATGATATTTTATGTCTTAGCTGGGTATGCTTTTATTGTTTTTATTTTCAGCTTTTTTTACTTACCTGATGTTAAAGCCGCAAAAACAACGGTCACTTATAGTGTCGCTAAACGTTATAAAATTGTTTTTAGTAACCGTGCCGCCCGGTTTGATTTATTAACTATTATGATGGTGGCGTTAGCTTTTTTCAGCTATATAACTGCTATTCCATTTGTATATTTAACCGTATTTAAGGTGTCTGAGTTTGAGTTTAGTGTGTTATTTGCTGTTAATGTTTTTGCTTTGATGAGTGCACACTTTATAAACACAAGATTGGTAGGCCGAGTAGGCTCTCGAAAAATGTTACGTTATGGTGTCGCACTAGCAGGAGTGGCGGCAACAAGTTTATTGATGGCCAATATATTCTCCTTATCTCTTGTCTATTATGTCTTGGCTATTTTACCGTTAATGGGCAGCTTATCGATGATTTCGGTTAATGCAGACGCCTTAATTTTACAAGAGTTTGTTGAACATAGCGGCACAGCCACAGCAGTAAATGGCACTTTACGTTTTGGTGTTGGCGCACTTGCGGGGCCCATTTTAGCGGTATCTTATGATGGCAGTGCCTTACCTTTTGCACTTTTAATGGCAGGGTCTATTTATCTTGTTATTATCTGTCAGTTAATACGAAGTCGGCAGCATAGTAATGTTGAAGAAGGATAAAATTATAGCCAGATTTTTAATGGGATATAGTTAATGGGGTATGGTTATTGGGATATAGTGCGATTTAACAGTTAAATCATAGCCACCATTACCTGATATAACTAATCGTCAATTTTGGGATTGTTCTGCTCTTTGGCAGCTTTTAATTCTACTTGCTGTAAGCGCCACTTTTTTCGCTCTGCGTAGTAATGATCCCACACACAAGGGTTACATGCACCACCACCACAACAATCGTCATCGGCAGGTGGAAAGGGTTTTTCTAGTAAGTCAGTCATAAGGTTTACAGCGTTATTCTATTGTTAAATTAATTATAAATAAAAAAAGCTCTGCACGCAGAGCTTTTTTCAGATAACAGCTTTAGCTTTATTCTAATTCAGAAAGCTTCTTTTCAAGGTAGTGAATATTAGCACCACCATTGATAAAGCCTTGGTCACTTAAAATATCTTGGTGTAAAGCAATGTTAGTTCTAATGCCATCAATAACCAATTCACTCAATGCATTACGCATACGGGCAATAGCAACATCACGGTTATCACCCCAAGTGATCAACTTACCGATCATGGAGTCATAGTGTGGTGGTACCGAATAATCTGCGTAAATATGTGAGTCCCAACGAACGCCTAAGCCACCTGGTGGGTGAAAACGGGTGATTTTCCCCGGTGACGGAATAAAGCTACGCGGGTCTTCAGCATTAATACGACACTCTATGGCATGACCAGAAATTTTAATATCTTCTTGGGTATACGATAGAGGTTGACCTGCAGCAATGCGCAGCTGCTCTTTAACTAAGTCTACGCCAGTAACCATTTCGGTAATGGTATGCTCAACTTGGATACGGGTATTCATTTCAATGAAATAAAACTCGCCGTTCTCATATAAAAATTCAAAAGTACCGGCGCCACGATAGTTTATTTTGATACAAGCATTACAACAGCGCTCACCAATTTTTGCGCGCATTTCAGGTGTTATACCTGGTGCAGGAGCTTCTTCAACGACTTTTTGGTGGCGACGTTGCATTGAACAATCTCGCTCACCTAGGTGAATAGCGCAACCTTGACCGTCAGCCATGATCTGTACTTCAACGTGACGTGGATTTTCAAGGAATTTCTCCATGTAAACCATGTCATTATTGAAGGTAGAACGCGCTTCAGATTTGGTCATTTGTATCGCTTCAACTAAATCTTCTTCACTACGCACTACGCGCATACCACGACCACCACCACCACCAGAGGCTTTGATGATTACCGGGTAGCCAATACGCTTACCATGCGCTAAATTGGCTGCAGCATCATCGGTTAATGGGCCATCAGAGCCGGGAACACAAGGAACACCGGCAGCTTTCATCGCTTTAATTGCCGATACTTTATCACCCATTAAACGGATACTTTCCGCCTTAGGGCCAATAAAGGCAAAACCTGATTTTTCTACTTGTTCAGCAAAATCAGCATTTTCTGCAAGAAAACCATAGCCAGGATGAATTGCTACTGCATCAGTAACTTCTGCAGCAGTAATAATAGCTGGAATGTTTAAATAACTATCCATCGCCGAAGGTTTACCAATACAAATGGTTTCGTCGGCTAATAATACGTGCTTAAGATTTTTATCGGCCGTTGAATGCACAGCAACCGTTTTAATGCCAAGCTCTTTACAAGCGCGCAATATTCTTAAGGCAATTTCGCCGCGATTGGCGATAACAACTTTATCTAACATGAAAATACCCTTAATTGTTGGGCTTATTCAATGATGAATAGCGGTTGATCAAATTCAATAGCGTCTTCGTTTACTGCTAAAATTTGTTTGATAACACCTGATTTATCGGCTTCGATTTGGTTCATCATTTTCATCGCTTCTAGGATACATAGTGTATCGCCAGAGTTAACGTGCTGGCCAACTTCAACAAATGCAGGCGCGTCAGGTGAGCCGGCTGAATAGAAAGTACCTACCATTGGAGAACGAACTACATGACCTGATACTACTGGAGCCGCAGCTTCGGTTGCAGCAACAGGAGCAGCAATGGGTGCAGGAGCCGGAGCTGCATGCATCATAGGTGCGGCGTGCATAATTGTGCCACCACGGCTAATGCGTACTGATTCTTCGCCTTCAGAAATTTCTAATTCGTTGATTCCAGACTCTTCAACTAATTCAATTAACTTTTTAATTTTACGAATATCCATTTGAATACCTTTTTATCATTTTAAATTTATGTGAGAAAACTTAAATGAACAGCGCCACTTAAGAGTTTATTTACTTATGCCAACCAGATTTAATTACAACTAAGTGCGTAATAATTTACCCGTTTGGTGTTATTTTTTTTCTAACCAATTTGTTGCAGCAGCCAAGGCATATTCATAACCTTTTGCACCTAAGCCGCTAATGACACCGACGGCAATATCAGATAAATATGAATGCTGCCTAAACGATTCTCGCGCATGCACATTAGATAAATGGACTTCAATAAAGGGTATGTTAACTGATAATAATGCATCCCTAAGCGCAACACTAGTATGCGTAAAAGCAGCCGGGTTTATTATAATAAAGTCCACTTTTTCAAAGCTTGCATGAATTTCGTCAAGCAATACGTGCTCTGCATTTGACTGTTTATGACTTAGCTGTACATTAGCTTTATTGGCAATGCTTGCTAGGTTTGTCATAATTTCAGTTAACGATGATGAACCATAAATAGTAGGCTCACGCTTACCCAACATATTTAAGTTAGGACCATTTAGAACTAAAATGTTAAACTTTGTAGTCATCTTCGGTAAAAACACCTTAATTGATATGTAATACTAGTATCATGTCATATTTAACTGTGTGGTTAAATTACTTTTGACCAAATGTCACAATTAATCTCATTTGACGATTATTATAGTGTTTTCGCAGAATATAGCAGCAAAATACTGGTCTAATGACTTGTGAGGTAAAATAAAGAGAATAAATGTTAGGTAAGTTATGATAAATTTACTAAAATATATGTTATAGGAATTTTAATTAATTCAGGGATTTAACTGATAACGGGATAAGTAAGTTATTATTTAAATGTTGTCGTGTTGTCTTCTGTTAATTACAAGGATGAAAATATTAAAACCATCTTTATTCATATTGTAGCCGTTATTTTACTTTTTAGTCCCCAAGTAAATGCAATAAATGTTATTTCAAATATAACGGCCGAGACCACAACGTTGTCCGTTACTCAACTGCGACGCATTTACTCTATGAGGCAGGTCCATTGGCAAAATGGTATTCCTATCGTAGTGTATGTTCTTGCAAGTAAAAATCCGCTACATCAACAGTTTTGTCGAGAACAATTACGTTTATTTCCTTATCAACTTGATCGTATATGGCACAAACTAACATTTTCGGGCTACGGTGTTGCCCCTATTGAAGTCGCTACCGAAAGCGAGCTGATTCATGCCGTAAAATCGACTAAGGGTGCTATTGGTTATGTGGAAAATTCATTGGAGGTCAAGGATGTTAACATCATTAAAATTGATGATTAGACCAGAAAAATTATCAAGCTATTATCTCAGTATACTACTTAGCTTATGTTTATCATTAAACTTAAATGCTGCTGAAATTAAAACTGAACCGCTACAAATTCATGGTTTTGTTGCACAAGGAGTTATTGATGCCAATAACAGTAATTTCATTAATACTGATGAAAGCATTTCATTAGAGCTAACTGAAGTCGGTATCAATGCATCGTATCAACTTAATGATGATTTCCGCATCGCAGGTCAAGCGGTTTACCTCAATGGTGGAAATCGTTATCACCCAGGACTGCGTGTAGATTACTTATTATTGGAGTGGGGCGCATTTCATAATGACGCTTGGCAAGCGAGCTTTTATATCGGACGTGTAAAAAACAACCATTGGCTATATTCCAGTACTCGAGATATCCCGTTTGCTCGCCCGTCAATAATTAATCCGCAAGTGACTTATTTTGATGGTTTTAGGGATGTGGCTGTTGGTGGTGATGGTGCTGCGGTTAAATTAACTTATAATAATGATTACTTGGGGGAATTTGACTTTAACTTTAGCCGAGGTAAAAGTGATATTTCAAAGAAACAATCGAGTGTTCTTTTAGGTCAGCTTGCTCTTGGCCGCATGGCACATGATTTTGATACTCAAGCGAGTTTATATTGGCATCCGTCGTTTTCAGGATGGCGATTTGGTATATCTGCTCTTGATGCAACTTTTCAGTACAACCAAGCTCAAGTAGATAATTATGTAGATAGTGATTTTGTATTCCAGTTTTATACGGCGAGTGCTTTATATGAAGGTGAGTTTTGGCAATTTAGTGCAGAGTTTTTTCAAGAGAGATTTGTTACGAAAGGCTTTTACACTCCTGATTTTTACCGAGATGAAAAAGGCCAAGGATATTATATTCAAGCAAGTTATAACCTTGAAAGCAATTTATCGGTAATAACACGTCACGAAAGGTTTTATGCAAATAAAGATGATAAAAACGGCAGTAAATTAGCACAGAACAGTGGCGGTTTAATACCGGCATACTTTGGATTTCACAATGATAATATGATTGCTCTTTCGTATGACTTTTCCAGTAATTTACGAGTAAATGTAGAGTACCATTGGATGCAAGGGGGGGCTAGACTTTCGCCAATTGTGCAACCAGACCCTATCGCGAACGATAGTAAAAATTGGCAGGTTTGGGCGATTCAATTAATGTATTGGTTTTAATCATGAAAGCCAATTTTGTTAGCGTCAGTGTTAAGCTTTTTATCTTGGTGGTAAGTGCTTTATTATTGCTGAGCTTATCTATTTCTATATTATCGGTTACTCGGCTTGATCAAGAGTTTTCTCAATATCAAAGCAATAAACTACGTCAAGGTAATACACAATTTGACACGCAAAGTAGAATTGTTAGAGACCAGATGCGCAGTTGGCTAGAGTCATTTACTGACCTTATTCAACTAAGAAAACAAAGTGACTTTGAACGTGCCGCCAGTGCTTTGGAACAACAGTTTGATGCGCTGCAACTCAATTATAATGTCGAAGCATTGTGGTTAATTTCAGATGATTTAAAGCCAATTTATCAATCAGCACCTTTAACTAAAGAAGTGCTTGCTAGTGTAAAGAACGTTAGTGAAAGTTTCTCTCCAGATAACTATCTAAGTTGTGTGCAGCAGTGCCAGCAACTATTGTCGATCCCAATATTGAATGCACAAGGGGAAATGGCCATTGTTACTATAGCTATTTCTTTGGTTGATGTGATATATGCCATCAATCAAGCGTTAGAAAACCAAGTGGCGATTGTGGCCTTTGATAAATCACAAAATGTGACATTAGCACAAGCAGATATTATTAACTCGTCTGCCAAAGAGCTAATGCATGCACTCTTTAATCTAAACCAGCCATCTGATTTATTGTCAAAAGTAAAAGAAAAGGGCTTACAGGTAGAGTACCAACAAAATAGTTATTTAATTAATATGTTACCGCTTGCGTCTTCACCGTCTCATAATTTTTATCTGGCTCAAGTCGATAATGTCAGTTCATTTACCGAAAAATATCAAACATATCGGATGCAGTTTATTTTGTCGGCGCTAGCTATTTTTATCATTTTAGCCCTGTTAGTGCATTTTGTTGCCGGACCTTTTACTAAAAGGCTATTAATACTTTCAGACATATTACCTTTACTGGCTCGCAAAAAATTTGACCAATTTCGCGCGGTTAAAATACCTCAATCGAAAGTTTTTCCTGATGAAATTGATGTGTTAATTAACGCCACAACTGATTTAAGCTACGAATTAGAGCAATTAAATATTGAAGTAACACAAAAAACTAAAGAATTAGAGAATATTGCTATGTATGACCTATTAACTGGGTTGCCCAATCGCAATATGTTGAATTTCCAGTTGCGTAAACAATTAAAAAGTACAGCGGGTAATAACCTAAATATAGGGCTTCTTTTTCTAGATTTAGACGACTTTAAAAAAGTTAATGATAGTCACGGTCATGGTGAAGGCGATAAATTACTGGTTGAGGCGGCGAATAGAATAAATCTTAGTGTGACTGACATGGGAATGTCATGTCGGTTTGGGGGTGACGAATTTGTTATTTTATTAAACGAAAATACCTCAAATGAGCAGGCGAAAAATTTAGCTAAAGCGATACTAAAAAGTTTTCAAAAGCCAATAAAAGTTAATAGCGCAATGTTTTATGTGACATGCAGTATTGGCATCGCGATGACTGAAGGCAGTAAAATACAAGCGAGTGAGTTGGTCAGTCACGCCGATATTGCCATGTACGAAGCAAAAGATCACGGAGGTGATCGCTACTTCATCTATCATGGTGATATGTTCCAACGTGTCGCGCATAGAGTGATGATGGAAGGGGAGGTTAAGCAAGCGCTTGCTAAAGGGCAGTTTAGTTTAAGTTTGCAACCTCAATTGGTAGCAAAAACCAATAAAGTGCATGGTTTTGAGGCTTTATTGCGCTGGCAACATCCTGAGCGTGGCATGGTCTCGCCAGATGACTTTATTCCTTTGTTAGAAAACTCTGAACATATGATATCTCTCGGCTATTGGGTTATTCGACGCTGCTTTGAGCTATACAAGGGTATGCGAGACATTGGTTTGAGCGATGTAATAATCGCGATTAATTTATCAGCCGCACAGTTTACTGATGTTAACCTGCAGAGTTATTTAGAAGCGTTACTGAAAGAATTTGACCTAGCTGCTGAAAACTTTGAACTTGAGTTAACTGAACACACGTTAGTTAAAGATATTGATAAAGCCATAGTCACAATGGACGCGCTGCGTTTATTAGGCTTTAGTTTTGCTATTGATGATTTTGGTACCGGCTACTCTTCTTTAGCTTATTTAAAGCGAATGCCAGTTGACGTGATTAAAATTGATAAGAGTTTTGTTGTGGGGATGTTAGAAAACCATGCTGATTTTCAAATAATTATGTCCACGATTGCGATGGTGAAAAACTTAGGACTGACTGTTATTGCTGAAGGTGTTGAAACTAAAGCCCAGTTACGCACGTTGACTGAAAATGACTGTGACTTGATTCAAGGCTATTATTTCTCAAAACCCATTCCTGAAGCTGGACTATTTGATTTTATTGGTCGAGAAATTGTTGATGGAAACTGGAAGGTGTTTGCAAATTCAAACACTATTATTAATTAGCTTAGTCACCGATGATAATTTCTTTTAAAAAAAAAGCGCCTGTGGCGCTTTTTTGTTGTAATAACAATGATCAAATTACTCAGTCGAGGTTTTTATGGCAGAAAGGTTTTATCCACATGAGCTGTAAATTCATCCGCCGCCATAAAACCAGTAAC
The DNA here is from genome assembly GCF_002076895.1 of Cognaticolwellia beringensis. Taxonomy (NCBI): domain Bacteria; kingdom Pseudomonadati; phylum Pseudomonadota; class Gammaproteobacteria; order Alteromonadales; family Colwelliaceae; genus Cognaticolwellia; species Cognaticolwellia beringensis. Next base: position 2,536,080 of record NZ_CP020465.1, read on the forward strand.
TCTGCGTTGAGGTAATTCATTACCTTCTAAATCAAAGAATAAAATCGACGGTAAACCGAAAATGTCAAACGTAGACATTAACTCAATACTGTCTTTAGAGCCGGTATCGGTCAAATCTATTTGTAGTAAAACAGAACCCGCAAGTGCCTGTTGAACATTGGCTTCAAAAAAAGTGTACTCTTCAAACTCTTTACAAGCGACGCACCAATCAGCATAAAGATCTACCATTACGGTTTTACCTTGCGCATTGGCTTTGGCTATAGCTTGATTCATCTCGGTTAAGTTCTTCACATGCTCAAAACCAAGTAGTTCGCTTTGTTGTGATACAGAAGCGTTAGTAGACGGATAAACGAGCTGATATGCCTTGTTTGCACCGATAAAGAAAACTAAAAAGATTAAAATACTACGCAAGCCAAACCAAAAGGTTTTTGCTGAGTCGTGGTTAACTGTATAAAAGTAACCAGCGGTCGCCAAAATAAGACCTATCCAAAGCACGTCGATAACTATCGCAGGTAAAAAACGTTCGAGTAAGAATATTGGGACGGCCAATAATAATAAGCCAAAAATATTTTTAATCACGTTCATCCAATTACCCGCTTTAGGTAATAACTTACCACCCGAGCTACCCAGTATAAGTAAGGGTAAGCCCATACCTAAGCTCAGCGCATAAAGTGCAGATGCGCCAAGTAATATGTCACCAGATTGCGAAATGTATAACAGCGCACCAGTCAATGGCGCAGTAGTGCAAGGAGAAGCCACTAAACCCGAAATAGCCCCCATCACTAAAACACCGAAATAAGAGCCGCCTTTTTGATTACTACTCACCTGATTTAACTTGTTCTGCCAGCTGCTAGGTAGAGCCAAATTAAATAGTCCAAACATAGAAAGTGCTAAAAAGATGAATAGAGTACTTAAGGCGATAAGTACGAGGGGGTGTTGGAACATCGCTTGAAATTGCGCGCCTGCAATCGCTACCACAATTCCGAGTAAAGTGTAGGTCACGGCCATACCTTGCACATAAGCAAAAGATAGGGCGAATGCTCGTTTAGTTGATAGTTTTTCACCTTGGCCAACAATAATTCCGGTTAAAATTGGATACATAGGGAAAACACACGGGGTAAAAGATAACAACAAACCACCAATGAAAAATGCCACTAGCGTTAACCAAACACTATCACTTTTTAGCATGTCTGCTAGTTGATGTTGCTCGCTACTGTTTGCACTTGAGTTGGTCGTATTAGCACTTGTTACAGGGGTACTTTTTTCGTCATTAGCTGCATCAATATTGTTGCCACCTAGCGCAGACAGGATACTATCGGCATTATTTTCAGCACCAGCATCTAAATTGACTTTACTTAAATCAAGCGTTTTCTTTGTTGGCGGATAACACAAGCCTTTGTAAGCACAGCCTTGATAGCGAATAGTAATGTTTGCATCACTATTCGCTTGAGTAATATCGATAGTGAAGGCTAATTGGCCGGTAAATATTTGCTGAACACCAAAAAATTCATCTTCGTGATGTTCGCCCTCAGGTAATTCAACAGGACTTATCGTGGCATTGTTGGTGGTAAATTTAAATTGGTGACGATATAAATAATAACCATCAGCAATATTAAAGCTTACTTGTAGTTTGTTTTTTTGTTGGTGAAAATCAAAAATAAAAGCATCATCAACTTTTAAAAACTCGTTGTCATTACTAAAGAGTGATGAAGGAGAGCTAAAAATTGATTCTTGAGCATTCGACAAGGGCGATATAGCAAAAGTTAAGCAGGTCAGCATTAACCAAAAAACAGTAACAACTTTTTTCATAACCGTTATTTTAAAGACTCGTAGATCCAGTTTAAACAATGATGGTCACCTTGCTGGATGTTCAAAGTGACTACTACAGGAATGCTGCATGGGTGAACAATAATATATTGCTAGTTTACGCTAATATTTTTCATTGAGTAAGGCGTCAGTATAATTGAAGTTTACTGATTGAAAATACCTAAAAAGCTAGCTTGCTTGAAAAAGACCCGTTAATCCCCATATTAGTTTCATTAAAGATTTTTAGGAGCGGTCATGTTTCGCTTGTTATTTGTATTTTTTATTATTATTCCCATTATTGAAATCACTGTTTTGATGCAGGTTGGAGCCGTGTTAGGTGTTTGGCCAACCATTGCTATTGTTATTTTAACTGCATGGTTAGGGGCGAAATATGTTCGTCAACAAGGTATTGCCACCTTAAATTCGGTACAAACAAAAATGGCCCAGGGGCAAATGCCCTCAGATGAAATTGTCACCGGTTTAATGTTATTAGTTGCCGGTGTAATGCTAGTTACACCTGGCTTTGTAACTGACTTTCTTGGTTTGAGTTTATTAATCCCTGCGGTGCGTCAAGCAATTGCTGGTAGTGTTAAATCACACATAACAACCAACAGTGCAAGCCAACAAAGTTTTCAGTTTAATGGCCAAGGCAATGTTTATGAACATGAAGACGTTTCCAACCCGCAAGATGAACCGTTTCAAGCACATATTCAACCGCCAAAAAAAGGTAAAACTTTAGACGGTGAATTTGAACGCAAAGATTAAAAAAATAACCCGGTGGGCTTGTGAAGTTTTATTTAATCCCCATCTTACTTTTACTAATTAATAACAAAAAAATTTAAATTCTTAATTTTTTATTAAATTCAACATCTCAGGAGAACAAAATGAGTATTCGTCCATTACACGATCGTGTGATCATCAAACGCAAAGAAGTAGAGTCAAAGTCTGCTGGTGGTATTGTATTAACAGGTAGTGCTGCTGAAAAATCGACACGCGGTGAAGTTGTTGCTGTAGGTAAAGGTAGAATGCTAGAAAACGGTGACGTGCGTCCACTAGATGTAAAAGTTGGCGACCAAATAATCTTCAGTGAAGGTTACGGTATGAAAACTGAAAAAATTGACGGTGAAGAAGTACTAATTTTGTCAGAGTCTGACATTTTAGCCATCGTTGAATAATTAATAATTTTCCACTCATTTTATTGTACTGATTAACTTTGGTACAAAACAGAATATAAGGAACCATGAAAATGGCAGCAAAAGACGTATTATTTGGTAACGACGCCCGCGCAAAAATGCTTAAAGGTGTCAACATACTTGCAGACGCAGTAAAAGTTACATTAGGCCCGAAAGGTCGTAACGTAGTTTTAGACAAATCATTTGGCGGCCCAACGATCACTAAAGATGGTGTATCAGTCGCGAAAGAAATCGAATTAGAAGATAAATTCGAAAACATGGGCGCACAAATGGTTAAAGAAGTTGCTTCTAAAGCCAATGACGAAGCCGGTGACGGTACAACTACGGCAACTGTTTTAGCACAAGCGATTGTAAACGAAGGTTTAAAATCAATTGCTGCAGGCATGAACCCAATGGATCTTAAACGTGGTATCGACAAAGCGGTTATCGCTGCTGTTGAAGCACTTAAAGGTTTATCACAAGAATGTAGCGACACCAAAGCCATTGAGCAAGTAGGTACTATTTCTGCTAACTCAGATGAAACTGTGGGTAAAATCATTGCAACCGCAATGGACAAAGTAGGCACTGAAGGTGTTATTACTGTTGAAGAAGGTCAAGCTCTTACTGATGAGTTAGACGTTGTTGAAGGTATGCAGTTCGACCGTGGTTACCTTTCTCCGTACTTCATCAACAACCAAGAAAGCGGTAGTGTTGAATTAGAAAACCCTTTCATCTTATTAGTTGATAAAAAAGTATCTAATATCCGTGAATTGTTAACGACACTTGAAGGTGTTGCTAAAGCGGGTAAGCCACTACTCATTATTGCTGAAGATGTTGAAGGCGAAGCACTTGCTACATTAGTAGTTAACAACATGCGTGGTATCGTGAAAGTTGCTGCTGTTAAAGCACCAGGTTTCGGCGACCGTCGTAAAGCAATGTTACAAGACATCGCAACATTAACGAAAGCGACCGTAATTTCTGAAGAAATCGGTATGGAGCTTGAAAAAGCAACATTAGAAGACCTAGGTCAAGCTAAGCGTGTAGTTATCTCTAAAGACAATACAACTATTATTGATGGTATTGGTGAAGAAGCTGAAATTCAAGCACGTGTTGCACAAATTCGCGCTCAAATTGAAGATTCTTCTTCAGATTACGACAAAGAAAAATTACAAGAACGTTTAGCTAAATTAGCTGGCGGTGTTGCGGTTATCAAAATTGGCGCAGCAACAGAAATGGAAATGAAAGAGAAAAAAGCGCGCGTTGAAGATGCATTACATGCAACTCGTGCTGCGGTTGAAGAAGGTGTTGTTGCCGGTGGTGGTGTTGCATTAGTACGTGCAGCAGACGCGATTAAAGACTTAGAAGGTATTAACGAAGACCAAACACACGGTATTAACGTAGCTATCCGTGCAATGTCTGCTCCTTTACGTCAAATCGCAACTAACTCAGGTGACGAAGCCTCAGTAGTATTAAACCAAGTACGCACAGGCGGCACAGGTAACTACGGTTACAATGCTAGTAATAGCACTTACGGCGATATGTTAGAAATGGGTATTCTTGACCCAACTAAAGTAACGCGTAGTGCATTACAGTTTGCGGCCTCAATTGCTGGCTTAATGCTAACAACAGAAGCCATGATCACCGATGCACCATCTAAAGATGCTGGCGGCATGCCTGATATGGGCGGCATGGGCGGTATGGGTGGAATGGGCGGTATGATGTAAGTTTTGCCCCTTTTGTAGGCTCGTTATAAATCAACGACTTACATGCCTTTGTAGACTAACTGTGGTACGTCTTGTATCACGGTTAGTCTCACTTATGTATCACGTTCACAGCAAGATACTTCATCAATTAAAACCTATCAAGTAATACCTTTCACTATAATCCCTTTTTGCGATCAGAAGCTTTACACTTAGATAAGCTCAATAATGCTGACTTTTAATTTAAGTTATGTATCGTTGCTCTAGACAAACAAACTAAAATTAGTATGATATTACTCTGAATTTCAAGGAGATATACATCGCTATGACGCAACGAACCAAACCCCAACTCGATAAACATGGTCAACCTCTCATAACCGCATTCAATTACAAAAGAAATAAAACGAAGGCTGTCCTAACGCTCAAAGGTATTATTGACGGCATATTGGCTGATGTCGCATTAAATGATATCGAAATAATTTACTTAAAGTCTTGGTGTACCAACGAAACGTTTGACTTTAATGATGGTGATTTTATAGATATAAAGGAGCAAGTCGAAGATATTCTTGAAGATGGTGTTATAACTTCTGCTGAACAAAAGGATATGCAGCAAATGCTGAGCGACATAATTGAGTGTTGCTCTAAAGATGATGTCCCAACAAAAGAATCTGTTAATTATCTTCTTGGTTTTCTTAGTGGTATCAGTGCTGATGATGTATTAAATGATGACGAGATATATAAGTTAAGAGATCACCTTTCTCAAGGTGCTAATTTTGTAGGTGAGTGGCCTGCTAATACTTTGAAAGCTAGACTGGATGATGTATTAGAAGATGGTGTAATTGAAGAAAGTGAAAGACAAGCCCTTATGAGTCTCGTAAAGGCAGTATCAGGTCAATCCTTTTTAGATACTGGTCTTGCATATGGTATGTCAGCAGACTTTTCAACAATCTGTAAAAACAATTTGAAACTGGATGGTCTACACATTTGTTTTACAGGTACTTTTATAAGTGGTTCTCGTAAGAAACAACAAGAGATTGCAACAAAGTTTGGAGCGATTGTATCTCCTCGAGTAACTCAAACAACTGATGTTTTAATACTGGGTTCTGTAGCAAGTAGGGATTGGAAGTTTGCGAGTTACGGTAGGAAGATAGAAGCAGTATTAAGTAATCGATTAAACGGTGCTACAACAGAGATTATCAATGAAGAACTATGGAATGTCATTACCTGTAAAGGCTCTTAATAAGCTCTGTAAGTCACTTTGATTTTTATGATGTCATTATCCTCCTTACCTATCTTAATAGAAGGGGGGAGGTATTAGGGGTCTGTATTGTCACAGCGATTGCATCGTTCCATGATTTATATAAAAACCGTACTTTTCAAATGTTCAATTTTTATTTTTAATCCTATTTAAGCTTCCCATTCTGGACACTTTTTAAAAAGCTTAATGAATATTAGGTCAATCATTTCAACTTTGCTGATTTAATATTTAAACTAAAAAGCAGCCTATAGAATACTGCTTTGTGCCAGAAGCAGGTGGTGGCAACCTTAATCTCCTGTATGCTTACTTACATTTGTATGCTTTACCAAACGCTGAGGGTGAATAACCTCCAGATATATTTGACCAAACAATATGAGTCGCACCCAAATCAGATGCCTTTTCTAAAGCTTCATTTTTGGAGTTTTGCATTCCTTGGCTTGATGCGAGCCCACCCCATCCAGATGAGCCATGAACATCACCTAAAAAGACACAGCCCATGATCATTGATTCATCAGCTGACTGAACTTTTAAAGCAGAATTACTTAGACTTGATGAGCATCCCAACGTAAAACAACATATTAGGATCGTGAGTATTAAGACCTTCAATAGAAACTCCTTATAGGTAAGCATAACAATTTATACTATCGACTAATTCTTATTTATGTAGTTTTAACAAATTACCTAAGATATTACTATCACTAAGTTTTTTATAATATCAAAACAAAATTAAGCAGATAAAGGTGCGCGATTCTCTCATTTTCCTGAATATGTGAGCAAACAACACCTCGAGCATCTAATTAACTATTATATTTAACCTAAAGACCTTAAAAACAAGAGAAGCCTAATTAAGTCAGTACCTACTGTCAGAAACTTAGGCATATAAATTAACAGTGTTACAAACCAAAAGATCAATGTTTTTGACACTCTAGTCTCTGCATGTCACAATCTCATAAGTTAATGACACCACTAAGCAGTATAGAGAGTTACTTATGGCATCAATTGGATTCGCAAGGGTATCTACCCAACAACAAGACCTTACTTCACAGTTAGCTGCCTTAGACGCTTATGGATGCTCTAAAGTATTTCAGGGTAAGCACTCAGGGAAAGCTGACACTAACAAGCAAGCTCTAGAAGATTTAATTGATTATGTACGTTCTGGTGATGTTGTAGTGGTTACTAAGATGGATAGACTAGGTCGTTCTCTATCACAAGTTTTAAGTACGCTTGATAGGCTAAAAACTAAAGGTGTAACCTTGGTTGCGATAGATCAGGGAATTGATACCACCAGAGATGATCCAATGAGCAAGGCTATGGTTCAACTCCTAGGGATGTTTGCAGAGATGGAAAGAAACTTTATTGTCTCCCGTACCACTGAAGGTAAGAATGCCTCTGGTAACTTTGGTGGGCGTAAGCCTAAGTTAACTAAAGTTCAAATAAACGAGGTACGTAATAAGCTAACGCAAGGGATCAGCAAAGTATTATTAAGTAAGGAATATGGGGTTTCTAGGTCTACTATATTAAACGTCAGTAGAAAAAGTGAAGAGAAAGAAAAGTAAATCTAAACTATCAAAACCTGTAAAATATGCTTATTAAACTATTCTTAACCAATAGAAACTCATTATTAATACTCCCTGACCATAAGAAATAAATGATATTCCTAAAGGTAAACATTAGGTATCGTTAAGTAACTCTATGGTAGCAGTGCTTGTATTATAACTAATCTGCCTTATGAATCTTTAAGGGCTTCCTTAATGTAATCTCACTGATAGTAATACTCAAGAGAATAATCATCATAGCAGTATCGTTAAGTCACTTTGTTTATCTCCCTTACCATTAGAAACTATAACTAAAGGATAAATAACAAAATGACTAAAGTTCTATTAAACACAATTAACCTACAAGCACCAACTCAATTACGTGAAACTAAAGAGTCACAACTACACATTGAAGACCTAGCGTACTCATATATTGATACAGGTGAATTCACTGAGTTACCTTGGGTAGGTCGTATCAACGGTGGTGATGTATTAGTACCTATTGATGGGTTCCATCGTTTACATGCTGTTGAGTGGTTGGCTTCAGACGAATACCAAGCATTACCAGATGCACCTTCAGTGGCACACCTTGACCTTACTCAGGTCGAAGTACGTATAACAACCTTTGCGACAATGACTGAAGCTATCATAGCTGCTGCAGGTGTTAACTCGACTCACGGCATGAAACGTAAGAATGGTGACATTGGTAATGCTATTAAAGCAATACTTGAAGTTGAGCCTATGATGTTTATGCACAATCCATACAAGCTTAACAAAGACGCTATTATGGCTGCTGTTAGGTGCAGTACAAGCCATTACTCTAGAGAGACCGCACAGATACGCAGAAACCTTGAAGGTCAGCGTGATCTTGATATTCAGCGTATGTTAGAAGAGGGTAAGTCACAGCGTGACATTGCAGGTTGTACTGGCTGTACTCAGTCAACAGTGGCACGTATATCGAAGGAGCTACAGAAAGGGGCTGACTCTGTAGAGATGCACCATGTTGAATCCGACAATGATGAATCTGATGATGGTGAAGAAACACCTACAGTATTCACTCATATGACTTCAGTGACACCTGTAGAAGATCCGTGGGCTGACGCAGGTGGCTCAAATGAGCCAATTTCCCAAATGAGCCACTTAGAAACCTCAAGTGAGTCAAATGACCCAATGGTTCAAATGACTCAGTCAGATGAAACCTCAGGTGGCTCAAATGAGCCAATGTCCCAAATGAGCCACTTAGAAACCTCAAGTGTCCAAAAAGAGCCAATGTCCTTTTCTGGACAGTCAGGAACTTCTAATGACCAAAGTGTCCAGAAAAGCCCAATGAGCAAAACTGGACAGTCAGAAACCTCAAGTGAGTCAAAAGAGCCAATGTCCCAAATGACTCAGTCAGAAACTTCTAATGACCAAACTAGCTCAAACGAGTCAATGGCTGTAATGGGATTAAAAAGTAACATAACAGATCATGATTTAATGAAATTTGCTGACGGCCTGTCCTCCTCACAGAAAAGGCTTCTATTAGAGTATCTTGGAGACTTTTAAATAAATAGGTTATGACGAATTGCATTAATTATTCGTAACCCCAGAAAACGATAAAATACCCAATGGCTATGTAATGATTTATTACAGCATTGGGTTTTTTATCGCTTTTATTTGGTTTCTTCAAATGCCAGTGATCACACTGAATGAATTCAAGGTGAAAATTAATTATTACAGTTTATAAATGAATAATTAAAGAAGCCATTCTATTTCTATCTGGTCTGCTGTTTTGTTAACAGTTTTAGCTAAACGTTTTACATCATGTCTAGCATAATGACCAAAGCTCATTGTGGTTCCAGTTTTATGTCCTACTACGTGAGCCACATCAAACTCATTAAGCGAAGCTCTCTCGCTAGCTGTGATAAAGTGATTTCTTAATGAATGAAAAGAGCGTGTTGAATCCTCCGTAATTTCAGAAACTTTAAATCTAGAAAATACTCTTCCTGCAGCTTTAGTATCTAAGTTAAGTGGTAATTGAATGTCATCAACCTGAGGTGGAACTGGTATAATACGTACTGCACTTTCTGTTTTCCCTTTGCGGATAACTAAGCACTTTATATCTTCAATAATTTCTACATCAGCTGTGCAAAGCTCGCTTAATCTAGCTCCAGTAAATAATCCAAGTCTAGCTAAGTCTCTAACAGAAGCAGGACATTCGTTAAGGATATGTTGCAACTGTGTCTTGCTAAATAGCTGTTTAGGCTTAGACCCCTGACCTCTGTATTGACTTAAGTCATGATCACAAAAAGGACTCGTTTTAATCATGATTTCTCCCATTTGATAAGCATGAGTCCAAATAGATCTTAACCGTGAAAGGTGAGCCACAATCGTTCCATGAGCGAACTCACAGCCTAGATGTTGAATGTATTCGACAACCTGTCGTTTGTTTAATTCCTTTAAAGGTATATCGTCAATTGATAAGTAAATTAGAAATCTATTTAGACTGTTCTTTATTTTTGAGCTTGTGTCATGACTCATATTTGCTTTATGAGATAACAAACTATTAAGGCTTTCTTTAATTGTGATAGTAAACTGGTGGTCTACATTGCCATACACCTCTTGTCTATATGCAGCCTTGGCTATAGGGTTACGAGGTAAAACGTCATCATAGTCTAGTGAGCATTCTTTATCTTTTAATGCGCCTGCATATGGGCGTAACTCTTCTAAATAGATCTTGAACTCAATACGTTCAGAGCTATAAGTACGCTGAAGTAGACCCGCAATCTCACCATTTATTTTATCTCGATGTAATCTCGCTTGCCTAATAGAACATGTACCTAAGCTTTTTGTTATGTGAGATTTACCTTGATAACTACTTTGTAATGCTTTTGGTACTCTTCTGTTGTAAACCCATGTGTCGTGATGTTTTTTGAGGTACTGGTTATTAATGCTCATTATTTATCCTTATGTGATTTGTGGTACGGAATGTGTCACGTTTTGTTGCTTACATCCCTCTAATGGTAAGGGACACAGCGATACATAAGGATTCTGGGTACTTTGATGTAATTTATGCTTGATTAAATTGCCGCTAACGTCGTTGTTTATTCGCTCGTATAGAAAATACTATGCGTCGCTCTAAACGCCTTGTTAGTGAAAATTTACTCGGCGCATAAATAGCATTGCTGTTTATAGCTCAACATTAAAAAAGCCCGAATAGCAATATTCGGGCTTTTTTATTGGCAATAAATTAATATTCACTTTCGAAGTTAGTTAGATAGCAGTTATTACAGGTTGGATTAACTGAGTTTTTTATCAGCTGTTTAAAATTTTTGATTTTATGTTTAAGCTAACAGCATCAGCAAGCTAATTAGCTGTGGTAGCTTGGCCTATTAGTCGTGTTATAATTCAGTGGTTGTGCAAGCTTCAATTGTCGGCCAGTTCCATGCATACCAAACAATCGCTACTGAAATTAAAACCTCTATTGCGGTTAAAAATAGGTAAAACACCCAAGTTTCTGTCAAATTAGTTGCAATAAGCATAATGATATAAAGCGTGCTCAGTATTATATTCAGCCAACGATTGATTTTAGGCTTAACCACTAAGGTAAAAAATATCATCACACTGGGTATTGCCATCAATAAAGCCACGGCAAAAAACTGTAATTGTGTTTCAGTTGTCGCCTTAACTTCCATCGCTTTTGCTAATATGCCAGGTACATAAATCTGTATATAGTCGCCATAGACATAACAAAACATAACCGCTATCCAAAGCGCCGAAATTTTCAATTTGACGTTTATTTGAAAGTCTTCAAAAACTGTTTCTGTACTATTTATAGAACTCATTTGTAACTCCATTTCTCAATATGTTATGGCACTGTCGAACAGGCAAAAGTGTTAGTTAAAAGTATTAGTGAAGGACAATACCAAGGTTTTTATTAATACTTCCTCAATGACAAGATAACTAAGCGGCGTTATTGCAACTTGTCCTTGATTGATTAAATAATAGGTTTTATAAGAGCTTATGTCGTCCGAGACTAGAAGCGCGGACACTTTTTTAGGTGTATTTGTAGATAATGAGGTAGAATTAAACGCTTAAATATTCAAGTGTGTAAAAAGGTATTAAATTTGACAGACCCTGTCGTAATGATTATCAGCATGGTTATGCTAGGACAGATATTATTAAGCGTTCCTATTCTTCTGAGCCGAGCAATGAAGTCTGTAATTTTTTTACCTTTAGCAATATTCTTACTTGCCAATAGCACTATTGCACTGGTGCCAATTGTTAATGCTCAATTTCCTGACTTGAGTCAACTGTATAGTGCGATAGTTTTTCCTACTCTTTTTTTGTTGTGTCCCTGCTTATGGTTTTATATTGAAGGGATCACCGCTGAAAAACCTTGGAAGCTAAACAAAAAGCAAACCCTCCATTTTGTTTTGTTCTGGCCTGCTCTTATTGTTGGTGTAATGATCATGTTTTTACCAAAAGACATGTATACAGATATATTTATTAACGATATTGATGTGGTTGCCCCTTTAGCTATCGTCACCGCTATAGGTTTATTGGTTATGATGATGCTCTGGCTTGGTCAATGTGTATATATCGCTTTTCGTATTATTTACCGTTTGGTTGATTATCGAAAACAGTTGAAAAATGTGTTCTCTAATCATGACGATAAATCACTTAACTGGATGAACTGGCTACTATTCATTGCTATTAGTACTTGGTTGTTTTCTTTGGTTACGGTGTTTTCTTCAAACCTATTTGATAATTTCTTATTTAATATAAGAACTGATAGTTTGCTGTCACTGCTGTTGGTATGGAGCTTGGCTCACTTTGGCTTGCAGCAAAAACCAGTTTTTACTGACTATAGTGAAAGTGAAAGCGTCGATATTGCTGCTCAAAATACAGAAGCTCCAAAGAATGAGGACGTTACTGTCAGAAGTCCTCCAATGAAGTATCAACGTTCAGCGCTAGATAATGAGCAATCCAATCGTATTGCAGATAAAATTAATAACATTATGAGCAAAGAGACGTTATATTTAGATTCAAATCTGTCACTGCAAAAACTCGCTAACCATTTAGCTATCTCGCCTAATTATATCTCACAAACACTGAATGAAACGCTATGCACAAACTTTTTTGATTTCATCAATAAGTGGCGCATTGAAGCAGCGAAGCCGAAAATATTAGCTAATAAAGACTCAGTACTTACCATCGCACTTGAAGTTGGATTTAACGCGAGATCTTCTTTTTATAAAGCCTTTAAACAAGAAACAGGGCAAACCCCAAGTGAGTTTCGTAAGCAAGATAGTTCACATTGAAAATCACTAATTAGGCGCACTCGTTAACTTATAGAGCTTAACGAGTACTTCTGATAAGAGTAACTGAATATTCCGGCAATGGAAAAGCTGTTTTATTGAAGAGTGACTGATATATAAGTGATGTAAGTCAATTAGATAAGGGAAAGCTGGCATCAATTTCAATATAAAACGCTCCTAAATTTTATTATTTTGTTGGAATTCTAACGGTTATTTTAAGTGCTTGAAAGTTAAGGGTATATAGTGGAGTTTCAGTAATACTTCCCATTATACTATTTTAATAAAAACAAGTAGATAAGCTCTGTATGGGCAGTATGATGCAATAGAGTCTTAACTCTAAAGCCTACAGTTCAATTCATTTAAACGAAAGCCCGAATAGCAATGTTCGGGCTTTGTTATTAGCTATTTATGAATATATAATAACAGTTTTGATATGTATTAATTGTGAACAAAGCGAAAGCTATCTTCCAGTCAAACCTATTACATGCTTCACAGCTTATTCCCGCCGTTCGTAAATTTCCTATAAGGGGCTGTTATTGACTTATCCTACATTAGTCGTTACATGAAAAATTCTCGCTTATCGCGTAAAGAAAAGTTAATTCATCAAACAATTCAATGTATCTACTACAAGCAAAGAGATCTACAACTAACCCTACTATATACATAGATTAATGAATGCTTTTAGTACTAATCGTTAACATTAGTAAGCTTATTGAAATAACTACAAAATAATAAGGAACGCCTGCCTGCCAACTTGCTTGGCTATTAACACCAAAAAAATCGACATATAGTGCTGTTTGAATGGGTCCTATGTACCAAAGTGCAGGATAAAGCACTTCAAACATCCGTTTTGTTCCAGTAAACGTACCACAAAAATAGGCAAGTGAGACTGTAAATGAAATGGCGATAATCAATTGGATGAGTAATAACCATTCAGCACTTCCAGCAAAACGGATGACGCCTCCCATACTTACTAAGGCTACTAATATCCATGCCGCACAATAGCAGGCCAAGCTTTGTAAAATAGATGATTGTTTACTGTAGGTGACCAACTCTAGCGTATTAGATTGTTTTTCTAATTGCCCTAGTTGAGAAATCACCAAAACACACCATAACCACGAAATAGGTAAAACAAGGCTAATAAGCAATTTTTGACTGATAAACAACTGAATGATATTTAACACCAACAAACCAATAAACCAATACATTGAGTGACCTTTGAGTATTAATTTTAACTCTAATCGTAATAAGCGAGTAAAGGCAAAGTGCTTGGTTAATGCAATAAAAAAAGTATCAAGTAGGCCCCCCACTCGAGTTTGTAAGGTGAAACTCAACCATGAAGACGGTTTATTTTCAGGTATTGAATTTTTGCTAAAACGGTCAAAAAATATAAACGCTAATGCTAAACAACTAAGACAAATAAAAAGTAAAGGCAGGGCACCCCATAGGCTGGTTATTGTCGGCTCTATTCCTTGCCAAACAAAAGTGTTTATTTCATTTGCTTCATTACTAATACTTACCCCTATATTCGTATCGCCTTGCTGTAATGGAAAGCGCTCAGCAACTTCTCCCTCTATATGGTCGAGTAATGCGCCGATGCCAGAAACGCTTTCAATGGTTTGAACAATGGAACCAATCCATAAGAAAAAGTAAACGACGTTGCCTAATCCGCCTCTAAGCCACTTAATAGACTCAAACATTATCGCGATAGCAGCAATAGCTAATAGCATTGGCAATACTAAAACGACCTGTGGCCATGCTAAAGCCCAAAGATCTATTTGATAACTTTCACCATAATAAAGCTGAATCACAATACTACTCAATAGCATAACCAGCACAATAGAAACCAAAATCAATACACTCGTGCACCATTTAGCTAACAAGAAAGACAATTTACTAATAGGCGTAGCTGCGATGAGTTCTGCCGTCATTGATTGTCGGTCTAATTCAAGCGCATTTTTGACCAAATAAAAACAGATAATAGGTAAAAACAACACGTTCAACATCGCTAGGCATATACCAAGCCAAGCGCTATTGTAGATACCGCGATAACCATTAATCACTAGTGTTTGATAATGGGCATCAGGGGAAGGGAAAAAAAGTAATGTTAGTACCGACATCGCCAGAAGTGTTACTACAAAACTTTGTTGGCGGGTTCGTTGTTTGAAATCAGCAGTAATGCATTGCCATACTTGATTCATTAACTTGCCCTCGCATAGCCAGTTTGAGCTTGTCGGTTGCTGGTAAAATAAAGGTAAGCATCTTCTAATGACGGTGCTCGTGAAATGGCTCTTGCATCAGGGCAGAAGTCAGCAACAATATTTAGTTCAACCTTCGATTCTTTACGCACACTATGGCTTACAATAAATTCATGCTGAATATGTTTAAGTTCACTTAAATTGGCCGTTAGTTGCCAACATTTATTGGCGACTTTATGGAGAAGTGTACTGGGGGACTCTGATTGAATTAATTGCCCCGAGTGCATAATCGCAATACGATCTGCAATTGATTCAACATCCGCCACGATATGCGTAGAGAAAATAATACAACGTTCACCTGCCAACTCGGATAATAATTGGCGAAAACTAGCACGCTCATGTGGATCGAGACCAACGGTGGGTTCATCAATAATCAGCAACTTAGGATCATTAAGTAATGCCTGTGCAATCCCAATACGCTGTTTCATACCGCCAGAATAGCCTTTTAATGGCATATTCGAAGCGTGCGTTAGATTGAGTTTATGAAGTAACGCTTCAATTGTGTGATTTGTTTTAGCTTTATCTAATCCTTTTAAGCTCGCGATGTATTGCAAAAACTCGATGCCTGATAACTGATCATATACGCCAAAATATTGTGGCAAGTAACCCAACTCTTTCCTCAATATTTGAGGGGACTTAATAATATCTTGCCCCTGCCAGAAAATATTCCCTTGGCTTGGTTTAGTAATCGTTGCAATAATTCGCATCATGCTAGATTTTCCTGCGCCATTTGGACCTAACAACCCCAAAATCCCCGGCTCAACTTGTAGCGACAGTGATTTGATTGCAAACTTAGTATTTTTTCCACTCTGGTATTTATGGCTAAGTGATTGAATATCCAATAACATTGTACTTCCCTTATAAATCAAGACTCAATTACTGAGCAAAAATAGCGCCACAAATAACTCATTTAAATTCAACAATTTAATACTGTCGCAACTTAAGCAATAAAAATAAATGGTGAATTCAACTAACTATTGGTGAAATAAGACCAAGTTATGAACAAAATAATATTCATTTTTCATAGTAATCAATTAAGTCCGTAGTTAACTAAACTGCCCAAACTGACACCTTAAGAAAAAGAGTAAAGGCGATGTAGTAAGTCATGTTGTTGCCGTTTTAAATGTCCATTTTTTAGGAAGAATGAATACGGTGCAAGAAACTAAAGCGCACTGAATGGTCATCTCAAGACAACTTTTTGACCGGCAGCAATGTGAGATTAACGGACTATTTATTTGGAAAAATATACTTCTTAGCTAGAACTGCTTAGAAACCGGATAAAACGTTATTGACACTAAATAAACTAGTAAAGTTGTTACAATTAAGACGGTTATCTTGGTTTCGAGGTGGCAGGGTATAAAGTAGGGTGCCACTTGTTTTTCCATGCAACTAATTCAATAAAAACAAGTAGATAAGATCTGTATGGGCAGTATGATGTAATTGCAAGCTTATACATAGCTGTTCATAGCATTGTATAAGCTTGCAATGTATAAACACTGAAAGCCCTAAACCATATGGTTTAGGGCTTTTTAATAGATGTGTTGTTTGCAGATATTTCATAAAAACATCCTGAAATTCAAAAGAAGTAAGGGGGAGATCTAATGGTGTCGTTAGATTCGGATTCTAAATATTTCTCCATAATCATTTACTTCACGTGTATCAAGCTCAATAGTTGCAGGTTTTTTATAAGTTACTGATAATTAGGTGAATTTATTTACTTGTTCTAACTCTATGGTGAGGTTTTCATTCAATGCCTATATACAATGAATTCTACCCTCAAATCACATATTGCTAGTAAGGTTGAGAGGTTATCACGCGCTTAGCCACCAAAATTAAAGTGTAAGCGAGCCTGACAATATAACCTCATCAACTTTACCCGTAGAACAATGCAATTGACTAACGGGTATTTTTTATCCTTCCATCAAGCAAAGATAGGGCGATTATTTTCTCGTTAAATTTATTGATTTTTCAATCACAGCTGAAATAACTATGATCTTTTCAATTTATTATAAAGATAAAATCATTTAACGACTTCTAATATCGTTACAGACTGTGCCTGTCGTAAGACATCTTCTTTGTAAAACCACATCCGCTTTTTACCAAAGTTTTGATACATATCGAGTTGATCATACATATGTGGTGATGGAGTACCATCAGGGGCTATAAAGCCACTTTGACCAGGGGGAGCAACTTCGAACCCTTCAATTCGATCAGTATGAAATACTGTCATATTGTTTTCTGTGCCACGATTCTGCTCTATGGGTAAAGTTGCAGTAATAATTTCATTATTCTGCGGAATACCCATGAAGTTTTTGTAGTCAAAAGGTCTTGGGTAAAGTGCTAATCGCCATTGGTTAAAATCCAAGCCATATTCTTTGGTTAACTGTGCATAGGTTTTTTCTATCACTTGCTTAACAATGCTATGTGGTGATTCACCATTGAGTAGATCAACTTTAGTTTTACCCAATAATGCTTCATATGATGCCTTCAAGCCGCTAGATAAGTTCATCCCCGAATTAGTCGGTTTGTCGATACTTGGATAGCCAGTACCTTTAAAAAAAGCAAAACTGTCACCAAGATCATCATTCAGTACTTGATGGATCAAATTTTTGCTAAATTCTTGTATAAACAAATACTGTGGTTGATCATAGTAACCATCTTTGTTTTCATCAGTCGTGTCACGATCCCAAGCTTGTAACCATGTATTGATTTTATCAAGTTCATGGGTTTTGTTTTTTTGCACTGCTTCATTTATTAATGGCAGCATAAATTTAGCGACTAAATCACCGTAAGAGCTCTGCTGAATCAAGTCCCACGCTTCTTGAGGTGTGAACTTTTCTTTACTCGCTAATGCGTCTTGCAGGTAATCTACACGGTCAGCACTTGACCACGAATACCAAAATAAATCTGGATTTAATACGCCATGTGCTGGTTTATTGTTCCAGTTGGCAATAAAATGTGCTTCCGGGTTCATTGCCGATGGATTGTGAGAAAAGTCTTGTATGCCTAACCAATCCATTGAACCATCACCGTTAGCAGGTAAGCGATTGTCATGATGGGCTTGTCTTTGAGGGTAGTGACCCGTAAATGAGTAACCAATATTTCCCGCTCTATCGGCATAGTACCAATTAATACTGAGTGAGTGGTCATCAGCGTAATTGATCCATTCGTCATAATCACTGGCTGTTGCTTGATATAGCCACGCTAATAAAGATTTAACTTCACTACCGTCCCATGTCCGCTTTTTACTTACTGCAACTAAATTTTCACGATCGTAGGCAACTACTTGGCCATGTACAGAGCGAAAAAATTCCTGTTCATGAGTAGGAGCATCTTTCACTTTTATATTTTCGGTGCGTGACTCTAGCGCCTGAAATTCGCCATTGTATAAATAAGAGCGAGGGTCTGAAGGATTAAGCTCAAGCGTATACATATCAACAATATCGCCGGCTCCCCATGTCGCTCCCCAGCCAATATCAGCATTATGTCCAAATAAGATTACTGGATAAGCAAATGGTGTGTTACCCACTAAATCGAAACCTGCTCCGTGCAGACCAACCGAATAAGTATAGGCAGGATCAAACCAGCCAAATTGTGGTCCGTTGACGAGTACAGCATTTGCATCTTTGGTTTTTTCTTTACCAATAACATAACAATTACTAAACCCAGATATAGGTTTTGATGACAAGCCTTGTTCTAAAATAAAGTCAGGTAATTGTGAAGCATATTGTTGATATTCTTTTATGCTATGCTCAGGAGCTACCCAGTCATTTTCGCTGATAGATGTTGAAGTGCCACTTGTAAATCTAGGGTTTAAGTCATCAAATATCGCTTTGCCTTTTTCAGCACCAAAACGGGCAATAAGGTCCTTGATAATTTTAGCATTGTCTAATTCAGAGTTAAAATCCCCAAATCGATTCGCCATGGTGCCGACAAATATCATCACAACATCAAACGAATTCCATTGACTCGGTGTGAACTCAAAGTCGTTAAACTGTTTGGGCATTAAGGTACTGGGTTGTTTATTTATTTCTGCTATCCATGCATTCATCCCTGCAGCGTAACCAGCGAAAATCTCTTGATCTTTAGGGGATGTTTTTGCTAGTTGAGCTTTAATTGAGGAAGGTGAATATAGTCTTCGTGCATTAATATCAAACTCCAAATACTCTGCACCTAAAATTTCAGCTACAGAACCTTGAGTACTTCGTTTAGCCATTTCCATTTGAAATAGTCTATCTTGGGCAACACTGTATCCATAACCATAAAATAAATCGTGTGTGCTATCAGCATAAATATGAGGTGTACCGTATTCATCACGTAGAATTTTTACGTCAACGTCTTTACTACTAATGCTTTTTGGCTTGTCTGCACAAGCTGTCAGTAAACTGGTTAATAATAGGATATAAACAAGTGTTTTCATTATAATATGGCCTTAAAAATAGAAAAGAGAGGTTCCCCTCTCTTAAAGTTTGCTTAAGAATAAACTACCAAACGCGATAAGTAGCGGTTACACCAATAGTACGAGGAGCACCCCATACACCGATAACTCCAGGTCCAATTACATAGGAATGAGCGATGTAGTCTTCATCTGCTAGGTTTTTCACCCATAATGCTATTTCTAAATCTTCATCTTTTGAAACCCAACCAATTCTTAAATCGATTAAATCATGTTCATCAATAATCACGCGGTCATCTAAGTAATCGCGGCTTTGTTCGTCAACATGGGAATATTGAAGACGAACATCAAACTCACCCACTTCCGTTGGATGAAAATAGTTAGCTACAAGGCTGTAAGAATTTTCTGGAGCGGCTGTCAATGGTCTGCCAGAAATGTCATTTGCACCACTGTTAGTTACAATAATAAGATCATTAACTTCAGTATCTAAATATGCATAGTTACCGCTGAATGATAAGTTATCAGTAGCTATCCACTGGAAGTCAACCTCAAGGCCTTGAATATCAGCTGTACCTAGATTGTCGGTAATAAACGCACCAAATTCAGAGCCAGCAACTGGACCGAAACGTACTACTTGTAAATCTTTGTAATCTGTTTTGAAGGCAGTTGCATTGAAACGTAAGGTGTCATCCAATAAGTCGCCTTTGTAGCCTAGTTCAAAGTTAGTTGCTGTTTCTGGATCAACAGACACTGAAGCCGCTGTTTTAACACCTTGAGAGCCACCAAACCCACCACTTTTAAAACCCCTAGAGATAGTAGCGAATACCATGCTACTGCTATCAAGTTTATATTGTAGTGATGCCATTGGAGAGAAGTCACTCCAGGTTTCTTCAGGTGTAACTGTGAATGACTCTGCAACAATGTTTACGCTGCCGCCAATGCCGCCATCACATGCAAAGAAGTTTTCAAACTCTGTACCTGCTCTATCGCCACCACAATCTACCGCAGTAGCTAAGTAGTCTTTTTTGTCTTTAGTATATCGAGCACCTAAAGTAACGGTTGTTTTGTCGTTAATTTCAAAGTTACCTTGGCCATAAACGGCATAACTGGTTGCAGCGTTGTCAGATAATGTGTACTCATTACCTATTCGTGCTTGTGTACCTACGTCTTGTATTTTAAAGCCATCATAAGTACCTGCTTTAGTGATCCAAAACTCTTCTGAACGACTGGTGTCTTCAGTGAAGTAGAATGCGCCTACGGTGTAGTTAAAGTTATCACCAATGTTTGAAACCCAGCGAAATTCTTGTGAAAAACTATCAATATCTTCGTGAATCTCATCAACTAACTCATCCCAAGGTAAACCGATAGCACCAAGGCCAGTACCAATGGCGGCCATAGCCCAGTCAGACTCTGCGCTTCTTGAAGCTGTGATTGTTGTAAAGTTACCTGAGTCAAACTGGAACTCACCTGAAAGGCTGATGCCTGATGCTTCACGTTTGGCATATCCGTCGTATGGAGAAGCACTTTGACGTGCTTTTGTTACACCATTTGCCGCGGCAATATCAACAACAGGTGCGTTATTTGCAATAGGGGATCTACCCATATCAGCGCGGTCATCTTTCATGTAGTCAGCCGACAATGTCCACTCACCATTATCCGTATAATAGACTAACTGCCCACGTACAGAGTTTGTATCTTCATCTTGTAGTTTTGTTCCTAAGACAACATTATCTACAAAACCGTCATTTTGGCGATGTGTATAAGATAATTTACCTGATACATTATCGGTAATTGGACCAGAGATATAACCGGCATAACGCAATATACCTTCATTACCCACGGTAGCGCTTAATTTTGCGGTAACATCATCAGTTGGCTTTTTGGTAATAACGCTAATAACACCACCAATTGAGTTACGGCCAAATAACGTACCTTGAGGGCCTTTTAATACTTCAATACGCTCTAAATCAAACATATCAAAATTGATTGCCGCGCCTCGACCAATATATACGCCGTCGAGAAAAAGACCTACAGAGTTATCAATACCCGCGCCATCATCAGCCGAATTGATTCCGCGCATAGATAATAATGCTTGCCCTGGAGCAAATTCAGAGTAAGAAAAACCAGGTACAGATAATGCAATTTCAGATGCATCGTTAATATCCGCTTTCTCTAATTCTGCGCCACTAATTGCGGAAACAGAAATAGGAACATCTTGAATACTTTGTGTTCTGTGTTGTGAGGTAACTTGGATAACTTCTAGTTTTCCGTCTTTTTCTGGCTTTTCTTGCTCCTGACTTAACGCAAGTGATGAGTTAAGTAATAAGGGCGAAAGTAAGCATGCGTATGTTAGCTTGTTGAGTTTCATGTGCTTTACCTGTTTTTAGAGTGTTGTAAAAATTGAATTAAAGTAGCAGCAATTATTATTTTAATGATCACTTGCTGCGCTTACATCGGTGGCTAATTCAGATGCAATAAGTTGCGCATCGAATTTTGAACGATCTTGTTCAGCAGCTGCACTTTTATCTAGTTTAGAAACGATAAACATAGTTATAAAGGCGGCTACCATTGTGAATAGAGCAGGGTAGTCGTACGGAAAAATTGCTGATTCAGCACCGATAATACTGACCCATACTTTAGGGCCAAGAATTATTAATGTGACTGAGCTAATAAAGCCCACAATGCCACCCACGACGGCCCCTCGGGTGGTAAAACCACGCCAAAACATTGCTAACAAAAGAATTGGGAAATTAACCGAGGCTGCTATTACCAAAGGCATTACAGCGATAAAAGCGACATTTTGTTTTTGAAAAAGGATACTGACACCCATGCCAATTAAACAAAATGAAACTGCTGCAATTCGAGTGAGTTTTAATTCTTTCTCTGGCTCTGGCTTACCCTTACAAATAAGTTCAGCGTAAACGTCATGGGCCACAGTTGCAGAGCCTGCAACAATTAAACCAGCGACTACTGCCAAAATGGTAGCGAAGGCGACCGCAGACATAAAGCCCATGAGTACATCACCACCAAGGACTTTTGCTAGGTGAATAGCAACCATATTTGTGCCGCCAATAAGTTGGCCATCAACAAAAAACTCTGGATTGGTTGAAACTAGTATTATTGCGGCAAAGCCAATAAGAATGATCATGCCATAGAAATAGCCCATGATGCCTGAGGCATATAAAACTGACTTTCTGGCCGTTTGCATATCAGGAACAGTGAAAATACGCATTAAAATGTGTGGTAAACCTAATAGCCCACACATCATAGTAATCGCGATGGTTATTGCTTGTATTGGGTCGGTAAAGAAACTTCCAGGTTGCACGATTAGATCGCCTCTTGGATGTACCTTTACGGCTTCGGAAAATAAACTATTAATGTCGAATTTCAATATAACTAATAAAAGAATACACATTAACGTAGCGCCAAGTACGAGCAATACAGCTTTAACTATTTGCACCCATGTTGTTGCTAACATGCCACCTACTGTGACATATACCATGACTAAAATGCCTATAAACAGCACAGCTACTTCGTATGAAAGTCCAAACAATAGCTCAATTAACTTACCTGCTCCCACTAACTGGGCTACGAGGTAAAAGATGATTACGGTGATAGAACCCACTGTGGCAATAGCTCTAATTGGTCGTTGTTGTAGTCGGTAAGAAACCACATCGGTGAAAGTAAAGCGGCCTAAGTTTCTAACTCGTTCAGAGATTATAAATAGCATCAGTGGCCAACCAGCCAATGCGCCAACAGCTAATATAAGACCGTCAAAACCCGCGGTATAAATGAGTCCTGTGATACCTAAAAACGATGCTGCTGACATAAAGTCGCCAGCTATTGCGGTACCGTTTTGTCCAGCAGTGATCTGCCCGCCTGCGGTATAGAATGCTGTACTAGAAGTTGTTCGCTTTGAAGCCCAGTAGCTAACACCTAGGGTAAATAGCACAAATAATACGAATGTTGTAATAGAGGCTGGGTTGATACCTCCATCTACCGCTAAAACTTGATTCGAATATATAAAAGTTATAATCGCTATTAAGAATTTCACAGTGATAGCTCCTTTCTTGCTTTCTTCTGTAATACATCTAAATACCGTTCGCTGACAGTGGTATAAACATATTGAAGTATCACCATAGTGATAAGCACTAGAACTGTTGCAGGAATACCAATGGGTATTGAACTATCTGCAGAAATAGGTGATGCAAACCAATCTTGGTACAGCACCATGCCACCAATGAAAAATGAATAACTTAAAAGTAAAAGTAAAGTCATCGTAATTCGCACTCTCCTGCGTGCTCTTAATAACGCTTGGAAACTGGATGATTGTAAAATTTCTGCAGTTGAATGAGGCATAAGTATCCTATTTGTTTCTATTATCTAGAACGCGTTGTGCTTTGCCTTCAGAGCGATCGATGCTGTGTGGAGGGGTAATAACGACTGAAGAAGAAATACCAACATAAGTTTTAATTTGTGTCAGTAATGTTTTTTCTAATCCGCGTTGTACTTCATGTGAAATAGCCTTAGTACTTTCAACATAAATAGTAACGCTATCTAAATTTCCCTGTTTTGTTAATTCGATTTGATAATGTGGTGCAAGACCATCCACTTTACATATCAACTCTTCAATTTGACTTGGAAAAACGTTCACGCCTCGAATGATCATCATGTCATCACTGCGGCCATTAATTTTATCCATTCGGCGCATAACTCTACTTGTACCTGGCAGGAGTCGAGTTAAATCACGGGTACGATAACGGATAACTGGCATCGCTTCTTTTGTTAAGCTGGTAAATACTAATTCACCTTCTTCACCATCTTCCAATACTTCGCCTGTTACAGGGTCGATAATTTCAGGATAAAAATGGTCTTCCCAAATCGTGAGACCATCTTTTGTTTCGATACATTCTTGTGCAACACCTGGTCCCATGACTTCTGATAAACCGTAGATATCAACAGCATCGATGCCCAGAGAGCTCTCCATTTGGTGACGCATTGCTTCTGTCCATGGCTCTGCTCCGAAAATACCTGTACGCAGATTTAATTTACTCATATCTACTTTTTGACGGACGAGTTCGTCGGCAATGTTTAGCATATAAGAAGGCGTAACCATGATGATGTCAGGATTAAAATCTTGAATAAGTTGCACTTGTTTTGCAGTTTGTCCGCCACTCATAGGCACAACAGTACAGCCTAAGCGTTCGGCACCATAATGTGCGCCCATACCACCAGTAAATAGACCATATCCATATGAAATATGCACAATATCCTTAGGTCGTCCGCCTGCAGCATAAATTGAGCGGGCAACGATATCTGCCCAAGTGTCTATATCTTTTTGAGAATAACCTACAACAGTTGGTTTACCGGTTGTGCCACTTGATGCATGTAAACGAACAATATCTTCATTAGGAAGCGAGAACATGCCAAATGGATAGTTATCGCGAAGATCAGCTTTAGTTGTAAAAGGAAATTTACTTAGATCTGATAAGTCTACTAAATCATCTGGATGAACACCTGCTTCATCGAACTTACGCTTATATACAGGAGAGTGAGTATAAACATGGTTTAAGGTTTTCTTTAAACGCTTCAATTGCAGTGCAATTAACTCATCTTTACTGGCGTTCTCAATCGCGTGAAGGCCTATTTTACTTCCGGTCATGTTTGTTTTGTCCTTGTCGTGTATCATTTACTTTTGAATTAAGTGTTTGTTTTTGTGGTTTTAATTTAAATAACTTGTTTGTTATGATTCATTTTATTGATATATATAACCATTTGTGTATTATATTTGCAATGATTATTTAAGCACAGTTTAAATTTATAAGATGTTTCTTGTAAGTTAATTTATTTGATAGGTGGAATGTATGAAAACGAGCAGTTATGTATATGGGCAATGGTTTGATGGTCAAGGAAACACTGTTGAAGTCAAGAGTTCATTAACCGGTGAAGTTATCAGCCTTGTGGATAGTAGTGGGATGGATTTTTCTGAGGTGGTTGGATACGCTAAACGTGTTGGTGGTAAGAAGTTACGTGAGATGACAGTACATGAGCGTGCAGAAGCTTTAAAAGCGTTAGGACTTTATTTATTAGAAAATAAAGCTAAATACTATCAAGTATCACATCAATCAGGAGCCACTAAAGCTGACAGCTGGGTTGATATCGAGGGTGGTATAGGCACCATGTTAAGTTATTCTAGCTTGGCCCGTCGAGAATTGCCCAATGAAACTTTTATTGTTGAAGGCGATATTGAAGTCTTATCAAAGCATGGTAGTTTTGTTGGTCAACACATATTAACCTCTAAACCTGGCGTATCTGTTCACATAAATGCATTTAACTTCCCTTGTTGGGGCATGCTGGAAAAAATAGCCCCAAGTTTACTCGCAGGTGTCCCTGTTATTGTTAAGCCTGCGACAGCAACAGCTTATGTTACTTATGCAATGGTTCGAGATATTATTGCTTCAGGTTTACTCCCTGAAGGAGCTTTACAGCTTATATCAGGTAGAACGGGAGATTTATTGGACCATCTTGATGAGCAAGACGTTGTCACCTTCACTGGCTCTGCTGTAACGGGACAAATGCTCAAAGGACATCCAAATATAGCCGCAAACAATATTCCGTTTAACATGGAAGCTGATTCATTAAACTGCTCTATTTTAGGCGAAAGCGTAGAAAAAGATGATCCTGAGTTTGACTTATTTATAAAAGAAGTTGTTCGTGAAATGACCGTTAAAGCAGGCCAAAAGTGTACTGCCATCAGACGGACTATTGTGCCGGCAAGTAAAATTGATATGGTTCAAGCTGCACTTATTGCAAGGTTAGAAAAAGTTACGTTAGGTGACCCGAGTGTAGAAGGAGTTCGAATGGGTTCGCTCGTAGGTACAGATCAACGCGAAGATGTTAGTCAACAAGTTGCCAAACTTTTAAAAACTTGTGACCTAGTTTTTGGTGGCAATGACGCCGAATTTGAAGTGATTAGCGCTAAACCAGACGCTTTTTACCCTCCAACCTTATTAAGATGCAACACGCCACTAACCGATAACTCACCACATGAAATTGAAGCTTTCGGTCCTGTTACTACTCTTATGCCTTACAACTCGTTAGAAGAAGCCATTGCCATTGCTAAACTTGGCAAAGGTAGCTTAGTGGGGTCAGTAATAAGTTACGACAATGATGAAATAAAGCAACTGGTACTTAATGCTGCTTCTTATCACGGTCGTATGCTCGTGCTTAATAGAGACTGTGCTAAAGAATCAACCGGTCATGGCTCACCATTAGCCGTATTAGTGCATGGTGGACCTGGCCGAGCGGGTGGCGGGGAAGAGTTAGGTGGTTTACGTGCTATTAAACATTATATGCAGCGAACCGCTATTCAAGGCTCTCCTACAACACTAATGGCGATAACAAATGAATATGTTAAAGGAGCACAAACTGTTTCTTTTGATAAACATCCATTTAGAAAATATTTTGATGAACTTATGATTGGTGAAAGCTTAACCACTCATCGACGTACAGTTACTGAAGCCGATATTGTTAATTTTGGTTGTTTATCAGGTGACCATTTTTATGCTCATTTTGATGAAACCGCTGTAGAAGACTCATTTTTTGGTAAGCGCGTAGCACATGGCTATTTTTTAATATCAGCTGCTGCAGGTATGTTTGTTGACCCAGGTAAAGGTCCTGTCATCGCAAACTATGGGTTAGAGAATCTACGTTTTATTGAACCTGTAGGCATTGGCGATACTATTCAAGTAAAACTAACGGCTAAACGTAAAATCAAAAAAGCTAAGCGACCAGATGATAAAACGGCAACGGGTGTCGTGGTATGGAATGTTGAAATTTACAATCAACATGAAGAAATGGTTGCACTATACGACATCATGACGCTTGTTGAACGTCATGATGATTAGCGCTAATTTTTAGTTTTAGGTGAATGAGTACTCTGAATGAAACGAGGGCGTTGGTCTTGAACGGTTGTCAAGGCTTCGACTTCTTGAAGGCTGCTATGACAGCGAGTCGACAAGTGTTGATATTCCTGCGTGCCGTTGGTTTTCCATTCAACTTCTTTATCGCTCAACGTGCGCTTGATGGCCGCGGGTGTACCGGCTATCAAGCTTCTTGGTGGGCAAGTGAAATTGCCTTTAACGAACGAACAAGCGGCGACCAAGCTATCAGCACCAATGATAGCTTTATCCATGATGACGCTATTCATACCGACAAGTGCATTGCGGCCAATAGTACAACCGTGCAAAACAGCGCCATGACCAATATGACCATCTTCTTCAACGATGCAATCTTGGTTAGGGAAGCTATGTGCAACGCAGTTATCTTGAATATTAGCGCCCTTGTGCATAACTATTCGGCCAAAGTCTCCGCGCAAAGAAGCGCCAGGACCTACATAACAGTTAGCACCAATAATAACATCGCCTATCAATGTAGCGGTTGGATGAACAAATGCAGTGGGATCAACCACAGGATGAAGATCTTCAATAGCGTATATAGGCATACTTTCCCTTTTTAAATAAATTACTTGTCGCTGAATGGGCAATTAGATTAAGGACTTTTATGAAATTTTCAACCATTAAATTTACCCAGCAAGATGGCTATGCAACTTTAACGCTTAACCGACCTGATTCATTAAATAGTTTTAACCAAGCTATGCATCAGGAGGTTAGAGCCGCGATTAAGCGTACTCGTGAAGATGAAAGTATACGCTGTTTGCTAATTACCGGCTCAGGGCGTGGTTTTTGTGCAGGTCAAGATCTCAGTGACCGTGAAGTATCTGACCCTTCACAAGCTGTTGACCTTGGCGAGTCAGTTGAAAAAAATTATAACCCATTAATTCGTGCAATTATGGGCTTAGAAAAGCCTGTGATATGTGCGGTAAATGGAGTAGCTGCAGGTGCTGGAGCTAGTATCGCTTTGGCTTGTGATATTGTATTAGCAGCTAAGTCAGCTAGCTTTATTCAAGCTTTTAGTAAAATAGGTTTAGTGCCAGATTCTGGTGGCACTTTCAATTTACCTCGCGCCCTTGGCTTACCTCGAGCGAAAGCACTTGCCTTACTTGGCAGTAAAATCAGCGCTGAGCAGGCTGAAAAATGGGGATTAATTTGGCAATCGGTCGAAGATGATAAATTACAAGAAGAAGCGCTTTTACTTGCCCAGCATTTCGCTACTCAGCCAACCTTAGGTCTTGGAAAAATAAAGCTACTCCTTAATGAATCTTTTAATAACCCTTTGCACCATCAACTTGAATTAGAAAAGGGGGCGATGCAAATGCTTGGTCAAACAGAGGATTACCAAGAAGGTGTCTCTGCGTTTATGGAAAAGCGTAAACCTGAATTCAAAGGTAAATAAATATGCAAGCTTCAGAACTCGCTAATGCCTGTGCACAACACATGCATGCAAATGATAGGTTATCTCAATCCTTAAATATGGAAATTAAACAAGTGGGTGAGGGGAGTGCTGTCGTGACAATGACGGTTAACGAAACAATGGTTAACGGCCACCAAACTTGTCACGGAGGCATGATTTTTAGCCTAGCCGATTCAGCTTTTGCTTTTGCTTGCAATTCTCAAAATAAAGCGGCAGTTGCAGCAAACTGCACTATCGACTTTCTTCGACCTGCAATGCTAGCAGATGTACTTACCGCAACTGCAACGGTGCAATATCAAGGACGAAGAACAGGAATATATCAAACATTAATTGTTAATCAGCATGACAAGCTCATCGCTATTTTTAAAGGTAATTCAGCACGCTTGGGTAGTGCTGTACTTCAGTCATCATCAGAGGAAATAATATGAAAATCGCATATATTTGTGACGCTATTCGAACACCATTTGGCCGTTACGGAGGGGCGCTCTCATCAATTCGAGCCGATGATCTTGGCGCTATCCCGCTTAGAGAACTCATGAAGCGTAATCCCCAAGTCGCATGGGGAGACGTTGATGATGTGTATTATGGCTGTGCAAATCAAGCTGGTGAAGATAATAGAAATGTGGCACGAATGAGTGCCTTGTTAGCGGGGTTGCCTGAGACTGTTCCGGGGACAACGATTAACCGTTTGTGTGGATCAGGTATGGATGCCATAGGCACAGCAGCAAGAGCTATCATTAGTGGCCAAAACGAGCTTGCAATTGCCGGTGGCGTTGAATCTATGTCACGTGCACCTTTCGTTATGGGTAAAGCCGATTCTGCATTCTCAAGAAAGGCTGAGATATTTGACACCACCATAGGTTGGCGCTTTGTAAACAAGCAGATGAAAGCGGAATACGGTGTTGACTCTATGCCTGAAACTGCGGAAAACGTAGCAGAGCATTTTAATATTAGCCGCGAAGATCAAGATGCTTTTGCACTGCGAAGCCAGCAGAAAGCAGCCCACGCGCAAGCTAGTGGTCGTTTCGATCGAGAAATTGTCCCCGTTATCATCAAGCAACGAAAAAAAGATGACGTCATTTTCGACCGTGATGAACATCTACGTGAAACTACAATTGAAGCTTTAGCCAAACTAGGTACACCATTTAGGGAAGGCGGTAGTGTTACTGCAGGTAATGCCTCCGGTGTAAATGATGGTGCTGTCGGCCTGTTGTTAGCGAGTGAAAGTGCTGCTGCTAAATATGGCCTTACGCCAATGGCAAAAGTGGTAGGAATGGCATGCGCAGGTTTAGCCCCTAACATTATGGGCTTTGGCCCCGCACCTGCAACGAAAAAAGTGTTACAGCAAACAGGTTTGACACTTGAGCAAATGGATGTGATTGAATTGAATGAGGCTTTTGCTTCACAAGGCCTAGCGGTGTTAAGAGATTTAGGTTTGGATGACGATGCAGCACAAGTAAATCCAAACGGTGGCGCCATTGCGCTTGGTCATCCTTTAGGTGCAAGTGGCGCACGTTTAGTTATGAGTGCAGTGCATGAACTTCAGATTAAAAAGGGTCGCTATGCGCTTTGCACTATGTGCATTGGTGTTGGTCAAGGCATCGCAATGATCATTGAGAGAGTATAAATAAAACATCTACCTAAAGTGTTACATGTTAAATGGAATATGAAAATTAATGTAACATTTTAATTGATTTAGTCATTATGATACATTATATTTGATTGTGTGGTTCAAGGTGTAACATTTAAGTAAGTATAAGAGGTTTGTATGAACAGTTCATTAAGTGACTTAGAACAAGCATTTCAAGCAAAGATTGACGCTGAACAAAAAATCGAGCCAAAAGATTGGATGCCTGCAAAATATCGCAGCAATTTGGTACGCCAAGTATCTCAGCATGGGCATTCTGAAGTCATTGGTATGCAACCAGAAGGAAACTGGATAACGCGAGCACCAAGCTTGCGCAGAAAAGCGGTATTACTTGCTAAAGTGCAAGATGAAGCAGGCCATGGGTTATATCTTTATTCGGCAACAGAAACACTTGGTACTTCTCGCGCCGAGTTAATCGAGGCGTTACAAACCGGCAAAGCTAAATATGCATCAATATTTAATTACCCAACTCAAACATGGGGCGATATAGGTGCTATCGGTTGGTTAGTGGACGGTGCTGCGATTTGCAATCAAGTATCACTCCAAAGAACCTCTTATGGTCCTTATGCACGCAGCATGATCCGTATTTGTAAGGAAGAAAGTTTTCACCAACGCCAGGGCTATCAAATAATGATTGAATTGGCTAAAGGGACACCTGCGCAAAAAGCGATGGCTCAAGACTCTCTTAATCGTTTTTATTGGCCTTCATTAATGATGTTTGGACCACACGATTCTGACTCTGCACATTCTGCGCAGTCGATGAAGTGGAAAATAAAACGTGAAACTAACGACGATTTACGTCAAAAATTTATAGATCAAACCGTTCCACAGATTGAGTATTTAGGCCTTGAACACCCAGATAAAGACTTAAAATGGAATGAAGAGCGCGGACATTACGATAATGGTGAAATTGATTGGGAAGAATTTACTAGTGTTATTAATGGCAACGGCCATTGTAACCGCCAACGTATAAGTCACCATGTCGCAGCGCATGAGGAAGGTAGTTGGGTGCGTGAAGCACAAAACGCTTATAACAAAAAAATGAAAGCCCGACGTGCAAGCGCGGCCTAGGATAATCAAATGAGTTTAGAAAATTTAGAATTGTTTGAAGTTTTTGTGCGTTCAAGTCGTGGACTTGATCATAAACATGTAGGCAGTCTGCATGCGGAAGATCACGCACATGCTGTTGACTATGCACGCGACTGTTATACCAGACGTAGTGAGGGTGTAAGTATTTGGGTGGTAAAGTCGAGTGATATTTCTTCTTCACAAGAAGATGATGCACCAGAGTTCTTCGATCCTTCAGACGACAAGCCTTATAGGCATGCCACTTATTATCCACTTCCAAAAGAAATCGACAACATGTAACCAATGGGCATTGAGATGGCAGAACTAAAAGATAAAATTCAACAATACGCGACTCGCTTAGGCGATGATAGCCTTGTCCTAGGGCATCGTATTTCAGAGTGGACAAGTCATGGTCCTTTTCTAGAGGAAGACATTGCACTTGGCAACGTAGCGCTAGACTATGTAGGGCGCGCAAGAATGTTTTATAGCTACGCTGCAGAACTTGCTGGTGAAGGAAAAACTGAAGATGATTTTGCGTATCTACGTGATGAAAGAGAATTTCAGAATTATTTGATCAACGAACTCCCTCGTGGTGATTTCGCCTTTACGATTGTGAGACAGTTGTTTGTGGATGTTTATTTTAATTACTATCTTACAGAATTAAAAAAATCTAAAGATCCTGAGTTAGCCGCAATCGCGACTAAATCTCTTAAGGAGACGCGCTATCACCTTCGCAGAAGCCGAGATTGGACGATACGCTTAGGTATTGGTACTGAAGAAAGTAAAACCAGAATGACTAAAGCGCTTAACGATTTGTGGGGATATACACATGAACTATTTGAGCCAGACGAACTCGAGATTGAGTTAATTGAACTAGGCATCGCTGTTGATATGCGTGAACTCAAAGCAAACTGGTTAAGTGATATAAAAGCCATAGTCAAAGAGGCAGAACTTGAAATACCTGATGCTGAGTGGGCTGTTCGTGGTGGTCGCGAGGGTTTTCATACCGAACACCTAAGTATGTTACTGACCATTATGCAAAGTGTGCACAGAGCAAACCCTGGTGCAAATTGGTAACTATGAATATAATTCCGAGTATCTCGCCGGCGTTGCATGACAAAATTCAGCGACGAAATCATTCTAATTATGTCGAAATTTGGACATTACTCGATGCTGTCTGCGACCCAGAAATTCCAGTATTGTCTATTTGGGATATTGGCATATTGCAAGATATTGAATATGTTGAGGGTAAATATAAAATCATTATAACGCCTACATATTCAGGTTGCCCTGCAGTTGATGCGATAAAGGAAGATATCGCTAAACAGCTAGAAGATAACAAAATACTTAATTATGAGATTAAGACCCG
Source organism: Cognaticolwellia beringensis (assembly GCF_002076895.1). Taxonomy (NCBI): domain Bacteria; kingdom Pseudomonadati; phylum Pseudomonadota; class Gammaproteobacteria; order Alteromonadales; family Colwelliaceae; genus Cognaticolwellia; species Cognaticolwellia beringensis. The sequence continues at coordinate 2,568,962 of NZ_CP020465.1, forward strand.
GTTGTCGCCTGCTTGGACAACTGATTGCATGACACTAGAAGGCAATAACAAACTGCGTGAATATGGCATTGCACCTCCAGTAGATGTGCCCAATGGTTGTGCTCTACATGTTACGCCAACCGAGAATGTACTTTGTCCTCATTGCCGCTCTAGAAATACGACTATTATCAGTGAATTTGGTTCAACTTCGTGTAAAGCCTTATTCAAATGTAATGATTGCTACGAGCCATTTGATTTTTTCAAATGTATCTAATTTATTATCAGGACTTATTATGTCAGATACCCGTTTCTACCCTTTAACAATAAGCGCTGTAACACCCGAAACCGAAACCGCTATATGCATTAGTTTTAATGTGCCAGCTGAACTTAAAGAAACCTTTGCATTCACTCAGGGGCAGTTTTTAACCCTCAGTGCTATTATCGATGGTAAAGAAGTACGTAGAGCTTATTCAATATGTTCTGGAGTCGATGATGGTGCTTTAAAGGTCGGTATCAAGCGTGTTGATGGCGGTGTCTTTTCTAACTATGCTAACGATAATTTTAAACCGGGTACTCAAGTAAACGTACTGCCGCCACAGGGATCATTTTTTACCCAGCTAAATAGTGATAATCAAAAACGCTATATGTGCTTAGCGGTTGGAAGTGGCATAACCCCAATTTTGTCGATCACTAAATCTATTCTATCTAGGGAGCCGAAAAGCTTTGTAACTCTATTGTACGGAAATCGTCAAACTTCACAGATGATGTTCAAAGAAGAGTTAAGTTTCCTTAAGAATCACTATCTCGAACGCTTACAGTTGATACACATTATGAGCATGGAAGACCAAGGCACTGATTTACTTGCGGGCCGCATCGATAATAAGAAGGGCTATAAGCTACAAAAGTCAGGATTAATTAATATTAAAAATACTGACGATGTATTTATTTGTGGGCCAGAGTCGATGATGTCAGAGGTCTCACATGGCTTCAGACAAGAGGGCTTATCAGACGATAGTATTCATTACGAGCTCTTTGGAAGTTCTGCTGATGATGCCCAAGAAGCATTGAAAAAAGCGAAAGCTCGTCGAGAAAAATTCGGTGATGATAAAGCCAGTAAAATAAGTCTTCGTGCCGATGGACGGATGATTACATTTCCATTATCGACGGTCGGTGAAAATATTTTAGATGCCGGTATGCGTAATGGTATAGAGCTACCGTATTCCTGTAAAGCAGGTGTGTGTTCGACATGTAAAGCTAAATTGGTAAAAGGCACCGTAGATATGGATATTAGTCACGGTTTAGAACCTCACGAGATTGAAGCTGGATATATTCTCACTTGTCAGTCACACCCAACGTCAGATGAGGTTGAGGTGGATTTTGATAAGAGATAAACTGAAGGTCACTTTACCTATCAAGAATAAAAAAACGTAATGAAAGTTTTAACACAATCGTCTTTGAAAGAAGAACTCGTTGCTAAACTGCATCGACATAATGTCAGTTGCACGTCTATGATCGTAACTTTGTTTGGTGATGTTGTATCGCAACATGGAGAGTGGATTTGGTTAGGAAGTATTATCGATGCGCTTGGACACGTTGGTTTTACTGAACGTTCGGTGAGAACATCTGCTTTTAGACTGGTTCAAAATGATTGGTTAATTACAAAGAAAATTGGCCGGAAAAGCTATTATCGTTTAACTGAGCATGGTCGTAGCCATTATGCCAGAGCAGAACGACGAATATATCATCGTCATCAAGCTAATTGGGACACCCAATGGATTTTGGTGTTAAATGTTTCTATTCCAGAAGATAAAATTGAAGACTTTAGAAAAAGTATCCGTTGGTTAGGCTTTAATATTTTGTCTCCTGGACTATTTGCTCATCCGTCTCCTGACCGCCGTTCGTTAGATGAAATGTTGATAGAAAATAAACTCATGGCTGATGTTGTGGTTTTTAAAGCGCAATCAGATGATGTTTACTCTAAGAAAAATCTAAAAAGGTTAATCACAGAAAAGTGGGAAATCGACGTGCTTGAGCAAATGTATCAGAGTTTTTTAGACAGCTTCAGAGATTTTTCTATGCAATTAGATCTAACTGAGTTAACTGACGAAGAGTGCTTTGCTTATAGATTGGCCATACTTCATGAATTTAGACGAGTACAATTAAAGGATCCTGATTTACCATCTGAACTTCTTCCTATCGGTTGGGTTGGGTTTGAATCTCAGGATCTACTGCAAAGAGTATATCGACATTTGATACCAGGCTCTTTGTCATTTATTGAAAAACAATTATTTAATGCGCATGGTGAGATGCCCTCACCATCATCTAACTTTTACCAGCGCTTTAAAGCGCTTAGTAATTAAAGGACCCTATAATGCTTCGTGTAGCTGTGATGTATCCCAATACAATTGACGCTGATTTTGATTTTGATTATTTCCAATATGATCATTTGCCACTGGTGAAAAAGGCTTATCAAGCACACGGATTAGTTAACCTTGAATTCGATATTGCTGTTTCTACCACAGGAGATAACAAAGCACCTTATCTCGCAATAGCTTATTTATCTTTTAAAGATATGGCAGCTTTTATGGCCGCGATGAAAGCTGAGGGGAAAATGGTCAATGCAGATGTCAAAAACTACACCAGTATTAAGCCTACTATTCAAATCAGTAAATCTGCCACCTGCTAAAAACGGAATTCATCATGTCTAATATCGTATCAGTTGTATCGCAAAATGAAGTTGCCGTTATTACCATTAATAATCCTCCTGTAAATGCTTTGTCTGCAGAAGTTCGCTCCGGGTTGCTAGATGCGTTAACTCAAGCGCAAGCCGATAAAAGTATTTTTGCAATCGTGATTCAGTGCGAAGGTCGCACGTTTATTGCAGGTGCAGACATTAAAGAATTTGGCCAAACACCCAAATTGCCACATTTACCCGATGTTGTTTTAGCCATTGCTAACTCTAGCGTTCCAATTATTGCTGCTCTGCATGGCTCTGTGCTTGGTGGCGGATTTGAAATTGCACTTGCTTGCCAATACCGTGTGGGTTTAAAAGGGACTACGTTGGGGCTGCCTGAGGTTAATCTTGGTCTTATTCCTGGCGCTGGCGGCACTCAATTGCTTCCTCGAGTGCTTGGTTTATCAAAAGCGATGAATATGATCATAACGGGTAAGTCTATTAAGCTTCCAGATACTGCCGATAATGCTTTAGTTCATGCAGTGACAGATAGTGATGTATTAGCATGTGCGCTTGAATTTTCTCACACATTTGTAAAGTCTATCGGTGGACAAAAGCTTAACAATAAAATTGTTGAGCAAGATGATGCAGAAGATATAAAACAGCATGCGTTGAAAAACTTAGTGAGCAAACGTAAAGGCCAAACAGCACCATTAAAAGCACTTGAAGCTATCATGTATACTACCCAATACTCTCTTGAAGAAGGTATGAAAAAATCAAGAAAGTTATTTTTAGAGTGCCGAGATTCGCCACAATCTGCAGCAATGCGCTATGCTTTTTTTGCAGAAAAGAAAGCACAAAAACCCAAGCTACCATCTATTTCAGCGCCATTAAAAAATATAGAAAAAGTTACCGTTATTGGGGCTGGAACTATGGGCGCAGGTATCGCCATGTGTCTATTAGCATCAGGGATAAGTGTTTATTTATTAGAAATTAATGCTGAAAATTTAGAACGTGGTATGTCTTATATTAAAAAGACCCTTGCCTCTTCGGTTAGAAAAGGCAGAATAAGTGAACAGCAAGTCGCCGATCAATTGGCTCATTTAACTGCTACAACTGAGTATTCAACCATCGCAGATTCACACTTAGTGATAGAAGCTGCGTTTGAAAGTATGGTGGTTAAACAAGATATTTTTGCTAAATTAGAAGCAACAGTTTCAACAGAATGTATTTTAGCAAGTAATACCTCTTACCTCGATATTGATGAAATTGCTTCTGTTGTGACGCATAAATCCCGAGTTATTGGGCTTCATTTTTTTAGTCCTGCTCACATCATGAAGTTACTTGAAATTGTAAAAACCAAACATACCGATACCAATGTTATTTCGAGTTGTATGGCGTTTGCCAAAACTATCAAAAAGCAAGCCGCATTGGTGGGCATGTGTTACGGATTTGTTGGTAATCGTATGTATGCAAGCTACGGTAGAGAAGCAAACTTCTTATTATTAGAGGGTTGCTCTCCAGAGCAGATAGACAAAGCATTAGTTGATTTTGGAATGGCCATGGGCCCACTTGCAGTAAATGATATGTCTGGTATCGATATTGGTTACAAAGCACGAAAAGAGAACCCAAATTTAAGTGTTGATCCTGCTTATTTTTTGGCAGCTAATCTCTTGGTAGATTCAGGTCGTTTAGGACAAAAAACAGGCTCTGGATTTTACGCTTATGATGAAAAATTAAATCGTACATCAGATCCTATTGTGATGGATATTTTTAAGAACGCCGCACAAAAATTAAATATTGTTCCTCAAAGTTATACCAGTGAAGAAATCAGTGAACGTCTGGTATTAGCATTAATTAATGAGGGCGCAAATATCTTACAAGAAAGTATCGCAGAGAACGCTGAAGTAATAGATACCATATGGCTAAATGGTTATGGTTTTCCAAGATATTATGGTGGACCGATGTTTTACGCTCAGCAATTAGGTTGGAAGTATGTGAAAGAAAAATTGCTAGCATTACACCAGCAAACAGGTAAAGATTGGTGGAAACCGTCGACTTATATTGATTCTTTGCTTTAGAGCTATTCTAGTCACCTAACACGAGATAACAAATTCACTTTTATAGGGAATAATAGCCAGTTCCACGCTCAGGATTTTTGTTGAAGCACTGGCTATTTTCGAGAATGTAGCCCCATTGTTTATTTTTAAAAACCGGATTGTAAATTAAACCAACGATTAATTATCAGTTAAATAAAGTATGTTTTTCATCAACATATAAGCGGATTGGTTTTTAGTTTTTAGTTTTAGCGAACAGTCGTGAACTGATATTGTTCAGTTATAGAATTGACCTAATCATTCTATTGATTAGGTCAGAATGAGAGCTTTGCAGGTATTTCAACGAGCTTTCCCCGGTAACTGGTTAGAAAGGTGCTCAAGCGAACTATTATTTCCGAATATTTTTAATCGATAGTCTAGTAATGACGATATCTTCAGCTTAAATTTTTTTAAATCAAAGGCTGCGAAATACCAATGCTACACCCAACCTTTTTGTCTAAATGCCAATAAGGTTTCTGTGAATATTTTCATTTCATCTGGCGTACCTAAAGATATGCGGTTCCAACGATCATCATTCGTCATCTTTCTGCCGACAAGAATGTTATTTCGTCGCATATTAGATTGGTAGTCGGCTAAGGGCTGACCTATTCTATGTAACACAAAATTGGTGTCGCTTGGTATATGGGCTAATTCTAATTTATTTAAAGTGTCGATAAGCAGCGTTTTAGATATCTGATTGTTATTAATGCTCTTTTGATAAAACTCTTTGTCGTCTAGCGCAGCCGAGGCGGCCGCTAAACCAGCAGCATTTAAGTTAAAGCCAGAAGCAAAAGGCTTTATTTTACTGGCTGTTTTTTTAGTCGCAATACCATAACCTATGCGCATTCCTGCCATGCCATGAACTTTAGAAAACGTTCGACTAATCACCACATTATCGCGACCTTGCTTAATCAACTCTAAACCGCTTTTATAGCGAGGATTGGTTTGCGCATAATCAAAATAGGCTTCATCGAGCAAAAATAAGTGGGTATCAGGCGCGTTGTTTATCCATTCAAATAATACGCTGAAATCGACAATGTTCCCGGTCGGATTGTTAGGGTTGCAAATATTGATCAATACGGGACCAGTTTGCGCGTTTGCCTGTTTTTTCATCGCGGCAATATTCATTTCAAAGTCTTGCCCCACAGGCACTTGTATTATATTCAAGTTTTCAGCTTCGCAATATCTTTTGAGGTCGCCGAATGTAGGTATAGGCTCAATCATACTGGCGCTTTGTTGTGCAGAATAGGTAGCAATAGCTTGCAATACTTCGGTGGACCCATTACCAAAAATCAACTGCTGTGGATCAACTTTATGATGCGCTGCTAGTTTAACTTTAAATTCTTCAAAGGATTGGTCGGCATAACGATTGCCATATAATTCGATAGCGTGCTTAGCCGCTAATAATGCTTTAGGAGACATGCCAAATGAATTTTCATTAAAATGTAGCATAAGATTAGCGGCGTTTTGACGAAAAGGTAATATAGGATGGCTGTTAGCAAAGGCGAACTGAGAATTGGCTGCCAAGCCTACCCAGGCAGCGCCTAAACCCAATTGTTGAATGAATTTTCTTCTCGAAGTATGCATGGCTAAGTCGTTCATTATTTATCTCCATATTTTTAATTACACTACTCGTTTTGCCTATGTAGATTAAATATCGAGCAGCGTATTTTACCTGTTAAATTCTGCTAAAGCTTGCATGGCGAGTGTTGACTTATCTGCTTGAACAAAAATATGATCATGATAAAAAGCGGCAATGACATTAGCACTTATACCTTTTTCAGTTAGCTTTGTGGCAATTGCAGCTGTTAAGCCAACAGCTTCAAGGCTTGAATGTATTGTTAAAGTTATGCCTTTGAATATTGCTTCATAGGCTAAACCCTCTTTATCAGCAATATCTTGCTTTATTAATAGCGTTAACCCTTCAAACTCAAGGTAAGCCGCTAAAGGAAATAGCTCAGCATGATCACCATACTTTGCATCTTTAAATGTACAAAAAACATATTCACCATCAAGCAGCTTAGGTTCCATTGATGCTAGTAGTGTATTAATATTTTTTTCGCCTGACATAGTTTTAACCTTTTTGTAATTAATAATGAATGTTCTATTATTTGCTGATCAGTGCTTTACTTAATAAGTACGGGTACGCGAACGTAATGTATTAAGGCATCTTAAATTAACTCTACATCTACACACGATAGAGAATCAATAAACAAATAGAATTACTCTTCTGATTATTCCCTTAATCTTTAGAAATGAAAATATTATTACTCGTAGTTAAACGATAATTATTACTTCCACGACTAGCTTCATTTTTATAGTAACTTTTACTACCCTTTTTAAGGCTGTTTTTTATTCCACTCATTCCACGACAGCGTTCTACCGGGGTATGCACGTTGTTTAAATGGCCATTGGGCCTTTAGCCATTGTTCAACACTGTTGTAAAGCTCATTATCTAAGTGAAGTTCATTATCTTTTACCCATAAATAAACTTCACAGTCGTAATCAATCGCTTTGGTTGGGTAGATATATACACAGCCAATGTAGTTATCTTTGTTTGGACTAAATACGGCATAAGCAAAAGCTTCTCTGGCTGAAAACTCATTTTCATGCTGAATTAATTCCATGGTATTAAATTCAAGGGTCATGTTTTCTTCAGGCCATGTATCGTGTTCAAAAAACACTTGTCTTAAGCGTTCCTTACTTGACATCACCGCCTCATAATCAATTGCGGTGAACTCTGGTTTTAAAATTTTAAAATAAAATTGATTGTTTGATAAAGGTGCAGGAATTTTAAAGTTAATATCTACAAGCATGTGCTTATGCCTAAACGGTGATTTGTTGTCATCATATAGTTAATTTAAGTGAGGTTTCTACTCTGCTGACATTACATATGCCATAAAGGCCGATAACCAACCAAAAAACTCGATGATAAAAGCTGATAAGTTAAAGTGAAAATAGAATGATATTAAAACGAGTAGTGCGCCTATGGCGTTAATGACGCTGTAAGCTTAAGTATTACTTACGCCTTTAGCTCTTAAACATACCTTAATCAACAAAGTATCGCGGTATTAGCTGCGAAACGCCAACCTTAATAAGTGAGTAATATACTGTCATTATTGGCGCTTATTGTATAGATAAGGGCTTTTACAATGGCGTATTTCTCGATTTAAATTATAAAAACTAACGCAGCATTGTGTTATGGCCATTCCGGTTTTTTTAACGAAGATATTGAATAATAAAACTGACAAAATTTTCATGAAATCATACTGAAAGTGTTTGCAATTAAACACTTATACATATTGTCAAAGGCAGCTGTTAGAGCACTTTTATTTTCCTAAACAGTGCCTAATGACAGGAAAAAAACACCTCAAAAGTTGGATACTTTATCGTTTAGTCCATATTGACGATGAGAGATAGTGCCTGTTATGAAAATCTGATGTTAAGTAATAAAAGAAGCTAGAGTGCTTTAATCAGCACGATACATGCGCTAACTCTATACAGGATAATTACCATGAGTGTTCACTATAAAATTGATATTACAGGTATATCTGATGACTTTCTTACACCAGAAGCCACTCGTTTAATTGAATCGGCAGAGAAGTTGGTTCCTAATTTGCTAGAGCGAGCCCATGCTACAGATGCTGCAGGTAAAGTACCTGATGAAACCATAAAAGAGATGATCGAAGCTGGCTTATTTAGGGTCTTACAACCTAAGCGTTGGGGTGGCTATGAGCTTGACCCACGAGTTTTTTATATTATACAAATGACGTTAGCACAAGGCTGTATGTCTACGGCTTGGATCTATGGTGTTATTGGTGTTCATAACTGGCAAATAGGCCTTTTCGATGAAAAAGCACAAGTTGAAGTGCTGGCTGAAAACCCTGAAATATTGATTGCCTCTACATATATGCCAGTGGGTAAAGCGGAAAAAGTTGACGGCGGATATAATTTCACTGGTCGATGGGGTTTTTCAAGCGGTGTTGAACACTGTGAATGGATTTTCTTAGGCGGATTAGTACCAAAAACACCGGGTAGTAAAGAGCTTGAACATAGAACGTTCTTATTGCCTAAATCTGATTATACCGTTGTTAAAAATTGGGATGTTCATGGTCTTCGTGGCACTGGTAGTCACGATATTGTCGTTGAAGGGGCATTTGTTCCTGATTATCGTACACACCAAACCAATGATTACAGTGATGAAGCCTGTAAAGGCCGTGCTATCAATGATAACTGGTTATATCGAATTCCATTTGTACAAATCTTTCAACGCGCAGTTTCTACCGCAGGTATTGGTGCGCTTGATGGGGCAATTACAGAGTTTCGTAAACGTTCTGCTGAGCATGTTGGTAAACATGGTGGTAAAACAGCAGAAGATGTCAATGCTCAAATGGCGGTCACTGAAGCTATGATGACCAGTGACCATTTAAAGCTGGTATTGTTTAGAAATTTTGCTGAAGTGGTTAAACATACCAAGAATGGCGAAATGATGCCGGTTAATGATCGCTTGTTACAACGTGCACAGTCAGCTGCTGTGCCTAAGCAGGTTGCTGAGAGAATTAACGAAATTCTACGAGCTTGTGCAGGCGCTGGTTTATATCGAAGTAACCCTATTGAAAGAGCCTTTCGTGATATCCATCAATCACGAGGTCATATAGCGAATAATACTGATGCTTACATTCGTGCACACGGTACCGTCATGTTAGGTTTACCAAACACAGATCCTTTTGTTTAAGCTAAGGAGTCGCTATGTCTCGTTACCATAATTTAACCGTTGCTGAAGTCATACAAGAAACCGCAGATGCGAATTCTATATTGTTTGATATTCCAGCAACGTTAACCGAGCAATTTACATATCAGCCAGGGCAATTTATAACCCTTAAGCTCCCTTATGAAGGTGAGACTATAATGCGCTGTTACTCAATGTCTAGCACTCCGAGCCAGGATGATGGTTTGCGTGTTACGGTCAAGCGAGTTGATGGTGGGCGCGGTTCTAACTGGATTTGCGATAATTTAATTGCAGGTAGCGAGCTTGAAGTCATGCGACCTGCTGGACTTTTTGTACCAAAAGATTTAGCTGAAGATCATCTGCTCTGTGCCGGTGGTAGTGGTGTTACACCCGTAATGTCAATTTTGCGTCATGTATTGGTGAATGGCACAGGTAAAGTGCGGGTAATCTACGCGAATCGTGATGAAGCGTCGGTAATATTTAAGCAAACATTTAAAGCATTATCAGCAGAATATCCTGATCGCCTTGAAGTGATTCACCTTTTAGATTCATTACAAGGCATTCCGGCACTTTCACTGTTAACTTCCTTAGCTGATGGTATGCAACAAGGTCGTGCCTTTATCTGTGGTCCTGGCCCCTTTATGGACGCGATGGAAATAGCAGTGAAAGCGGCTAAATTTCCAAGTAGTCGTATTCATATTGAGCGTTTCTCTAGTACCGTGCCAAAAGCTGTTTCAGCACCTGCAGAGACTAGTTCACCAAAAAAAGCGAGTCAAAAAGAGAACGTTGAATCAACGATTGATGATTCAGAAATGCCTGCAGCTACCGTGCAGCTTGAGCTTGATGGTGAGCATTATGTTATTCCATGTGAGCCAGGGCAAACCGTACTTGATGCGGCTGAAAACATTGGTATTGAATTACCATATTCCTGCCGTGAAGGGATGTGCGCATCATGTATGTGCGAGATTGTTGAAGGTAAAGTCAAACTCAACAATAACGATGTACTTGATGAAAAAGACTTGGCGAATAACTTCATATTAAGCTGCCAAGCTATACCACTCACCTCTGAGGTGAAGATCAAATATACCTAAATTACGCATCGTGCGTTACAACATATTCTAAATGTGCAGCAAAGGCTGCGTTTTACTGACATAAGAGGTTTTCATGCAATCACGTTTTCAAGATAAAGTTGCTTTTATTACTGGCGGCGGCAGTGGCATAGGCGCAGCAACCGCTCAGCGTTTAGCTGAAGAAGGTGCCAAGGTTATTATTTGTGGTCGTCGTTTAGCGCCATTAGATGAAGTTGTTGCTGGCATTCGCGAGCAGGGCGGTAAGGCTCAGGCTATGCAGGTTGATGTTAGTGACGAACAAGCTTTTGTCAATGCGCTTGAGCAAACAGCCAAGGAGCATGGCGGCTTAGACATTTTGGTCAATAATGCGATGGCGTTTTCATACGGCTCAATAGATACTATGACCACTGAAGATTGGCACAGTAACTTCGCAACGTCGGTAGATGGAACTTTTTGGGGGACACGAACGGCCATGAAACTGATGAAAGCAAAAGGTGGCTCTATTGTGAATATTTCCTCTATTTGTGGTGATTTAGGCACGCCGATGATGTCGGGTTATAGCGCCTCTAAAGCTGCAGTAGTTAATTTTTCACGCGCGGCAGCTGCTGAAGGCGCAGCAGATAATATTCGAGTTAATGTTGTTGTTCCCGCGGTTGTAGAAACACCTGCTACCGCAGGCATGCTGAGTGATGATGCTATGCTGAAAAATACCAACAGACTTATTCCGATGGGCAGAGTTGGGCGCAGTGATGAACTTGCCAGTGCTATCGCATTTTTAGCCAGCGATGATGCGTCATATATTACAGGTGCTAGTTTACCGGTTGATGGTGGCCGTGCGGCTGTGCTTATTACGGCTTTGGATTAAGGAATGACAATGACTACCATTAATTCTTTGCTAACAACAGGTAAGCTTGGTGATATAGAAATAGCGAACCGAGTGGTTATGGCACCTATGACGCGTAATCGTGCGGATGCGGATGGCACCCCCAATAATTTAATGCGCGATTATTATAGTCAACGAGCCAGTGCTGGTTTAATTGTTGCTGAAGGCACTTGGCCAGTAGCAACGGGACAAGCCTACAATCGCCAACCCGGTATTGAAACGCCAAAACAAATTCAAGCATGGCGGGAGATTACCGATGCCGTGCACGAAAAAGGCGGTAAAATCGTCTTACAAATCATGCATGCGGGACGTATTGGATCTCATCACATCAAAGGAAACTCTGTACCTACAGTGGCTCCTTCCGCGATTAAAGCGCGCGGTGAAGTTTATACTGATAGTGCAGGGATGCAACCTTATGACATGCCCACTGAACTTAGCACAGAGCAAGTATGGCAAGTGATTGATGAACATCGCCAAGCAGCAGCGAATGCTTTAGAAGCGGGTTTTGATGGCGTAGAACTACATTGTACTAGTGGTTACTTACCTATGCAGTTTTTATGTTCAGATTCGAATCAACGTAATGACGAATTTGGTGGCAGTGTACAAGCTCGAGCAAAGTTTGCTGCGGAGTGTTTACGTGCGATGGCTTCAGTCTATGGTGCTGGTTGTGTTGGTTTAAGAATGAACCCAGGGAATCGTTTTAATGACACCAACGACGAGTTTCCAGAACAAAGCCATGTGGCATTACTCAATGCTATTGCTGATTTAGATTTAGCCTATTTACACATGATGCAAGCACCAATAGAGACGATAGATGCGTTTAAAATTGGCCGAGAGTCATTTAAAGGTGCACTGATAATTAATGACGGATTTAATCCAGAATCAGCGGCACAGGCGATAGAAAGTGGCCAAGCTGAAGCGGTATCTTTTGCTCGGCATTATGTTGCCAACCCAGATCTTGTTAAGCGCATCGTTGCAGACTTGCCGTTGACTAAATTTGATCGAAAAACACTTTATACTCCAGGTGCAGCTGGCTACAGTGACTATTCAAAAGCAGAGTGATTTATTAACATACCAGTGGCATAAAAAGTGCTGCTGGTGTAAATACAGAATATATACCTAATAATGGGCTATTAATAACGATAAAGGTAAGTTTAAACAGCGCTGATAAATATTCTTGATAGCCTTTAAAATATTTGATTGACTGTTTGTAAAGGTCGAAATAAAATTAATTGAGTCAGCATTGCTTGAAACATTATAAAGCAGACTAGATATATAATATTTAAATGTGTATTGTTGTTTTATCGTAAATCTTTAATTTATAAACTAATAATTATAGGTCGAATACATGGCACATATAGATTTAGAGCTGGAAAAATATAATGAATTAATAAATTCATTATATGAAGCAGCCAAAGATAGCAGTACCGAAGAATGGCGTGAGCCGCTGAAATTATTGCAAGTGTTGTTCAAAGCAAATTATGTCACTTTGATTTTAAAACTCCCCGAAGAAGAAGATCTAGGCTTAATGATAGCCGTTGGTGGACATCTTGAAGACGAGCATAGTATTCAATACCTGCCTTATCAGCACAATCTTACCCCGTTTTCTGATCAGCCTGTCGATACCGTATTAACCGTCGGTGATTTTATGTTTGATGCCGAATGGCAGAAAAACTCTTATCGTCAACATTGGTGTGCATGTAATGATGTTTACCATGTCATGATGATTGATATCAGCACACCAGACGTAGGTAACCTAAGATTCAGGGTCACCCGTTCAGAATCTCAAGAAGATTTTTCTGAGTCTGATAAAGCATTAGCTAAACTGCTCATTCCACATTTCAGACGGGCAATTTCGACATTTTTACAGCTCCACAGCAGCGCTTCCCTAGGTTTACTATACTCTCGTGCCATTGGCCGATTGTCTATCGCGACCATTACCATTGATGAACATGGCCGAGCACTAGATACAAATTTATTTGCTCAAGAAACTCTTGAAGTTGGTGATGGACTTAAAATTACAGCTGGAAAACTTACCGCACATTCTCAAAGTGATAACCGTGAACTCAAACGTCTTATTAAGTTAGCTTTCGCCCAAGCTGGGGAAAAACAAACAACGCCTGAAGCGATGTCAATTTCTCGGCCATCGGGTGAGATTTCGCTCGGTGTCGTGATCGAAGTCATACCGTCATTAAGCTGGGCTGACGGTAAAGGACAGAAAAAAGCGGTAGTCTATATTCGCGATTCCGTTGGAAAATCGACCACGAGCATAGAGATATCGAAAAAACTCTTTGATTTAACACCCGCTGAAACCGCCTTATCATTGCAGTTAACCAATGGTTTATCGTTAGAAGAAGCAGCAGAAGCGCTCAATATTCGTCGTAATACCGCTAGGGCACACCTTCGCTCTATATTTTCTAAAACAGGTGTTCGACGACAAACAGAGTTAGTACGTTTGTTCCTAAATAGTGTTGCTGCATTAGGCTATGATGATCGTAATGAGTCATAGTAAACATGGTTGATTATAATTAATACGTCTCAGGCATAGCATTTGAGACGTGATGATTTTTTCTTCTTCTTTTGTCATGCTCTCAATAGTCCATACGCACTATGAATTTATAGCGATTAAAAACTACCTTTAAAGCTTAGAGCTATTTAATAACCTAACTTTAAAGGGATTGTGTATGCGCGTTGCTTATCAAAATTCATTAGCGCTGATACTAGCAGCGAGTTTTGCCTCTACCATTGGTGGCTTGCCTTTTAATTCACTACCCATTCTTTTGGGGGCTTTAGCTGATACTTTTGCTTTGAAGCCGCAGGAAATTGGCATACTGGGTTCAGTTTGTTTTGCAGGCTATTTGGTTGGTACCTTATCGTCGGTATTAATCATTAATCGTTTTTGTTGGCGTAAATTAACAGTCCTCTGTGCTTTGGCTTCATGCTGTTTATTGCTGCTGTCTGCTTTATCTGATGCTAATTGGCAGATGTTCCTGTGGGCGTTAATCGGATTTTTTGCAGCATTAATGACTTGTTTGGGTTTAAGGATTATCGGCCAAACGTTAAATAAAGAGCGAGCACTAGGTATACGTCAAGGCATCGAGCTTGGGGTAACATCCATAGTATTATTTTTTTTACCTGCCTTTATTATCAGCCAGTTTGGTTACGTAGGGGTTGCATTAAGTTTATGTATTATAATATTTTTATTAAGTTTGAGTGTGTTTTGGTTACCAAAAAACACTCATCTATCAACTGAAAATAAAAGTATAAAATCACAATTGGATATCCCATTATCAGCTTGGTTAGCGTTGTTGGTATTCTTAATTTTTGCAACGGGTAATATCGCTTTATGGGCGTTTTTGGAACGTATTGGTAACAGTATTGAGTTAGAGTCTGCGCAGCTAGGTATTGTATTTGCGGTACTTAAGTTACTTGGTGGTGGAGCCGCGCTCTCAGTAGCACTTGTGGGAAACAAATTAGGGCTACGAAAGCCTTATATTATAGTTCTTAGTGTATTAACACTCGGACTTTATTTCATTTGGACTTCACTTACTAGCGGGTCTAATCAGTTTGTATTTTTTGCGATGGGGGCATGGGTGTGGGAAGTTGCCTTTACTTGGGGCTGCGTGTTTCAAACCGCAGCTGTGGCCAGATTAGATCAAAAAGGGAGTGCAATTATGCTTATTCCTGCTGCCTTTGGTGTTAGTGCTATGGCAGGTCCAGCGCTAGGAGGTTGGTTAGCTTCTTTTGGCTATCAGCAAGTTTTATTACTCGCTTTTGCGACAAGTATTGTCGCGGTAATTTGTTATATCGGGCCGTTAGCTGTTAAACAGCGACAAGTAACTAAAGAAGGACTTGCTGATAACATTAATTGATGCAATTGCGGTTATCAGCATTTATTACAGACAAAAAATAGCCAGTATGTATGATACTGGCTAAGCATTAGTTAGGAAATGGTATTAGTAAGGGCTAAATATTATTTACCTTTAAATTCAGCATGACGTTTTTCTATGAAGGCCGTCATGCCTTCACGTTGATCTTGTGAAGCAAATAATATCGCGTTTGCCTTACGTTCAAGCGCCATTGCACTCGCAAGCGGAGCGTCCATTCCGGCCAAAATAACTTCTTTAATTTGCTCGGCTGCCAACGGCGGCATTCGTGCGATACGGCGACAATTAGCCAATGCAGTTTTATATACATCATCATCTTCGCATAGTTCACTCACAAGCCCACCAACCCAAGCGTCGTAAGCCGTAATAGGCTTACCTGTTAGTGCCATTTGCATCGCTTTAGCTTTGCCGACAGCGCGAACTAAACGTTGAGTTCCTCCAATGCCTGGCATAATACCAATGGATATTTCCGGTTGGCAAAAACTGGCACCCGTACCGGCGATAATAATATCGGCCAACATTGCAAGCTCGCAACCACCGCCATAAGCATAGCCAGAAACAGCTGCAACAACGGGTTTAGGGCATTGTTCAATGGGCGCCCACAAACGCTCAGTGTGACGCTGATAAATTTCTATCGGGTCTGCATCTATTAAGCCTTTTATGTCACCACCCGCAGCAAAAACTTTATCGCCACCGGTCAGCAAAATACAGCGCACTTCGTTATTGTCTGCTAGCTCGGTAAAATATTTTGATAATAATGTTTGCAGTTCTAAGCTTAAAGCATTGGTCGCGAGCGGACGGTTTAACCTTAACTCAGCCACTCCATTTTCAGGAAAGCTCAATATAACGCTTGGCTCGTTTACATCTGTCATCACTTACTCCAAACACTAGATTAGTTCATCTAGCACGTTAAAAATTTAATATAGTGCATTGTCACTTTTAGAACCTTACGCGAGCATCGTCCATTTAGACGAAGCTGTAAACCTAAAACACTAGGTAAACTGTTTTCATGGAATTAATTTTAAATACAAGGCTGAGCAATGCACCCGAGTGACAAATATAAAGATAAGGTTGTACTCATAACCGGAGGCACTAAAGGCATAGGCCTTGGAATCGCTAACGGATTTTTATCGGCAGGCGCCGAAGTAGTTGTTTGTGGTCGTCAAGCTGTTGAAGCGCTACCGCAGGTAACTGTTGAAGGTGAGGTGAAAAAAGCCCACTTTATTCAAGCTGACGTAAAAGATATAGAAAGTACGGCGGCTATGTTTGCGGCCATTGTTGAAAAATATGGCCGGTTAGACGTATTAATTAATAATGCCGGCGGCAGCCCATTTGCCTTAGCAGATAAAGCTTCACCACGTTTCCACGAAGCAATATTGAAATTAAACCTGATTGCACCATTAAATGTCGCTCAACAAGCAAATGAAATCATGCAAGCGAATAATGGTGGCAGTATTATTTTTATCTCCAGCATAAGCGCCATGCGTGCTTCTCCTGGTACTGCAGCTTACGGCGCAGCTAAAGCAGGGGTGTTGTCATTAGTAAAATCTCTTGCGGTTGAATGGGCACCTAAGGTTCGAACTATGGCCGTCAGCCCTGGCTTAGTAAAAACTGAAAATTCTCATCTTCATTATGGCGATGACGCGGGAATCGCGGCGGTTAGTGCGACTATTCCTGCAGGTCGAATGGCAGATCCAGAAGATATTGCTAACGCCTGTATCTTTTTAGCATCACCGGAAGCAAGTTATGCAAGCGGTTGTAATTTACTGATTAATGGCGGTGGTGAAATGCCCGCTTTTCTCAATGCTAGCGAAGAAAATAAATAGTTATTTACTTTCAAATTATAGAATTTATC
Source organism: Cognaticolwellia beringensis (assembly GCF_002076895.1). NCBI lineage: Bacteria > Pseudomonadati > Pseudomonadota > Gammaproteobacteria > Alteromonadales > Colwelliaceae > Cognaticolwellia > Cognaticolwellia beringensis. The sequence goes on from NZ_CP020465.1 coordinate 2,586,135, forward strand.
TTGATAAATGTAGGAGACGAACATTGGCTAAATATGAATGGTTATCCGAAATAGAAGCGATGGTAGGGCGACAATATGGTCGTATCTACGCGTGGGACAAAATTAATGAGGCCATGGTTCGACAATGGTGTGAAATCATGGGTGTTGATAATCCGTTATACACGGATGCTGAATACGCAGCAACAACTGAGCATGGACAGTTAGTTGCGCCACCCGCCATGTTGCAAGGCTGGTGTTTAGCCGGCTATGGCGATGAAATTCTCGCACCAGGTTCAACAACAGAAAACCCTTATGAAGTGCTAAAAGTCATCGAAAATCATGGTTATCCAGCCGTAGTCGCGGTTAACTCAAACCTTACGTTCGATCGTTACATTAATATGGGTGAGAAACTATATTACACGACAGTATTAGATAGCATCAGTGAAGAAAAAACCACCGCGCTTGGCACGGGCTTTTTCGTCACCTTAAAAATGACTTATTTCTCAGAGCAGGCTGATGGCCAAGATGATGAAAAAGTCGGTGACATGATGTTCCGCGTGATTAAATTCAAACCGGCGAAACAACCTGAAAAGCCAGCCGCTAAAAAAGAAGCAGCAGTGAGAAAACGACCTAAACCGGGTATCAGTGATGATAACCGTTTCTTTTGGGAAGGTTTTGAAGCTAATGAATTACGTATTCAAGAATGTAATAGCTGTAAAAAGCTACAACATCCACCAGCACCTGTTTGTATGCATTGTCATTCTTTCGACTTGGGCTACAAAGTTGCCAGTGGTAAAGGTGAATTGTATTCATTTGTGGTTATGCATTACCCGCACGTTGCCCCATTTGATAGTCCAAATCCGATCGGCCTTATTGAGCTTGAAGAAGGTGTTCGTATTCCTGCCGGTCTCATAGGACTTGAAGAAGGTGTAGCACCAAAAATTGGCCAAAAGGTACAAGTGGAATACCACACTTTTGATGGTGAGCTGACCTTGCCACAATTTAGACTTGTGTCACCTGAGGAGTCGTAATGGATTTCAAACTAACAGAAGAACAAACCGCCATTGCAGATATGGCTAAAAGTCTCTTTACCGATACTTGTACAGACGAATTTATGCGTGCCTACGACGATGCGGGTCAAGGCACTATGTCTGACTTATGGCAAGCTTGTATTGAAACGGGTCTGCAGGGGGTAATTATCCCAGAAGCACAAGGGGGGATCGATCTTGGTATGACTGAATTGAGTTTGGTCTTACAAGCCCAAGGTGGCGCATTAGGCCAAGTGCCATTATGGCGACATCAGGTAACTGCAACAGCAGTTGCTAAATTTGGCCACGGCGACTTTGAGTCAGTTGCACAAGCCGCCGCAGAAGGGACAAACTTGTTAACTTTAGCTTTTAATTTGGTAAATACCCACAGTGAAGCTAACGTTGCGGTAGAAAAAAATGATGGAGAACTAAAGCTTAACGGCCTAGTTCAGTCGGTTGCTGTCGCTGGCTTAGCTGATTATATTTTACTACCACTCACCTTAGATAACGAAGCTCGTTGGGCCTTAATCGCAAGCACTACGTCAGGTTTATCGTTAACAAAAGGGCAAATGACCCACGGTGAAGAAGTTGCAGATGTCCACTTAAATGATGTTGTTATTAACGAGTCTGCTTTGCTTAACAGCTTGGCTAATCGCTGGTTAGTACCGAGAATATTAGCCTCATTAGCTTCATTACAACTGGGTGTTAGTGCCGAGCATATTAGCAAAACAGTTGAGTATATTAGCGAACGTAAACAGTTTGGTCGCGCTATAGGCAGCTTTCAAGCAGTGCAAATGGCTATGGCTGATACCAAAATATCACTTGAGGCATTACGCAGCAGTGTATGGCAATTGTGTTTCCGCCTCGATAACGACTTAGGTTGCGAGCACGAAGCGTTAGCAACGGCATGGCAGGCATGTGAAGCTGGTCATATCATTGGCCATAAAGCACAGCATGTTCATGGCGGTTTTGGTGTCGATATTAGCTATATCATATACAGATACCTTTATTGGAGTCGTGCAATTAGCCTTAATTTGGGCGGCAGTCCCGCATTATTAGCAAAACTTGGTGATGCTTTATCTGAAAACGATAAGCTTGGCTGGAAATATGACCTGGATGAAAACTATGCAAACTAAAAACGTGCAAAATAAAACCATGCAATTCAATGACGTTAAGGTTGGCGATAAGCTGCCTGAGCAAGCTATTGCAATTACCGTAGCATTAATTTCTAACGGTGCTTTAGCAACCCGTGACTTTTTTCCGGGACATCATGATAAAGATGCAGCGATAGAGCTAGGCTCTCCTCATATTTTTATGAATATATTAACCACTAATGGCTTAGTTCAAGCTTTTGTTGAGCGATGGAGTGGCCCCGAAAGTGTGTTTAAAAATATCGACATTAAATTGGGTATGCCTAATTACCCAGGTGACACCATGACCTTTATGGGCGAAGTCACAGCAACCGATCCGCAAAACCGTACTGTTGAAGTAGGTTTAGCGGGCAAGAATCAATACGGTATGCATGTCACTGGCACCGTGCAATTGGTATTACCATAAAACTTAGGAGAGACAAGATGAATGAGTCAATTAGCGGCAAAGCTGCCATTGCAGGTCTAGGTGTCACCGAGTTTTCTAAAAACTCTGGTCGTACAGAATTACGTTTAGCGATGGAAGCAACGATCGCAGCATTAAAAGATGCGGGTATAGATCCAAGCGAAGTCGACGGTTTTAGCAGTTATTCTGTTGATAAAGTGCCGGAATATGAAATTGCCCGTTTACTCGGTTGTAAGGAAGTTAAATTTTTCTCACAAGTTCCTCATGGCGGCGGTGCTGCGTGTGGACCTATCATGCATGCAGCGATGGCTGTGGCAAGTGGTGTGGCAAAAACAGTCGTAGTATATCGTGCGATGAACGAACGCTCTTGGTATCGTTTTGGTACCGGTGATTACGGTTTTGCAGATTCACCATTTTTTGAAAACACAAATTATGGCTATTACATGCCACATGGTTTCCATACGCCTGCAAGTTGGGTCGGCATGTTCGCTCAACGTTATATGCATGAGTACGGCGCAACCTCAGAAGATTTTGGTCGAGTAGCGGTTGCCTCTCGCGACTTTGCAGCGACAAATCCAGCTGCCTTCTTTTATGAAAAGCCGATTACTTTAGCCGATCATCAAGCCTCGAAGTGGATTTGTGAGCCATTGCATTTACTGGATTGTTGTCAAGAGTCTGATGGTGCAGTTGCTATGGTTATCACTAGTGTTGAACACGCTAAAACGTTAAAGCAAAAACCAGTCATCATTAAAGCGGGTGCACAAGGTATTGCTGAAGGTCAGCAAATTATGACCTCATATTATCGTGAAGACATTACCGGTTTACCTGAGATGGATGTCGTTGCCAAAGAGTTGTACGCGCAATCAGGATTAGGTCCTGATGACTTTCAAACTGCCATTATTTATGATCATTTTACCCCGTTTGTGTTACCACAACTTGAAGCGTTTGGTTTTGCAGAGCGCGGTAAAGCAAAAGATTTTATTCGTGCTGGTCATCATGAGCGAGGTGGTAAATTGCCTATTAATACGCACGGTGGACAACTAGGTGAAGCTTATATCCATGGTATGAATGGTGTCGCAGAAGCGGTTAGACAAGTACGTGGTACTTCAGTTAATCAGGTTGACGATGTAGAAAACGTACTCGTTACTGCAGGCACTGGTGTTCCAACCAGTGGCTTGATTTTAGGCACAGAATAAGGAATGCACAATGTTCATTGATTTAACACCAGAGCAAAGGGCGCTACGTCTAGAGGTTCGTGACTATTTTTCTCAGTTAATGACCCCTGAGTTACGTCAAAAACTCAGAGGCAAAGAAGGCGGCGATAATTTCCGTAACGTTGTTCGCCAAATGGGTAAAGACGGCTGGTTAGCCGTCGGTTGGCCAAAAGAGCATGGTGGCCAAGGTTATCAAGCCACTGAACAGCTGATATTTTTTGAAGAAGCCAATATTGCTGGCGCACCATTGCCATTCGTTACTATCAGTACCGTTGGCCCCGCGTTAATGGAATATGGCACTGATTTACAAAAAGAAAAGTTTTTACCTGGTATTGCTAATGGTGAAATTCATTTTGCTATTGGCTATTCAGAACCTGATGCAGGTTCTGATTTAGCGACCCTAAAAACTAAAGCTACACTGGAAGGTGACAACTTTCTTGTCAACGGTAATAAGCTGTGGACTTCTGGTGCTGAATCGGCTGATTACATTTGGCTTGCAGCACGTACGGATCAAGAATTAGCGCGTCATAAGGGCGTTTCTATTATGATCTTAGATACAAAAAGTGAAGGTTTTAGTAGCACGGTAATCCCGACTTGTTCAAATCCAACTGCAGCGACTTATTACGACAATGTTAAAGTGCCAAAAGAAATGCTTGTGGGTGAATTGAATGGCGGCTGGAGACTTATCACTTCGCAGCTAAATCATGAGCGTTTGGGCTTAGGCTCTTGGTCAGACAAAGTTGTTGGTTTGTACCGTCGTATATACCTTTGGGCGAATACGCCTGATGAGCAAGGAAAACGTGCAACTGACAACCCTTGGGTACGCTCAGCGCTTGCAGAATGTTATGCCAAGCTTGAAGCTATGCGTTTGATTAACTTTCGTATTGCCGCCGATCTAGAAAACGGTCATATGGACATTGCCCTCGCTTCTGTAACCAAAGTGTATGGTTCTGAGTCATCCATTGAAATTCTGCGTAAGCTTATTGATATTGTTGGTGTCAATGGCATGGTTCGAGAAGACTCAGCTGCATCATTTTTAATGGGTGAGCTCGAGTATGAAGTGCGTGCATCGGTAACACTGACCTTTGGTGGTGGAACCAATGAAATACAACGTGAACTTATTGCTCAGTTTGGTATCGGCATGCCACGTGCTGTGCGTTAATAGGAGATATCAATGAGTGATTTAGATGGCTTTCGACAAGAAGTTCGCACTTGGCTAGAGGCGAATTGCCCAATATCTTTGCGCACGCCTACTCCTGATGGAGAACTCATTTGGGGCGGTAGTGACGTTAACTTTACTTTTGACGACCAACGTTTATGGTTTGATCGCATGCGCGATAAAAATTGGTTTTGTCCAACCTGGTCAACAGAATATGGTGGTGGCGGCTTAAGCTCGAAAGAAAATAGCGTGTTAGAAAGTGAAATGCGCCGACTAAAATGTCGTCCGCCACAAATTAACTTAGGTATCTGGATGCTAGGTCCTGTGCTTTTAGCACATGCTAGCGAACGGCAAAAACAACAGTTTCTTCAGCCGATGACGCGTGGAGAAGTTCGCTGGTGTCAGGGCTTTAGTGAGCCTAATGCAGGATCTGATCTTGCCAGTATTCGGACTAGTGCGGTCGACATGGGCGATCATTACCTGGTAAATGGTAGTAAAATTTGGACCTCATACGGCGATAAGTCGGACTGGATGTACGCCTTAGTTCGAACTGATCCAAAAGCGCCAAAGCATCAAGGCATTAGTTTATTACTGTTAGATATGCACAGCGAAGGTGTAAAAGCTGCACCGATTGATTTAATCAGCGGTAAGTCTTCGTTTTGTGAAGTTTTTTTCGATAATGTTCGAGTGCCAAAAGAGAATCTCATTGGCGAAATCAACGATGGTTGGAAGCTTGCAAAAGAATTGCTGCAACATGAGCGTAGCGCCATGTCTAAGTTTGGTGAGTTTCAATTGCCAACTCATTTTGATTTAATGTCGTTAATTAATGATTATATGCCTGAGCCTCGTTGTAAAAGCGAAGCCGCATTATTTGATAAAGCTGTTACCGCTGAAATGGAAGAACGAGCTTATAATTTGACGGTGCAGCGTTTAGGGCATGAAATGCAAGCGGGACAAAACTGCTTTGCCTTAATGTCGATAATGAAGCTGGTGCACACAGAACAAGAAAAAACTAAATTTGAATTATTACTTGATGCCATGGGATATCGTGCATTGGGCTGGGAAGATAATAACTTCACTGAGCAAGAACAGGCGATTAACCGTTCATGGCTAAATAGCTTCTCTCAAACCATTGCCGGTGGCTCTTCTGAAGTTCAGTTGAATGTAATAGCGAAACGAATATTACAACTACCTGAAAATAAAGGAACAAGTTGATGAGTATGGTATATAGCGAAGACGATCGCATGTTGGCCGATACGGCCGAAGAGTTTCTCGCCGCACAAAGTCCGGTGTCAGCACAAAGGGCCTTACGAGATAGTGCTGCACCGCTTAACTATGATCCAAAAATTTGGCAAAAAATGATGGAATTAGGTTGGGGCGCTATTACTTTTCCTGAAGAATTAGGCGGTTTAGACTTTGGCTATAAAGGACTTGGCGCGGTATTTGAAGCAACTGGTAAGCACCTTACCGCTGCTCCAATGCTCTCGTCCGTCGTGCTTTGTGGTTCGTTGTTACAACAGTTAGCAAATAAAGAACAACAAACATGGCTAACGGATATTATCAGCGGAGAAAAGCGGTTAGCGTTAGCCGTTGATGAGCAGGCAAGGCATCAACCAGAGAGGATTGATACCTCTGTAACCAATGATGGTGGTGGCTATATTCTCAATGGGAAGAAGGCCATGGTTATTGACGGCGTTAGCCCTGATGGCTGGATTGTCTCGGCAAAACATCAAGATGGCTGTAGTTTATTTATTGTGCCTTATAGCGAGCAAGTTAAGGTCAAACGTATTAAATTGATTGATTCTCGTAACTATGCTGAACTGAGCTTTCATGACTTGAAACTACCGGCTGAGGCTTTATTAGGCTCCGCTGGAGGCAGTGCTAAGGCGTTAGACCGTGCCTTAGATTTAGGTCGATTATGTTTGTGCAGTGAAATGCTAGGTGCTGCTAAATTATTGTTTAACATGACCATTGAATACCTAAAAGTGCGTGAACAATTTGGCGTAAAAATAGGTACATTTCAAGCGCTACAACATCGTGCAGCAAGATGTTTTGTTGAATTAGAGTTAGCTCAGTCTTGTGTTATATCGGCGCTTTCAATTGCGGATAACCCTGAAGAAAATATAGCCTCTAGTGTCAGTTTAGCGAAATGGAAACTGTCAAAAGTTGCGGATCTTATCAGTGGTGAAGCGATTCAAATGCATGGTGGTATAGGTGTCACCGATGAGTTAGATATTGGTTTATACCTAAAGCGTATCCGCGTAGCTCAGATATGCTTTGGTGATGCTGACTTTCACCAGGCTCGATTTTCATCGCTATTGGCTTGATGATTTAACCTTTCACTATCACACTAGGCGTATTAGGCTAGTTTACGGTATGACCTTCAAAAAAAGGGCGCCAATACTATTGGCGCCCTGTATCACTTAACCTTTTCGCTTTCTAGGTTTTACAACTTCGTTAGTAGTTGATGCTTTTTTTAATTTACGTTTTTCTTTTAACGTTAACACTGATTTTTTCTTTTCACTTTTAGACATGTTATCACCTAACAATAAATAATCGATTAATTGTGTGTTTTACCGGGTAAACCGAAATTCTCTGTATTTTTTCATAAACTACATTGCGCTAATAACTGAATATATTGTGAATAAGTTATTTCTAGACAAGTCTAGACTAAAAAATTTAGCGTTAATATTGCATCATTTATTTAGCACTTCAGGCTAAATAAATAGAGGCTATAAATAATAAATTTTTAGTTGCGTTTAGTTATCTTTAGTTATGTTCTGTAAAAACAGATGGGCGCAGAGAAACGCCCGTTTAAGCGGGGAATTTTAGGGCGAAGCTCCCTAAAAATAAAATATAATAAAGTACTGATATAGGTGTTTTCATATCGACCAATATAGCAGCTTAAATAATAACTTCAAGCTTATCTGAGAGGGTTTAATGAAATAAAAAAAACACTCAACAAATACTAAGGTTTCTTTAAATAATACCGTCAGTAAATTGAGTGTAAACCACTAAAATATATCTATAAAAAAGCAACTAGATTGCTTCCTTTATTCGTCAATAAGTGTGGAGATATTTATTAAGTTCATAGTAAATTTTAGTCCCAGACTTAAAGTTGATGATTATAAAATTAATAGCTAATTATCACCTATATATTCGGTCATGATTTTTTCAATTTTCTGCTCTTCTGAAAGCGTCAATAAAATTAAATTTATTTCATTTATTAGCTCGCTGTCGTTTCTAAACGCGAAACCATAGCCTTGCTTGTAATATTCAGCATTAGGAATATGAATATTTTCTGCTTTATGTTTGTTTTTATAAAACAACAATTGTGGGCGGTCAAATACCACGGCATCTACGTCTTTATTTTTTAGCTTTTCCATAGCATCAGTTAGCGTGCTCACTAATACCGTTTTGCCTTGATGCTCATCAATAAAACCAACGGCTGGCGAGCCCATTTTTGTTGCAATTTTTTTACCTGGAAACTGCTCTACTTGGGTGATTGTGGAGCTACTAAAGCCTGATAGGGTTAGAGTGCTGGCAATACCTGCAATCATCGACGTTGCGAATATTAACGAGATAATCATCCAGCAGCCGGCTACAACTCGACCTTTTAAACTTACTGGCGCCATATCGCCATAGCCTGTGGTGCTCATAGTGACAATAGCTAACCACATACCATTGGCGATACCTTTTTTTGGATCGGCTGGGAACTGTTCAGGTGAATGTTTACGCTCAGCCAGCCAAAATAACAGCCCGACTGATGCCAACAAAGATAAAAATATACAAATTGCGATTAACAACTGCATGCTAAAAAAAGGTTTTATTTTACCCCAAAAACTGGCGTTTTCATCACGAGAGGCAATGGTAAGACTAGATTGATAGTAAGGTTGGGAGAAACGAAAGTCTTTGACTCGTTCAGAGGTAATACTAATGGGTCCCGCCAGTAAATCAACTTGACCTTGCTTTAAAGCATTAAGCGCTTTATCAACTGAATCAAAATATTTATATTGGTATGTCCAATTTTTTTGTTTAGCAATTTTCTCCCAAATTGAAAGTGAGATACCTTCTAATGATTTACTGTCTGGATTGTATATAACAAATGGCTTGTCACCTGCAACAGCAACCGTTAGCGCGGTAATTTCAGCCTCTTTTTGAGCATACACAGAAAAAGACAAAGCAGCCATCAGGCTAAAAACGCACATTAGTCGTGAATAAAATTTATTTTTAAGCATAAAAACTCTTTATACAGTTTGATGTCAGTAAGTTAAGGATACACAAATTTAGAAGCTAAGTGGATGTTTAAATGTGTGAAAATAAATTTTTTAGTCAGAACAAATACTAATATAAGTCATTTACTTTATTAAACATTCTCAGTGTATTTTCTTTTGCCAATTTCATGGATGAAATTTATCCATGCAGAGAAAAATATTCAATAAATAACATAATAGTTGGCTATTTTAACCGCTTTAAATGAGCAAATAATGAGTATATTGGCTTTACTTACCGTTAATCAATCTAGTCTCAATAAATAATGATTTTCGCACTTAATTAACAGCCGGAGAAATAAAAACCTCTGCTCATCATATTGTGAACTATATTGGTAACAATGCTTTTTTAACCGTGAAGAAAACGCTGTGTTGAATGGTTAGCTTAAAGTGTACGGTTTTGCTATTTAAATTTTGTTCCCTCAATATAATTATCTTAATATTTCAAAACCATAATATTTTTATCCAGGCACCAAAACGCTATTTCCCAATCGCTAGTTTTAATATAAAGCTATCTAATTAAGCGCTAGACAAGGTTTAAAAGCTTATGAATGATACAGAAAAGAACAGGCTCAATACTTTCTGTAGGCATTGATCTAAGTATGCTCAGATGAAATATGCAAAAGTAACAGGAGGTCCAATGAATAAATATAGATGTCCCTATTGTGATCAGCAATCGGTTAGTTTGCTGAGAAAATTAATTTTAAGCCCTATCGTTAGTTATGACTGCTCTGCATGTTATGAGCCTATTTCTGTGCCGTTTAAGTCAACATTGTTAGTGGTGCCTTCACTTTTAATTTTATTCTTTGGCGCCAATTACTTCAGTCTTAGGGGCGTTCTAACTATGTTGACATTAAGTTTAATTTTAACTGCTTACTTACATGTCAAATTTGTTCCTTTAACCAAAGCTAAGCTGTAATTCACCTATCACGTGCCAGCAAAGGTGTCGTGAAGCTAGCACGTTATTTGGCAATTGAATAAGGTATAGTCGGTAAATTTTGAGTAATTAAATAATTATTATCCAACGGCTTTGGTGTTACATTATTGCTTGCTATATTAGGTTAAGAGCGCTAAGAAATTAAAGTGTTGTGTATAACTTTATTATGACGTTATAAGGATTTAACTATTTATTTCGCAGCGATTAAAAATAGATGAATAAACTACAGATTATTAACCATTTACTTGGCGTTTATTAACGTCTTATGGCTCATTCAGGTGGTTCACCTAAATACAATTAGCTGGTCGACATACTGGAAAAGAAACTCCTAAAAGTGTCGCAATGGAGTATTTTGATCCTAGAGTAAAAGATAACGTGGAATTAACAAGAACAGATGATTTTTCGCTACTTTCTACATTTTAGTCAACAATTCTTGTCTGTTACACGGGTGCAGACCAATACAGGATTATTATTCACCGATGAAATTAAAAATTAATGTTATTGATGCCTTTGCAGAAGCGACTTTTAAAGGTAACCCTGCTGCGGTAATTATCACCGAACAGTGGCTTCCTAGAGAACTGATGCAAGCTATTGCCATAGAGAACAACCTTTCTGAAACGGCATTTGTGAAAAAAATTGCTCAACAGCATTATGAAATTCGATGGTTTTCACCGATAACTGAAATTGACTTTTGTGGACATGCCACGTTAGCCGCTTCTTTTGTTATCTTTGCCCAAGAAAATTCCAGTATTAAAGAAATTAATTTCTTTGCCAAAGCCGTCGGCGATTTAACGGTGGTAGAAAAAAGTAATGGCTATATTCAAATGAGCTTTCCAAATAAACTACCTGAAATAGTTCAAGATATTCCTGCTGCTTTACTCAATGGCTTATCGATAACACCAGCACATGTTTTATTGAATAACCAAGCATATTTTGCTGTCTACGAACACGAAAACGAGGTACTGAACGTTGAGCAAAACAGTGAGTTAATAAAGCAACTTGCCCCTTATGATGTTGTGGTGACGGCCCCAGCAAGTGAATATGACTTTATATCTCGTTATTTTTGGCCTGCAAACGGTGGAGAGGAAGACCCAGTAACGGGCTCTATTCACGCAGGATTAGCACCGTATTGGGCTGAAAAACTCAATAAACATGAACTTGTTGCTTACCAAGCTTCTAAACGAGGTGGTAAATTAATGTGCTGTGTTGAAGGTGATAAGGTGTATATTTCTGGCAAAGCTATTCAGTATCTAGCAGGTACAATACAGGTTTAGTTGCCTATACCGGCTTTATTGCTTTAGTTATATTAGTAGTGTTTTTTGTCTTAGCTCAGTCGAGAGCCCATATATATTGCGTTTCTATTAGAGCTGGCCGGCACTACATTTTGGTTTGTTAACACTAGGCGACTATGTCGTCGTTTAGCATGCACCCGTCGGTTTAATGAGCTGATATTTAGTGTTTGAATGCGCTTTAATGCTAGCGCATTCATTTTGATTGATTTAAGACTCACTCATAATCAGCTTTATGGTCTCTAAACCTTTTCGTAAGCTGCTTTCATCAGTGGCGTAGTTGATGCGAATACACTCATGTTTATGTGCCCAGTTGTCTTCAATACCAATGAAAAAGTTGTGCCCAGGAATAATATAAACGTCTTTTTCTTTCAAACGTTGATACAGTGTTTCCGCACTTATTTTGGCATCTTTAAACCACAGCCACATAAAAAATGCGCCTTCTACCTTGTGCAAGTAAACTGGCATATCAGCAAAAACTTCGTTGAAAAGAGCAATCGCCGTGTACGATTTATCACGGTAATAAGGCTTAACGACATTTCTACACAGTTTGAGTAACTCTTTATCTTTTATCATTCGCGTCAGCAACGTTGGACCTAAGCTGTTAGGTGTTAAAATCATGCTGCCGTTGATACGACCAAGGGCTTGTACAATATCTTTATTGGCGATGACAATACCGGTGCGTAAGCCGGCTAAACCTAATTTTGATAAAGACATACACAAAATAATATTAGAATGCCAAGTCAGGGTAGCATCGGTGTAAATGCAGCCAGGAAAAGGGTGTCCATAGGCGTTGTCGACAATGAGTGGAATGTTATATTGCTGGGCTAGGGTATCGAGTTGCTTTAACTCTTGGTCGGTGATGACGTTGCCTGTTGGGTTTGTTGGCCTTGATACACAAATTGCACCAATTGAGTGATCTGATTTTAATTTTTCAGCTACGGCGGCAAAATTAACCACATACTTGAACTGTTTTGATTGGTTTTCAGTGTCTAAAATCTCTATATCAGGTTTAATGGCGATAAACATATCTTCCGACAAACCTTGATCAGCATAACCGACATACTCAGGAGCTAAAGGAAAAAGAATTTTCTTATGGCTACCATCAGGCATTTCACCCGCAAATAAATTGAACAAGACAAAGAAATTCGCTTGGCTACCGTTGCTTAAGGAAATGTTGTTTTCATCGATATCCCAAGCGTAATTCTCATTGAGTTTGTTTGCCAGTACGACGCGAAACTCCTCGTTGCCTTGAGGGTGATCGTAAAGCCCAATAACCTTATCAACTTGTGCACTGCTAACAAGTTGCTGTAACTCGTTAACAAACACTTCATTTACCTCGGGAATAACCGCAGGGTTACCACCACCAAGCATAATTATATCAGGGTTCTTGCTATTTTTTGCGTTACCCAAATCTTCCATAAGTTGGCTGATACCATTAGGGCGTGTAAATTTAGAGCCGAATTTTGTTAAGTTCATAATACTGACAAGATTGAATGATAATAGGACTTAATTATATCTGAAATAAATTGAAACTGCTTGGGCAAAAAAGCTAATATTGGCCAAGGAACTTCGCTCGATGTATGGTGTAGTAACCAGGTGGTTTAATTGTGTTCAGATTAATAAAATCTGCAGTATTGTCACCATAATTTATTCAAGTTTTATTGTTGCAAAATATATGAACTTTCAGTTTACCCGTTAATTTTTATCAAGGTTATAAAAGAAAATGATCGATACTCAAGCTATTAACAAAATGCAAAGTACGTTAGTAGGCGGACAGCCTGTGTGGTTATTCGGTTATGGTTCACTTATTTATAAAGTCGACTTTGATTATTTAGCTTGCAAACCGGCCCGAATAGCTAATTGGACTCGCCGTTTTTGGCAGGGCTCTCATGATCATCGTGGTACACCTGAAGCGCCGGGTCGCGTGGCTACTTTAGTTGAGGAGCCTAATGCTAGTTGTATCGGCATGGCGTATAAGGTGAGTCCCGAGGTTTTTGAGCATCTTGATCACCGTGAAAAAAATGGTTATTTACGCCTGACAACGCAACTGCATTTTTCAGATGGTAGCGAAGCTGAAGGCCTGGTATATATTGCAACAGAAGATAATGTTGCTTTTTTAGGACCAGCAAGTGAAGCCGATATTGCTAAACATATCGCGAATTCGAAAGGACCAAGCGGCCCCAATGATGAATATTTACTCGAGTTAGCTAAAGCCTTGCGCGAACTGAACGCACAAGATGACCATGTTTTTACTATTGAACAGCATTTGCTTGCTTTGTCGTCTTAAACAGGAGCTAAATCACTGAGCCTGCCGTTACCGTCATTGTAAAGACCAGTTAAATTTAGGAATTTAAACTGATAAAGGGATCTAGTAACACTAAACCCCTTTTATTTTTAACTGTGAAAGCTAGTAGTCAATTAATCAACTTGGTATCAGTTACTTTTATAAGTCTACGCGCACGAATTAGCACTCTAAACCCGCTCGGTAACCAGAGTTCAACGCGCCTTCTATGTAGTTCACTTCATTGCTATCACCAATAACTTTGACATTCAGGCCAGCGGCAATTAAAGCGTTTGCCAAGCTCCTGTCTGCAGCAATACCCGTTGCCATTATTACCGTATCCGCCGAGGTGCTTTGTGCTTCTTCGTTGACTTGATAGTGCACTGCTTGTTCATCAATGTTTGTTACTTGTGCTTCTTTGATTAAGTCTACACCTAAATCTTTTAGATGATCTAGCACGCGCCAACGTCTCACAATACTCAGTTCAATACCTAAATCTCGACTTGCTTCTAGCACAGTGACTTCACGGCCACGTTCAGCTAAAAATTCTGCTAATTCTAAGCCGACTAAGCCACCGCCAACGATAGTGACGCGTTTTCCTAGCGGCATCCATAGATGTGATAATCGTTGAAGGGTACTTATTTGCTTAGTTAAACCCAGTAAATTACCTGTACCCACCATTAAACGTTGCACGGGTCCAAGTTGCGCGCGTGTGCTCGGGCTGACTTCACCGGTTAGCAGTTGTCGTAATTGCTCGCCAGACCAAACATGGCTCAACGAAGCACCTTCAATATCAGGCATCTCTCTACTTGCGCCTGTGGCCACAAATACTTCATCTGCGTTCATTGACTGAAGTAATTCAGCTGTGGCTATTGTGTTCAGTTTTACCTCAACTTTAGCTTGTGCCAACTCTTGGAGTTGATAATCGAGCAACTTGCCATTTTCTGGATAAGCAAGGGCGGCAAAAAATAAAGTGCCGCCTAAGCGTTTACTGCGTTCTAACAAGGTAACCTGATGGCCTCGTTGACTTGCTGTTACTGCCGCTTCTATACCTGATGGACCGCCACCAATAATGACAATATGTTTGGCTTTATCGGTCATGATGACTTTTAATTCAAACTCTTTACCTGTTCTTGGATTCGCGGCACATTTAACGCGCTGATTAATAAATACTTGGCTAACGCAAACATAACAGTAAATACATGGACGGATATTGACTTCGCGATCAGCCATGAGCTTATTAGGCAGTTCGGGATCGGCCAATAACTTGCGGCCCATGGCAACAAAGTCACATTTGCCAGTAGCAATGGCGTCATTAGCAACATCGGGTTCGAGCCTGCCAACGGCAATTACCGGAATGGAGACCGCTTTGCTTACTGCTTCGGCCCAGTCTAGGAAACCAGCGGGTTGGTGAACTAAAGGCGCTTGGGTAAAATCAGAGCCGCGAGTTAAATTAGCGTAGGCTGAAACACTGACGGCATTAAGGCCCGCTTTTTCTACCATTTGAGAGACTGCAATACAGTCGTCAATGGTAATACCACCTTCAGCATTAATCTCTTGTGCATCAAGGCGAAGCCAAACAGGAAATTCTTGACCAACTCTTTCGCGTATAGCAGCGACAACTTCAAGTAAAAGTCTAGCGCGGTTTTCAAGGCTACCACCATACTCATCTTCACGCTTGTTGTAATAATTTGATAAGAACCCGGCCAAAATATAAGAATGAGCTGCATGTAACTCAATACCGTCAAAGCCTGCTTGTTGAGAACGCTTAGCAGCAGCGGCAAACCATTCAACCATTTGCGCGATATCGGCCTTATCCATGACTCTAATTTTTATTGGCTTGTCTTGTGCTGGTCGAACAAAAGTACTTAACTCTTTGTTAGTTATCGCTTGCATGATGTCATTTTTCGGCGGAGCAGGTGGCATTGAGGGTACCCAAAGCTCACGGCCTTCTGCGAGGTCACGTACCGCGGTTTTACCGGCATGTTGTAGTTGCACGGAAATTTTTGCACCATGGGCATGTACTCTGTCGGTCAATGCTTTTAACCCAGGAATAAACTCGTCTTTTGATATGCCTACCTGATACGGCTCAGCAGTACCTGCTGGAAATGCAATCGCGATTGAGCCCATAGTGATCAGGCCAACGCCTCCCTTTGCTCGCGCTTCATAAAAAGCTTGAATTCGCTCACTACAATGGCCATCTTCATCGGCAAGATTTGAGCCCATCGGAGCCATAATAATTCGGTTACGTAGCGTGAGCCCGCCAATCTTTCCTGGCTTAAGTAAATGCTGATAATCTGACATAGCTTACAACCCTTTATTCTGCTTGATATATAATTGTATGATGTGCTGTTTTAGCCGTTTTGTAAAAAATCAAGACAACTGCTGTTAAATAATCGCAGATGTTCAACTTGCACCCAATGACCACAACGGTTGAGCATGATAAATCTGGCGGTTGGCACATTATCTAGAAATTTATGCATACCTTCATGGGGATTAAACTTGTCATTAGTGCCCCAAAAGCCTAAAACCGGGCACTGTAATTCAGCTAAGCGTTCGGTCATGTTGGGTACTAACATAGTACTAAATAAGTTCGACGGTTGGGTGACTGCAACGGCAGCGCGTTCTGCTAATATATCTTCGGAAAGGGCTGATGAGTCAAACAGTTGTAATGTCATTACTTCACGCATTTGTTCTACACCCATTGGTCCTCGGGCGAAAACTTCGACCATACGTTGAATACCTTCCATGTCAAAATAGGTTTCGCGTTCTTCAACACCACCAGGTGCCATTAAAATTAAGCGTTCAACTGTATCTGGGTAATCCAGAGCTTGACCTAAAGCAATTGCACCACCCAAAGAGTTACCTAATAATGTTACTTTTGATAAGCTAAGGCCTGAAATTAAGCCATTTAATGCTGTAACGAAGAAGGCGAGGTCGTAGTTTACATCGTCTGGTTTGTCTGAACGGCCAAAACCGGGTAAATCAAGAATAATGTTACGATAGCCAGCTGCTGCAAACTCAGGATAATTACCTTTAAAATTACTAAAACCACTGGCACCAGGGCCGCTACCATGCAGCCATATAACAACAGGGCCTTCACCTTCTTCAAGGTAGTGTAATGTAAGACCGCTATCTAAGGTAATAAAGTGTCCAAGTGGTAGCGGTAGATCCTGCGCTTGCTCTGGGGTGTTTTTAGATTGATTCAAAATTATTTCTCCTACTTATACCACTAGGTATTTATCTAACCAGCAAGCAGTGAAACTATCACAACCTGCGCGAATTTATATTATTTTCCAATTCGAGCTTGCGGTGTAAACGTTTAGCTAACATCGTCCATTTAGACCACCATAGTGCTTTCTATAATTAGTCTTGTTGGACGATGTCGCGTTTACGCACATATCTCAATATAGGTTAATCATTAATATTGGTAGCGCTGCAGATATTGCTCTGGACTTGCCAATGACTATAGGAAACATACATGAAACATCAAGATCAAGTTGTGTTAGTAACTGGCGCAGGGCAAGGCATGGGACAAGAGATAGTACGTCATTTTGCTGATGCTGGTGCCAAAGTGGGCGCTGTCGATATAAATAAAGAAGCATTAACCGCCAGCGTAGATGAGCTTAATGGCTCGGTCAACGGTGAAGTTATTGCCATTACCGCTAATATCGCAAAAAGTGATTCTGTGCGTGATGCAATAGCAGCTGTAGTGGAAAAATTTGGCCGTCTTGATGTCATTATTAATGTCGCGGGTGTTGGGTCATTTGATACTTTTATTGATACCCCTGATGAACATTGGGATAAGGTGATTGCAGTTAACTTAACGGGTACTTTCTTGTGCTGTCGCGAAGCCGCTAAAGTGATGACAAAACAAGGTTCTGGTAGCATTATCAATGTATCTAGTACCGCCGCTTTAACAGGTGAAGGCCCAAGCCATTATTGTGCATCTAAAGCAGGTGTTATGGGCTTAACCCGTAGCATTTCTCGTGAACTTGCGGCGAGTGGAATTCGTGTAAATACCATTATTCCTGGTCCAACAAATACGCCTATGATGGCTGATGTTCCAGATGAATGGACACAAAAAATGATTGCAGATATACCACTTGGCCGTATGGGTGAAAGTGAAGATATCGCCAAAGTAGCCAGCTTTTTAGCTTGTGATGACTCTGGCTTTATTACCGGACAAAATATCGCTGTTAATGGTGGCATGGCCTTTATTTAAGGAAGTAACAATGAGTAAATCAACTTCAATGAGCCTTGAACAGCGTATTGATAGATTAGAATCTATTGAAGCAATTCGTCAGTTGGCCGGTAAATACTCCTTATCATTAGATATGCGAGATATTGACGCCCATGTGGGTTTATTTGCCCCTGATGTCCGTGTTGGAGGTGGCAAAACTGGACGTGCGCATTTAAAAGCATGGGTCGATTCAACCTTACGAGATCAGTTCACGGGTACCTCGCATCATCTCGGACAACATATTATTGAAATGGTTGATGAAGATCATGCCATTGGTGTTGTTTACTCTAAAAATGAACATGAAACAGGCCCCGAATGGGTGCTAATGCAAATGTTGTATTGGGATGATTATGAGCGAGTTGATGGTGTTTGGTATTTCCGCCGTCGCTTGCCTTGTTATTGGTATGCCAGTGATATTAATGCTGCGCCGATTGGTGATATGAAAATGCGCTGGCCGGGTCGCGAACCTTACACTGGTACTTTTCATGATTTATTCCCATCATGGCAGGCATTTTGGCAGAACAGACCTAACGCAGATGAATTACCAGAAGTTGCCGCTCCTGCACCACTTGAGCACTTTCTTCGAACTATGCGTGGTGACACGCCAGCGCCTAGAATTCGCGTTCGATGATATAGAAAATAGGAGTATACACCTTGGATAATACCACAATCCCCTATGCAGGTAGTCTTGATAACGCACCCGTATCAAGAGCCGCAAGTCAAGAAAAAATGGACGCACGTGCTATTGCATCTCGTTCAGTTAGTCCCTCGCAAAAATACAGTATTGCAGATCGCTTAGAAGAAAAAGCGCACAGCCAAGGTGATGCTCCTTTCTTGGTTTACCAAGGAAAAACCTTTAGTTATGGCGAAGTTAATGCTCAGGCCAATAAATTTGCCAAAGCTATACAAGCCCGTGGATTAATGGAAGGTGACTCATGTGCCATGGCATTTGAAAACCGTCCTGAATTTTTCTTTACTTGGTTTGCTTTAACCAAATTAGGTGTCGTGGTGGCATTTATCAACTCACAAGTACAAGGTAATGTGCTAGTACATGCCATTAACACTACCGGCAGTGATGTGGTTATTGTTGGTGAAGAATGTATTGAGCGTTTTATTGAAACACCAGAGCTAGTAAACAAAAAAATATGGTTAGTGGCTGATGCTGAATTAACCGAAAAGCCACCCTTGCCTAGCTGGATTGATAATACTTTTGACGCTGATGTCGCAGCCCAAAATGGCGAAAGCTGTTCAATGGCTCGTGGCGCAACCGATGGTGAAACACCGACATTACTGATTTTTACATCGGGCACAACTGGGCTGCCTAAGGCGGCTATTTATAGTCATATGCGCTGGTTAACTTCTGGTGATGTTATGGTTGAAACAGTTTCAGTTACCCCAGATGATGTATTTTATTGTTGCCTGCCGTTATATCACGGTGCAGCAGCTACCTCGGTTACTTCAACAGCGCTTGCTGCAGGGGCAAGTATCGTTGTTAGACGTAAATTTAGTGTCAGAAACTTTTGGCCTGATATTCAAAAATATAACATCACCATATGCCAATACATTGGTGAAATTTGTCGTTACTTATTAAATTATGCTGAAGCGACCGATAACAAGCCTAAAGATCATAAATTACGTTGCATGTTAGGTGCTGGCTTAACAGAAACTAGCTGGCGTCGTTGGATTGAATATTTCGGAGAAATGGATATTCTTGAAGGTTGGGGCTCTACTGAAGCGAATACCAACCTACTCAACTTAGATAACCATATTGGCTCTTGTGGCCGAGTACCTCGTTGGGATAGAACCAACTTTAAACTGGTGAAATTCGACACAGAAACCGAAACGCATGTCAAAGACGAAAAAGGCCATTATATTTTATGTCAGCCGGGCGAAGTAGGCGAAGGCCTAGGTATGATTATCAATCACCCTGACTTTGGTGGTGGTCGATTTGAAGGCTATACCTCTAAAGAAGGTACTGAGCAAAAAATTATTCGCAATGTATTTCAAGAGGGCGATTCTTACTGGCGTTCAGGCGATTTGCTACGTTATGACGAAAATGGTTATTTCTATTTTGTTGATCGTATTGGTGATACATATCGCTGGAAAAGTGAAAATGTTTCTTCACAAGAAGTAGCGACTGCACTCGCTGAATATGAAGGTGCTGAACTGATGAATATTTATGGTGTTCAAGTGCCTGAACATGAAGGACGTGCAGGTATGGCCGCTATTGTGATGCAAGAAGGTTGTCAGTTTGACCCTGTTGCATTTTATGAGCTTACAACCGCTAAAGTGCCCAATTATGCCGCACCACAATTTGTCCGTGTTAGTAAAGCCGCAGATATGACCTCAACTTTTAAACTGCGTAAAGTGGATTTACAAAAGCAAGGTTATGATCCTGTTGCTTGTGGTGAACCAATTTTTGTTCGAAATGATAAATTAGGTTGTTACCTCGCTTATAGCGATAGTGTTTTACAAGCAACGGGCTTTCCACCGTTTTCTACAGCTGAGGAAAAATAATGGGATTAGCAGGAAATGCCGCTATTGTTGGTGCGGCGCAATACAAACCCGAAAAATACCAAACTGCGCCACAAATGTTTCATTTGGAACAAGTGGCTGACTTAGCGCATAAAGCGTTACTTGATGCTGGACTTCATAAAGACGACTTAGATGGACTTTGTATCAATGGTCCGCACTTTCATGAAGCGTCAGTGTTTGTACCCGCCATGGCGGCAGAATACTTAGGTATTGAAGTTAACTTCGCTGAAGTGGTTGATTTAGGTGGCTGTACCGCTGTTGCTCAGATTTGGCGCGCAGCAGCCGCCATAGAAATGGGCTTATGTCAGGCAGTGTTGTGTGTAATACCAGCAAGAATGGCGCCGCTAGCACCTAATGAAGACCCCGCATGGATGATGCAAGCGATGCGTTATGGTGGTCATAGTACTGCTTTTGGTGCACCAGAAGCCGAGTTTGATTTACCTTATGGCCATATGGGACAAAATACTGGCTATGCCATGATTGCTCAGCGATACGCTCAACAATATGGTTATGACCAATCTGCAATGGCTAAAATTGCCGTAGATCAACGCTTTAATGCCCAATATCACAAAGACGCGATATTTCGAGGCAAAGAGCTGACCATTGAAGAAGTCTTAGCTTCTAAATTAGTGGCTGATCCATTACATGTACTTGAAATTGTGATGCCGGTAGCTGGTGGCGCAGCCGTTATTGTTGCTTCTAAAGAATTAGCAGCAAAAGCGAAGAAACGTCCTGCTTTTGTTACAGGCTTTGGTGAACGTTTATCATTTAAGTCACCAACTTATGCAAAAGAGATGACAGTAACACCCGTAGCAGAAGCGGCAAAACGTGCTTTTGCCATGGCTGGTTTAACACCGCAAGATATCCACGCGACGCAAATTTATGATTGCTACACGATCACGGTGTTGTTATCACTTGAAGACGCAGGCTTTGTCCCTAAAGGGGAAGGTCAACGTTTTATTAAAGAGCATAACTTAACCTTCAAAGGCGACTTCCCAATGAATACCCATGGGGGGCAACTAAGTTTTGGCCAAGCGGCATCTGCAGGCGGATTTTCGCAGGTAATTGAAGCGTTTGATCAAATTTCTAACTCTGCTGATGAGCGCCAACTGAAAGGCTGTGACAATGTATTTGTTACTGGCACTGGTGGTGTGATGAGTGAGCAGGGTGCATTGATATTGCAAGGGGGTTAGCATGGCAACTTTAAAACCAATGCCGTTAGCAACAAAAATTTCAGCGCCATTTTGGCAGGCACTGAAAGAAGAACAATTAAAAATTCAGCAATGTAATCAATGTAATGGTTGGGTATTCTTCCCACGCAATCACTGTAGCCATTGTTTGGCACATGATCTTGAGTGGCAGCAAGTCAGTGGTGAAGGTACGTTATATTCATACACACTTACTCGTATTCCAACCATGCCTGAATTTAGTGATGAAATGCCACAAGCACTTGCGGTGGTTGAATTAGCAGAAGGTGTGCGCATTAATACCACCTTAATCGATGTTGCAGAAGCCGATATTAACATTGGCATGGCGGTTAAGCCGGTGTTTGATAAAGTCACCCCTGATGGTGATACTTTATTGCGCTTTACCTCAATAAATAATGCCGGTGGCGTACGTGAGTATGTAGATCCATTAAAAGGTCTTGAACAAAACGCAAAGGGACAAGTGCAAGTGCCAGTCAGTAATCTTGCTGCGCTTTATGCCCTTGCAGATAATAAGTTTACCCAGTGGAGTAATACGGTGCTTGTTGATCAGGACTTGATCAACGCTTTTGCTGAGTTATCCGGGGATGATTATTGGTTACACACAGACCCAGAACGAGCTAAAAAAGACAGTCCATTTAAAACCACGATTGCTCATGGCTCTTTAGTACAGGTATTACAGTCTAGATTAACTATTGCGTTGCCTTTTGAAATCACGGGCTTTGGGACCATGGTTAACTACGGCTCTAATCGCTTACGATTTCCTGCTCCAGTGCCCGTAGGCTCAACCATACATGGCCGTAGTAAAGTAAAAGATATCAGTGTCAGCCATAAAGGTGTGCAATTAACCCTTGAAATGAATATTCATGTAGTGGGTAATGAAAAACCTAGCGTGATTAATGATTTAGTGATCCTTTACCGCTAAAAAATCCCGATCAAACTTACAGCCGTTTAACATCCAAAATGTTAAGCGGCTGACTTCTCTATAGTTTTAACCTCCTGATTTATAACTTTTTTAATCCTTATTGTTTTTAGTCTTAACGGACGATGAAGCGCTTGCTCTTTGCTTTGATAATGAACCTAATCACAAATTTGTATGAGAGGGTTTATGGATATTCGCGCACTGGGTTATTTTGTTGCACAGACTGATAACACACAAGAATGGAAAGACTACGCTGAACAGGTATTGGGGATGATGACATCTCCAACCGATGAAGGGGGACTTTACATTAAGATGGATGAGCGACCGTTTCGTATGCTTATCGTGCCTGGTAATGAAAAGCGTTATCTCGCCTCTGGTTGGGAGTTATCGAATCAAGGCGCTTTCAACGACGCTAAACAAACCTTAAAAGATAAAAATGTAAGCTTTGAAGAAGCTGATCAAGCAACTTGCCAGTTACGTGGCGTACAAGCGATGTTAGTGGTGAATGATCCTTCGGGCAATCGCCATGAACTTTATTGGGGCCATGTCTCTGATTGCCAACCTTTTGTTTCACCACAAGGTGTACCAAATTTTGTCACCGGTGATATGGGGCTAGGTCATACCGTTTTACCTGCGCCGAACTTTGATGAAACTTATCAGTTTTTGCAAGACGTGCTGGGTTTTGAATTATCAGACCTTTTTAACTTTAAACCGGCACCTGATGCTCCGCCAGTACGTATTTACTTCTTACATTGTGCTAATGCGCGTCACCACAGTTTAGCGATTGCTGAATTCCCAGTGCCAAGTGGTTGTGTACACGCCATGGTAGAGGTTGAGAGTATGACTGAAGTTGGCCGTGCTCATGACAGACAACAACAACAGGGTGTCGATCTGTCGGCTACTTTAGGCCAACATTTAAACGATAAAATGATTTCTTTTTACATGAAAACCCCATCTGGCTTTGATTTAGAGTATGGCTATGATGGCCTTCAAGTTGATAATTGGGAAGAGCATTGCGCTTTTGAGTTTAGTCGCGTGAGCCTTTGGGGCCATGATTTTTCAGTAGGACAAAAATAAATGAACAAATTAAAAACTGCAACTGAGATGGTTGCTGAATTACGTGACGGCATGACAATCGGTATTGGTGGTTGGGGACCTCGTCGCAAGCCAATGGCATTAATTCGTGAGATTGTACGTTCTGACTTAAAAGATTTAACTATTGTCTGCTACGGCGGCGCAGATGTTGGAATGTTATGTGCTGCAGGTAAAGTTAAAAAATTAATCTTTGCTTTTGTATCGCTTGATTTTATCCCATTAGAGCCTTTCTTTCGCAAAGCGCGTGAGCAAGGTGAATTAGAGCTAATGGAAATTGATGAGGGCATGTTATTGCTCGGTCTTCGTGCCGCAGCTTGGGGATGTCCTTTTATTCCGACACAAGTGGGTTTAGGTACCGACGTACTTAAACATAACCCTGACTTAAAAGTTGTTGATAGCCCTTATGATGATAAAGAGTGGGTAGCAATGCCGGCCATTAAGCTTGATGCTGCACTTGTTCATGTTGACCATGCCGATGAACGTGGCGTATGTCAGATTTCTGCACCTGATCATCACATGGATGATTGGTTTGTTCGGGCGGCGAAGAAAAGCTATGTCAGCTGTGATGAATTGGTGACTAGTGATCACTTTAATAGCCCAGAAGCAGCACGTCAGGTATTTTGGGAACGTAGTTTAACGACTGCAGTTTGTCACTTACCTGGTGGCGCGCATCCAACCAGTTGTGCTCCTTTCAATGGTATTGATAATAAGCATTTCTTGCATTACAACAAATGTGCGAAAGAGGGGGGTTTTAGTGCCTACAGTGATGAGTTTATCAATGGTAAAACAGAGCAAGAATATCAAGAACTTCTTGGCGGTCTTGCTGCTATCCGTGCTATCCCACAAACGACTTATTAAGGCAGGACATTAAAATGACAACTCAGTACAGCTTGGCAGAATTAATGATTTGTGCCGCATCAACAGCTTTTGATAACGACGGTGAAGTGTTAGCAACCGGCATTGGGGTAATCCCACGTTTAGCTGCAACGTTATCAATGAGCACAAAAAATCCTGATCTGATGATGACTGATTCAGAAGCATACTTACTTAGTGAGCCAAATCCTATTGGTCCACGCAGTGATGACTTTGTTCAGCGCAACGAAACATGGATGGGTTTTTCTCGTATTTTCGACAACGTTTGGAGCCGTAAGCGCCATGCGATGATCGGTCCAACACAAATTGATCAATTTGGTCAAAGTAACATTTCAGCATTGGGCAGTGATTACGATAAACCTAAAATCCAAATGTTGGGTGTTCGTGGTTTACCGGGTAACTCGATCAGCCATGCTAACTCATTCTTTGTCCCTAGCCATAACAAACGTGTATTTGTGGCCAATGAGTGTGATGTGGTTTGTTCTATTGGTTATAACCCTGAGCGTTTGCCTAAAGGTTATCAGTTAGATGAAGTCGATATTCGTCTCGTGATCACTGACATTTGTGTTATGGATTGGCAAGGACCAAATCATCAACTACGTTTAGTTAGCCTGCACCCTGGTGTTAGTGTTGATGAAGTGATTGAAAAAACAGGTTTTGCTATTCATGTTGAAGACAATACACCGACTACGGCTGCGCCAACTGATGAACAATTAGCCATAATCGCAAAGTTTGACCCACATAATATTCGTGCTAAACAACTTAAAGATAACCCTCCAGGTGTTCGTGCTGCGGCGGTTACTGAGGATTCATAATGAGTGAAGTTCAAACCATTGACGATGTTGTATTGTATGAAGTACGTGACAATATTGCCATAGTGACTATGGATCGTCCTGAATATAACAATGCGCAAAACTCTCAAATGACCTATGCGCTTGATAAAGCATTTCAACTAGCCACCAACGATGACGAAGTTAAAGTGATTATACTTGCCGGTAATGGTAAGCACTTTTCTGCTGGTCATGATATTGGTACGCCAGGCCGCGATGTTGATAAAACATTCGAACGTACGCAACTTTGGTACGATCATGTTAATAAACCTGGCGGTGAGTTTTTATATGCTCGTGAGCAAGAAGTGTATTTAGGTATGTGCCGCCGCTGGCGTGATCTGCCTAAACCTACTATCGCCATGGTGCAAGGTGCTTGTGTTGCTGGTGGTTTAATGCTCGCTTGGGTGTGTGATTTAATCATCGCAGATGACAAAGCATTTTTCTCCGATCCGGTTGTTCGTATGGGCATTCCTGGTGTTGAATACTTTGCTCATGTGCATGAATTAAACCCTCGTATTGCGAAAGAATTTTTATTCACTGGCGATCGTATGCCAGCTGAACGTGCTTATCAGATGGGCATGGTTAACCGTGTTGTACCCGCTGCAAGTTTACGTGAAGAAACTTTCAATATGGCAGAGCGTATTGCGCAAATGCCAAGAATGGGTTTGCAATTAACTAAACAAGTAATTAATAACGCTGAAGACTTAATGGGTAAACGCTCGACCATGGATATGGCTTTTGGCCTACATCATTTTGCCCATGTCCATAACGAAGCTATTTCTGGCGATCGCTTAGGTGGTTTTGATGCCAAAGCTATGGTTAAAGCCAATAAGTCAGCAGCAAAGGAATAATAACTATGAGCACAGAGAGCAGTAATACCGATGGCCGCTGGAATACGCCGTTAACAAAAGCACTGGGCTGTCGTTATCCTATTATTCAAACGGCAATGGGCTGGGTCTCTGATGCTAATTTAGTTATCGCGACAACACGGGCCGGTGGCTTTGGTTTCTTGGCTGGAGCTACTATTGCCAGCGAAGATGTTGAAGGTGAAATTAAAAAAGTTATCGATGCAACCGGTACCAGTAATTTCGGACTTAATTTTCACATGTTTCAAGAAAATGCTCAGCAGTGTCTTGATTTAGCTATTGAATACAAGTTGCGTGCGGTCAGTTACGGACGTGGTCCAGACCAAGCAACAATCGCCCGTTTAAAAGCGGCAGGCGTATTATGTATTCCCACGGTTGGCGCGGTTAAACACGCCATTAAAGCGGTTGAATTGGGTGCTGATATGGTGACGATTCAAGGTGGTGAAGGTGGCGGACATACCGGCAGCGTGCCTAGCAGTATTTTATTACCACAAGTGTTAAATGCCGTGTCCGTGCCGGTTATTTGTGCCGGAGGTTTCTCTTGCGGGCGTGGGCTTGCTTCAGTACTTGCAGCCGGTGCCGATGGTATGGCGATGGGCACGCGTTTTTTATTAACCTCTGATGCGCCAACACCAAAAATTACTCAACAGCGTTACTTAGATACCCATGATGTGGCCGATATCAGAATTTCTACCGCAGTAGATGGCATGCGTCATCGCATGATTAACAATCCATTTATAGATGAGTTAGAACGCTCTAGTGGTATGAAACGCCTGTGGCTTGCACTGCGAAGTGCACGACAATGGAAAAAAGAAACCGGTATGACTTTAAGTCATATGATGAAAGTATTTTTTAAAGGCTTTCGTGAAGACCCGACCGCGGTGGCAACGTTAATAATGTCGGCTAACCAGCCGGTGTTAATACAAAAATCTATGGTCGATGGTAATCCTGATGCCGGTATTTTACCGAGCGGTCAAGTTGCTGCTGCTATTAACGATTTACCCAGCGTAGAAACTCTCATTAACGAAATTATCACTCAAGCAGACACTTGCATTGAGCAACTAATCACCCGCCGGTCTAACCGGTCAGCTGAATAAGGAAGCTACTTGTTATGAATCCAGCATTTAAAAGTCATATTGAAAATGGTATTGCGGAAATTGTCATCAATAAAGCGCCAGTCAACGCATTAGACAGTGTCGAATGGCAAGCATTAGCCGACCTTATTAATGCCACCGGAAAAAATCTTGATGTTAGCGTGTTAATTATCCGCTCTGAAGGCAGAGGTTTTTGTGCCGGTGTTGATATTAAAGAATTAGATCAATACCCCGAGCGTATTGTCAGTGTGAATGCCGGCAACTACGAAACCTTTAAAGCCGTTCATTTATGTCCAATTCCTGTGATTGTGGCATTACATGGCTACGTATTAGGTGGCGGTATTGGTATTACAGGTGCAGCTGATATCGTTGTTGCATCAGAATGTACAACTTTTGCTTTACCAGAAGTTGACCGTGGTGCCATGGGTGGCGGCGCGCATTTACAGCGTTTATTTCCTGTACAAAAAGTGCGTTATTTATTTTTTACCGGTGAAACTATTTCAGTACAAGACGCTGACAAATATGGTTTTATCGAGCGTATTGTGCCGAAAGACCAGCTGCGCGAAAACGCATTAGAGATTGCTGGCAAAATTGCCGCTAAAAGCTCAGACATGATCCGAATCGCCAAAGAAAGTTTAAATGGTATTGAAGACGGTGATTTAGAAGCTAAATATCGCTGGGAACAAGGTTTTACTTTACAAGCCTATACCAGTCCTGATTCCGCTGAAACTCGCCGCGCGTT
Organism: Cognaticolwellia beringensis; assembly: GCF_002076895.1. Classification (NCBI taxonomy): domain Bacteria; kingdom Pseudomonadati; phylum Pseudomonadota; class Gammaproteobacteria; order Alteromonadales; family Colwelliaceae; genus Cognaticolwellia; species Cognaticolwellia beringensis. The sequence continues at coordinate 2,614,255 of NZ_CP020465.1, forward strand.
TGTTGATAAACGCGACGCAAATTTTTGAGGCTAATATGAAATTAACTTATACACCGGAACAACAAAGCTTTCGCCTTGAAGTGCGAGAGTGGTTAGCGGCCAATGTGCCCAAAGAAAAACTACCAACTTACGACACCAAAGCAGGTTTCGAGTTACACCGCGAGTGGGAACGTAAGTTACACCAAGCTGGGTATTCTATGGTGATGTGGCCAAAAGAGTACGGCGGACGCGGTTGTGATTTAATCGATTGGCTTATTTTTGAAGAAGAATACTATGGTGCTGGCGCGCCAGGTCGCGTTAATCAAAATGGCCAGCTTTTACTGGGCTCAACATTGCTTGAATTTGGTACACCAGCGCAAAAAGCACAATTTTTACCCCGAATGGCATCAAGCGATGATATGTGGGCGCAAGCTTGGTCTGAGCCTAATGCGGGTTCTGATATGGCGAACATTAGCAGTAAAGCACTTCTAGACGGTGACCATTATATTCTCAATGGCCAAAAAACTTGGTCTACTCGTGCTATATACGCCGATTGGGCTTTTGGTTTATTCCGCTCAGAAGTTGGCTCGAAACGCCATCATGGATTGTCATTTTTGATGGTACCACTAGACGCAGAAGGGGTGACAATTCGCCCGATTAAAGCGTTAGATGGTGAAGATGCCTTTGCAGAAATTTTCTTTGATAACGTTAAAGTACCTGTTGAACACCGCATTGGTGATGAAGGCAAAGGTTGGCATGTTGCTATGGCTACCGCTGGCTTCGAGCGTGGCTTATTATTACGCTCACCAGCACGTTTTCAACAACCGGTGCGTAAACTAGTTCAGCTTTATCGTGATAATAAAGCATCCGCTGATCGTGACCCGTCAATCGGTGTTGCCGTCGCTAAATGTTGGTCAGACGCTGAAGCGTATGCTCTTTCAGCCTACAACACCGTAGGACGACTCAACAGTGGCGCTAAAATTGGCGCAGAATCGAGCTTAAACAAAGTGTTCTGGTCAGAGCTTGATTTGCTAATTCATCAAACGGCAATGAATATTCTTGGCGCTACCGGTGAGTTACTCGCGTCGGGATCTCTTGCACAAGAGCAGGCTTATTGGCTTAACGGCTTTTTATTCGCTCAAGCTGGGCCGATATATGCTGGCTCCAATGAAATTCAACGTAACATTGTTGCTGAGCGTATGCTTGGCCTACCTAGATAAAGAGCGCAACTATGGACTTTACCTTTACTGAAGATCAATTAATGTTTCGTGAAGCCATCAGTCGTTTTTTAATGACTGAGGCGGCACCGGAAAAATTACGCGAAATCTGGGAAACAGCAGAAGGTCGTTGCCCAGAGTTAAGAAGCAGTATGGCAACACAAGGATTAACCGCATTATCTATTCCAGAAGCCGATGGCGGCTTAGGCATGGGTGATATTGCTTGGTCATTAATGACACAAGAGCTGGGTTACTACGGGATTCCTGACTCGCTTGCTGATACCGCTTATGTCGGTGCCGGATTATTTTCTGCCCTAGGCGATGATGTTGCCGGAAAAAATGATTATCTAACAAAAATTTGTGATGGTGAATTGCGTTTAGCCATTGGCCATCAATGCAGCCCATTAGTTGCTGATGCCCACCTTGCTGAAGTTTTACTTTTACAACATGGTGATGAAGTACATCTTGTACCACGTGACAACATTGATGAGGTGGTTAATCAAAGTATTGACTCATCTCGACGTTTGTCACAAGTGACTTGGCAACCTAAGCCAGAAACCTGTATCGCAAGTGGTGAAGCAGGGGCAAAAATTTGGCATGAAACCTTAAACCGTGGTGCATTATCTGTTGCTGGTCAGTTACTGGGTTTAGCTCAGCGTATGCTAGACCTTAGCGTTGACTATAGTGTTCAACGTAAACAATTTGGCAAAGCCATTGGTAGCTTTCAGGCGGTTAAACATCACTTAGCGGATGTTGCTGGCAAAATTGAAATAGCCAAACCTGTATTATATCGCGCGGCTTGTTCTCTGGAAAATAACCACCCATTGACTGATGTTCATGTCTCGCAAGCGCGTAATTTTTGTAGTGAAGCTGCGGCATTAGCTGCTCGTCATGGTCTTCAAATACATGGCGCTATGGGTTATACCTGGGAGGTTGATTTACAAATGTTTATGAAACGCAGTTGGGCCATTAACAATACCTGGGGCGATAGCATTTTCCATCAAGCGCGAGTACAAGATTATGTCTTAAATTCTGACGCTGATCTCGCACCATCTAAGACCTTTGAGGGCGCATAATGACACAAGCATATATTGTAGATGCACTACGTACACCGACAGGTCGACGCAAAGGCGGCTTATCTCATGTTCATGCTATTGATTTGGGGGCTGCGGCGTTAAAACCGTTAGTTGAACGCAATAATATTCCACCAGAAGATTATGATGACGTTATATTCGGTTGTGTTGACACGATTGGTTCACAAGCAGGAAATATCGCCCGTACCAGTTGGTTAGCGGCAGGCTTACCCATGAATGTACCGGGTACAACAGTTGACAGGCAATGTGGATCTTCACAGCAAGCCGTGCACTTTGCTGCCCAAGCCGTGATGAGTGGTACACAAGATGTTATCGCTGTTGGTGGTGTTCAAACCATGACGCAAGTGCCTATTTCTTCGGCGATGTTAGCGGGGCAACCCTTAGGTTTTACCACACCATTTGCTGAAAGTAAGCTCTGGGATGCACGCTTTGGCGACGCACCAGTTAATCAATTCTATGCAGCACAACGCATTGCTGATCACTGGAATATTAGCCGAGCCGATATGGAAGTATTTGCCCTTGAGAGTCACCGACGTGCACTTGCTGCAGCGGCAGAAGGGCGTTTCGACCGTGAAATTGTTGCTGTTGAAGGTTTATCGGCTGACGAAACACCACGCGTAAGTACCTTGGAAAAAATGGCCAGTTTAGACCCTGTCGACCCAACTTATCCAAGTATTACAGCCGCGGTATCAAGCTCAGTTTGTGATGCCTCTGCTGCGATGTTGATCGTGTCAGAAAAAGCCCTGAAAAAATATAACTTAACGCCAAGAGCGCGTATTCATCATATTAGCGTGTTAGGCGATGACCCTATTTGGCATCTTCGAGCGCCTATTCCTGCGACGCAAGCGGCATTAAAAAAAGCTAACTTAACCTTAGATGATATTGACTTAGTTGAAATCAACGAAGCTTTTGCGTCAGTGGTGATGGCTTGGTTAAAAGAAACCGGTTATAGCCATGAAAAAACCAATGTTAATGGCGGCGCTATTGCCCTAGGTCATCCTTTAGGGGCAACAGGTGTTCGATTAATGACAGGCTTGTTACACGAACTTGAAAGAACTGGTGGGCGTTATGGCCTGCAAACAATGTGTGAAGGCGGCGGTTTAGCCAATGTCACGATCATTGAACGATTATAATTGAGGAGAGAATTTATGGCTATTTGCCAAGGACGTACCGTTATTATCACGGGTAGTGGGGGTGGTTTAGGTCGCGCTTATGCACTCGCTTTTGCACAAGAAGGTGCAAACGTAGTAGTTAACGATATCCGTTTAGACGCTGCAGAGTCAGTGGTTAATGAAATTAAAGCGGCTGGTGGTAAAGCGATTGCCAACAGTAGCGATATTACCAAAACGGCAACCGCACAAGAAATTGTTGATGATGCCATTGCCGCTTTCGGTGAAGTGCATATTCTGGTCAATAATGCCGGTGTTTTACGTGACGGTATGTTTGTAAATTCTACTGAAGATGAGTGGGATATGGTGATGCAAGTTCACCTTAAAGGCCACTTTTGTTTAGCTAACATTTTAAGCCGCCGCTGGCGTGACCTAGCTAAAGCAGGTAACCCTGTGGCAGCACGTATTATCAATACTAGTTCAGGTGCAGGCCTGCAAGGTTCAGTAGGGCAATCAAATTACTCTGCCGCAAAAGGTGGTGTTGCAACATTAACCTTAGTACAAGCTTCAGAGCTTGCTCGCTATGGCATTACTGCTAACGCACTTGCACCAGCGGCTCGTACAGCGATGACCGAATCTGCGATGCCAGACCTAGTTAAAAAACCAGAAGACGATAGTTTTGACGCTTGGGCACCCGAAAACGTTGCCCCATTAGTGGTATGGCTTGGTAGCGAAGGCTCTGGCGAAGTCACTGGCCAGGTTTTTGAAACCCAAGGTGGCCGTATTTCACTGTGCGATGGTTGGCGTACTGGCCCGACTCTTGATAAAGGTGCGCGATTAGACGTTAATGAAGTTGCCAGTGTTATTGAGCAGCTAAATCAACAAGCACAAGCACCACAAAAGGTTTGGGGAAGTAAGTAATGACTAAGGTAAATTTAGATAGAAGACGACTAATGCAGGCTTGTGGCGCGATAGGTAGTGTGTCGATGCTAGGTTTATCTTTAAACGCTCAAGCTGCCAAGCTAGCGGCCACTAAAGCACCTAGCTTGTCGTTAAACGATTATGAAAACTGGGACATGTCAGCCATGGCTGGCATGTTACGGGCTGGAGAAGTCAGCCCGTTAGAATTAACCGATGCCGCGATTAATCGCTTTGAACAAAATACTGATTTAAATGTTGTCGCGGTTAACCATTTTGATATGGCACGCGAATCGGCAAAAAGTTTAAGTAAATTAAGCACAGCACAACGTGCTGAGCAGATGCAGAACAGACCTTTATTGGGTGTGCCGTTTGCCTTAAAAGATTTAGGTGTTGGCTTAGCGAACACGATTACGACTAATGGATGCCAATTTTTTAAAGACAATCTTGTTGAAGAAAACTCAACGTTAGTTAACCGCTACCAAGCAGCGGGCCTTAACATTATGGCGAAGCTTACGAGTCCTGAGTTTGGTCAAACGCCAACAGGCGAGTCAACTTTACATGGCGATACGCTAAACCCTTGGGACAAACGTTATAGTAGTGGTGGCTCATCTGCTGGCTCGGCGGCTGCCGTAGCAGCGAGGATCCTACCTGCGGCACACGGCAGTGATGGTGGCGGCTCTATTCGTATACCTGCTTCACACTGTGGTTTATTTGGCCTTAAGCCGAGTCGTGGTCGTGTGGCTTCAGGTCCTGCAAGTCTTGAAGGTTCTATGGGGCTGTCAGTACATCATGCCTTGAGCCGAAGCGTGCGTGACTCTGCCCTGTTATTACAACTGACACAAGGCGCAGAATTAGGCTCTCGGGTAAGCTTAGCGAACGCAGATATGTTAGCAGCGCTAAAAGCTAAGCCGAAACGCTTAAAAGTTGCCTTAATGGAGAGTCATCCTTTTGGTTATCCAGTGCATCAAGATTGTAAAGACGCTCTGAATAAAACTGTCGCACTTTTAACTAGCTTAGGGCATATTGTCGAAAAAGCGCAGCCAGTATTGCCGCTTGAACAAATGTTTAAAGGCATGGGCGTCGCAACATCTAGCAGTTTATTAAATGCGGTACAGGCGAGAGAATTAACATTGGGCCGCGCAGCACGTGAAAACGAATTCGAAGAGCTTGTTTGGGGACATTTACAAAAAGCGAAAGAATTTAGCGCTCAGCAAATGTTGTCAGCACGCAAAGCTTTTGACCAAGGCGGCCAAGCCTTTGATCGCTTCTTTCAAGACTATGATGTGATTTTATCCCCAGTGACCACAGCGCCACCGCCAAAAATTGGCGCATTAACCTTAAATCAACCCTACGACGCCTTTGTCAAAGAGGTATTAAAGGCTTCACCCATTGCCGCTTTATATAACATGACAGGCTTACCTGCGATGTCTGTACCTCTGCATTGGAATGAAAGTGGCTTACCTATCGGCGTTCAATTTGCCGGTGCTTATGGCGCAGAAGCTGGACTGATTGCCCTGGCGAGCCAACTAGAGCAAGCCGCACCTTGGGCAGATAAAAAGCCTAACTTAAGTTAGTGTAGTTTACGTTAAGTAAGTGGATACGATACTAAGGATTTGTGTTAAACAGATCCTTTTTTATGTACAGGATGTACGGTATGCCGTGGTGACAGGACGTCAATGAACGTCTATAAATAGAAATTTATCAGTAAAGATTGCATCGATACTATAGTCACTAAGTGGACTGAAAACATCACATCAAAGGGCTGTTCACCTACAACTCGTAACGCCTCTATACTCAGTGCTATAAGCTAATTTAGTCTGCTTTGACGATGATTCAAGCTTTCGCCTCGGCTTATGCTATCAGCAAGTTCATAAAACCATTCATTTATTTAAATAACAATAAACTGAGAAGTAACATGCGACTAGCTTTACATTTTGACTTTCCTGGCTTACAAGATTCGCTACTGAAATTATTGCCCGAGCTTGAAATTATTTTGTTACCTTCAGCACCTGATTCCGTGCTTCCTGCTGACTTATCAGCGGATATTTTACTCACTTCGTCTCACTTGTTTAAGAGCAATCTAGAACAGGTTTTAGCTCAATGTGAAGGCTTAAAATGGGTACATGTATTTGGTACCGGCATTGATAACTTCCCTTTGCAGTTGATCAAAGATCGGGTGTTAACTTGTGGTCGCGGTGCTAGCTCAGTGCCTATCGCTGAATGGACGATAGCTATGATGTTAAGTTTTGAAAAACGCCTACCTGAGAGTTGGATTGAGTCGCCACCACAAGACTGGTTCGCGGCACCTAAACTTGGCACCTTGGCTAATAAAACTTTGGGGATTATAGGTTTTGGCACTATTGGTCAAGAAATTGCGAAACGTGCTTTAGCATTCGATATGCGGGTGTTAGCGAAAGTGAGATCTTTCAGAGCAAGCCCAATGAAAGGTGTGGAATTAATCCAAGATTTAAAGGAAGTTTTACAACAAGCCGATCATTTGGTTCTGGCATTGCCAGCAACCCCAGAAAGTCAACATTTGATTAACGCACAAACTTTGGCCCAAACCAAGCAGGGCGTGCACATTGTCAATGTTGCACGTGCTAGCATATTAGACCAAGAAGCCCTGAAATCCTTTTTAGATAGTGGTCATGTGGCACAAGCCTCATTGGATGTTATTACGCCAGAGCCATTAACGGCGGGTCACTGGGCTTATACACATCCTCAGGTTTTTTTAAGCCCACATATTTCATGGAATTCACCTGAAATGATGGGATCGCTTATGAACAGTTTTATTGTTAATTTAACCGCCTTCGCTAATAACGAACCTTTAACGGGAGTTGTTGATGTTAAGGCCGGCTATTAATTTGGTGATAGTAACTTCAGCAATTTTTCTATCAGCTATTAATAAGTTAGTCCGCTTTGACGATGATTGAAGTTTAAGATACGACGTATGCTGTCGGATAAGCATTATTAGCAAACCTATTCGGAGAAAAAAATGACCACAGTACCTCAATATGTAGAAGGACATGATCTTTTACGCGGAAAATCTGTTTTAGTGACGGCTGCCGCTGGCGCCGGTATTGGCTTTTCCGCAGCACTTCGCGCTGCAGAAGAAGGTTGTCGAGCGCTGATGATATCTGATATCCATCCGCGTCGTTTAGAAGAGGCGGTTGCTAACATTAAAGAAAAAACTGGCCTGACAGAAGTATTTGGTCAACTTTGCGATGTTAGCCAAGAAGAGCAGGTACAAACATTGATCAGTGCGGCAGAAGAAAAGCTGGCTGGTGTTGATGTTTTGATCAACAACGCAGGACTTGGCGGTCAAACCTCTGTGGTTGATATGACCGACGAGCAATGGAACCGCGTAATGGATATCACCCTAACCGGTACGTTCCGTATGACTCGCGCCATGTTACCCTATATGCAAAAACGCAAAGCGGGCGTTATTATTAATAATGCTTCAGTGCTGGGTTGGAGAGCGCAAAAAGAGCAAGCGCATTATGCTGCAGCAAAAGCCGGTGTGATGGCCTTTACTCGCTGTTCTGCATTAGAAGCCGCGGAACACGGTATTAGAATTAATGCGGTATCTCCATCAATTGCCTTACATGACTTTCTTAAAAAAGCTGCCAGTGAAGAAGTACTTGAACAATTAACGTCACAAGAAGCGTTTGGACGTGCAGCAGAGGTTTGGGAAATTGCTAACGTGATGATGTTTCTTGCCAGTGATTATTCGTCTTACATGACGGGTGAAGTTGTTTCTGTTAGCTCACAACGCGCTTAGGGGAATAAAATGGCAAATCAAATTATAACCAGTAAAGCGCAATTACTTGATTCAGCAGGGCTTAATTTAGGCGTAACCGAATGGATACCGCTTGAACAAAGTCGTATTGATATGTTTGCTGAAGCGACGGGCGATCACCAATGGATACATGTTGACCCTGTTAAAGCGGCTGCTGGGCCTTTTGGTGCTTGTATTGCTCACGGTTATTTAACCTTGTCGTTGGTTAACTATTTTTTACCGCAATTAGTTGATGTGCAAAATATTAGCATGGGGGTTAATTATGGTTGCGACAAAGTGCGTTTTCCAGGAGTGGTAAAAGCGGGCAGTAAAATTCGTGGCACAGGTGAAATTGTTAGCGTTGAAGCGGTTAAGGATAGCCTGCAAGTTGTGACTCGAGTGACTATTGAAGTCGCTGATCAACAAAGGCCAGCTTGTGTGGTCGAAACGATTAGTCGCTATACCTTCGCATAAAGCACTTTATTATCGTCTAAAGCAAGATTGATAATTAACCGATTGTATGGCTACAATCGGTTTTTTTTGCGTTGAATCTAGCCCCGCTTTAGCCTACTTTAGCCAGTTTTAATTGCTTGCGCTGCTCGACGACCCGAATAGACACAATCAGCTAAACTTAAGCCGCTAACATAAGAATGTGAGCAAATACCTACCGCCGCTCGACCTACGGCATATAAACCCTTTATAGACTGTCCTTGCTCGTTTAATACCCTTGATGTTTGTTCATTAACCACAAGGCCGCCAAGACTTAACGCAGGGCAAGGCACGTTGGGGTTATTAATTGAAATATCGATAGCATAGAAGGGGGCTTGCAATAAGGGTTGCAGGTACTTGTCTGCTTTAGCGAAAGTATCTTTGTTGGCTATAGTGTTATCATTATAAGTTTTTAACGTTTGCTGTAGCGTATCAACAGGTAACTTACATGCTTTAGCTAACCCTTCGATCGTATTTGATTTTTTTGTGCTAGTTGCTAATAAAATACGATTTGGTAACCATTGATGCCAAGCAATCTTTATTGGAAGAGCTTGGAGTTTAATTTCTTTTAGCAGTTTACTATCAACGATCAACAGGCCTTTACCTTGATTTTTATTGACCATATGTTCGGCAGTTTTTGCGCCATAGAGATCTTCATTAACAATGCGTTGACCATTTTTCGCCACTAACAATCCTTTACACATAGCGGTTGGAGGCGAAATAAAGCGCCATGCTGAAAATCGCTCCATAAACTTAGTTGTGCCACCGGCATTGACCGCGAGATTAATGCCAGCGCCGTCACAGTTTTCACCCAATGCTTGGCAATGACGATAGATAGGAGCATGTAGCTTAACCATCTCTCGATTAAAAACAAAACCGCCACTAGCAAGGATAACGCCTTGTTTCGCTGCTATAAATTGTTGTTCTTGTCTCTTGAGTTTATTACTGATTTTACCTCGAAGTTTGGTACTTAAACTCGGTTTTAACATGGTGAACTTATTGGCAAGCCTTACGGATATGCGGCTGAGAAAGTCGCCATTGTCGTTACCAAGCTGTTGGAAGCTAACGCCAGATATTTTGCTATTTTTATTGCTTGTTAACGCGGTAACATTAGCAAAATTTATTTGCTTAATGTTATCGTTACTGGCAACACGTTTACGTAATTGCTGATACAACACTTTACCGGTAAATGAAGGCCCCTTGGTGCGGTGCCCGCGACGCGCTGGGCTGGCACTTCCAATATAAGGTGAACAAATTTCGTTGCCTGAATAATATAAAAAATATCCCTCGGGTGGGTACGAGGTTTTTTCATCATAGGTGGTGGCGTCAAAGGGCACACCTTGTTCCATCAGCCAATCGAGATTAGCACTACTTTGTTGGCAAAAGTCACGCAAAGTCTCGTCTGATACCGCATCAAGCACTTCTTGTTTAAGGTAGTTAAACATATTATCGACGGTATCATTTTCATTCGCTTGTTGTTGTATTTTGGTGCCTCCACCAGCGTAAACAACACCACCACTTAAGGCACTGGCACCGCCACCAGCAAAACGATCTAAAATAATAACTGACAGCCCTTGGTCTGCAGCTTCAATGGCTGCGCAAAGCCCTGCAACGCCACTACCCACAATAACTACATCACACTCATGACTCATTTGTTATCCCCTATTAATTATTGACGAATAGCCTGGTATTTTGGCTATTCGAGTAACGTATTCTTTATGTTAAGACGTGAAAGCTAGTTATGAATTAGGTAAATAAGGTGGGGTGATAGTTGCGGCGTTGTCGACAGGAATCGCTGCTCCATTGATATGGCTTGATTCGTCAGAGGCTAAAAATAGCACCGTATTGGCAACAGCATCAGGCGTACAAATAAAGTTCATTACCCGTGTTCGGTCGGCAACGTTTTTACCTTTTTGAGCAAGGTCCATCCCAACTTCCATTGACATAGGTGTTGCGATGGCGTCAGGATGAATGGTATTACAACGGACTTTATTCTGCTTTTGCGAGCAATATACCGCCACACTTTGCGTTAAACCACGCACGGCGGCTTTGCTGGCACTGTAAGCTACAAAGTGCGGCATGCCCATAATCGCTGATGAAGATGACATGTTAATAATAGAGCCGCCATTACCTTTTTCTAGTAAAGGTAATGCCGCATGAGTACCTAAAAAGACACTGTCAGTGTTTATTTTCATTATTTTTTGCCAACCACTGTAGTCTTCATCTGTGATGCTAGCATGTTTTAAAATAGCGGCATTGTTGACGAGGATATCTAAGCGACCGTACTTTTGCTCAACCTGGGCAATTAAGTCAGTCCAACCTTGTTCGTCACTGACATCTTGTTTGACAAATATTGCTGTGTCTAGGCCGCAAGTTTGATTGATATCAGCGGCGACTTTTTCACCCTCAGCACTAATATCGGTTAAAACTACTTTCGCGCCATGCTTTGCAAGTAATTGCGCATTGGCCGCGCCAACACCTCGCGATGCACCCGTAATAATCGCGACCTTATCTTGTAATCGTTGACTCATCTATTTCTTCCTAATAGTTATGTAGATAATTGCCATTGAATAATTTTATTCAGTTAAAACCAATCCATCGGCTTAGACTAAATGGCAATTTTCTTCGCCCCAATACGCTTTCATTTCCGTGATAAGTCCTTGTTCATTGAACTTAAAGGTATCGATAATCTCCATGCGCATTTGGCCGGCTTCGCTTGGTAAAGTAATGGCGAAAGGAAATGCGACAAAGCCACCAGCAATTCGAACGTCTCCCAAGAGACTAGCACTGAGTTTGATGCAAGTTGCTTTACTATAAAATTCACGTATCGCGACTTTACCCTCAATGATTGGCGTACCAATAGGGTCTTCCAATGTTGCATCTTCAGCGTAAAGCGCAACGATACCATCAAGATCTTGTCTCGATAAGGCTGACATATATTGCTCTACAGTGCGTAATTTTGACATAGCAGTTCCTTTATAAAGTGTCTTTGGCGTTAAGGTTATTAGCCTCGAATTAATTAAACCCATTAACATAAACGAAGCATCGACCATTTGAGGTATAAGGGATTAGCATTTGCGGTATAAGCTATTAGTATCAATATCAGGCTGTTTGATCTTGTTTTATCAAAACAACTCGGTTGTTCAGTAAACTGTATGCAGCATGCTATATAGAAAACATTGACTAGGCATAATCGTTCCATACAAGGAAGGTATATTTTAGTGAAAAATTTTACAAGAAGAGAAGCTATTAAACGTACTGGTCAAGTTGCCGCAGGTGCAGCTTTAGCTATTGGTACGGGGTCAATCATCAAGAGTAAGCTTAATGATGATACACCGGTAATCTCTGATGCTGATTTGACTCTTTATGATACTGGCAATGTGCCTATTTCCTCTAGCGGCTGGGTTAAAGCAAAAGGCTTAAGCGAAAGCTATGCAGCATTGAATCAAGACATAACCACCGATGTTTTGGTTATTGGTGCAGGTTTGGCCGGCAGCTCGTTGGTACTGCATTTATCAGAACAAAACATTAATACGGTTTTAATTGAAGCGCGTCAGCCGGGGTGGGGAGCATCGGGGCGAAATGCGGGTCATGTACTGCCACTACTTAAAGATTTTGACGTTTTTGAAACATTTCCAGATAAAGGCAAGGCCTTCTTAGAACTTTTTAGTGAACATCATTCAATCCCATTTGATATTGCCGAAAAATATGGCATTGATTGTGATGCCAGCAGATCAGGTTATTTAAATGCCATTAAGTCAGAAACTGCTTTAGATAAATTTGCTAAGTCTTCAGCTAAATCAGCAGCGCTTTTAGGACAGAAAACTAGAACGATTGAAGCTAGCGAAATGCGTAAAATGACGGGCTCTGATTATTACCCTTATGGTGTTTTTTATGAGTCAGGCGGCAGAATTAACCCTTATCTTTTTACTAACGGTATGGTTCGAGTCGCTAAAGATAAAGGCGCACGAGTTTATGGCGAAACTGAAGCAACTACCGTAACACCTGACGGAAAAGGTTGGGTAGTTAACATGAAAAGTGGCGCACGTGTGCGTTGTAATAAGGTTGTTTTTTGTACGAACGCTTATTCCACTGACGTGGTGCCTGAATTTAAACAAAGCTGCTCGCCAATGACCGCCTATGCTTTGTCGACCAAGCCATTACCGAATGAATTACGCGATTTAATCATGCCAAGCAGAGCAACCTTAGCGCAGGTTCCCATTGACTTAAATCCTTTTATTATCGATAAGCATAATCGTATCATCATGGCGTCGATCCCAAGCAGCTCTCGTCCTCATGATGCTCATTGGCATTTTAAACAGCATATGCAGTGGGTTAACAGAACATGGCCTGAAACGAAAAATTTCAATATAGAACTTGAAGCTTATTGGACCGGACGTGTTGCAATGGGCCAGCAGGAATTTCCTGGTATGTATCAGTTAGCCTCTGGCATTTATGGTTTAATGCATTTTAATGCGTGGGGTAATGTTATGGCGCCTATGATGGGCATGGCCTTAGCAAAATCCATCGCGGCTGATAGGCCGGATACTTTACCTTTTCCAATAGTAACGCCAAATCAAGTGTCACACCCAGGCAAGCAGGAATTTCTAATTCGTAACCTGATGATCCCAGCTGCACGAACGGCACAGAATTTTGATTTGATCTAAAGTTTAAATAAGCATAGCATCGTAATAAATATAGATATCAATAAAGTGTTTAATTAACAAATTACTACAATGGCTTTTAGGCGAATATATATCATTATTAGTGTTGGTTTAAAAGGCAATCAAACACTTTAGGTGCTAACGCATATCTCTAGGAGTAAACAATTATTAATACAGATGCACGTTATATTATTTGGTTATTAGATTTTTTATCAAGTCTAGGTATGGATATCGATACCATCGCGGCCAACAATGGCCTCAGTCATAATGCGCTGCAGGATCCCAACGCCTTAGTTAGCGCCGAGCAACATAGAGGTCTACTGAGTGATGCACAGCGATGCTATCAGGGTAGTGATCTGGGGCTAATATTAGGCCTAAAACGTTCAGTGGCCACTCATGACCAACTTGCCTATTTAATGCTAAGTAGCGCGACATTGCGTGAAGCGAGCAATGCAGGTCTCAAATATCAGAATTACTCTGGACGTTTTTCGGGTAACCTTGTCGTGACTTCTTTTAGTGAAATTCAATCCGAGGGCTGTTATCAAATTGATGCCAAAGCAGAGCTTGGCGAATTGCGATTACTGGCCATAGAAGACATCTTAACCAATATTGTAACTACTTGTCGTTGGGTGCTAGGTCAGGCTTTACCAATAACTAAATTGCGTTGTAATTATCCGGCCCCAGCACACGTTGAGCAGTATCAATTGATTTTTCAGTGCCCTATAGAGTTTGATGCACCAACGACCCAACTGTTCTTTAATGCTAATATTCTTGATAAACCACTGCCGCAGTCCAGCCCACATAGTGTCACTTTATATACAAAACTATGTGAAGAAAAAAGTATCACTCGCAATCAAGGCAACATCGCTTGGCGACTTTCGCAATTCATTGTTGAAGACCCTGCCAACCCGCCATCTTTATACGATGTGGCGATTAAATTGCATTGCAGTCGCAGGACCTTGAGTCGCAAGCTACTAGCCCAGGGGTGGCGGTATCAGCAGTTAATTGATCAGGTCAGGGAAATCCATGCTCGTCGTCATTTAAGTGATCCGAGCTTATCAATTACCCGAATTGGACAGCAGTTAGGTTATGCCGATAGCTCTGGCTTTCATCGTGCTTTTAAAAAGTGGACTGGCTTGTCGCCTAGTGGTTTTCGCCAAGCATTATTTGCGGTGAGATAAATTATGTCTAATGGCCTCATCGGACAACAACCTGACACTAAGTGACAAGCTTTATGCTGTCGACTTACCTATTATTTTGCTATGAGTAATCTTTTACAAATAAACAGAAGGTATGAAAGTCATGAAAAAATTTGAAGGTGTTAACCAAGCGATGCTTGAACGCTTTGCAACGCGCCCAGGGCGCAAAGAACTTCTACCTGAGCTAAGTGCAAAAGCTCAAGTCGCGCTGATGTGTCGTATGCTTATTCGCGAAGGGTGGGATGAACATATTGCCGGACATATTACCTATCGCCTGCCTAACGGTAATATTCTTACTAATCCATGGGAATTAGCTTGGGGTGAACTGACTGCGAGCGATATTGTTACTCTTGACCCAAAAGGTAATGTTCTTGACAGTGATTGGAATGTTACACCAGCACTCGGCTTACATTTACAATTGCACGAAATGCGACCAGACGTACATGTTGTCATCCACAATCATCCGCACTGGAGTGGTATTTGGGCTTGTATGCAAAAAATACCACCTGTTTATGATCAAGCTAGTGCCTATTGTGGAGTTGAGTTACCGCTTTATGATGAGTATGAAGGTACCTTTGAAAACGAATCAACGAGTTTATCTGCAGTTGAAGCATTAGGTGATGCAAAGTGGGCATTACTGGCTAACCACGGCTCTTTAGTGGTAGGCAAAGACCTACGCCAAGCTCATCTTCGTGCTATTACTCTTGAATGGCGAAGCAAACGTGCTTATGAAGTGGAATTAGCTGGTGGTGGCAGACCGTTAAGTGACGAGGAAGTCAAGAAAGTGTCTATCGCTGATGATAATGGTTTCCCATTTGTTTGGGAGGCAATGGCGCGCAAAGAATTACGCCTTGATCCCGGTTTAGTCGACTAACTTGTCGAGTTACTTAACCAATAGAAGGAATAAAAGATGAAGCTTACAGTAACCCCGCTTGCTAATGTCGGCGTAGAAGTGTCCGGTTTTGATATTAATCAGCCACTGACCGATGAAATAAAAGCCGAACTTAAAGCCCTGTGGTATGAACATGCTATTTTAGTTTTTCGCGATCAGGATATCAGCCCTGAAAAGCAAATTGAGTTTAGTCGAATTTTCGGCAAGCTAGAATTACATCCACTCAAAGTTACCACCAGTGATAAATATCCAGAGTTATTTGAACTTAAAAATGGTGGTCCCATGGATAAGTTTCAAACAGCTTTTTATAAAGGCAAAGAAATTGTTGGGCGTTTGGATTGGCACATGGATTTGCATTACACAGCACGACCCAATCATGGTGCACTATTACGGGCGGTTGTGGTTGCAGCTGAGGACGGCCTCACCGGTTTTGGTGATCTTGCTAAAGCCTATGACGCCTTAGATGATGAGACAAAAGCCTTAATTGAAAAGCTAGAAGTTGTGTATAGCTTTAGTATGCAACGTAAGCATATGCGTTATGTCAACCTAGACGGTTATGAGCCTGGCCCTAATAGTCCAAGAAAACCAACTGATATCGGTTTTCCTGATTTTTCAGACGCTGCTTACCCTATGGTAGTTACACACCCGATCAGTGGTCGTAAAGTGCTTGAAGTAGTTGAGCAATTTCTCGATAGAGTGGTTACTCCTCAGCAATTTGGCTTGTCTAATGATGAATCTATAGAGCTCTTAGAGCGCCTTGTTGCTCATGTGCAAAAGCCTGAGTTTACTTATTTCCATCAGTGGAAAGAAGGTGACATGGTGCTCTGGGATAACTGGCGTGCTATGCATTGTACTACGGGTACTAAACCTGGCGTTGATCGAGTGATAAATCGCACCACTATCGAAGGTGATGTTACTTTAGGGCGTGTGTTAAAAACAGAATAACGGCGTTTTTATCGCCAACTAGGTATATAAATGCATATTTTCGACAATAAAATCATCATAGTTACAGGTGCTGGACAAGGTATTGGTCAAGGCGTTTCTAGACGCTTTGCTCGCGCAGGAGGTACGGTAATTGTCGCTGATATTAATGTAGATGCGGGCCAACAAACAGCAAATTCTCTGCAAGCACTAGGCGGCAAAGGCTACTATATACCTTATGATTTATTTGATGTAAACGGTGGTGAAAAGTTAGTTGATCAGGTCGTGGCTCAATTTGGTCAGGTAGATGTGTTAGTTAATAATGCCTATCCTACTGGCCTGATCCCACCTGGGCCAATAGAGAGTAAACCGATGGATGGTTATTATAAAACTATGCAGGCTGGTTTTTTCGCTATAGTAAATATTATGAATGCTGTTTTCCCGCATATGAAGGAAAGGCAATTTGGTCGAATTATTAATATGTGTTCGTTAAATGGTGTTAATGCTCATAAATATACGGCTGAATATAATGCCAGCAAAGAAGCTGTAAGGGCCTTTTCGAGAACTGCAGCAGTGGAGTGGATGCAACATGGTATTACCACCAATATCATCTGTCCAGGCGCGATGAGTGAAGCCGCTAAAAGATTTATGGAAAAAGAACCTGAAATGATGGCTGAGATGTTAAGCCAAAATCCTGCAGGCAGGATGGGTGACCCAGAACAAGATATTGGTGGTGCTACGCTATTATTAGCTTCGGATGATGCGCAGTATATTAACGGTAATACAATCTTTGTCGATGGTGGATCTCATATCAATGGTGTTAATTGGTCACCAAAAAATAAGTAGACTCAATTGTGATTTAATTAACGATCGCAGTAATTATTCACGGGGGTAACAGTCTCTGCTCAGCCACAGTATTTGGCTTTAAGTCTATCAACTCATCAAGGTTACTCTTAAAATTGTTGATAGACCTAAATGCTAGTTAACTCTTTAATTAAAAGTTGCCATTACGCATCATGGCATCCATACCACCATCCACATAAATAATACTGCCGTGTACGAAAGAAGCCTGTGGTGATTGCAAAAAGCTGACAGCGTCGGCAATTTCACTCGGTTGGCCATTACGTCCAATGGGAGCAATAAAATTACGCACAGCTTCGCCAAAACGCGGGTCATTCTTTGAGGCTTCATGTAAGGGGGTTTCAATCGCGCCCGGTGCCACGATATTAAGGCGGACACCCGTACTTCCTGTTGTTACTGCTAAACGTCGACAATGCATGGTTAATGCATATTTAGAGGCTGAATAAGCAATATGTGGTTGAGCTAGTTCATCGGCGGCAGTCCGCGCAGCTTGTTCGTCATTGCTTAGCATGAGTTCGATCATTGGATGAGGTTGTGCTGTTTGTTGGCCAGCAGCTACAGAACCTATGATAGTGATCGCAGGATTGGTACTTTTAGCCAGTGCCGGGTGGAGTAGATCAATAAGCTCTGTAGAACCAAAATAATTCACAGAAACCACTAAACTGCTGCTTGGTGCGGTCACGCCTAAACCTGCACAACAAACCAGCCCATCTAACTGTCCATTTGAGAGCGCGATAACTTGCTCTGCGGCTTTTTTGCGACCTTCACTTGATGATAAGTCAGCAACGACCTCGGCTTGTTGGCGATCGATGCCTATCACTGTATGACCTGCTTCGCGTAATTGTTGAGCGACGGCTGCACCAATACCTGACGCTGAACCTGTGACTGCTGTAACTGACATAATAAACTCCTGAATATTGTTAAGTTAACTTTGATTGATAGTTTTACTTTCGAGTCGTTGACTTGACTGATAAGACTTTAACTTAAACAGCAGCAAAACTGATATTAGGGTTGAACTATTCGTAATGATCAACGCATAGCGGAGAGATTCGAGCGCGACTAAACTACTGAGTAAATCACTGAGCACACCCACGAGCATTGGACCTAAGCCTAGCCCTAAAAATGTAATGAGCACTGTTTGCATTGAAATGGCCAATGCGCGCTGGTTGCCTGGCACAATTGAGGTTAATAATGTTAGGCAGGGACTGACCCACCATACCGAAAAAAAACTGGCTAAAGTGCAAAATAACATCGCGAATGGAACACCAGGAAATGAATACTCATCACCTAAACCTTTCGGCCAAATAAAATAGATAATGATACAAAGCCAGCCGAGAATATGACCCAACAAAGGTAACCATAAAACACCTTTGTGTCTGGCAATTCTATCGGAAAGATAACCACTTAACAAAATACCGATAGCAGCGGCGCCGCCACCAAAAAAACCGGCCATCATACCGGCTTGCGATAGGGTTAAATCATGACTGCGTACTAAAAATGTGGCATTCCACATGCCAAAGGCATTTGCACCTACGGTCGCAATAGCACTTGAAGCGACTAGTAACCGATAGTCTTTCTGTTGCAATAGCGCTTTTGCTGATTCTCTAAAGCCAGTTAGATCTGTTGTTACTGTCGGCTTAGGCGTATTTATCAAAATATCATATTGACCACGACGCGGCTCTGGCATAACAAAAAAGAACAATAGGGAAATTAATAAAGCGGGCGTGGAAATAATAAAAAAAGTTTGACGCCAACCATAGTGCTCAACCCAATAAGCGCCAACGGTCAGCGCAATGATGGCAGCAAAAGTAGCACCAGAGGTGAAACAACTGATCGCAAACGAGCGGCGTTCAATAGGGTAAGAATCAGCCAGTAATGACAATGAGGCTGATGTTACCGGCGCCTCTGCCACTGCTATCAACATCCTGATCAGCAGCAACATTACAAAGCCTGTTGCAAGGCCACTTATCAGGGTGATCACACCCCAAAGTAGGGCGCTAGCAGCGAGTAAATAAGTCCGGTTAACTTTGTCGGCGAGACGACCGGCTGATATGCCAACTAAGGCGAATACGATGGCAAATCCGAGACCTGTTAATAAGCCCATTTGAGCATCAGTTGCGCCGAACTCAGCTTTAATGGGTTCAATCATCACCGCCATAATCTGGCGGCCAACAAAGGTCTCTAGATAAAATAAAGTTAGCATCAACAATAAGGCATGTTGATGCAGATTGGTCATTTTTAGCTTCAAGCTTTAGCGGCCTTTAGGGCTTTAGCCATGGTCATCGCAGTATCATCAATCATATCTTCTTGACCACCAACGGTTTTCATACGGCCAAGTTCAAGTAAAATATCGCGAGCAGGTACACCATATTTTTTCTCAGCGCGCTCCGCAAACAACAAGAATGACGAATATACCCCAGCATAACCAAGCGTTAATGAGTTTCTATCGATGCGAATTGGCTGATCCATCATCGGTGTCACTAAATCTTCAGCAACATCCATAATCTTATAAAGATCAATGCCGTGATTAGCCCCCATTCGGTCAAGTACCGCAGTAAATACTTCTAATGGCGTATTACCGGCGCCCGCACCTAGGCCAGCGACGGAACCATCGATGCGACTGGCACCCATTTCCATTGCGGCAAGCGAGTTAGAAATACTCATGCCTAAGTTATGGTGGCCGTGAAAACCAATTTCGGTAGCTGTATTTAGCTCACTTCTTAATAAGCCTATACGTGATTTTACATCGTCTGGCAGCATGTAACCGGCAGAATCGGTGCAGTAAATACAGTTGGCGCCATAAGACTCCATCAATTTAGCTTGAACAAGGAGTTCTTCTGGGCTGATCATATGTCCCATCATCAAGAAACCAACCGTATCTAGACCCATTTTACGAGCTGCACTAATGTGCTGTTCAGAGACGTCGGCTTCGGTACAATGCGTAGCAACACGAATAGTGCTGACACCGTGGTCATAGGCCATTTTTAAGTGATCTAAGGTACCTATACCAGGAATTAACAATGCGGATACTTTCGCTTGCGTCATTTTAGGTACTACAGCGCTTAAGTATTCTTCATCGGTATGGGCAGGAAAACCATAATTAAGTGACGCGCCACCTAAGCCATCACCATGGGTAACTTCGATCAGTGGAATGCCAGCTTCATCCAGCCCTGTGGCAATTGATACCATTTGATCTAAGCTAATTTGATGTTGTTTTGCATGCATGCCATCACGTAATGACATGTCGTGTAAGGTAACTTTTTTGTCTTTGAAATTCATCAGTTTACTCCTTAGTTTTGACTGTCTGATGGTGAGTTATCAAGCATTTTTTGTGCAAACATTTCTGCAGTACGAGCAGCCGATGCGGTCATGATGTCAAGGTTACCCGCGTACTTAGGTAAGTAATCACCCAAACCTTCAACTTCTAAAAATATCGATACTTTACGACCGTCAAATACTGGACCGTTTTTAAGCTTATAACCAGGCACGTACTTTTGAACTTCACTTATCATTTGATGAACCGATTCCGTAATAGCGGCTTGATCGGGCTCTGTTTCAGTTAAGCAATGAATGGTATCGCGCATCAGCAGCGGTGGCTCAGCAGGATTAATAATAATAATCGCTTTACCTTTTTTAGCGCCACCGATTTGTTCAACAGCACCTGAAGTCGTACGAGTAAATTCATCGATATTTTGACGGGTTCCAGGACCGACTGACTTAGACGATACCGTGGCAACAATTTCACCATATTCAACAGCTTGTACTCTTGAAACGGCAGCCACCATCGGAATAGTCGCCTGACCACCACAAGTGACCATGTTAACGTTTTGAATATCCGCGTTAAGCTGGTTTAAATTAACCGGCGGTACACAAAATGGTCCGATAGCCGCGGGCGTAAGATCAATCATCAATACGCCTTTCTCATTCACTTTCGCAGAGTTTTCAGCATGAACATAAGCCGAAGTTGCGTCAAAAGCGATTCTAATCTCATCTGCTTCGATATGTGGAATTAAGCCATCAATACCGTCGGCAGTAGTTTTCACGCCTAAATCACGAGCACGTGCCAAACCTTCTGAATCTGGGTCGATACCTACCATCCAGACCGGCTCTAAAATCTCGCTACGCTGAAGCTTATATAGTAAATCTGTACCTATGTTACCTGAACCGATCAGGGCGCATTTAATCTTTTTCATTGTACCTTCCCTCGTGGGTTTGTTATACCAATTGCCATTAGTCAGAAAAACTGACTGAGCAAGTACCGAGACCTTCTATCTCCATACTAAATTCATCGCCGGCTTTAGCATCTATTAAAGGCGCAAGTGCACCCGATAGAATAATCTCGCCTTTTTTAAATTCGATACCGTATTCGCCTAAGGTATTAGCTAACCAAGCAACAGCTTGAGCAGGGTGGCCCTGTACTGCTGAACCTAAACCGGTACCTGCAAGTTGACCATTATGATGGACCGCCATTTTTACTTTTGCTAGGTCAAGGGTCTTAGGGTCAGTGTGTTTATCTCCGATCACAAACACACCACATGAAGCGTTATCTGCAACCGTATCCACAATGGTGATTTTCCAATCACTAATGCGTGAATCAACAATTTCAAAACAAGGCGCAACCCAATCAGTGGCGTCAAGAACTTGTTGAGCCGTAACGCCAGGGCCTTGCAGATCGTGCTTAAGACAAAAAGCAATTTCACCTTCAGCACGTGGTTGGATTAAATTTGATTTTTTAAGGCTAATCTTACTGCCATCAGGATGATGCATGGTCTCGGTTAAAAAACCAAAATCAGGTTGATGAACATTCAGCATTTTTTGCACCGCTACACTGGTAACGCCAATTTTTTTGCCAATAACCTTTTCGCCTGCCTGTGTGCGCAGCGCCAAGGTTTTTAATGAAATCTGGTAGGCATCATCAATGGTTAATTCTGGATGACGAGTTATTAAAGGCGCTACCGCCAACCTTTTATTTTGTGCGTCAAATAACTCTTGAGCTAATTCGTTATGTAATGTGCTCATGATTGCTGTTCCTGCCACAGATCTGGTAAACCGGGGTCGGTTTTATGGATCACACGTTTTAACATCAATTTTAGCGCCATAACATCACCAGCACCGAGCTCGGCAATTAACTCTTCTTCAATGGCCTTTGCTTGTGCAATGTGGTGTAAAGATGTTTCTCTGCCATGAGTCGTTAGTTGATAACAGCCGCCAGTTAACCTTTCTATAAGGTCTTGGTTAGTTAGAAAGTCAATATCGACTTCAGATAGCAGATGGCCAGTGTATTCAATATGGGTATTCAATTGCTCTAAGGTCATTTTTTGTTGGATATTTAATACTGATAAAACAAAAAAATGTGAATCTTCAAGTGCTTGTTCATCAAAAAGCTTACGCATGCGAAATAGCATTTGAAAATGAGAGCGGCCGAGTAAATACCCTAGCAAATCTTCGTTATAACTACATTGTGGAGCACTTGGCTCAGACGATAGATTAACCTCTTCCCAAGGCTTACGTGCGGTCATGGCATATTGACCTTGCTGAAATACTAATGGAGGAAGGGCTTGTTGATCAAAATCTAGAACTTCACCGATAAAAATAAGATGATCGCCGCCATCATGTGTCACCATATTACGACACTGAAAACGCGCGCTACATTCAGGAATTAACGGTGCTGTACTGATACCGTTATCAAGTGTTATATCTTTAAACTTGTCTTCGCCACGCGCGGCAAAAGTATTGGATAAGTGTTGTTGGTGCTGAGATAAAACATGTACATTCCAATGTTCAGCCTCGTTAAATGCATCGACGCTAAGCGATGTTTTCGCTAGGCTCCATAGCACCATCGGAGGATCGAGAGAAACAGAATTAAAACTGTTTGCTGTAAGACCTATTGGCGTGCCATCTGGTGCCGTGGCAGTGATGATAGTCACGCCTGTGGTAAAGCTGCCAAGAGCTTGTCTAAATGCTTGGTTATCGAATTTTACAGATGTCATGTTAACTCGCTATATCACTATTATATTAACCCAGTATCATGATTAGACCATTTTTCATCATCGTCTCAATGGACTAAAAAGATAATAGCATGACTGCTATTTTTGTATCTATTTGATAATTAAGACTTTGCACTTATTAAAAGGATGGTGAACTTGTTGTTTTTTGATTTTTTTAAGCGTAATAATGTCAGGTTAGTTGCTCGCTAGCTGTCTGTTTATCTTGAGAATTCTTAGGGCGGGTCTGTAAAACAATATCCTTGAGTTCATAAATTTAACCGATTTATTTAAAGTGTTTTATTGGCAATCACATTAGCTCTCTAAGTCTAAGATGAACCTATCATTACATTGGCATCATGTCATAGCCATCCGGTGCTCGTCCGATTGGACGAGGACATATATCATCAAATCCGTTAGAAAAGACTATCTAGAATAGTTTCATTATTGCTATTAACGTAACAGAGATACAAACGCGCCACAGCATTAAAGAGCCTTAAATAAGTGCCTACTATGCTGGTAACTACATAAATTTATTAAGGATATATTGCATGAATGCTCTTAAGTCAGACGCTATCGCAAGTTTACTCCAGCGCCAGCAGCAGGCACATAAACAGCAAATGACTGTTAGTGCAGAAGATAGGCGCGAACGAATTCAACAGATTATTAACTTGGTGGTGAATAATCAGCAAGTATTAGTTGCGGCAATAGAGCAAGACTTTGGTGGTCGCAGTCAGGGATTTTCTATTATGAATGATATATTGGGGTCGCTTTCTTGCCTTAAATATACCCGAGATAACTTAACACCATGGCTTGAAAACGATAATCGTCAGGTGTTTTCGCCTTATGATCAGTTGGGCAGTACGGCGCGGGTAGAATATCAACCCAAAGGAAGCGTTGGCATAATCGGTACTTGGAATGCGCCTTTATATACTTTACTTGCGCCATTAGCTTGTGCTTTAGGTGCTGGTAATCGTGCAATACTTAAACCTTCAGAAGTGGTACCTAAAACTGCCGAGGTGCTACAACACTTATTCCAGCAAGAAATTGATCCGTTGTTAGTGAGTGTTGTCACCGGAGGCGTGGAGGTCAGTGCAGCTTTCAGTGCCTTACCTTTTGATCATATGGTGTTTACGGGTAGCACTGCGGTAGGTAAAAAAATAATGCGTGCTGCTGCAGAAAATTTAGTGCCAGTAACGTTAGAGTTAGGGGGGAAATCTCCGGTGGTTGTTAGCGAAAGTTGCGACCTTATTGAAACGTGTAAACGTATAGCATTAGCCAAAAGTAATAATGGTGGTCAGGTCTGTGTTAGTCCAGACATTGTTTATGTGCCACAAAAGATGTTGGAAGATTTTACGCATGAGTTGTTAGCAAGCTTTCGAGGTTTTTTTCCACAAATTAGTCATAATTCAGATTTTGTCCCAAGCGTTAATCGCCAGCATTGTCAGCGTGTTGTTGAGCTGGTTGAGCAGGCACGTGCAAGTGGTTGCAAAGTCATCAGTAGCCATGACGTAGCAAGTTTGTCTGACTTAGTCTCTGCCGATAAACGTTTACCTTTGCAGTTGCTTATAGCACCAGCGAAAGACACTAAAATTATGCAAGAAGAAATCTTTGGATCTGCGTTAGTCATATTACCATATGAGGATATTAACCAAGTTATTACTGATATTAACAGCCGTGAAAAACCGCTCGCACTTTATTATTTTGGTGAAGATCAATCCGAGCTCGAAACGGTATTAGCCAATACCACCTCGGGTGGTGTATCGGTTAATGATTGTTTAATGCATGCAGCGATGCATGATGCACCGTTTGGTGGCGTTGGGGCGTCGGGCATGGGGCATTATCATGGCCGAGAAGGTTTTTTAGCTTTCAGTCATCATCGTACGGTATTTTTTGCGCCGCAACATGACCCAAGAGGTGAGTGGGGATTACTTCCACCACACCATGATCAATTTAAAGCCATGATGACTGCACAGGTTGTGGCAGATTAATTGTTCAGGGTGAACGGCTAAGCATTGCGTTAACCTATAAAGTTAGTAGATAAAAAAAATGCAGCCAGTAGGCTGCATTTTTGTTTATTAGACAACTTATTAGCTAGTCTTGGGTATAAGCGATAGTACCTTTAGGTACATAAACACCCTCAACTTTACTCTGGAACTCAGCTTTGCGTTCTCTGGGGTTAAAGAACTGCTTGTACCAAATACGAGCTTTCATAAATGGACCATCGCTGGGTAAGAATAAGCCATTAAGACAAGGTGCTTTATTAGTCCAAACTTGGAAGTCTTGCTTAAACGCAAATAAACTGGCGTCTTGGAATTGACGGGCTGCCACTTCATCGCTAACCGTAGCGACGGCGTTTTCGCCTGGTGATTTAACTAATAATGCATGCCAGACACGTATCGAGCCATCTTCAACTGGGGTATGAGTGATCATTAAATATGATTCATAATAACCAGTCAAATGCGAAATTAAAACACCCGGACCGTGATACTTAGTGATGGTATGTAGCACAGGGCTTGCGCCATCTTCACCTACTAATGTGCGGTGCGGTCCACATTGACGTTGAATGGCAACATGGCCGTCAAATTCATTTTCATAACGCTGTACGGTAGAACCGTGAATGGGAGCTAAGTGGCTGTAATCGCAGATATTATCAATTACTTCTTGCGGGTGTTGCTCTAGCATACCAAGGTCATCAAAACGCCAATGTACCCAAGCTTCGTCTTCCCATTGTGGTAAACTTGGGTGATCCCATTCAGGATCACCATTCTCTGGATCATGCCAGATCCAGATTGCACCCATGCTTTCAGCAACAGGCCAAGCCTTTATGCAGGCTGTTTTTGGAATGGGTCCATCGTGGTAAGGAATATCGTCACATACACCATCTGGGCCGAAGCGCCAAGCATGATAAGGACAACGAATACTGTCACCTTCGATATTTGTGCCGCCACCATCGATGATCACATAAGAAGTATCATTTTCTGCAGCTAAATGAGTTTTCATATGAGGGCAGTAGGCGTCAAGCAGAACAACTCTACCGGTCGCGCGACCGCGATATAGGGCAAAATCACGGCCAAAGAAACGCACAGCTACTGGTTTGTGCGTATTAATTTCTTCAGCGGTGGCAATCATGAACCAGCCTCGAGGGAAGGTGAAATCGCCTAAGCGGTAATCTTTTGTAGTGGCCATAAATACTCCAGTTGTTATTTGTTAATTATAATTTCACGTTTACTTATTTAGTTTCAATTGGACTTTGCATTTCCGATTGTTGTGTTTTTTTACTATTATCTTCGTCCGCTTTTAATCCACTGACTCTTTCTTGATAAGGACCTATGGCTTTGTAATAAAACAAAGCTGACAATGTTAATAAACTTAGCATGATTAATAGCGCAGGTAATAATCCTTCACCGCCGTTACCAACCGAGAATAAATCACTCAAGGTTCCTGTTAATAATGGACCGATACCTGCACCAAAGAAGGTTAAAAATAAACCTAAGATTGCCATCGAAGTAGCACGCTGACGGCTAGAAACCAAATGACTGATGGCGGAATAAGCAAGTGTTGGCCACCAACTATTAAAAAAGCTAAAACCTGCAGCAAATAAAATAGCATGCGGTACTTTAATGCTACCTAGCATCCAGAAAGCATCTACCGGCCAAAGAATAAAACCAAAACCAAAAGGAATACTAATTAATATACCTAGCGTAGGCATACGAAGTTGCCAGCGGCTATCTTGACAGCTGAGCTTGTCACAAAAATAACCACTAAAAATTGTGCCAAACGTAGCAAAAACACCACTGGCGATACCAAATGCAAGTCCAGCATGTGAGAGTGGCATATCAAAGTTTCGTACCATAAAGGTAGGCGCCCAAATCGCATAACCATAGCCAACCATACCGGCTACTGCGGTACCCATACAAATTAAAAAGAAACCTTTTAATTTCATGATTGCGCGCACGTCAGTTAAAAATTTACCTTGAGGTTGCTTGCGCGCTTCATCTTCGGCTGCCGTATCATAAATGCCTAAACCGGGGTCTCTACCGACAATGTATAGTATTAAGGCAAGTAAAAGGCCAGGGGCACCAAAATAGATAAAAACAGCACGCCAACCGTGTTCTTGAGCAATCCACCCACCTAAAGCCATCGCAGCTAACAAACCGACATTTGGTCCAATCATGAAAAGGCTAATTACAAATGATCGTTTTTGCGGAGGATATAAATCAGAAACCATGGAAAGTGAAGGTGAAGTACCACCCGCTTCACCGATGGCAACGGTCATACGTGCGACAACAAATTGCCAAAATTGAGTTACTGCACCACTTGCTACAGTCGCTATACTCCATAAACCACAACAAACAGCGATGATGTTTTTTCGGTTGGTGCCTTTGTCTGCCATACGGCTAATAGGAAAACTAAAAGCAGAATATAAAACAGCGAAAGCTAGTCCACTTACGGCACCCATTACGGTGTCTGAAACATCAAACTCTTGCTTAATTGGCTCTAAGACGATAGCGATTAAGTTACGATCTATGTAAGAGAATACATAGATAATAGCTAACAAAAACATCGTCAAACGCGTGCGGCCTGCACTTAATGTTGTACTCGGTTGCATTTCCTGCATCCTCTTTTAATAAGTTATTGAGCATAACCTACCTTAACTTTGCTAAAAAATTGAACATCGTCCTTTTGGACGTATTACATTTTCATTAAATGGCTTCTTATTGAATGTAGCTTAAATGATATCACTAAGCTCATCATTTACTTTTGGAGAGATAATGAAATCTATGAATTTAACCGATAGGCCGCCAAGTCTTATTCGGCATAATTTTTTAGAATACCCAATGGCCCCACCTTTGGCTGATGGCTCTATGGTTGAAATTGCTGATGGCCTTTTATGGTTGCGCATGCCAATGCCGATGTCTCTGGACCATATTAACGTTTACTTATTAGAAGATGATGATGGTTGGTTTATTCTGGATACGGGATTACACACGGAGCAAACCCAGAAACTTTGGCTAAAAGTTGCTAAGCAATATTGTCATGATAAAACCATTAAAGGGGTAATTTGTACCCATTTTCACTACGATCACAGTGGTCTTGCCGGTTGGTTAATGGAAACCTTCAATGTTCCGCTCTACATGACTCACGGCGAGTTTTTTACGCTTAAATCCTTTAATGGTGCTTTCGCAAGTTTGGGTAACGATCATCAATTAGATTTTTATCATCAAGCAGGCATGCCACAAGATGAAGTTCTTCGTGTTATTGACGCTTGTAGAAAAGACCCTTTTGTTCAATATTGCCCTCCATCTTATAGCCGTATGCGTGCAGGTGACGTACTGACCATTGGCAAGCGTCGCTGGCAGATAGTGATTGGCGAAGGGCACTCGCCTGAGCATGCTTGCCTCTACTGCGAAGAAGATAAAATTATTTTAGCAGGAGACCAACTGCTACCTCATATAAGTTCGAATATTTTGGTTAACGAATTTGAACCTCAAGGCCAACAACTGGCTAACTGGTTCCGCTCACTTGAGCTTATACAAACACTGGATCCACAAACCTTAGTCTTACCGGCTCATGGCCCTATTTTTCGACAAATGCATTTACGTGCACAACAATTGATCGATCATCATGTAGAAACCTTGGATAAATTAAGAATATTTGTCAATGAAAAAGCTGGATTTACCGCTTATGAAGCGATGAAGTATTTATTTAATCGCAAGCTTTCAGCTTTTGACAGCATGATGGCTTTAGGTGAAACCTTAGCGCATCTAAATTGGCTTGAAGCCAACAATGAGTTTTTATGTCAACGTGATAATGACTCAGGTATCAATACATATTTATCTATAGTAAAAACAAAAAATACAGGATAAAACTATGAATTTACTCACCATGGTTGAAGAAGTTAAATCTCAATTAATGGCGCCAGGCGCTCCGTTTGAGGTTAAAAGTAAACAAATTAATGGTCAATCATTTAAGGTTTACTGTAACGCACCATTGAACTTAGCTCAGGTGATTAACGACGCTCGCCGCACAGACGATGAAAATTTCTTGGTATATCAAGAACAACGCTTGAGCTATAAAGAGTTTTTTCAACAAGTTGACAGTACCGCGAGTTGGATGCACGAAAAAGGCATTAAAAAGGGGGATCGTGTTGCCATTGCTATGCGAAACCGCCCTGAATGGGTCGCTGCTTTTTGTGCTGTAGCACTTATCGGTGCTGTACCTGCACCACTAAATAGTTTTGGTTTAGAGCAAGAGTTATTAGATGCCCTAACTACCATAAAACCTAAGTTATTAATTTGTGACAGTGCTCGATTTCAACGTGTTAATAAAACTAAACCTTGGTCAGGCGACGCACTAGTATTAAATGATGCCGCACTTGATTTAACAGAGTTTTCGACAGTAACTGAACTTAATGTTGCTTTAAACCATCCTGCTATTGAACTTAATTTGCCTGAAATTGCAGATACTGATGCTGCTTTAGTGCTTTTTACTTCAGGGGCAACAAGTGTCGCTAAGGCGGTCGTATCAAATCACATTGCGGTTTGTCAGGCACTTTTTAATATTGATTTTATTGGCGCTATTTCAGGTATGACGTCCCCTAAAGCAGTCGCTGGTATTATGGCAAAAGCAAAAGTACCTACTATTTTGACAGCTGTGCCTTTATTTCATGTCAGTGGTTTACATGCGCAGTTACTTTGTGCATTGCGTAGTGGCCGCCGTTTGGTTTTTACCCATAAGTGGGATGCAAACAGTGCTATTGAATTAATCAAGAAAGAGCAAGTGACTCAGTTTAACGGTGCGCCTTCAATGGTAATGCAGTTATTACGAGAAGCTGAATTTCATACCCCAGAGGTAATGAAATCATTTTGCGGTTTAGGGTTTGGCGGCGCAGGCTTATCGACTAGCTTAGTAGATAAAGCGTTATCTAGTCTGGAAAATGAAATGATTGGCATTGGTTTTGGTATGACCGAAACCAATGGTGTCGGCGCTGCTTGTTCAGGTGAGCTCTTCCGTCACCAGCCGAGAAGCTCAGGTCTAGTATCTCCAATTATGGATATAAATATAATGGCACCAGATGGCAAAGCATTACCTGCTAACGAGGTAGGTGAAATTTGTTTACGCGGTGTGAGCTTAATGGATGAATACGCGGGCAATAGCATAGCGACACAAGAAGCTATTCGCGCAGGCTGGCTACATACAGGTGACCTTGGTTACATTGATGAGTCTGGATTCTTGTTCATTGTTGACCGTATAAAAGATGTGATTAACCGTGCGGGTGAGAATATATCAGCGGCCGAAGTTGAATCATGCTTGTTAGAGCATACACAAGTGGATGAAGCTGCTGTTTTTGCTATTGCTGATGACGAAACTGGTGAGGCAGTTGTGGCTGTTATTCGCCCGTTATTAAACGCGGATATTGATGAGGCTACTTTAAGAGCCCATGTTGAGCAACGTCTAGCAAAACATAAAGTACCCGCTAAAGTTCATGTTCAATCAGACAGTTTACCGCGTAACCCAGCAGGTAAAATATTAAGAAATGAACTGAAAAAAAGCTATTACTCTTAATAAAGCACAGATATATAAATATTCGACGGTGGTTAGTTTTGATGGCCGTAAAAGTTAGTTAATCAAGATCATAAGTAGGCTCATAGAATCAGTAAAAAGCCTAGCTTATATTTTTGAAAAGGAGAGGGTCTATGACCACAAACAATGATATTGAAAACGATTACGATGTGATTATCGTGGGCTCAGGAGCTGGCGCTATGACCGCAGCTATTTTTGCTGCAGATCAAGGTAACTCTGTGCTGATTGTTGAGAAAAGTGATAAATATGGCGGTACTTCCGCAATTTCAGGTGGGGGTATTTGGATCCCCAATAATGATGAATTTAAAGCCCTTGGCGGTACAGATAGTGAGGAAAGTGCCTTAACGTATATTAAAGCGGCGAGTGCCGGCAGTGCGGCAGAATCACGCATTCGCACCTATATCAAAAACGCACCCAAGATGCTGCGAGAGTTGCAAGCTAACAGTCGCGTTAAATATGCGGTAGCAGAGAAATACCCCGATTATTATCAACACCTTGAAGGTTCTTTGCCGGGTGGTCGTAGTATGGACCCTGAGTTATTTGATACTACAGGTTTAGGTGACGAAATTGAACACCAACAACCGGCATCGGGCAATACCTTATTGATGGGTAAAATGGCTTGGACTGCTCGTCAGGCGCATAAGGCAGTAGCTAAAGAACGTGGTTGGATGCTGATGATTATCGGCTTAATGCTACGTTATAAACTTGACTTTAAACAACGCAAAAAAGGACGCCGTGACCGACGTGCTGGACTAGGTGGCAGTTTAGTTGCTTCTTTGAGACACTCGGTATTGGATAGAAAAATTCCATTATGGCGCAGTACAGAATTTACTGATTTTGTTATCACTGATGACAAAGTTACGGGTATTAAAGTCCTGCGTGATGGTCAAGAGCTGACACTTAATGCTCGCTATGGGGTGATAATGGGCAGTGGTGGTTTTGAACAGAACCAACAATTGCGTGAAAAATACCTACCTCATCCAACACAACAAGCTTGGAGTGCAACACCAAAAGGTTGTAACACAGGTGCTGCTTTAGAGGCAGGTCAAAAGCTTGGTGCGGCAACAGATTTACTTGATTGGTGTTGGTGGGCACCTACCTTGAAAGTACCTAAAGAACAGAGTGCCCGAGGCTTGTTTGCTGAGCGTGCATTCCCTGGCGCTATTGTGGTTGATGGCTTAGGTAAGCGCTTTTTTAATGAAGCTGCACCTTACCTAGAGTTTGGCGATGCTATGTATCGTAACCATCAAAAAACCGGTAATTCAATTCCGTCATGGGTAGTTTTTGACAGCCACTTTCGCCATGAATACGCCATGGGACCATTAATGCCGGGTAAAATTATGCCTGATAGTCGCGCACCTAAAGCATGGCGAGATTCAGTTTATTGGAAAGCAGATACGCTCGAAGCATTATCAGAGCTAATCAATGTTGATGCCACAGGTTTAGCCGCAACCGTAACCAAAATGAATGGCTATGCAAAAACAGGAATCGATGAAGAATTCCAACGTGGTGGCAATGTTTTTGACCGTTACTACGGTGATACAAGTGTCAAACCAAACCCTTGTTTAGCGCCGATCGAAAAAGGTCCTTTTTACGCGATGAAAATTCATCCGGGCGATATCGGCACTAAAGGCGGCTTACTGACTAATGATTTTGGTCAAGTCGTACGACCTTCTGGCGAAGCAATTACTGGACTTTATGCCATTGGTAACTGTTCATCATCTGTAATGGGAACGAGCTATCCAGGTGCTGGCGCAACGATAGGGCCAGCAATGACCTTTGGATATGTTGCCGCGAATCATATATCGGCAAATCGTGCCAAAACAGCAGAATAAATAGAGAATTGAATATGACCACCAGTAAACCAATAGCGCCTGACGCTAACACCCTTATCGACAGTATCCCAAGGTTGGTATTTGCCGCAGCACAGCGCCATGGCGAGCTTGCTGCTATTGAAGACGGCGAGTTGATCATAAGTTATAAAGAGTTACCTAGCTTAAGCTTAGCCGTGTGTCGTGCTTTAATGGCGTCAGGTATTAAACCGGGTGATCGGATTGCTATTTGGGGGGCTAATTCAGGTCTTTGGGTACTTGCTGCTATAGGTCTTCAGATGGCAGGCGCAGTTTTAGTGCCAATAAATACTCGTATGAAAGCGGTGGAGGCTGCGGATATTATCAATCGCAGTGGTGCAAAACTTGTTTTTAGTGTCGGTGACTTTTTAAAAAGCGATTACCCAGCAGATTTAGCCAAACTATTTACACCAGATCAGCTGTCAATTGTGACGTTGACGCCTCGCAAAGGAGCACCGTTAGATTCATGTTGTGATTGGGATACATTTTTAACCCGCAAAGAAGAAGTAAGCGAAGCTAGTGCTCGTGAAATAGCCATGACTATAACGGGTGATGACCTTTCAGATCTTATGTTTACCTCAGGCACAACAGGCAAGCCTAAAGGGGTGATGAGTCGTCATGGTGGCATGATCCGCGCATTTTCTGTTTATGTAAAAACCATCGGCCTTATTCCTGGTGATCGCTACTTAGTGGTTAATCCATTTTTCCATTCATTTGGCTACAAAGCAGGCTGGGTAAGCTGCTTGCTCGCAGGGGCAACCATTTTACCGCAAGCCGTTTTTGACGCGGATGAAGTCTTTGCCAGAATAAATAAAGACAAAATAACCGTTTTGCCTGGTCCACCAACGCTTTATTTATCATTGCTTGCACATCCAAGCCTTGAAACTGCTGACTTAAGTAGCTTAAGGGTTGCTGTTACCGGTGCCGCGACAATACCTCCAGTACTTATTGAGCGCATGCGCAGCCAGTTAGGGTTCGAAGTGGTTACCACGGCTTACGGATTAACCGAATGTGGTGGTTTAGCGAGTATTTGTGATATCGATACCGATAATGAAACCATTGCTTCAACGAGTGGACGTGCTATTGAAGGTACTGAAATTTCCATCATGTCTGCGCAGGGTAAAATCCTGGCTGCTGGTGAAACAGGTGAAATTTGTATTCGTGGTTTTCATGTTATGAAAGGCTATTTTGAACAGCCAGAGGCAACTGCTGAAGCTATTGATAATGAACAGTGGCTCCATACTGGCGATGTTGGTCACCTTGATGAGAATGGCTACCTAAGTATTACGGATCGATTAAAAGATATGTATATATCAGGTGGTTTTAATTGTTACCCAGCTGAAATTGAAGCGGTTTTAACGGAGCATACTGCGATTGCTCAATCGGCAGTCGTGGGTATTGAAGATGAGCGAATGGGTGAAGTTGGCTGTGCTTTTATTACATTAAAGTCAGGTCAGTTACTCAATGAGTCGACGCTTATTTCATGGTGTCGCGAGCGAATGGCGAATTATCGTGTACCTAAACAAGTAAAAATTATTAATGAAATGCCGGTTAACGCCTCAAACAAAATTGTTAAGGCTGATTTGATCAAACATTTTTTATAAATAATAGAGTTTGTTGATTCTTACTTTATCAAAAAAACAACAAAATCGACTTATTCAGAAGGGGCAAACATTTGGAGTTTTCATTTACACAAGAGCAGAAGATGATCCGCGATACCGCAGAAGCCTTCTTAGCAGAAGTTTCTTCATCAGAAGCTGTACGTACGGCAATGGCCACCGAGCAGGGCTATGAAGATAAAATTTGGCAGCGTATTTGTGCTGAAATGTACTGGCAAGCTATTCATATTCCTGAAGAATATGGCGGTATGGGCTTAGGCTATGTTGAACTCGTTGTGATGCTTGAAGAAATGGGACGCTACCTATTATGTTCGCCATTTTTCTCTACGGTATGTTTAGGTGCTAATGCCCTGATCATTGCTGGAACACCCGAACAAAAACAGCAGTATTTAAGTGAGATCTGTGAGGGAAGTTTAACCGCGACTCTTGCCTACACCGGTAAAAATGGCCAGTGGGGCGCGGATGCTGTGCAAGCAACGGTTATACCTCAGGGTGATAATTATCTACTTAATGGTAGCTTTCGATATGTGCCTGATGGCCATACCGCGAGTTTAATCATTGTTGCAGTCCGCGATGAAGGCAGCTCAGGTGAAGATGGCATTAGCTTATTTACGCTTGATGCTCACACGCCTGGAGTGAGTCGAACTTGGTTACCGACCATGGATGAAACCCGCAAGCAGGCTGAGATTACTTTAGATAATGTCATTGTCAGTAAAGCGCATTTAATGGGGGCGCAAAGCAAGGCTTGGCCACAGCTCAACAAAATTATTCACCTCGCAACTATCGCAACCGCTGCAGAGCAAACCGGTGGTGCGCAACAGATTTTGGATTTAACGGTTGAATATACCAAAGAACGAGTTCAGTTTGGTCGGCCTGTCGCAGGTTTTCAAGCGGTTAAACACCAAGCAGCAGACATGATGTTACGGGCTGAAGTGGCTAAATCTGCTGTTTATTATGCAGCCTGCGTTGCAGAAGAGGCGATTAATGGTGGCCCGCTAGCGGGTGAACTAGCCGAAGCGGCAAGTGTGGCTAAATCGTACTGCTCAGACGGTTATTTTAAAAATGCTAGTGATGCTATTCAGCTTCATGGTGGGGTTGGTTTCACTTGGGAATATGATGTGCATTTGTATTTTAAGCGTGCCAAGTCTTCTGAGTTATTTTTGGGTAACGCAGCTTATCATCGCGAGCAAGTCGCAAAATTATTATTAGATTAATCGGTTAATAGGGTAGAACCAATGAAAATAAGCTTTAGTCCCGAAGACGAGAAATTTCGCGCAGAAGTCGCGCAGTGGTTAACACAAAACCTAGTCGGTGAATTTGAGCAGCTGAAGTTTCGCGGCGGTCCGGGGGATGAGCATATGTTTCCCGAAGCACGGAAAAAGTGGGAACAAAAACTTGCCCAAGGCGGTTGGTCTTGTGTGGGTTGGCCGAAAGAATATGGTGGCCGAGGCTGTTCGATTGAACAACAAGTCATTTTTAATGAAGAGTATGCTCGTGCGGGCGCGCCTGGGCATGTTGGCCATATCGGTGAAGGTTTAGCCGGCCCAACAATTATCGCTTTTGGTAATGCAGCGCAAAAACAAAAATACCTTCCCGGCATAGTTGCAGGTACCGAGTTATGGTGCCAAGGGTATTCTGAACCTGGTGCGGGTTCCGATTTAGCCAATGTAAAGACCAAGGCTCATTTTGACGAGGCTAAAGGTAAATGGATTATTAGCGGCCAAAAGGTCTGGACATCATTAGCCCATGAGTCTGACTTTATTTTTGTTATTGCCCGTACAAATCCAGGCTCTATTGCACATAAAGGCTTAGGTTTTTTCTTGATGAAAATGGACCAACCGGGCATTGAAGTGAGGGGAATTAAACAGCTCACTGGCACGTCAGAATTTAATGAGGTTTTTTTTGACGAGGCGGAATGTGACGCCGATGATATTGTTGGTGAACCAGGCGAAGGTTGGGCGATT
The DNA here is from genome assembly GCF_002076895.1 of Cognaticolwellia beringensis. Classification (NCBI taxonomy): domain Bacteria; kingdom Pseudomonadati; phylum Pseudomonadota; class Gammaproteobacteria; order Alteromonadales; family Colwelliaceae; genus Cognaticolwellia; species Cognaticolwellia beringensis. The sequence continues at coordinate 2,650,383 of NZ_CP020465.1, forward strand.
GCCATGGGCCTACTGGGTTTTGAGCGAGGTGTCTCAACTTTAGGTCAGCAGATGCAGTTCCAGAACGAGCTCAATCAAGTTATCGACATCGCTAAAACCAATGGGAGTCATCAGGACCCCGTTATTCGTCAACGAATTGCCGATGCTCATGTCAGATTAAAAATTATGCGATATAACAGCATGCGAATGTTATCCGATGCGGGAGACGGTGGTCTTAAAAAAGAAGCGTTAATTTATAAGTTGTATTGGTCTACATGGCATCGAGATTTAGGTGAGTTAGCCATGGATGTCTTAGGTCCAGAAGCAGAAATTTTAGCCTCAGCGCCATATAACTTGACACGCTTGCAATCGATGTATTTATTTGTTCGTTCCGATACCATTTACGGCGGTACCAATGAAATACAGCGAAATATTATCGCCGAACGGGGCTTAGGTATGCCAAAAGAACCGAAAGTTCAGCTGAAATAATTGTCGCTATTATAACTATGGCCGCCTAGATGTTATAACGCCTAGGTGGTCTTGCTAATGGTGCTGCAGAATCCTAAATTCCCCCACTTCAATCCCCCTCAATCTATGATGTCTATGTTCAGAAAGAGAATATAAAAAAATCTAGTTCATTTAGCCTATGTCAGACCTCGACACGATGATTAGTATAAAGGGTGAACAATAAAAGCCTTAATTACGCGCATGACTTATCAAAAGTTTAGGCTATCACTTTGCTGAAGTCGCTATTGACATATGAATTTGGCAATAAACCGAACTTATGGCGCTTTTTATAATAACAGTATCAATGTTGTAAACGTTAAAATAAAACAAGGAATGAAGTGTGAATTATAATAAAACCCCCTTAAATATCGCTTTAACAATCGCATTAGTTGGTATGTCTAATGCCAGTCACGCTGCGGAAAACGACAATAAAAATAAAGCTGCACTTGAAGTTATTGAAGTGACCGCACAAAAACGTGTGCAAAACCTACAAGAACTACCCACAGCAGTCTCGGTGTTTAACAGTGAATCGCTTAGAGAAAAAGGCATAACAGATGTTGAAGATCTCAGTATTTATACGCCTAATATGCAAATATCAGAAACACCGGGTGGCAGCACAGGTGCAACTATTGCTATTCGCGGCTCTGTGACCATTAATCCAGCAGTGACTTGGGAACCCACCACGGGGGTTTATATTGACGGCGTTTTTGTTTCAAAAAACATTGGCGGTTTATTTGATGTTGCCGCTATTGAGCGTGTTGAAGTTTTACGCGGCCCACAAGGTACACTTTATGGTAAGAATACCATTGGTGGGGCACTGAGTATTATGACCCGTAAACCAAGTGGAGAGCTTGGCGGAGAGGTGAGAGTGGGTGCGGGTAATTACGGCATGAAAGATCTTTATATCAGCGCAGACTCAGCCCAAATTAATGACAAATTAAGTTTTAATATCACCGCCAATAAAAAAACGCGTGATGGTTTTTATGACAACTTATCTGCTAACTCTGATGTGAAAAAGTTCAAAGAGCTAGACTCAACATCACTGCGTTTTGGTGCCTTGTATGAACACAGCGAAGACCTTAACTTTTATTACACCTATGACAATAGCGATAAAGACCTTACGCCTTCAATGGGACAATCCAGTATTCATGGTGTAACACCTGATGATACTAAAACTCGAAAAGAAAGCACTGCACTTGATGGCGCACAATTTGATCGTTCTGAAAGCTCGGGTCATGCGCTAACGGTTACTTGGCAAGCAAGTGATACTTTAACCGTTAAATCTATTTCGGCGTTTCGAGAAATAAACTATGAAGATGGTAATGATTATGACGGTTTTGATTTACTCGGCTTTCACACTATTCGCCGTGTAGATCACGAGCAAACCTCACAAGAAGTTCAATTTATCGGCAACCTTGAACAGTTAAATTATGTTGGCGGCTTATTCTATTTTAATGAAGAATCCCAAGCTGATAATCCATACATTCTAGGTTTTGGTACGGTTAATAACTACTATGGCGTTGAGTCTGAGTCAGTTGCAGCTTATGCTAATCTTGATTATAAATTATCAGATAAAATGACAATTGCTGGGGGTATTCGTTGGACATCAGAAGAAAAAACCTTCTACATTGAACATCCAGATGACTTCAGTTTTGCTTACTTTTTCCCATTACCTTATACAACAGCGAATGATACATGGACAAATACTTCTGCAATGGCCTCGCTTACCTATGAGTTGGCCGATAATATCAACACTTATGTGAAGGTGTCACAAGGTTGGAAAGCGGGTGGTTTTAATGGCGAAGCGGCAACTGCTGAAATAGCGGTTAAGCCTTACGATGAAGAAAAAGTATTGGCTTATGAGTGGGGTTTAAAATCTCGTTGGTTAGATCAACGTCTACAAGCTAACGTGGCGGTATTTTATAATGACATTACCGATATGCAAATGTCTGAGTTTTTAGGCGCATATTCTGATATTCAAAATGCCGGTGCTGCAAAAGTCAAAGGGCTTGAACTTGAACTAATTGCGGTACTAACTGAAGAGTTAACCGTTAACTTTAGTTATGGCATGCTCGATAGTAAATATGATGAATTTATTACTTACGATGTTTACACCGGTGTGGCAAATGATGTTACTCATAGTGCAGAGTTTCCATATAATCCAGACAATAAGTGGTCGTTAGGACTTAACTACTTAACAGAATTGTCGTTTGGTACTCTGAGCGCTTCTGCGGATTATAGTTATGTAGACGATCATTTTGTCTTTCATAATCAACCGGCTGCTGAATTTACCCGCGTTGAAAGCTATAACGTGTTAAATGCTCGCATATCACTTAGAGAAATTGCGGGTAGTCAATTTAGTGTCTCATTGTGGGGTAAGAACATTACTGATGAAGAATACCGCATTAATGGTATTCCTATGGGTGATGCCACTGGCGCTTTCATTGGTGGTATTAACTACTATGGTGACCCAGCGACTTATGGCTTAGAAGTTAGTTACCAGTTTTAATCGTTATGTTCGATAGTAATTAAAGCAAAAAAATGGCCTTGTTGAGATAACAAGGCCATTTTTTATAAGCGTAGTTACTTCACTTATAACGAAAAATCACTTCTTGGCATTGCCATTGGCGGAACCGTTATCCCGCCATTAACACCGAATATTTCCCCTGTGATATAACTAGCAGCAGGCGAAGCTAAAAATAGCGCACAAGCGGCAACATCTTCAGGTTGCCCCAATCGATTCATCGGCACTTGTTTTACCATTTTTAGTTCTAACTCTTCGTTCATAACACCTTTAAGTGCATCGGTAAGTGTTGAGCCAACACTGATGGCATTCACTCGTACTTTCGGTGCAAAATCTTGGGCTAAATTGAGTGTCATAAAATTCATCGCCGCTTTGCCAACGCCATAACTTAAAAAACCAGATTGTGCTATATGGCCACCAACAGAAGAAATATTGATAATAGCACCTGTGCCGGCAGTTTTAACCATTGCAGGAGCGCAAAGGCGTGACATGGAAAATGCTGTAGTAGTATTGAGTTTAAAGCAGGCTTCTAGCTCGTCTTCAGTGGTCATTAAAGTCGGTTTAATGGCGCCTGAACCACCAACATTATTGACTAAAATGTCGAGTCGTCCAAAATGTTCAATAGTTTTTGCCAGTAAGTTTTCCCGTTGCTGCTGGTCGAGAATATCACAAGCAACCACTAATGCCTTGCTACCGCGAAGACGAATTTGTTCGGCAGTATCTTCTAGTTGCTCGACAGTTCTTGCCGTGACGACGACATCAGCACCTGCATCGGCCAGTGCAATGGCCGTAGCTGCGCCAATGCCTCGTCCTGAGCCAGTGACAATAGCAACCTGGCCGGTTAATTTAAATCGCTCTAAAATATTAGACATTCAATACTTCCTCCATTAATTGTTTTTGGCGATATTAAAAAAGGGCGCAAAGCCCTTTTTTAGTCAAGATAGTTAATTCTAGTGCTTTCAGTTATCTTACAGGCATACTTCGAATAGACCTGCTGCGCCCATACCACCGCCGATACACATACTCACCACAACGTATTTCACGCCGCGTCGTTTGCCTTCGATTAATGCATGACCCACCATACGAGCACCACTCATACCAAACGGGTGACCAATGGCAATTGCGCCACCGTTAACGTTCAGTTTTTCGTTATCAATACCGAGATAGTCACGCGAATAAATCAGCTGACAAGCAAATGCTTCGTTAATTTCCCATAAGCCGATGTCTTCAATGCTTAGGTTATGCTGTTTTAATAATTTTGGAATAGCGTAAATTGGACCTATGCCCATTTCATCTGGTTCACAGCCAGCAACTGCCATGCCTCTAAATACGCCCATAGGTGATAAACCTTTTTGCGCCGCTAATTGAGAGTCCATAACGACACAGGCAGAAGCACCATCTGATAATTGACTGGCATTACCTGCGGTAATGAATTTACCTTCTGTAATAACACGGCCATCTTTCCAAACAGGTGCTAAGCTTTGTAGGCTTTCTAGTGTAGTAGATGGGCGGTTGCCTTCATCTTTACCCAGTAACACTTCTTCATAGCTGACTTCTTTGGTTTCGCGATTAAATACTGACTTGGTTGATGCCATCGGAACAATTTCATCATCGAAAAAACCGTTTGCTTGTGCTGCAGCAATGCGTTGTTGAGATTGTAAGCTGTATTCATCTTGCGCTAGGCGTGAAATGTTATAGCGTTTAGCAACCACTTCTGCTGTTTCAATCATTTGCATATAAGCATGCTCAGATTTTGACAGTACAACTTTAGACACATTGCGATAACTGTTCTTATGCTTGTTTTGTACCATTGAAATAGATTCAACGCCCCCTGCAACCACAGTGTCCATTGAACCCACCATGATGTTTTGTGCGGCAAAGGCAATACTCATTAAACCTGATGAACATTGTCGGTCAAGGGTCATACCCGGTACGCTATTGGGTAATCCTGCAGCGGTTGCAGTTAAGCGGCCTAAGTTATAGCCTTGGGTGCCTTGTTGGGCTGCACAGCCGATGATCACGTCGTCAACTTCTGCACCTTCTATACCTGCGCGCAGAACAGCTTGCTCTACGGCATGACCTGATAATGCAGGAGCTTCGGTGTCGTTAAAGGCACCACGAAAGGCTTTGCCCATTGGAGTTCTGGCGGTAGATACTATGACTGCTTCACGCATGATTATTCCTTACTTGTTGGGAGCATCGAGATACTCGCACGATTAAAATTAGGTTAGGCAATAACAAAGCATGCTTTGGATAATATTCTAGGAATATAGTTACGCTCAACCCATACCAAGAATAAAAATAGAAATTGCCAGTTAGTTCATTAACACCTATGAAGCAATATTGAACATCGACCATTTGAGGTAGACAATGATTATCTTTGGTAATTAAGTGAAACATAGCTCGGTAATTCTAAAATGAAAGACATAAGTAATGACGACAATACCCGTCTATTTGAACGATGCATTAAAGTTGGTAATAGGTAAATTACTTCTTTGAGTTTATAGCCGTTACTAAAATATAAGTTCGACGGATTTTAATAAAAAGGAACAGATTGATGTCAAAAATAGCGTTTATTTCAGGTGCTAGTCGAGGTATAGGGCGTGCAACCGCTATTGCGTTTGCAAAAGCTGGCTACAAATTAGCGATAACGGCTCGTGAGCTAGGTAGCAATAGCTTACAAAAAGACAAGTCCTCAAATGATAATTATGCAGGTAGTAGTTTAACTGAAACAGCTCATATGCTTGAAGAGTTTGGCACTGAAGTTATCGCACTCAAAATGGATTTACTGAATACAAATTCAGTACATGTGGCTATAAATAAAGTACTAGAACACTTTGGCACGGTTGATGTTGTGATTAATAATGCGATTTACCAAGGACCTGATCTTAATGCCGCTTTAATGGATTTAAGCCCGGATACTTTCGAGAAAGTTGCCAGAGCTTATATCGGCGCACCGGTGCAAATAACGCAAGCGGTGATACCAAGTATGTTGCAGCAACAAAGCGGCTGTATCATCAATATTACTTCAGGAGCAGGAGAGAAAGATCCTCCTATTCCCGCATCTCGCGGTGGTTGGGGTTACGCATATGGAGCAGGCAAAGCGGCTGTTTCTCGTTTATCAGGTATTATTTGCAGGGAACATGGTCATCAAGGTATTAGGGCGTTTACGGTCAATCCTGGCGTGGTTAATACTGAAACATTACGTGCCACAATAGGCGATCAAGGTATAAAAGGCTTAAAACAGGCAGTGGCAGAGCCTGATGAGATTGCCAATGTATTATTATGGATAGCTGAAAACCCAGCGGCAGACTCTATGCAGTACAGTACTATTCAAGCACAAAAGTTAGCAAAAGATCTGAAATAAGCCGGCAAGTTTTCACGCTATGCACATTTAAAAGGGTAATTTATTATCCTTTTTTATTGGCTGTTTTTTACGTGATGTCTAGAAGATAGTCGCCCTTATATCTGTGCTAAATGGATAATGAACACTCTTCTTAATCTCTATTACTTTAGATAATCAAATTTTTTCACAAATACATCAGTTAATAAAACCTTATAGAGGGTAATTCATACTCTTTTTTGTTGGCTGATGAGTGCGTGATGTTTAACTGATAGTGGGATTTATACCAAGTTGATTAATCAACTTGGTATTAGATGGGGTAATTACTAGCACAATGCATGATTTGATTGTTAAAAGGCCTTAATAATTACTTATTAAGGCCTTTAATGGTTTGTGCGCAATTAATCTTTCAATTAAAAGTTAAATACGACATCAACACCATAGCTTGAAGGAGCACCGTAACTTCTGGTGTCAAAGAATCCAAGGCTAGCACCATGAAGCTGATATTCTTCATCGGTAATATTACGACCGAAAATTGACACTTTTAGGTTAGATTTATCACCGACTTGAATCTCAGATAATGTTACACGAGCATTCAGTAGATTATATGAATCTGCCACCATATTCGGGTCAATTAAACTAAATTGGAATTCATCGTTCATTGAGTAATCAGCATGCAAACTTAAATGACCAAACTCGAATTCAGCCATGGTCCAACTCATCGCTAGTGAGGCCGTAAAAATATTAAGGTCTGAGAATGTATCATCAGTATATTCAGTATCTCTGTAACCATAGCTTGCGGTAAACATTAAATCTTCTGTGGCAGCAAACTTAGCATCAAATTCGACACCAATAGTTTTCGACTTACCAGAGTTTAATGAGTGACGGACATTACCGCCATCAATCACCGTAACTTGTAAGTTAGTATTGTCATTATAAAAAATTGCGGTGTTAAGCATAATGCGGTCATCTAACAGCATGGCTTTAGCGCCAATCTCATAAGCAGTGGTATCTTCAGGATCCGCTGGTGTTAATGTCCCTTCATAGTTCGCTTCACCGCCATTTGCTGGATTTAGATAAGAGAATCGTTCTACCGAGCCTGAGTTAAAAGTACCGGCAGCGTAACCTTGGGTTACTTTACCGTAAACGGTTAAATCTTCATCAACAACATAGTTAACCACTAAAGAGCCAACCGTTTTACTCCACTCTTTTTCAGCAGATAAGTTGTTACGTAACATAGCATCAGGCTCAGCTAAATTTACGATAGACTTTTCATCTTTAGTGTGGCGAAGACCCATGACTACATTTAACGCATCAGTTACGTGATAATCAACTTGAGCAAACAATGCCTGTGCCGTATTGTCTACTTCATAGAAAACGCCCCATGGTAAGGGATCTGCAAACAACAAGTTGGCGCCTTGACCCGTAAAGATATTAATACTCCAAGGGTTAATTTCTTTACCTTCTTCGGTGAAGTAATAATAACCTGCGACATATTCTAGTTGTCCATCCATCAATTCACCCAGAAATTGGAATTCCTGTGAACTTTGCTTTTGTGATTTCTGGTTGGTATATGAAAAGGCCGGAATAGGTGCGAAATTACCTGTTGGTTGGAACGTAGCATCAAGCTCTGCACCAAAATATGCGCCACCGCTTAAGTTCACACCGTCGGTTAAGTCAGAAGAATATTTACGGGTAGAAGAGATAGATTTAAAGCTATGATGTTCGGCAAAATCCCATTCTGCTGTCAAGTTGTGGCCTGAAATTTTAACATGTTCTCGGCCATGTTGATTTAGCTCCCAACTTTCTTGGCGACCGCCTTCGAATTCATTAGCTGCCATCATAGCAAAGACATTACCACCGTAAAATGTACCTGTGCCCATATGAAGCGTAGGAACAGTAGGGTCAGTAAAATGAGGGCGTACGTTGCTCACTTGCACTGGAATAGAGACAGAACTACCATCCGTTTTGTCGTAACTGTAATCAACCGAGAAATCGTCACCGGTATAACGAAGAACGAAACGCATTGCATCCGTTTCTTTAGCGCCGAGGTTTTTTTCTTTGGCACCTTCAAAAGTGTTTTTCGCCCAACCGTCTTCTTCGCCAGTCATATAGGTAAACTTGGCAGTAAAATTGTTAAATTCACCGGTATCAATCGAAGTGGTAGAGTTAAATAGTCCATCAGAGCCAACGGTAAATTTTTGTTTAAATTCAAACTCATCCGATGGTCTTTTGGTCACCATGTTAATAGCGCCACCTGTCGTGTTTTTACCCCAAAGTGTTCCTTGAGGGCCACGAAGTACTTCCATACGTTCTAAATCAATAATACTAAATATTGCCCCAGAATTACGAGCTAAATACACACCATCTACATAAATGCCAACCTTAGGGTCTACACCTAAAGAAGGCTCGTTAGTACCTAAACCACGAATATTGACACCGACATTGAATGCACTACCAATTGGCACTACGACTTGAGTATTAGGGGCAATGTTATTTACATTACTAATGTCTTGAATGCCTAAGTTTTCGATGGCATCGCTGTCAAATGCGGTTATGGCGATAGGGGTTTCTTGTAGGGTACTAATACGTTTTTGTGCCGTTACAGAAATACGTTCTATGGCCGCTTTTGCTTTACCTTCTTCTTTTACTGTTTGCTCTTCTTCGGCAAATGCTTGTGTAGAAAGAGCACAAGCAATTGCAAGCGCTAGTGGTTTAATAACTAGATTTACGCTACTTAATTGATTTTTGATATTCATCCTAACGCCTCTTTTGTATTGTTGTATTGTTTGTTGTATTTATATATTTTATTTTTATTAAATTATTAGCATTATTAAATTAACGATAAGGGAGTTTTAATTTAATAATTATTGTAGGGCAGGTTTGGTTCAGAGAAAGATACAGCTTCGATACTAGTGCAAGACAGTACGGCAGACCCGCAGTGCTTAAATCATGACTTAACTTTTCATTTTTTGAAAGTTTAGCCAAAATTGTTAGGTTTTTAGTCATAAGTAATTTACTGACAAAAGAGTTCATTAATGCTTTGCTCCTCATCCTTTTCTCCTTATCTGACGTTTACTGACGCTGCTCTAATTACTAACGAAGTAATTCCAAGGTGCTTTTAATATATTTGCTACAGTTCAATATTTATTCAAATACGCCAGTATGAAATCGTCTATTAGGACTAGTCAGTTTGATATTTAGGCAAATGCATCTATGCAAAGATTAGATTAGTTATAAAGTATCGCGAGAAATAAAATACTTTATGTCAGTGCTAAAGACTGAACGGCAAGCCTCTTTAAGTTGAATAATATTGCATTTTTTGGTTACTAAATATGCTGAAATGATGATGTTAATAGTGCTATACCGTCTAGATAGGAAGGCATTCAAGTGATTAAGATTGAAAATAACGTCTGACTTTTCAATCTTGGGGTGGTAATCAAGCAGCACAGCGAACGGAGCAACTAATTGCACAATATCATCTGGAGAACAGCAACCGTATTAACGGTATAACATTTTTTATAATCTATTTGCTGGCTAAACATAGTTATGAAAGATCTGGTCTTAAGACTGAAAATCTCATTTAGCGGCCTACTTGAGCACGAAATAAACTTTTAATTAGCTCATAATCATAGCAACCGAGCAATCAACGCAAGCTGGTGTGGTTGAAGAGTGGTGTAAGTCATGCTTTGTCGTGCTGATAATACGCAAAATTTTATCAGGTCAGGCTACTTAATCTTGGGCTATTTTTCTGGGGGGGGGGGGCGAAGCTGTCTAGAAAATGCTTTTAAGGTGTTACTAAATTGATGAGAAGAAAGTGAGGGTAACTTTAGTTAAAATTACCCTCACCTTTTAAAAGACCTACTTAATGACAAGCTAAAAATCTTGTTAATTACTCTGCTATTTCCTGCGGTGATATCTTCATAAATATGGTATATAACACTGGAATTAGAATTAAAGTTAACAATGTTGCGAAGAGTAGCCCAAACACTAACACGACGGCCATCGACTGGAAGAACGCATCAAAATATAAGGGAATAACACCCAAAACAGTGGTCAGTGTGCCCATCATTACCGGTCGCATTCTGCTGTTGGCTGAATCGACTACCGCGTCAAATCTTGCTTTACCTGATCGAATTTCCATATCCATTTGATCGACTAATACAATGGCGTTTTTAATGAGTAAACCAGAGAGTGATAGTAAGCCCAGTATGCCCATAAATTCGAGCGGTATTTGCGTAGTAACCAGTCCAACGACCACGCCAATAAGTGCTAGCGGCACCACTAACCAGATAATTATCGGTTGCTTGATGGCATTAAACAGAACCACAACAATTAACACCATCGCTAATAAACCTAGCGGAATAGTGGAGGCTAGCATTTCATTTGACTCTTTTGATTGGCCATATTCCCCATCCCATTCCAGCGTATAACCATCGGGAAGTGCAATAGCTTCTATTTGAGGCCTAATTCGATTAAATACTTCAGAAGCAAGTTGGCCTGAGACTGGATCTGACTGTGCTTTTATCGTCCATATTCTATCTTCACGCTTTAAAATCCCGTCGCGCCAAATGGTTTTAAAGCCATCTGTCACTTGCGCTAATGGCACGGTTTTCCCGGTCAGTTGGCTTAGTACTTGAATGTTACTAATGTCGGTTATCTGCAAGCGCTCTTTTGCCGGCGCTCTAACGATGATCGGTATTAATTCATCTCCTTCACGGTATAAGCCAACGGTTTGACCCGTAAAATTCTTCTGCAATGCATCAGATACTGATTTTCTATCGACCCCGGCTCGCTGTGCATTAACCGGAGAGTATTGTGGTTCAATAACTCTCACTTGCTGTCGCCAAGTATCTTTAATCGATAGTGCTCCACCATCTCTAACCATAATCGCTTTAGCTTGCTCAGCTAGTTCACGAAGTACTGAGGGTTTAGGCCCTTTAAAGGTTGCTTCTATTTTTGAACCACCACCTGGTCCCATAACAAAGCGCCATACTTTACCTTGTGCATCAGGAAAAGACTGATCAATGTAGTTTTGTACTTGCGGCAACATCGCATCTAACTTTTTGTAATCATCAACTTTAGTCAGTATTTGTCCATAGGAGCTGTTGGGTGACTCACTGCCGTAAATCAGCATAAAACGTAGGCCACCACCGCCAATTAATGTTTGTACACCTTCAACACCTTCAAGTTTTTGAATGTAGGCTTCTAGTTGCAGCATATTTTTTTTAGTTTTTTCAATATCAGTGCCTTCAGGCAACCAAAAATCGACGACCATTTGCGGCGTGGTTGATGCTGGGAAAAAGCCAGATTTAACGAATTTAAAACCCCACATTGAGGTGGCGAACATACCGATAACAATAGCTACGGTTAACCAACGATGATGTAGCGCAGCTGTAATAAGGCTCTGATAACCCGAGATGAGTTTATTTGGTTTTTCTTGGCTTTGTTCAGCATTTTTGTCTTGTTTAAACAACATGTAACAAAATAGCGGTGTCAGTGTTACTGCGAATAACCAGCTGTATAATAGTGAGATTAAAATCACCCAAAACAAGTGCCCAGTAAACTCTGCAGTATCGCCTGGCGCTAAGCCAATGGGGGCAAAGGCGACTATACCGACTAACGTACCACCTAATAAAGGCCATTTGGTTTGTTTGACAACTTCAGTCGCTACGGCTAATTTCTTTTGGCCTTTCTTTATGCCAACAAGCATACCTTCAGTGACGACAATCGCGTTGTCTACCATCATACCCAAGGCAATAATCAGTGCGCCCAATGAAATACGATGCATGGGTATGCCACTCGCATCCATAGTGGCAAGGGTTGCAAAAATGGTTAGTAGCAACACCGAGCCAATTACAATACCTGAGTTTAAGCCCATAAAAATAAGCAAGGTAACCATGACAATAATCAGGGCAACAATGACGTTGACAACAAAGTTATCTACTGAGGCCTGTACTACTTCTCCTTGATGGTAGTATTCATGAATATTAATGCCAATAGGTCGACGGCTTTCTGCCTCAATAATTTTAGCATCGACCCGCTCAAAAACTTTAACAACATTGGTACCTAGTACGCTTGCAACGCCAAGCGAAATAGCCGGTTTACTGTTATATCTAACCAGTTTAGTGGTTGGCGATTGAAAGCCACGATAGACATTGGCAATATCTTTTAAATAGATGGCTTTACCATCACCCGATGCGCTAATTAATAAATTTTTGATGGTATCGACAGAGTCGATTTCACCGGTCAGGTCGATAAACACTCTTTGCTCGCCAATTTGCGTGTTACCGGCACTTACCATGGTGTTCTGCTTGTCGAGAATTGAGTAGATATTGTTAATTGATACACCCAGCGCGGCCACTTCTTCGCGGGCTATTTCGACAAATATTCCTTCTTGTTGAACTCCTGTCATGGCGACCTTTGCTACACCCTCTACCTGCAATATATCGCCTTGCAGGTTCTTTGCGTAAGCATGTAACTCATCAGGAGAATATCCCTCTGCGGTCAATAAGTAACTTAGCCCATAAACATCACCAAAATCATCGAATACCACGGGTGTTCCTACACCTGGTGGGAGCGACGACTTGGCATCGTTAATTTTATTTCTTAGCTTGGTCCATATAATTTGTAATTCTGATTTTGTTTTTGAAAATTCAGACTTAATATCCACTTTTATTTCAGATTTACCGGCTGAAGAGGTGGAGGATATTGAGTCAACTTCTTGCAATTCTTGTAGTGCACGTTCTAAGCGTTCTGTTACTTCCTCTGCCACTTCTAAAGGACTAGCTCCAGGGTAAGGGACGAATATTTGAGCGGTACGGATAATAAACTCAGGATCTTCAAAACGTGCCATATTTTGATAAGAAGAGAAGCCAAAAGCGATAGTCAAACAAATGATTATGACGCTAATAAGTTTATTTTGAATGGTTAGCTTTGCAATATCCAAAGTAGCGCTCCTAAGACTTAGACCAAGAGCTAACAATCATGCCCTCGGTTAAATAATTTGCACCGGCACCGACAATAGTATCACCAGGATTCAGACCACTGGTAATCACCAGCTCTTCACCAATACCATCAGCAATAGTGACTGGAGCTTTGCTAACTTGCATTGAATCAGTGGATACCTTCCAGACGTAGTGCTGGCCATTTTCTTGGAAAATAGCAAAGGTTGGCACAGCAACGGTGTGAGCTTTTGACGGGCTAGTTAATTTAAATTGAAGGCTTGCGTTCATTCCTGGCAAGATATTTAGCCCTTCAGGTGCAGTGAAAACAAACCTTACTTCATAAGTTTGGCTAGCGCTATCAGCCTCAAGATTTGCACGTCTGTATGTTGCATGAATAAGCTCATTAGGCGCAGCATCCAGTATGACAAAAGCTTGTCTGTCGGTTCGTGTATTTACCGTGGCAACAATTGAGGCAGGGATATTCACTATTGCCTCCATTTGACCTTTACCAAACAGCGTTAAAATATGTTGTCCTGGTGTAATATTCTCCAAGACTTTAGCTGGTACTGCAGCGACTACTGCATCATAGGGAGCAATAAGTGTACTGTCAGCTATGGCTTTTAGAGCTGAATCATAAGTGGACTCAGCGACTTCTTTTTTTGATTTTAGTTGTTCTAAGTCACGCGCAGATATTACGCCTGTTTTTGACAGGGTAGTGCCGCGAATAAAATCGCTTTCAGCGGCTTCAAACTGAGCTTTTGCAGAGTTTAACTGATTAATAAAACCGCGTTTCTCCAACGATGCTAATTCATCGCCTTTGGCAACATCTTGCGCCGCAATAACATTCAATTTTTCCAGTTTACCACCGACTTGAAAATTCAGCTTTGAGCTATGAACAGCATCGAGTGTCGCTGGGTAAGTAAACACTCGCGAGTCATCGGCACTTGCAATGGTAATCAATTTAACCGGGCGCGGCGCGGCTTCCGTTTTTTCTATTATCGGTTGTTCGCTACAGCCACTGATAAAAATGAGTACAGCTACACTTAATATGAATAAGCGCGATGAGTTAGATATTATTGTCATATTGAATTTTCCATTTTGATAGCGGCTTAAGTAAGCGGCTAGTTTTCAGTGGTCGAAACTATCAACCAATTTTTAAAAAAATGAGCGTATGGTGTTAACGACCATATCTACACCTATGCTAATCAGAAAGAAGCCCATCACTTTTGTCATGGCTATAATACCGTTAACCCCCATAAATTTGACGACTTTAGTCGCGGCGCTTAAGACTATCCAGCAAATTAATGCAGCGACAGCAATACCGGCTATAACAACGATGTAGCCATATAATTCATCTTGCAAAGTTTCGGCGGTATTTATTCTTGCTGCCATGGCAATCACAACGGATATAGCACCAGGGCCGCTCATGGAAGGCATTGCTAGAGGCATAAATGCAATATCATTTGCGGTTGTTTGTTGAGTAAGACCACCCGGCATTGAAATTGGCGCTGGAAACAGCATTCTAAAACCGAGGTAGCCAATAATGAGACCGCCAGCAATGCGAAGAGAAGTGAGTTCAATGCCGAAAAATGCGAGTAATTGCACGCCAAATATTAAAAAAACACTCAACAGCAAAAACATATACAGCGTGGCTAAATTAACCGCTTTCTGTCGTTCTTGCTTGCTAAAATCTTGGGTAAGCGATAAAAACATCGGCGCAGTCGAAAAAGGGTTAGCGATTGGAATAAGTGCGGCAACCACAAGTAAAATATAACTTAAAAACTGTAGAACTTGCTCCATTTTTTGACTCCTCAACTACGGTATATAGCTTATTAAAGACCATAAATAATAAATTGTCCTGAAATTATTAATCAGTATTCGACTCAATAGTCGAACATACTCTAACTACTTTTATATAAAAATGAGTTAGAGTAATGGCTCTATTGTGGTCATTGTACTTCAAGCGACTTTATCTATTCTGTAAGCGATTGTAATCAAAGAGCCCTGCTTTGTATGGGTGTTGTTTTTTATTGTCTGCATGCACGGTATCGCTATGCTGCCAAAAGTTAGGATCGGTTCTGCGTATGGCATAGTTGTCCATCAACTTCTGATAGTCTGCTTTATTACTTAATGCGAGCACCGAGCTAACATAGCTATTGAGCTGTGCTTCATTAATATTAATAAAAACGTCAGGATAAGCGCCGACTAAACCGCTGGTAACGGTCATAGTGTCTTGCTCAGTTAAGCGATTTTCATCCTCACTCAATAAGCTCGTAATGTTACTGTGAGCATTATTTCGAAGCACAGTGTAATAGCGTGTTTTATCTGTGCCTTGTATTGATAAAAAGGTAATTTGTGGCATTAATGTTGTTGGGCCGCCGACTATATTTTGTAACTTGTCTAATGCTTTTAAGTGGTTATTTGGTGTATCTGGATTTTCTAAATTATTGTCTGTTACTAATACCGGCGCCATCTTTTGTTTTAATAACTGGTATAGCTCCTGCTTGGGCTGTTTAGTTTGGTAGTTTATGCCAGAAGGTTGCGAAAATAATTTGTGTGGTGCCATTAAATATTCACGTTGGCTGCCTGATACGCCTTGATACCATTTGTTTAATTCAGCTTTTCGAGTGTCAGGTGGTAATAATGCAAGAAAGTTAAATTCGCCTTCTATCCGCAGAAAATCCATATATAAACGCGTATTTAATTGATGACCTATATTGCCATAAACATCAAAACCTGCGGCTAATAAATAGTGAATTCGCTCTAGCAAGCCATAGTCGATTACCCAAGACGTTTGTGGCTCTCGACCGACTAAGCCTTTAACTACCGTTGCAGAGTCAATATGCCGAAAGATAGTCAATGCAGCATTTGTGTTGTCGCCGTCACCATCCCAAATTTGATCAGTCGTTAGATGTTCTCCATTGGGAAATGCTCGATTCATCTTAATGGCTTTATTATGCATGAATGTTCGCTGAAGTTTAGAGTACTTTAGCCAATTGGTTAGAATGTAGGCGTTACTTTCCGCGGCAGAAGGTAGGGCCAATTTATCTTGTTGATCGTTATAAAATGCCGAGTGTTCCTTGGCATGTAATTCATTGGGATTAACAAAAAACACCCAAAAGCGGTCGTTAATCACATTTAAGGCAACTTGCCCACGACACACCGGACTTTTGATGAAGTTCATAATGGTAAATTCTGCTTCTTCTAGCAAAAATTTATAGCGTGCTACTGAAGGTATTGCTTCAAAGGACTTAAAGGGGTTTGAAGCGACTTCTGGCTTATAAGAAGGTAAAGCTGTTACTTGATAGTTATCTTGAAAAAATAATTGAGTATATTTTATCAAGCGGTCATTGTTTAACGCATACGGCATGTGAGTTTTTTCTAAAATGGTGCCACGCTCGCGCCATAGTCGGTAATAAACTCGCTCTACGCCGGGTTCGTCATAAGGTCGGCGAGTGGCAATAGTGTCGATAGGTTGTCCAGGAGGCGTTCGTGAACGAACGACTTTAAAAAACTCGCCAGCAGGCAATTCAGAAAAATAAAGGTGGGCTATAAACCAATGCTCGTAAAGGTAACGGCTTACAAGTCTTTCTTTTAATGAATCACCGTTTAAGAAGCTTTCCCATGTTGCTATTTGTACTTTATATGTATTATCTAATGGTAGCAGTGGCGCCATTTTTGCGCCGTTACGCAACCATTCCTGCAAAATTTCATCTTCAGGCTGTGACAGGGCGGGTAAGCCAAACGGCATGCCCCAGTCGGGAAAATTTTGTGCATAACTGTCCATTTCAACATCAGTCGGGCATTGCTGAGCTCTATCTAAGGAGAAGTTGAATTGTTTGGGTAATATTTTACCCTTAGGCATTGGGTGCTGTTGTTTAAGCGATAACAACCTAGACATTACACCCGCTTGCTGATTAAGTGCTGGGGATTGTTGGCGCTCGTTAAGTACGCCATAAAATTCGTTATTGCGCCAAGCTTCTGTACTGTCGTGATCAATGAATAAACGCTTTGGTGTCGCGGCGGTTAAACGGGTTCCATCATACACTAACGCTTTGTTAGCACCACGGTCGATGCCTTGCGGGGATGATAATTTTAACTGACAAGGCGCGTCGTAACAGCCATGACAAACAACACAACGCTGCTCAATTAGTGGCTGTACCTGTTGATGATAAAATTCGGCTTGTGTTGAGTTATTAACGACCATTCGTGCTTGAGGCTCTGCGGTGCCAAACATATCATCAAATTGGCTGTTGGCTATCATGGCGCAACCACCCAAAATTGCGATGATGGTTATAAGTAAAGCTGTTTTAGACTTCGGAAAAAATTTCATAGCAGAGAAAATACTTATAGGTTGATGTAATGTGACAATAAAGCCCGGTATTATAAACGAAATATCAGGGGCAACGCTACCTACCCAAAACTACCTGAGCGGCATGATGAGTTAATACGAGCCTACAATATATTAGGATCATGTTGTAAAGTTTAATATTTATTATATTAATCCTCCATTTATTCAAAGTTTCCCGTCTAAGCTTTAACTAGAAACTGGTGTGTTATCAATGTAGAGTTAACTTTATCTTTATTACTTCTGCACTAAAAAGCATCGACTAAAAAGTTAACGCCTATGACACCAGAAAAGTTTACAGAAGCTGCAGAGCAATTTTTAGCACGAAGAGTTCCCGGCACAAAAGCTTACAGTTTAGCTGATACTTTAAAACCGCTAACCATTGAAGAGGCATTAGCGGTTCAACAGGAAATAATTAAGCTTCGCCCTGACGTTGTAGCAGGTTGGAAATGTTTATTACCGTTGGCTGAAGACAAGCTTATTATTGCGCCAATTTTCAGTGAAACCATGCAAAAGGGTGATCAGTGTTGGTTAATGAAAGACAATACTAAGGTTCGAATTGAGCCTGAAATTGCCTTTGTACTAAGCAAAGACTTACCTGCACGAGATGAAGAATACTCTGAAGCTGAAATAGATCAGGCTATTGGCAGTTGTCATATGGCGTTAGAGTTAATACAAAGTCGTTTCGCCGATGACTCAGATGCAGTTTTCCCTGAACGCTTGGCAGACTGTTTAGTAAACCAAGGGTTATATATTGGTCCTGAAATTGATAAAACAACAGCATTTTCTGCTAGTAAATTTCATATTTTTATAAGTCAAACTGAGCAAAGTGGTGAGTTAAGCGAGCAAAAATTTGATGGTGTTCATCCTAACCCATTACCGCAATTACCGGTTTATTGGGCGATAAACTTTATGACAAAACGTGGTACTACATTCAAGCAAGGCGAAGCATTAACAACAGGTTCGTTCGCGGGTGTAGTTGAATTGAATTTTGATAAAAAAACCTACATTGAATATGCAGGTATTGGTAAATTCGACGTTATTTTTAAAGAACTGGTTTAATCATCGACTTTTCATAAAATATTAATCACTTCAACCGAGTTACCTGCAATGCAGTTAACTCGATTATTTAGCACGCTTATTTTATCAGTAAACCTAATAAAAATATTTTACTAAAGCTAAATTAACGCGAAAGATTTGAGAATAGCTAAGCCAATGCTGACGGTTAACAATGACGCCACTGTACTCATCACAATAATATTGGCGGCTAATGTTTCATTACCTTTCATGGCCTTTACCATTATGTAGCTTGCGGCAGCTGTGGGTGTGCTAGACATTAAAAATAGTATCCCCAAATCCATTGGTGAAAAGCCACTCGCATAACCGATAGAAGTAATGATAATAGGCGTTACAATCAGTTTGGCGATAACCGCTGCTGAGGCAACAGTTTTAGTGCCTTTCATATCAGAAAACGACAAAGTAGCACCAATACAAAGTAGCGCTAAAGGTAGGGTAAGTTGGCCTAAGTAATCGCCTGTTTGCATTAATACGGGGTGTACCGGGATATGCAGTAAGTTAATCATAATACCGAGCACAATACCTATGATTAGTGGGTTTTTAGTGATATTGACCATCATTGCGATTACATTAAGTTTTTTATCCGTTAGCGTTGTCGTTAAGGTGTAAATAGACAAAATGTTATACACCAGTGACAGTATTGACATAACAATAGACGCTTTAGCAATACCAGCTTCCCCATACAAGTTGACACAAAGTGCTAAGCCCACAACAGCTAAATTCCCTCGAAAAGCGCCTTGCACATACACGCCTTTATCACGCGGATTTTTAACAAAAACAAAGGCAGTTAGCGTTAACAACACAAAAACCAGTAAAGTGGAAAGCGATGCGCTTGCAATGGTGGCAGGGTCAAACACAGTAGCAATATCAGTTCTTATCATACTCATGCCCAACAACACAGGGAGTGAAATTTTAAACACCAGTATTGATGATTGATCGACAAAGGCTTGTCCAATTATGCCGTAGTGTTTAAGGATAACGCCTAGCACAACCATCATAAAAATTGGGCCGGTAACAGAGAAAGAGAAATTGAGAGTAGATAGGAATTCAGTTAGCACAGTTAGCTCAGTTATTTAGGTGGAAATAAGAAAGTGCACGGTTAACGAAAAGCGCTTTGCTTTTATGGCACTACAGTGTAGCGATTAAATAGCCGTTAAATCAATAGTTTTGGCTGTGGCATGTTCTAAGCTAAATCCATTCAGGAGTTTATTTTCATCAAATATTGCAGAATTTAAATAGTGTCAAATTGAAACGAAAAAAAGCTCAGTCAGTGAAACGAGCATCTTGAAGTAGTTTAGGTATATACTTAAGTAAATAAAGAGGATGAATCATGACTAAAATTATTACATGTTTGTTGAGCTTGGCAATCGTTATAAGCCAAAATACGGCAGTTCAAGCCGCACAAGTTGAAGTTAAATGGACAAATCCTGATAAATATACGGATGTTGATGCTGGCGAAGAACACCGTCAACACTTTAAAGATAGAACTTTTAAAGCGTTTGAAAAGCACTTTGCTAAGTTGGCCGAATTGTTACCTGAAAATCAGAAGCTAATTTTTGATATTACTAATGTAGATTTAGCTGGTGATGTTAATTTTGGTGGTGTAAAGCGTATTCGTATTGTAAAAGATTTGTTTTTTCCACGTATGGAATTTAGTTATCAATTATTAAATGCTGATAATAGCGTGATTAAAAGCGAAGAAGTTTCCCTAAAAGATATGGGTTTTATGATGCATAGTGGTTTGAGATATCGTAATCAAACCTTAGGCTACGAAAAAGAGATGCTTGATGATTGGTTTAAAAAGACCTTTGAAAATGAGATGGTCAAGTAGCGAGGCGATTTAGGCACAAAAAAAACGCAGCTTAGCTGCGTTTTTTATTGTAGCAATCGTGTTTCTAGCTTTGTTCAAATTTAGCTAAAACGGTAAATAACTGCTCAATCTTTTTGACAATATCGATCAGTGCTTGCTGATCTGAAGTTTTTTGCCAATAAATTAAATCATTCGCGACTTCTTCAACATAAGGTTGAAAAGTATTTGCTGAACATTTAAAGCCAGAATCTTTGGTAAATATGGCTGCAAAGCCTGCTTGTTTAGCTTCACGTAGTGTTGTTAACGTGGCGTCTGCTGCTAGTGATTGCTTTAAAATTATCGAAATATTATCAATTAATTGTTTGTGTACGGCTTCGCTCATAATGACTCATTTTCGTGTTGTATTTCCAATGGCGTTATTATGCCAAATTGATTAGGTTTTTGTTAGTCCTGCTGCAATTTCTCTGACAAGTTTCAATTTTTAATAACAGGACAATAGCCGCATCGATTACAAAACGGTTAATTCTTTTAATTCTGTGTATTTAAATCGGAACTGTTATGTCAAATTAATGGGAGTTTTGTTCGCTTCTCCTGCTATTTCTCTAACAAGTTTTGGCATTAAATACCCGGGCAATATGGCCATCAATTCCAATGTGATTCTTTTTGCCTCTGATTCGCTTAAGTCGAAATGGGCCACGCCTTGCACTTTATCAAACAAATGAAGGTAATAAGGCACAATGCCGACATCAAATAAGCGTTCACTTAATTCAGCTAATGTACTGGCGTTGTCATTTATACCTTTTAACAATACGCTTTGATTAAACAGTGGTATTCTTGCGGCAAGCAAAGGTTCAAGGGCTTGCGAAACATTGTTGTCGATTTCATTGGCGTGATTAACATGAAAAACGATCACAGGTTTAAGCCTGGTTAGACTTAATGCCTTGACTAAAGCTGGGGTAATTCGTTGAGGAATAACAATGGGCAAGCGGGTATGAATACGCAAACGGGTAATATGTGGGATTTTTTCAATTTCAGTCATTAGCCATTGTAGGTGTTCGTCATTAGCCATTAATGGATCGCCACCACTAAAAATAACTTCGTTGATCTCTACATGACTTTCAATATAGTCAAGCGCTTGCTGCCATCTTGCTTTGTTAGGGCTGTTGTCAGCATAAGGAAAATGGCGACGAAAACAGTAGCGGCAATTAATCGCACAACCCGTTTTAACCATCATTAACACGCGATGTTTATATTTATGCAGTAATCCTGGTGCCACAGTGTCATGTTCTTCCAGTGGATCTTCATTATATCCGTCAGTAATTGAGAATTCTAAATCCAATGGCATGACTTGTTTTAGAATAGGGTCGTTAATGTCGCCTTTTTTAATGCGAGACAATAATGGGCGTGGGACACGGACCGGAAATAGTTTACGAGCAGCAAAGTGCTGTTGATAGTTTTCTGGTGAAATATCGACCAACTCTAGTAAGGTTTTTGGATCGGTAATAACATTTGCTAATTCTTTTTGCCAAGAAGTGTGCAATTTCTCGGTGATTTGGGTTATTATTTGCGGCATTTCTATATTCAATTTTTAACCTTTACGTGTACTGCGTGAACGAGCGAGCATAATAATTATGGCTAATTTTAGCACTAACCAGTTCAAAGCTGGACTTAAATTAATGATTGATGGTGAACCTTGTAACATTATCGATAATGAAATCGTAAAACCAGGTAAAGGGCAAGCATTTAACCGTATTAAAATTCGTAAGTTAATATCTGGCAAGGTATTAGAGAAAACTTATAAATCAGGTGAAAGTGTTGAAGGCGCTGATGTTATGGACTCAGAGCTAGGCTATTTATATGCCGATGGTGAGTTTTGGCATTTTATGAACAACGAAACCTTTGAGCAAATTGCCGCTGATGAAAAAGCAGTTGGCGATGTAGCTAAGTGGCTAGCAGAAGGCGATGTTTGTACCATTACCTTTTGGAACGGCAACCCTATCTCAGTTGATCCACCAAACTTTGTTGAATTAGAAATTACAGAAACTGACCCTGGCCTTAAAGGTGATACGGCAGGTACTGGCGGCAAACCAGCAACATTGGTTACTGGTGCGGTTGTTCGTGTACCATTATTTGTGCAAATTGGTGATGTGGTGAAAGTTGATACACGCACAGGTGACTATGTTTCACGTGCAAGTAAATAACCCTTTGTTATCAAGTTAACTTCAATCTAGCAGTTAGATAAATTGAAAAGCTCACTTTTGTGAGTTTTTTTTTTTTCATACTCTGACTTTGTACTCGCTACTATACGTGCTCTGAAGGCGGCACTCGTGAAGTGCGACCGTCTGGCCAATCAGTAAACGGGAATGGGTAGGTTTCAGAATTAATCGTTAAAAATTGATTAATTTGGTAACTATAGCTATTTAAACTTTGCCCAAGCGCTAAAAACTGGCTATTAGGTTTATTAGTAAATAGCATAGTAATAAATTGGAAAATGGCGATTAGGGTAATAAAAAGGCGAATAAATCCACTAATAAAGCCAAAGCACAGCATGGCTAATCCACGTTGCCAAATACCGGGGTTTTTCCATGACTTTTCTGTGGTTTTATCTTCGTCGAATAATTCATTTTCTAAATCAGCTCTCATACATAACTCCAAATTATAGTGTCTAAATTCATTTGCTATAAATGTTGATAATGCAAAGTCGAAGCCATTATTTATATCTATATTTATCAATTATTTAATATGGTTTTGTTTTGCTCTACTTGTTAATACAATAACTATTTAGTGAAAAGCACTAACTATCGACAAGAAAGTAAAAAGCCTGCATTTGCAGGCTTTCAAATATATCAGCGTGTTTATAGCGTTATCGTGATACCAGAACAATCACTTTAAATGTTCATTAAAATAATTTGTCATCATGGTTTTTAAATGTAGCGTTGTGCCTTCACCTTCGCGTATACCGTGGCTGCGATTTGGGTACGACATAAAATCAAACTGACGGTTATGCTTTATTAACTCATTAATTAATCGTTCAGTGCCTTGGTAATGCACGTTATCGTCGCCCGTACCGTGAATGAGTAATAATTTACCTTGTAGATTTTTAGCATGAGTGATCGGTGAACCTTGCTTATAGCCTTCGGCATAATCTGTTAATAACCCAGAATAACGTTCTTGATAGATACTATCGTACAGACGCTGATCCGCAACTGGTGCTAATGATATGCCTACTTTATAAAGTTCAGGGTAACGAAATAACATATTTAAGGTCATTGAGCCGCCACCTGAATGGCCCCAAATACCGACACGGTCTAGATCAATATACGACCAACGTTCAGCCATGGCTTTAAGCGCGTCAGCTTGATCACGAGATGATAAAATACCCACTGCGCCATAAATGGATTTACGCCATTCTCGACCTTTGGGAGCCGGTGTGCCGCGATTATCAATCGAGGCAACAATAAAGCCTTGCTCTGTTAACATTTGGTCCCAAAAATAATCGTTACCGCGCCATCTATCCTGCGCTGTTTGTCCTGCGGGTTCGCCGTAAACATAGAAAATAATCGGGTACTTTTTACTCGCGTCAAAGTCAGCAGGGCGCATGATATAGCCGTCAAGTACCACACCATCTTGTGCGGTTACCTGAAAAAATTCATGTTCAGGTTTTGCTAAGGTTGCCAGTTGTTCATTAAGTTTATTGTTGGCCATTAACTGATGTTTTTGTTGATGCCCTTCGACTTTAATCAACTGTTTTTGGCTTGGTTGAGCAAAACTAGAATGTGTATGAATAGCCCACTGACCATCTGGCGACATTTGGTAGCTATTTGAGCCTGAATATTGCTCAGGTGTTATACGTTGGTTTGATAACGTACCATCAAGCTTACTGCGATATAAATAGCGCTGAGCTACATTTTTAGGTGAGGCGATAAAATAAATCCAACCATTTTTCTCATCAATCGCTTGCAGGTCGGTAATATCAAATTCACCCTGGGTTAAGTTAACCATGTTCGCACCATCGCGAGATACTTTGTAGATATGGCGCCAACCACTGCGTTCACTTTTCCAAATAAAATCAGTGCCATTTTCTAGCCATTTTGCGTCATCATAAAAATCTAAAAAGTTTTCTTCTTGCTCGGTTAGTATCAGGTCGACTTCACCATTATTGATATTGGTTAGATAAAGCTGGTTAGTATCTTGTTTACGATTAACATGTTGAATGAGGACTTGTTCAGAATTTCCTGACCAGTTCATTCGTGGCACATACATTTCACGTGAGTTATTAGGTAGTTTTGCCCAAGTGGTTTTAGCACTTTCTACATTAACAATGCCAATTTTAGCTAAAGCATTATCTTCGCCCACTTTGGGATAAGGAAACTTAGTTAAAGTCGGGTAAAGTTCATCGGTGTTGTTGATCATGATGAAGTCTTTACTGCCTGTCGTATCTAATTGCCAATAAGCGATACTTTTGCCATCAGGGCTCCAACGAAAGCCATCACGAATAGAAAACTCTTCTTCGTAAACCCAGTCAAATAAACCATTAATAATGCCATTGCCAGCATCGTTAGTGAGTTGCGTTATTTTGCTATTGGTAAGTGTTTCTACATAAATATTATTATCAACCACATAAGCAACTTTTTTACCATCAGGTGAGAATTTAGCAAACATTAAGCTGCTGTCTTTCACCGATTTACCGCCTAACTGACTTAACGTATTCGTTGACAGATTTAATATCCAATAATCACCGCGACTATTTGAACGCCAAACTTTTTTACTATTAGTATAAATAAGTACTTGCGAACGATCGTCTGACCAAATGTAATTATCGATGTCTAAGGGGGTTTCTTCGCCAGCAGGGATGAGCTGTTCTGCAAAAATGAGTATTTGACGATTTAAGGTATTTGGATCGTAAAAAACGATATCTTTACCCATACTTTCTGTTTTTTCTGCTGCTTGGGGAGCATCTTGCTTAATTATTTTGGTTTTTTCAGACTTTTCAATAGCAGTATAGCCACTGCCATCGGCTAACCAGCGAATTTGTCCAAGCCATTGTGAAGTAAATTCACGGTCTTTATATATACGTTCAATGGTTAAAGGCACATCGGTTACACTTCTAGTTGTGGCTTGCTTTGAAGTACTCTGGCAAGCGATTAATGACGCGGATAGTACGGTTAATGTACACCACCGTGATATTTTACTTATAAACATAGATAATCCTAAATTTTTCTATTACTTTAAGTTTTATACCATGGCAAGGCAAACGCATTCATCGCGACTTTTTGTTAGTTCATCATTATTACCTTCTAACTTAAAGGACTTGTTATTATATGTTGAAAAAAACTAACTTGCCCCCACGTTAAGAGCACGCAATTTTTTTGAGGTTCGCTATGCTATCAGCATTGAAAATATCTGGATTAAAGAAAACCTATAAAGGTGGTTTTGAAGCACTTAAAGGTATCGATCTTACTGTAAACCAAGGAGACTTCTTTGCTTTACTTGGCCCTAATGGTGCGGGTAAGTCCACTACCATAGGTATTATCACGTCATTAGTGAATAAAACCGCCGGTAAAGTTGAAGTTTTTGGCCATGATATTGATCAAGAGCTTGAAACAGCGAAAAGCTTTATAGGTTTAGTACCACAAGAGTTTAACTTCAACCAATTTGAATCCTTAATGAAAATCTTGGTAAACCAAGCTGGATATTATGGTGTCGAACGAAAAGTAGCGGTTCAGCGTGCTGAAAAATATTTAAAGCAATTAAATTTATGGGAAAAGCGCAACGATGCAGCCCGTATGCTTTCAGGTGGCATGAAGCGCCGTTTAATGATTGCTCGCGCATTAATGCATGAGCCTCAAATGTTAATACTCGACGAACCTACTGCCGGTGTAGATATTGAACTTAGACGTTCAATGTGGGAGTTTTTACGTGTGCTAAATAAGCAAGGCATCACGATTATACTCACCACGCATTATTTAGAAGAAGCAGAAATGCTGTGTCGTAACATTGCCATTATTGACTCCGGCATTATTGTTGAAAATACGGATATGAAATCGCTATTAGCTAAATTAGATGTTGAAACTTTTGTTTTCGATTTAAAGCCCAATAGCGCACCTACCGAGTTGGCAGAATTAAGCTCTAGATTTATTGACGGACACACCTTAGAAGTTGACGTTAAAAAAAGCCAAACCATCAACTCAGTGTTTATCGAGCTCAATAAACAAGGCATTGATGTGTTAAGTATGCGTAATAAGAGTAATCGACTAGAAGAGCTGTTTGTAGGGCTAGTGGGTAGCGGTCAAGCAGCGAGCAAAAGCGCAAATAAGGAATAAATATCATGGCATCATCTAGAAATATCATTGCGCTTAAAAGTATTATGCACAAAGAAATACACCGTTTTATGCGTATTTGGGTACAAACATTAGTACCACCAGCGATAACTATTAGCTTGTATTTTGTCATCTTTGGTTCGTTAATAGGTTCGCGTATTGGACAAATGGGCGGCTTTGATTACATGTCATTTATTGTGCCTGGTTTGATCATGATGAGTGTTATAACTAACTCATACTCCAATGTCGCCTCGTCATTTTTCAGTGCCAAGTGGCAGCGAAATGTTGAAGAAATGCTCGTGGCTCCAGTACCTAATTGGGTTATTGTTGCTGGTTATGTTGGCGGCGGAATGGCACGTGGTATGTTAGTGGGCGGTATTGTCACGATAGTCTCAATGTTTTTTGTTGATATACAAATCCATAATATTTGGGTGATTATTGTAACGGTTGCACTGACTTCAGCTACCTTTGCTTTAGGTGGTTTAATTAACGCAATTTTTGCGGGTAGTTTTGACGACATATCTATTATCCCAACGTTTATATTAACGCCACTGACTTATTTAGGTGGTGTGTTTTATTCTATTAGTTTGTTACCTGATTTTTGGCAAGGTGTCTCACAAATTAACCCGATTGTGTATATGGTTAATGCCTTTAGGTATGGTTTTTTAGGTATATCTGATGTCAGTTTAACCTTGTCATTTGCGGTATTGGGCGTGTTTATTGTCAGTTTATACACCATTGCTATGGTGTTAATTACTAAAGGTATTGGCTTAAGAAGCTAATATTCAGCCAGCGTTAAATTTAGCATTTATAGGTAAGCACGTAATGAACAACACAGAAATAACCGGTGACTCTAAAGCCATTGTAACCAACCAACCTGGTATACATGAAAAGTTGGCTGAGATTGTTAATAAACACATTGCACATCCGTCACAAAAGCCGATACAAGCACATACTCAACAAGCTTTTGATGAGATAAATAAGGTTGTTCAGGCGTTTATCGGCGAAGTTATTCTGGATTCGTGTTGTGGTGTTGGTCAAAGTACGCGTTTATTAGCAAAACAAAATCCAGCTGCTTTAGTGATTGGGGTGGATAAATCTGCTCATAGAATTAACCGTAATGTTGACGAGGTAGAACATGATAACGGTCAAGGTAAAGTAGAAAATTATCACTTAGTTCGTGCTGATTTAAATGACTTTTATCGCCTAGTGGTGGCTGCTAATTGGCCAGTTACAAAGCATTATATTTTATATCCCAACCCTTGGCCGAAAGCTAAACATGTCCAGAGACGCTGGCATGGTAGCGCAGTTTTTCCACAAATTATTGCCGTTGGGCAAGAGATTATTTTACGCAGTAATTGGCTACTTTACTTAGAAGAGTTTCAAGTAGCCGCGAGTGTTTTATCTTTTAAGGGCGACATATCCACGGTTAACGTTACTCAGCCTTTAACTCCATTCGAAGCAAAGTTTCATGCCAGTGGTCAGCAATGTTGGCAGCTACATATTTGTAAATAATATTGCCTTAAGCTAAAACTAATAATTGGTTAAATTAACAAAAATTTAGCCAATTATTACAGTGCTTTAATTTTGTTTATAGTTCGGTTTGTTTATTTTTCTCTTATATATCATGTGATTATATTTTTGGCCTAAATGTTGATATTACTTTTGTATATCAACTGTAATTTAGGATGAATAACATGACTAATAATATTAAAAAAACGGTATTTATGATGGCTTTAAGTAGTTTGGCAATAGTTGAACTTGGTTTGGTTTATATCGCGACCTTACTCGGTTAGCCTGGAACTACTCGGTTAGCCTGGAACAGAGCAGAGCTTTGTACTATTTCAGCGAAGTCATACTCAGCTGACTATCCAGATTAACTTTGTTTGAAAGCACAACTGAAATGAAAATAACGAGACTTTTGACTTGTTTTTTATTAAAGTGCCGGTCTTACATCAATATCAGCTTGCTTAGAGCAAGTCGTTAATAGTGAACAAGTATGACGGTGAATAAACGCGCAGCAAAAGTTTCTGAAGAGTCTTTACATCGTATTTTTACCATTCCTGTTGCACCCAATTCTACATTGGGTCGCGTAGAGAGTGAGATATCTCAAAACTTGGCTGGCTTCCTAGGTTCGCACATCGCAGCGACAGAACAAGCCTTGAGCGAAATTGAAAAAGATTTTGCTGACTCGCAGATCCCTGAAGATCCTGCTTTTGTTTCAGATCACATGCACCACTTACTTGATAAGCTTGTGTCTCAATCTGTTCATACCTCAAGTCCAAATTTCATCGGTCATATGACCTCTGCATTACCGTACTTTATTTTACCGTTATCAAAACTGATGATTGGCTTAAATCAAAATTTGGTAAAAATTGAAACGTCAAAAGCATTTACCCCAATGGAACGGCAAGTGCTTGGTATGATGCATCGTTTAGTTTATCAAGATGAAGAGCCGTTTTATCAACAATGGATGCATAGTGCGAATCACTCATTAGGCGCATTTTGCTCAGGCGGCACTGTCGCTAATTTAACGGCACTTTGGGTTGCACGTAATAACTTATTAAAACCGGATGGTGATTTTAAAGGTGTAGCACGTGAGGGCTTATTCAAGGCACTTAAACATTATAACTATGACGGCTTAGCTATCTTAGTGTCAGCTCGTGGACATTATTCACTGAAAAAGTCGGCAGATGTCTTAGGTATAGGCCAAGACAGTGTTATTGCTATTCCAACCGATGAAAATAATAAAATTGACTGCCAACTGCTTGAAGAAAAATGTCAGCAGTTAGCACGTGAAAATATTCAAGTACTTAGTATTGTCGGTGTTGCAGGCACAACAGAAACCGGCAATATAGACCCGCTTGATAAAATAGCTGATATAGCTCAACGCTATAATGCGCATTTTCATGTTGATGCTGCTTGGGGTGGAGCAACCTTATTATCGAATAAGTATCGCCCATTATTAAAAGGCATTGAGTTGGCTGACTCGGTCACTATCGACGCACATAAACAAATGTATGTGCCGATGGGAGCAGGGCTAGTGGTATTTAAAAACCCGGCCTCTGTTGCTGCGATTGAGCATCATGCTGAGTATATTTTACGCAAAGGCTCAAAAGATTTAGGAAGTCATACTTTAGAAGGTTCGCGTCCAGGTATGGCAATGTTGGTCTATGCCGCTTTGCATGTGATCAGCCGTCCAGGCTATGAATTGCTGATTAATGGCAGTATTGAAAAAGCTAATTATTTTGCTCAATTAATCGAGCAGCATGCTGATTTTGAATTGGTTACTAAGCCTGAACTATGCTTGTTAACTTATCGCTATAATCCAAGTAGTGTGCAAAAGTTGCTGGCTAACGCTAGTGATGTTGAACAAGAAAACATTAACGTATTGCTGGATAAGTTGACAGAATTCATCCAAAAAAGACAACGTGAAAATGGTAAGTCTTTTGTTTCTCGTACCCGTATTGAAGTACAGAAATACCAAGGGCGAAAAACTTTAGTCTTTCGTGTTGTATTAGCGAATCCGCTGACCACAAAAACTATTCTACAAGACGTATTAGCTGAACAGGCTCAATTGGCGCAAGAAAGTGAACGCTTTTTACCCTTATTATTGTCGATGAGCTAAAGGCTTATTTTCAGGAAAAAAAAAGCGACTTACCAAAGAGTCGCTTTATTCTCTAAATGTGCAATGTGCAATAGCCATCTCACTCATAATCTAGCAAATAGCTTAAGCTAATTTTACCTGTAGGTTATCGATTAACCTTGCTTTGCCACAATGTGCTGCTGCGAGAATAACTAATTCTTTATCGTCTTCACTTGCTGGCTGTAAAGTGCGAGCATGACAAATATGAATATAATCGGTTCTCATTCCTGCATTATTAATATACTCGGCGGCTTTTCTTGCTAAACCAATAAAGTCAGTACTATGTTGAATTTCTTTCGCTAACCATTGAATATTTTGACTTAAAGCCGCGGCGATTTCTTTTTCTGCTTCACTTAAATAATTATTACGAGAACTTAGCGCTAAGCCTGAGGGCTCTCGAACGGTTTCGACCGGTATTATCTCAATCGGCATAGATAAGTCTTCAACCATAATTTGAATGACTTGAACCTGTTGGTAGTCTTTTAAACCAAAACAGGCAATATCGGGTTGGACTAAATTGAACAGCTTACAAACGACGGTTGTCACTCCACGAAAATGCCCAGGGCGACTTTCACCACAGTAGCTTTGAGAAACATTAGGCACCTCAACATAACTTTGGTTATCTACGCCTTTAGGATAAATAATCGCGGGCGTTGGTGTAAATAATAAATCACAACCAGCAGCAAGTAACTTTTCTTTATCCTCAGGCATTGTGCTTGGGTAATTGTCGATATCTTCATTTGCGCCAAATTGCATCGGGTTGACAAAAATGCTGGCAACCACTTTATCAGCAACCAATTTGGCTTTTTCTACTAGGGCAATATGCCCTTTATGTAAGTTGCCCATGGTTGGCACAAAAGCAATTTTAAGGCCTTGCTGTCGCCAGAGATTAATTTCGCCGCGTAAATTCGAAATTTTTTCAATTGTTTGCATGGTTTTTCTACTTTCTACTCGATGTTGAAGACTGTTGTTTTAATGACAATTAGTTTCAGCTATTTAAAAATATGTTCAGGGCCAGGAAAATTACCCTTGCTGACTTCGTCAATATACAACTCGATTGCTTTTTTTATATCGCCAGTATCGATTAAAAAGTTGCGTGAGAATTTTGGCATGTAACTACAAGAGATACCTAGGGCGTCATGCATAACTAAAATTTGTCCATCAGTATCTTTACCTGCGCCAATTCCAATAGTCGGAATCGACACGGCTTCTGTAATAGCTTTACCCAAACCACTTGGAATACACTCAAGCACTAATAACTGTGCGCCTGCAGCTTCTAATGCTTTGGCATGTTCTATCATCTCAAGGGCTTTGTCACTCTCTCTACCTTGTACTTTAAAACCACCAAATACATTCACCGACTGTGGTGTTAATCCTAAATGAGCACAAACAGGGATACCACGCTCTACTAGGCCTTTTATCGTTTCTTCTAACCATTCACCGCCTTCAAGTTTTACTATGCTAGCACCAGCTTGCATTAACTTGGTGGCGTTTATATAAGCTTGCTCTGTGGTCGCATAGCTCATAAAAGGCATGTCAGCAATAATGAGGGTGTTTTCCACTCCGCGCTTTACACTTTGTGTATGATAGGCCATGTGGTCAATATCAACAGGTAGAGTGTCGTCATGGCCTTGTAAAACCATGCCTAGTGAGTCACCGATCAATATCGCATGAATACCTGCTTGATCAAATATCTTTGCAAAACTGGCATCATAGGCGGTAATAGTGGTAATTTTTTCACCTTGTTGTTTCATTTTCATTAAGGTGGCGGTTGTTATTTTAGCCATATTATATTCCGTTGGTTATGATGCATCATTAATCTTGCTGATTTTAGAGTTTATATTCTAACTTAACTTACTGTGAATTTTTAGTCCATTATTATCAATCTGATTTGCCAGTTCTTGAATACTATCACAGTCAGGTAAAACTAAATTGGGTGCGATTTCAGCTAACGGAAGTAAAACAAACTCTCGAGACTTTAAGCCATAATGAGGAATTGTTAAACGTTCTGTGTTAATTATTTGCTGATCAAATAAGAGAATATCTAAATCTAGCACTCGAGCACCCCAGCGATTGTCTTTACGAACTCGACCGGCATTGTTTTCAATACTTTGTAGCTGCTCAAGTAATTCTATTGCACTTAAATTTGTTTCAAGTGCGATCACGGCATTCATGTAATCAGGTTGATCTTGCGGTCCCATAGGGCGACTGAAATACAAAGAAGACACCTGAGTTACTTTGCATCGCTCAAGTTGCTTTAATTTATCCAACGCAGAGCATATCTGCGCTTGCGGATCAGATAAGTTACTGCCTAAACCAATATAGGTTAATGCCATTACGCGTCGCTACTCGAACTTTCTACGCGAGGCTTTCTACGCTTTCTTGTTGTGCGACGAGGTCCATTTTTACTGGGGACTATGCTTTTTACCATTACTTGCTGTGTTTCAACATTGCACTCTTGAAAGTCTCCCCACCATTTGGCAAGTTCCTGAAGCGAAGAGCCGTGCTCGACATGACTATCTGCAGCAGTTTCTATTTCGGCGCGCAATAACAAAAAGTCATATCCGGCTCTAAATTTAGGATGTTCAAGCGCTTTAAATGCACGTTTTCCATCTCGGCGAGCCAATTTTTCTTGTAAAATCCAAATATCTTTCATTACCGCTTGAAAGCGTTTTGGTATCGCAATACTGCGTTGTTGCTCTGACATTACTTCACTTAATGCACCAAAAAATGCATCTTGTGGTGTCAACTTAGTTTCACGATTTAAGCGTTGTATATGCTCTTGCATTGGGTACCAAAGCATTGCAGCAAATAAAAATGCGGGTGTAACACGCTGATCATTATTAACGCGATAATCGGTATTCTTCATCGCTAAAGCAATAAAATCGGCTATATATAGCTGAGATTTTTGATTAAGTTGTTGATCAACTGCGGGGAAAAAATACTGAAATAAGCTGTAATTTCTTAGCAGCTCAAAATTTTCTACCGCTTTACCTGACATGAACAGCTTTAAAAATTCTTCAAACAAACGCGCTGGTGGAATATTTGCCATCAGTGGTGCAAGAGATTTTATTGGTGCTTTAGTATCAGGATGAATTTCCATGTCTAATTTTGTAGCAAAGCGTATAGCACGTAACATTCTAACCGGATCTTCACGGTAGCGTGTTTCAGGATCACCAATTAAGCGGATTTGTTTAGCGTAAACATCAGCAACACCATTAGCAAAGTCATAAACTTTAAAGTCTTTAGCTGAGTAATAAAGCGCGTTTATGGTGAAGTCACGACGTTCAGCGTCTTCTTCAATACTGCCATATATGTTGTCACGCAAAAGCATGCCATCTTCACTTTGCTTAGATGTTTTTTGACAGTTTTTATCTTCATCGCTGTCGTGATGGCCCCTAAATGTGGCTACTTCAATAATTTCACGACCAAAAACAATATGTGCGAGGCGAAAGCGACGACCAATAAGTCGACAGTTTCGAAATAAAGTCTTAATTTGCTCTGGGGTTGCGTTGGTGGCAATATCAAAATCTTTAGGTTCTAAACCTAAGATAATATCGCGGACACCACCGCCCACTAAATAAGCGTCATAGCCTCCTTTATTTAAGCGATACAATACTTTTAAGGCATTGTGACTCATGTGTTTTCTAGATACAGGGTGCTGATCACGAGAAAGTATAATTGGCTGTTCAAATGATGGCTGATTCGAGTTATTTTTTCGTGCTTTTCCGAGTACTTTTTTACACAAGTTGATGACGCTTTTGATAATGGTGGACCCCAGTTTTATCATTAAATTTCTCGCGCAATGATATAACAGTGTAAGGGAAAAGAGAATGAAAACAGTGTGAAAAAAAACGGCTTATAAAACTATTTCTTGTGATTTTGGCACTTGAGTGATTGACCAGTGGGTGATTGCCCAGCTTAAAAGTTCAGTGACACTGGCGTATTTTAATTCCTTAGGTGGTTGTTGACCTAGGAATTTTAAGGCTAATAAGAGGGAAGGTATGGGATTTCTTTGATCTATTTCAGGCGCGTTATTTTGTTTGCTTAATTTAAAGCCTGCTGCTGTTACGGCTAGTGGAAAGTGGCCGAATTTAGGGGCAGTATGTTGCAATATTTGATAAAAACTTAATTGTCTCGCTGTCGGTTCAAGTAAGTCACAACCGCGAATAATATGGCTAATATTTTGATAGATATCGTCAACGACAACCGCTAATTGATAAGCAAATAGGCCGTCTTTTCTTAATACGATAAAATCTTCTTGAGCAAGTTCTTTGTTACAGGTTACTTGGCCTTGAATAAGGTCATTATATTGTGAGATACCCAAGTTATTAATTACGCGAATTGCACTGCTATTTTTGGGTTGCGCTAGTTGTCGGCAATGGCCTTGGTAGATACCACCTTCGGCTTTAATTTGAGCGCGAGTACAGCAACAATAATAACTGAGATTTTGTTGTGATAGCTCGGCTAATACTGCACGATAAACCGGACTTTGCTGACTTTGGTAAAGTACATCTTCATCCCAATGTAGACCAAAAAGTTCTAGTGTTTTTAGGATTTGGGCACTTGCACCTGCTTTTTCCCGTGGAGGATCAATATCTTCAATTCTAACTAGCCATTGGCCATTATTATGTTTAGCGTCTAGATAACTTGCCAGAGCAGCAATTAATGAACCGAAATGTAAAAAACCGGAAGGGGAAGGAGCAAAGCGACCACGGTATTGCTGTGCAATATCGGGTCGCAAAGGTTTATAAAGTTCCAACAAGTAGAAGGTGTTAACCTGCTAGTTGACGTTCTTTGATTTCTTGTAAAGTTTTACATTCAATACAAAGATCAGCTGTTGGACGGGCTTCTAAACGACGAATGCCGATTTCAATGCCACAAGAGTTACAAAAACCAAAATCGTCATCTTCGATAAGTTGTAAGGTTTTTTCAATTTTTTTGATCAGTTTACGTTCACGATCACGTGTACGTAATTCAAGACTGAACTCTTCTTCTTGAGCCGCTCGGTCAACAGGGTCAGGAAAGTTAGCTGCTTCATCCTGCATGTGCGATACGGTACGGTCTACTTCTTGACGAAGTTGTATACGCCACGCGTCTAGAATTTTCTTGAAATGTTCTAGTTGCGCAGCGTTCATGTATTCTTCTTTGGATTTTTCAACGTAAGGGTTAACGCCTGCTAATGCTAAAATACCCAATGTTTTCTGTGTTGGCATGGTAATTCTCCTAATGCTACTAGACCTAAATCGATGAATATAGGTTACTTCATGTAACTTCATCGCTTGGTTGCAACCGCCAATTTATATAGGCTTAAAATATCCCACATATATTGTGTTAGCTCATACGAAATTCAAGGCTGAATTGATAATTAATTACGATAAAAGGATAAATATTTTTTAATTTATATCGCTGTCTACATTTCAATCAAGGTGGCAATAAATTTTGAGCAAGCCCTTTTAGCAAGTTTATAGCCCTCCCGTCAATCATTATCGTCGCTATTTATTTGTTGTCGTTAAAGTATTACCGGTGCCTTATTAGCTAAATTGATAATAAAACTGTTTTCCTCTTTTTGGAATATAGCTTTGTAAGCTATGATTTCAACGCCTTGTTGGCTCGCTTCACGCAATAATTTTGTGTATTTGGCATCAATATGTTCTGCAGGTTTTATATCATTGATACCAGAATGAAGTATGGCAAATAAAAGTACGGCTCGGTGACCTTTTTCTGCCATCGCTATTAACTCGCGTAAATGTTTTTGCCCACGTAGCGTAACTGCATCAGGAAAATAACCCTGATTTTCTTCTAATAAGGTAACACTTTTGACCTCAATAAAAGTTTCACGGCCATCTTTATCTAAAAGGTGAAAATCAATTTTACTATTTTCTTCTCCATATTTTACTTCACGGTTTAATGCTTTAAAACCTTGTAACTCAGCGATAGTGCCATTTAAAATAGCGTGTTCAGCCAGTTGATTTGCGCGAATAGTATTAACACAAATAAAGTGATTTTTTTGAGTTTGTGTTAATTCCCAGCTAAAGGGGTATTTACGTTTAAGGTTGTCAGAAGTGCTATACCAAACTGCATCATCGGGCACAGCACAGCCAGTCATAGCGCCTGTATTTGCAACATGGATTGTACAATCACTGCCATTTTCTAAGGTAATGTCGGCAAGGAAACGTTTGTATCGTTTAATTAAGCTGGCTTTTTTAAGGTTAATTTCCATTGAGCTAAATATATTATAAATTTTGTTTATTTTACGTTATACAAGGTTGAACTGCTAATTGCGTAGCAGACGTCTTATTTACTTTCAGTTACCTAGGTTGGCTGAGGTTGATATTTTTTGCCATGTACAAATCGTCATTCTTCAAACTTCCGTTGCCATAGGGATGTGACTTTGAGCCGGTATTACAATGCATTAAAAAATAAATGAGCGTTAATTCTCTTGCCATTCTAAATGTGGTATTTGAAAATACTTTGTTTTTTCTGGGAAACTCCTCAGCGCCTTAAATGTAGAGGTCATACTATTGTCCTTTGTTACTTACTGAAGCATTATTAACTACAGACCATATTTGATACCAAGTACTTGGTATTAAAGCTATATTGACAGATCTAACATGTAGTCTATACCGAATCAAAAATCCTGATTGGTTAACTAATGTGTTTAGGTTAATTATTTACTTATGTAGTGTAAACTAACCGCTTAAAATATATGTAAAGGCGATAACATGACCACAGCTAATTCCGTTCCAGTTTCAATAACGTTAACGACAACTAATAACGCACAAGGTTGGCAGCAAGATAAAATGCTTCAAATTTCCGAAGATAATATTGCTATCTATTTACCTCAAGATGCCGCTTATCGCTTACGAAAAATTCAAATGGCAGCGCGAAAAATAGAAAAATTAGACATTATACATGCCGCTTTACAAGGCGATGCATGGGATGAAGCGAGTCAGTGGGCATTTGCTTTAGGTTTTAGCTGTGTCAATAAATTAGAAAATATCAGCTTTTGTGGTGAACCAGCCTTAATTGAACGCTTGAGCAATAAGCTCGCTGTTTATGCTTGGAGTCGTGATTTAACTAACCAGACGCCCGCAGAGCTTTACCCATTAAAGCTGGCACAATTAGCCTCTGACTATATTAAAAATCTTGCACCCAAGCATGTTTCTACTCGTCTTATTCAAGGTGAAGCGCTGAAAGAACAACAATGGATGGGTATCTACAATGTTGGTAAGGGCAGTATTAACGAGCCCTGTTTGCTTGAGCTTGATTTTAATCCTACTGGCGACGACAACGCTCAGGTAACCGCATGCTTAGTCGGTAAAGGAATTACTTTTGACAGCGGTGGTTATAGTATTAAAAGTAACGCCGGTATGTTTGATATGAAATGCGATATGGGCGGTGCTGCCGTTGTTGCTGGCGCGTTAGCTTTGGCAATGAAGCAAGGTTTAAATCAACGAGTTAAGCTGTACCTTTGCTGTGCAGAAAACATGATCAGTCGCGACGCCTATAAACTTGGCGATATTATTACTTATAAAAACGGCGTAACTTGTGAAATAGCTAACACCGATGCAGAAGGTCGTCTTGTACTGGCTGATGGTTTAATGGCGGCAAGTGAAACAGGCGCGCCTATGATTATCGATGCGGCCACGTTAACGGGTGCGGCAGTTAGTGCAACAGGTGGTGATTACACAGCATTATTCGCACTTGATAATGACGTAGCAGCAAAAGCGCAAACTTCAGCAAAAGCTACCGGTGAAGCAATTTGGCAATTACCTTTAGAGCCTTGGCATCAAGATAAATGTCCATCGGTATTTGCGGATACGGCAAATAGTCGCACAATAAAAGGTGGCGGTGCAGGTGGTGCAAGTAATGCTGCAGGCTTTTTATCACGCTTTGTCGATAATGGCGGTGCTGGTTGGTTACATTTTGATTTAGCAGGCGCGTATAACGGTGCTGAATCTGGCTTATGGGCCGCGGGCGCAACTGGTCTTGGTATTGCTACTATTGCAGATTTAATATCTAACCATTAGTCCCTAGATTAAAACATTGATGAGGATGGCGGAGGTTACAAGCTTTCGCTATTCGCTAACAAGGGGTGGCAGTGGTAAACAAAAGCTGAGACTGATTCAGCTATATTAAAAGTGTCCAGAATAAATATCTAATTATGCTTTGATTCTTGTTATCAGTTTCAAGGCATATATCATTAGGAGCTCGGCATTTATGCTGTCAACTTGCAGGGAAGCTAAAGATCTATTGGCATGGTAGTCTGTGCGAATAACAAAAACTGCAATAATATTTTCGTTTGTATTTAAAAGGCAAAACCATGATTAATTATACTTACGTGGGATATTACATTTTGTTTTCATTGGTTTTAGCGGCTGTCGCATATTTTGTGTTGCAAACTAAAAGCCCCAAGCCTTTAAAAGATGCATTATTCATTTTACTTGCGATGGTTTTTCCGCCGTTAGCATTAATTATTTTTTTATATACTTTTTTTAAAACACCCAAATGATCGCTATATAATTACTTCCTAGCAATGGCTGCTAAATTTTAGTGCTGGCTTTAATCAGGTTGTATTGGGCTATCATTAATTTTCTAATCTTGTTAGACGCATTGTAAATATTGTTCTAACCAAGATTTTGCACTGTTGATATCGCTAAATACATAAAAGGTAATATTACAGGCTTGGTAAATTCTTCGTAATTGTAATTGTTGAATATCGGCAGTGCTGCTATCAATTAAAACACTCGCGTTGGCTACTAATCCCTGTTTTACACGATATTTATTAACCTTGATTAGCGCTTCTTCAGCTTCAGGTGAAAAAACACTGTTACCATAAAAAGCAATTAATAAGCCCCAAGGTTGACCAGAAAATTGATCACATGCACTGTACATATCCTCGATATATTGTTCTGTTACACGGTCATTAAATGGACCAAAGGCTTCTACTTGTAAAATGTTCGATCGCGATGCTATTGAATATTTATCTTCTACTATGGTTTCCATTGTCCAACTCCATTTCAAACAGGGTGATAAGTGATAGCAGTATTTTTTACTCTTGCCAAGTAAGCATAGATTTAAATTTTTGCCAGTTTTATTTGTATATAAAATAACCGTTAAGAATTTATTTTCCAAGTCTTAACTGGCTCATACCTTACGCCTATCTCAGAAGAATATGAGTGATATAAGCTAAAGCTCGTAATACTTAATGGTTGTTTAAACGCTGTTTTTTCAAGAGTTTTGTTGGTGTTAGACAATGAATGTTTTGCTTTACGATATAAGCTTAGATGCGGTAGATAGCCTTTGTTTTCAATCGATATATCGCATTTGAAGCTTAATTCAACCATGGTTTTATTTAAATAAATTAACCAGTCAGGACATACCGTTGGCATAAGATGTAATACTTGAGCTGTTTTGAAATAACCCACTTTTGATAAGAGCAAAGACAAGGTTTTAGTTTCTTCAACTAAAGGCGTTAGCTGTTGTTGAATCAGGTTGTGCTGCTGGCTAATTAATTTCTCTAAATTCGCTTGTTGATCTTTATTTACTAAACCGAGAAATGCCAAGGTTACATGAAAGTTTTGCTTATCTATTGCTCTAAATGGTAACGATAAGTATTGCTCTCGCCATTGAGCAATTTTTGCTTTATCAGCGCCTGAAATATCTAAGGCAAGAAACATACGTTTATTCATAACTACGCCTTTCTTAGATAGATAAAAATAGCGATTATTATTTTAGCTATTTACAATGTAAAAATGGTTTTAATCGCTTAGCTATAATTGACAATTAAAGCTATACCCTTGATATGTTAACATGGCAGCCATAAAACTTTAAACTTACAACAACGCTATATAATTTATGATGCTAACG
Source organism: Cognaticolwellia beringensis (assembly GCF_002076895.1). Taxonomy (NCBI): domain Bacteria; kingdom Pseudomonadati; phylum Pseudomonadota; class Gammaproteobacteria; order Alteromonadales; family Colwelliaceae; genus Cognaticolwellia; species Cognaticolwellia beringensis. The sequence goes on from NZ_CP020465.1 coordinate 2,690,757, forward strand.
GCCAAAAAACTGCCTATCGATGATATTAAAGATGATGTTATTGCGGCATTAAATCAGTATCAAACTTTATTGTTAACCGCACCTCCAGGTGCTGGGAAATCAACTTGCTTACCGTTATGGTTGTTAGATTTAGCTTGTTTATCGGATCAAAAAATATACCTTTTACAGCCTCGGCGTTTAGCGGCAAAAAATATTGCATGTTACTTAGCGCAGCAACTGGGTGAAAATGTTGGCGAAACGGTGGGGTATCGGTTACGTAATGAAAGTAAAACTTCAAAAAACACCCGACTAGAAGTCATTACTGAAGGTATTTTAACGCAAATAATTCAACACGATGCTGAACTCTCGGGTTGTGGTTTAGTTGTCTTTGATGAGTTTCATGAGCGTTCGCTCAACGCCGATTTAGCTTTTGCATTAACGCGGGACATTCAACAAGGCTTGCGAGAAGATTTAAAAATATTGTTGATGTCAGCGACTTTAGCTACACAAGCGATAAACCAGCAGTTGCCTGATGCGATAGCATTGGAAAGTAAAGGCCGCAGTTATCCGGTTGATATTAGCTATCAAGCGCCGAGTAATGCACGTTTTTGGCGTCAGCATGCGTTATCAGTGTTGAAATCTGTAGTAAACGCACACCAAGGTTCGATATTAATGTTCTTGCCAGGCACTGGCGATATTCGCTATTTAGCTGAGCAATTACAGCCCTTTATGCCTGAAAACATGACGTTGTGTCCATTGTACGGTGAGTTGTCATTACAACAGCAGCAGCAAGCTATTGCTCCTGCGCCGCGAGATCATCACAAGTTAGTGCTAGCAACCAATATTGCCGAAACCAGTTTAACTATTGAAGGTGTTGATTTAGTTATTGATTCTGGTTTGGAAAATGTTGCCATTTACGATGTACAAACACTGAACAACAAATTAAGCCAACGTAGTATTGCAAAATCGTCAGCTATTCAACGAGCTGGTAGAGCAGGGCGTTTACAAGCCGGCCATTGTATTCGCTTATACAGTAAAGATGATTTTGAACGCAGAAATGAGCAAAGTGGTAGTGAAATTCAGCAAGCAGATTTACTACCAATGTTGATGGAAGTGGCAAGGTGGGGAGCAAATGCTTGCGCGCAACTGCCGATGATCGAAATGCCTAATGCTAAAAATGAGCAATTAGCTTGGCAGGAGTTAACCGACTTAGGCTTGGTGTCAGCGCAGCACCAGTTAACCGGAGACGGTAAATTGGCGGCGGCTTTTCCTTGTCACCCGCGATTTGCGAAAATGTTGTTAGCGGCAGCACAACTTGAGCAAAGCCAACAAGTTGAACATTTATTAACATTGGCTTGCTTATATGCGGCTTTATTAGAAGAACGTGACATTTTTAGTGCAGAACAGCGGGCAGATAACTGCGATATAACGCAGCGAATCATACAACTTTTACAGCAAGCTAAAAAGCCACAGCATCTACGAATAATTCAACAAGCCCAGCGTTTATATCGAGTGGCGAACCAACAACATAGTCACATTAACAATAATAAAACTGCTGGCAGTGCCAACACAACAAAGCGCTTTTGTAATAATGCTACACAATTGCCGCTGCAGTGTAGTGGCTTATTACTGATGCTGGCTTACCCGGAGCGTTTAGCTAAGCAAAGAGATCATCAGGGTAATTACTTAACCGCTTATGGCAAAGGATTAGTCATGAGCAACAATGATGCTTTAGCTGATAAAAAGTACCTTGTTGCTGTACAATTTTTTCAACGTCAACAAACCTTAGCGATAGCTTTAGCAGCCGAGATTAGCCTATCGCAAGCACTTAATTGGCAAGTAGTCGAAGTAGCAAGTAAAACACAGCTGCATTTTGATCATAAGCAAAATCGCATACGTTGTGCTAATCAACAAGTGATTGGTTCACTCGTTATCAGCGAAGAAAACACCAGACAAAAACTTTCGGCTGAGTTATTAGTTGAATGTTGGTGTCAACAAATTCGAAAACGTGGGCTCAGTTGGCTTAAATTTGACGAACAAACACAGCAGCTTTTATTACGCTGGCGCTGGCTTAATCAAACGCAAAACCATTTGGCCTTTGAAAATGTCAGTGAAACGCATTTGCTAACAACGTTGGAGCAATGGCTTGGGCCTTATTTAGCTGACATTATCAGTAAAGCGCAACTTGATAAGCTGAATTTTTCTGAAGTATTACTCACTCAGTTAAGTTATCAACAACAACAAATATTTAACCAACTCGCCCCCAGTTACTTTACCGGGCCAACGGGGCGAAAATGCAAAATTCGCTATAGCTTAGACCAAGCCCCTATTGTTTCTTTACCTATGCAGGAATTATATGGCGTGAGTATCACGCCATCGGTCGGCGACAAAAATCATAATAGCCAAGTCGCCTTGATTATCGAACTATTGTCGCCAGCTCAGCGGCCCATTCAAATAACCCAAGATCTAGTGGCATTTTGGCAGGGCAGTTATCGTGAGGTGCAAAAGGATATGAGGTCAAAATATCCCAAGCATTTTTGGCCGGATGACCCCGCCAATGCACAAGCAACGCGTAAAACTAAACGCCATATTAAAGGCTAAGTGAGTAACATTTTTGGCCAATGTAAGCTCACTCGCGCTGGATGATCAGATTTGAAGATTACTTACTTTGTTTGTTGTTGAATAAATACTCGGGTGTCATTCAATAAATCTATGCGGGTAGGCTCATTAACGTACATCATATGACCACCGTGATAGTATTTATATTGAATTTGTTCAGACTTTATTCCGTGGCGATTTAAGGTGTATTCAGCATCAAAAAATGGTGTTACTAAGTCGTAATAGCCAGAAGCAACAAAGACCTTAAGTGTAGGGTTAATACGTAAAGCCTTTGATAAATCGTGTGCCGTATTGACGTAAGTGGGCTCCCAAGCTTTATTTTTTGGTGCTGTGCGCCAGCTCCACTGACTCGACAGTTCATCGTCTGCGGGTGATAAATACGTGCGATTCCAATCGACACCTAAGTCGCTGCGAATATAGCTCATTAGCGCTGAATTAAATGCGGATGAAATTACCCGACTGGCATCATAATCAGACGTTGCTTTTAAATCATCAACTTCGTCAACCGTGTAACGTGCGTCTAACAAGCCTATCGATAAACCTTTGTCCCGTAACAGCTCTTTAGCAAAATGAAAGCCTTGAATACGTAGATCTGCTCTATCAATATATGAGGGGGTAAGGCCGGTAAAATAGGCTAATCTGTCGTTAATATGATTTTTAGTTGCATCACTTATGGTATTGCCTTTGAATAATGCCGGCATTAACTCATCAGTGGCGAATGATCGTGCTTCGGTAAGAAAGTTAGCCAAATTTTCAGGTTTTGGTTTGACTTTGCCATGATAAACCGCCGCAGCTGCCATCGTTGGTAAATAAGTAATATGAGAGATTAAATTATCTCGAATATAAGGGCTCGAGCCTTGGTAATCTAATGCTTGCGAGATAAAGATGATACCGTTTAAGCTAATTGATAGATCATTCTCTAAAATTTTAGCGACCGCTGCCGCACGAGTTGTGCCGTAACTTTCGCCCAATAAAAAACGAGGAGAATTCCAACGACCATTTTCTGTGATCCAAGTTCTAATAAATTCAGCCATCGAAGCGGCATCTTCAGTCAATCCCCAGAACTCTCTCCCTTCGTGTTCGCCTAATGCGCGAGAAAAACCGGTACCGACAGGATCAATAAACACTAAATCTGAAACATCGAGTATAGATTCTGCTGTATCTAAAATAGGGTAAGGAGCAGCGCCGGGAAATTGTGCCTCACTAGGTACTTTTACTCGCTTGGGTCCAAACGCTCCCATATGTAACCACGTTGATGCCGAACCTGGCCCGCCATTCCAGATAAAGGTAACGGGTCGAATTTCTCCTTTCTTGTTATTTTTTTTGGTATAAGCAAAGGTAAAAATACTGGCTGTTTCCTTGCCATGCTTATCTCTTAAATAAGTTTCTCCGGCGGTGGCGGTATAATTAATGCTCTTGCCATTAAAGCGTCCTTTATGTTCACTTATAAATTGATGCGCTTGTGGTATCGCGGTGAGCACTTTTTGTTCTTTGATATTATCTGCGGCATAAACAGCACCAGTAAAAATAATACAAAGAATAATGCAGATGAATCTGAATGGCTGTTTAAACGGCATAGGGTCTATCCAAATATAATAAGAACAATAAGTTATAAGGGAGGTATCTAGTATAGTCAATTTATAAGGAAAAAATTTGAATGGTTTATTTTTGTGGCAAGCTGGCTATTATGATGACTTTTTTAGCTGAACTTTACATCCGATGGGGTCGAAATTTTCAAGTTATAATGCGCTAGAGGATTAGTTTCACTTGAGTGATGACAATTGAGTTATACCGCCAAACATTAAGCCAATATCTGACTGTTTACTCTATGCTAATGTGGGTTTTTTGTTCAAGTGACTCAAAAACAAAGTAGTAAGTTAACGTGGTTAATTTTTTTAAATATTTTTTGGTATTACATAATTAAAGCTACAAAAATTGCAAAAACCAAGGCTTAGCTCTAAAGTTTTATAGGTAGAAGAGCGATTAGCTAAGTCGATGTCATACGCTTAATGCGCAGATTATTTCATATTTTAAAGCTGTATCAGCACTTTTGACTCTCACTTGTATAGCCTATCTAACTAGGGACTGTTTAATATGGAGTTTGATAAGGATAAAAGTACAGCACCGTTAAATAAATTTTCCGGAAATCCTCATGATATTGAGGAATATCTTCGGGCTATATTTAATAATGCAGGAGATCCAATATTTGTCAAAGATGAAGAATTTAAATTTATTCTAGTCAATGATGCTTTTTGTAGTTTTTTTGAGTTGCCTAGGAGCCAAATAATTGGTTCAACACTGGCTGAGAACTTTCCAGTTAGCGAGATGGAGCACTTTTTTGCGATAGATAGACAAGTGTTGGAAAAAGGACAAGAAATTTTATGCGAAGAGACACTTTCACCGACGGGTTTACAACAAAAAAGGGTCATGACAAGAAAAAATCGATTCACTGACGCGAAAGGTAATTATTTTCTCGTTGGGGTTGTTCACGATATTACCAAACGTAAGCAGATCGAAGAAAAATTAAAACGCTCGGCTAGTGTCTTCAGCCACGCACATGAAGGCATTATGATTACTGATGCTTCTGCCACAATTACTGAAGTCAATGATGCTTTTAGCCGCATTTCTGGCTACACGTCAGAGGAAGTTTTAGGAGAGAATGCCAAAATTCTTCAGTCAGCACGTCACTCGCCAGAATTTTATGCCGAAATGTGGCAAACACTGCTTAAACAAGGTTACTGGGAAGGTGAGATATGGAATCGACGTAAAAATGGTGAAATTTACCCTGAAATGCGCACCATTAGCGCGGTCAATAATGCCGATGGTTGTGTGGAGTATTATGTTTCATTGTGTACCGATATTACTGCAATGAAAGCGCATCAAAACCAATTAGAGCATATTGCCCATTACGACCTACTGACCAACTTGCCAAATCGTGTTTTACTCGCTGACCGCTTATCTCATGCTATGTTACAGTGCAGCCGTCATCAGCAAGCACTCGCGGTGTTATTTCTTGATTTAGATGGCTTTAAACTTATTAATGATAACTATGGCCATAATGTTGGTGATGAGCTACTCATTGCTGTCTCAGTTCGTATGAAAGCAGCGTTACGAGAAGGTGATAGTTTAGCCCGTATTGGTGGTGATGAGTTTGTCGCTGTATTAGCTGATTTAAGCTCCGTTGAAGATTGTGAACCGGTTTTAGAGCGATTATTATTGGCAGCGTCAGAGCCTATTACCATTGGTAGTGTAGTTTTGAATGTATCAGCGAGTATAGGGGTAACCTTTTACCCGCAAGATAATGTCGATGCTGACCAGCTTATGCGTCACGCAGATCAAGCTATGTATATAGCAAAACAGTCGGGTAAAAATCGTTTCCACTTATTTGATACCGCTCATGATGATGCGATTAAAGTACAACGGGAGAGCCTTGAAACTATTCGTAGGGCTTTAGATAAAGGGTATTTTGTACTGCACTATCAGCCTAAAGTGAATATGAAAACAGGTACAGTAATAGGTGTTGAAGCCCTTATTCGCATGCAACATCCCAAGCGTGGGCTCTTAAATCCAATAGAATTTTTACCTGTTATTGAAAATAACCCTATGAGTATCGAAATAGGGGAATGGGTAATAGATACCGTATTAACACAAATCACCCAGTGGCAACAAATGGGTCTTAACTTACAAGTGAACACGAGTGTAAACATTGCAGCAGTACAATTACAACAGCCTGATTTTGCGCAAAGATTAACAACACTACTCGCCGCTCATCCTGGTGTTGAACCACGTTTCTTAGGATTAGAAGTGCTGGAAACAAGTGGCTTAGATGATGTACATCATGTCTCGAAAATTATGAATGCCTGTTTGTCGCTCGGGGTAGAATTTGCCTTGGATGATTTTGGCACTGGCTACTCCTCACTTACTTATCTGAGGCGATTACCAGCCAACTTAATTAAAATAGATCAGAGCTTTGTGCGAGACATGCTAATTGATAATAATGATTTAGCCATTGTTGAAGGTGTTATAGCCTTAGCTAAATCATTTAAACGTGAAGTTATTGCTGAGGGAGTCGAAAGTATTGAACATGGCACCGCGCTTTTGAAACTGGGCTGTAATTTGGCTCAAGGTTATGGTATTGCTCGGCCTATGCCGGCGAGTGATATTCCTGCATGGATCAATAGCTGGCAACCCGACGCGCGTTGGCAGATATAAAGAGGAAAATAAAATTAGTTGGACGTCCACAGGCCTTAAAAAATACAGTTGATTGGTAGAGTCCTTACGTTCAATAATTATTAATTGAACGCTCTAGCTGACCCTACCTCAGAGATAGTTACTTTTCTGTTGCCGTAACATGGAAAGCATCAAAGTTCATACCATTAAGTTGATAATTTGATAGTTTAACAAACAAAAATCGAGGTTATTCGTTATCTTCTAACGCCTTTTTAGCTTTAATTGATTGAGCAATACCTTTAAATTCGTAAGTTGGGTAAATATTAGTTTCGAAAATACCCCATGCTGACTTTTCAATGGCTAGGTTAAGTGTCCGTAAGTCTTTTGGAGCAACTTTTAGGGTAATGACTTGCCCTAATCCCATCATGACATACCATGAGTCTATTTCCATGCCTTTGGGCGGAAATGACTGCCAAAATCGATTCTCATCCATTTTCTTTTGCAATTCAGATAAGCTTTTATCTTGTTGGTGCTTAAGTACCACGGTTACTAAGATTTTATCCGTGTTGATGGTGTAATCTTCAGCCGCTATTGAGCTTTGTAAAAAACCGGTAAAACATAAGATAGGAATGATAATAAATCTAAGGTACTTTTGCATAATAACACTCTGCTGTGTGAATAAAGATTTATCTTCGCATGGTATATGTCAAATAAACAGAAATTTAAAGCGAGTTAAACTTAAGCTGTATAGACCTTATCGAAAAAAGACTGGTTTTTAATTTTAAAATTATGAGATATTTATTGTTAATGTTTGCCAGTTATCTATGCTATATATGTGAATAATAATTCAACGTGTAGGTGTGTAACAAAGACAGGTTGAGGAAATGGAAGTATACGGAAATTTACGACAATAGGAGATAAAAAACATGACACATGCAAAAAATATAAAATCAAAGCTTTGCTTAGTTGCATCAGCAATCGCTTTATCTGGTTTATCAGCAACGACACTCGCCACTAAAGCTATAGCTGAGGAAGTTAAAATTGACCAAGATATAGAGCAAATTAGCGTAATTGGCTCTCGACGACTTGGACGAAGTATTGAAGACAGCCCTGTTCCCATTGATATTATCGACTCTGATTCAATTATGAATACAGGGCTTACCGAAACCAATCAAATTTTAGGCACTTTGTTGCCAAGCTTCAACTTTCCTCAACCTTCAATTACCGATGGTACCGATCATGTTCGCCCCGCACAATTAAGAGGCTTAGCACCGGATCACACCTTAGTCTTAATTAATGGTAAGCGCCGGCACAGTAGTGCTTTATTGAATTTAAATGGTTCTTCTGGTCGAGGCTCATCGGCTGTTGATATGAATGCAATTCCCGCTAATGCTATCGAAAGAATTGAAGTTTTGCGTGATGGTGCAGCCGCTCAATATGGCTCAGATGCCATCGCTGGTGTCATTAATATTGTACTGAAAAATGCTGATAGTGGCGGCTCAGCATCCGTCACTTATGGTGCTAATGTATCTACCATGGATGGTGTGCCAGATTTAAAGTCAGTTGATGTTGGGAATAATGGCAACTTAGCTTTTACGGAAGGGGGTGATCGAAAAGTTACAGATGGTCAAACCTTAACATTAAGAGCTAACGCAGGATTTGCGCTTGGTGAAGATGGTTTTGTCAATGTCTCAACTGAGTTTCGTGACCGTCGTTCAGCTAATCGTGCTGACTATGATAAACGCGAAAACTATGCTCGTCTTAACGATGACAGTTTAGATCCGCGTGAACTAACGGTAAATAGATACAACCATACCTTTGGCAATGGCGATGTAGAAGACCTCGCTGTTTTTATTAATAGTGGCTATGCCCTTAACGAAGATGCAGAGCTTTATGCCTTTGGTTCATATAGCGCAAGAGACGGCGAGGGTGGTGGGTTTTATCGACGAGCAAATGATTCACGCAATGTGCAGAGTATTTATCCCGATGGTTTCTTACCGGTGATCACGTCAGATATTATTGATTACTCAGGTGCTATCGGCTTACGTGGTTATATCAGTGATTTTAATTACGACTTGTCAGCCGTCTACGGTAAGGATGAGTTTCAATTTGGTGTTATTAATAGTTTAAACACTTCATTTGGCCCCTCGAGCCAAACTGAATTTGATGCCGGCACGTTAATTTACGATCAACTAACACTGAATGCTGATTTTAGCAGAGAGGTGGATGTTGATATATTTGAAAGTAGCCTCAATGTTGCTTTTGGTTTCGAATATAGGAATGAAGGCTATCAAATTGAAGCGGGTGAGTCTGCTTCGTATGAGCAAGGAACTTTTGGCAGTGGTGGAGAAGTTACTGATGCAGTCAATGGTCCCTTTGGTTCAGCAGGCTCGCAAGTGTTTCCAGGCTTTACGCCTGAATCCGCAGGGGATAATAGCCGACATAACGTCAGCGCCTATATTGATTTAGAAGCAGATATCACTGAAATGTGGAATCTTACAGTAGCAACTCGCTATGAAGATTATTCCGATTTTGGTTCTACTGTAAGTGGTAAAGTTGCTAATAGATTCACATTAAGTGATGAGTTTGCTCTGCGTTTATCAGCTTCAACTGGCTTTAGAGCACCTTCTTTACAGCAACAACATTTTACCTCTATTTCGACCGTTTTTGTAGATGCCGTGCCAACCGAAACAGGGACTTTTGCACCAAATAGCGATGTTGCTAAAGCGCTAGGTTCGCCAGGTTTAGATGCTGAAGACTCGGTGAGTATTGGTGGTGGTTTCACTTGGACACCAGTAAGTGAGTTTAGCTTGTCGGTAGATTACTACCACATTGATATTGACGATCGAATTGTCTTATCTAATAACTTATCAGGCCCTGAAGTAGAAGCTTTATTAGCCGATACTGGTGCAAACCGAGCGCGATTTTTCTTGAATGCTATTGATAGTACAACTAAAGGCGTTGATGTGGTGGCAACTTATTCTATGGATATTCAAGATATGGGCAGCTTGTTACTTAATGCAGCCTTTAACTACAACAAAAATGAAGTGACCGATATTATTGCTCCTCCAGCGGTATTGCAGGGCGCTGGATTTGATCAAGGCAATCTATTTTCTGGGAATGAATTGCGTCGCTTTGAAGTGGGTTCTCCAAAAAGTAAATTGAATTTAAGTGCGGTATGGAATAAAGATAGTTGGTACGCCACGCTAAGAGTTACTCGTTATGGTGAAACACAAGATCCGTCTGAGAACCCTGAGCGTAATGAAGTGTTACCCGAAAAATGGCTGACTGATCTTGATGTTAGTTATGCAGTAACAGACAATGTTAAATTGACTTTAGGGGCTAATAATATTTTTGATGTTTACCCTGATACAACACGTGAATTGGTTGATGATGTTACTACCTTCTCTAGGTTGTTTCCGTATTCAGGCTTTTCTCCATTTGGTTTTACCGGTAGATATGTCTACGGTAAAGTTAGTGTAACTTTTTAGCAGGTCTCTAATAGCTTGAGGAGCGCTCGCTGCTCAAGCTATATTTTTACTTACTTTCGCTAAAAGGGCCAAGACCGAAGTTCTTAAATTGAACAGTCGACTATTTTACGTTTTACGTTATACTGCCGCGCTCAAACCTAGTATTTAAATTATAGTATTTTATTTAGCGGAGTTCATCATGCACGATCTGTATTACAAAGGCCGTATCCACACCAGAGTAAACCATGTAAAAACAGGTTATAACACCAAACGTGCTGTTAAGCTTGGCACAGAAAAACATCCGTTAACGTTAGTGGTTACCAGTGAAGAAAAGAAAGTAGAAATTGAAGCTGTTATTGCAGAAAATGAACTATTTGCTGATATTACGGTAGATAGCAGCGCTGAAGAAAATATTATTGAGCTGACTGCAATATTAAACAAGCCAACAACGACTACCTTTGAAAAAACACCAAACCGTAATGATCCGTGTTTATGTGGTAGTGGCAAAAAATATAAAAAATGTTGCGGCTAACAACACACTATTATTGAACATTAGGTAAGCAGACTCTGCTCTGTACTCTATGAGTTATGAGCAGCGAAAGTTAAGTCCCACTTTATTTCCATTCGTAAATACCATGCTTGCAAAACATGATTAATCAGCCGCTTGTTAGCTGTTCAACTCCATTTTTACTGAACTAATTACTCAACTTGGTTTAACGCTGATTATTCAATTGCGCGATAACTGCCATTGCTTGTACCAGCGTATTTTTATCACCGTCTAACCAGTGAATTTTAGTGCCATTACGTTCTAATCTTCGCAGCCAAGTATCTTGTTTTTTTGAAAACTGATGAATTGCAGCATTGAGTTTTTGAAAACAGTCATTTTTGCTTAACTGGCCCTGTAAATGTTGCGCTATAAAGCGGTACTCTAATCCGTAAAAATATAAGGTCTCCCAGCTAACTCCTTGGGCATGTAATTGGGCAACTTCTTCAATAAGGCCTTGTTCCATGCGCTGTTTTAAGCGCAGAGTAATACGTTGGCGAATTATCTCTCTTGGCCATTTTATGGCAAATATCAGTGGTTTTAGTGCCGGGAAGTCATTAATGCTGTCTTTTGCTGCTTGTTCACCTTCGGCAATTTCAATGGCTCGAATTAGGCGGTCACGCTCGATAAGGTCTGTGGTGTTATGTAAATTAGGTTTTAGCTGCATTAACTTTTCAGTTAATTGCTCATGACTAAATGTGGCTAATATTGCTCTAAGTGCTTTATTTTCCGGTACTTCAATTAAGCGGTAACCTTTTAAAATTGAGTCGACATAAAGCGCTGAACCACCGGCCATAATAGCCAACTTATTTTTATGGCTGATTTTTTCATAGGCATTAATAACATCTTTTTGAAAATCAAAAATATTATATTCGTATCCGGGCTCGACAATATCAATTAAGTGATGCTCAATTTCTTGATATTCATCAAGGTCTTTTCCGCTGCCAATATCTAAACCACGATACACTTGTCGTGAATCGGCTGATATTATTTCACCATTTAGCATTCTAGCAAGTTCTACCGCTAGTTTGGTTTTACCCGACGCTGTTGAACCCAGTACAACGAGCATGTTAAATGCAGACATAATGAACCTATAGAAATTGACAATAATTAAAGCCGAATTATATCGTTAATTTTTCTCAGATACGACCTAACTGTTCGCATTAAAAATTATCGTTTGGGATATAGTCTTAGCTAGATTATTATAGCCCCTTAATGGCATATATTAGCGGTAATTTAATAAAGTATGACAGTCAAAAAAACAGCAAAAACAGCGACCAAAAATTCAAATAATGATAAAGGAAATACCTCAAAAATAGCCGAGGATATTAGCGATAGCCGTGTAAAAAGAATGCTGAGGTGGTCATTTTGGTTCATGTTGAAAATGACTGTTTTGATTATTTTTATACTGTTTCTTTATAGCATTTATCTTGACGGTAAAGTGCGTGATAAGTTTGAAGGCCAGCGTTGGCAGGTACCTGTTCAGGTGTTTGGTGCTATTGAAGATTACACTCTTGGTAGCGAGTTAACGCTTACTAACTTACAGCTAGCTTTAACGGCGAATCGCTACAAAAAAGTTACTGAAGTGCAACGCCCTGGCGAATTTGCATTGTCAAAAAGCCGCGCCATTGTTTATCGTCGTGCCTTCGACTTTGGCTCCGGTATGGAAGTCGCTGCAAAAGTTACTATTGATATAGCTAAGGGAAAAGTTAAGGCTTTATATATTGATAATGAACAAGTTTATCAAGTACGGTTAGAACCGCTATTAATTGACAGGATTTTGCCCGAAAGCAAAGAAGATCGCGTGTTAGTTACCTTACAAGCCGTGCCGACAAAGCTATTAGATACTTTATTATTAATTGAAGATCGCGAATTTTATTTTCATCATGGTGTTTCTCCTCTAGGTATTTTACGCGCACTTTATCAAAATATAATGGCAGGTCGAACGGTTCAAGGGGGGAGTACTTTAACGCAGCAACTGGTTAAAAATATGTTTTTAACCCGCGATAAAACCTTATGGCGAAAAGCTAACGAAGCGATTATGGCGCTGATATTAGAGTATCGATATAGTAAAGACCAATTATTAGAAGCGTACATCAATGAAGTTTATTTAGGTCAACATTATGCCAATGGTATTTATGGCTTTGGCCTCGCGGCTGAGTTTTACTTTGGTAAGTCAATTCAATCGCTAAATTCAGAACAAATGGCGATGATTATTGGCCAAGTAAAAGGACCCAGTTATTACGATCCTTGGCGTTTTCCAGAACGCACAATTAAGCGTCGCGACCTTGTTTTAAGGTTAATGTATCAACAAGAAATAATTTCTCAGCGTGAGTTTGAGAATGCAATTGAGTCACCGCTATCAATAAGAAAAAAGCGTCGAGTACAACAACAAAAGTTCCCTGCTTACTTGCAATTGGTTAAAGCTGAGCTATCACGGCATTTATCCGAATATCAGCAGCAATCTGGCGTAAGAGTTTTTACTGGTTTTTCTATAAATCAACAATTAGCACTGCAATCGAGTATTGATGAAAAGTTACCGACTTTGGAACAAGAGTCGGGCTCTGAATTACAAGTTGCGATGGTGGTGTCTGACTTTAAATCTGGTGTGGTTCGTGCCTTAGTGGGCGGTAAAGAAGCCGGTTATGCTGGCTTTAATCGCGCACTGCATGCCAAACGTCCTATTGGCTCGTTAATAAAGCCTGCGGTATATTTAGCCGCATTAGAGCGTTATCAACGATTTAATTTAGCTACATTAATTGAAGATAAAGCGATTACACTCTCAAATGAAGATGGCCAAGCTTGGCGACCAAAAAATTATGATGGAAAGTACAGAGGCGAAGTACATTTAATTGATGCTTTAGTTTCTAGTCTTAACGTGCCTACGGTTAATTTAGGTATGCAATTGGGGCTAGATAATATTGCTCAAGCCATTCATTTATTAGGCTATCAGGATGACATTGTTACTCGTCCTTCAATGCTGTTGGGGTCATTAAATATGTCACCAATGGAGATCAATCAACTTTACATACCGATTGCTAATGAGGGAGTGGCAGAAAAGTCACACGCAATTGAGCGTATAGTCAGCGCACGTGGTGAAACTTTATGGCAGTTTCAGGCGTTAGAGCAACAAATTATTTCTACACAAGCCGCTTATTTACTCGATTTTGCCTTAAATAAAGTCACAACATCAGGCACTGCACGCTCACTATCTTGGCGTCTTAAAGATAAAAGCCTCGCGGGTAAAACAGGTACAACTAATGATTTACGTGACAGTTGGTTTGTCGGTTATGACAACGATCTTTTAGTGACTTCTTGGATAGGTCGAGACGATAATAAGCCGACTAAATTAACCGGTAGCAGTGGTGCTCTAGTATTATTTGCTGAATTTATGCGTAAAAATGGTGCGGTTAGCCGACGTGATAATGTGCCTGCAAGTGTTGAGTTAGTTCGTTTTGATAATAAAAGCGGCCGAGCAGTTATGCAAGATTGCGATAATTCACAGTTACTTCCTGCTGTAACCACTGGACTGATTTATGAAACCGAGTGTGAATATGCGCCGACAAAAAATAAGAAGAAATCTTGGTTAGAAAAATTATTTGGCAATTAGTTTTATAGTGAATTCAATTGCTAAGCTTTTAGCTGGTGAGTTTAGCTATTTTGTTATTTGAATAACCTAATTTTCGCACTATGGTTAATAGGTAGCGAATAAATATGACTGTTGAATAAAGGGTGGGGGTAAATAACATAGCTACATAACAAGTCGATAAAGAGGAGCATAATGAAACATAGATTAAGCTTTGGTTACTTTACATTACTGGCTGAAAATATTGTCGAAGTCACTATTGATGAAGGCATTGAATTGTCACTTGAAATGATAGAAGAGTGTGATGTGTTTTTTAAAGCACATATTTTTGGTAATTTTGGCATGCTTATCAATAGAATCAATGAATATACTTATAGTTATGAAGCGAAATTAACCGTAGGCTCTTATGAGGGGTTGAAAGCCATTGCTTTTGTTTATTACTCAGATAAAAGCAAAGTTGTTATAGAAGAGTTAAAGTTAACTCGCGCATATGATAAGTGGAATAGTTGCAGTTTTTCAGGCTTAGAACTCGAGTGGCAGCAAGCATTTCAATGGTTAAAGCATGAGTTAATAGGTAAAGCGCAATCCGAAAGCCAAGTATAGCTACATTATTTAAGGAAGAATATTTTTCGTACATTGTTAATAAACAATGAAAAATACAAAGAAAAAAGCAAACCTATTGGTTTGCTTTTTTATGTTCAGGATGAACGGTATGTCACGTTCACATGGATGTGAGAGAGTGACGATGTTCAGGATGAACGGTCAGTTTTTTGTTCCTGACAAAAACTAAGTACCTACATCCATATAGGCAATGTCACGTTCACATGGATGTGAGAGAGTGACGATGTTCAGGATGAATGGTCAGTTTTTTGTTCCTGACAAAAACTAAGTACCTACATCCATATAGGCAATGTCACGTTCATATGGATGTGAGAGAGTGACGATGTTCAGGATGAACGGTCAGTTTTTTGTTCCTGACAAAAACTAAGTACCTACATCCATATAGGCAATGTCACGTTCATATGGATGTGAGGGAGTGACAATGTTTAGTGAGAGTAACAACCATTCGGCTTGATAATTTAGTCAATTTTATTTTCTGTAACATATTCGAATATTTTAAATACTCGGTTAACACCACTGACATTGCGAGCAATATCTACCGCAACGTTCGCTTGTGCTTTAGTGACTAAGCCCATTAGAAACACTTCAGCATTTTCTGTGACCACTTTAATATTGGTAGCATCTAATTTTTCAGTGCCAAATAAAGCGGTTTTTACTTTTGATGTTAGCCAAACGTCATTCGTTTTTGTGGTAAAAGATGTCGTGTTACTTATACGGATTTGGTTATGCAGTTGTTTAACACCATTAATCTCATTTATCGCTTTTATAGCTTGATCACGCAAATAGCTATTAGGCGCTTGACCAATAACCAATACACTGCCATTAACACTGATCACTTGTAAGTTGGTGTTATCACTTAAAGCCTCGCTTTTTCTGATCTTGGCCTTTGCATCAATTTCAATTTTTTGATCGTCAATTTGATTACCCAAAGAGCGATTGTCGGTTGCGACACTTGCACCACCGACAACGCCAACAACAGCGGCCGCAACACACCCTTGTAGTAATACAGCAAGTGTAATTGTGCTGACAATTGATTTTATTGACATACTAAGCCTCAGTTTGTGGAAACAATGTAGTATCTATAATGTCACATAGACAATGTATAACCACTAAGTGAACTTCTTGAATTCTCGCAGTACGGCTTGAAGGCACACGAATTTCAACATCGTTTTCACCAAGTAGGCCTGCAATATCTCCACCGTCGCCACCCGTTAAGGCAATAATAGGCATGTCACGAGATACAGCGGTTTCAATGGCTTTAATAACGTTACGTGAGTTACCACTGGTTGAAATAGCGAGTAATACATCGCCATTATTACCGAGCGCACGTACTTGTTTAGAAAAAATCTCATCAAAATGATAGTCATTACCAATAGAGGTAATCGTTGAACTGTCGGTCGTTAAAGCAATTGCTGGCAACGGCGGACGTTCTGTTTCATAACGGTTTAATAGCTCGGCGGAAAAGTGCTGAGCATCACCAGCTGAGCCTCCATTGCCACAGGCTAATATTTTATTACCGGCTAATAGACTTTGTACCATCGTCATTCCGGCTTGTTCAATTGGCCCTGCCAATAATTCGCTGGCGGCAATTTTGGTTTGTATGCTTTCAGTAAAATTACTTTTTATCCGTTCTAACATGGTGGACTTAGCTCCGTTGTTTCAGTTCTTAAAAGGCATTGATTAAAAGGCGTTCTTAAGCCAAGTAATTTCTGGGTTATTAATGTCGCCCTGCATCGCGATAACATCGAATCGGCAAGGGGTATTATATTCATTTAATCCGGCTTGTTGCAGATAAAATGCCGCACATTGCTTAATTTTTTGCTGTTTTTTAATTGAAACAGCTGCGATAGCACCGCCAAAGTGTGAATTTTTGCGATATTTTACTTCCACAAACACCCAAGTGTCGTTCTCAGTCATGACTAAGTCAATTTCACCACGGCGATTTTGAAAGTTGCATGTCTGTAATAATAAACCATGTTGAGTTAAATAGTGAGCAGCTAATTGCTCGCTATTTTTACCTGTGGTCACTGTGTTAGTTTTGTTAGTCCATAACAAATTCTTGTACCTTGCTGCGGCTGTATTTGCCCCAAATTAAGCTTCGGGTCAAAATGTTATCCTTGCCCAATTGCAATATGCCAGTTTGACCATAATGTCGGACATAAGTTTTATTTTGCATAGCAAAAATTTTATCAACTAAAGCCAAACTGTCAAAACCCATGGCAAAAATGCTTTGTAAACTATCGCTGCGATTAGGCCAAAGTTTTTTAGCTTGTGCTGCTAAGGCTTTATTTTGTTGCTTACTGCGTAATTGCCAAGGCATTTCGGTGAAAGTTAAGCCAGATAAATCACGATTATCACTTTTATCTATTTTAGAACTGTGGCTACGCGAGCTAGCAAATACCGGAATTATATCGGCAAATGGGCTGATATTAACGTCAATATAGGGTTTTAAAAGTTTGGTTTCTAGCGGCAAGCCCACCACGTAAATCATATCAATGTCTCGACGGTTGCGTAATTCACTTTTAATTGAATATTTAATATGACGATTTAATTCTTTTGTGCGTTGCTGGCTTAGATCAACACCTAGACTGGCTTTAAGTTGATTTTGCATTTTTGCATCACTATTAAAAAATACAGTTTCTGGTGTTTTACCTGTTATATGTTGCCATTGTTGGCTGAATGTCTGCGCAATACGTCGGCTGGCGCTGTCTTGGTGGCTTAATATAATAGGGAATTGATACTGTTGGCGGCTGAGCGTTGTTGCTGCTTGAATCGCTTCATCTTCTGGTCGCATTGACAGGGCAACTTGATGCGGTAATAAAGCAACGGTTGCTGGTAAATTAAGTAAAAGCGTAGGAAGGGTTAACTCAGTTTGAGCCAAGTAGCTGTTTACATTTTCCTTCAGTAGTGGACCTATAACATAGTCGACGTTTAGCTCGGTTAGCTTAGCATTTAGTGTCGTCATGTCTAAAGTCGTTGAATCAATAAAATGTAAGGTTTTACCGCTATCAATATTATAAGCTGCCAGTATACCTTGTTGCGCTACTTTGCCTGCGCGTTCTTGTTTACCTGAAAGCGGAATAATAATGGCAATGTTTTGATATTCATTGGTGATTATGGCTGGGTGTTGTTGACTTAAGTTGGCAACAATATATTGTGCAGGATGTGTGCTGAACTCTCGTTGCCACTGACTTAAGTAGCGTTGAAGTTTAGCGTCGTCATCACCAAACTTATTAGCAAAAGTGATCAGTTTGCTCCAACCTTTAATGTTTGGCGGAGACATTTTAACTACCTGCTGAAGTTGCCATGGTGATAATTGACAAAACTGCTGCCAAATTAGCTCAATATCGCTATCAGTTGCGGCTGAATTACCAGCAAAAGCTCTTAAGTTTGCATCGAGTGCGACAATAGGCAGGTTACGTTGTGTTTGCACGCGGGCTAATGTTTGAAAATAGTCCACAGTCTGAGTGAGTTGTGCTTCTTCTCTAATGCTATCAGCGTTTTCCAGAGCAAGGTAAGCTTCAGAAATTTTTGTTAAGGCTAAATAGCTTTTAGCTTCAATAATGGCGAGGCGATATTGTTGGATTGCTGATGGTGCTAGTACTTCCAGTTGTTTGGCTAACCAAAGTGCTTTATGTGGTTTAGCTTGTGCTAAATATAATTCACTTGCGTTTAATAACGAAGTTACCGCTTCACCTTGTTGGTTTGAAGAAACTTGTGAGGAAGCTTGAGCAACTAATTGCTCAGCGGTTAAGTTTGTATCAAACGCTTGCGTAATTTCAGTTTGTTTATCCGTAGAAGTTGCTGGTTTACTTTGCTTAGTTGTTGAACAACTAGCCAAAATAGCCACTGTTGCAAATGCACAAAGGCCACTTTTATAAGATGAAAACCATTTAGTAAGTGTCAAAGTTAATAAATCCATACTTTTTAATAGTGCTTTATAATAAACTTCATCCTCTTCAGTCTCAACACAAGTATTTTATTATGTCGGATTCTCAAATTCTGCCCAGCACCTTATATATTGTTGCCACACCCATCGGTAACTTAGGTGATCTTAGTCAACGGGCGCGGGATATACTCGAACAGGTTGATGTTATTGCCTGTGAAGATACGCGACATACCCAACGTTTGTTATCGGCATTTGCCATTAAAAACAAAACAATGTCGATGCATGATCATAACGAGCGACAACGCCAAGAGCAAATAGCAGCACTATTAAAGGAAGGTAAAAGCGTTGCTTTAGTGTCAGACGCGGGTACACCATTGATCAGCGATCCTGGTTTTCATTTGGTGCGCCATTGTCGTCAACAAGGACTGAGTGTTTCGCCTATTCCAGGTGCTTGCGCGGCTATAGCTGCGCTTTCAGTTGCGGGTTTGCCCACAGATAGATTCACCTTTGAAGGTTTTTTACCGTCAAAAACAGGCGCAAGACAATCAACTTTAAATGAATTAGCCAATGAAACACGTACTATGGTGTTTTATGATGCGCCACGTCGAGCCATTGACACCGTTGAAGATATTGTTAAAACCCTTGGCGGCGAGCGTTATGTTGTTATGGCAAGAGAACTCACCAAAACCTTTGAAACTATTCATTCCGACACTGCGGCCAATTTATTAACCTTTTTGCAAGGCGATCCAAACCAACTTAAAGGCGAAATGGTTTTGATCATTGAAGGTGCGAAAGTTGATCCAAATGATATTCCAGCCCATGTGGTAGCCACGTTAAAGCTTTTATTATCAGAAATGAAACCGAAAAAAGCCTGTGCTATTGCCGCTGAAATTCATGGGGTAAAGAAAAATGCGTTATATGAATACGCCTTAGCCATGAAAGAATAATATCCATTAGACTGAGTATAACGTTTAAGTTATATCGACTGGCTTTATGGTGTAATTACTGATTTCTTTACCTATATCTTTAATCGCCATAAAGCTTGCTCTATTTTTAAGCCTTTGCAAATAAGCGAATGTTTGTGGTTGATATTGTTTAGCTAATCCTAATAACTCTCCTAAATAAAGTGCATAGCCCACGCTAATGTCAGCAATGGTGAATTTATTGTCGACTAAATAGTTATGGTTTTCTAAATGGCTATTTAATCGCTTTAAACGGGCTAAATACCAAATAGCGTAGTCTTTAACAACTTGTGGTTGTTGGCGTTCAGCGCTTTCAAATTGGCTGTATCGTAAGACTAATGTTTGTGGGAAGGTAAGGGTTGCATCACTACTAAATAGCCAATTTAAGTAATTACCATACTCTGGGTGTGAAGTCGGTATGCTCAAGTCAGTTTGTCTGTATCGTTCTGCTAGGTAGAGCAACATAGCACTTGATTCTGTTAGTGTGGTATCGCCGTCTTTAAGGAAAGGTACTGTACCCAAGGGATTAATTTCTAAATATGCCTTGTCTAAAAAGCGCGGTGGAAATGATAAAGTATGTAAATTGTACTGCAATTGTATTTCTTCTAAAGCCCATAAAACACGTAATGAACGTGTATTGTAGCAATGCCAAAGTTCGATCATAAATAAGCCTCATTTTACTATTGAGATTACTATAACAGTGGAAAACAGCTAACAACATTTAATTTAGACCTTAGGGGAAATTTGGGGTAGAATGCGCGCCGAGTTGACGAGACAATCGCTGCTTTATCGTTGTGCGACTTATTTATAAGTTGTAGACAGATAGAGGGGAGGAAAGTCCGGGCTCCAATGAGCAGGGTGCCAGGTAACGCCTGGGGGGCGCGAGCCCACGACAAGTGCAGCAGAGAGAAGACCGCCGATGGTTTCCTTCGGGATTCACAGGTAAGGCTGAAAGGGTGCGGTAAGAGCGCACCGGATTGCTGGTAACAGTAATTGCAGGGTAAACTCCACCCGGAGCAAGACCAAATAGGGTTTCATGACTAAGTTAGCGCAAGTTAGCATAGTATAAGCGTGGCTCGCGTGGAAACCGGGTAGGTTGCTTGAGCCTTAGAGCGATTTAAGGCCTAGACGAATGATTGTCACTTTTCTTCGGAAGAGATACAAAACCCGGCTTATGCGTCATCTCAACTATTTTACAATAAGCCTCGATAGCAATATCGAGGCTTTTTTGTCGGCGGCATCCCAGTTGTTCTCCTTCCTTTCTCTTTATTTCCTCCCTGTAATACCAAGTTGATTAATTAACGGCTCATTTTTAATGGTTAAAATTAATAATGACGGCGCTATAAAATTTATAAGTAGTATAATTACTGACTAAATTTTATGCCTTGTCATTATCCATTTTCCCTCATGAAAAAGTCGATCGCTTAATTAATCAAATTGGTATAAAAATAAAATAATTCACCAGCAGAAAAAATCTAACATATAAACATGGACTAAAAATTTTTAGTTGCCGTTTTATTTTAGCTGGCACAATATCTTGAGTTCGCTTAAGAATTAACTTTACAAAATTGTTCCTCGTCCTATTTTGAACTAAACAATGGCCATGCGTTTATATATAAATTCAACTAGATTGACTAGACTTAATGGATAGCTGTCTACGCTTGTAATTTTCGGGGATGTTTAATGGCTAATGTATTAATTATTGGTAAAAGAGGTCGATGTTATCGCGCTGCATTAAGAATGAAGCATAACGTTTTTCTTTGGAGTGATGGTGCTCTGCACGAAAGTCGAAAAGAAAAGTTGGCTGGCTGGATTGAAACACCCTTTAAAAGTTGCGAAAAACGGCTTTTAACTGCTGATATAGAGGCTATTCGAGAGTTCAATATCGAGTTCGTCATGGCTGCTACGGAGTCAAGTGTTAATATTGCGGCTATGATCCGAGAGGAATTCAAACTTACCGGCACTCCGCTAAATATTACTAACATTTTGCATAATAAAAACGAAATGAAGTTGGAAGCCTTAAAGTACGATATACCCATTACAAAATTTCATCTCATTACTGATAAAGATACGCCTGAAGCGTTAGTCGAAAAATTAGGACTGCCGCTTGTGGTTAAGCCTGTAGCTGAATCGGGTGCCAGAGGCGTTAAGGTGTTGAATAGCCTTGATGAGATCAAGGCACACGCCAAGCCCGGCTTATTGGCCGAAGCCTTTGTCGAAGGCTCTGAAGTGAGTGTGGAAACGTTTATTCATAATGGCCTGCCTATCTTTCATAATATCACCGAATACCTGCATCAGTGGAAGAAATCAATCGTACCAGGCGCTTTTGAACAAGATTTAGAACAAGTAATTATTCAAATAAACGATCGTGTTATTGCTGGGTTTGGCGTTATAAATGGGATGACCCATGCTGAATTTTATTTGACCAAAAGCGGTCCGGTTTTCGGTGAAATGGCAGTGAGACCGCCAGGTGGTTACTATATGGAGCTTATTGAGTATGCCTATGGCTTCAATCCATGGAAAACTTATGTCGAACTTGAAACAGGAACGACACCAAAGCCTTTACCCATTAAAGCGAAGAAATTTGCATGTGTGTTTATGATCCATCCAGGGGCTGGTATTGTTGATCATATATCAGGCCTAGAAACGCTCAAGGAACTTAAAGAAGTTGAGCAATTTAAGTGTAAAGTCGAAGCAGGATCTGAGGTTGGTGAACGGGACAGTACTAGTAGTGAAGTGGGTCATGTGCTTATGTCAGCAGATTCAAGAAAGGCTTTGCTTGAAAAATTGAAGATTGTTGAAGATAGCCTAGTGATCAAGTTGCAGCAGTAGAGATATACTCACGCTATTTTAATGTGACATTTAGCGTTAAGTTTAGAAATTGAACAATACAATATGGTAGCGATTAATGGCTGTCGCTTCGCAATAATTAATGCGTCGTATTGTTTATTCCATCAAATATAAAATTATCAAAATGACACCTTCAGATCATACCTGATTAATTAAACGCCTTAAACTTCACGAAAAAGGGCTTCGGTTATACCCTATGTTTGTTGAATGGCTAGAAATGACCTATTCTTTCTAATGTTTATAAATAATATCTAATGTCTTTTTAGATTTCCTACGCCAGTCCTATTGGTTAAACACAATCAATTACTTGCAAATATCTCAAATTTTATTGAGTTGTTTGAGTGCACTGAACGTTTGTATTTCTTCCTTAATAATCACATTCGATTGATATTTAAAGATAATATTTTTTACCGTGATGTATTAGTGCTTCTGTTGTGCACTTCTCGGAAATTATTTCAAATAATTGGAGATAAAAACAATGATAGACAATAAAATTCCTTCTTATTATTCGCACAATTTTAAACGGCTATGTAGCTTTTTTATCGCTATGTTTGTCGCAATTTCGGCTAATGCTGAAAATGTCAAAGTAACAACCCATGACTTCAACGCTAAGAGCATTGTTTCTGCTAATGAAAGTTATAAAAAAGTTATAGCAGACAATGGTAAAGCGATATATATCGTTAGAATGAATTCACCTTCCGTCGCCAGTTATAAAGGCGGAATTGAAGCATTCAGCGCTACTAACCCTGCAACGCTAGGTGTTAAATCACTCAACGCCAATTCAAAAG
Source organism: Cognaticolwellia beringensis (assembly GCF_002076895.1). NCBI lineage: Bacteria > Pseudomonadati > Pseudomonadota > Gammaproteobacteria > Alteromonadales > Colwelliaceae > Cognaticolwellia > Cognaticolwellia beringensis. The sequence continues at coordinate 2,714,235 of NZ_CP020465.1, forward strand.
CCAGCAAGCAATATTCGAAATTCTTAAAATCCAAACAAACAGATTTAGTTGAACATTGCGAGCGCGCTTTTGGCCGTAAAATCAATGTGAAATATAAATATCAACATGCCTTTAATGGTGTTGCGATGGAATTAGACCAACAAGAAGCTAAAGCGTTAGCAACGTTGCCGAATGTCATCAGTGTCACCCAAGAGCGTATTGAATACCCTTTAACTGATGCAGGCCCTGCTTGGATAGGTGCTGATAAAATCTGGCAAGGTAGGCATAGTGATAAACATCATGGTAAGCATGGGAAAAACCATAAAATGGGTTCAATGGGGGAAGGAGCCGTTGTAGCCATTTTAGATACCGGTATTAACCATGACCATCCTTCATTTGCTGACGTGGGCGGTGACGGTTACGATCATGAGAATCCATTAGGTTCTGGTAATTATATCCCCGGTAGCTATTGTGATACCAACCCAGGGTTCTGTAATGACAAACTTATTGGTGCTTGGGATATGGTGCAAACATCTGCTGATCCTAATTCTCCTGAAGATAGTGACGGTCATGGTAGTCATACTGCCAGTACCACTGCAGGTAACTTTGTAAATTCTGCGGTTATGTTTGCGCCAACAGCTGATTTAAGTCGTGATATTTCAGGCGTTGCTCCTCATGCCAATATTATAATATATGATGTATGTGTTGACGGTTGTCCAGGTTCAGCACTATTAGCTGCTATTGATCAGGTGGTCATAGATTCAGCTAATCTTCCTAACGGTATTCAATCATTGAACTATTCAATTTCAGGCGGTGAAAATCCTTATAGTGACGCTGTAGAATTAGGCTTTTTAAATGCTACGGCTGCCGGTATTTATGTCGCGGTTTCTGCGGGTAATAGTGGCCCAGGTGCAGCAACGGTTGCTCATAACTCGCCATGGGTTAGTACTACCGGCGCAATGACTCATAATCGAAAAATAGAAAATGCAGTCGTGGATATGTCCAGTGACGATGATGCTTTAGCTAATATTGTTGGCAAGGGCTTTACCAGTGGTTATGGTCCTGCTGCTATGGTTTATGCGGGCAATTTCCCAACAGCTAATGGTTCACTAAACGATACAACTCCAGAGCAATGTTTAGATCCATTTCCTGCAGGACATTTCAATGGCGAAATAGTGGTTTGTGATCGTGGTGAGATTGCTCGAACAGCAAAAGGTGCTAATGTGCTAGCAGGTGGGGCTGGCGGTTTTGTGCTTGTAAATGCCGCGGCTAACGGCGAGGCTGTTGTAGGCGATGCTCACTTTTTACCCGGGGTACATTTGGGCTTCACTAATGGTGAAGTTCTGAAGAATTGGTTAGCATCCAATGCAAATACTATGGGTTCTATTCAAGGTTATTCACTCAATCTCGATGATGCAAATGGCGATATCACCGCTGGTTTCAGTTCACGTGGTCCCAATACTACACTTGATATATTAAAGCCTGATATTACTGCACCCGGTGTAGATATTATGGCGGCAGTGAATACTGACGGCGTCACACCTTCTCCAGAATATGCTTTTCTCTCTGGCACTTCTATGTCAAGTCCGCATAATGCAGGTAGTGGTGCTTTAGTCAGCATGTTGACTGACTGGACGCCATACGAGATAAAGTCGGCTTTAATGATGACTTCTAAGTCTAACCATCTCTTAAAAGATGACGCGATGACGCCAGCAGACCCGTTTGATGTGGGTGCCGGTAGAGTACAATTAAACAAAGTATTACGATCAGGCCTAGTGCTAAGTGAGACTCCCGAAAACTTTCTGGCCGCTGACCCTAGTGCGGGTGGAGATCCTCGCACTTTAAACATTGCCAGTATGCAAGAAAGTAATTGTGTGAGAACTTGTAGCTGGACGCGTGTTGTCACGCATACCGGTGACCGACAAGGTCATTGGAAGCTAAGTGGTAACAGTGACACTATGCAAGTAAATGTTTCGCCTAAAAATATTTCGCTACGCCCAGGTGAAAGTGCCAATATTACGATCACTGCTGACACCACATTAGCGCCCACTGGCTGGAACTTTGGAGAGTTAAAATTAGAAGCATCAGGTCATCATTTTGTTAACTTACATATGCCTATTGCCGTTAATACTAATAGAAGTTCAACGGCTAACTTGTCAAAAACTGTCGATATGGCATCAGCTAAAGAAGGTGATGTACTTAACTATGAAATTAAAGTAACTAATGGTCAAATGATTGATGTTATTGATATTACAGATATGTTGCCTAATGGCATGAGTTTAGTTGATGGTTCAGTGAGCAGCGCAATTACCAATGGCTCAGAAGCATCTCCTGTTAGTGTAAATGATAATCAAATTGATTGGAGTGTATACCTTGATGTTGGCGGCCTTGAGCTTCAACAATCGCCGGCCCCTTTTGGTTACTTCTCGCTAGGAGCATTTGGTATTGCACCTTTTGGTTGCCCAGCTAATTGTGATGATGGTGCATTCATTTTGGATATCCCACCATTTGACTACAATGGTCAAACTTATTCCAGTGTTATTTGGTCGGTTAATGGCACCATTGAAGTAGGCACAGCTAGTGGTCTAGCTACTACCTTTGCAAATCAGGACCTTCCTAATGCTACTCCTCCAAATAATATATTAGCGCCGTTCTGGGCTGATTTAAATCTTGGTGCAGGCGGGAATTGGTACGTAGCTGTGCTTAATGCAGGACCACAACAGTTCACTATTTATGAATGGGAAAATGTACCGTTTTTTGGTGAAACTACGACTTCTACTTTCCAAGTTTGGGTAGAAACGGGGACGTCAAATATTTGGTTTGTTTATGCTGACCTGCCATTCATACCAGCAAACTTAACTGTTGGCATAGAAAATGACGATGGTACCGTCGGTTCATCATATTTTAATAATGGCAACGGCACATCACCAGTACCTGGTGTAGACCTGAAAGTAGTAAGAACTGAGGGTGGTACCGCTACATTGAATTTCCAAGGCGAAATAGATCGTTGTCATAAAAAACATGATAATGTCAAAGTCAATGAAGTACAAATGAATGCTGGTGGCACTGTAGAAATGGCCTATGCCGCTACAACCTGTGAGACGAAAGGTAAAGGTAAGCGTGGTCAAAAACATTAGGAATTTATGCTTATAAACGAGTAACAGCATTTAAGCTTAATACCGCTCAGTGAAATGATATTTTATGATCCATTGTTCGGTCTTCTTATTAATATAAAGGCTGCTGATTTTATTCAGTAGCTTTTTTTTTAAAGTCTACTAGTTCATTCACTTGCTAAAATAAAACAGCTTTTCTTCACAATTCCCGTTATTAATATCATTATTTTACTCGTACGATACTGATAGAAAATGTGCACAAATAAATAATAGACTTACTAGAAGTTTATTATGCTGCTCAGAACTTAAGTTCAGCACCCTTTGTTGTCCAAAATATATACAGTTTGATACTTAAGTTATACTCAATGTTGCCGATACTTTTATATATGCTTTGATAAACAGAGGTAATTTTATGAGCGCTCCAATTAAAAACGATGCTACCTATAGCCAAGATGTTCGATCTTTAGCAAAAGCACTGGACAAAACAGATAACAAACCCATGGGGCAGCAAGTTTCAGACCTTGCGCATGATAAAAAAATTGACCAAGCGCAAGACTCTATTTTTCTCAGCAACAAAAAACAGCTTAATGCGGCAATTATAGAATCATCACTGAAATTCAATACGACCATTGGTGACCAGCCGCTGTCACTGGTATTAAAAACCGCCTTGCAGGGAATAAACGAAGCGCTTAAAACCTCTGGGGTTGATGATAGTGTTGAAGACGCTTACGAGTCGGGAGTTGATTTTAGTCCAGAAGCAACAGCGGAGCGAATTGTCTCTTTTAGTACTCAGTTTTTAGCTTCTTATCGAGAACAAAATCCTGAAATGAGTGAAGAAGAATCGTTGACAGCTTTTGTGGATATTATCAGTGGTGGCATCGATCAAGGTTTTGCTGAAGCGAAAGATATTCTTGGAGGGTTAAAAGTATTAGAGGGTGATGTTAGTGAAAATATTGATAAAACCTATGCATTAGTGCAATCGGGGTTACAGGCATTTGTCGACGCTTTAAGTGCTAAAAAAGCGGAGCAACTCGAACCATAAATGTTATAAATATGAGAATAGTGAAAGGGTAATAGTAGAATATAACGACTGAGTGAAATTTCGTATTTAAGTGAAGACTAGCGTTATCCACTATAGTCACTTTTAGGGCTAATAGACTGTTCAGTCAGTGACATTAGCTATGTTTTAAATTTACTCAACAGGCGCTTTGCATAATCAATAGCCTCTCGCTCAATGCGCCAAAGCGGATCAGGTTGACCTTTCTTAGGCTTTCTAAATATTGCTTGAGCAAATTTAATTGCCTCTCGCTCAGTTGCGTTAATTTCGGGAAGCTTAGGCGGTACAGTCGTTTTTTGTTCGATCATGTCCTGATCCTGCTTTAAATCGTCGATTGAGCTTTCAAACACAGCGGCAAGACATTTTAGTGATTCCGTCCCTGCTTTCTGGCCGGCCTCAATCCTCTGGATAGTACGAGTACTTAAACCTGAGTGGCGGGCAAGCTCTTCCTGTGACCATCCGTTTTCCAAGCGACGTTGTTTAATATTCATCGTTTTATCCTACTGTTTTATCCCTTTATGACAGGTTTATCAGCAAAAGCATACGACATTGTCACGACATGACACGACAATGTCGGTATTTTATGGGAGATAGCGACAGTAAACTCTAGTATCACATGAATAGCGAACGTAGATTTTTTTTATAATAAATTTCATCTGTGAGCATTAAGTTAGACTGTAATAAACTTTCTAATATTTATATCGAACGAAGCTTAAGAGCTTGGACCTGCCTTTTCCATCGACATCGCCAGCTTTTCAATTCCATGTGATGGGAGCCATCTTTTGAACTCAATAAAGCCATGTTTTTTGTATAAATTTATTGCGGGTATATTTACTACTGCTGTTTCTACAGTTGCCTTTGAACAATTGATTATTGCTATAACGTAGTTTATTAATTTGCTGGCGATACCTTTCCTAAAATAACTTGGATCTACGGTTAGGCTATGAATATCTAAAAGATTATTATCAATAGTAATTTCTATGATGCCAGCGAGACATTCATTTTCACTAAAGCCATAAAATTGTGTACTTGAGTTTTTTATCTCATTAGCACTGCGTGATAGTGGAGGAAAATCAATCGACCCTATAAGCTTAGCTTCAACTTTATAAGAATGTTGAAAAATAGTAAAAATCTGCTGTGCTACAGCTTCATTTAAATTATCCAGTTTTGTTATCATATTGAGCCTAATATCAACGTTTGAAATGTATTTAACGAGTATTTTAATCCACTTGCTTGTGATGAAGCACCTTAACAATATTCGTCAGTAATTGTGAGAAAATTGGTCTTTTTTTGTTGAGTAGCCGTATGACCACTTTAATTAGATATTAATTAGATATTAATTTTAAGGTGGTTTTTATGCCATTGTCTCCAGATGATCAATCAAGAATTATAGAAATGGCTTGGGAAGACCGAACGCCATTTGAAGCTATAGCGCATCAGTTCACTATGCAAGAAAATGACGTTATTAAATTTATGCGCCAGCATTTAAAACCAAAAAGTTTTAAGTTATGGCGGGCAAGAGTCAGTGGACGACTAACCAAGCATATAAAGCTTCGAAGTGATGAGGTAGTGAGAGGTTACTGTCCTACGCAATACAAAAATCGTTAATGTCGTGGTTAGCTTTCTGAACAATTATAAAATATTATTTTAGTTAAAGATTTAATTCGAGCTAAAAAAAACGGGCACCTAATGATGCCCGTTTTTTATCTAACACTTAATAATAAATAAAAGGTTAATCTTCTTCAACTAAGGTCATTAATGACGTGTTACCACCTGAAGCGGTTGTATCAATGCTGACGGTTTTTTCTGTTAACAAACGTTGGATCAAGTTATCAAAATATTCTGAACTGATCACCGGTAATATTGCCCCTTGACGTTCCGCTAATTTTTCACTGATATAATGTTTACGATCACAGTTACTATCGACTACCACACCTGATAATGCAGAATGAGACAACATAGTCGATAAATGACGTAAGCGAGCGACTTGGAATACCCCTGCATCGGCACCAGTTGAAAGGAACTTATCTCTAAACGCGATCGCTTCATCATAGTACAAGTCTGATACCACACTTATCACGGTATTACCTGTCGCTAAAGCCGTTACAATAGAAAGTACCCAGAAGTGAAAGCTCACATTTTTATCCGCAAAACAGATAATGTTGCCGCGGTTTTCTAAATAAAGAATATTAGACTCGCCCGTTGGACCAGGTAAGAATTTTGGCTTCTTCATGCGTTTTTCAATATCAATTAATTGTGAACGCGCTGATTTTAACGTGCGATTTAAATCGTCGGCTAAATCATCAACAATATCAACATGGGCTATTTTTGCTAATAATTGACGCACACAAGAAATACGGGTGTTTAACTCTGTTAAACGCCAGGTTTTTTCAGCTGCATTGGCTTTATCCATAAACAATATGGATTCTGCATCAGATTTTGCATCACCGTCTAGCGCTTCGACTTGTGAAGGCAGTAAGTTAAATTGCTCGGCATCAGGTGTGGCTTTTTCTATCACTAAACGGGTTAAGTAATTGGGTCCACCGGCTTTGGGTCCGGTACCTGAAAGGCCACGACCACCAAAAGGTTGCACGCCGACAATGGCGCCAATCATATTACGGTTGATATAAACATTACCTGCGCGTGACAGTTTGGCTAATTCAAAAGCGCGGTGTTCAATGCGGGTATGAATACCCATAGTTAAACCAAAGCCTGTGCCATTAATTCTATCGATAACCGCTTCTATTTCACTGCCTTTAAAGCGCACTACATGCACACAAGGACCAAAGACTTCTTTCTTTAATACACTAATATCGTCAATTTCATATAGACGCGGTGCAAAAAAGAAGTGTTCGTTCGCAGCAACATTATTCGTTATCTCATCGCCAATTGCACATTGGTAAAGTAACTTACCATTATTTTCCATATAGTCACTGTGCGCATTGAGTGCATCAAGTGCTTTTTGGTCAATCACCGGGCCAATGTCAGTGCTTAAATATTCTGGGTTACCAACATGTAATTCTGCTAGCGCGCCTTTAAGCATAGTGATCACATCATCAGCGATATCTTCTTGTAGAAATAACACTCGAAGCGCAGAGCAGCGTTGACCTGCTGATTGAAAGCCTGAAGAGATCACATCATCAACCACTTGCTCAGGCAAGGCGGTGGAATCCACTATCATACAGTTTTGGCCACCGGTTTCAGCAATAAAGGGGACTTGGTCACCACCTCGGTCCGCTAAGGTTTGTGAAATAATGGTGCCGGTTTCAGTCGAGCCCGTAAACATCACGGTTTGAATGCGCGCATCAGGAATAATGACCTTGCCGACTTCGCTGCCGCGAGCAATTACCGCTTGTACCACACCTTCAGGTAGGCCAACTGACATCATTAATTCAATAGTACGCAGGGCAATTAAACTGGTTTGCTCAGCTGGTTTTGCTAATACCGTATTACCGGTGGCAATCGCCGCGGCAACTTGGCCTAAAAATATCGCTAATGGGAAGTTCCATGGGCTGATACAAAGTACAACACCACGTGCCTCTAGGCGTTCATCTGCGGCAACATCAACTGCTTGTTGTGCATAATAGCGGCAAAAATCAACAGCTTCACGTACTTCGTCAATGCCATCTTGGGCAATTTTACCGGCTTCTTTAATACATAAAGCGATAAGCTCGTCCGTATGACGCTCTAGAATATCCGCCACACGACACAATAACGCAGCGCGCTCAGCTACCGGCGTTTGTGACCATGAAGTAAAGGCGGTTTGCGCCGTCTCTATCATCGCGAGCATGTCATCTTTGCTATGGTGATGATGAAAGCCAATGATTTCTTTATGATTTGCGGGGTTCATCACAGCAACAGCACCAGATGGTAAGTCGTTACGCTTGAGTTCATTTGCTTCAAACCAGCTGTCTAATGACGATTTTAACGGGGTAATGACATTAATGTCCGTTAAGTCTAAGCCTTTTGAGTTATCGCGGCCCAGTCCTTTTGCATCATGATATAAAGCAATGGGTTTGATGATTTGGTTATTGTATTTATCTTTTAAGCGCTGCGTTTTTTCAACCGGGTCTTCCAGTAAAGATTCAACCGGCTGCGACTCGTCAACAATGGCGTTTACAAAAGAAGAGTTCGCGCCATTTTCTAACAAACGACGAACTAAATACGCCAGTAAGTCTTCATGATGACCAACAGGGGCATAGATGCGACATTGAATGCTTTCCAGTGACACAATTTGGTCGTACAACGAATCGCCCATACCGTGTAAGCATTGGAATTCGAAACCTTCTTTGTCATCACCCGCCAATTCAACAATGGTGGCAGCGGTGTAAGCATTATGGGTGGCAAATTGTGGGTAAATAGAATCTCTATATTCTAATAACTTATTCGCACAAGCGTGATATGAAACGTCAGTAGAAGACTTACGGGTGAACACAGGAAAATGCTTAAGGCCATCTTTTTGAGCATTTTTGATTTCGGTATCCCAATAAGCGCCTTTTACTAAGCGCACCATCATTTTTCGGTTAACGCGTAGGGTTAATTCACGTAACCAATCGACCACGAAAATGGCGCGTTTTTGATAGGCTTGCAAGGCAATACCAAAACCATCCCAACCGGCTAAATCGTCATCACTAAATACTGCTTCAATAATATCAAGTGAAATATCTAAACGCTCAGACTCTTCCGCATCAACAGTTAAGCCTATGTTGTAGCTTTTGGCTTGTAGGCAAAGCGCTTTAAGTTTTGGCACAATTTCAGCCATCACGCGTGCTTGGTGAGTAAACTCATAACGCGGGTGAATAGCGGAAAGCTTTACCGAAATACCCGGCACGCGGCGTGGGTCGTTTTTACCTGAAGCTTGAGCAACCTTACCAATGGTTTCTATCGCATCTTGATACGCTTTTAAATAACGCTCAGCGTCGTCCATAGTGCGAGCACCTTCACCAAGCATGTCGTAAGAATAAACATAACCTTTTTGCTCTTTATCCGCTGCACGCTCCGTGGCTGCGACAATGGTTTCGCCCATGACAAACTGCTTGCCCATAATTTTCATGGCATAGTTCATGGATTTACGAATAACCGGCTCGCCTAAACGACCGATAGTTTTTTTCAATAAACCAAAGCTGTCTTGTTTGCGTTTATCGGCATAATTCACCATCGCGCCGGTAATTAACAAGCCCCACGATGAAGCATTAACAAATAGTGATTCACTGCTGCCTAAATGCGTGCTCCACTGGCCTTGTGAAATTTTGTCACGAATGAGGGCGTCTTGGGTATGTTTGTCGGGGACACGAAGTAAAGCTTCGGCCAAACACATCAAGACCACACCTTCTTCACTTGAGAGTGAATATTCGTTTAACAAGGCATCTATCGCACCGTTACCTGACTGGTCATTGCGAATTTTTAACACCATTTTACGCGCTCTTTCCCAAGCACGGCTTCGGGCGCTGACGTTCACTTCAGCAAGGGGTAAAATATGATCTACCGCTGTATTCTCATCAATACGGTAAAATTCACGAATTTTTTGACGAGTTGGGCAATCTGAGATAAACGAACCATTAAAAAGCATATGCTTTTCCTCAAAATGACTAACGAATAGCTTGGTAAACGTTAGCGATAGTTACAATAGAAATAATTCGTGCATTCTAATGAAAACTTAACCGTATGTGCTAGTTAAATTTTAGTTTTAAGCCATTTTAAATAGCGCTAAAATACCTTATTGCCCTATAATATATTTCAGGTTAAATGCTTACAATCAACAAGTGACTACTATGTACTTATAAAGTAATTGTTTTTTATAGAGTTTATATAAAATTTTTTATAAATGCTGTTTACTCCAGATACTTGTCTTAAAATCCCTAAATCAAGTCTTAAGTTGGCCCGTTTTATAATGCGATTAACTTAAGTTAAATAGGCCGAAATTTTTAGTATTTTAAATGCGGGCGATACTTTAAATAATTAAGGTGTTGGTATAGTGATGCTTGGTGGTCAAATATCTATTGTGTTACAATCATCGCTTACGCTTTCTCACTGTCACCTTGTTGGTTTTGTTTGTTAACTATTAAGTTTTATTGTTTAAATAATTAATAAGTTAAGCTAAATGCAACGTCACTTAAAATATCATGAAAAATAGCCACCCCATGCTCACATTATTACGTAATGTAAATATTTACGCCCCTACGCCCCTAGGCATTAAAGATGTTCTGATTGCAGGCAATAAAATTGCAGCCATTTATGATCATGGAAAAGGGCAGCTAGATATTCCTAAACAGTGGCACGTTAATGTTATTAATTTTGATGGTGCGACGTTAACGCCAGGCTTTATTGATAGTCATGCCCACATAACTGGTGGTGGGGGTGAGGCAGGTTTTGCCACGCAAGTGCCACCTGTTGGCCTAACTGAATTTACCCATGCGGGTGTCACTACTGTTGTTGGCTTGCTCGGTACTGATGATACGACGCGTAGTACTGAAAATTTATTAAGTCGAGTTTATGGTCTACGTGAAGAAGGCTTATCGGCTTATTGCTGGACGGGAGGATATCACTATCCTTTAACCACGATAACGGGCAGTGCTAAGTCAGATATCGTTTTCCTTGAACCGGTTATTGGTATTGGTGAATTTGCTATTAGCGATCACCGCTCTAGCCAACCAACATTTGAAGAAGTGATCCGTCTTGCCAGTGAAACCCATGTCGCAGGTTTGATCACGGGAAAAGCCGGTATTATTCACTTTCATTTAGGTGATGGTGAAAAACGTTTAGCCTTAATTGAACAAGCGATTAGAGATACAGAGCTGCCAGCGCGGGTGTTTAATCCAACTCATGTTAATCGCAACAAAGCTTTGTTTGAAGATAGTTGCAAGCTATTAACTCAAGGCTGTCATATCGATTTAACTGCATTTCCTACTGGCACAGCTCAACCTGGTTGGGAAGCTTGCGATGCCATTGAAATGGCAATTGAAAGACAATTACCCTTAGAACAAATAACCCTTAGCTCGGATGGTGGAGGTTGCTTGCCTTGTTTTGACCCACAAGGTGAATTACTGCATATGGATTTTGGTCGAGCGAGTACGCTAGGAGAAACCTTAGTGGAAACTTTAAAGAAAGGTTTACCACTGGAGCAAGTTCTCCCTATGTTAACGAGCAATGTTGCTAATATTTTACGCTTTAAAAGCAAAGGGCAAGTTGCCGTTGGTTTTGACGCAGATTTATTGGTGCTGAATGAAAAATATGAGATTACTGATGTGATGGCGCAAGGTGTATGGCACAAGCAAAACAATCAGACAATTATCAAAGGTACATTTGAATAGAGGTAAATATGTGTCCAGCTAAAACAATTGATGGTCAACAACGGGGATTTGTAATTCCTATCGGGGGGGCAGAAGAGCGCGTTAAGGATCCTATAATTCTACAACGTTTTGTTGAGCTTTGTGGTGGAGAAGATGCATATATTGTTATTATTCCAACGGCTTCACAACTTGAAGAAACAGGGCCGAATTACGAAGATGTTTTTCATGAACTAGGCGTGCAAAAGGCAATTTCTTTGCCGATTAATGATCGTGAAGAAGCCAATAGCGATGAATATCTCGCTGAGTTGGATAAAGCTACAGGAATTTTTATTACCGGTGGCAATCAATTACGCCTGTCTACTATTTTGGGTGGCACTCCTGTCGCGCAAAGTATTCGTAAACGTAATGCAGATGGGGTTCATGTTGCAGGTACGTCTGCGGGGGCAGCCATTATGCCAGAGCATATGATTGCTGGCGGTCGTACGGGTGCATTACCTAATGAAGAAGGGGTTACTTTTGCTCCGGGCATGGGTTTAATTAATAAAGTTATTATTGATCAGCATTTTAGCCAAAGAAATCGCTTAGGGCGTTTACTATCAGCTATTTCCTACAATCCTTTTGCTTCAGGCTTAGGTATTTGTGAAAATACCGCGGCTTTTATTGGCCCAACAGGCGTTTTAGAAGTGGTTGGTCATGGCAGCATCACAGTAGTAGACCCTGCAGACTTATCGCATAGTTCAATGGCAGATGCGAGTAGAGGCGAAGCTATTACTTTAATTGGTCTTAAGTTACATGTACTTGGGCCAGGCGCAACTTACTGTACCAACGAAAGAATCGCTACACCAGCAAGTTAAACTTTCTTGTAAAGCCCTCCTGCCTTTTGGTGGGCTTTCTTATTTTATAACAATAACTTAAAGCATAATTCAATATCCAACCTCTAGTTCAATAAAATATTCCCTCAAGTAGTATGTTCCCTATTCAAACCGTGGTATCTTTTCTAGACCGCGTTTAGCGTATCGGAATAATAAAGAATAAAAAATTCTCATTTGAGTAATAAAAGGAAATCACGATGAAAATGCTCTCTTCCAACGTTTATGTTGGCCCTAATGTTTACGCTCATTTTCCTGTGATTCGCCACATTGTAGATATTGGTATTTTGGAAAATTACCCTTCAGTTAAATTGGGTACGGAATTTATTGACGGATTAATCACAAACCTGCCAAGTTTAGATCAGCACGGTTGCTCTTATGGTGAGCCCGGTGGTTTTATCCGACGTTTAAAAGAAGATGACGGTACTTGGATTGCTCATATATGGGAACACGTTACGCTCGAATTGCAATGCGTAGCCGGTACAGAAGTTACTTTTGGTAAGACGCGTACCACCGGTACTACTGGTGAATACAATATGGTATTCCAGTATAAACAACGAGATGTAGGCCTTGAAGCCGCCATTTTAGCACGAAAACTCCTTATTTCATTAATGCCTGAAAACATTAAAGCCCAGTTACAAACTACTCTTGAAGACGATTTTGACTTTCAGCAAGAGATGGCTGATTTTATTCGCTTTGCACAACGCAAAGCTTTTGGACCTAGTACACAATCACTGGTTGATGCCGCAGAAAAACGAGATATTCCTTGGTTACGATTAAACGAATACAGTTTGGTGCAATTTGGCCATGGTAAATATCAGCAGCGTATTCAAGCGACTATTACCAGTGAAACTAAACACATTGCGGTAGAGATTTCTTGTGATAAAGAAGATACCCATAATTTATTAAATGATCTTGGATTACCTGTGCCTCAGCAACGTATGGCGTACTCTGATGTACAAGCCGTGAGAATGGCAAAAAGTATTGGTTATCCAGTGGTGTTAAAACCGTTAAATGCCAATCATGGTCGTGGCGTGTCTATTGATTTAACGACCGAAGAACAAGTGATTACCGCGTTTGCTTTTGCCCGTGAACATGGCACAAGCCGAGCCGTTTTAGTTGAATCGTTTTTAACCGGTTTAGATCACCGAATGTTAGTGGTTAATGGTGAATTAGTGGCGGTAGCTAAGCGTGTACCTGGTCATGTTATTGGTGACGGCGTTAATACTATTAGTCAATTGGTGGATATTATTAATGAAGACCCACGCCGAGGTGTTGGTCATGAAAAAGTACTAACGCAATTAGAATTAGATACTCAAGCGCTGCGTTTGCTTCAAGAAGCCGACTTTACAGAAGCTACGGTATTACCTAAAGACGAAATTTTCTACTTACGTTCAACCGCAAACTTATCAACCGGCGGTACGGCGATTGATATGACCGACGTAGTGCATCCAGATAATAAAACGATGGCTGAGCGCGCGGTACAAGCTGTTGGTTTAGATGTTGGTGGGGTTGATTTTTTAACCGCTGATATCACACAATCTTACAAAGATATTGGTGGCGGTATTGTTGAAGTAAATGCTGCACCTGGTTTTAGAATGCACGTCGCTCCAAGCGAAGGCAAGCCAAGAGATGTTGCCGGAAAAGTGATTGATATGCTATTTCCGCCTGCCTTACCAACGCGGATCCCTATTGCAGGCATTACGGGGACAAATGGTAAAACGACGACCTCTAGAATGTTATCGCATATTTTAAAAAATGCTGGACATGTGGTAGGTATGACCTCAACCGATGGCGTTTATGTCGATGGTCAGTTATCCGTGAAAGGTGATATGACAGGCCCAGTTTCATCACAAATTGTTTTACGTGATCCTGCGGTTGATATTGCGGTATTAGAAACTGCGCGTGGTGGTATTGCCCGTTCAGGTTTAGGCTATTTAGAAAGTGATGTCGCCGCTTGTATTAACGTCCAAGAAGATCATTTAGGGCTCAGAGGCATAGACACTCTAGAGCAACTCGCTGAAGTTAAACGTATTGTTGTCGAAGTGGCTAAAGACAGTGTTGTGCTCAATGCCGACGACCCACACTGTTTAAAAATGGCTGACCATACCAAAGCGAAACATATTTGTTATGTCACTATGAACACCGGCCATAGTTTAGTGCGCGAGCATATTCGCGCGGGTGGTCGAGCCGTGGTCTTAGAAAAAGGTATCAACGGTGACATGATCACCATTTTTGATAACGGCACCCATATTCCACTACTTTGGACGCATTTAATTCCGGCAACCTTGGAAGGTAAAGCGCTTCATAATGTGCAAAACGCTATGTTTGCAGCCGGCTTAGCTTATTGTTTAGGTAAACCACTAGAGTCTATACAGCAAGGGTTAAGAACTTTTACCACCACTTTTTATCAAGCACCGGGCAGAATGAACGTGTTTGATGAGCATAATTTTAGAGTGATACTTGATTACGCCCATAACGCAGATGGTGTGCGTTGTATGAGCGAATTAGCCAGCAAGTTAGAAGTTAAAGGTAAGCGTATTACCGTGTTAGCAGGCCCAGGTGATCGTCGTAATGAAGATATCGTCAATATTGCGAAAGCTGCCGCCGGACATTTTGATATTTACATCTGTAAAGCTGATGATAATCGTCGAGGTCGTGCAGTAGATGAAGTACCAGAAATGCTAGCAGCGGCGTTAAAAGCTGAGGGGATTAAAGCGTCGCAAATATATTGTATTTCAGATGAAGTAGAGGCTATCAATAAAGGTCTTGAACTAGCCAACACTGATGACTTATTAATGGTCTTTGGTGATGCGATAACACGTTGTTGGAAGCAAATTATCAACTTTAATGGTATTGGTGAGTCTGACTCCAAGGCAGAAAAGTCTCCACGCCAAACCGTTGTTTCTATGCTAGAGACTACTGAGCCAGATACTTTTGTATTGGAAACAGGCATGAGAATTGTTACCGATGAACGTGGTGTTCGTTTGGTCTCTGAACATGATGAAGAAAGTGACTAAACTCAACTGAAAAGGGTTAACACTTTGGGATTTTGAAGCAAACTATGATCAAGTTGCTGCTTTTTATCGGGCTATGTTTAATTAGGCTATATTTAATTCGGCTATTTTCATCAAGGCCAATGCTTTAAATATAGTGTTCAATAAAAATCTGCAGCTTGGGCATCTTGCGCTGAAAGGTCCCCAAACTCACATCTTGAAGTTGTTTGGGTATATATGAATAGAGAAAATATAACACTGAGCTTAGATGATAATCGTCGGCTGACCGGTAAAAATTTACTATCAGATCAGCCTGGCGCCATTATTGATGCCTTTGTCTGTGGTATTGATAAACTTATCGTGGTAAATATCTGGTCGGTTTACGCGAATCGCTTACTAAAAGCGGTAAATTGGCCAAACGAAAAATTATACTCTCGTATTTTCGAAGACGGCATTACTATTGCCATAAGTGCGCCTTTGGATGCACTTTATGCTGCCTGTGATTTAAATGAATTGGCGTGGCAACTTACTTGTGAAGAGTTAACAAACACAGCAAATAAAGAAGAGTTTTCAGCAGCAATCGCACGTTTGAAAACGACAATAGCAGAAGAAGTTAACCCTAAGTTACTTGAGTTAATTGAGCAGTCAAAAGCGAATCATATTGTTTACTTGGTTGACGATGATGAATTTTCATTGGGCTACGGCACGACAGCACAATGTTGGCCAATATCAGCGCTGCCTGAGCCATCAAGCCTAAACTGGTCACAATATAAATCGATACCACTTGCTTATGTTACCGGCACCAATGGTAAATCGACTAGCGTGCGTATTATGTCGCAAATTATAGAGCAAGCGGGAAAGTGTTGCGGTGTTACCTCAACCGACTTTATTCGCGTGGGTAACAATATCATTGATTACGGCGATTATTCAGGTCCTGGCGGGGCAAGAATGCTATTGCGCCATCCCGATACTGAAACGGCCATTTTAGAAGTTGCTCGTGGCGGTATTTTACGTCGTGGATTACCAATAGATAATGTTGATGCCGCTTTAATTACCAATATTGCTGAAGACCATTTAGGTCAATATGGCATTAATACTGTTGCTGCACTTGCCAAAGCTAAAGCCGTTGTTGCCAAAGGGCTGCTAAATAATGGACAAAGTAGCGGCACGTTAGTGCTCAATGCCGATGATGAGTATTTAGTCGCGTTGGCGCCAGAGCTCCCCGTGAATAAGTGCTGGTTTTCTTTGCATGAAAGCAATACAACACTGCAGCAGCATAAACAAAAAGGTGGTGCTGTTTGTTTTGTACGTGATCAACAATTGATTTATTCAAACCACGATGAAGAGTCAATTATTATTGCTGTAAATGACATTCCAATGACATTAAACGGCGCTGCATTGCACAATATTCAAAATGCACTCGGGGCGATTGGCTTAGCTAAGTGCTTTAAGATTGAAGACCAGGCGATTAAAGCCGCGTTATCGACTTTTGCCAGCAATAATGAAGACAACCCAGGTCGAGGAAATCAGTTTAAGATTAATAATGCGCAAGTGATCATGGACTTCGCCCACAATGTGCATAGCATGGAAGCCATGGCTGTTACCACGGCGAATATAAAAGCACAGCGTAAGTTTTTAATGTTGAGTCATGCGGGTGATAGAACAGATACTGAAATCATCAATATGACGAAAACAGCGCTAAAAATGCAGCCTGATTTTATTATTGCTGCTGAAGTAGAGCCTTACTTACGTGGTAGGAAACTCGGAGAAGTACCTCAACTAATTGCTGATACCGCGCTCGCTTATGGCATGAAAACGTGTAATATTTTCACTTTTGATAGTCCATTTTTAGGCGCGAAATATGTTGTAGAACAGCTAGCTAAAGATGACTTAGCTTTACTTATGGTATTGTCTGAGCGTGAAAAGATAACTGAACTGTTACTTGAAAAATCTTCTAAAATCTCTGCTTAATGCACATCAAAGAATGAAATAATTGAAAGCTTGCTAATTTATCAGCAAGCTTAGATTTTCTCCTGCATTAATACCCTAATTCCCTCTTGTAATGAATCACAATTAAGCTCTGTCTACGTATGCAGGAAGGTTAGCGCTATGTTAGAAGCCAGAGGAGATATCGAACTATATGCCTTGGGTTTTGGTCTTGATTTAAGCCATTATTATAGTAATAACCTAGCGTTAGATTTACCAGAAGTACTGGAAAATGGTGTATTCAAAAATATTTTACAATTATTAAGCCGCCACTAGTTATACCAAGTTAATTAATCAACTTGGTATAATCAGATTACTTCATATTGACGTGGTCTAATTGATACGACTACCCCAGTTAAGACATAATAGAATTAACTGGAGATACAAATGAAAAACCGTAAAACTTATTCAAAAGAATTCAAACTAGATGCAATTGCACTCGTTAGAGATCAAAACTACGCTGTAGCAGAAGCTGCTAGAAATTTAGACGTCAGTGCCCAAGTGCTTGGTCGATGGATCAAAGAAGCTGAAAATGATGATGGTCATGCTTTTAGAGGAAATGGAAAGCTAACGCCAGAGCAAGATGAAATCCGTAAACTTAAAGCTCAAGTAAAGCGCCTAGAAATGGAGCGTGAGATATTAAAAAAAGCGACGGTCTTCTTTGCAAAAGAAACGAAGTAAAATACTCGTTTGTTACCCAACATAAGAAGATCTGGCCTGTGATAATGATGTGTCGAGTACTGGGTATAAAAAGTAACAATTATTATAGTTATCAGAAAAGAAAAGCTCAAAGACCCATTGATACAACCCATCAAGAGATGCTGAAATGGGTGAAAGATATTGCAAAATTTAGCGATAATACTTATGGCGAAAGACGTATTCAGAAAGCGTTGAATGCACTCAGCTTCCCAGTTAGCCGTAGAAAAACAGCGCAATTAATGAAAGAAGCAAACGTTTGGGTACGTTACAAGAAAAAATATAAAGCAACGACAAACAGCGAACACAACAAGCCCGTTTACGCGAACGAACTTGAGCAAGACTTTGATGTGCAACAACCTAACCAAGCGTGGGTGCAAGATATTACTTACATATGGACTTCAGAAGGCTGGCTATATTTGGCGATAGTAATCGACCTATACTCTCGTAAAGTTGTCGGTTGGAGCATGGGTTCAGAATGAAAGCTCAACTTGTTTGTGATGCTCTCAGCATGGCAATGTGGCAACGAAAACCAAAGGCTGGACTGATAGTACATTCAGATCAAGGTGTTCAATATGCGAGTCATCAATATAGACGAATACTCAAGTTACATGGCTTTGTTGGTAGTATGAGTAAGAAAGGTTGCTGCTGGGATAATGCGGTAGCAGAGAGCTTCTTTGGTAGTTTAAAACAAGAACGCGTGCATTGGCGTAACTATCGAACACGTTATGCAGCTCAACAAGATGTGCTGAACTACATCGCGATGTGGTACAACAGCAAAAGAATGCACTCATATCTTGGTTATCAAAACCCCAATGAATTTGAGTGTAAAGAAAGAGAACTGAAAAAGGTAAATTAGCGAACTTAACCAGGGTGTCTGAATTTAGTTGACCAGGTCATATAATAGCTATTGAAAGGTTTTTAAATAATATTGATTTCTACCATTTTCTTTTGCTTCATATAAATATTCATCTGCTATTTCAGTAAGGTTATCACTGGATATTTTAGCGTTAGCAGACTTGAGAACTGCGCCGAGAGAGACAGAGGTTTTAACGCTCTGTCGATTATATTTAATATTGAAGTTTGTCACATTCTTAACAATTTCAAAGCAAGTTTGCTCAAGCTTTTCGTCGTTGATACCATACAAAATAAGTGCAAACTCATCTCCACCTACTCGAAAGCCAATATCTTCTACACGACGGCACTTCGCTTCTATAACTTGTGCTATTTTAATTAAAACATCATCGCCAACAGCATGGCCGAATGAATCGTTAATTATTTTAAAGTCGTCTGCATCAATTAAAATTAAGCCTAAGGTTGCATTATCTCGTGTTGCTATTGCGTTTAATCTTTCTATTTCTTCTTGAAATGATCTTTTATTATGTAACTTTGTTAAGCCGTCGGTGATTGACTCGTTGTAAAGTCTATTGATTAATAAGTAATTTTTATAAAGCGTTTTTTGTCCTATCAAGTTAATTGTAAGACATATCCCCGAAACAAAACTCAAGATTATTAAGACAAATATCAAGTCTGCTAGTTGGCTGTTTATATAAACATTTACCGCTGAAAATACGGCGAGGATAATAAAAGTTGCGAATACTGCAGGCTTAATCGGTATCACTAAGAGTAAACAGCCAAACATAAGGATTAAAACCATGCCGAGCTCTGAAAATTGCAAACCGTATATGTCAGAAAGGTAATAAATTAAAGAGTGATTTAATCCGCTGCCGATATAAACTAATAATAATATTAAAAGGTTTGAACGTATTGAAATTGGTGGAAAAAACCAATAAAGAACATTTAAATATATTAAAGGGGCTATGACTAAAATAATGCGAGTTGTTAATGTTAAGGAATAGACTTCGCTAGGAAATTTCAGCACATCCATAATGGCAAAAACAATATATAACAGCAAAGCTACCGTTAGCGCCCAACGTCTCATTCCTAAACATTGATGCATCAAAAAATGCGAAAAATTAACTTCACTTTTTGCATTCTGGTACTCATTTTTACGTGCTTTAATCATATAATTAAACTTTATTGAAAAATATGGAGACAAAATTATTTTTTTTCATGATAAAAATGGCTATTGCCATTCATTGCTGGTAACGATTGAAACATTTAGCAGTATATTTATATAAGTATATAACTATTATTAGCACTTTTCTTCTGGGTATCCAATTTGGAATGATAATTAAAGATGGTTGTTATATATAAACATTAAGAGTAAGTGACTCTCTCCGTTTCTAAAGGTTTTAGGGGGGTCTAAGCAACAATAATTCAGCATAAATCCTGATATAAATAGCTGATGCTTTTTAAAAAGATATTTACTCGCACATGTAGTTACTTAACTTTTGTCAGTTTTTTAGGATTAATTTTACAAACATCATTAGTCAATCACTAAAAAGTAATGCAAACTAGCTAATAATGCACTTTGTGCTATGAATCAATCGTTAATTTTTAGTGCTTTTAATTAACATAATCAGCTCTTTAAATGGGCATTTATTTCTTCTGGATAAATAGTATGAATTTAGATAAATCGACAAAGCGTATAGCAAAGAAAGTTAAAAATGGCTTTCAAGGTTACCCTCAAATAACCTTGGCTTATTTTGGTGAGTCTGAAGACTGTGCAACCCAAGTAGTGGTCAGTTTTGTATTGGAAGCTGGCGCCGATGCACAAGAAGAAAAATTTTCTAGTACCGGTGATGTGAGAAAAGACGAAACAATTCAAACGACTTTAGTTAAGGTTATCGAGCGAGCAGATGCTAAAACGGTCATAGAAGTTGCCGGTGTTGCAATAATTAAATAGCTTAATGAATAAGAGTTAAAAATGAAGTCTTGTTGTTAACCTTCTATATCTTTGCTTTAATTTAAATAGATAGATTATCTCGTTTGCACCAGTCTAGAACCTTCGCATTTAATTGGTGGTGGGCTAATGCACGGATTTACATTCTAAACGAACAGAAATAAGACTGATTGTTGGGGGTGTTCAACATGTTGGAATTTCAGCATTTAAAAACAATATTTTAGACTTTATTAATATTTAAGATTGATTCTGCTTGATTTAGTCTCTATATTTGCCGCACTTTCACTCAATTTCTATCCCATACATGAATGCTTTTAAACAACCTTTAGCCGTTAGCGCTGCTTTTGCTATAGCCAGTAGCTTCTCTACTTATACTTCAGCCTTTGAAAGTGCAGAAATGCAAAGTGAAACGGTATTACCTGAAGCATTAAATCCTGGGTTTTCTGGACGTGTTCGCCTCGGCTATATCTCAATTGATGATGAAGTCAATATACGTGAAAAAAGTTCGGCTATTGGCGCAGAGCTAAGTTATAGCAGTGAAAGCTGGCATGGTATTAGTGGCACTGGCAGTTTATACACAACACAAAAATTATTCCATGATGATGAAGGCAGCTTTTTTGGATCTGATGGTGATGGCTATGCTATTTTAGGACAAGCCTACCTTCAAGCTAACGTTGATAATACCGAAGTGAAACTTGGGCGCTTTGGCTTTGACTCGCCTCATGCTGATATGGATGATGTTCGTATGGTGCCAAATACCTTTTTAGGTGTTTTAGTGACCAATGCCGATATTACAGATACCACTATTTATGCTGCGCACCTAGCTAAATCGTCTGGCGTTAATAGTCGTAAACCAGAAGATTTTACCAGCATAAATAGGAATGATGGTGTCAACATTTTAGGGGTTGTATACCAAGGTTTTGAAAATATTGCCTTACAAACATGGTATTACAATGCCAATGACTTAGCTGACCTTTTCTACGTAGAGGCTGCGGTTGAGTATGATAACTTTTCCTTTGGTGCCCAGTTTGGCAAGCAATCAGATACCAGTAATAACGACACCGGGCCTGATGGCGATGCATATGGCATTTTGGCCAGCTATGCCTTAAACAACTTTACTTTTACAACCTCCTATAACCATGTCTCGGGTACGATTATCAATGGCTTTGGTGGCGGACCGTTTTATACCAACGCTGCTGATCACACCATTTCAGGTGTACTTAACCAAAATGCCCTTGCCATTGGCGTTGATTATAGCGGTATTGAAAACCTGACTATTGGTTTATTAAATGTTGCTTTTGATAAAGGCGAAGATGAAATAGATTTATTTGTTAGCTATGATTTTGGCAACGATATGTTATTAGATTTTACATATCATCACCTACATGATGATGGTGAAATGATTTTAGCCATGTTCAATGTTTATTTTTAATTTTAATTTTACAGCTTAAAAATAAACAAGCTTGTGTTGCGCTTTAAACAAAGTGGCAACTCAAGTTATTTAAAGGTTGTTCACAATAACAACACCCTGCAAGTTACGAGGCAAAAGAGTTTTTAGTGCTAATTTCATACGAAATTTAATACCTAGCTGTAAACTGACTTACCTATAGCAGAGGTTACTTAGTGACATTACGTTGATTATGTTATTATCTCGATTTATAGCTTAATTTAACATTTCATCAATATATCGCCATGACAAACCTTGCTCCCTGTTTTACGTTATTCTCTCAGTCGACTGACAATATAGTGCTGCCAGAAAAGTTTACATTCCCATTTTATTACCAACCACAGCAAATTGCCGTAGAGGCAGTTCAGCAGTTACAGCAGCAGCTTGAAAAGCTACCTCAGTGTTTAACAAAAACCAAAGCAAGTGAAGTTAGTGTTGGTAAAATGTTTGGTGTGCTAGTGGTAAAAAATTGCCAAGGTATAATAGGCTTTCTTAGTGCCTATTCTGGACAAATAGAGAGCGATAATACTGACATTAATTTTGTGCCAGCGGTTTCTAATATGCAATTGCAAGACTCTGCGTTTTTAGCTGAAAATAATATTATCAATAATATTAACGCGGAAATAGAGCAGTTAGAAAGTAGCCCGCAACTTAGCGTTATTACTAATGAACTTAATGAAGCTACTGCTGCCTATCAGCAAGAACTATCGGCACAACAAAGCCTAATTGTGGCTAGCCGTCAGCAAAGAAAACAGCAGAGAAACCAAGCTGTTGGGCAGTTAAGTACTAACGACTTTGAACAGTTAAAAGTCGAGTTAGCAGGGCAAAGCATTCAAGAGAAAAAACAACTGCAAGCACTCAAGCAAAGTGGACAAAATAAGCTCGAATTATTACAACAAACTTTAGCGAAAATTACAGATGAAATTGCTAAGTTAAGAAAACTAAGAAAGTCACGTTCAAAAAGTTTACAGAAAAAACTTTTTGCTGAATATAATTTTCTTAATGCTCATGGCGAAACTAAAGATCTAAATGCTATTTTTGCCGAACTGCCTGAACATACGCCACCGGCAGGTGCAGGTGATTGTGCTGCACCTAAATTATTGCAATATGCTTATCAACATAATTTAAAGCCCATTGCTATGGCTGAGTTTTGGTGGGGTAATGCGCCAAAATCTGCCGTAAGACAACATAAAAATTACTATCCTTCTTGCTACAGTAAATGCCAGCCAATTTTGACGCATATGCTTAAAGGATTACATGTCGATGATAACCCGCTGTTAATTAATCCAGCACAAGGCAAAGACTTAGCCATTGTCTATCAAGATTCGGATATGCTGGTGGTAAATAAGCCTGCTGAGTTTTTATCAGTGCCGGGTAAAAATATTGAAGATTCGGTTTATATGCGTATTAAAACACAATTTCCACAGGCATCTGGACCACTTATTGTTCATCGGTTAGATATGTCGACATCGGGATTGTTAATAATCGCCCTCAATAAAAGAGCCCATAAAGCGCTGCAAAAACAATTTATTGAGCGCAGCATTGAGAAACGTTATGTCGCCTTGGTCGCAGGGAGTGTGGTCGAAGATAGTGGCACTATTGAGTTACCACTGATGTTAGATTTTGATGACAAACCTAGACAATTGGTTTGCTATCAACATGGAAAGCACGCGCTTACCACTTGGCGAGTACTTGAACGCAAAAATAACACCACGCGATTACATTTATTTCCTAAAACCGGTCGAACTCACCAATTAAGGGTACATTGTGCGCACAAGTTGGGTTTAAACATGCCGATTGTTGGCGATGACCATTATGGCTTGAAAGCTGACCGATTACATTTACATGCAGAGTACTTATCGCTGTCGCACCCAATTAAGCATACAAAGTTAGAGTTTGAAGTTGCTGCAGATTTCTAATGTTATATTTTGCCAGATCGAATAATTATTGCTGTGTATTAGCTAACGTGATTTTACAGTAATATCAATTAAGCAAATCTAGTTTTTAGGGAGATAATACAATGTCAGTTAATAAAGCCTCTTGCTGGCAAAATAGCTTATATAGTTGTAATTGATTCTCTGCTCTGACTAAATTGTGATTAGCATAAGTGGTTTTAAAGTATCGATCGCCATTTAAGAAGTCAGTTAAAAAACGGGTGCTGAGCATAAAGGGCATCAACTTAATGCCAAATAATAAGCTCGTTCGTTCAATTTCACTTATTGCGCCATTAAAACCTGCTACATAGGCACTTGTTAGTGCCGTTAACATCTCCCAATCAATCGTCATATTATCGAGAGCAGGGCTATCTTCGGCAATTGATGGACAACAAGTGCGTATCATGTCGCCAAAATCATGCATCAAGTAACCTGCCATACAAGTGTCTAGATCAATAACCGCGACTGGTTTATTAGTTTTTTTGCTAAAAAGTAGGTTATTAATTTTTGTGTCGTTATGGGTGACACGTAAGGGCAAGCTTTTAGTCATGTCAGCAATAATTTCGACAAAAGCTTGCTGAGATTGAATAAATTTAATACTGGCTTGCGCAGAAATTAATAATGGCTCTGAAGCGTTATCTATCGCTTGGTTAAGTTGTGCTATTCGCAGGGATAAATCATGAAACTGCGGAATGATCTCTGCTAGATTTTCGCTGTCAAAATCACTGAGTGCAGCTGTAAATTGTGCAAAGGCATTGGCGACAGCGCTTGCTTGCTCTGCGTTAGTTATTGACTCTAAAGTGTAACAGTCGGAAATATAATGCAGACTACGCCAATATTGCCCCTGTACAACAACATGGTTTTTTTTGTCTGTAGTATGTAGTTGGCAAATCGGTGTTAAGGCATATCGGCCATTATCCGACTTAACCTTTAGGTGTGAGCTGATCTTGTCGGCATTGTTTGTTACATTCAGTGGCGTTGGAAAAACCTGTTGATTTAAACATTGTAAAACAAAGGTTTTATCAATTGTTTTTACTAAATATGTGTTGTTTATTAGGCCATTGCCAAGTAAAGATATTTGGCAATGTTCAATAGAATAACCAAATTTCGGTAATACTAATGCTAATATTTTATTCGTTATGGACTGGGTCATGTTTGGTGAATAACTTCTGAAAATATGACGATATATCGCCGCCTAATGTTGTCCGTATGTTAAGGCATAGCTGTTTATATGGGAAGTTTTCATTACTTTGATATATGTGTTGCTGAAGCGTTGGCTCGTTATAATTGTGTCGCTAGGGCGTAGTTTAGAAAAAATAAAGTTCATCAATGACCTGCTAAAGCTCAATGCGCATGTTTACGCGCTAAGCGTTTTAAATTATTAATAGCTTTTGAGGATGTAGTGTAAGCTAAGACAATTTCACGGGTTGATTGTAAGCCCACTATCGGTCTGAAAATCACGTCACTGCGTTTAATAATTTCACTATGCGCAGGTAAAAATGCGCAGCCTAAACCCGCATGTACCAAGCCAAGGGCATAATCGATGGTCGTTATTTTTGCACGTACATCAAGACTAACACCGGAGATCGCTAAAGTGTCTTGTAGGTGATCCCAAGCACTGCAAGGCGTACGCTGAATAAAAGGTAAGCCGTCTAGCTGTTGAATTGTAACGCTATCTTTCAATGCTAATATATGGTCATAAGGCATGGCGAGTAAATAATCTTCATGCCACATGTCGATATACTGCTCATTTTCATTAAGCTCATCTTTCAAAATAATGCGCGCATCAACGTTTTCAGTATGTGGCACTAAAGTCAATTCGACAGCAGAGTTTGCTGAGGTGAATTCTTTTAACAATAAACTCATACGCTCGACACCTAAACCGCGAGTAACACCTAGGTTGAATGGGTGCTTATGGGTTTTTTCTGAAAAAACACTTTTAATTGCGCCTGCTTGTCCTAAGAGCTGTTTCGCCAATGGAAATAATTTTTTACCTTGCTCTGAAGGGGTTACGCCACGCGCATGGCGAATAAAAAGTTGCACTTTCAGTTGTTGCTCAAGTTGTGCTATTGCTGCAGATATTGAAGGCTGGGCGATAAAACACGCTTTTGCCGCAGCACTAAAACTTTTTAACTCATAGACTGAAATAAAATAATTTAGTGACTTTAAATCCATAATAAACTTAGTTGGCTTAGGTATAGTTTTAAACTATATCAGTTAAAGGTAAATAATGTTTTAACTTTGGCTAGTATTTGCTTATTATTTTTGCACTTAATTATTTCTCAGCTTAACAGGTAATTTCATGTCTAATTCAAACAGTGCAAACCGTCCTTCGTTTAAATGGCAAGATCCACTTTTATTGGAATCTTTATTGTCTGAAGAGGAGCGAATGATCCGTGACAGTGCGCATCAATATTGCCAAGAAAAATTAATGCCAAGAATATTAATGGCCAATCGCAATGAAGTATTCGATGTTGAAATTATGCGCGAGCTAGGAGCACTGGGCTTATTAGGGGCTACTTTACCTGAAAAATATGGCTGTGCTGGCGTGAATTATGTTACTTACGGCTTAGTTGCTCGTGAAGTGGAGCGAGTTGATAGTGGCTATCGCAGCGCGATGAGTGTGCAATCGTCGTTAGTTATGCATCCAATTTATGCTTACGGCAGTGAAGAGCAACGGATGAAATATTTACCTAAACTAGCATCTGGTGAATATATTGGTTGTTTCGGCTTAACAGAGCCCAATTCAGGTTCAGATCCTGCCAGTATGACGACGCATGCCAAAGCGGTAGAAGGCGGTTTTCGCATGACTGGCAATAAAATGTGGATCACGAACTCACCGGTAGCAGATATTTTTGTGGTTTGGGGCAAACTTGATGGCGTAATTCGTGGCTTTGTTTTAGAAAAAGGTATGGAAGGTTTAAGTGCTCCAAAAATTGAAGGTAAATTTTCATTACGTGCATCTATTACCGGTGAAATAGTGATGGATAACGTTTTTGTGCCAAGCGAAAATTTATTGCCAAATGTTAAAGGTTTATCAGGTCCGTTTGGTTGTTTGAATAAAGCACGCTATGGGATTGCTTGGGGCGCTTTAGGTGCGGCTGAGTTTTGCTGGCATGGTGCGCGTCAATACACCCTTGACCGTGAACAATTTGGTCGTCCTTTAGCGGCAACACAGTTAATTCAGAAAAAATTAGCTGATATGCAAACCGATATTACCACGGGGTTATTGGCTTGTTTGCAAGTGGGTCGCTTAATGGATTCGGACCAATTAGCGCCAGAAGCAATATCGCTTATTAAACGTAATTCATGTGGTAAAGCATTAGAGATTGCTCGAACTGCCCGCGATATGCATGGTGGGAACGGTATTGCTGATGAGTTTCATATTATTCGCCATATGATGAATCTTGAAGCGGTCAATACCTATGAGGGGACGCATGATGTTCATGCCTTGATACTCGGTAGAGCACAAACCGGTTTGCAAGCATTCTACTAAAAATATTACCCAGATAAGGCGTATTTGATACGCCTTTTATTTACCCATTATCTAATGTTTTGTGATCCTAATTCGTATTAACTTTTAAGCACAATAATAAAAATATTCCGTGGAGATATCATGTCTGATCGTAATCAGTTGGTGAAAGAAAACTTTATCAACTTTGTTCGCGCCCGAACCTTACCTGATTCAACTTGCACTTTAACTCCTGAAGGTGTTGGACTAAGTTCAGCTGAAGTTATTGATCTATTTGAAACGCAGGTGATGAGTCGACACCTTGACTTGCAATCACGGGTGATGCAAAAAAAAGGTCAAAGCTTTTATACCATTGGTAGCTCTGGTCATGAGGGGAATGCGGCTTATGCCAAGGCTTTTCGTCCAACAGATATGGCATTTTTACATTATCGCAGTGGCGCGTTTGTTATACAGCGAAGTAAGCAAGTGCCAGGACAAACGATTTTATATGACATGCTGTTGTCATTTGCGGCCTCAAAAGATGATCCTATTTCGGGTGGTCGTCATAAAGTTCTGGGAAGTAAAGCGCTTTCAATTCCACCACAAACGAGCACCATAGCGTCGCACTTACCTAAAGCGATGGGCGCAGCTTATAGCATTCCGTTAGCAAAACGTTTAGCGCATAAAGGTGAAATCCCAGACGATGGCGTCATTATCTGTAATTTTGGTGATGCTTCATCGAATCACTCCACCACGCAAGGGGCAATTAATAGCACAGCTTGGGCGGCTTATCAGTCTATTCCTATGCCGATTGTGTTTGTTTGTGAAGATAATGGTATTGGTATTTCAACCGCTACACCGGAAGGCTGGATTGCCGCTAACTATGAAAATAGAGCCGGAT
Source organism: Cognaticolwellia beringensis (assembly GCF_002076895.1). Taxonomy (NCBI): domain Bacteria; kingdom Pseudomonadati; phylum Pseudomonadota; class Gammaproteobacteria; order Alteromonadales; family Colwelliaceae; genus Cognaticolwellia; species Cognaticolwellia beringensis. The sequence continues at coordinate 2,742,759 of NZ_CP020465.1, forward strand.
TAACTTACCTCTATTGTGATGGCTTGAATATTTTAGATACCTATAAAACGGCAAAAGAAGCCGAGCGTATTGCTCGAGAATTACGTAAACCGGTATTTTTGCATATCCGCACTGTGCGTATTTTAGGTCACGCTGGCTCTGACGCAGAGTTTGTTTATCGTGATATGGCCGACATTACCGCAACAGAGTTTCAAGACCCGCTGTTACATACCGCGCGCATTATTTTAGAAAATGAAATTTTAACTGCTGAAGCGCTGATTGAAATTTACCAAAATGTTGAAAAGCGCATTGCAGTTATTGCTGAAAATGCCGCAAGTAAAGACAAACTGACTAGCGCTGATGCGGTTATGGCTAGCATTATACCTAGCGTGCAAAAAGCACGGAGTTCTGTGGTGGTTAGCGATAAAACCCGCTCAGAAATTTTCAAACATGAAAAACACAACCTACCTAAAAAGCAACATTTAGCAAAACTGATTAACTGGGCATTAATGGATTTGATGGCTGAATACCCCAGTATTGTTATGTGCGGCGAAGATATTGGCAAGAAAGGTGGCGTTTATAACGTGACGGCAAAATTATGCGAACGTTTTGGTAAAAGCCGGGTAATTAATACTTTATTAGATGAGCAAACAATTTTAGGTACCGCTATTGGTTTAGCTCATAACGGTTTTTTACCCATACCTGAAATTCAATTTTTAGCATATGTACACAACGCTGAAGATCAAATTCGTGGCGAAGCGGCAACATTACCGTTTTTTTCTAATGGGCAATTTACTAACCCTATGGTGATCCGCATTGCTGGCTTAGCTTATCAAAAAGGCTTTGGCGGTCATTTTCATAACGATAACTCTTTTGCTGTGTTTCGTGATATTCCAGGTTTAATTATTGCGTGTCCGTCAAATGGTGCTGATGCGGTTGAAATGATGCGAGCCAGTGTGCGATTAGCGCAAGAGCAACAACGTATGGTGATATTTTTAGAGCCTATAGCCTTGTATATGGCGAAAGATTTACATCAAGAAGGTGATGGGTTGTGGACCTTTGAATATCAGCCGCCGACTTTGGCAGACAGCAGTATCGATTTAGGCGTTAAGGTTGCAGGTTCAGGTAAGCAATTGTGTATTTTAACTTACGGCAATGGCAATTATTTATCGCGCCAAGCCCAAGCTAAATTGGCGGAGCAGGGTATTGATGCGCGCGTTGTTGATTTACGTTGGCTAGCACCGCTAGATGAACAAGGTATTTTGGCGCAAGTAAATGATTGCGAGCATGTGCTGATTGTTGATGAATGTCGTCAAACTGGCTCAATTAGTGAAGCCTTAGTGACTTTACTTCATGAGCAAGCAAACGAATGTCCTAAAATAAAACGGGTTACCGCCAGTGACAGTTTTATTCCCCTTGGTGCCGCAGCTTATGAGGTATTACCATCGGTTGATAATATTGTCGATGCTGCGAAGGAGATTTGCCAATGAGTTCGCCAGTAAAAAATACAGATAAAGAAGCCGTAAAAGCAAAGAACAAGAAAAAGCAAAGAGCGGTCGTTATTTGCCCAGGCCGTGGTACTTACAATAAAGAAGAGCTAGGATATTTGCAGCGTTTACATAGTGATAAAACCGAAATAGTTTCTCTAATTGATGATTTTCGTGACAGCAAAGGGCAAATGAAAGTTTCTGAACTTGATGGTATGGAAAATTACAGTATGCGCACCCATACCGCCGGCGAAAATGCTTCTGCGCTTATTTATGCTTGCGCGTTGTCAGATTATCAAGCCATTAATAAAGACGAGTTTGACATTGTGGCGGTTACTGGCAACTCTATGGGTTGGTATATCGCCTTAGCCGTTGCTGGCGCTTTAAAGCCAAAAAAGGCAATTGAGTTAATTAATACTATGGGCTCGATGATGACAAAAGGTGTCATTGGCGGTCAAATGATCTATCCAATTATTGACGACGAGTGGAAAATTGACCAAGAGCAAGAACAAAAGGTTATGCAATGCTTAACACAAGCAAATCAGCCATTGGATTGTGAAGTTTATATCTCAATTCATTTAGGTGGTTATCTTGTTTTTGGTGGTAACAAAGCGGGCTTGAAAGCATTAGAAGCTTTACTGCCAGTGGTGCAAGAGCGTTACCCGATGAATTTATTTAACCATGCGGCTTTTCACACTCCACTGCTACATGATGTTTCAAAGCAAGCGATGACACTGATGTCAGCAGAATTGTTTAATGCCCCTGAAATACCGTTAATCGATGGTTTAGGACAAATTTGGCAACCTTATAGCTGCGATGTTGAGCAATTACATAACTATACACTAAGTACACAAGTGGTAGAGCCTTATAACTTTTCTAAAGCTATAGAAGTCGCCATAAAAGAGTTTGCGCCAGACAAGCTTATTATTTTGGGCCCAGGTGCGACTTTAGGTGGCGCAGTGGCGCAGAGCTTGATTAGTCATGACTGGCTTAACTTAACCAGTAAAGCAGACTTTATAGCTCAGCAAAAAGAAGCCCCCTATATATTAGCGATGGGATTAGCTGAACAACGTAAAAGTGTCGTATTATAGGCTTTGAAGCACAAATTAGCATTCGAGTATAAAATAAAATAGCTGAAAAAATATTTATTTTATACAATAGGCATTAGAGATTTTCGTTTTGAGTTAAATAATGACCACAAGCCGTAAAAAAAATGAAGCAGAATTAATACTTGCGTTTAAAGCATTACTAAAAGAACAATGCTATGGCTCACAAAGTCAACTTGCTGAAGCCCTAGCTGAGCAAGGCTTTAAGAATATGTCGCAGGCGAAGATTTCACGCTTGTTGTCTAAACTGGGCGCGGTAAAAATGCGCAATGCGAGTGATCAAGTCGTATATATTTTGCCTGATGAGTTAGCAGTACCAAAATCAAAGCAAGCTATTCAATCTGTGGTGATCAGTGTAAAACATAATAATATGCAGATTATTTTAAAAACAGGCATTGGTGGCGCGCCATTAATTTCAAGAATGTTAGACAGCTTGGGTGAGTCGACCGGTATTTTAGGTACCTTAGCGGGTGACGACACCATATTTATCGCACCAACAAATGTTGATCGTATTGATGAGATAACCAAAGATATCAGTTTGTTGTTAGGTGTTTCCTCATCATAGTTTAACATTGACGGTTTAATAGTTACTTAACTTGTTTACTGCAATTTTAGCTAAATAGTTTCAGCTTTCAGCTTTCAGCTTTCAGCTTTCAGCTTTCAGCTTTAAGTTTTAGTGCTAGTCTAGTTGAAGGATTATTTAGGCTAAAGTTATCTCATCATTTTGATTTAATAATGTAGTTAACATGATGAAGTGCCTTTAAGGATAAACCCAAATTTTACATGGGTTTATCTTGCCTATTAAATGCTTGCCGCTTTTAGCTAAAGTATGGTCGATTATTATTTTTGCTTCAGTTCTTCAGTTATCGAGCTTCAAAAACAAAGCGCGTTTGACTATAAAAAGGCTGTTCTGGCCGAAGTATAGTGTTATTTATATCGGCACCGGTCTCACGTTTAGCTAACCTTTGTGGTTCAAAGCAAAAAGCCGAATGTTTTTGATATACGCAGTTTTCTTTACCCGTTCGACTACCATCAATATAATTAGCGGTATATAAAATCAAGCAAGGTTGGTCGCTATACATCGTTAATTCCCGACCAGAGCTTGGTTCAAATGCTCTAGCCGCAAATACTTCGCCACTGATAGCATTATCATTGCTTAACCAATAATTGTCGTATCCTTTGGCGATACGCACTTGCTCGTCATTTGCGGTGATGTTTTTGCCTAAAGCAGTCAATTGGCTGAAGTCGTGCGCGCTATTTAGCACTGCTCTAATTTCACCTGTTGGATAAATACGTTCATTCATCGGTAAAAAATGCTCAGCGTTTAGTTGGATGTGATGTTGGTATATATCACCCGAATTGTGTCCTGCGAGATTAAAGTAGCTATGCTGAGTTAGGTTAATTATCGTGGTTTTATCAGTGCTGGCAAAATATTCAACGGCCAATTCATTACTATTGTTTAAGCTATATTTTACTTTAAAATCAACATTTCCGGGGAAGCCGTTATCACCATCAGGGCTAGTGTGATGAAGTAATAAACTTGCATTATCAACAGAACTTTCGGTGGATGCCTGCCAAAGTTGCGTGTTTAACGCCTTAAAACCACCGTGCAGTTGGTTGTCACTATTATTCATGTCCAGCTGATAGTCTTTATCGTCAATAGACAATAAGCCTTGATCAATGCGCCCAGCATAACGACCAATAATAGCACCCAAATAATAAGGATCATTTTCATATGATTCAATATTGTTGTAGCCCAATACTATATCGCTTGAATTTCCGTGTTTATCTAATGTTTCAAGCGCAACAATAATGCCGCCATAATTGCTGATTTTAACTCGCACACCATGACTATTCTCTAAGCTGAAAAGTTGTGCAATTTCACCACTACGTAATTTGCCAAAATCGCACTGAGTTATATTTGGGCTGCTAATATGGGAAACCGTTGGCATATATGGATGACACTCCTATAAAATAGAAAGTCCATACTAGCAAGGAGCTTAAGGTATTGTATAGCATTGAATATTAGCGAGATGTGCTGAGGTGCGAATATAAAATGGCAACAGTTAGCTAAAGTACTAACTGTTGATTTTTAATCGAGGGATTGCGGTTAGAGGCTGTGGCTAGTGACTACGATTAGCCGCTATATGCGCCAGTGAAATCAAAGCTTGTTTATGCTCAGACTCGGGTAGCATTGCAATAGCATTAATTGCCTTATCGGCTTCTTGCTCGGCCTTTTTTTGGGTATAAACTAAGGAGCCGGTTTGTTTCATTGCGGCGAGTATGTCATCGAGGTGGTCCATACCATTACCATGTTCAATTGCGTCGCGAATTAAGGCTTTTTGTTGGTCAGTCCCGTGTTTCATCGCATACAACAGTGGCAAGGTAGGCTTACCTTCAGCGAGGTCGTCACCAACATTTTTGCCCATTTCTTGTGCGTCAGCGGTATAGTCCATAATATCGTCAACTAATTGAAAAGCAGTGCCTAAATGTTTACCGTAATTCTGCATAGCGAGTTCTGTCACATCATCTTGCTTAGCAATGACAGCCGCTAGTCGTGTTGCGGCTTCAAATAACTTCGCTGTTTTGCAGTAGATAACTTTCATATAGCTATCTTCTGTGGTGTCAGGATCATTACAATTCATTAATTGCAGCACTTCACCTTCAGCAATAATATTGGTTGCATCGGATAAAATATCCATGATTCTTAAGTTGCTTAACTCACTCATCATTTGAAATGAACGAGAATACAAAAAATCACCGACTAATACGCTAGCACTATTACCGAACATCGCATTCGCTGTTTCACGACCACGGCGCATATTCGATTCGTCAACAACATCGTCATGTAAAAGGGTTGAAGTATGGATAAACTCTACAATTGCCGCGAGTTGTAAATGCTCTTCACCTTTATAACCAATAGCTCTTGCTGCTAATACGGTGAGCAATGGGCGCATACGCTTACCACCACCATTAACAATATAAACACCTAATTGATTGATTAGCGCAACGTCGGAATGAAGTTTCGAAAAGATAAGATCGTTGACAGCGGTCATGTCTTGTTGAGCCAAAGCTTGGATATTTTTTATATTCATAGAGCGTAACAAGTTACCTTAATTGAGCATGATACCAAATAAAATAAATAATCGAACATTTTAAGGTGACCTAAATATCCCATATCTGCGTTGCTTGCAGGCACTTTATGTTTAGTCTGGAACAATAAACATGCGCTCTTGAATATTTATTCTCGTTTATAACGGTTCATTTACTTAATTCAATTAGTATTTAGTGTTAGAATACTAGTAATTTCACGGGGTAATTTTACACGAAATTCATGACGATAGAAGTTTTGTGAGCAAGAAGTTTTTACTTTAGTAAAAATAATAATAAATCATTACTTTTATGCTTGCTCTAACCGATTTCTTCGCGTAGAATTCGCGCCCTATAATTTTAAATTTAAGCGTCGTCCATAGATGATGACGCAGTACGGAGTAGCTATGTACGCGGTATTCCAAAGCGGTGGTAAACAGCATCGTGTAACTGAAGGCCAAACAGTTCGTTTAGAGAAAATTGAACTTGAAATTGGTGCTGCAGTAGAATTCGAAAACGTTTTAATGATCGCCGATGGCGAGAGCATCAATGTAGGCGCGCCTTACATTGCTGGTGGTAAAGTTGTGGCTGAGGTTGTAAACCAAGGTCGCGCTGACAAAGTTAAAATTGTTAAATTTAAACGTCGTAAGCATTCACGTAAAGAAGCGGGCCATCGTCAATGGTTCACTGAAGTGAAAATTACTGGCATTAACGGCTAATTAGGAGCGATTTACAATGGCACATAAGAAAGCTGCGGGTAGTACACGTAACGGTCGTGATTCAGAAGCTAAACGCCTAGGTGTTAAACGTTTTGGCGGCGAAGCTGTTTTAGCGGGTAACATCATTGTTCGTCAACGTGGTACTCGTTTCCACGCTGGTAGCAACATGGGTATCGGTAAAGACCACACTCTATTTGCTTTATCTGATGGTAAAGTACAATTTGAAGTTAAAGGTCCTAAAAACCGCAAGTTTGTAAGCATCATTGCTGAGTAGTAATACGCAAACTTATAAAACCCTGCTGTTACGCAGGGTTTTTTTTTGCAGGTAATTTATAGTAATCCGTTACAAATTGTATAAAAAATGACATTGTTCAATCCAAATTGAAATAAATCATTTATAATATGTAGCAGAAAATAAAATTTTGGAGTGTTTTAAAACACCATGAAATTCGTAGATGAAGTAGAAATTCGCGTAGAAGCCGGCGACGGTGGTAATGGTTTAGTTAGTTTTCGTAAAGAAAAGTATATTGAGTTCGGCGGTCCAAACGGCGGTGACGGCGGTGATGGTGGCGACGTTTACTTAATTGCTGATGAAAGCTGGAATACACTAATCGATTATCGTTTTGAAAGATTTCATCGCGCGAAACGTGGTGAAAATGGCCGAAGCCGGGATTGTACGGGTAAAGGATCAGAAGATCTTTACTTAAAAGTACCTGTAGGTACTCGTGCTGCTGATATTGATACCGGTGAGCAATTAGGTGATTTGACTCAACACGAGCAAACACTATTGGTCGCAAAAGGCGGTTGGCATGGTTTAGGCAATACTCGCTTTAAAAGTAGTACTAACAGGGCTCCACGTCAGAAAACTGATGGAACGCCAGGCGAAATACGCAATTTAAGACTTGAATTGTTGTTACTCGCTGATGTTGGTTTATTGGGCTTGCCAAATGCAGGTAAGTCGACCTTAATTCGCAGTGTTTCGGCAGCGAAGCCAAAAGTAGCAGACTACCCGTTTACTACCTTAGTGCCTAATTTGGGTGTTGTGCGTTTAGATGCTCAACGTAGTTTTGTTATTGCTGATATCCCAGGTTTGATTGAAGGCGCAGCTGACGGTGCCGGTTTAGGTACACAGTTTCTAAAACACTTAGAACGTTGTCGTATCTTATTGCATGTGGTTGATGTTTTACCGGTTGACGGCTCTGATCCGCTAGAAAATGCAAGAACCATTGCAGGTGAACTAGAAACACATTCTGCAGCACTGGCAGGAAAGCCACGTTGGTTAGTCTTTAACAAGTTAGATTTATTGCTTGAAGAAGAAGCGAAAGAAGTTACCGACCGCATTATTGAAGGTCTAGGATGGGAAGGTGAGGTTCGCAGTATTTCAGCGGTTAATCGCAAAGGCACTGAAGATTTGTGTCAAGGCGTTATGAGCTTTATAGAAGCCTTGCCACCAGAAGTTGAAGAAGCGCCGATTGATGGTAAAACTGTTGAATTTAAATGGGATACTTATCACGAAGATGCGATTGCAGACTTGGCTGATGATCTGGATGATGAAGACTGGGATGAAGATGATTACGATGTAGAAGTTGAATATCGTAAGTAAATTTGTAATCTACAGCGTTCGCTTTAAGCCTTTTTCATACGGTAAGCGCTAATTAAAAGTGTTAAAAGGCGGTTTGTTATTTACATAATAAACCGCCAACCCTTCAAGTAAACTCTATCAAATTCTAAAACTTACCCTGAACATATAGTGCATTTAGCCTGTTTTTTCATAGCGAATTGCTGCCATGAGTTATTCAAACCATCAAAAATATTCAGTTGATTTGTTGCCACGGGATAACCGGTTAAAAACTTAATTGCCTGTAATGCTTGCATGCCCCCAATAATCGCTAATACGGGACCTAATATGCCGATGGTTTGGCAATTATTTTCGGGTGCTTTTTTATTAGCAGGAAATAAACATTGATAGCAAGCGCTGTCAGCTATGTTTGGGTTAACAAACATATGTTGACCGTCAAAGCCGGTTGCCGCGCCAATGACTAGGGGCTTCTTATGTTCTATACATTTTTGATTGATAAGATAACGGGTGGCTATGTTGTCAGTGCAATCTAGCACCAAGTCAACGAGGGGGAAATAGTAATCGGCAAGCTCTTCATCGAGCATCTCATCAAGCACTTCGATATTGGTACTGCTATTAAGTTGCTGTAACTTCTCTGCACTGGTATCTGCTTTATTTTGGCCAATGTCGGTTTCACTGAACAGTATCTGCCGGTGTAAGTTGGATATTTCAATACTATCACCATCAGCCACATAAATATGGCCGACACCTGCGGCATTTAAATAAAGGCTAACAGGGTTACCTAGACCACCGACACCAATAATTAAGATGCTGGCATTTTTAAGGGCTTGTTGACCTTCTTCTCCCATGCCTTTTAACATAGTTTGACGGCTAAAACGTAATTGGTCTTGGTTACTAAGCATGGTGTGTTGGCTCCGTATAATGATAACTATGCACGGCATTGGCTTTAAATTGAATAAACACGGTTGCTTGTGTGGTAAGCGCCATGCGTTTTGTTGACCACAAACTGATTTGAGCATAAAACTTTTGCCCGTCGGTATTCAGCGTTACTAACGCATTGGTATTACTGTAGTCAATTGCAGTAATGGTTGCCGGTAAGTGATTTACAATTGAGCTGTGTTCAGGCTTTGTTGTACTGATACTAATATCGCGTGCATAAATGATAAAAGGTAGCTGTTGACCAATTAAGCGCGGGTTGCTGGTCTGCTCAAGTATCGGTGAATATATGCTGTGATTGCTGCTGTGATTGCTGCTTTGATTACTGCTCTGTATTGTCGGCAGTGAAAGACGGGTTAGACCGTAATCTGGTAAATGCTCCACGATTGTTAATGATAAACTCGTTTTAGGGCTAGTTTCGCCTCGGCTATTTAACTCGTGAATCGCTTGGTGAATCGGGGCAGATTGACTCATTTTCCCTGCTGAAACTATCACTAATTGATCGGCGATATATTGTAATTCACTTAAACTGTGACTGACATAAAGCATAGGAAGCTTAAGTTGTTGTTGAATTGCTTTTAAAATGGTCAACATCTGTGATTTAGTGGTTTTATCTAAGGCACTAAAGGGTTCATCCAATAACAGTAACTTAGGCTCTGCTAATAATGCTCTAGCAATGGATACTCTTTGTTTTTCACCACCGGAAAGCTGTGTGACATTTTGATGCTGTAGTTTGTTTAGTTGCGTTAATGTCAGTACTTTATCAATGGTTAGTTGTCGGTTTTTTTGCCGTTTAGCGCCATAAGCTAAATTTTCATAAACCGTTAAGTGCGGAAATAAACGACTGTCTTGAAAAACTAAGCCAATTTGTCTTTTTTCAGCTTTAATAAAACACTTGTTGTCGCTATTTTGTAACGCTGTGCCATTTAACGATAGTTGGCCATTTGCACGGTGTTCAAGACCGGCAATAACCCGTAATAAGGTCGATTTACCTGAACCAGAGTCGCCATAGATACCGGTAATGGCTGAGATGCTAATCGTTTGTTCAATCGAAACTGAAAAACTATTAAACGCTAAGGTAAATGCCAAAGATAATTCTGATGGTATAGTACTGCTAGGCTTTTCAGCAAGTGACTTTTTGTCGGCTATCGTTTTGATATAAGGTTGTTGATTTGAGTTGTTAACGTCAGGCATATCGCTCATCACTTTGCTAAGTCCTTTTGCTTACTGGTAAAATTATTACCTAGTAGATATACAAAAGACAACAGTAATAATGACGCAATAAGTAGACCAGCTGATAATAAGTGGGCGTTAGCATAGTTAAACGCTTCAACATGATCGAATAAAGCGATTGATAAAACTCTTGTTTCTCCAGGAATATTACCGCCTATCATTAGCACCACGCCAAATTCACCTACGGTATGTGCAAAACCTAATACGGTAGCGGTAATGAAGCTGGCTTTAGTTAAGGGAAAAACGATACTAAAAAATCTATCTATCGGGCCTGCGCCGAGCATAGCTGCTGCTTCTAAGTGCTGATCGCCCAGTTGTTCAAAAGCCTTTTGTAATGGTTGTACAACAAAGGGCAGGGAATAAAGCACTGAGCCAATAACAATAGCACTAAAACTAAAAGCTAATTGGCTGCCTGTAGCGCTTTGCCATAACTCTCCGGGTAAAGAAGTCGGTGAAAACGCTAATAGTAAATAAAAGCCTAATACCGTGGGTGGCAATACTAAGGGTAAAGCTACAATTGCTTCAAAAAAAACTTTAAATCGACTTTGCCATTTAGCTAAATACCATGCCATTGGCGTACCTAATAACAGCAGGATAACGGTGGTAATCGCGGCCATTTTTAAGGTGGTAACAAGGGCGAGTAAGTCAGCTGAAAGATCAGTCATTTTGTGTCTTAACCTGAATGTTGTCTCGTGGTGACTTTACCGGCAAGTAGCCCAGTGCTTGTAATGTTTTTTGGCTACTTACTTGTAGTATAAAGTCACTGACTTGTTGGGCAATTTCAACTTGTTGGCTAGACTTTACGATCACTAGCTGTTGGGCAATAGGTTGATAATATGCAGTCGGCATAATAATCCCTTGATAGTTATTGATGACTAATTGACTATACGCCACTATGCCTAAAGGGACGGCTTGACTTCGAACTTGTTGAAAGGTTTGGCTAATATTTATACCGGTGATTAATTGATTTTTTAACTTCGGCCATAGCGATAAATGTTGCAAGGCTTGCTGGGCCGCTTTGCCATAGGGCGCGGTATCGGGATTGGCGATGGCTAACTTACCGGTATAATGACTCAGTTCATTTAAACTCTGTAATGGTTGGGTGGCAGACCATAAAGCAATTTGCCCATAAGCATAAGTTTTACGACTGTGCTTTATTATTAGCTTTTCTTGTTCAAGCATTTCTGGTCGGATTGAGTCAGCGGATAAAAATAAATCAAACGGTGCGCCATGTTTTATCTGCTGATAAAGCGTACCCGTAGCCGCGCTGATAATTTGATAATTAATTTGGTTTTTATTCGGTAAATCAGCCAATAATATTTTAAGTGCCGGAGCAAAATTTGCTGCTACAGCAATACGTAAAGGCTTGGTTTGCTTTTGTTTGTCAACAGCAAAAACGTAGCTGGTTTGTAAGGCCAGCCAAATAACAGTCAGCGCAATGAATATTTGTGCTAACTTGGGTAAGTGCTTCAGCATTAAATTGGCCATAAGTACTATCGAAAAGATTAATGTTATGTAAACTTTAAATGAGGAACAAAGTTACATGGTCGATGGCTAGCATCCAATTGTTCGACAATTAACTTATCCCAAGCCGTTTTACAGGCATTGGTTGAGCCAGGTACTGATAAAATAACGGTGCTGTTTGCCATGCCGCCAAAGGCGCGTGATTGAATGGTCGAAGTGCCAATTTCGGCTAAAGAAATCGTTCTAAATACTTCGCCAAAGCCTTCAATATCTTTGTCAAATAAAGGTAATAGTGCTTCTGGTGTATTGTCTCTAGCAGTAAAGCCTGTTCCGCCGGTGGTTAATATTACCTGCACATTTTCATCAGCAATCCACTTAGAAACTACAGCACGTAGTTGGTAGACATCGTCTTTTGAAATTTCTTTAGCAGCTAATTTATGGCCTGCAGCTTGTAAACGTTCAACAAGTGACTGACCTGAGGTATCGTTGTGTTCTTCTCGGGTATCTGAAACGGTTAGTACCGCGATGTTTAATGGGACGAAACCATCGCCGCAATGAATTGAAGAGATACTAGACATGAGATTTCCTTTGCAAAGATAATAATTGTTTTGCCTGTTGCCATTGCTCAGGCGTATTGGTGTTAAATAAACACTGCTCGTTTTTAGGCTCAATCACCTTATACGGAATTTGCGCTAATAAACTTCGCACAGAAGGGCCTGATAAATTGCGTTTACCGGTGGTTTTTTTAGAGACGGCTTGAGCCTGTACTCGAAATAATGATTGTTGAAAAAACTGTTCAACAAAAGCATTTACTGGTAAATACAGGGGGAGATAATTATCAATAAAATAACATGCGCGTTGACTCAATTCTCCAACTTGCTTTAGTGCTGCGAGCTCACCTGAGGTCATTAAAGGTAAATCAACGGGTAAAATTAGCAATGCTTTAGGTTTGAATTGTTCGATAATGCTTTGAATACCACCTAGTGGGCCCATATTAGCAACGAGATCGTCAATACCTTTTTCACCACCACTGACGATCACGTGTGAACTGCCAGCACCCTTGAGCACAGACTTGCTATAACTTAGCATGTCTTGTGCTTCGCGCTGTAAATTAGCTTTGTTTTCTCCCATTCGGGAAGATTTACCACCCGCTAAAACCACCCCTAAGCAAGGCTGAAATAATGTGTTATCTGCACTCATTAACCACCCAACATTGCTAAATTTTTTGTCGCTCCAGTGAGCTTGTCGTGTAAAAAATGGGTTTGTTTTTTGTCGGTCAGCATATTGCTGATAGCGGCTTTTAGAGGTTCTACATCATCAGTTTGCAAGTAGTCTTTTAGCGATAAGCCTTGCTCGGTAAATAAACACAAATGTAATTTACCAATGGCACTTATCCGTAAGCGATTACAGGTATTACAAAAATCTTTCGAATAAGGCATGATTAAGCCAACTTTACCAGCATAGTCAGGGTGATAGAACTCTTGTGCTGGCCCTGCCGCTTTGTCATTAATAACCGGTAGCCAACCATCCAGGATCAAGTTTTGCTTTATGCGCGAACCTTGAACGTGTTGAGCATCGAAAAACTCTTTATTATCGCCCGTTTGCATTAATTCAATAAAGCGTAAAGTAATGGGTGTGTCTTTTAACCAAGCTAAATAACTGGCAATGTCGTAACCATTGTATTCACGCATCAATACCGTATTGACTTTAACTGTTGTATTACCTGCCGCAACCGCCATATCAATACCTTTGAGGATATGTTTGAGCTTATCGTGGCCAGTAATAGCATGGAATTGTCGTGGGTCTAGCGTATCAATACTAATGTTGATGGCATCAATGCCGGCATCTAGCCAAGCAGGCAAGTGCTCAGGAAGTTTGTAACCATTGCTAGTAATAGCGACCTTTTTAATACCAGGAGTTTGCTTACATCGAGCAATTATTTCAGGTAGGTCTTTACGTAAAGAGGGCTCACCACCAGTAATACGGATTTTTTCCGTACCCATAGAAGAAAACGCTGAAGCTAAACGGGTAATCTCAGGCAGTGTGAGAAATTTTCTGTCGTTATCACACTGATAGCCATCGGGTAAGCAATAGCTACAACTAAAATTACATACGTCAGTGATTGATAGGCGCAAGTAATAAAACTTGCGACCGAAGTTGTCTGTTAACATGTCACCTTTCCAAAGTCGGGAGGCAAACAAGTTTCCTTGTTAACCCTGGCAAACTCAAAAATTAAATTTGGTTTACGGCTAAAAGAGCATGTTGGTTGCATAGCAACGAATTTAGCTAAGATAGCTCGGCGAAAAATAATATTCTATATCATATAACTATTAGCATAGTATGATTGTTAGCACTATAACAGATAAAGACCTTGGTTATATTAAATGATGTTCAATAATGTCAATATTATTGTGATAATTTGCTAACCAAATGAAGATGAAAATATTTAAATCAAGCTACCTTAATGCGCTTAAGTGATAGCTGAAAAATAGAAAATACAATGAAATTGGATGGTTTATTATGGTTGATTGTTGTTCTACGCCTGGATTAATGCCTTTTGAACAAGCTTTAGAAACGATGCTTGCTGGTATTACCCCTATCACTGAAGTTGAAAGTATTACCTTAACCGAAAGCCTAGGTAGAGTTTTATCGACAGATATAACTAGCCCAATTAATGTCCCTCCACATAATAATTCGGCTATGGATGGTTACGCTTTTGCTCACGCTAGTTTAGCTCAACACTCAAGTTTGATTTTAGTCGGCCGATCAATGGCAGGGCAGCCTTATGAAGGTGCTTGTGGTAAAGGTGAGTGCATTCGTATTATGACAGGTGCAAAAATACCTGCTGATTGCGATACGGTAGAAATGCAAGAAAATTGTCAGGTAGTAGATAACAGCGTTAAGTTTGAAGCACCACGTGAGCTGGGTGACCATGTTCGTTATGCCGGTGAAGATATTAATAAAAATCAGGTGGTTTTTAGCAAAGGTCGGCGTTTATCGGCTATCGATATTGGCGTGTTAGCTTCACTTGGTATTCAGGAGTTAACGGTATTTCGAAAACTGAATGTCGCGCTAATTGCTACCGGTGATGAGCTAAAAGCATTAGGCGAACCGCTAGGTAGCGGTGACATTTTTGAAAGTAACAGTTATGCGCTAGCTGGAATGTTAGAAAACCTCAATGTTAATGTGATTAACTTTGGCGTTATCGTTGATGATGAAGCGGCTATTAGAGAGGCATTTATTCAAGCCGATGCATTAGCAGATGCAGTGATTTCCTCTGGAGGAGTTTCAGTAGGTGACGCAGATTATACTAAACTCGTGCTTGAACAAATCGGTGAGATTGCCTTTTGGAAAATCGCAATGAAACCAGGCAAGCCTTTTGCTTTTGGTAAACTGCCTAATAGTGTGTTTTTCGGCTTACCGGGCAACCCTGTCTCCGCTATGGTAACCGCTGATTTATTAGCCATACCCGCGTTGATAAAACTACAGAACTGCCTTGCCGTACCCCCAATAAAGTTAAAAGCCAAAACGCTGACAGATTTAAGAAAGTCACCAGGGCGGATGGACTTTCAACGCGGGGTCATTTCTTATAATAATAATGGCGAATTGGTGGTAAATAGTACAGGCAGTCAAGGCTCCGGTATTTTAACCAGTATCGCGTCGGCAAATTGTTATATTGTTTTACCTGCTGAGCAAGGCCGAGTAAAGGCCGGAGAAATAGTTAATATTCGTTTGTTTGAGCGTTATTTTGCATAATAATTTATGCAAAATAGTTAAAAATAGCAGGTTGTAACTCTTGTCCAAAACCATTTATTTTATTCCTGGCACTATGTGTAATCAACAGTTATGGCTGCCTGCTTGGCAGCTACTGCGTCAGCAATATCCTCAAGATTATCAGTTAATACCTTTGGTGATCCCAAGTAGTGGCAGTATGGATGAGGTTGTAAGTTCACTATCAGGCCAAGTTGTTGACAATGAGGCGATCTTAGTCGGTTTTTCATTGGGCGGTTACATAGCGAGTGCCATCGCGTTAAAGCTTGAAAATAAACTAAAGCACTTATTAATCGTGTCTAACTTTCCGAAAAACTTGCCATTAACGGAAATTAAACAACGTAAACGAACAATCGATTGGATAAATCAGCGAGGTTATTTTGGGATTCCCAATAAGCGAATCGATGATTTACTCCACCCAAATATTAAGCAATTTAATCCCCAGTGTTATCAAGATATAAAGCAAGTCATTGTTGCCATGGATCGTGAACTTGGCGTTGACGTGTTATTACATCAGCTTTGTGTTTCTATGCACCGACCCAATTTATTAGCTTTATTAACGCAGTTAACCTTACCTGTTACGTTTCTTGTTGGCGATGAAGATAACTTAGTTGATCTTGTTTCATTGAGACAAGAATTGAAACAAAACCTACATAGCGCGAATAACATTGTGCTGGAAGAGGTTACTAATACGGGGCATATGTTACCGTTAGAATCACCGCAAGCTTTAGCGACAATGCTGATGTATTTATTGGCTAGTTAACCCGACTTTTCCTTATTAAACTGCGGTTAATAATATAATTTCGTAAAGCTGTGTTTGCGTGAGCGAAAGCGTGTAAAATAGCGGCAATTATTTTTTACGTTAGGACTTTGACGTTGAGCGACAGCAAATTTTCATCACTTAGCTTACAACCCGCAATTTTAGATAACCTTTCATCACTTGGTTACCATGAGATGACAGAAATACAAGCTAAAAGCCTACCGGCTATTTTAGCGGGACAAGATGTCATTGCCCAAGGTAAGACCGGCTCAGGCAAAACAGCGGCATTTGGTCTTGGCCTTTTGAATAAACTACAAGTTAAAAAGTTTAGAATTCAAACCTTGGTACTATGCCCTACACGCGAATTAGCCGACCAAGTAGCGAAAGAAATTAGAAAGCTGGCAAGAGCGGTTCATAACATAAAAGTACTCACCTTATGTGGTGGTACACCGTTTGGCCCACAAGTAGGTTCATTAGAGCATGGCGCGCATATTATTGTTGGCACACCAGGTCGAATAGAAGATCATTTAGGACGTGGAACTTTATCATTAGAACATGTGGATACCCTGGTTTTAGATGAAGCTGATCGCATGCTGGATATGGGATTTCAGGCCGCTTTAGATAACATAGTTGCTAAAATGCCAAAGCAGCGACAAACGTTATTATTTAGTGCGACGTTCCCGCAACAAATTCAAAAAATAGCGAATAGCTATTTGCAAACACCCGCAGTGATTAAAGTAGAGTCAAGCCATGAAAGTAGTACTATTTCACAGCATTTTTATCAGGTGGAGAATGATGAAGATCGCCTAACGGCTATCCGATTACTGCTGCTAACCCATCAACCCGAGTCGAGCGTAATATTTTGTAATACCAAAATAGAAACGCAGAATGTAGCGAATAAATTGGCTGCTTATGGTTTTGGTGTTGTAGCATTACATGGTGATTTGGAACAAAGAGACCGTGATCAAACATTAGTGCGCTTTTCCAATAAAAGTGCCTCAATACTGGTTGCGACTGATGTTGCCGCGCGTGGTTTAGACATTGAAGCGCTTGATGCGGTATTTAATTATCATATTGCTCATGACAGTGAGGTTCATATTCACCGCATTGGTCGCACCGGTCGTGCAGGTAGCACTGGTTATGCTTTTTCATTATTTAATAAAAAAGATAGCTACAAAATTGGCTTATTGGAAGATTATTTAGAGCGAACTATTGAAGGTGAAGAATTACCGAGCAGTGAGGCTTTAGATCGGGATGTATTTACGCCAAAAATGGCGACGATACAAATCGATGGCGGTAAAAAACAAAAAGTCAGACCAGGCGATATTGTCGGCGCACTTACCGGTGAAAATGGTATAACATTTGAACAAGTGGGTAAAATTCAATTAGGCGCTAACTGGGCATATGTAGCTGTAGATAAATCAGTGGTGAGAAAAGCGTTAAATAAGTTAACGCACGGCAAGCTAAAAGGGCGTACCTTTAGGGTTAAAGAGTTAAAGAGTTAAAGAGTTAAAGTAAGCATTTACTAAGTTTGATTTCATTAGCTATAAAAATAACATCAACTAGGTACTCAGCTTCAAAATTGAGTACCTGTGATGTTAAATTATGACTTTTAATGCCGACCTCCTTAAATTTTATAACTGAAAATTAACATTTATTTTTTCAATCGCAGCAACATCAATAATATTAACCTTACCGCTAATACTGCCCTCTAAACGTGCTGCTGTTTTATTTGCGCCATATTTTTGGGCAAAAGTGATAATGTCTTCGCCGTTACACATCACCTTCATTGCGACTATTTTGTTTCGTAAATTATAAGAATCAGCTGTTTTTTGATACTTAGTAACGTTATTAGTTAATGTAGATTTACAAACGTCAATAAGGGCTGTTTCAATATGTTTATCCATGGCATAGCTACTAAAGCTTACAATTGATAAAACTGAACAGGTCATCGCGGTAGTAGTGAATAATTTGAATGTGTTCATTTGACTCTCCATATACAATTAAAAGTTTATTTACGCTGTGTACACATTTACGCTGTGTACACATTTACGCTGTGTACACATTAATAGTGACGTATTAGCGATAAAAAGTTGTAAAGAAGAACGGACGGAATGTAAAAGTTAATCACTAGCAGTGGAAGATGATATCTATGATATTTTATTGTTTTTATTATATAAAGTTTTCATAGTAAACAGATTTGATGACAATAACTCTTACATCTAAGCATGTACTTTGAAACATTATCGTATAGTAATGTCATATATCGTACGATAGAACACATGAAATTTATGGTGGCAGCTAACATTTTCTGGCAATTTTAGAAAATCAGGGTATGATACTGGTAATATGTACAGTCTTTACTGGCCTGAAAAGGTATCTTTTAAAATAGGTATGCTTTTTAGTTGGGTGGTAATGAATTGAATTTGGTAAATAGTAAATAAGGGATAACAATGGCAGTTGAGAGTCGATTTGTCGTCATAAGACAAGGTGTGGAGGTAGAAACATTCATGGATAAAAAAGCCGCAGACGAATATGATAAAATGCTTGATATGGCAGATAACTTATCTGAAATGTTTGAACAAGCACCTGTCGAGCTTTCTGAAAGTATTCGTGAAGAACTCAGTGTCTATTTAGCCCAAAATCGTGATGACGTGCTTGTTGCTTTACAAGCTAAAAAAGCTAAAGTAACGAACACTAAAGCCGTTGTTAGTAGCCCGAAAAAGACTAAAGCCGAAGTTGCGGATGAGGTTGTTGAAGCCGACAGTGTGAATACAACTGAGAAAGTAAAAAAGGCTAAATCGCCTAGCGCTAAAGCAAGTAGCAAAACTAAACCTGTGGTAGCTTAACTTATATTTCGATGCAGGTAAGTGAACAGTTAGCTAGCGTTTAACCTTGTTTATCCCTAATCGAGGTTATTCTTCCATTTGTTAATTGTTAATTGTTAATTGTTAATTTTTTATGGTGGTGTTTTGGAATATCAGCTAATACGAAGCGCGCGTAGAAAAACTATTGCCTTACAAGTAAGCAATGCACAAATTATTGTTAGGGCACCAAAGTTTGTTAAAACGGCGTACGTTGAAAGCCTTATACAATCAAAATTGCTTTGGCTAAAACAAAAGGTTGCAGAACAACAGCAGAATACCTTATTAAACCCTACTTTTACCCAACAACTTAGCGATGAAAATACCCAAAACAAACCTTCAATCTATATTGATGGTTTGCCGCACAATATTATCATTGCTTATGGGCAGAAAAATGTTATTCATAATAAGCAGGATCTAAGCTTAACCGTGGTGCTTAATTCTCGTTATGCATCATACAGTTTGCACTCAGAACTTACGGTAACGAAAGTTAAATCGCAAATTGAAGGCTGGTTTAAAGCGCAAATTGAAGATTATATTCAGCAAAATCTTATCAATTTTTCGTACCAAATGTCGCTATATGCGTCATCGTTTAAAGTGAGAAAATATAAAGCACGCTGGGGAAGTTGTAATAGTCGTAGCGAATTAAGCTTTAATTACTTATTGAAAATGCTGCCGACTTGGGTGGTTGACTATGTCATAATTCATGAGTTATGTCATATCAAACACATGAACCATTCGACAAAATTTTGGCAATTAGTTGCCGTATATTGCCCTGAATATCAAAGCGCCAAAAGTTGGATGCAAGAACATCAACCCTACCTGAAATGGTTGTAACCCTTTGCTTGCGTAACACTAATATCCAAAGCTACCTCTCTCATATCTAAGCAATAATCATTACTTTTAATTTAACTAGTTGGCACGAGACCTGCTTGGTATATTTACTTTTTTACGAATTAAAAAAATAATAAAACGATTAGAGTCCACTAGTATCAATATGTGCAAACAGCCACTTGGTAGTATTGGCATAAGGGGATAAATATGAAATTAACTCACTACAGTTGGAAGGCGATATGTATTTATCTATTGTCTGCTACTATGTCTGTAACCATTATTGAGTTATTAATAAATGAGTTATTAATAAATTTATAGCTAGCATAATAGCAATATCACTCATTATCTGAACATTTATAGGCATTAAAATAACCGAGTATTGCATTATTAAGTAGCTTTGCAGTTTACAGGTTTTTTGACAATTTTTTCATGATTGTGAGGCTATTGTCCTGAACAACAAGTTATTAAAATAAATGCCCTATATTTGACCATTTTACGTTACGCATAAAATAGCCCCTCTAACTTCTTTAAATTGCTTCTAACTTCTTTAAATTGATAGGTGAATATCTCATTTCTGCGTTTAGCCGTGAATGTGAATATATCAACACAGCCTCATTTCTGCAGCTTATTTTTTGCAATATATTTAGATTTAAAGATGCCCTTGACGTATATTTTAAAACCTTAAAATGGAAAAATGTGGCGTTTATCAGCATTAGCAATTAACAGCAGAACAAATTTAAGGTAAATTGGGTGTTAATAAAAAAAATAATTAAGGAATAGCGCCAAATGAGTACAAATGTTCTTATTTGTGATGACTCTAACTTAGCCAGAAAGCAAGTACTTAGAAGCCTTCCCGAGAACCTATCAATAAATGTGCAATTAGCCAAAGACGGTCAAGAAGCACTAGATATTTTACGCAGTCAAAATATTGATATTCTATTTCTTGATTTGACCATGCCAATTATTGATGGCTTGGGCGTATTAAAAGCGTTGAAAGATGAAGGTATTAATGTACCTGTGTTTGTTATTTCAGCAGATATTCAACCTGAAATGCAAAATCGAGTATTGGAGTTAGGTGCAAAAGCATTTTTGCGTAAACCTATAGAATTAGATACATTAAATGAACACTTAAGAAATCATGGTTTCCTATGAATGCATCTGACTTAACTGAAGATCAACACGATTGTTTACAAGAGTTGATTAATGTCGCCATGGGTCAAGCAAGCGATCAACTTGCACGCTATTTAGATACCTTTGTGTATTTAAGAGTGCCGAGTATAGAGCAAGTGCGATCAGAACATTTATTTGACAGCCTTAACCATGACTTAAAAGCAACGGCAATTGTTAGCCAAGGTTTTTTTGGTTATGAAGGTATTCGTGGTGAAGCACTATTGATGTATCAACCGCTAGATTCAAACCGTTTGGCTGACTTACTCGGTTATGAAGCCGATGAGCTATCATTTGACGAGCAAATTATAGATTTAAGTTCTATTTTAACCACCACATTCTTAAATGTGTTTGCCAGACAAATAGATAACCAGATGTCATATAGTGCCCCTAGGTTGTTATCGACTAATTTGAGCAAGGTAAACGAGCACTTACAACAGCAATCTTTTAATTGGGATTATGCACTAAAGGTTAAAATTAGTTATCAAGTAACTGACTATTCATTTAATTGCGATATGGTGCTTCTTATCCCTGAAGAAGCGATTACTAATATTAAAACTGTTATTGATCGAATACTGGCAGACTTTTAAAGATGTTAGACACGCTTTGTAATGATATTTTAAATCGCTTAAATACAGGGATTTTAATTCTAGATAAAAATTTTAATATTCTTATGTGGAATCGATTTCTGGAAGTGCATGCCAACAAAAGCGACAAACAAGTGGTCGGCAAAAGTATCTTTGCTGTTTTTCCAGAGTTACCTAAAAAGTGGTTTGAACGTAAATTATCGAGTGTTATCCAATTAAAAAACCAGTCTTTTTGTGGCTGGGAGCAACGTCATCACCTATTTGAGCTTTCGCATTCTCGCCCTATAACAACAGACAGTGACTTTATGGCACAAAACTGTACTTTTTTACCTCTTGAGGTTGAAGGTGAAGTTGAGCGTATATGTATTTTAATTGAAGATGTTACTGATGTTTGTCATTACCAAACTCAATTAAACAAAGTTTTGCAAGAACTAGCTTTAGCAAGTCGTGTAGATGGTTTGACCCAAGCTTTTAATCGTAAACATTGGGAAGAATGTTTAGCCGCTGAATTTTCTCGAGCTCAGCGCTACAAACAAACTCTCGCATTAGTAATGCTAGATTTAGATGAATTTAAATTATTGAACGACACCTATGGTCATCAAGGTGGAGATAAAGTGTTAATTGATACATCAAAAGCCATTAATGAAATGCTCCGAATGGGCGATTTGTTTGGCCGTTATGGTGGTGAAGAATTTGCGGTGATATTGCCAAACACTGACCTAAAAGGGGCTAAAGATGTTGCAGAGCGTATACGTAAAACCATTGAAGGTAATGCTATTCATTATCAAGACCAAATGATTCGTGTTACTGTCAGTATTGGTGTTGCTGTTATGGATGAAGCTGACGCCCGTTATGAGAGTCTGATAAGTCATGCCGATATAGCATTATATAAAGCGAAGGGGGCAGGCCGTAACCGAGTTTGTGTAGCGTAAAAAACTATAGTTTCCTGAATATTTTTATCAAATATGCAATCTTCCTAACTTTTATACATATATTAGTTTTTTTTATTCATAAAAAGCAGTTGACAGAAAAATTCATATCAGGCACTTTATACCTCATGAATATTCTACAACGTCGCAACATTATTATTATCACCACTACCACCCTCACCGGGATGGTGGTCATTGGCTGACGTGTAGAATTTAGCAATTTTATAAAGCCCGTGACCATTTAGGTTACGGGCTTTTTTTATATTTAGAGTTTAAGGGGTAAAAATGCGTGTATTAAAGTTTGGTGGTTCGTCTTTGGCTTCGGGCCAGCGCTTTATTGAAGTGGCGAACATTATCAAAAACAAAAGTCAGTTGTCTCGACTTGCGATAGTCGTTTCTGCGCCACAAGGCGTTACTAATCATTTAGTGGCGATGGCAGAAAATATCTCTAATGAAGAAAAACTGCAAAGTGACTTATTGCATTTTAAACACGCTATTGAAAATATTATTCAGGACTTATCGGCGAGATTACCGAATTTTTGCTCGCAACACAGTGAGCAAGTACTCGCGACTTGGGAACATCAATTAAGTCGATACTTGCATGGTGCAACCCTACTGTCATTTTGTCCTGAACATGTGCGTGCACGTATTATTAGCATAGGTGAGCGTTTGAGTGTGGCACTTTTGCAATCAGTATTGTCAGCTGATGCAATCGAAGTGAGTGTTATTGAACCCGAAAAATTTCTCCGCACCAATGATGTTTCGATGAATGCCGTAGCAGACTTAGTGTTATGTAAAGAAAGATTTCAGCATGTTTATAACGAACTTAACACGATTGCCCTTATGCCAGGTTTTATCGGTGTTGATAGCCTTGGTAATATTACAACATTAGGTCGCAATGGTTCAGATTACTCTGCTGCAGTATTAGCAGTTTGTAGTGAGGCCGAATATTGCGAAATTTGGACGGATGTTGACGGTGTATATAACGCAGATCCTCGCTTAATAAAAGAAGCGCAATTATTAGATTATTTATCATACCAAGAAGCGATGGAGCTATCTTATTTTGGTGCGAGTGTTTTACATCCAAAAACAATCGGTCCTATTGCTCAGCATCACATTCCATGTTTGATTAAAAATACCGGTAATCCTGAAGCAGCAGGAACGTTAATCGCTAATGAAAATGATCAGCAAAAGCGTGTTAAAGCTATTTCAAACTTAGATGACTTAACCATGGTGAATGTTTCTGGCCCTGGTATGAAAGGTATGGTCGGTATGGCGAGTCGGGTTTTTGCTACCATGAGTCGTGAAAACATCTCTTTGATTTTAATCAGCCAGTCTTCAAGTGAATATTGTATTAGTTTTTGTATTTATTCGTCTGATGCTGATAAAGCCGAGCAAAGCTTACAAGAAGAATTCGAATTAGAATTGTTAAACGGTTTGTTAGAGCCGTTAACGTTAACGCATAAATTATCCATTGTGTCTTTAGTTGGCGATGGTATGCATCATCAACAAGGTGTTGCGGCTAAATTTTTCAGTTCACTTGCTCAAGCACGTGTGAATGTTGTTGCCATAGCTCAAGACTCCTCAGAGCGTAGTATTTCTGTGGTTATCGAAAGCAGAAAGTGTACAGACGCGATGAAAGTTAGTCATCAAAACTTCTTTTCTCACAAGCCCACAATAGATGTATTTTTGGTTGGTTGTGGTGTTGTCGGTAGCGAGCTACTGGCTCAAATAGCCCGTCAGCAGGAAAAACTTACAACAGATAATATTTCACTGAAAGTTTATGGCTTGGCTAACAGTAAAGGTATGGTGTTTAACAGTGAAGGTATCGATGTTGCTAATTGGCAAGAAAACTTAGATCAAGAAGCCTTGCCGGTTACCGTTGAAAATATTAAAAACTTTGTTCGTGCAAACCATTTAATTAATCCTGTATTAGTTGATTGTACTTCTAACGAAGCGCTTGCTTTGCAATATGTTGATTATTTAGAAGCCGGCTTTAATGTGGTAACGCCTAATAAGAAAGCGAACACAGATTCTTGGGAATATTATCAAGCATTACGAACGGCAGCTCAAAAAACTAACCGTCGCTTTTTATATGAAACAACGGTTGGCGCAGGCTTACCGGTTATTGATACCTTGCAAAACTTGCTAAAAGCGGGTGATGAGCTGGTAAAATTTGAGGGCGTATTATCAGGTTCTTTATCGTATATATTCGGTAAACTCGATGAGGGTATGACTTTATCTCAAGCAACAACGTTAGCAAAAGAACAGGGCTTTACTGAACCTGATCCTCGCGATGATCTTAGTGGTATGGACGTAGCGCGTAAGCTACTTATCATGGCTAGAGAAGCAGGTATGCCGTTAGAGTTAACTGACATTGAAATCGAACCCGTCTTAGCCGATTCATTTGACGCTAGTGGCGACGTAGCAACCTTTATGAGTAATTTGCCATCGTTAGATCAGGCATTCGCTGAGCGTATCAATGCAGCTAAAGCAGAAGGTAAAGTGTTGAGATACATTGGTAATATTGTTGATGGAAAGTGTCAGGTGGCTATTGAAGCTGTCGGCGTAGATCATCCACTCTATAGTATTAAAGATGGCGAAAACGCCTTAGCGGTTCATAGTCGTTATTATCAACCGTTACCTTTCGTTTTACGTGGTTATGGCGCTGGTGCTGCAGTTACCGCAGCGGGTGTTTTCGGTGACGTGTTAAGAACGTTAGCTTGGGAGCAACAGCACTAATGAGTGTTTCAGTATTTGCACCAGCATCAATTGGCAATGTTAATGTTGGTTTTGATGTTTTAGGTTTAGCAGTTAAGCCCGTCGACGGTACATTATTAGGTGATGTTGTTACGGTTACACATAGTAATGACGGCGACCAGTTAGAGGTAATTGGTAATTTTGCAAATAAGTTACCAAGCGATGTTAAGCTAAATATTGTTTGGGATTGTTTACTTTTATTTAATAAAGAGCTCTTTGCCAGTAAGCAAACTATTGCTGAAGTCAAAATCACCTTAGATAAACGTATGCCAGTAGGTAGCGGTTTAGGCTCTAGTGCTTGTTCTGTCGTGGCGGCAATTGCTGGTTTAAATGCTTTTTATGAAAAATACCATCAGTTTAGCTTTTCGCAGCGAGCACTGTTAAAAATGATGGGGCAAATGGAAGCAAAAATTAGTGGTAGTCTACACTATGATAATGTTGCACCGTGTTTTTTAGGTGGTATGCAGTTAATGGTGCCAGACCCAGATATAATTGCCCGTAATTTACCGCAATTTGAAGATTGCTATTTTGTTATGGCATATCCAGGGATTGAAGTATCAACCAAAGCGGCAAGAGATATATTGCCAACATCTTATTCGCGAGCAGATTTGATTAGCTTTGGACAGAATTTAGCGACCTTTGTCGACGCTTGTCATCGCGGTGATAAGGTGCAGGCATTCTCGGTATTGACTGATGTAGTGGCTGAACCTTATCGAAAAACAATTTTACCTGGTTATAGCGATGCAGTAAGTTACTTAAGGCAAGCGGGTTGCTTAGCTGTTGGTATTTCGGGCTCAGGTCCAACGCTATTTTGTGTTACTGACGATGCAGCAAAAGCTGAAAAGTTTGCCCATTGGTTGAACAACAATTATTTGCAAATATCACCGTCCGGCGCAAGTGAAGGATTTGTGCATATTTGTCGAGCTGATGCTCAAGGTGCAGTCAGTTTACCAGAGTAAAAATTCAATCTTTTGCTTTGCAGGCACGAGATTAAACCTATATAGGAAATTAGTGTGAAATTTTATAATTTAAAAGAGAACGATGAACAAGTCAGTTTTGCTGGTGCGGTAAAGCAAGGTTTAGGGCGTAATCAAGGGTTGTTTTTCCCTGAAGAATTGCCTCGTTTTGATAATATTGAAGCCTTACTTGCGCTGCCTATGGTTGAGCGCAGCGTTAAGGTGTTATACCCATTTGTGAGTGAAGACTTAACTGAAGTACAGTTAACTGAAATTGTAACCGATGCTTTTAATTTTCCAGCGCAAATACAGCCTATCAGTGAAAAACGTGCAATATTAGAATTATTCCACGGTCCAACACTGGCTTTTAAAGACTTTGGCGCACGTTTTATGGCTAAATGTTTACAGGCGTTCAGTGAAAATAAAAAAGTGACTATTTTAACGGCAACATCGGGTGATACTGGCGCTGCGGTTGCCCATGCATTTCATGGTATTGATAACATCGATGTCGTCATTTTATATCCGAAAGGAAAAATCAGCCTATTGCAGGAAAAAATGTTTACTACCTTAGGTGGTAATATTAGAACTATCGCGGTAGAAGGCACTTTCGATGATTGTCAGTCGCTAGTTAAACAGTCTTTTGAAGATAAAGAACTGAAAGAAACTATCGGATTAAACTCTGCGAATTCAATAAACATTAGTCGCTTATTAGCGCAAATTTGTTATTACTTTGAAGCGGTTGCGCAACTTTATCGCCAAAAAGGTAATGATGCCTTAAAAGATATTGTTTTTTCAATTCCAAGTGGTAATTTTGGTAACTTAACCGCCGGACTATTTGCTAAAGCATTAGGTTTACCGATTAAGCGTTTTATTGCGGCAACAAATGCCAACGACACAGTGCCTCGCTACTTACAAACTGGCGAATGGACCCCTAATGACACAGTAGCAACTATTTCTAACGCTATGGATGTTAGTAACCCTAACAACTGGCCACGTGTTGAGCATATGCTACAAGCCGGCTTAGTTGAGCAAGACTGCGTTAGTTCTGTATCGATCGATGAAGAGCAAACTCAAATGTCTATGATCCAGTTGGCAAAACTTGGCTACATAAGTGAGCCTCATGCGGCAGTGGCTTACAGAGCATTGCAATATAATGCCACTGATGCTGAATTCGGTGTGTTTTTGGGTACCGCTCATCCAGCGAAATTTAAAGATATTGTTGAAAGTACTTTAGGACAACCAATAGGCTTACCAAAAGAGCTTGCCGATTGTGCTAGTGAAACTATTTTATCTACTACAAGTACCACTGATTTTGCCGAGCTTAGAGCTTACTTAATGGCATAGTACCTTGCTCGTTGAAAATATCAGGTTCATTATAAAAGGCAGTTTTTACTGCCTTTTTTTCGTTTGATTGTTCGTTAAAAATAAACTTTTACAGCGTCAATGAATTATTGAGCATGATGGCCTGAAGCTCAACCTCAACCTACAGGAAAATAACGTGCACTCTTTAATGATTGTTCGCTGTAGCTCTGCATTTAAGCCGTCAAATAGACAACCACCATGTTCACATGGCTTCTCAGTGTTTTATTCCAGGTAAATACTCAGTATCTACCGATGACATTCATGCAGGAAATACCGCATAATATAAGCATGATATTAAATACATGATGCACAAAATTTTATGACAACATTAAAGCCTCAATGGCAAAAAATAATTGCCCATGAGCAACAACAAGATTACTTTCAACAATTATCCAAAACAGTTGCTCAACAACGAACGAATGGTGAAGTTGTGTTCCCTCT
Source organism: Cognaticolwellia beringensis (assembly GCF_002076895.1). Classification (NCBI taxonomy): domain Bacteria; kingdom Pseudomonadati; phylum Pseudomonadota; class Gammaproteobacteria; order Alteromonadales; family Colwelliaceae; genus Cognaticolwellia; species Cognaticolwellia beringensis. The sequence continues at coordinate 2,770,783 of NZ_CP020465.1, forward strand.
TGAAGAAGATGTTTTTAGCGCTTTTTCTACGGTTGATTTGTCCGATGTGAAAGTGGTTATTCTAGGTCAAGATCCATATCATGGCTTAGGTAAAAGTGGTGAGTCGCAAGCGCATGGTTTGGCTTTTTCGGTCCGTAAAGGTATTAAAGTTCCGCCTTCATTAGTCAATATATATAAAGAGCTTAGCCAAGATATAACGGACTTTATTACCCCAAAGCATGGCTACTTAACTGAGTGGGCTGAGCAAGGAGTCTTGTTGCTAAATACCGTGCTTACCGTTAAGCAAGGGCAAGCACATTCTCACGCGAAATTAGGCTGGGAAACTTTTACCGATAAAATTATTGCAGAACTAAATCGGCACAATGACGGTTGTGTATTTGTACTCTGGGGCAGTCATGCGCAGAAAAAAGGTAAAAATATTGATCAGCAAAAACACCTTGTTTTAAGTGGTCCACACCCCTCACCACTTTCTGCTTATCGTGGCTTTTTTGGTTGTCAGCACTTTTCTAAAGCAAATACTTGGTTACAAACGCAAAATAAAAGCGTTATTAATTGGCAAATTAGCGATTAAAATGTAGTGATTTTTTGTCACTTTGAGGAAATCATTTCAATATAGCTAAATTACTAAAATTTATTTTCATATTTGGCTGTAGATATACCGTTATTGGTAAGTATGTCCTTTATTTTCTTTTATTTTAGATTTATTTTGCTATTAATGTTGTTTTGTTAGTTTTATATTGTTCAAAAGTCGAATGGTGCTAGTATGTTTTTATTATAGAAAATTAAGAGCTAGCTAGTATGTCATTGGAAAGTTATTTTTTGCCATTTCGGCACCATGTTATTGGACAAAATCTACAGCATAAAATTAATGGCCAAACGCTTGATATTATTTATGCTGATTGGACCGCCAGCGGCCGATTATATCAACCGATTGAAGATTACATTACCAATGAATTAGGACCGTATGTCGCTAATACACATACTGAGACTAATCTAACCGGTAGTGCTATGACTCACGCCTACCACGATGCTCAACATGTCATTAAACGTCATGTAAACGCTTGCGATAATGATGTTTTGATCACGGCGGGTGCAGGTATGACTGCGGTGGTCAATAAATTCCAACGTATTTTAGGTTTGCGCATCCCTGAGCGCATGCAAGCGCAAGTTAGCTTTTTAGAAAATGACAGACCTGTAGTTTTTATAACGCATATGGAACATCATTCTAATCAAACGTCTTGGTATGAATGTGATGTGACGCTTGAAATTGTTGATCCAGATAGCAATGGCTTACCTTCTTTAGAACATTTAGCGCAGTTGTTAGAAAAATACCAAGACAGGACGGTAAAAATAGGCTCATTTTCTGCCTGTTCAAATGTTACGGGTATAAAAACCCCTTATTATCAACTTGCTGAAATTATGCACCAACATGGCGGTTTGTGCTTCGTCGATTTTGCCGCTTCTGCCCCTTATGTTGATATCGACATGCACCCAAGTAACCCTAAACAAGCGTTAGATGCTATTTACTTCTCGCCGCATAAATTTTTAGGTGGTCCTGGTAGTTCTGGCGTGTTGGTGTTTAATAAAGCGCTTTATAAAAACAAAGTGCCAGATCATCCCGGCGGAGGTACAGTTACCTGGACCAATCCTTGGGGTAAGCATAGTTTCTTTAATAATATAGAAATGCGTGAAGATGGTGGCACACCAGGGTTTTTACAATGCATTAAGGCCGCTTTAGCCATTAAAGTAAAAGATGCGATGGGGGTTGAAAATATACAGCAACGCGAAGCTGAAATTACCCACTATGTGATGGACAGTTTAGCTAAAAATGAGCATGTTGTGATGCTTGAACCTAATATTCGTGATCGCCTCGCTATTGTTTCATTTTATGTACCTGGCGCGCATTATAATTTAATTGTGCGGCTACTAAATGATAAATTTGGCGTGCAAACTCGAGGTGGTTGTTCATGTGCGGGTACTTATGGCCATATTCTTTTAAATGTTGATCAAGATACCTCGTCAAAAATAACACAGCAAATAGATTTAGGTGATTACGCTGAAAAGCCTGGTTGGATCCGAGCGTCGTTTCACCCTACCACATCAGACAAAGAAGTCGCTTATGTGGTGGACGCGATTAATCAAGTGACTGAAAATATAACGGTCTGGAGTAAAGAATATCGCTTTAATCCAGCGACTGGTGATTATGAACACGGTAAACTCGATGTTGAATTTCCAAGTTTATCTTGCTTTAAAGCCTTGCCAGAATGTTCGCCACTAGTTATTGATAAAGTGATAGAAAAGCCTTCAATATTACGTAAAATATTTGGCTAATTGTCTGGAGTATATTGGTTATTAGTGACACTAATAACCAATATACTTTTGCTCACTGGGCCCGTTGCAAAAGAGTCTATCAAGGCCTATTGAAAAATAATCATCATTTCTGCAGCTTCGCAATGACAGTCATGATGACATATCGGACAATCATAGCCAGCTAAGCTGATTTCATGCCAGCGGTCTGGGTGATCTTTAATTAATATGCCTCCGCATTTAGTAAAGTATTTGACGGCACTATTGCCCGGACTTGGTCTCCATAAATGGCTAACACCAGCCAGTGCTCCTTGGGCTTTAGTTGCGATAATTGAGCGTTTTAAAAGTTCACCACCAACGCCGTGGCCGCGATAGTGCTCATCAACCGTATTACATTTGAAATAGCAAACTTGTTCAGCAGGTACTGGCCAGAGTTCAGTTGAACACCATTTATCTATCTGCCACTGTTGTGCAGCATAAGTAATTCTAAATCCGACTAATTTTTTATTATGATAAACGACAAAACTAGCGTTTATGTTATTTTTAATGCCTTTTTCATACCAAGCTTGCATACTTGTTTTATCAATATAACCCTCACCGTGAACCTCAGTAGCTAATTGAATAACAAGGTCAAAGTCAGCAGGTGTTAAGTGTTGATAGTTAAGCGTTATGCTCATGATTTTGTTTTTATTGAGTTAGTCATTACAGTATTGTACTGTTTTTTCTGAGATACTTTAAGCGCGCGCGCTTAAAAAAAATTTAAAAAATTTGGAAGTGAAAATGTACGATCCATTGCATGATTTATCTCCGGGCTGTAATGAAGCCTACCCCGAAAGTTATTGGGCAAATGTATCAGGCATAGCTCCTGAACATGATGGCGCAGTGATTGCGGATCTTGATGTTGATGTTGCCATTATTGGCGCTGGCTATACTGGCCTGTCTTGTGCCCTACATTTAGCTCGAGAACATGGCATTAAAGCGCATGTCTTAGAAGCTAATCAAACTGCTTGGGGTTGTAGCGGTCGCAATGCCGGTTTTATTTTAAAATCTTCTGGTCGAAAGTCCTATGGCCAAATGGCTAAACAATGGGGCGAAGAGGTTATGCGCGGTATTTATCAAGAAATGGCTGCGGGCGTTGAAACAGTTAATTCATTGATTAATGAAGGGATAGATTGCGATCAGCAAAGTGCCGGTTACATAAAAGTTGCACATAAAGCTAACAAACTTAAAGAATTGGTTGAGTTGGCAAAACTTCAGCAAAATATGTTTGGTTATGACGTGGAAATTTTGTCACAAAACCAAGTGCGCGAACAGTATATGGATGATCGTAATGCCTATGGCGCAATTCGTTATAAAGATGGTTTTGGTGTAAACCCGTTAAAACTTGCTTGGGGCTATCAAAAATTAGCACGCGAAGCTGGCGTAAAAGTGCATTGTGCGTCACCTGTAAACCATTGGAAGTCGCAAGATAATAAACAAAAATTGCATACCCCTAACGGCATTGTCAGCGCGCAAAAAGTAGTTATAGCCACTAATGGTTATACCCCGAAAAACTTTCATTCGTTGATAACCGACAGAACTCTGCCAGTACTTTCGCAAATTATTGTTACCGAGCCTTTGAGTGAAGCACAAATAGTAGCCTGTAATTTCTTAACCTCAAATGTTGTGATGGACACCCGAGCGCTTAAATATTATTACCGCAAGTTACCTGATAATAGAATATTGTTTGGTGGTAGGGGCGCTATAACGGGGAAAAGTGCTGACGATCCATATTATGCACAACGTTTACTCTCAGTGCTTAAAACAAGTTTCCCAGCATTGGCTAACCTAAAATATAGCTATGCTTGGTCTGGCTGGATTTGTATGGCATTGGATGACTTACCACACATATACCAAAATGATGAACAGTCAGTATTTTATAGTATGGGTTATTGTGGCAGTGGCGTAGCATTCTCAGTACAGGCCGGCAAACGTTTAGCGGAGAAAGTGGCGGAAAAACCGGTGCCTAATTTACCTTTATACAATAAAGCATTACCAAAATTTCCCTTTGCGCCATTAAGGCGCGTAGGGCAATGGGGCTATTTTCATTATGGTAAAATTAAAGACCAATGGTTTTAGTCCTAAAATTTAGCACTTTACTTTAGTTATGTGGTTTTCGCTTAAAGATATTAATCGATGCGATTGGTGCGATTGCCTTGCTTAAATGCCGTTATATTGTTGGCGACTAAATTAAGTAAGGCTTGCTGTGCTTGTTGGCTTGCCCAGGCGATGTGCGCGGTTATTTTTAGCTTAGTTGATTGAGCGGCTAAAAGAATATGATCTTTTGGCGGTGGCTCCTGCTCTAATACATCTAAAATTGCACAAGCTAATTGGTTATTATTTAATGCATTTAATAAGTCATGGTTGTTAATTAAAGCGCCTCTGGCAGTATTAATTAATACTGCGCTACTTTTCATTGCTTTGAATATATCTGCGTTGAAAAAGCCTTCAGTATCCTCCGTTTGTGGAAAGTGTAAGCTGATGATATCGGCTTGGGCAACGACTTGTTCAAAAGCGACTCTGTCTTTACGTATGGTCAGTGCATTTGGTCTTTCGGCTATCAATACTTTCATGTCAAAAGCGCGGGCAATGGTCGCCACTTTACTACCTAATGCACCATAACCAACAATACCAATGGATTTACCGGTTAACTCATCGCTGCCCTTACCGTGCAAGCAAAATGTTTCACTTGTTTGCCATTGACCATTACGGGTGTTGTTATTGTGATTTTCGATTCGGCTGTAATAGGCTAGCAGCTGAGCAAATACATATTGGGCAACTGAGTTTTGTGCATAACCGCTAACGTTAGTTACCGCTATACCAAGTTCACGCGCTGCAACAATATCTACATTATTATAACCGGTGGCGGTTATGCATATTAATTTCAAATGCGGTAATTTCTTCAGTGTGTCGCTATCAAGAACAACCTTATTACTCAATATAATTTCAGCGTTTTCACAGCGTTTAAAAATTTCAGTTGGTGCTGTTGTCTCATGTAAATCGATTTTACTAACTACCTGATTAAGCTCAGATAAGTCAAGGGAAGGGCTAAAGGTTTGATAGTCTAAAAATACCGCGCGCATGTTGCTCACTCAGAATAAAAAATTTTGCTAAGTTTATATCACTTTTCCCTGATGAGCGACTCAATAAATACAGATAGCAAATCAATATACGTTACCCAGGGCGGCCATCAATGCGTGCTTTTAATAGCATGGGCCCGTAAAAAATAATAAAGAGGGTAAAACTCACTATCCAAAGCAAACCACTAATATCAATAAATAGCAGGGTTTTTGTTGGCATGAACCAAGGACCAAAACTACGTAATAAACTCGCTAGCACTATAGTTAAAAAAGCTAATGACATAAGTTTAGGGGCTTGTAATGTTCTGCCAGTATGGCCTAAAGACACCCGAGAGATCATCGCAAGGATAACACCTCCGATGCCACCAACTGTGAGTAAATGCCAAATATGGTTAGTTGGAATTTTAGGGATTAAATAACTCATGCCAAGCAATATTAAACCAAAGGCTAAGGCTTTGATTGCAAGGTGTAATGACCATAGTAATGGCATGCCTAAGCTGATCCATGGACGCCACCTGAACCAACGAATAGTTTGAAAAATTCCTGCAAAAATTAAAATTACACCGATATAAAAACTGTTCATACCAATAGCTGGATGTAATAAGAGGAGAATAGTAATGAGCGCGAGTGAACCATTGGTCAGTTTATCAAGCCAAGGTAGTGCTGATATTTTAGTTGTTTTTGTGCCATTAGCGGTAAACATGGGGACTACGCGGCCTGCCATAATTGAAATAAGCAATGTAATTAACATTACACCGGCATAACCCGCAGATTGTGAAGAGACTGAATTTGGGTAATAAATACTAGCGTGCATTTCTGCATTAGCGATGGTAAAAATTACCAATAAAGGTACGAAGAATAAATTACGATATTGTTTAACGGCCAGTATTGGTTTCGCCAATATAAAAGCAACAGTGGGTAAAAATGCTAGATCTATTAGGGTAGTAAACGTTGTACCCAGGAGACTAGGATACATTACGACCACTCGTCCTATTAACCACAAAACAAATAAAGTGGTAAGCGTTTTTCCTTGCACACTGGGCAATCCAGTCCATGTTTGTACCGCGGTTAAAAGAAAACCAGCAATAATCGCACAGCCAAAACCAAAAATCATTTCATGAATATGCCACCAGTAACCACCACCTAAAGGTTGAAAATTTAGCACTCCGCTGTATAGCATAAGCCATAATAGCATGGTACAAACACTAAATAAGGCACCACCGAGAAAGAAAGGACGAAAGCCAAGCCTAAATAATGGCGCTATTTTGTGTGCCTCTTTTGAGTCGGTAATTTGCATCATAGTCAAACCTTTAATGTTTACATTGAGGCGATAATAACGTGATTAAAAAATAATAACTTTGCTGTAAATCAAACAATGGGTCGTTATTATACTAATTATGCATTGTGCTTAAGATACCGGTAATTCTAATTCAACAATTTGTTCTGAAATTAATTCAATTTTTTCTGCCATAAGTGCTTGTGCGTCATACAAACCACGATTGTAATATACTGCACCTAATTCTTCCGTAAAAAAGTCGAGTAAAAAATCAGCATCAAATTGCCCAAGCTCTTGATCTAATTCTTTAATAAAATAGCTTTGTAGTTTGTCTATTAATAGGGACTTTTCGGTATTAGTAAACTTTATCGGTGACATTAATGCATTTTCCTTGTATGACTCATGATCAAATAATTTAATTAATTGGTATTATACTCTTCATATGAAAACTTATTTAAGTAATAAATTTTGAATAAATCGTCTTTTAAACAATGGTGGCAAACAGACTGCCAATTTTGTCGTAAATCACGAATGATTATTTTGTGGTTGGTGTTGATGTTAATTGCTGATAGTTTGTGGTTTGGCTTAATTATTAATTAACAAAATAAAAAGGTAATACTATGACTTATCGTTGGACAGACTCACTTGAAATAGCACTCGATCTAATCGAAGCACATCCAGATGTAGACCCGTTGAAATTGCACTTCCCTGAGTTAATGCAATGGGTACTAGCGCTAGAAAATTTTGATGATGACCCTAAGCATTGCGGTGAACGCGTACTTGAAGCTATCCAGTTAGCCTGGATTTCTGAAGCTGATTAAGATTATGCTCATACATATCTAGCGGGCAATTAAAACTCAGCGATTGTGGGTTATCTCTTTTCAAAAAGTGATATTTGGCTATACTGTGTCCATCACTATTACTGTGATGAATATTCGTCATTCACTTAAAATATAAAGAACATGCTGCACTATGACAACTGAAAAAAATCAACGTCCATTATATATTCCACACGCGGGCCCAAGTTTGCTCGAAACACCATTACTAAATAAAGGTAGCGCTTTTAGCGAGGAAGAGCGCTCTCATTTTAATTTAACAGGGTTATTGCCACCACGTTTTGAAACTATTGATGAACAAGTTGAACGTGCCTATATGCAGTATCGTAGTTTTGAAACTAATTTAAATAAGCATATTTATCTTCGCGCTATACATGACAACAATGAAACCTTGTTTTATAAGTTAGTTCAGGCACATTTAGCTGAAATGATGCCTATTATTTATACGCCTACTGTTGGCGATGCGTGTGAGCAATTTTCAGATATTTATCGGAGCTCTCGCGGCTTGTTTGTTTCCTATGATCAGCGCCACCAGCTTGATGATATTTTACGTAATGCGACAAAAAATAAAGTTAAAGTCATTGTTGTTACCGATGGCGAGCGAATTTTAGGTCTAGGTGATCAAGGTATTGGTGGTATGGGCATCCCGATTGGAAAGCTATCGCTTTATACAGCCTGTGGTGGCATTAGTCCGGCTTACACCTTACCTATGATGCTTGATGTTGGTACTAATAATGAAAAGTTATTAAAAGATCCTATGTATATGGGCTGGCGCCATCCTCGTATTGAACAAGATAAATACGACGAGTTTTTAGATATGTTTATTAACGCGGTTAAACGCCGTTGGCCAAATGTTTTATTACAGTTTGAAGATTTTGCACAACCCAATGCCACACCATTGTTAACGCGTTATCGCGATGAAATTTGTTGTTTTAATGATGATATACAAGGAACGGCTTCAGTTACCGTTGGAACATTATTAGCAGCATGTCGAACTAAAAAAGAGCAGCTATCAGCACAACGTGTCGCTTTTGTAGGTGCTGGCTCCGCCGGTTGTGGTATTGCTGAACAAATTATTTCACAAATGGTCAGTGAGGGCATTTCTGAGCAACAAGCACGTAGCCAAATATTTATGGTTGATCGCTTTGGTTTATTAACTGAAGGGATGGCCGGCTTGCGAGATTTTCAAGCGCAACTTGTACAGCAAAAGTCAGCTGTAGAACTCTGGAATACACAAGGTGATTACGCTTCTTTACTTGAGGTAATGCATGGCGCTAAGCCCACCATTTTAATTGGCGTTTCCGGTGTGCCAGGTTTATTCACTGAAGCGGTAATTAAAGCGATGAAATCTCATTGCAATACGCCGATAATATTCCCGTTGAGCAACCCAAGCCGACAAGTTGAAGCTACGCCAGAACAAGTGATTAACTGGACTGAAGGTGAAGTTATTATTGCCACAGGTAGCCCATTTGATCCTGTTGAATATAAAGGTCATGTTTTCCCAATTGCCCAATGTAATAACAGCTATGTATTTCCGGGTATTGGTTTGGGTGTAGTGGCAGCAAACATTAATCGTATTACCGATGAAATGCTAATGGCAGCAAGTGCCATGCTAGCACAAGCCTCACCTCTAGCTAATAAAGGTACTGGGGAATTGTTGCCACCATTAGTAGAAATTGCAGACTTAAGCAAAAAAATAGCTTTTGCGGTTGCTAAAGTCGCTTTCGAGCAAGGGTTAGCGTTACCACTATCAGATGAGCAACTGGTGGAAAATATAGAGGGTAATTTTTGGACACCACAATATCGTCAATATCGTAGAGTGAGTATTTAACGGTTATTAATATCTATCAAAATATAATTTGTCATATTAGTTAGATTTAAAACGCTCACATTGATGAGCGTTTTTTATTGTTATTTAAAACCAGTAAGCTGGAACTAAAAGCTTAAACTTTGTCGAGTTTCGGCTGAAATATGCCCGCCAATAACTCTCAGACTAAAATGATAACCCTAGGCATTTGCTTTTAATTCGTCTATAATCGCGCCAAAATTTATACCGTATTTTAATTCTAATTTATTGAGAGGGCTATCATGGCTATCGAACGTACTTTTTCTATCGTAAAACCAGACGCAGTTGCTAAAAACTTAATTGGTCAAATCTACAACCGTTTTGAAACTGCTGGTTTAAAAATCGTTGCTTCAAAAATGGTTCATTTATCAAAAGAAAAAGCTGAAGGTTTTTACGCTGAGCACAGCGAACGTCCTTTCTTTGGTGCTTTAGTTGAATTTATGACTTCTGGCCCTGTAATGGTGCAAGTTTTAGAAGGCGAAAACGCTGTTCTTAAAAACCGTGAAATCATGGGTGCTACTAACCCTGCTGAAGCGCTTGCGGGCACTATTCGTGCTGATCTTGCTGATTCAATTGACGAAAATGCAGCTCACGGTAGCGATGCTTTAGAATCTGCTGCACGTGAAATTGCTTATTTCTTCGCTGACGAAGAACTTTGTTCACGTACACGTTAATTTTAAATTTATATATTAGGCGGTCTAATTAAGGACTACCTCATATAGTTTAAAAATTAATTTGAAGGATTTTACTGATTAATCGGTAAAATCCTTTTGTCTATTTTAAGACCATATAAAATTGAGTGTTTTTATCAGTGTGCATACTACTGAGAACATTGACTTTTATTTAGTTTAAGTCCTTTAAAGATTTAAAATAGAGCCACTAAATTGTTTGTTTTGCACAAAAAGCGTACAATTTGTTCTGTAATTTTTGTAGTTTTGAGAAGCTTTTATCATGAGTGATGTAACCGAAGTTGTAACCCCAGTGAAGAAAAAAATTAACTTACTCAACCTAGATCATCAAGGTATGCGAGAGTATTTTGCTTCAATCGGCGAAAAGCCATTTCGTGCTGACCAAATTATGAAGTGGATGTATCATTTCGGCTACGACGATTTTGAGTTGATGACCAACTTAAATAAAAAATTACGTGAAAAATTGCAACGTGATACTGAAATTAAAGCGCCGGAGATTTCAGAAAAACAAGTATCAAGCGATGGAACTATAAAATACGCATTAAGCCTTGAAGGCGGACAGGAAATTGAAACGGTTTGGATCCCTGAAAATGGCCGGGCAACGCTTTGTGTTTCTTCTCAAGTAGGTTGTGCATTGGAATGCACTTTTTGCTCTACAGCGCAGCAAGGCTTTAACCGTAACCTTTCTATGGCAGAAATTATTGGTCAAGTATGGCGCGTAGCTAATGATATTGGTGCCACACGCATTGCTGGCACACGCCCAATAACTAATATAGTTATGATGGGCATGGGTGAGCCACTGCTTAACATGAAAAATTTGATCCCAGCATTAGATACTATGTTAAATGATTTAGGCTACGGTTTATCGAAACGTCGTGTAACGGTTAGTACCTCAGGCGTGGTACCGGCCTTAGATATGCTAAAAGAAAAAATTGACTGCGCATTGGCGATATCTATTCATGCGGGTAACAACACTTTACGTGACGAATTAGTACCGATTAACAAAAAGTATCCATTAGAAGAGTTTATTGCAGCTGCGGGTCGTTATATCGACGGTTCAAAAGCTAATAAACAGGCGACAATAGAATATGTAATGCTTGATCATGTTAACGATAGTACCGATCAAGCACATGAATTAGCGCATGCTTTGAAAGATTTACCGAGTAAAATTAATCTTATCCCATTTAATCCTTACCCAGGCTCGCCATATAAACGTTCGAGTAATTCCCGTATTGACCGCTTCGATAAAGTACTACAAAGCTATGGTCTTACAGTGATCACACGTCGTACACGTGGTGACGATATTGACGCGGCATGTGGACAATTAGCGGGTGAAGTTTTAGACAGAACGAAGCGAACAGGAAAAAAAGAGGTGAAAGCTGAGTCAATTTCAGTAAAGATGGTTTAATTGCTTTTAAATCAAAACTTACTAAGTGACAGCTCCTTAATTATGAAAAAATTATTACCGTTATTTATCGCGTTGCTAACGACAAGTACATTAACGGCTTGTGTGACGCAAAATTATGGCAATGATAAAGACACGCCGTTAATTGAAAATGAATCGAGTAAAAATGAAATAGCCATGACGCGAATATCTCTCGGGTTAGGTTATTTGAAGATGGGTAATACCCAACAAGCTAAATTGAATTTAGAAAAAGCAAAGCGTTTTTCGCCTAACTTAGTACAAGTTCATACCGCGTTTGCTCATTATTACGACACGGTTGGGGAGCCTGTTTTAGCGACGAAAGCCTATGAACATGCGTTAAGCATTAATGATCAAGATGCTGATACACTTAATAATTATGGTGTGTTTTTATGTCGACACGAAAAGTATGACGCCGCTGAAAAACAAATGTTACGGGCGATAGCTATTCCTAGCTATATTTTAGTTGCACAAAGCTACGAAAACTTAGCTTTATGTCAATTGAAAGCAAAACAGTTCGATAAAGCCCAAACATACCTTGAAAAAGCAATAGCTCATAGCCCAAACAGAGCGAGTTCTCTGCTACAAATGATGCGCTTACAATATGCAAAAAGTGATTATAAGTTAGCGCAAAGTTACCTCCACCGTTATGAAAAATCGACACGTCGATTTACTGCCGATGCCTTAGCTTTAGCTTTCAAAATATTCGATAACCAAGGTAATAAGCGTATTTCTAAAAACTATGGCAATATGCTAGTTAAAATGTTTCCAAATTCTTTTGAAGCTAAACAGTACATATTAAATGAACTTTATCAGATTGATGCGGACAAACTAGCTGAAGATTACCGCGCTTCACTTTCTGACCATAGTAGTCGAAAAAGTAAAAAACGGATTGTGGTATTATCACCTAAAACGTCATCTTCGGATGAAAACGACAGCTTAAGTCGTCATGGTTTAAAGCCTATTATGGCTAATTCTGTTATGCCGACAAACGAGCAAGAAGCGGAATCAAAAGTAAAGTCTGGAGAAATAAACCACGCAAGTAATGGTGATGAAGGTTATATACAAAAACCTGTGGCTAAAGAAGAGCCGATAAAGAAACAGGCTATTCCAACGCAAAGTGATGACATCATACTGAGCGAAAAAACGGTGACAGAAACAGCTGTTAAATCAGAAATAAATAGAACACCTATGGTGTCATTACCTATCCATGTTGTTATAAAAGGCGATAGTTTGTTTGCTATCTCTAAGCATTACAATATTGTGATGAAAAGTTTAGAGCGTTGGAATAAGTTACGCCGCCCTTATCTTTTAAAAATTGGTGATGTTCTCTATCTCGCAGATCCAAAATCAGCGACTAAACGCTAAGAGAAACGCTTGATGAAGCAAGAGCTTAATACATTGAAAAATGAACATGATGACGCTACAGAAATTGTAGAAGACTTAACAGTACAGGGTCCTGGGCATATGCTCAAAGAAGCGCGAGAAATGCGTGGATTAAGCGAGCAGCAAGTTGCTGACAAACTTAATTTTAGAACCCGCTTAGTACAAGATATTGAAATTAATAAATTTGACCGTAATTTACCTGAGGCTTTTAATCGTGGTTATCTTAAAAATTACGCCAAGTTGGTTAATATTGCAGAAGCCGATGTTCTAAACAGTTACGACCAATTAGCGGTCACACAGCGCGAATGTGCTGGCATGCAAAGCTTCTCCAAAGGCACTGCAAAACAAGCTGAACACAACATGCTAATGTGGATCACTTACCTTATTTTAGCGATATTATTTACCGCAACTGTAGTTTGGTGGCTGCAAACACCTTCTGAGCAACCAGAACCGATAGAGGTTGCTCCTACTGAGATATCAGCTTTAGAAAATAGTGCTATTGCTCAAAGTAATTTAACAGATAGCAACAGTCCAACAGATGAAAGCACCACACAAGATGGCGAGTCAATGGTTGCTGACATTAACGCTATTAATACTGAAACAAACGTAACTGTAGAAAGCACCGGTAAAACAGCAGCGCTGAAAGATGAAAATATGTCATTAAACAGTGACTCAAACAACGCTCAAGCTAGCTTACCTAATGAGAAGGTTGTTGAGCAAAGCGCATCGACCATAGCTGCTAATGTGGTATTTACTTTCTCTGGTGATTGTTGGGTTAATATTTATGATGCTACAGGTGAAAGACTTGCTTGGGGCGTAAAAAAGTCTGGCTATATTATGCGAATTTCAGGTCAAGCGCCTTTCTCGATTACTTTAGGAAAACCTGAATTAGTACAAATAGATTACAATGATGTCCCCGTTGATTTAGCTGTTTATAATGCTGGGAATATTGCCAAGTTTTCATTACCACTAGTGCCTTAATACGGTAAAATCTTGTTTAATTAACGTAACAATATTGAAGTTTTATTATGTTTAAAGAATCTCCTATTATTCGTCGAAAGTCCCGCCAGATTATGGTTGGCAATGTGCCCGTTGGTGGCGATGCACCTATTACAGTTCAGTCCATGACCAACACGCTAACCACTGATGTTGCTGCAACGGTTGCACAAATTAATGCACTTGAAGCTGTTGGTGCTGATATTGTTCGTGTAAGTGTACCGACAATGGACGCTGCTGAAGCCTTTCGTGAAATAAAGCTACAAACTAATATTCCGTTAGTTGCTGATATTCATTTTGATTATCGTATTGCCTTAAAAGTAGCGGAATATGGTGTTGACTGTTTACGCATCAACCCAGGTAATATTGGCCGTGAAGACAGGGTTCGTTCTGTTGTTGAGTGCGCTCGTGATAATAACATCCCTATTAGAATTGGCGTTAACGGTGGCTCGTTAGAGAAAGACATTCAAGAAAGATATACCGAACCAACACCAGAAGCACTGTTAGAATCAGCCATGCGCCATGTGGATATTCTTGATCGCTTAAACTTTGATCAGTTTAAAGTTAGCGTAAAAGCCTCGGACGTTTTTCTTGCCGTTGGTGCTTATCGCTTATTAGCGAAACAAATAGATAACCCTTTGCATTTAGGCATCACAGAAGCGGGTGGTTTACGCTCAGGCTCAGTTAAATCATCAGTAGGGCTTGGTTTATTGCTTGCTGAAGGCATTGGCGATACCTTGAGAGTGTCATTAGCCGCTGATCCTATTGAAGAAATTAAAGTTGGTTTTGATATTTTAAAATCACTTAAGCTGCGCAGTCGCGGCATAAACTTTATTGCTTGCCCGAGTTGTTCACGTCAAGAGTTCGATGTTATCTCAACAGTAAATGCCTTAGAACAACGTGTTGAAGACATTATGACGCCGATGGATGTTTCAATTATTGGCTGTATTGTTAATGGACCAGGTGAGGCACTAATCTCTGATTTAGGTTTAACCGGCAGCAGTAAAAAGAGTGGCTATTACCTTGATGGTATTCGTCAAAAAGAGCGCTTTGATAACAATAATCTCGTTGACCAACTTGAACAACGAATTCGCGCAAAAGCTAAAATGCTTGATGCAAGTTATAAAATTGCGATACAAGAGATCGATTAATAAGGCTTAATTCATTACGCTATCGCACTGTTATTTACGTTTGATAGCAAACTGCCTATACTATGCGCGCGGTAAAATATGTTTGCGCGCCCGATAAAATTATTCTTTGTATAAGCAATGAATAGATAATTGAATAGATAAACACTAGCGAGAAAATGATACGTGAGTAAAGCACTACAAGCAATTAGAGGTATGAACGACTGTTTACCTAATGAAACAGGTATATGGCAAATGGTAGAAGCGGTATTGCGCCGAGTTGCCAGTAATTACGGCTTTGCTGAAATACGTATGCCGATTGTCGAGTCAACGGCTCTATTTAAACGCTCTATAGGCGAAGTTACTGATATTGTTGAAAAGGAAATGTATACCTTTGAAGATCGCAATGGTGATAGCTTAACATTACGACCAGAAGGTACTGCCAGTTGTGTACGTGCTGGTAATCAACATGGATTACTGTATAACCAAGAGCAGCGCTTATGGTATATGGGGCCAATGTTTCGTCATGAACGTCCACAAAAAGGTCGTTACCGTCAATTTCACCAGTTTGGCTTAGAGGCCTTTGGTATAGCAACACCAGATATTGACGCTGAAATCATTATGTTAACTTCTCGACTTTGGCGGGAACTTGGTATTAATGAATTTGTCACACTAGAACTAAATTCATTGGGTTCGAACGAAGAGCGTGCAAAATATCGAGATGCGCTCGTGATATTTTTAACGGAAAAAGAACATCTGTTAGATGAAGATAGTAAGCGCCGTATGCACACCAACCCATTGCGTGTGTTGGACAGTAAAAACCCAGATGTTCAAGCAGCATTGGTTGGCGCACCTAAATTAGCGGATTACTTTGGTGAAGAGTCTAGTGAACATTTTACCTCAGTTTGTCAGCGCTTAGATGCTGCTGGTATAAAGTATGTGGTTAACGATCGTTTAGTCCGCGGCTTAGATTATTATAATCGCACAGTTTTTGAATGGGTGACTTCTAGCTTAGGTGCCCAAGGTACTATTTGTGCTGGTGGCCGATATGATGGCTTAGTTGAACAACTTGGTGGCAAATCAACACCAGGATTTGGCTTCGCTTTAGGCATTGAACGTTTAGTGTTAATGCTGACCAGTTTAGAAAAAGCTAATAATATTAGAGCTCAAGTAGATGCTTACGTTATTATGCTGGGAAATGATGTTGAAATCACCGCTAACGGCCTAGCAGAACAATGGCGAGATCAGGTGCCAGATATTCGGTTACAATGTCACTGCGGTGGCGGCAATATGAAAAAACAAATGAAGCGTGCGGATAAATCGGGTGCCCAAATAGCATTGATTCTTGGTGAAGATGAAATAGCTCAAAAAACGGTAACCGTAAAATATTTGCGTGGACAACAAGAACAACAAAGTATTCCACTTGAGCAAGTGCCAAGTCTTTTAACAAATTTACTTTAAGGGTTAGTTTTGGATATACATCAAACAGAAGAACAACAAGTCGAAGCAATCAAAAGTTTTTGGAGTAACAATGGTAATGCAATTATTGCAGGTTTAGCCATTGGTTTTTCAGGGTTTATTGGCCTTAATTATTATAACGACCATAAATTACAACAAGAGTTAAATACTTCTGAAGCCTATCAAACGATGATTGAAGCTGCGACTGAAGATAGCGCTGCTTTTGAAGCCGCAGGTAAAGCTTTTATTGCTGAGAATGAGGCATCTAGTTATACCATGTTAACGGCTATTGCTTTAGCTAAAGAAGCTGCCGAAAAACAAGACTGGCAGCAAGCTCAAACGTATTTAAGCACTGCAATTGAAAAATCAGTTGATGACGGTATTAAAGCAATTGCTACTGTGCGCTTAGCTCGAGTGCAGTTACAATTAGAGGAATATGAAGCAGCGCTAGCGACATTAACGCCAAAATTACCCGCGTCATTTGACGCTAGCGTTGAAGAAATTAGAGGTGATATCTACTTTAAACAAGGTAAAACAGAGTTAGCGCGTAATGCTTATCAAGCGGCAATTGATGATGCCACTGATGGAACTAACCCTGCTTTACAAATGAAATTAGATAACTTAGCGCAAGTCATTAACTTAAACAAATAGAGAGTGGTGTAAGCATGTTTACCAGTAAACGCTTTAACAAAAGCCTACTTGCTATCTGTTTTTTAGCGATAGGGATTTCTGCGTGTTCATCTACAGATGATGAAGACGAAGATCTAAAGGTCGCCGAATTAACCGAAATCGAAGCATTGTTTGAGCCCGTTGTAAAATGGGATGCAAGTGTAGGTGATGGTGTCGGACGTTACTTCTCTCGCATTCAACCTGTTGTTGCATATGGAAAAGTTTTTAGTGCAAGTCGTGAAGGTGAAGCCTTTGCATTCGATGAAAATACCGGTGAAAAAGTTTGGCATGCAGACTTAAGTGACATAGAAAATAAACGTGGATTTTTCGACGATAAAGTACCAGCTTTAATTAGTGGTGGTGTTGTTGCTGGTATTAATAAAGTTTTTTTCGGTAGCGAGAATGGTGATGTTTTTGCCCTTGAAGCTGACAGCGGTAAATTGTCATGGCGAGGTAAAGTTAAAGGTGAAGTGATTGCTGCACCCGCGCTTGACTCTGGAAAGCTAGTGGTTAACACCGCTTCTGGTGTGATGAAGGCATTTAATGCTTCAAATGGACAGGACGACTGGCAAGTTGAACAAGACGTTCCACCACTGACTTTACGAGGCATTAGTGCACCCGTAATTGCCGGTGGCGGTGTTATTGTTGGTTCGGCTGACGGTTCATTATCTGTTTATTTGCTTGAACAAGGTCGTCAAGGCTGGACTGTAGATATCGGTGAAGCGGCAGGTTCGACAGAACTAGAACGTGTTATCGATGTTGATTCAACTCCCTTAGTTTATGGCGATAATATTTATACAGTGTCTTCGCGCGGTAACTTAAGTGCGGTTGAATTACGTTCAGGACGGGTATTATGGCAGCGCCAATATTCTTCTTATCGTGAAATATCGATCAGTGGTAATAGCTTGTTTTTAACTGATGTTAAAGGACATGTATATGCGATAGATCGCAATAATGGTTTAGAGCTATGGAGCCAATTATCTTTTAGTAACCGAGGTTTAACAGGACCTGTTCCTTTTGGAAGTTATGTAGTTGTCGGTGATTTTGAAGGTTACTTACATTGGTTAGATCAAGCTACAGGCGAAATAGTCGCTCGTCATCATGTTGACAGTAGCGGTATTCATTCAACGCCAACAGTTGAAAATAACGTTTTATACAGTCAAGCACGTAATGGCGACTTAGAAGCTATTACTATTACAAAATAAAGTATTCAACTGGCTGATTAATAAATATTGGTTAGTTGAATATTTAGACTAAAATTATAAACGGCTCCAGTGCAAAAATGTGCTGGAGCCGTTGTTTATTAATAAAACTGATATAATTTTAACGTTATATTGAGTTTAAAGAGAAATTTGAGGTGAACATGCTTCCTGTAGTAGCACTTGTTGGACGACCTAATGTCGGCAAATCAACATTATTTAATAGACTAACGCGCAGTCGAGACGCTTTAGTTGCAGACTATCCAGGGTTAACTCGTGATCGCCAATACGGTAAAGCGGAAGTTGAAGAACATCCTTTTATTGTTATTGATACTGGTGGTATTGAAGGCAACGAGAAAGGTATAGATGCACTCATGGCAGAGCAATCATTGATCGCGATTGATGAAGCAGATGCTGTGTTATTTATGGTCGATGCAAGAGCGGGCTTAACCTCGGCTGACCAAGGTATTGCGAGCCATTTACGTAAGCAAGATAAAAAAGTCTTCTTAGTAGCCAATAAAGTAGACGGTATAGATGCCGACTCTGCCGTTGCTGACTTTTATTCGCTTGGTTTAGGTGATGCAGTTCACCAAATTGCGGCAGCACATGGTCGTGGGGTTACACAACTATTAACCTTAGCGCTAACGCCTCATATTGAAGAACTGGGTAGGCCAAAAGCTCAAGAAAATGATGAATTTGACGGTGATTATGACGAAAATATCGATCATGAAGCACTCGATCAAAAAAATATTGATGAAGCACCCGAAGAAACAGACACCATAAAGTTAGCGATTATTGGTAAGCCTAACGTTGGTAAATCAACGTTAACTAATCGTATTTTAGGTGAAGACAGAGTTGTGGTATTTGATATGCCAGGGACAACACGTGATAGCGTATATATCCCAATGGAGCATAATGGCCGTCCTTATACCTTAATTGATACTGCAGGTATTCGTCGCCGCAAGAATGTTACTGATATTGTAGAAAAGTTTTCTGTTATTAAAACTTTACGTGCGATTGAAGATGCGAACGTTTGTTTGTTGATTATTGATGCTCAAGAGGGCATAAGTGACCAAGATTTAAGTCTACTTGGCTTTATTCTTGAAGCGGGTCGCTCTTTAGTTTTAGCGGTCAACAAATGGGATGGTTTAGATGATCATGTTAAAGAGCGTATAAAATCTGAATTAGATCGTCGTTTAGGTTTCATTGATTTTGCGCGTGTTCATTTTATATCGGCATTACACGGAACAGGTGTTGGTCATTTATACGAATCTGTTGAAGAAGCTTTTGTTTCAGCAACTAAACGCATCTCTACTTCAATGGTTACTAAGATTCTAGATATGGCAGTGTTTGATCATCAGCCACCTATGCATCATGGTCGTCGAATTAAGCTAAAATATGCTCATGCGGGTGGTTATAACCCACCAATTATCGTTATTCATGGTAATTTGGCGAAAAATTTACCGCTTTCTTATAAACGTTATTTAATGAATTACTATCGTAAATCATTAAAAATTATGGGTACGCCAATTAGAATTGAATTTAGAGAAACCTCTAATCCGTTTGCGGGTAAGAAAAAACTTACCTATACCGAGCAAAAGAAAATGGCACGTGCAACACAAGGTTATAAGAAAGATTAAGTGGTTAATGTGTCATTGGTAGTACAGATATAAAATGGAAAAAGCTGATTATTATATCAGCTTTTTTTTATGAAAAATTTAACCATGACCAATTTCATTATGCACTGGTCTACTTTACTCTCAGCTAAAATTAACCAATATACGGTAAATAATGAGTTGTTCATGATAATAGGCTCCTGCATTGTCTAATAAGCTGTATCGATGTGAGAATGATTAAATAAATAATACCGTAGTGTTTTATTTTAACCCGTAAAATGATCCGATAATGAGTGAGATTAGTATAATTGAGCACGGAATTATATTAGTGATAAATGATATTGCTTTCACAGTAATATTCCGCTAATGTTAAAATCGCTAAGCAGCTTATTTAAAAGTATTATTTTGTTTTTTTTCGTTTCATTTATGTTAAACCTTTTGGAAATTTATGTCTGATAATGCTACAAAAATGGATACGGTAGGGCGGTTAAATAACAATTTGGCTTTGTTGCACCCTGGCTCTGTAGTGACATTAGATATGTCGACCCCCGCGGGTCAGCGCGGTAAATTCCGATCAACTTTCATTGGCTATTTGAAAAAAAACTACGTCTTAGTACAATATCCCGACAGCACAAAAATGGGCAGCTTTGCAAAATACATAGCGCCAGGCATGGGCGTTACAGTACGGGGATTAATTGAAGGTCATGAAGGCGCTGTAGTCGCGTTTGTCTCCAATGTTAAGCAATCAATTCAAATACCATCACGAATTTTAGTACTTGAATTTCCTAGAGAAGTTAGTTTACAAAATTTACGTGCTTCAATGCGTATTGAAACGCATATTAAAGCTAAAACTAAGATAAAAGATGAATACTGGTCTTCAGTTATATCTGATATTTCTGTCTCAGGCTGCAAACTAATGATTAATAACGGTGAAAAACTGACCCTAACGGATGATAAGCCAGTTGAAATCATCATTGAAGACTTTCAAAGTTTAAAAAACCTTAAGTTAGAAGCTGATATTTGTAACAGTAAAATCCAAGCGGGTGGCGTGATGCTTGGTGTTAAATTTAGTGACACATGTAAAGCTGAAGTAACTAAACTTCTACAGGAAGCGGTTATTTTACCGAGCTAATTTACTTGTACTGCTATAACTTTAGCGTCGATAACGCCATCTGAAACTTCCACTTTAATATTAGTGTCTATATTAATATCATTAATACTTTTAATCATTTTCCCCTCAACATCACGGGTGATGCTGTAACCGCGAGCAATCGTGGCTAATGGGCTAACCATATGAAGCTGTTCGCATTGATGAGCAAAACTCTCTTGTTTAGCTATTAATAAACGCTGTTGGGCGCTAATAAGCTTCGCCTTGAGAGTGGTCGATTGCTTTAGATTTTGCTTTATTTGATTAGATGGTGAGGCGTTGAGTAAACGTTGCTTAAGATATTTAGGTTTATGTTTAAGTTGGTCTAACTCCCTGATAATAAGCCCATGTAAACGCATGCTCAATTCATCAGACTTTTGCTGTTTGTTTTGTAATTGTTGTTCAGGATGTACTTGGCTTAACCTATGATTCAAACTGCTTAATGTGTGAGTCGATCGTTTTAATTGTTGCTTAAGCGCCAAGTGCGCACGATTAAGTAGCTCTAGAACTTTATTGATACGTTCATCTACATCAGCAGAAACTATTTCTGCGGCCGCAGATGGCGTAGGGGCTCTTAAGTCGGCAACATAGTCAGATAACGTTGTATCAATCTCATGCCCAACGGCACTGATGGTGGGCAAAGTTGATTGGAAAATAGCACGCGCAACTATCTCTTCGTTAAAGGCCCATAAATCTTCCAGTGAGCCGCCGCCACGACCTATTAATAATACGTCAACTTCATTACGCTGATTTGCCAAGGCTATTGCATGGGCAATATCATATTTAGCTTGCTCACCTTGTACTAATACTGGGTAAATAATGACTTTTAATAAAGGGTTTCTTCGGTTTAATACCGTAATGATGTCTTTTACTGCTGCGCCAGTTGGAGAAGTAATAATACCCACCGTTTGAATGAATTTAGGTATGGCTTGCTTGTAATGAAGTTCAAATAAGCCTTCGTTATGCAGTTTGTCTTTTAATTCTTGGTATTGTTGTCGTAATAACCCTTCACCCGCTGATTCCATTTGTTCGATAATCAGTTGGAAATCGCCTCTGGGTTCATATAATGAAACCTTTGCTCTTACCAATACTTGTTGGCCATTTTGTGGTTTTATTCTTACCCTACGATTATTACCTTTAAACATGGCACAGCGAACTTGTGATTTTTGATCTTTTAAGGATAAATACCAGTGTCCGGAACTCGCGGCAATAAAATTCGATATTTCTCCACATAACCAGACCGTATTTAACTCACTTTCTAAGATAAAACGTACTTTTTTAGTGAGTTCACTTACTTGTAGAATATGCTGTTGAGCCATAAATGCTTTACTTTTTCTGTTGTTAAAAGGTAATAAAGGGGTAATTGCCCAGTATTATATATTTGTTTAGACAATCATCGGCAGTTTATTTTCGTTTAATTGCAATTTTAAGTTTACCTTAGCAGGGAAAGCGGTTAAAATTCTGCCGCAATATTTCCTCCCTAACCACTCATTTTAGAGAGATGTTGCGATGCTAAGAATTGCCCAAGAAGCGTTAACTTTTGACGATGTTTTACTTGTACCTGCTCATTCAACGGTACTGCCCCATACTGCCGATTTAAAAACTAAATTAACTCGAAAGATCAATTTAAATGTTCCTATGATATCTGCGTCGATGGACACAGTGACTGAAGCGCGTTTAGCCATTACCTTAGCACAAGAAGGTGGCATAGGTTTTATTCATAAAAATATGACCATTGCTGAACAGGCCAAAAATGTTTCTCAAGTAAAGAAATTTGAAAGTGGTATTGTTTCAGATCCAGTAACCGTTAATCCCAGTGCAAGTATTTTAGATACTATGCGTTTAGCGGATGAACTTGGTTTTTCTGGTTTCCCTGTTGTTGATGAAAAAAATAAGTTGGTCGGTATTATTACCGGTCGTGACTTACGTTTTGAAACTGATTTAACAAAACCTGTTTCTGCATTGATGACCAAAAAAGACAAATTAGTCACCGTTAAAGAAGGTGCTTCACGTGAAGAGATTTTATGTTTGATGCATGAACACCGCATCGAAAAAATCTTGATGGTTGATGATGCATTCACGCTTAAAGGTTTGATCACAGTTAAAGATTACCAAAAAGCGGAAAGCAAACCTAACGCCTGTAAAGACGAGTTAGGCCGATTACGTGTTGGCGCTGCAGTTGGTGTTGGTGCGGGTACAGATGAACGTATCGACGCACTAGTTGCTGCAGGTGTTGATGTATTATTAATTGATACTTCTCACGGTCATTCACAAGGTGTACTTGACCGTGTTGCCGAAACGCGTACTAGGTACCCTGATTTACAAATTATAGCGGGTAATGTCGCTACTGGAGCAGGTGCTAAAGCATTAGCTGATGTAGGTGTTGATGCAGTAAAGGTTGGTATAGGCCCAGGCTCTATTTGTACTACCCGCATCGTTACTGGCGTAGGTGTACCGCAATTAACGGCTATTTCTAATGCTGTCGAGGCTTTAAAAGGCACAGGTATTCCTGTTATTGCTGATGGTGGTATTCGTTTTTCTGGTGATATAGCTAAGGCATTAGTTGCCGGTGCGCATTGTGTCATGGTTGGTAGCATGTTGGCCGGTACTGAAGAAGCGCCAGGTGAAGTCGAGCTTTATCAAGGTCGCTATTACAAATCATATCGTGGCATGGGTTCATTAGGTGCAATGAGCCAGAAAGAAGGCTCAAGTGACCGTTACTTCCAAAAATCAGATGGCGAAGCCGACAAATTAGTGCCAGAAGGTATTGAAGGTCGTGTCGCTTATAAAGGTCCTGTTGCTGCTATTATTCATCAGCAAATGGGCGGGTTACGTTCATCAATGGGCTTAACGGGTTCAGCAACGATTGAAATCATGCGTACTAAACCTGAATTTATGAAGATCACTTCTGCAGGTATGGGTGAGTCACATGTTCATGATGTAGCCATCACTAAAGAAGCGCCTAACTATCGTATGGGCTAGTAGAATACCTTATTACTTTGCTATTTAACGTAATATCGGCATTAGAAGTGCTTATTGACTATCGTCAACTCTGCGCTGTTTCATTGCTCTAACGTTAACTAGCGTTGAAATAAAACATTCTTGGGCTTTTGTAACGTGTAGAACAATTAAAAATTCAAACACCCTGTACTGGTTTTAAGTTCAGGGTGTTGTTACTTATAAACAATACCTTTGTTGGTAAAAAGTAGGAAAACAACATGAGTAAAGACATTCATGATCACCGCATACTAATATTAGATTTCGGTTCGCAATATACACAACTTATCGCGCGTCGTGTTCGAGAAATTGGCGTATATTGTGAGTTATGGGCTTGGGATGTTACTCAAGAACAAATTGAAGGTTTTAACCCAACCGGTATTATATTAGCGGGCGGACCTGAGTCTGTCACTGAACATAATTCGCCTCGTGCACCTGAGTACGTGTTTAATGCTGGTGTACCTGTATTTGGTATTTGTTACGGTATGCAAACCATGGCCGAGCAATTAGGTGGTGGTGTTGAAGGTTCAGAGCATAAAGAATTTGGTTATGCCGCGGTTGAAGTTATTGCCAAGTCAGCACTCTTTAATGCTATTGAAGACAATGTTAGCCAAAACGGCAATGCTTTATTAGATGTTTGGATGAGCCACGGCGATAAAGTATCAGCTATTCCTGAAGGTTTTGTTACCGTTGCACAAACCCCTAGCTGTAAATATGCGGCTATGGCGAATGAAGAAAAGCAATTTTACGGTGTGCAATTTCACCCAGAAGTTACGCATACTAAGCAAGGCTTACGCATTCTTGAGCATTTTGTTGTTGATATTTGTCAATGTGAAAAGCTTTGGACGCCAGCGTCAATTATTGAAGACGCAATCGAGAAAATGAAAGAGCAAGTCGGTGATGACGAAGTTGTGCTTGGCTTATCTGGTGGCGTAGACTCATCGGTTGTAGCCATGCTTTTACATCGTGCGATTGGTGATAAGTTAACGTGTGTATTTGTTGATAACGGCCTGTTGCGTTTAAACGAAGGACAGCAAGTAATGGATATGTTCGGTGACCATTTTGGTCTGAACATCATTCATGTTAATGCTGAAAACCGTTTCTTAGATCGTTTAGCGTCTGAGAGCGAGCCAGAAGCGAAACGTAAAATTATTGGCAATGTTTTTGTTGAAATTTTTGACGAAGAAGCGAATAAACTTAAGAATGCTAAATGGTTAGCGCAAGGTACTATCTACCCTGATGTAATTGAATCTGCGGCGTCAGCTACCGGTAAAGCGCATGTGATCAAGTCTCATCATAATGTTGGTGGCTTACCTGAACATATGAAGCTTGGTTTAGTCGAGCCATTACGTGAATTATTCAAAGATGAAGTACGTAAAATTGGTCTTGAATTAGGCTTACCTTACGATATGTTATATCGTCACCCATTCCCAGGACCGGGTTTAGGTGTCAGAATTTTAGGTGAAGTGAAAAAAGAATATGCTGACTTATTACGTCGTGCTGATCATATTTTCATTGAAGAATTACACAAACATGATTTATACAAGAAAGTCAGCCAGGCATTCACGGTATTTTTACCTGTACGCTCTGTGGGTGTAATGGGCGATGCGCGTAAATATGATTGGGTTGTAAGTCTTCGCTGTGTTGAAACTATCGACTTTATGACGGCCCGTTGGTCACATTTACCTTACGATTTCTTAGGCTTAGTATCGAACCGTATTATTAACGAAATTGATGGTATTTCTCGCGTCGTTTACGATATATCGGGTAAACCACCTGCGACGATCGAATGGGAGTAACTTTGACTTAAACTGGTTATAACATTCAACTTCTGCGTTGGCCGTACTCACCTAGTAAACTAGGCTCCGTGCGACCGTCTTGAATTTGAATGTTCATCCTGCGTTTAAGAGCTAAGTTAAGTAGAAGTTGAATGTTTATCTGTAGTTGTGAACAAGTAATTTCTAAATGAAAATCATAAACCCTGAGGCTTCAACCTTGGGGTTTTCTATTTAAAACTATCAAGGAAGTCATGATGAATATCGAAAGAATAGAAACTAAACCTCGTATGAGCCGTATTGTGAAACACAACGGTACTATCTATTTGTGTGGACAGGTTTGTGCCGATGCTACTCAAGATATTACCGAGCAAACGCAAACCATGTTAGATAAGGTTGAAACCTTATTAATAGCGGCCGGTAGTTCAAAGCAACATATGCTATCTGCAACCATATATTTAAAAACTATGGCTGATTTTGCCCAAATGAATGCCGTATGGGATGCTTGGGTTCCTGATGGTTACGCACCCGCGCGTGCTTGTGTCGAGGCGGCAATGGCAAGAGATGTGCTTTTAGTTGAAATAAGTGTGGTTGCTGCTGCAATACAGTAAGCTAGTGATAGATTTAAATTAAATAGGCTCGATATGTCGACGTTACAGCAATCATTAAAAACTACCTTTGGCTTTGACGACTTTAGAATCGGGCAAGAGCAAACCATTACGCAATTACTTAATGGCGATTCTTCATTAGCTATTTTCCCTACCGGTGCAGGTAAATCATTGTGTTATCAATTAGCCGCAATTAACTTACCGCATTTAACCTTGGTGGTTTCACCTCTTCTGGCCTTAATGAAAGATCAGTTAGCATTTTTACACACTAAAGGTATATCAGCAGCAAGTATTGATTCAACTTTAACATTTGAAGAAAGTCAGCAAATTACGCGTGATGTGCGCTCGGGGAAAATAAAAATTTTGATGGTGTCGGTTGAGCGTTTTAAAAATGAGCGCTTCCGTCAGTTTATTGAATCAATCGCTATTTCTATGTTAGTGGTAGACGAAGCCCATTGTATTTCAGAGTGGGGGCACAACTTTCGACCTGATTACTTAAAGTTACCGCGTTATCGACAAGAACTTAATATCCCTTTGGTGCTTTTGCTGACCGCGACTGCCACTAAGCAAGTTAAGCTCGATATGGCGCGTAAGTTTGCTATATCGCAAGAGCATATCGTGCAAACGGGTTTTTACCGCAGTAACTTAGATTTATCTGTCTTGCCGGTCGCGGAAGTCGCAAAAAATCAAACGCTAGTAGATTTAATTCGACATCAAAATGGTTGCGGTATTATTTATGTTACCTTGCAACAAAGTGCTGAAAAAGTAGCAGACTTTTTGCAACAACAAGGCATATCTGCAAAGGCTTATCATGCCGGTTTTAAAGATGAGGTTCGTAAGCAAATTCAGCAAGATTTTATGCAAGGTAAAATCCCAATAATTGTCGCGACTATCGCTTTTGGTATGGGAATAGATAAATCTGACATTCGCTTTGTTATACATTACGACTTACCAAAATCAATTGAAAATTACAGTCAAGAAATTGGTCGTTCAGGCCGAGATAAAGGCAATGCCAACTGCTTTACTTTAGCTAACCTTGATGGCATTCACACGGTAGAAAACTTTGTTTATGCCGATACTCCTGAGCGCTCAAGTATCGAGTATGTTTTGCAAAATATACGTAGTGAGGTGCAAAATGGCCAATGGGAATTACAAGTACTGAGTTTGTCAAATGCTAGTAATATTAAGCAACTACCGCTGAAAACCTTACTGGTTCAGTTAGAGTTACTGGGTGTTATTGACGCTAAGTTTAGTTATTTTGCTGATTTCAAATTTAAATTTGTTACCCCAAAAGAGCAAATTATAAATTTATTTAATGCTGATAGAAATGAATTTTTAGCACAAGTTTTTAGTTGTGCAAAAATGAAAAAAATCTGGGGGGAACCTGATTTTGAGCTAATGCATTCGCGCTTTAACGCACCAAGAAAAAGGATTGTTTCTGCCTTAGAATACTTAGCAGATCAGCAACATATTGTGTTGGAAACTAAAAAGGCCACTGAAGTCTTTAGTGTCAACATAGCAGCGTTAAACAATAGTGAATTAGTCGACACGCTTGCTCATTACTTTCTTGAAAAAGAGCAAGCCGAGATAGAACGTATAAGCAAGCTAGTGGCATTCTTTCAAAGTGATCGCTGTTTAACTCAACAGCTTGCTCATTACTTTGATGATCAAAGAGCGCCGATAAACTGTGGGCATTGTTCGGTTTGCCGAGGGCAGGTAGCAATACTACCTTATTCGAGTAAACATCAAGCCGTGAGTTCAGAAACCACTGCGCTTGCTATTTTGCAGCTACAACAGCACTTTTCTGGGTTAAAATCTACTACTGAACACCCTGCTGATAGGTTATCTATTGACACTATTTGTCGATTTTTATCGGGTATGAGTGTGCCACTCTTTACTCGTGCTAAAGTGCGACAGCTAAGTTACTTTGGCGTTTGTCAGTATATGCGCTATGCGGAAATTAAAGCACAAGTCGCCAATTGCTTAAAAGTAAACCACTAGATCAAAAAAGGCACTTTATCAGTGCCTTTCGTTTTTAATAATCTTGTGTCTAGTTTATAAAACTAAAGCTAGAGTTAAAAATTAGTGACTATGACCACAACCGCCTTCACCATGGACATGACCATGTTCTAATTCTTCTTCAGTCGCCTCGCGAACTTCTAAAATCTCGACATCAAATTTCAAGTCGATACCTGCTAATGGGTGATTACCGTCAACCGTAATTTCGTCTTCTTGTGCGTCAATCACTATAACAGTTTGTTCGCCATCGTCAGTAGTGGCACGTAACTGACTGCCAACTTCCAAATCTTCAATACCAGCAAACATATCTTTTGGTACGGTTTGTACAAAACCATCTTCACGTTGACCATAAGCATTATCTGCACTAACTTCAACTTCGAATTTATCGCCTGCCTCGTGATCAACTAAAGCTTCTTCCAAGCCAGGAATAAGGTAATTAGAGCCTTGAATAATGGCCAATGGGCTGTGATCATATGAACTATCAATTAAGGTGTCTTCGCTATCAGATACCGCGTAATGCAGTACAACAACTTTGTTGTCGGTAATTTTCATATTATGTCCTATTCAATGTCTGTGTTTAATTTATAAGGTAAAGGTAAAAAGGATAAACTTGAGGTTTGTGCCTTAATTCTGAGTTCGGTAGCATCATCAATATCGTTAGCTAAAACGCCTTGAATATAGCACTGTTGATTACTTGCTTGATAAGTTGCTAATACGTCACCGGCTTTACGCCAATTTTCACCCAGTTTTTTCTCGATGATATCACCAACGCTAGCCACCATATCTTTGCCTGTAAGTGCAAATAGAGCGCGTTTATTTTTACCTAGATATTGCATACGTGCGACTGTTTCTTGACCTAAATAACAACCTTTAGTAAAGCTAATACCATCAATTGCTTGCAGGTTTAGCATTTGCGGTACATATTCCGCAACATACTGCTGAGATAATAGTGGGAAACCTGCTGTTATCTCGAGTAAATTCCAAACGGCATCGTTATATACAGGGCAATCTAATGTTGTCGTAAAGCTCGATAATTTCGCCGCATTATCAATAATAAGATAACGATCAATTTTGCCAGAAATGTAAACTAAGGTGGTATTATTTTCATGTACAACTGGCGATAGTGCGTCAGGTACTTGTTGAAATAACGCCGCCATTTTTACCGATGCTTGTTGGCCTGCAATAGCTAAATAAGACAATTCAGCGTCTTCGACGATTTCAACCTTTGCGAATACGCCAAACTTCTTTAATTCTGCTAATGATTGTGTGATCGAACTTATCGGCTGTATCAGGAAAAACTTATTGTCGCGCTCGATTAAACGAAAGGCAGAAAACACTTTTCCTTTAGCATTACAGTGAGCACCATTGAGTAACTTTTCATTCGTCAAGCTAGCTACGTCACAGGTTACTTGACCTTGGAGATATTTTATTTGTTCTTCACCGGCTAAAGTAATGGCGCCAATACTATTAAGGTTAATGGCAAATATTTCTGGTAATTCGTCATAACTTGGTAAGTTATTATTCATTATGTTCATCATCCACAATAATGCTGAAAAAAGGCTATTAACTTCATAAATGAGGACAATTATTCAAATTACAACCACATGTGCTACTTTTCTGCTACTTTAATACTACAAACCTCCCTAATATTATGATCAATTCGTGGCTATTTTAACTTTGGGTTTGTTAGAATACGACAATATTTTATTAATTAGGGTTATGTATGACATTAACAGACAATAAACCTCGGCTTCGCTGGGCTTGTCGACGCGGTATGCTAGAGTTAGATGTACTATTTATGCCATTTGTTGAAGAAGCGTACGATGAACTATCAATTGAAAATAAAGCAGTTTTTGAGCGTTTATTAGTGTGTCAAGACCCTGAGTTATTCGCATGGTTTATGGGGCACGAAACTTGTGAAGATAAAGAACTTAACGCCATGGTGCAACTTATATTACAGCGAGTTAAGGTATAATATTAAAATATCGCCTTCTGTGCATAGGGCGATATTTTACTTATTATTTTATGTTGGCTTTGGCTATATTACTTTAACGATTATTGTTGGTTTTAAACTTTGGTTTGGACTATTAATTGCGCTCGTATTCGTTTTGTTTATTTTTTTATTTCGGCAACTCCCTGTGCCAGTAATAAATAAATGGCTTAAGTTACTTACCCCAAGTGAAGACAAAAACGCCACGAGTTTTGTTTTATCAGATACTGGTGAATGCCAATTTACCGGGCAAGCAGCTCTGCAAATATCCGCGAATTCACAGATTAATTTGTGGGGTTATTGGTTAGTGTTTACACCGAAAAATTTTGCCATTACTAAACACTTTATTTTTAAAGATAGTTTGTCTAGTGAAGATCAGGCCCGTTTGGCCCGCAGCATAATGCGGGTGCAAAGGTAATCTAAGCAAAAGTCATCAAATAATCCTAAAACTTATAAAGGATTAAGAATCGTTATTTCCGCTTTGGGCAACAGGTCCGGATAATCGAGCGTATAATGCAAGCCTCGACTTTCTTTGCGATTTAACGCTGACCTTATGATCAATTCAGCCACTTGCACTAAATTACGTAATTCTAATAAGTTATTACTGACTCTAAAATTGCAATAATACTCTTCAATTTCACTTTGTAATAATTCAACTCGATGCAAGGCTCGCTCTAAGCGCTTTGTCGTTCTAACAATGCCTACAAAATCCCACATAAATAATCGCAATTCGTGCCAGTTATGTTGTATAACGACTTCTTCATCAGAATCGGTTACACGGCTTTCATCCCAAGGCGGTAGCTGTATAGATGGTTTTGTCAGGTCAAGATTTTTTTCGATATCAATGGCCGCAGCTCTTGCAAATACCAGACATTCTAGTAGTGAATTACTTGCCATACGATTAGCGCCATGTAGTCCGGTATAAGCAACTTCTCCGATAGCATATAAGTTTTCAATATCGGTTTGACCCTGTTGATTAATCATAACACCACCACAAGTATAATGAGCCGCTGGAACAACAGGCATAGGTTGTTTGGTAATGTCGATACCTAGGGCTAATGTGCGTTCATAAATTGTCGGAAAATGCTGCTTAATAAAGTCACTTGATTTGTGGCTGATATCTAAATACATGCAATCTGCACCGAGGCGCTTCATTTCGAAATCAATCGCGCGGGCAACAATATCACGTGGCGCTAATTCAGCGCGCTCATCAAAGCTGGGCATAAATCGACTGCCATCAGGGCGAAGTAATATTGCGCCTTCGCCTCTTAGTGCTTCGGTTAATAAAAACGTACCGGCTTCAGGATGAAATAAGCAAGTAGGATGAAACTGATTAAATTCCATATTGGCGACGCGACAACCGGCGCGCCATGCCATGGCAATGCCATCGCCACTCGCAACATCTGGATTTGAAGTATATTGATAGACTTTACTGGCACCGCCTGTTGCTAGAATAATCTTTTTAGCAAAAACACGTTCGACTTGTTCATCATTACGGTTCCAAACATAAGAGCCTATGCATTCACGCTTACTTACTTGGTTTTCTTGGTAAACCAAATCAATAGCGTTATATCGTTCAAAAACCCGAATACGACTATGGTTCTTAACTTGCGATACCAGTGTGGTTTGTATCGCTTGACCCGTAGCATCAGCAGAGTGCAAAATTCTCCGGTGACTATGACCGCCTTCTCGGGTTAAGTGGTAGCGAATATCACCATTGGCAGCAGGAGTATCTTTATCAAAATTTACTCCTTTATCAATCAACCATTCTAAACAATCTTTAGCGTTTTCAGCGGTATACTGCACCGCAGCTTCGTCGCATAAGCCTGCACCTGCAATTAAAGTATCAGTAACATGCGATGCAATACTGTCATTTTCATCGAATACTGCTGCTATGCCGCCTTGCGCATAAAACGTTGAACCATCGTTAATTTGGCCTTTACTTAGGATGATCACGTCGGCATTTTTAGCAAGATGCAAAGCAAGCGTTAGTCCTGCTGCACCACTACCGATAATTAAAACGTCACAATTGTGTTGTTGATTCATATATTCTTGAAATTAATGTACAATAATTGATAACTCAATATTAGCTTTTATTGTAGTTACAGAACAGCATAAAACTATTTTTATAAATAAATTTTAATTTTTTTCAATATTTATCGAACTTTTTAACACAAGGCTAGTCCTACTTGTTGCGTTTGCTATGAGCCAGATGTAAACCAGATGTAGATAAGTTAAATAATGGTGAGTAGGAGATACGGCTCAAATGAGCGAACAGAACGTTGACCAAAAGTTGGTTGAGCGGGTGCAACGTGGTGATAAAAACGCATTCAACCTGCTGGTAATTAAATATCAACATAAATTAGCAAACTTGGTGTCGCGCTATGTTAAAAATCATAGTGATGTACCAGATGTAGTGCAAGAAGCATTTATTAAAGCTTATCGAGCTTTACCTAATTTTAGAGGTGATAGTGCTTTTTATACTTGGTTATATCGCATAGCAGTGAATTGTGCGAAAAACCATTTAGTTGCCGGAGGTCGTAAACCTCCTGGCTCAGATATTGAAATTGAAGATGCAGAAATGTATGACTCTGGTGAAGCCTTACGTGAAAATGCTTCACCAGAAAAATTATTACTGACTAATGAAATAAAAGAAGTTGTGTTTAAGACTATAGAGCAATTGCCGGAAGATTTGCGCACAGCGATCAACCTAAGAGAGCTAGAAGGCTTAAGTTACGAAGAAATTGCAACGGTTATGGACTGTCCTGTTGGTACGGTGCGTTCGAGAATATTTAGGGCGCGTGATGCGGTAGATAAAAAAATCAGACCATTATTGCAACAGTAACAAGTAAAATAGTAATTAAAGTAGTAATTAAAGTAGTAATAGTAAATATAGTATTATTTGACAAAAGTTTGTTTTTTTTGTTGAGTAGTTAATGAAGTGTTAGAATTCTAAGGTGTCTTTATGAGTGAAAATAAGTTTGAGACAGTATCGTCGATTGTTGATAATTATCAGCAAAATGATGAAATATTTGAGGAAATGCTCAATGACTCACACTTGTCAGCGACATGGCAACGTTACCATTTAATGGGTGATGTAATGCGCGGTGAAACTTCTGATGTTATTAATCTTGATCTATCGTCGAAAATAGCCGAAGCGATTGCAGATGAACCAACGATTTTAGCGCCTCGTGCTAGCAATAATTTAGCTGGAAAACTAAAAGCGAAAGTAGTGCAGTTTGCTAAACCATTTGGGCAAATGGCTATTGCTGCATCAGCGGCTGGTCTTATGGTGATGGGTGTACAACAAAATACTGCCGATACCGATGCTTTGTTACCCGCGAGCCAAGTAGTGAAAACGATGCCATTTGGTGGCATTGCAGAACCGGTAAGTTTAAATTTTCAGCAAACTAGCCGCACTAGCGAAAAACAAGCATTTATTGAACAGCAAAGACGTTTTCAAGCGCTATTATCCGATCATCAACTCCAAGTAAAATTAAGTTCAGTTGATGTGAAAAACACTGCCCAACAAGATAAGGCTGAAGAATCAGCTAAATGAAATTAATATCTAGTCTGCTGCTATTGGTTACCATTAGCACATCAGTAGCGGCCAATGAAAACGAACCAGCCGAACCTTGGCTTGATCGCCTCGCCAATTCTTTACAAAAACTTAACTTTAGTACTTCTTTTGTTGTCGTGAAAAATAACCAGGCTGAGCCTTATCACTGGTTTCATGGCGTCGATGAAAGCGGCAACGAATTAGAAATTCTTTCTTTGCTAAATGGACCGCGAAGAGATGTACTTCGAAAGCATGATGTTGTCAGTTATATTGAGCCAGAGTTACCTCCTTATTCAGTCTCTTCACAACAAATAACGGGTCCTATTCCTGCTGTTTTACGTGAAGGTGCAACTCAACTTGCTCAAACCTACGATTTTCTTTCTGTTGGACGAAGCCGCGTTTTGGGACGTCCTGCGCAATTAATTCGTATTGTATCTAAAGATGTCTATCGTTATGGGCATTGGCTGTGGTTAGACCAAAAAACCGGTATGTTATTAAAACTCGCCTTGGCTAATCGTACTGGGCAATTATTAGAGCAAATACAGTTTACCCATTTAGATATTACGCCTGATTTAAGTGAAAGCTTACTGCAATTAGAACAAACAACACTACCGGCCGTTATTGAAATCCCAGCAGGGTATCAAGAACAGGCCTTACAATGGCAAGTTAAATGGTTGCCTGAAGGTTTTCAACGACTAAACGCTAATCGTCATCGTATGTCTGCGACTAAAAAACCTGTTGAGTTTATGCTTTTTAATGATGGTTTAGTCGATGTTTCAGTTTATGTAAACCAGAGTGAAGAGAGGCAACGTGCAACCGATTATGTTATGGATGGTGCAACAGTTGTGTTGAATCAAGTGGTGAATGGTTTTGAAGTGAGCGTTGTGGGTAAAATACCAGCGAAAACGGCAAAAGCAATAGCTGACTCTGTTGTTTTAACGCCTAAGGTCACCCCATGATAGAAGAACAAGCCACCGTTGTCGCAATTGATCATGACAATGTCACCGTGACCAGTTTGATAAAATCGGCTTGTGGTGGTTGTCAGCAAGTAGATAACTGTGGCAGTGGTCAGGTGGCAAAAGCTTTTCCGCAAAAAAAATTGTCGTTAACCTTAAAATCATCATTAGCGCTAGAACTCGGCGACAATGTTGTTTTAGGGTTGAATGAAAGCGCACTTTTACAATCAGCATGGCAAGTGTATTTATGGCCTATATTAGGTTTGCTCATGGCTTCTTGGCTTGGACAATGGCTTGTTATTAATACTATTCTACCACATGAGATTTTCGCAATTATATTCGGAATTCTGGGTGGTTTCGGTGGTTTTACTTTAGCTAAAAGACAGCAAATTAAAAGTGCAACATGTGCAAAACTCGCCCCTAAAATTATTCGTCGAGAAAACCAAAACATCATGATTACAGAAATCACTGATTGAATCGCAACAAAAGATAGCCCCAGAGCGCTAAATTAGCTAAAATCTCGCCATTATTGAATTAACTACAAGCTTATTTGACTTTCCATTTATGAAACATATTCGAAATTTTTCTATTATCGCCCATATTGATCACGGTAAATCAACGCTATCAGATCGCCTAATACAACATTGTGGTGGTCTACAAGAACGTGAGATGGAAGCCCAAGTACTTGATTCTATGGATATTGAGCGCGAACGTGGTATTACCATTAAAGCGCAAAGTGTTACCTTGGACTATAAAGCGAAAAACGGTGAAGTGTACCAACTTAACTTTATCGATACGCCTGGTCACGTTGATTTCTCTTATGAAGTGTCCCGTTCATTAGCTTCTTGTGAAGGTGCTTTACTGGTGGTTGACGCTGGTCAAGGTGTTGAAGCTCAAACAGTTGCAAACTGTTACACCGCACTTGAAATGGACTTGGAAGTTATTCCAATCTTAAATAAAATCGATTTGCCACAAGCCGATCCAGAGCGTGTCAGTGAAGAAATTGAAGATATTATCGGTATCGATGCTACCGGCGCAGTTACATGTTCTGCAAAAACGGGTTTAGGTATTGAGGATGTTTTAGAAACGATTGTTGAAAATATTCCTGCGCCAGAAGGTGACCCCGATGCGCCACTACAAGCACTTATTATCGACTCGTGGTTTGATAATTACCAAGGCGTAGTGTCATTGGTTCGAATTATGAATGGCCAAGTTAAAAAAGGCGATAAAATGGTGGTTATGT
Source organism: Cognaticolwellia beringensis (assembly GCF_002076895.1). Taxonomy (NCBI): domain Bacteria; kingdom Pseudomonadati; phylum Pseudomonadota; class Gammaproteobacteria; order Alteromonadales; family Colwelliaceae; genus Cognaticolwellia; species Cognaticolwellia beringensis. The sequence continues at coordinate 2,807,024 of NZ_CP020465.1, forward strand.
CGACAGGACAAAACCATATAATCGACAAGGTTGGTATTTTTACGCCTAAACAAAAAGACACAGGCATATTAAAAGCTGGTGAAGTAGGCTTTATTATTGCGGGTATTAAAGAGATTCATGGTGCACCGGTAGGTGACACTATTACTATCTTTAAAAAAGAAGCTGATAAGGCTTTACCAGGCTTTAAAAAGGTTCAGCCGCAAGTTTACGCCGGTATTTTCCCGATCAGTTCAGATGATTACGAAAACTTCCGAGACGCTTTGAATAAACTTAGCTTAAATGATGCATCGTTATTTTTTGAACCTGAAAACTCATCTGCATTAGGTTTTGGTTTCCGTATTGGTTTCTTGGGCATGTTGCACATGGAAATTGTCCAAGAGCGTCTTGCGCGTGAATACGACCTTGATCTAATCACGACAGCCCCGACCGTAAATTACGAAATTGCTTGTACCAACGGTGATGTCATTTCTATTGATAACCCTAGCGACTTACCGGCAACGAATAATATTGAAGAAATTCGTGAGCCAATAGTGCAAGCGAATATTTTGGTACCTCAAGAGCATTTAGGTAATGTTATTACCTTGTGTATAGAAAAACGTGGTGTGCAAAAAGATATTATTTATCACGGTAATCAAGTCGCGGTAACTTATGAATTACCCATGGCCGAAGTGGTCATGGACTTCTTTGATAAATTAAAGTCGACCAGTCGCGGTTATGCTTCATTAGATTATCACTTTGTTCGTTTTGAAGCAGCAGACATGGTACGTGTTGATGTTATGATCAACGGTGATAGAGTTGATGCCTTAGCCATGATCACGCATCGCGCAAACTCAGTTGCCCGTGGTCGTATGTTGGTTGAAAAACTAAAAGAACTGATTCATCGTCAAATGTTTGATATCGCTATTCAAGCGGCCATTGGTAACAATGTTATCGCTCGTACTACGGTCAAACAGCTTCGTAAAAACGTAACCGCAAAATGTTATGGTGGTGATATTTCTCGTAAGAAAAAATTACTACAGAAACAAAAAGATGGTAAGAAACGTATGAAGCAAGTAGGTAATGTAGAAGTGCCACAAGAAGCGTTTTTAGCCGTGCTTAAATTAGATAAATAATTATCTAATTTGACTCATTAACAAGCAGTACACTTAATGAGTCAAATTAGTATTACTAAAAGACAGGAATAATATGGCAGTTTACTTTTCAATATTTTTAGTCATTGTTACCGCAATTACCGGTATTATTTGGCTAGCTGATAAATTTTATTTAGCGCCGCAAAGACAGTTAAAACTGGCGGCTACGCAAGCACAATGCGAGGGAGAGTTAAGCGACGACGTTGTTGATAAAATTCTTGATGCGCCTTACTTTATTGATACACCTGTGCAAATTTTCCCCGTTATTGCTTTTGTATTGATATTACGCTCATTTATTTACGAACCGTTTCAAATACCGTCTGGCTCTATGATGCCAACATTACTTGATGGCGACTTTATTTTAGTTAATAAATTTAACTATGGTTTACGCGATCCTGTCTTACGTAACAAGTTTATTGAAGTTGGCTTACCTGAGCGGGGTGATGTGGTGGTATTCAAATATCCACAAAACCCACAAATTGATTACATTAAACGCGTGGTCGGTTTACCGGGTGATAGAGTCATTTATAAAAATAAAATTTTATACATCAAACCTGCATGTTTACCTTCAGACGAAAAATGTCCAGATTTTGAACAAGTAGAACAAACATTTAAAAATAAAACTGATTATAACGATCAAGGCATGCCATTAACACGTTACACCTCAACTATGGGTGAGAAAACTCACGACTTACTAGTTAATGAACAAATACTGCCGCGTATACAGCATTATTTCAAGCAAGGTGGTACACAAGCGAATGAGTTTGCTGTCCCTCAAGGGCATTACTTTGTGATGGGCGATAATCGCGATAATAGCTTAGATGGTCGCTTTTGGGGCTTTGTTCCTGAAGAAAACTTAGTCGGTGAGGCGGTTGCTATCTGGATGAGTTTTGATTTTGATCGTGAACCTGATAGCTTCTTACCTCGTTGGATACCAACAAGCGTGCGTTTTTCTCGAATTGGTGGAATTGAATAACTGTGTTACATACTCCTGCCGCTATCACACGGCTATCAAAAAAAATCGGCTATAGTTTTGAAGAGCCAAAATTATTATTACAAGCGCTAACGCACCGAAGTGCTAAAGGTGCGCATAATGAGCGTTTAGAGTTTTTAGGTGATTCTATTTTAGGTTTTGTTATTGCCGAATCTTTATATCAAAAATTTCCAAAACAAGCCGAAGGTGACTTAACACGCATGCGGTCAAGTCTGGTTAGAGGCGTAACTTTAGCTGAGGTTGGTCGCGCGTTTGATTTAGGACAATACTTAATTTTAGGGCCAGGTGAGCTAAAAAGTGGTGGTCATCGAAGAGATTCGATTCTAGAAGACGCCATTGAAGCTATCATAGGTGCGGTTTATTTAGACTCAGACTTGCCAACTTGTCAGGCACTTATTCTCAGCTGGTTTGAAAAGCGCTTAACCGATATCAAACCCGGTAATGAACAAAAAGACCCAAAGACACGTTTACAAGAATACTTGCAAGGACGAAAAATTCCTTTGCCACAATATGATGTAATTAACACCACGGGGCAATCACATAATCAGCAGTTCACTGTGCGTTGTACAACAAGCGTGCTTGAGAATGAAGTGATTACTAAAGGCAGTAGCCGACGTAAAGCTGAGCAATCAGCCGCTTTGCAGGTTTTAGCATTAATCGAACAAGTTAAATAACTTGTTTGACAATTAAGTTGATAATTTAATCATGACTAAAGAACAAAATCATTGCGGTCTTATTGCCATTGTTGGCCGTCCAAATGTTGGTAAATCTACATTACTGAATACTTTACTTGGCCAAAAAGTCAGTATTACGTCACGTAAACCACAAACGACCCGACACCGCATATTAGGCATTTTAACTGAGGGCAATAATCAAGCTGTTTTAGTTGATACCCCAGGTCTTCACTCAGAAGAAAAACGTGCGATTAACCGTTTGATGAACCGTGCAGCCAGTAGTACCTTAGCAGAAGTTGAAACCGTGGTGTTTTTAGTGGAAGGTACTCATTGGACAACGGATGATGAAATGGTACTGACAAAAATTAAAAATAGTGGTGCGCCTTGTGTATTAGTGGTTAATAAAATTGATAATATACAGGATAGAGACACTTTACTGCCGCATTTACAGAAGCTGGGTGCCATGCATGACTTCGCTGATATTGTGCCGATTTCAGCGAGTAAAGGTGAAAACGTTAATGCTATCAAGAAGATTTGCTTCAATGCATTACCAGAGGGTGACTTTTGGTTCCCTGAAGACTATATAACTGATCGCTCAAGTCGATTTATGGCCTCTGAGATTGTTCGTGAAAAGTTAATTCGCTTTACGGGCGATGAATTACCTTATTCAACCACTGTTGAAATAGAACAGTTTAAGATTGACGATAAAGGTATTTTGCATATAAACGCGCTAATATTGGTGGAAAGAACAACTCAAAAACGTATGGTTATTGGTAACAAAGGCGAGAAACTGAAAGTCATTGGCCAAGAAGCTAGGCGAGATATGGAAAATCTATTTGAACGGAAAGTCTTTTTAGAAACTTGGGTTAAGGTTAAGTCCGGCTGGGCAGATGACGAACGCGCTTTAAGAAGCTTAGGCTACGGCGATGATTACTCGGGTTAGTTTGTTAGATTTTCGACTTGTTATTTTTTACATCGTTAATCTTAAGGCTTAGCCTATATAATACCAAGTTGATTAATCAAATTGGTACAAAAATAGGGGCTTTCGTTTGATCAGGAACAAAGCACCTATTTTCATTTATCTTCAAATCCTCACTAAGTGATCAGTTATAACAATTGAACTAACTTGGAATGTAGATGCAAGAAATTACCCAGTCAGCTTTTGTTCTTCATACTCGACCTTATCGAGAAAATCAGCTGTTAGTTGATTTGTTAACTGAGCACGATGGTAAGCTGGCGGCGTTAAGTTATGTCGGCCACTCAACAAAATCGAGTCGTAAGGCGTTACTACAGCCTTTTTTACCGATTAACGTTACCTTAAAGGGGCAGCAAAGCCTAAAAAGCTTGATTCGTGTAGAGCCGATTGGAAAATCTTTTCTTTTAAAAAAAAATGCTTTATTCAGTGCGTTTTATATTAATGAATTATTGGTTAAATTACTTGGCGAAAATATTGCCTGTGACGAGCTTTTTCAACAATATATAATTTGCTTAAAGTCTTTAACTGAAGCGAGTAATATTGAAATTTGTTTACGTGAATTTGAATTGACGCTAATGGAAGAGTTGGGTATTTCTTTTGATTTTTCATTAGTATTTGAGCATAGTGCTGAGGGCTTCTATTACCTTCCAGATGAAGGCTTTATCCCAGCCTATACAAAGTTAAAGCAGCCTTGTTATGACCGACTGCATCTGCAAGCTATTGCACAGCAGGACTTATCGACGCCAGCAGTACTTATTACATTTAAAAATTTGATGAGACAGGTCATTAATCACTTACTCAATGGCGTACCTCTGAATAGCCGAAAATTATTTAGTAAGAAAGCATAACGAAATTTAAACGTTAAAATATAAATTAGATATAATTAGGATTGAATATGAAAGATATTTTATTAGGCGTAAACGTAGACCATATTGCCACCTTACGACAAGCGCGGGGTACTAACTATCCTGATCCAGTCTATGCGGCGTCTGTTGCAGAACATGCAGGAGCGGATGGTATTACTGTGCATTTACGTGAAGATCGTCGTCATATCCAAGACAGAGATATTTATGTATTAAAAGAAACATTACATACGCGTATGAATTTTGAAATGGCTGTTACCGATGAAATGTTGGATATTGCCTGTGATGTAAAACCGGTGTTTTGTTGTTTAGTACCAGAAAAACGAGAAGAATTAACCACTGAAGGTGGTTTAGATGTTGCTAGTCAGCAAGATAAAATTAATGCTGCAGTAGCTAGATTGGCTGACGCAGGGATACAAACTAGCTTATTTATAGATGCAGACAAAAAACAAATTGATGCTGCGCTGATCAGTAAAGCAACTTATATCGAAATTCACACTGGGCAATATGCCGAAGCAAAAAATGAAGTAGAGCAACAACAAGAGCTCGCACGCTTAGTTGAAGGTATTGAGTATGCGCATGCTTTAGGTTTAAAAGTTAATGCAGGTCATGGACTTAATTACTTCAACGTGAAGCCAATAGCAGCAATACCTGAAATAATTGAGCTCAATATTGGCCATGCCATTATTGCCCGTGCGGTAATTGATGGTTTAGATAAAGCCATTCGCGATATGAAACGTTTAATGCTTGAAGCGCGTGGATTAGCGTAACTTAGCTCTGCAGAGGATTAAAATTTGTCGGTTGTGGGAATTGGTACTGATATAGTTGATATTCGCCGTATCGCTAAAATGTCTGAAAATGCTCAGCAGCGTCTAGCAAAGCGGGTTTTAACAACTCAAGAATACCAACACTATTTAACGCTAAAGCAGCCTGAGCGTTTTCTTGCAAAGCGCTGGGCTGGGAAAGAAGCTGCGGCTAAAGCACTAGGTACCGGTATTGCTAATGGAGTATCATTCCAACATTTTGATATCGTATCGCTTGTATCTGGACAACCGACTCTTGTGTTAAGTTCAAGGGCGTTAACGCTAGCCGAAAGCTTAGGGGCCAATACATGGCATATATCGCTTTCTGATGAGGTGAAATATGCAACAGCCTTTGTCATATTATCAAAATAGTTAACCACAACAGCATGATATGTAGCGGTCTTTAATAACGCTAAAAAATTATGACCTAGCAATAATATATGTTCTATACTTGAATGAAGCTGATTGAATTTTTAATCCGCAGTTGTAGAGTTGGGAGTTGTTATGCAGACACAAAAATATCCTATTGTAGATAGGCGTCAAGAACCACCAGAGCAATCAATATGGTGGTCTAAGCTCTCGTTGGCGCAAAAATTCTCTGCTAGTAGTTTAGGTAAGTTTGGCTATGAACTAAGTTTTGTGCGTAACGAGCAAGGGCACAGTCTAGCGGTGTTAATGTGTAACTCAGGCGTTGCAGTGATCACCGAAGATGGGGACATTAATACTTCACCAGATATAAAAGTACGTTAATTTTATAAACTTTTTCTCTAAAAAATTGACTTCAAATTTTACGTTTTATACTATATTTTTTTGATGAATTCTTCTGCATCATTTAGTACCAAATCGATTTGCTCAAAAAACTCAAAAAATTCCGGCTGTAAGTCATCTAAGCCAATACCTCTTTTTAATTCCGTTTCAAGCTCATGAGTTACTTTCCCTAGACTGGGTACACCAGAATAGCAGCAAGCTCCATTAAGTTTATGTATTAACACTTTTAGTTGTTCAATATCTTGCGAGATAAGTGCTTCAGAAATATTTGCTTTGGTTTCTGGCAAGCTATTAACCAAGCCAATAAACATGTCTTTGGCTAAGGGTTTTTTATGTCCGGCTCGTTGTAATGCGAGTTTCCAGTCAATAATTTGTGGTCTAGAGCTGATAACAACAGGCCCCGGTAGCGGTACAATAAGTTCTGGACGACTAGCGAGCAATGTCGAATCACAATACTCATAAATACTATGGTGAAGCATGCCTTCATCAATAGGCTTTGTAATAAATGAGTTGAAGCCATTGTCGAGTAATTTATCTTTTTCTTCTCCGAAGACGTGTGCGGTCACAGCGATTATTGGCGTGTGCTCATTAAGTGTTTGTTGACGAATAATAGACAGGGCAGAAATACCGTCTAGAACAGGCATCTGTATATCCATGAAAATAAGTGCAAATTTTTCATTGCGGCATAAATCTACCGCTTTAGCACCGTCGGTAGCTGTGGTGACATCATTTACTTGTTCGAGTAGTAATTCTTTTATCAATTTTAAATTGGCTTCATTGTCATCTACTGCTAGCACTTTTATCGGCACTTTTTGATCTGAGATTTCAATTAAATTATTACTTTCTGAAGTTAATGTTGGAACAAGTGTTTTGCTTAGGCGCTGCATAGTTATTGGTTTACTAATACAAGTTTTAGCGCCGCTTGAAATTAGAGCTTCATGTAAACTAGGAGAATTACTGTTAATGGCGAGATGAATTGAAGGAATAATGTCTTTGAGGGCAAAGATAAATTCTTTTACGTCATTTAGAGCTGATGGCGTAACGTCATGTCCTATAAGGGCAAAGTCGAAAGAGGCTAGCATTTTCTTATTTGAAAGCAGAAGATCCATTTCACTACGTTGACTAATACATGTGGTTTTCATTTTCCAACCAGCTAATATTTCACTTGTTGCTAAATGGCTAGCGGCATGAGGCTCATAATATAATATTGACTTACCACAGAGACTCTCTGGGGCTGGTAACTGTACAGTGGGTATTGTGTTTAACTCACACTGGAATGTGAACCAAAAGGTTGAACCTTGGCTTTCTATACTTTCAAAGCCAATGTTACCCTGCATTTCTGAGACTAAACGCTGTGATATAACTAACCCTAAACCGGTTCCTCCATAAATGCGGGTAACACTTTTATCTCCTTGGCCAAAGGCTTCGAATATTGAGTTTTGTTGCTGGCTGTGAATACCAATACCCGTATCTTGGACTGTAACTCTAATTCTATAAAGGTTATTGCCAATAACATTGCCTTCAAGGTTGATGTCTACCGAACCCTTATCAGTAAACTTAATGGCATTACTGGCTAAATTAACCATCACTTGTTTGATCCGCATAGCGTCTCCAATAAGAGAGTCAGGTAACTGGGGGCTAACGCGTAATGATAATTCTATATGCTTTTTATGGGCACTAGGTGCTAGTAAAGTTAGAGTTTCTTCGATGGATTCACGAATGGAAAATGGAATGTTTTCAATGATCATTTTACCCGCGTCAAGTTTAGAAAAGTCTAAAATATCATTAATAATAGATAACAAGCTGGCAGCTGAACGTTCAATTGTTTGTAAATGATCGCGCTGCGTATCGCTTAAGGGGGTTTTTAATACTTGTCTGGTAAAGCCAATAACGCCATTTAGAGGTGTGCGTAACTCATGGCTCATATTGGCTAAAAATTCAGACTTTACCTTGTTGGCATCTTGAGCTTTGCGTTTTGCGATATCTAACTCAACGTTTTGAATTTCAAACTGCTCTAAACTTTCACGTAAATCTATCGTGGCTTGGTCAATACTTCGTTGCATCTCATCTTGATAATCCCCTAAAGATTGAGCCATGGCATTAACACCATTTTTTAGGAAGTTAAGCTCGCCGACAAGTTGACCGCTAATTCGGCTTTCGATTTTACCCTCTCTAATACGATCGATAGCCAGTACCATAGATGATATTGGACGGGTTACACTATTAATGAGTTTATATGCAAACAGCGCACTGATGATAAAGCCAGCGAGTAGAATAAAAAATACAGTTATTAATAGCTGTTGCTGAGCATACTTAATCGTACTCTTGTCTATTTGTATAGCGATATAACCAATTATATTCATGTCTAAGGCAGAGTTAGTGTTTTGTGTCGTAAACTCGTCAATTATAGGGGCACGATATATAAGGTAGTCATCATAGTCGTCATATTGAATTCTTTTAGGCAAATTTTGCCCCGCTTTAATTCGCAATGTATGAGTGTCACCGTGATAAGCGCTAGTGACAAAAATTTGGTTGTCTTTGGTAAATATGGCAATGCTTTTAATAATGTCAGACTGACTACGGTGACTGAACCCTATTAAGCTTCTTAAGCTGTTTCTTTTTTTCTCTAATAGTGGTTCGGCACTGCTGATGGCAAGAGGAGATATTATGCTAGTGGCACGTTGATATATAAACTGATCGAGTTCGCTATAGCGACTATAGGATAAGTAGCCAGCAACAAGTAAACTGATTATGGTCGTCGGAACGATCGTAAGTAAAATCACCCAATCTTTCAGGCTTATTTTATGCATTTTTTGCTGAACTTTAGTGTGAAATATTTGGGTGAATAACGCTATAATGGCACAATTGTGACTAATACCAAATAGATAATCGTTCACTATGGCAGCTAATAGACAATTTATGCTGCTCTTTGATGGCAAACTAAGATAGCTATGGCAAATTTTTTTAAAGCAAGCCCCAAAAAAACGCAAGTTCAACAACAATTGACTGTTCACGTTAGTCACCTTGATCAACAAGGCTGCGGCGTCGCTTTTCAGGGTAAAAAACCAATTTTCATTGAAGGTGCGCTGCCTAATGAAACATTAGAAGTTAAGCTGTATGAGCAAAAAAGTAAGTTCTCAAAAGCAAAGTTATTACAAATTATAACGGCTAGTCCTAATCGCGCAGAAGTTAAGTGCCGTCATTATTTTCAGTGTGGTGGTTGTAACTTACAACACATGGACTATCAGTCGCAGCTAAGTTATAAGCAAGATAAAATAACGAAATTATTTTCTCGCCAAGCGCTCAATGAACCTATGCCGTGGCAAAACCCTATTGTGAGTGAACCATGGCACTATCGCCGCAAAGCAAGAATTGGCGTGCAATATAATAAACGTGGAGAACCCATTGTTGGTTTCCGCCAGCGTGAGAGTAGTCATTTAACTGAAATTAAATCTTGTCCAGTACTTGTTGAAGCATTTAATAATATATTTCCTGAACTAAAAGATATTTTAGCAAAAGTGTCAGGGAAAAATGCAATCGGTCACATTGAGATTATTGCCGCCAATGTCAATGTGGTTTTGGTGCGCCAATTAGTTAAACTGACTGCAAAAGATAAACAGCTTTGGATGAACTTTGCTAGTAAAAATGACTGGTTAGTTTACTTTGACGACGGTAAAAGCGTGACTCCTTTGATGGAAGATAAAACATTATCTTATACATTAACTGATACAATAAAAATTGAATTCTCTGTCGATAGCTTTATCCAAGTAAATCATCTCGTCAATAATAAAATGGTTGAGCAAGCCCAAGCATGGCTTATGCTAAATGAAAGCGATGTTGTACTAGATCTATTTTGTGGTTTAGGTAATTTTAGTTTACCGATGGCTCAAAAAGTATCGACTGTTGTTGGCATCGAGGGTATTGCGTCTATGGTCGATAAGGCACAAGCAAATGCCCAAAAAAATGGCATAAGTAATTGTCAATTTTACCAAGCTGATTTAAACAGTGATTGGCAAAATGAACTTTGGGCGCAGCAGAAATATACCAAGATACTACTGGATCCCGCTAGGGCTGGAGCGTATCAAGCGCTAACGCAATTATTGACTTTTAAAGTTAGCAAGATACTTTATGTTAGCTGCGATCCTGCATCCTTGGCTCGTGATGCAAAATTGCTTATTGATCATGGTTATAAAATAGAAAAAATTGCCTTAATGGACATGTTTTCGCAAACAAAGCATGTTGAAACTATGGTAATGTTTAGCTTATAAGTGTTGGCGGGAAATTGAATCAGAGGTAGGGAGTTCCATGGTTTCTGTACGTAAGTCGCATCAAATGTCACAAGCAAGTTTTGAACAATGGCTAGTTGCGCTTGAATTAGATGATGACAAGAAAGCGGCGTTAGAAAAGTTGTATCAAAAAGTCAGCGACTTATTTGATGACAAAACGCCTTGCCAGATTAAATCTTTAGAGATGGTGGAAATTCTCTCCGCTTTAAATCTTGATACCGACTCATTATGCGCTGCCTTTATCTGTCCTCTGTATGAATACAAATGTATCAGCATGGAATATATTGAAGAAAACTTCTCTAAAAAAATATACATGCTTTGCAAGGGCGTAGGACAAATGGAGGCAATTAAAGCCTTACATCAATCACAGTCGAGCCAAGTTAGTGCTAATCAAATTGATAATGTTCGCCGCATGTTACTGGCTATGGTGGAAGATGTTAGAGCGGTTGTCATCAAACTTGCAGAACGCTTGTGTCACTTACGTTTAGTCAAGAATAGTGATGAAGAAACGCGCGTTTTAGCGGCTAAAGAAACCAGTAATATATATGCGCCTTTAGCCAACCGTTTAGGTATTGGACAGCTAAAGTGGGAATTAGAAGATCTTTCGTTTCGCTATTTACACCCCGATGTCTACAAAAAAATAGCTAAGCAACTTGCTGAAAAACGTCTCGACAGAGAACGTTACATGACCGATTTCGTTGATAATATTTCGCAGCAATTAAAATCGTCGGGTATAAAAGGTTGTGTTTATGGGCGACCAAAACACATTTATAGCATTTGGAAAAAAATGCAACAAAAGTCGTTGGATTTTGAGCAGTTATTCGACGTGCGCGCGGTCCGTATTATTGTTGATGAACTTCAAGGTTGTTATGGCGCATTAGGTTTAGTTCATACCAGTTGGAAGCATTTATCGAAAGAATTTGATGACTATGTTGCTACGCCAAAAAGTAATGGCTATCAGTCAATTCATACGGTTGTTGTCGGTCCAGAAGGCAAAACAATAGAGATACAAATTAGAACCCAGCAAATGCATGATGACGCTGAGCTAGGTGTCGCTGCGCATTGGCGTTACAAAGAAGGTAATGCTAGTGGTAAAACTTCAGGTTTTGATGAAAAAGTTAGCTGGTTAAGAAAAATTTTGCAGTGGCAAGAAGATGTGTCAGAAAGTGGCGAGCTACTTGAGGAACTGCGCAGCCAAGTGTTCGAAGACCGTATTTATGTATTTACGCCTAGTGGAGATGTGGTCGATTTACCGAGTGGCGCTACACCACTCGATTTTGCTTACTATATCCATTCTAATGTTGGGCATAGTTGTATTGGTGCAAAAGTGTTTGGCCGAATTGTGCCCTTTACTCATACCTTACAAACGGGTGATAAAGTTGAAGTACTGCGCAGTAAAACACTAAACCCAAGTAGAGATTGGTTAAACCCAAGCTTAAACTACCTACATACACCGCGTGCTAGGGCTAAAGTGCAGCACTTTTTTAGGCTACTTGATCGAGACAAAAATCTTGCAGCTGGCAAAGAAATGTTAGAAACAGCATTAGGGAAATTACAGTTATCTTTAGCTAAAGTCGATTTATCTGCGGCAATAGAGCGTTTTAACTTTACTACCAAGGATGATTTACTTGCCGCGATAGGCTCTGGTAATACACGTTTGCTACAAGTGGTTCATTGTTTACAACAGGAAAATGAGAAATCAAAACCCGAGGTAGAAATTGATCCACAAAGTTTAATCCGACAGCCTCAACAAGCTGACACACAAGCCGGCGATAACAACGGGATTACCGTTTCAGGTGTTGGCAACTTATTGACCCACATGGCTAAATGTTGTCAACCTGTGCCGGGTGATGACATCTCAGGTTTTATTACTCAAGGGCGGGGTATTTCGGTACACCGAGTTGACTGCGAACAACTCGCAAACGCATTGAACCAACAACCAGAACGTGAAGTAGAAGTTCAATGGGGCATTGATAGCAAGCAAAGTTATCAAGTCAGTATTAACATTATTGGTGGTGATCGCCAGGGGCTTCTCAGAGATATATCGACAATTATTTCTAATGAAAGAGTCAGTATTATTGGTATTGAAAGTAACACTGATAATGCTAAGCAAAGCATGAGCATGACAATTAAAGTAGAAATAGCCAATAATGAAGCGTTAACGCGATTATTAGCCAAATTAAAACAGTTGGATGATGTTGCTGAAGTTAAACGATTATAGCTAGTAAAGTTAGGTTGTATTAACTATAAGCACTGAAGAGACAAACTTAAGTACCATGATTGAGCAAAGCAACCCTGTAATGGGTTGCTATTACATTTTTCAGAAAATTTCTCGTCGATACTCTCATGAAAGTAAAGCTAAAAAATGGGCTGACATTTCCACTATTGAATTATTTAATATCAATAGGGTGGTAACCTATTACGTGATTACTCCTTTGGATTAAACTATTAAATTCATCTCTAATTTCTTTTGATTTTTCTGCACCTTCTTGTTCGTTGAATGCTTCCATCCACTTTATTCCTTCGGCAGATATTTCCCATTCCATTGATGAATAACCGTCTTTTAAAGTCCATGCTGTGGCCATATCCCATTCACCACTTTGTAGCCTTATAATATAAGGTACTTGAGTTCCCGCTGTTTTAGATGCTGGGAAATAGTGGTTCTTGATTATTTCCATTGCTCTATCTGCTTTTCCGGGTTTAAAGTCGGTATAGGTAATTGACATGTACTCAACGTTTGCTAATTTTTTAGGCTTTTTTTCTTCTGCATCAATAATAAACGGCATTACAGTTAACAAAAAAGCTAAGCTAGAAATGATAGCCTTTCTCATAATTACTTTCCTTTTGTAAAGTTTATTTTTACTGCATGTTTTATTCACCCTAGAAGTTTAGTACAAAAAACATACAATAACGAACCGCTGATATCTTAATTTTAAAGAATGTAATATATTGACTTAATACAATGAATTAGGAAGCTAGATTAGTGAGCATAAGTAGTAGATATATAGCGGCAAGTTAAATAGATAGGATATTATAAAATGTTGACCGACAAACCCTCAATAGCAAAACTTCGCTAGATTATGTCTGAGTTACGCGACCGTGAAACTGGCTGTCCATGGGGCTTCAAAAAGTATTTGTATCCATCACATCCAGCACAATCGAAGAAGAATACAAATTGTCACGGTATAGTTATTAATATTCAGGGATCTGATGAATGATGAAATTCAAAAAAAGCACAAGTTACTTTTTTGTTAAGTACGCTTATTTTCTCATTTTGATCTTAATAGCTTACCTATCTTATTTTGTTTTTGAACATCCTGATATTCAGACGAATAAAAGCCACTATTTATACAAAATTATCGCCTATTATACGGCTCCTTTCATTATCCCTTTATCTGTAATCTGTCCAGTTTATCTCTGGTTTAAGTATCGAAAATTAGAAGTGAATCTAGCCGATGGCGTGATTAAACTTAACAACAAATTTATAGATATCAGTATTGTGAAGGAAATATATATAAAATATGGGTCTATTACAGATTCATATGAATACACATTTTACGAAGTAGTTCCAATGGAGCACCGAAAACTTTTGGTTATCCCTATGTTTTTTGAAGCAGCTTCTCAAGATAATTTTGAAAAAGAGTTGAATGAATTCTGTATGAGAAATAAAGTAAAACTAACAAGCAATAAGTGAATTTAAAAATGTTAAATGAAACCCCTTCAATAGAAAAACTTCGTTGGATCATGTCTGAGTTGCGTAACCCTGAAACCGGTTGCCCTTGGGACTTAAAGCAAACCTTTACCTCTATCATTCCTCACACTATCGAAGAGGAATGCAAAGTTTCACGGGTAATAAGTTTGTAACTTTATAAATTAAAAATAATGAAGGAGTCGTTAGTGAATACAGTGATAGTAATAGCCATAGTTGCGATAATTTTAATTGTTGTTTTAATTAGTAAGTCGTCGAAAAAAGATAAACCGACCGTAGTTGTTGAATCTAAAGAAAAACCAGAACCCTCTGATATAGAACCACAAGCATCTAATTCAGATGAAAGTGATATCGACTACTTGAATTCATTTGTTGTAATTGACACTGAAACTACGGGTTTGTCTGAAGGCTATCAGATTATTGAAATTGCAGTAGTGGATATGAATGAAAATATCCTATTATCAGAAAGAATCAAACCAAGTATCGCCATTGAACGAAGTGCAACTAAGGTTCATGGCATTGCTGAAAGCGAATTGAGTAATGTTGAATCATTTAGTTCAATTACGGAAAAACTATTACTGGCGATACAAGGCAGACGCATTGCAGGATACAACCTTCCATATGATACTGAAGCAATATATAACAGTGCAATCGCAAGCGATGCTAATATAAAATTGGATAATGAAGCTTTGTGTGTAATGCAATATGCAAATACTACATTCAAATTGACCAAAAGCATGAAGCTAACAGAGCTATGCGAAGCATTTTCTATCAGTACCTCTAATGCACACTCAGCGTCATCTGATGCATTAATGACTGTAAAATTAATGAAGCAGTTATTTGAAATTGAAAATACCTTTAATGGTAATTATTTACCTGAATTTGAAGAAATCAACCCACTGAATCTATCGTTATGTCAAGATGGTGATTCATTAACTGAATGGACTGCTTCTGATGGTAGGGTGATGTTGTTCTCACCTAGTTCTGTTGGTGGTTCAGGTAGAGTTGCACATCTATCCGAGACAACCAAGAGTATGGTCACTGAAATTTATAAAGGTGATGGTGCTGTTGAGTACATTGTAAATTATGAAAGTACTATTCCGACAATAGAAATAAAAACTTACTCCGAAGAAGAAGTTGAAAATATTGAAAATGAAAATCAACAACAATATATTGATTCATTAAGAGCAGAGCTTCCTGTTGCTGGCGTAGTTCCTAAAAAAGGTAGTTTAAGATTAACACTGAAGAACAATATTTTATTGGAGCCATATATTACTCAACATTTCGACATCAATGAGCAGTTATTCATTCAGCACCAATCCCTTGATAGTTTTCTGAGTGGTTCATTGTTATTGGATTTTTATGATGAAAGTGGCAAATTAGTGGCTCAACAGCATTTATCAAAACCATGGAAAAGAGTTGCTGGAATCATTACATCTGGTTATAAGGCAACAGTACAGATTGTAAATGCAACTGAAAAAAACAATACTAAAGTGGATGTGATATTTGATAACGCTTAATGATGAACCTTCAATAGAAAAACTCCGTTGGATAATGTCTGAGCTACGCAACCCTGAAACTGGCTGCCCTTGGGATTTAAAGCAAACGTTTGCTTCTATTATTCCTCATACTATTGAAGAGGCATACGAGGTAGTAGATGCGATTGAGCAAGAAGATTTTACTGAGTTGGAAAAAGAGCTGGGTGATTTACTGTTTCAAGTCGTGTTTTATAGCCAACTTGGCGCGGAAGAAAAGCGTTTTGATTTTGACAGCGTGTTGAGCGCGATTTGTGAAAAATTAATTCGCCGTCATCCACATGTTTTTGCCAGTAGTGATTTCCAATCTGACGTTGAAGTTAAAGCTAATTGGGAAAATGAAAAAGTAAAGGAGCGTCAGCATAAAAACAATGACAGCAACTTAAGTGTTTTGGCTGATATTCCACGTAACTTGCCGGCATTGTCACAAGCCGCAAAAATTCAGAAACGCTGCTCGCATGTCGGCTTTGATTGGCACAATATTGATGATGTTTTTGCTAAAGTTGAAGAAGAGGTTTTAGAAGTTAAAGCAGAATTACATCGTGACGATAGCGCATTAGCGGAAGAGTTAGGTGATTTGATGTTTGCAGTGGTTAACTTATGTCGACACGCTAAGCAAGATCCTGAAGCGTTGTTGCGCCAAGCGAACAATAAATTTACCAAAAGGTTTCATGGTGTTGAAGCACAAGTGAATAAGACCGATAAAAGCTTTGAGCAACACTCTTTAGACGAACTTGAATCCTTTTGGCAACAAGTGAAAATTTCTGAAAAATCCAAATATTAATCTAAATATTAATAAAATTTATTAAATAGCACCGTGAGGTAAAAATGAGTTCTCTACCTAAATTAGTCGACAGCAAAATAACGCTCAGTAATAAAGTGGTTGCCTTGACGTTTAATCGCCATGACGTCCGAAATGCATTAACGGGCACGGCAATAGCCGATGATATTGTGAATACAGTTGAATGGATTAATCGTACACCTGAAATTGCGGTGTTGATTATAACCGGTGATGGTTCGGCATTTTCTTCTGGCGGAAATATCAAAGACATGGCAGATCGCGCGGGTGATTTTGCCGGTGATGTGCAAACCCTAGAAAGACGTTATCGAGAAGGGATTCAGCGTATACCGTTAGCCTTGCACAAATTAGAAGTACCCGTGATTGCCGCAGTGAATGGCCCTGCAATAGGCGCAGGTTTTGATATTGCCAATATGTGCGATATAAGAATAGCCTCGACAAAAGCTAAGTTTGGCGAAACCTTTGTTAACTTAGGGATTATTCCTGGCGATGGCGGCGCATGGTTTATGCAGCGGTTAATAGGTTATCAAAAAGCGGCCGAGTTAACTTTTACCGGTCGTGTAATCAATGCGTCAGAGGCAAAAGAAATCGGTGTCGTATTGGATGTTGTTGAGCCTGAAAATTTAATCGCAAGAGTGAACGAGCTTGCCAACGAAATAGCGGCTAAGCCTGTGGCTTCACTGCGCTTAACAAAACGTTTAATGAAGTTAGCCCAAAGAACTGAATTACCGGACTTTTTGGATATTTGTGCGGTTTTTCAGGGCATGTGCCATAACAACCCTGAGCATTTAACCGCGGTAAATACTATGATTGAAAAACTGGCGAAATAAAAAACATCCGCTGGTAATAATCAATACAAATTTAAGTTTAATATGGGTTAATCCGTCAGTTAACCCACCGTAAATTTTAGCGCTACTACTAGGTTTTTATACCCGATATTTTCCTTAGCGTTTAATCCAACCTCTGCGAATGAATACATTTAACGACATTAGCTACTTTTGGTTAATGTCCGTTTCAACTCTTGAATAAAGTTATCTATATCCGATTGATTAATATCTAAATGAGTGACTAGGCGCATAGGATTGCCAGCAGATAACAATATACCTTGGTGCTTAAGTTGTTCCACTAAGTCTGCCATATCAATTTCTTCAGTGAATGTCGCGAATACCATATTGGTTTCAACTTGGGCTACGTTTACCGAAATGTTATCTAGCTGATTTAAAGCATGGGCTAAATATTTGGCATTGTCATGATCTTGTTGTATTTTTTCTGGGTTTTGTTCCAGTGCTATTTTTGCTGCTGCGGCAATAATTCCGGCTTGTCGCATACCACCACCGACCATTTTCCGCCAACGCTTAGCACTTTTTATTAGCGCTTCTGAGCCCAATAATATTGAACCTATCGGCGCACCAAGTCCTTTTGATAAGCAAATAGACATCGAATCTACGTGTTGGCAAATCTCAGTAATATCGACATTTAATGCACAGGCCGCATTGTAGACTCGTGCTCCGTCTAAATGTAATGCTAGGTTGTTTCGCTGTGTAAATTTACGTGCTTGTGCCATATATTCCAGCGAAAGCACTTTGCCGTTAATGGTGTTTTCAATACTCAGTAATGTCGTGCGAGCAAAGTGTGAGTCATCAGGCTTGATGGCGGCAGCCAGTTTTTTGAAACATAACGTACCATCTTTTTCATTATCGATCGGCTGAGGCTGAATGGAGCCTAATACAGCCGCGCCGCCACCTTCAAATTTATAGTTATGGGCTTGTTGACCACAAAGGTATTCATCTCCTCGTTGGCAATGTGCCATCAGTGCTAATAAATTCGCTTGGGTGCCCGAACTGCAAAACATGGCATTAGCAAAACCGTGTCGTTTTGCTGCCCAAGATTCGAGTTCGTTGACTGTTGGGTCGTCGCCATAAACATCGTCACCGACTTCGGCATTTGCCATCGCATTGCGCATAGTTTTACTGGGACGAGTTACGGTATCTGAGCGAAAATCAATCATGGTCAACCTTTCTAATTAACTTGGAATAAACAAATTTTTAATAGCATGAAAACACCATTACTTCAAACTCATGTGGTCATGGAGAAACCTTCATCCTGAATATAAAAAAGGCATCCAATAAGATGCCTTAAATTCATAAGTGTTTAATGAGTATTATTCTTCTTCAGGTAGTTCTGCGTTGTGATAAATATTTTGCACGTCATCACAATCTTCTAGCATATTGATGAATTTTTCGAAATTAGCTAAGTCATCTTCACCAGAAATTTCAGTATAGGTTTGTGGAACCCACGTAATTTCTTCAACTTCTAGTTCAACATCAGCCATGTTTTCGGCAAATTCGGTTTTAAGCTTAAAAAATTCAGTATGAGGGGCATAAACCGTAATAATACCGTCTTCAAGCTCAACATCAGTTACATCGATGTCAGCCATCATTAAATTCTCTAATACCGTTTCATCGTCTTCACCTTTGAAAGCAAATACGGCTTGATGATCAAACATGTGTGAAACTGTGCCTGATGAACCAATTTTTGAATAAGTTTTAGTAAAACATTGGCGAACATCTTTAATCGTACGATTACCGTTATCAGTTAAACAGTCAATAATTACCATGCAGTTACCAGGGCCAAAGCCTTCGTAGCGTGATTCTACGTAATCTTCACCGCCGACGCCTGTAGCTTTTTCTAATGCTTTTTCAATAACATGTGTAGGAACTTGGTCTTTTTTTGCTTTTTCAATAGTGCGGCGCAAAGAAAGGTTGCCATCGGGGTCAACACCGCCATTTTTTGCTAGTACATAAATTTCTTTACCGTACTTTGAATAAACTTTAGTTTTTTGGCCCGCAGTTTTAGCCATTGATAACTTACGGTTTTGGTATGCTCTGCCCATCTGAATACGTCTCGTTGCTGATAATTAAAATTTCTATGCGCTAGATTCTAACGGGTAGCGCCGGCTATTTCTAGTACTTAGCCCATTTGAGCTTTCAAAATGTAAAAAAGCGTGCAAATATCTACCATAATTAAAGCAGTGATTTGCTAAAAATATTTCCAGTTTAGCTATTAGTCATTGTTTAATGGAATAGTGTTTAATGGAGTGGTGAGTTGAATATAATTTTTGTCGCTGATATCTTTGGCTTAACTGATGAGTTTGAACACTTCTGCCAGCAAGCTATAACGCATGTTAAACAATTACTGTCAGAAGCGGATTCGCTTGCTGTTGAATGGCATATGATTGGCCCTTATCATAAACAACCTGCGTTATTTTCTTGTGAGCAAGATGCTTATCAATATTTTATTAAAAACGTTACTTTAGAAGGCTATGTTAAAAAGCTTGAACAAAAACTGTTGGCAGTAACTGGCATTAAGCTATTGGTGGGTTTTAGTGTTGGCGGCAGTGCCATATGGCAGTTACATGGCCAACAAAGTAATACAGAGCAAAGTAGTACAGAGAAAAGTAGTGCAGAGAAAAGTACAACGGCTATTTGCTTTTATAGCAGCCAAATTCGTCATATGACCCAATTAACCCCCCACATACCTATCACGATGATTTTACCTCGCGCAGAACAACATTTTTCAATAGAGGACCTGCGAGTCGAGTTAGGAAAAAAATCAACAGTAACAATAGAGCAAAGCGAATACTTACACGGCTTTATGAATAAATTATCAGTTAACTATCATCCATTTGCTTACCAATACTATACCAAAAGACTTGCTGAACTTTTGGCCAGTAATATTCACACTAACGTTAATGATAAATAGATAAACCCAACTCCTCGGCTAGGCAAGCCACTAAGTTTGTGCCAATGACTGAGTTACCAAAAGAGTTTAAAGGCGGGCTCCAAGTACAAATTACGCCGTAGTTAGGCACAATCGCAATAACACCACCACCAACGCCACTTTTAGCAGGTAAACCAATCGAAAAAGCAAACTGTCCTGACTGATCATACATGCCACTGGTTGATAATATTGCGTTAACGCGGTGAGCATCTCTTGGCGAACAAATTATTTTTTTAGTTCTCGGGTCAACACCTTTATTCGCTAGGAACAATAAACTTGTCGCTAATTGTTCGCAACTCATTGCAACAGCGCATTGAGTAAAGTAATGGCTCAACACATCGGGTATTTCCGCCTGTATATTGCCAAAACTTTTCATTAAATACGCTAATGCAGCATTACGATTACCATGTGCTAATTCTGACTGGTAAACATGATTATCGATAAATACTGAGTCATCATGAGCTAGCTTGCGCATAAAGCTTAAAAAAGCTAATTTACTAGAAGAAAAGTGGCTAACTAGTACGTCAGCCACCAACAATGCACCAGCATTTATCACTGGATTTCTAGGAATACCCTTTTCCCACTCTAATTGAATAATAGAATTAAAGGGTTGCCCAGATGGCTCCATATTTACTCTATCCCACAATTCATCTCCGATTCGCTTCATTGCCATTACCAAACCAAAGACTTTCGAAATACTTTGAATGGAGAAGGCTTCTTGATAGTCGCCAGCGCCAACACATTTACCGTCTATAGTGGTAACACATACCCCCATTTTTTTTGCACTAACTTCAGCTAAGGCTGGAATATAGTCGGCTACTTTTCCTTGAGTATAAAGGCTTTGCTGCGATGCCAGTAAGGCTTGCAATTTAACTTGTAAGTTAGAAATGTCTTTTATCATATAGCGGACTTTTTTATCATTTTGATTACGGAAATAAAGTATGGGAGGCGTACATTATGCACATAAAGTCATATATGCCTAGCCCTTTGTCAGCGTAGATATATTGGGGGAGGGAATTTTTTAGTATGCTGTATTTTTATGCTATGGAAGTTTCGATATTAAAATAATTAGAGAGTTGATTTTATTTGATTTTGGTTGATTACAACGTCAGCTAAGTCATGTTCTTACGACATTTTATTTAGCTGCGTTGTATGGGTGAATTGACATTATTCATTAAACTACGGATGCGTTGATAAGCTATCGTAATGAGTAATGTTGCTTTTTTATTCAATGTCCCACTGACTAATTGATATATGCTTAATTTCAATTATAAGCTGCATTGTTGAGCTGATGGCATGAATAAGATTAAAGATCATTTTAGGCTCCTAGTATGAATTGTAAGGAATTAATCAGATAACTCTGATGTGCTCTCTACTTGCTGTATAGGTAACAGTCTTTTAAATTTTTGTAAGTTACCCGATGTGATTGGATTTTTGTCCATTTCAACGGCAAATTCAAAATCTTTTAAAGCAGCCGTTATCTGGTTTTTTCTATAACGAGCGACACCACGGTTACTGTAATTTAAAGCTGTTAAATACTTAACTCTATTACTCTTATGTTCTACAGACTCTAAACTAGTAATAGCTTCAGTACAGACTGTTTCAGTCTTATCGCTATGTTTAGATTTAGATTGCAAATATGCAACGCACAAGTTCATTTTATTAGCATAAAAATCTTGATTTTTTTTGTTAGCGGTTAACTTCTTTATGCCAGACTCAACTTTACCTTCTGTAAGGTCTGACGTACCGATGGCACCTTTTACTATCGCTACTTGAAATATTTCATCATTGGCGAAAGTGGTATGAGTGGCACTTAATAACAAAGTGGCTAATAGGGTGTTTTTCAATGTAAGTTTCTTCATCTTGTTTTCTCTATATTCGTTGCGCATCAAATTGATACAGGGCTAATATAAAGTGCTGTGTATTGACTGACAAACGATTAGAATACACCTATCAAGTGAATTTAATTCACTTGTACTTCAGTGCTTTAAAAGTACAAGTTCATCAATGTTGTTCTATTAAAAATTAACGGTTAATAACTGTGTGTTGAGCTATTTATGATAAATAAAATTAGACATTAAATTTTTATTCATCATAAATAGTGAAAGTTTGTTTTACCCATTTTGCGAACAAAGTCAGTTCGGTATGGTTATCCATATTTTCATGTTGAATAAGATAATATTTATCGTTGGTATTTAATTCTTCGTCAAACAACTTTACCAATAGCTGTTCGCTGAACCAGGCTTTGCTCATTGGTAATGGCACTAATGCTATTCCCATGCCTTGCTGTGCAGCTCTTGCGACGCCAAACATACTGTCAAATTGAATGATTTGTTTAGGATCAAAATCATCAACATTGTTTTTGTCAGCCCATTGATGCCAAGACCAGGGACGCGATCTATGTAAAATTAACGGCGTAGTTTTCAAAGCGGCAAAGCCGGTATTTTTTAACTTCTTATAAAGTCTCTTGTTACACGCTGGTGCATATCGAATTGGAAATAGCTCTTGCACTATTTTTGCGTTTGGTTTGCCATTGGTAAGTACGATAGATAAGTCTGCCGACTGTGATGGCGCACTCCCAGACTTTACGGTTTCGAGTTGCAGGTTAATGGTTGGGTTGCTTTCAGACCACTCTGATAACCGAGGAATAAATAATTCACTAGCAAAAAATTCCGGCAAACTGATGACAATAGTCTGATTTTGTTGCTTTTGAGTGAATTCTGATATGGTCGACTCTAACTGGTTAATTATCGGTTGAATCGACTGATAAAACTGTTTTCCAGCACTGGTAAGCTCAATAGTTCTGGTGCCACGGTTGAATAGAACGATCCCTAATTGTGATTCTAGTTGTTTTATTTGATGGCTAACTGCCGAAGGTGTTAAAAATAATTGTGAGGCTGCATGTTTAAAACTTAAACATTTTGACGCTACGCAAAATGAGCGCAGGCCACGTATAGGTGTTTGAATTGACATAGTTAACATTTTTTATTGAAGACAAAGCCTAAATGCAAAACTCAAGCCGCAATTCAAGGTGCTGATTATAAAGACTTTACTTTTATTTTTGAGTGTTAAGTTGTCATTAGCTGCACCATGATAGTAAGTTTGCACCAAAATAATGTTTTACTAAAAAATATAGAAAAAAAAGGACATCAACAGATGTCCTTGAAATAAAGCAAATTAATCATTTAAAAATGTTGTGTCGAATCGGGGAAGATCCAAAAACAAGTTCATCTTAAAGTCATTTTTCTCGGCAGACAAACGAGATAAATTCATTTACTAAGTGAATTAATTTCACTCATTATTCATAAAAATAATAGAGGTATTAAACCAACGATACTTTATCTTTTACTATGCTAATCATTTACTTGAATAAATATTCTTAATAATAATTCTACTATTTAAATTAAATTGTTTGATCGAGAAGAAACTTGCTTCAAATGCTTTTGGACTCATCGTTGATATTTTATACAGAAAATACTCCTTGTAGGGGTTTTCCCCTGCGTGTACTAGGGACAGATCCTGATAGTAACTCACGTCCAAATACCGTCCAATGAATGATGTAGATAAAACATACTTTCAGAGACAGGTGGATACAAAAGATGAAAACATTAATTAAAAATATGGCATTAACTATGTCAATCGCAGGTATCAGTCTAAACGCAACAGCTGCAGCTGTTATCGGCTCTCAGCTAGAACAACAACTTCAAAACATGACAGCTTTAGATAGCGCTATGGTAGTTGTTTCTTATGATCAACTCGACGCACTAACTACGTCGCAATTACAAAACTTATTAAATATAGGCTTGGTGCAAGGGGTTCAATTTAAATCTTTACCCATTATTGGTGTAATGGCGAGTCCTTTTCAGATTAATCAATTAGCCGCAATGCCAGGTGTGCGTTCAGTTTTTGCAAACCGTACACTTGAGTACTTTAACGCAGAAGCACGTGAGATAACTGGCGTGGAAAAGCTGCAATCAGACAGCTTTGCAGCTAAAAATGGTATTAAATTTACCGGGAAAGGCGTTACCGTTATTGTTAACGATTCAGGCATCGACGCGACATTAGATGATTTAGAATACGGCGCTAAAGTAGTTGAAAATGTGCAAGGTGTAACACATGCACAAGCGATTTCATTAACGGGTGTTGATGGTATGTGGATTGAAGGCCAACGTAATACCGATTTAAATGTCGGGCACGGAACGCATGTTGCCGGCACTGTTGGTGGTTGGGGAACACACTCTAATGGCAAATACAAAGGAGCTGCTACAGGCGCAGATATTGTTGGTTATGGCTCTGGTGCCGGCCTTTCTATTTTAGATGCGCTAGGCGGTTATGATTATGCTATTAGCCATATTTGGGATTTTAACTCTCCTATTCGTGTTATGGGTAACTCTTGGGGCTCAAGTGGTAAATATGAACCCGCAGGTCCTATTTCATTAGCGTCTTATAAAGCTCACAAATTAGGTTTGATCTCGGTATTTGCTGCCGGTAACAGTGGTGCAGGTGAAGACACACATAATCCTTACGCACAAATTCCATGGGGTATGTCAGTTGGTGCAAGCACTAAAACTGGCGATTTAATTGACTTTTCATCACGCGGTAAACGTGGAGAACAAGGTGATTTTACTATGCCAGATGGTTCATCTTGGACTTATAAAAACGAAGTGACGATAGTCGCACCAGGCGTTGATATTATTTCTACCCGTGCTAAAACGAATGTTGCCTCTAATGGTGGTGCTGACGATGTTGGTGTAATAGAAAACGAATATTTACCATTTTATACACGAATCTCAGGTACTTCGATGGCAACGCCACATGTAGCGGGTATTATCGCGTTAATGTTGGAAGCTAATCCGAATTTAACCCCTTTACAAATTAAACAAATTATTCAAGAAACTGCGACTAACATGCCTGGCTACGAGTCTTGGGAAGTAGGCGCTGGCCATGTAAATGCTTATGCGGCAGTTGCAGGGGCACTGGGTTATGATGAGCAAAATAGCGCAACGGTTAATAATTTAAATGAGTTTAATGCTAACGCTATCCTAACCTCTGGTGGCGATCCTGAAGCATTTGAAGTGCTGTTTTCTCCTGTTGGAGAGCCAGAAGTTCATACCTTCGATGTTGCAGCCGATGCAGCTTGGATTAGCGCATCTTCTGAAACCCTTGCTAACCTTGTTAAACTTAAATTAGAAGCACCCGATGGAACGGTTTATTTCGGTAACTTAACTACACCAGTCCTGAGTAGTACCATGCGAGTTTCTGCACCTGCGCAAGCTGGACAATGGAAGCTTTCTGCCTTCGGTATAACTTCATTATCAGGTGTACAAGCAGATCCTACAGGCACATCAAATGGACCAGGTCTTCCTGAATATGTTAGCGGCGAAATTTCTATTTTGAACTCAGGTGGTTACGAAGGATTGAACGATATTGCCGGTCATCCTGCAGAGCATGCAATTGAGTTTGCAGTTAGTGAGCGTTTAGTTGATAGTAAAAATGATCGTGTTTATCGTCCTGATGCTAACTTAAAGCGTCGAGATTTAGCTAAATTCTTAGTAATGGGCTTATCAATTAGACAGCATCGTGATCTATTGAACGAACAAAAGGTCGCCTTTACTGATGTCAGTAGTAAATATGCACCTTTGGTTGATGCGGTAACTACGCTTGGATCTGCACTTAAAGATAGAGTACAAAACCAATGGCCGGTCATATTATCTAATGGCAGTGAGTTTGGTCCACGTAACAATGTAAGTAAGCAAGAACTGGCCTATTCATTAGTGCAAGGTCTTGGTCTAGAAACACAAGCATTAGGTTTTTCTGGGGAGTTAACGATTGATTATAAAGGCGAACGTATCCCAGTGATGGACTCAGATTCTGTAACACCTGTGTTAAAAGGTTATGTGCAAGCAGCGATTGATATGTCATTGATGGGCGTACGTTTCGCGCTAGAGCAAGGGCCTTATGATTTAACACCTAAAGTTGTTGCTTACTTTGAGCCAGCCAATAATATTAAACGTGGTGATTATGCCGTGATTATTGGCAGAGCATATGACAACTACTTACGTTAATCGATAACTATCGGAAGAAAAAACCAACCTGATAGCAGGTTGGTTTTCTCGCTACTAAATGAGTCTAAATACTTGCTAATTTTCTCATTTCAACGTAGTTTCTTGTAGAGCGATGTATCAACGAACAGAGTAAGTTAATAGGTTCGTACCCAGAGGAAAAATCATGTTGCACATAAAAAATATAACGATGAAAGTGATGGCAGCAACTGCCATTTTTTTTAGTACCTTTTCTTTCGCTTCTGAACCCTTATCGGTTAATGTCCAGGGTAACAAGGTAGAAGTTTTTATTCATTTGCCAGGTAATATCTCGGCAGACCTTACCTTACAGTTTGAAAATGCTGTTGGTTTAACAAAAGAAAGTTTAGGATTAACTGCTGAATTAATTGATGTTAGCTCCTTAGACATTATTGACCGTTTACCTAATGGGCTCAATATTACTCCTGCAGCGGCCTTTCCAATGATGATTACTATCGAACCTAAGCCCAATACGGGTTTTTCATTTTCAGGTGTTGCGACAGTCGATTTGCATACTCATAACCTTGAATATACTGCTGGTACGCCTTTCCGTTTTTTTAAAGCACCATTAAACGGTGAGTTTAAAGATATTACCGAGACTTTGGGCTCTGGTAGTCTGCGAACTCGTGGTTCTACAGGTCGATTTTCTCAATTTATTATTGTGGCAGATTTACGGGCACCTTTAGTGGTGATACAACAAAAATTTAATGATTTACAAACCGCGCTAAATGAATTTTCTCCGCAAATAAATGCAGCGGTTTATTCAGAATTATTACAGGATGTTAACGACATTAATCAATTGATATCAACTCAAGACTATAATTTGGCTAGTAACAAGCTTAATGAATTTAATCGCCGCATTAATGACAACCGTGGTATTAATATTCCAGATGTATGGCGCTCAAGTCGAGATATTCGTAATATTGCCGGAGAGTTAATGGCATTCTCAAAAACCTTACGATTTAGTTTGCGTTTAATTAAGTAACGCAATCAATTGTTTTATAAAGAGGTGTTTTCATGCCAGCTAGAATTACCGTTTGCTATCCTAACCAACCAGCAGTAGAAAGTTTTCTTTATGAAGACAGTGGTTACCGTTTAGGGCGTTCAAATGAATGTGAACTTTTATTAGATCACCCTACGGTTTCTCGCCAACACGCTAACGTTGCACATACTAATAAAATTTGGCAACTTAAAGATGAACGCAGCCGCAACGGCACCAAAGTCAATGGTATTGCTATTACGCAGTCGACTCTACAAACTGATGCGTTAATTTCTATTGGTGAGTTGGATTGTTTATTTGAAACGAAATCAACTGAACAACTTGATGCTATTATTACCCATAATCAATGGCGTTTATCAAGCAGTCAATCCTCTATTTCAATCCCCCTAACAGCACACTTACAGCAAAATTTGTCGGCACAATTACAAAATATCATTATGTTAACGGGTACTCAGCGTGGCATCATTTTATTGGGTGACACCTTACAAAACTTAAGTGTTAGCATTGCTCATGGTATGCAATTAGCCGATTTTAAATTAGCTAAATTTGAAGGTAGTGTTGGCGCTATAACACGCTGTTTTGAGTCTGGACAAGCGGTTATTGTGATGGATGTAACTCGTGATGAACTGCTAAATGCACGTAAGAGTATAGAAACTAAACAAATCTCTTCGTTAGCTTGCATCCCTTTATTCTATGAAGATAAAGTTGTTGGGGTGGTTTATACTGACAGCAAAATATCTGATAAAGTATTAACTGAATTAGATATTGAAATTTTAAGTACGATGAGCCAGCAAATTCAAGCATCAGTTCAAGCAATCTTGCTGCAACAATCGATTGATTCTTTGCAACGAATTCTTGAAGGCGACTCGATACGGATATCAGGTAAAAAAGACGCTAACTTGCTTAATTTGTGCCATTAATTTTTATTAATATATAGGCTATATGAGCACTCCTGAAAAGCCAAAGTTAACTAAACCTGTTGAAGTATCGCAACAGACAACACAAATTATCCAACCTGACAACTCATTGACAATAGGTGATTGTCTGGTTGGACGTTTTGTTATTAAAAGTCTGCAAGGTAGGGGACGTTACGGCTGTGTCTATAATGCGTATGACCAGCAACTCGATGCTGTTATTGCGATTAAAGTGCTTGATAAATCCTTTAGCCAGAATGAAAAAAACTTAACTGATTTTAAAAATGAACTGTTATTAGTTCGACAACTTAGTCACCCCAATATTATTCGTGTTCATGAGTATTACCAACATCAAGATCTACATTTTTTAACTATGGATTGGATAGAGGGTAGTAGTTTAGAACAAGTTATCGCTAGTCAATCTCTGTCTATCAAGCAAGTTCAACGTATTATTGAGCAATTACTAAGTGGTTTAGCTTTTGCGCAGCAGGCTGGCGTAACGCATAAAGATATAAAGCCTGAAAATATCATGATAGACACATCGGGTCGGCTTTATATCGCTGACTTTGGCCTTTCGGTACTGAATAAAGAAAGTACCACTGCCAATGTGATGGGCACGCCGCACTATGCGCCACCTGAATATCTACAGTCAGGTAAAATTAATGCTAGTACAGATTTATATGCTGCTGGTATTGTTATATTCCAACTCTGTTGCCATGGCTTACCGTTTAATGGTGATTCAATAGATGAGCTAATAGAAAGCAAGTTACTCAGTAAACCTAAATTTAGTCCAAAGCACACTGAACTTAATATTATAAAACCTTGGTTGTTATCGCTAATTTCAGCTCATAGCGCATCAAGACCAGTCAATATCGCACAGGCAGAGCAACAATACATAGCGTTAACAACCGATAATCAAACGTCTAGGAAATCGCCAGTATTTTATGGTGTTTTTGCACTGATACTTGTTGGGGTGGTTCTTACGATTTGGCTTTACAGTTTACCGAAAGCAATAAAATCTAGTGCTAAAAGTCATTTCGCTGTTGCCATATTGCCGACGTCGACCAAAGACGAAGAGTTTGATCAAACATTTGCTAATTATTTAAATTATCAATTAAATGAAATTACCAATTTACGAGTGATAGAGCAATCGAGACTTAAGCAACTATTAGCGCAACTTGGCATAAAGTTACCGTTAGATGACAGTAAAATTGAGTTAGTATCTGATCTACTGCAAGTTGATTTACTGATCAGTCCACAAACGATTGTTGCTGGTACTCAAGCAACAGAGATAAAGTTTGAATTGATCTTTGTTGATGGCTTTAAGATCCACCGTGAAACGTTACTTCGACAAGATTTTGACGAAAAGAACTGGCAAAGTACTTCAGCTCATTTTGTAGATAACTTCAAAAAGCGGTTAGCTTTAGAGTCGAATGCCACACCTGTCTTGTTAGTTGATCCTAATCCCCTGATTGACTTGTTTGCTATTAAAGCTTTTATTGCACAAGGTGATTTTGAAAGTGCACAACAAGCGTTAAGCCCAATACTGATTAAGAACCCTGAGTCAGCGCAAACTTGGCTACAACAAGGTGAACTTAATCTAGCACAAAATTTGATAATAGAAGCTGAGCAAGCTTACGGTAAGGCTGCTCAGCTTAGCACTGCGAATTCTTTTACGGCAAAACTAGCAAGCGCTCGATTAAATGATTTAGCCGGTAAAGTTGAGCAAGCGCAATCCGACTACTTAACCTTAGTAAATGCCTTCCCCTATAATACTGAACTGAAGGTGATGTTGGCGGAGTTTTATTTTTTAATTGAGCAGCATAAAAAAATGGAATCGCTATTACTCGACGTAGTGAACATTGATGAAAATCACCCAAAGGCGTGGTTTATGCTGGGCAGAGCGGCATTTTTACAAGGAAATTTGGAAAAAGCCCAGAATGAATATTTTGTTAAAGCGCTAATCATCGCAAAAAAACTAAAAAATCATAATAAAGTAGCAGAAGCATTAAATGCTTTTGGTGTGGTGTATAACCAGTTAGGTGAAACAAAATTAGCTTTTGATTATTATCAAGAAGCGCTAGCAACAAGAAAAGTAATCGGTGATTTGGTCGGCTCGGCTACAACGATGACCAACCTTGCAGCGATGCATTTGGCGATTGGTGAGTATCAAAAAACCGAGCAATATTTACAAGAAAGTTTAGAGATTTATCAGCAGTTAAACGATCAAGAAGGGCTCTCAAATACATACAATGAGCTAGGGAAGTTGGCGGAAGAACAAGCCTTGTACCAAATTGCTTTAGAAAACTATCGCCATGCCTTAAATATTCGTATCGATTTAGATAACTTAATGCTGCAAGCAGAGAGTATGAATAATATAGGCTATAGCTATTTTATGTTGCTTGATCCTGAGAATGCATTGGTTTACTGGCGTCAATCAGAGCAGTTATATCAGCAAATCCAATTCCCAATTGGCATTATTCATGTCAGACAAAACTTAGGTCAGTTGGAACTAGCAAAAGGTAATTGGCGTAATGCCTATCACCTTTTTAACAATACATTAGCAGACGCCAATCAGCTGAGTAGTACGGAAGAATCGTTGGTATCACACAGCTACCTCACTAAACTGGCATTTTTACAAGGTAACTTTCAATCGAGTATTATCGAGTTGATAGCGCTTTATTCAGAAGCAGAAAAATTGCATGATGTTAGAGCTACAGCACAACTCGGGCTCTGGTTGGCTGATTGGTCTCTGCAATTAGGTGATATCAAACAAGCTGAAGAACATCTAGCTAAAATTAGCACAATTGTCTCAACTTATGGCAATAAAGAATACAAAACGACCTACCATTTTTTAATCAGAGAGGACAAAAATAATGTCACAAGCACGTCGTTTGCAGCTAAGGACGTTGTTACTGATCACGCACACCAAACTATTTATATCCGCCAGTTAATAAAGCAAGCGAGAGAGATTTTACGTGCAGGAAATAAAGACATTAGCGCTAATTTGTCGCTATTGGCTGAAATGGACTTTGGACTCTATCAGTATCAGTATATTGAGTATTTAGAGCTATTAGCGGTGCAACAATATAATTTACAGGCGTGGACTGATTTAAAAAGTACTTTGCGCGAAGCAGACCTTTTATTAAGAAAAATGGGCGATTATTGGCGAAGTTTTCAATTTGATCGTTTACGAGCTCAATTAGCGATCGCAGAGCAGCAAGATCCAGAAAAATATCACGACACTGTCCGTAAAAAGCTTAAAAACTTGATGACTAATTTACCTACTGAAATGTCGTTAAACTTCTTGAAAAAACAAGATTACTTTCAATTAAATGACTCGCTACAGGAATTACTGCGCTATGAGCAATAATATGGATATGACTAAGTTGGTAGCACAACTTAATGAAAAGCAAAAGCAAATATCTCAACAGTTATATTTTGGTAACGAGCAAATGCGTGGCTTAGCTAAGCGGGTATGGCGAGTACAAGAAGATGAACGCAAGCATATTGCCCGAGAATTACACGATGGTGTAGGGCAACTTTTAACGGCTTTGATCAATCAATTGCAACAAGTACAAAAGGGCGATCCGACCATAGCACTGAGTGAAAGCATTGATTTAGCGCGCCAAGCCTTGTCTGATACTCGGGTTATTTCTCGTCTAATGCGACCAAGAATTTTAGACGATCTTGGTCTCATCCCCGCTTTAGAATGGTTAGTGAGAATAATGGGCGAGCCAGAAGAGGCAGAAATTGAATTTCATCATCAGATAAATACCGAGATAGATAGCGATACCCAAACCTTAGCTTTTCGTGTCATACAAGAAGCTCTAACTAATGCGATTAAACATGCTCAAGCTAAAACTATTACCTTAAATGTAATAGCAACAAGTAAACTGTTAATGATCAAAATAGCAGATGATGGTGTTGGTATGCCTCTTGATACAGAAGATAACCCAGATGGCTTCGGCTTGGGCGCTATGCGAGATAGGGTCAGTGCTTTTGGTGGCCAGTTAACCATTAATTCATCACCTAACCAAGGTTGCGAAATCAAGGTTCTAGTGACAGGAAGAGAAATGTCATGATCAGCGTACTTATTGCCGATGACCATACTATTTTACGCCACGGTCTGGTGAGTTTATTAAGCAAAGATGAAAATATTCGCGTGGTAGCTGAGGCTGCAGATGGGGTGGAGGCGATTAAAAAAGCACTGGAATTAAAGCCAACGGTTATTGTTATTGATATCAGTATGCCTGAGATGAATGGCATGGAAGCAGTTAAACGCTTACATGAACAATTACCTGAAGCTAAAGTGTTAGTACTTACTATGCATGAAGAGCAAGAGTATGTAATACATATGGTTAGAGCAGGGGCTTCTGGTTATCTATTAAAAGACAGTGCGAGTGATGAATTAATTGATGCTGTTAAAGCTTTAGCAGAAGGGAAAACCTATTTTAGCCAATATGCCGCCAGTGTTTTAGCCACTCAATACAATAAACCAGCCGAAAGTTGGCAAGACCCTTATAAAAATCTGACTAATCGTGAGCGTGAAGTATTTCATTTGATCATTGAAGGTAAAACCACGAAAGAAATCGCTCGTTCTTTAGATATTAGTGTCAAAACCGCGGAAAATCATCGCGGAAAAGTATTAGACAAACTTGATGTCGCTAATGCCGCAGAACTAGTGCGCTATGCCGCAAAACACCATCTATTAGTGTAATTTCAATAAAAAATTATTATTAAGCTGTACTGCATTAATTAAATTTTTATCCATCAGGTGTTTTACCCTATTCCATCTAGGGGTTTATCCTGATTATTTAATACCTTGTTGTTTGACATGCTAGTTGTGTCGAAACTACTTAGGTTACTCCCAATGCTTAAAACTAAACTAAAAAATAAATTGCTAATCGCTGGCCTAATGGGGGCCGGCATACTGTCTTCTAGTCTCTCTGCTAAATCTTTCGGACCTGAATTACAAGGCTTGATGTCAACAGCCGCTGTTCATGATGTCTTTGAAGTTATTGTGACATTTGAAGGTGAGGGTGCAATAAATACTGAACGCTTAAATATTATCGAATCTGCTGGTGTCATTGGCGGTGTTAGCTTTAAGCAATTGCCAATTGTTGGTATTACCGCAACGAAAGCGCAAATCGAACAAATATATACTTCAAATAAAGTGCGCTCTGTTTGGTATAACGCGCCACTTTCATTAGAGAATGATGGCGCAACACAAATTACCGGCGTCGACCGTTTACGTGCTGATTCAACAATGAGAAACCAAGGAACACCATTTTCAGGTCGCGGTATCGGTGTTGTTGTAAACGACTCAGGCGTTGATGGCACACACAGCGATATTAAATACCCGAATCACGTTGTCCAAAACGTATTAGCGCAAACTAACTTACATTCATTATCTGATATTTTACCTATTACTTATCAAGAGGATACAGCCAATACAGATATTGCTGGCGGCCATGGTTCACATGTTGCCGGTATTATTGGCGGTAATGGCGCTATGTCTACTGGTAAATACCAAGGTGTTGCACCGGGCGCTAAAATTATTGGTTACGGTTCAGGCGCAGGTCTATTCATTTTAGATACTATTGGTGGTTTCGATTATGCCTTAACCCATCAATATGATTACAACATTCGTGTTATCTCAAACTCTTTTGGCAGTACCAGTGATACAGGTACTGACTTTAACCCTGATCACCCGACCAATGTTGCGACTAAAGCCTTATCTGATAACGGTGTGATTGTAGTTTTCTCTGCCGGTAACTCAGGTAGTGGTGAAGCGACTATTACCGGTAACTTTAAAAAAGCACCTTGGGTAATTACTGTTGCAGCTGGCGATAAAGAAGGTAAATTGGCCGATTTTAGTTCACGTGGTATCAAAGGTAAAGGCGGCGAAGTGATGGTTGGCAATGAAATTTTTCATTGGGAAGATCGCCCAACTGTTACAGGACCAGGTGTTGATATTATCTCTACACGCGCATCATTATCAAGCTTGAGCGCGTTAAGTATTGGCGATGACAGTGAGGTAATGGCGCCTAACCATGTGCCTTATTACACGTCTATGAGTGGTACATCGATGTCTGCTCCACATGTTGCTGGTATTGTTGCTTTGATGTTAGAAGCTAACCCAAGCTTAACTTGGCGTGAAGTAAAAGCAATTTTACAAGAAACTGCTACTAATATGCCAGGACGTGAAACTTGGGAAGCTGGCGCAGGTTATGCAAACGCATATGCTGCAGTTAAGTCGGTGGTAGATCAAAGCCTAAACTTTGGTAGCACAACTAAAATTGAACGTAATTTTAATGCTAAAGCGCTAACGTCAGTACAAGCAGAATACGCTGACACTGTTACCTTCAGTCCTGTAGGAGACAGCGAAGGGACTGTTATACCAGTGAAAGCTGACGCTTCTATGGTGATGGTACGCGCAAATATTGATGATAATACGGTTGGTTTATCATTAACTAGCCCAAGTGGTAAGCGTTACGGATCTAGTATTGCTTTACCTGTATTAGGACAAAATATTGCAGTAACGGCTCCCGCAGAAGCAGGTAACTGGATATTGAAAGCAAATGGTATTGGTGGTATTTCTGGAGTAGCGCTTGACCCAGCTGGTGTTACTAACGGCTACGCGGTTCCAGGTGATATTGCAGTATCAATCAAAATTATTAAAACTGACGGTTATATAGGACTTGGCGATGTGGAAAACCATCCTGCAAAATCATTTATTGAATATGCGGTAAGTGAAGAGTTAGTGGATGCAAATGCCGATGGATTTCAACCAGATGAAGTGTTAACTCGCCAAGTGCTAGCCGACTTTTTAACTTTAGGTGCAGGCATTCGTCAATCTAACTTAGCAACAACAAGCGCCTTTAATGATGTTTCTGGTCAGTATGCTGCAGCAGCAAATGCGGTTAATAATAAAGGTGCAGCATTACGTAATGCTGCGCAAGATCAAGCGCCTGTTATGCAATCTAATGGCAGTAGCTTTAACTCAGAACAGTCAGTTGACCGTAATCAGTTAGCATACTCTTTAGTGCAATCATTAGCATTACAACCTTTGGCTGAAAGCTTTAGCGGTGATATTACTGCAATTTTTCAAGACCAACGTGTAACGCTTTCTGACCAAGACCAAATCCCGGCTGAATTAAAAGGTTATGTACAATTAGCTTTAGACTTAGGGATATTAAATGCGAACTTTGACATTCAACAAGGCCCATATGATTTAGAGCCAACTATTATTGCTAACTTTAACGGTGACAATGGTGTAACTCGTGCGGATTATGCAGTAGCAGCAACGCGATTCTTTAACAACTATTAAGCGTTGTAGACCTCTGGAAGCAAAGCCCACCAGTTTGTATTAGGTGGGCTTTTTATTCAGACCAAAAACTTTAAAATATTTTAGCAATAAGCATTATTTAATCCGATTGGTTTAACAATTAACAGCCCAAGTTATAGGCAAATAAACAAAAGGTATAATCCGATGAAATTTAAATCTATCAACCGTTTACTCATTGGTTCAGTGTTGTCTTTAAGTTGTTTAGTTAGCTCGGCACAGGCTGGCTTGATCACTATTGGCGCGTTAACCAGTAATAATGACGGTAGTACCAGTGTTATTACCGATACCCTTAATAATCTTGAATGGATGCGATGGAATGAATCAGCTAATTTTAATTATGCTGAAGCTTTATTGCAGAACACGTCAGGTTGGACAATAGCTGGTGCAAACCAAGCTAATTTATTTCTCAATGCGTTATATAACGGTATTAGCCATGGTTGTTCTGATAACATCCAAGACTCTTTATTTTGCGCAGATAGCGGTAGCTTCTCAAGTGAAGAATACACTGCGCTGTTAGGCGACTCATCGACACGTGGCACAAGCAGTATTGATGCAGCATGGTTCTATGATGACGAAATAACAGATGGTAAAGCGGGTTTTTTAAACTTAACCTCTGGAACAAGCAACCAAAAGTATAATACTTATGGCACTATTGCTACAACTGAAGAACATAGACTGTTGAGTAATGGGACTATTGGTTGGTTAATGTATAGAACAGCCACAGTGCCGGAGCCTACCACACTAACTATTTTTGCATTAGGCATTATCGCTTTAGCTTTACGTCGATTTAAGAAGCAAGTGTCACCGCAAGTTTAATAGGCTTTATTGTCTATAGATTTTTATCTCAGTTGATTAATTCAACGTTAATAGCTATCGAGCAGTTTTCGTTAAGTTTGATAAAAAATAAAAAAAGGACATCAACAGATGTCCTTGAAATAAAACAAATTAATCATTTAAAAATGTTGTGTCGAATCGGGGAAGATCCAAAAACAAGTTCATCTTAAAGTCATTTTATACTCGTGACAAACGAGATAAATTCAAATGATAGATGAATTATTTTCATCATTAAACACGCTAAGTATTATAAGTAACCTGAACTCTGGACAAGCTATATAAATTATACAGAGCTCCGGTTAAGTAGTCACATTCATCAACGCTATCTTAACTCTCTGCGCAATAATTTACCGACAGTCGATTTTGGAATTTCATCAATAAATACGACATGTTTTGGTATTTTATAAGCGGTGAGCCCTTGACGACAATAATCAATAATATCCTGCTCAGTGATATTGTTGTCAGCTTTAACGACAAAAAGCTTAACGGCTTCGCCTGTTCTGTCATCTGGTACGCCTATGCAAGCTGATTCTAATACGGCTGGCATTTTGGCAACTTCAGCTTCAATTTCATTTGGGTAAACATTAAAACCTGAGACATTAATCATGTCTTTTATGCGATCAACAATATGGAAGAATCCGCCATCATCTAGCATGGCCACATCGCCAGTTTTAAAATAACCATCAGGTGTCATGCATTCTGCTGTTGCTGCAGGATTATTCCAGTAACCTTGCATTACTTGTGGACCCTTAGCACACAACTCACCCGATTGGCCTTCTTGCACTATATTGCCACTCTCGTCTCGAATAGAGATATCAGTGTTGGGTAAAGGAACGCCTATACCGGAGATATACTCACTTTGATCACGGTTACCAAAGT
The DNA here is from genome assembly GCF_002076895.1 of Cognaticolwellia beringensis. Lineage (NCBI taxonomy): Bacteria > Pseudomonadati > Pseudomonadota > Gammaproteobacteria > Alteromonadales > Colwelliaceae > Cognaticolwellia > Cognaticolwellia beringensis. The sequence goes on from NZ_CP020465.1 coordinate 2,844,399, forward strand.
TTAATGTTAAAACTGGTGAAGTTTCTGATAAACCATAGCCTTCATATAATCTAGCACCAGTGACTTCTTGCCATTTATCTGCAACAGCTTGTTGCACTGCAGCACCACCACCTACACAAACTTTCAAAGCTGAAAAGTCTACTTGATCAAATCCAGGTGTATGCAATAGACCGTTGAATAAGGTGTTTACACCTGTGAACGTTGTCGCGCGAGTATTTTTCCAAACTTCAACAAAGCTCTCCATATCGCGAGGATTCGTTACTAATACATTTTTAGCACCAAAGCAGAAATAAGCTAGGGTGTTCGCCATCAAAGCAAAGATGTGATACATCGGGATAGCAGTTATAACAATGTCGTTACCATGGTCAATATGATTTTTAGTAAATTCTTGATATTGCAAAATATTGGCAATTAAATTGCCATGACTCAACATAGCACCTTTAGACAACCCTGTAGTACCACCGGTGTATTGGAGGAACAATAAGTCATCATGAGTAAGTGCAGGTTCAGACAACTCAAGCTTTTCACCTTGGGCTAAGGCATCAGTGAACTTAACCGTATGAGTCAATCGTTCGTCAACAGGTGCACAAGGTAAACCTTTATTAACCAAGTCGTCTAAATCGATAGTAATAATGCTTTTAACATGGGTTTTATCGAGCACGTCAGCCAGCATTTTGCTTGATTGAGAAAATATAATGATGGTATCAACTTGAGCATCGTTAAGTTGATGTGTTAGCTCTCTTACAGTGTACATGGGGTTTACGTTAACTTGTACCGCACCAACACGAACTATGCCCCACATAGCAATAGGAAAACATAATGTGTTTGGGCACATTAGGGCGACACGATCACCTTTAACAATATTGAGCTTGTTTTGTAGGTATGCCGCAAAAGATTTTGACAGTTCATCTACTTGCTGGAAAGTAAGCTCAGCGCCAAAATTACTAAAGGCGGTTTGCTGCCCGTACTTAGTGGTTGTCTGACGAAATAAATCTAATAATGAACCATAGCGATTTAAATCCACTTCATGAGCCACGTTTTCTGGATAGTTTTTCATCCAAGGTTTAGTCATTTTATTTCCTTTAGCAACTAGGTGCGTTTACGCTTGAAAATTGGCGTTTATCAAGCAAAGTCTTGTGAAGTTGTAAACTGAGTAAATAATTTTTTCTTCATTAAGTCAATTAACGAATAAATAATTTAAACAAAAGTTGATGAATTTTATTACCAAATGGAGGGAATAATAATGAACCTAAGCTTATTCTTCCTCGTGATAATACGGATTTTCCGTGCGAGAAAGTTTTAAAACCTTCACTTCCATGGTATTGCCCCATGCCTGATGCGCCAATGCCGCCAAATGGTAAGTCATCAACGGCAACATGAAATGCAGCATCATTAATACAAACCCCGCCTGCATGAGTGTTCAATAACACTTGCTGCTGAAATGACTTGCTAAAACTACAAATGTATAAAGCGAGTGGACGTGGCTTACTGTTAATGTAAGTAATGGCTTCGTCGATGTTGTTATAGCCTATAATCGGGAGTAGTGGGCCAAAAATTTCTTGCTGCATAACGGTCATATCATCATTAACATCAGTTATCAGTGTTAAAGGCATTTTTCTCGATGTGCCATCACTGTCTGCAGATAAAGGCATTATCGTTGCACCTTTCGCTTCAGCATCTGCTAATAAACTATCAAGTCGCGCTTTTTGGGCATCATTAATAATACAACTACAGTCATCATTTTTTTCAGTACGGGGGTACATGCTTTGATAAGCGCTTTGAAAAGCTTGGGTTAACTCAGCTATTTTGTTTCGTGGGCAAAAAATATAATCTGGTGCAACACAGGTTTGTCCTGCGTTCAGAGTTTTCCCCAAAATTAAACGGCTAACCGCGGTTTTAATATCTATATCGTTATCAATAATAGTCGGTGACTTCCCACCTAACTCTAAGGTGACAGGCACCAAGTTTTCAGCCGCGGCTTTCATCACTAATCTGCCTACGCCTGTAGAACCGGTGAAAAACAGGTGATCAAAACTTAAACTTGAAAAGTCCGCTGCCATGTCAGACTCACCACAAATAATAGCGACTTTATTACGAGGAAAAATATCTGCAATTAATTTGGCTAATAACGTGTTGGTATTAGGGGTGTACTCACTCATTTTTATCATCGCAGTATTACCTGCCGCTAATGCCGTAGTTAATGGTCCCAAAGTCAGGAAAACCGGATAATTCCACGGCGCAATAATACCGATAACCCCTTTAGGTTGAAAAACTACCTTTCCCTTTGCCGGTTGAAATAATATTCCGATATGTTTCTTTTCAGGTTTCATCCATTTTTTCAGTTTCTTTATCGCATAGTTTATGCCCATCACGGTGGTGAGAATATCTCCTATTCTCGAATCATCGGCACTACGGTGGCCAAAATCTTGGCTCATCGCATTAATAAAAGCTTCTTGGTTATCAATAATGATGGCTTTCAATTTTTCTAAGTCGCTAATACGCTCTTTATAGCTAGGATAAGTATTACTAGCAAAGTATTCTTTTTGTTGTAAAAAAGTATCAGTTAGTGCTGTTTTTGTTGTTATTTCTGTCATTACTTCTTATCCTTTTTAGAACCGATCTTGAGTAGCCATGCAAGCGCTGGAATCAATGTTAACGCCCCTAACATGTTAAAAATAAACATGAAAGTGAGTAATATACCCATATCGGCTTGGAATTTTATTGGAGAAAACACCCAGGTAGCTACACCAATAGCTAAAGTGATACCGGTAAAGGCAACCGCCTTACCTGTTTGATTTAGAGCGTAGCGATATGTCATATACAGCGACTTACCTTGACTGAGTGCCTCTTTAACTTTACTGAAAATGTAAATGCCGTAATCAACACCTATACCTACACCTAAGGCAATGACGGGTAGGGTGGCAACTTTTACGCCAATACCTAAAATACCCATTAAACCTTGGCTCATAATACTGGTTAATATCAGCGGCGTGATGATACAAATAACAATGCGGCCATTTCTAAAGGTGATTAAACAAATAATAATAACAATGGAATATACCCAAATTAACATTTCAGTCTGAGCATCTTCGATAACCATATTCGTCGCAGACTCAATACCGGCATTACCTGCCGCCATCAGAAATTCAATACCATCAACTTGATTCTCAGCTTTAAACTCTTCTACTGCTTTAACGACATTGTCGAGAGTTTTTGCTTTATGGTCATTGAGGAAAACAAGCACAGGTACCATTGAACAATCTTTGTTCATCAAACCTTGCGGTGTTTTCGACAAAGAAGCATTAGTCATTAATTGGTTACGATTTAAACCGTACCATTTCAGCGAACCTTCATTCATGCCAAAAAGGCCGAATTTTGATACATCGGCAACAGATTTAACCGCTTGAACACCGGCAACGTTGCGTAAATGCCATTGGAATTGATCAACCCAAACCAAATTTTCATATTGCGCACATTGCTCAACTTCAGTTTTGACCATGATGACAAATAGGTCGGTACTGGTGCTGTAATTATCAACAATATAAGCGTTGTCTAAGTTGTAACGTGAATCAGGTCTTAGCTCTGGAGCACCAGAGTCTAAATCGCCAATTTGCATGGCTTGAGAGAAGTAAAGTCCTAAAGCAAAGAGGAGTACGCCAACAGCGATCGCAATTTTTGCTAGTGGAGGTTTTGCAAAGTTTTTAAACAAGCCCTCAACAATACCTGTTTTATGAGCCGATTTAGCCGCGTATTTTAAACCACTAGGTGATACACCGATGTAACTCATGAGAATCGGTAACGCGATTAAGTTAGTCACAATAATAATCGCGACACCAATGCTGGCGGCAATGGCTAATTCTCTGATCACTTCAATATCAATAACCATCAAGGTGGTAAAACCAATAGCATCACTGACTAAAGCGGTAATACCTGCAATATAGAGTGAGCGAAAAGCAAGTTTGGCAGAGTCAATTTTATTCGCACCTGTAACACTATGGTGAATAATAGAGTTGATAATTTGTACGCCATGGCTAACACCAATCGCGAACACTAAAAATGGCACCAGCATTGAGTAAGGGTTAATACCAAAACCCAGCAAATTTAAGATCCCTAATTGACAACACACAGCAAAAATTGAGAAAACTAATACAGAAATTGTACTGCGGATACATCGAGAATAAAGCCATAATAATACAAAGGTAATAAACACCGCTAAGACGAAGAATAAAACAACCTGTAGCGCACCATCAATTAAATCGCCGACGACTTTTGCAAAGCCAACAATACGAATAGTGACGGTATCGCTAGCGTATTTGTCACGTATTTTTTCTTCTAAAATTGCTGACAGCTCACGGTAATCAAGCGGTAAACCAGTTTCAGGGTTAATATCTTGTAGCGGCGCTAAAATAATGGCCGACTGAAAGTTATTCGCCACCAGCACACCAATTTGTCCCGACTTAAAGATATTCGACTTAACGCGTTCAATCATCTCGTCAGAGCCGTCGTATCCGTCTGGAATGACCGCGCCCCCAACAAAACCTTCTTCGGTGACTTCTTGCCAGCGAACATTAGGCGTCCACAGTGATTTAAGCCCGTCGCGACTAACGCCAGGAATATAGAAAACCTCGTCTGTTACTTGCTTTAAGGTTTGCTGAAAATCGGCATTGAAAATATCCCCTTGTTTATTTTCAACCACAATGCGAACCACATTGCCTAAATCAGCCAACTCTTTTCGATAGGTTAAAAAATTATTTACAAAGGGATGATCGCCAGGGATCATTTTAGTAAAGCTAGCCTCAGGCTTAACCTTCACAGCTTGTATGGTTAATAACGCGATACAAATGACCACGATCGCCATGACTAATGCCCGATGACCAAAGACAAAACTTTCTATTAGTTGCTCTAATTTGCTCGGTGAATGAATATTTTTATTCTCTGACATACGCTTGCCCTTACTGCTTAAGTAACCAAGATGAAATGCCGAACTGTCCGGCGAGAATTAATGAGTTTTTTTGTACTAAAACACTTGAAAGCGCCGCACCTGATGGATGCTTATTAATATGTAGTGATGCCAAGTTTTCAGGCATGAAATCAACAATTATTCCACCGTGTCCCACTAAGTAAGCTTTACCTTGTGGTGAAAAATCGCCGCCTAACAAACTTGCGCTGGTTGGCAGTTTTTTATGTTGCCAATTTTCGCCACCATCAAGCGAGACCATTAAATTTCCTTGTAAACCAAATGCGACAAGTTGCTTAGATTTTTCGGCATGAGCAATAATGCCAAATAAGCTTCCGTAATAGGGTAAGGCCATTGAAGACCATGTTTTACCTTGGTTGGTTGATTGAAAGCCCATGCCATTTTCGCCGACAATATAAAGATGGTCATTTGAGGTGGTGATAATCGAATTAAGGTGGAACTTATCAGGGTTGTCGAGTCGCTTGCTTATTAAAGTCCATGTTTCACCTTTGTCGTTACTGGTGAGTAATGTGCCATATGCGCCAGTAGCAAAGAGCAAATCGCTCGCCGTTCTAGTCACAGACAATAATGGTTTATTTGGGCCAGACTCCAATTCAATTTGGTTGTCTTCAAGTGCAAAAGCTAAATCTTCAAGTTGGTAGGTTAACTCTTCAAGTTCATCCTCATCTTGAGTTGCATTTATCACTAACTTCAAAGCTGCATGTTGTTTTTTAAGTTGTGCTATTTTTAGTTTAGTTAATTCGGCGCCTGTAAATACCTTGCGCCAAGTGCTGCTATTATTTTCAGTTTTGAGGATAACACCATCATGACCTACGGCTATTTTACTGCCGTCAGACAATAGGGTGACATTGGTTATAGAGACACTGACGGGGGATTGCTGCTGCCAATCAGCGTTGTCTTTCCAACTAATAATATGCCCACGTTCGCCAACAGCTAATATAGTATTGTTCATTGGGATCATCGCCATAAGCACACTTTTGCTCGCTAACGAACTTTGCTTAGCGGGTAAATCAAGCAAGTCTAAACTGCTTTTCGCTTGAGCTAGATTTAGCTGAGCGAGTAAGAACAAGTTTATCACGCTAAACGCAATATAAGATGAGCGCATAAAAATCCTAGTAAGTTGTACAAGTCTACTTACTAGTATTGATGAAAAAAAAATAATTGAGAGGTGTTAAACGTGCCAAATGATTATCTTTGCGAGACAGTGGCAGTGTCATGGCGATTTTTTAAGCTAAATTAGCAATGAGATGTAGGCTTATTGCTAATTTAAATATATTACCTTCAAAGGCTTAAGTGATATTAAACGTTATGCACTAAGGTTAAATTGATCGATGTTTTAGATATTACTACTATGTCGATAATCACCGGGAGTTTGAGCGGTCCAACGTTTAAAAGCGCGATTAAAGTTACCAACACTTGAAAAACCAACTAAGTACCCAATTTCACTTAAGCTTAAGTGCTTTTGAACAATGTAATTCATCGCTAACTTTTTTCGTGTGCTTTCCAATATTTCTTTATAACTGGTGCCTTGATTGTTTAGCTTACGTTGTAAATTGCGTAAACTCATTCCTAGGTCTTCTGCTATTTCAGTTTGTGATGGCGCGCCAAGCGGTAATAATTCAAAAATCTTAGTTTTAATCGTATGGCTTAAATCATTTTTATCGACTCTGGCCATAAACTCGTCAAGCATTTTCTCATGGCTATGCGTTATTAATGGGTTGCCACAGAGTAATCTTTCCTGAGTCTGCTTTAAATCAAATATGATCGAAGTTTGGCTACTATCAAATTCAACTTCACATTTAAAAAAGTCCGTTAAGTATGCCATATCGTGGTTTGGTCTCGGATATGAAAAACAAACTTTTAATGGCGCAAACTCAACAGTAACAAGTTCGCGGGCAAATCGAATAATCGTGGCTAAAAATGTTTCTACAGTTGCTTGAGATAAAATAGGTCGATTAGTTGACTCATAAGTGAAAACGTCCATTTCGAAAATCAAATGTTCATTGCGCTCATGATTAAACAATTGGCATGTATTTGATACGACTCGCTTATAGTGAGCTATGCGCTCTAAGGCATCGTAAAGAGTATTTGACGACATCATGGCGTAACCCAGAGCGTGGAACATACCGGGATGAAATTGTTCTGCCACTAAAACAGAAAAGTCATGACGGCCAAGCGCTTTATTGCAGTATTCAAGTAATTGTGAAAGATTTTCTGCAGCAATGCGAGATTCTTGATCTGTCATTACGTCTTGTGAAATATCACATTCTTTTAGTGCTTTGGCAATATCGATGCCATGCGCAGCCATCACCCTTGAAATAGGGATCATCCAGCCGGTTAATGTTGAATAATAATCTTGCACTACATTACCTATGTTTTTGTTGATTTTCTATTTTACGAGTTTTGCACGAAATGACAATAGGTTGGCACATTTAGCGAAATATAAATTAAATCATTGGCGTAATGTAATTGTGAGACTAATATTACATTACGTTTTACTAGACAATAAATAGGCGAAGAATATGCTAAAAAATAACTATAAAATCAAGCCCGTAGCTTTGATGGTAGCCTTGGCTTTAGGGGCGTCATCAGCAAAAGCTGTCGACTTTAATCTTGGTGAAAACAACGACATTTTATTGCAAATTAACTCTCAATTAGATATTGGCTCTAGTTGGCGACTTGGTGATGCAGATCCTCGATTTATTGGTAAATCTAATGGCGGAACGGGTGCTACATCTACTACTGATGATGGTAACTTAAACTATGATAAACATGATGCCTACTCGCAAATTATCAAAGGTGTACATGATATTCAGTTGAGTAAAGATAATTTTGGTGCCTTTGTTCGGGTCAAATATTGGTACGACTATGCGCTAAAAGATAAAGATGTACCTCATGGTAACTCCAATAATGGCTACACGCCTAATACCCCTTTAAGTGATGATGGTTTTGAAGATAACACTAAGTTTTCAGGTCTCACCTTATTAGATGCTTATGTTTATGCTTCGTTTGATATTGGGGATTCTCCATTAGATATTCGTCTAGGTAGACAAGTGGTAAGTTGGGGGGAGAGTACTTTTATTCAAGGCGGTATGAACTCATCAAATCCTTTTGATGTCGCGGCCTTAAGACGTCCAGGGGCAGATTTAAAAGAAGGTATTTTACCGGTAGGCATGTTATTCGCTAATGCGGGTATTACACAAAATTTAAGTGTTGAAGCGTTTTACCAGTATGAATGGGAAAAAACTCAAATTGACGGTTGTGGTACCTATTTTTCAGGTGCTGATTTTGCTGCCACGGGCTGTAACTATGTTTCTGTTGGCCCCTTGGGCGACCAAGCTGGCTTAGCCGCAGGTTTAGCTGCGGAACGACAAGCTGATGTTGAGCCCGACGACGGTGGTCAATATGGTTTAGCAGCACGTTATTATTCAGAAGCGTTAAATGATACTGAATTTGGTTTATATTACATGAACATTCATTCTCGTTTGCCGCTGATTAATGCGATTAGAACAAGTATTCCATTAGCGACAGGAACCGCTTCTCCAGTTTTTGTACCGAAAGCGTTTGACCCAACCGGTGGTGCGTTAGCGGCGTTAAATCCAGCTTATGACATTGAATTCCCAGAAGACTTAAAATTTTACGGTATGAGTTTTGCTACCAATGTTGGTGGTGTAGCGTTGTCGGGTGAAGTTTCTTACAAACCTGATACGCCGGTGCAAATTAGCGGACCAGAAATACTTAATGGTGTGTTATCTGAAGCACCGTTTTTACGCTATACCTCTAGGGTAACGGGTGTAGGCTATGGTCAAGAAGCAAAAGGTTGGGACGAGTTTGATGTTACCCAACTACAAATGACTGCAATTCAATTTTTTGAAAATACCATGGGCGCTTCTCGTGTTACTGTAATTGCTGAAGTTGGCGTCGTTTTAACTGATGGTGTTGAAGACTCTAACCAAAACTATGGTCGAAACTCAGTCTTTGGTTTAGGTGATTTTGACGCAGGTGGTGGCATAAATTGTACTAATTTAGTTGCGGCAGGTAATTTGTCGGGTGATTGTCGCTCTGATGGTTATACCACCGACAGTGCTTGGGGTTACCGCCTTCGAGGTGTTTGGCAGTATTCAGATGTATTCGCTGGTGTGTCTTTAAAACCTACGTTGTCTTGGTCACACGATGTTAGCGGTTACTCGCCTGACCCAGCTCAGCAATTTCATGAAGGTCGTAAAAATTTAGGCTTTTCATTAGAAGCTGCGTATCAACAAAAATATACCTTAACAGTGGGTTATAACAACTACTCAGGTGGCAGCCATAATATCTTAGAAGATAAAGATTTAATCTCGTTGGCTTTCGGCATTTCATACTAATCCAAACCTTATATTTATTTAAGTTTGAGAAAAGTTAATAAAAGAGAATGATAATGAAAAAATATATAACCACAGCAAGTTTATTAGTGTTATCAATTGCATCAAGTACCGTGTTAGCACAAGTTAGCCCTGAAGAAGCAGCAAAGTTAGGGACAAGCTTAACACCTTTAGGTGCGGTAATGTCAGCCAATGCAGCAGGCACTATACCTGCATGGACGGGTGGATTAAACAGCAAAAATACCACCAAAAGTGCAGATTCAGGTCGACCTGCACATCCGTTTGCTGAAGACAAACCGTTTATGGAAATTACGGCGGCAAATTACAGTGAATACAAAGACAACTTAAGCCCTGGGCAAATTGCCATGTTTGAAAAATATGCTGATTATAAAATGCCTATTTATAAAACAAGACGAACAGCAGCTTATTCAAGTGACTTATATGATGTTGTTAAGAAAAATGCGACAACAGCTGAGCTAGTTCAATCAGGCAATGGCATTGCTAATTTTGATACGGCAATCCCGTTTCCTATTGCAAAAAATGGTTCAGAAGTTATTTGGAATCATATTACTCGCTATCGTGGTGGTACAGCTAAACGCTATTTGACAACCATTCCGGTGCAGTCAAATGGTTCATTTGTACCCGTAAAAATGAATGATCAATTGGTTTGGCCTGAATTTTTGAAAGAAGGTCGTGACGCCAGTAAAGATGACAATATCTTATTCTATTACTTACAAGAAATTACAGCGCCCGCTCGTTTAACGGGTACCGCATTGTTGGTTCATGAAACGATTGACCAAGTTAAAGAAGCGCGTAAAGCGTGGGTCTATAATGCCGGTCAACGCCGTGTTCGTCGTGCTCCTAATGTTGCTTATGACGGACCAGGTGCAGGTACCGATGGCTTAAGAGCTTCAGATAACTACGATATGTACAATGGTGCGCCAGATCGTTATAACTGGAAATTAATTGGCAAAAAAGAGCTATATATTCCTTATAACTCTTATAACTTACTTGATACCACTGCAAAATATGAAAACCTAATTCAGCAAGGTCATTTAAATGCTGACTATTTAAGATACGAGTTACACCGTGTTTGGCAAGTTGAAGCGACATTAAAAGAAGATGCGCGACATATTTATGCTAAACGTACGTTCTTTATTGACGAAGATACGTGGGGTGCCTCTGTTATTGATCAATATGATGGTCGTGGAGAGTTATGGAAATTATCAGAAGCTCATAACATTCAATTTTATGATGTTGATACCCCTTGGATGGTCGCTGAAACTTTACACGACTTAAACTCTGGCCGTTATTTGGTTACCGGTTTAAGTAATGAAGAACCAACTTTTATGATATTTGGCGAAAAAGTTAAGCGAACAGACTTTTCTACTTCTGCACTGAGACGCCTAGGTAGATAACAAAAATAACACCGTACTGATTAATATTGTTGAATGTCTGTTCAAGAGTATTAATCAGTTTTTTTTGCCTTTTTTACCACTTTTTTAAGAGAAATAGCATGCTAAAACCTAGTTTTCCCTTTCTTGGGTTTATATATTGTACTTTGTTAGCCGCTATGAGCACGGCCAATGCTAATACAAATACCGAGCTAAAACCTGCCAGTAAATATACTGTTGCTCATCAAGCCGAGTTATTAAAAAACTTACCATTTAGCGACAAGCTTGATTTTACTTTGGCTGAAAAAGGCTTAATTAAGCGACCTGACAAACTCATTATTAAAGACCAAGCAGGTAATGTAGTTTGGGAACTGGGCAACTATAAATTTTTACTCGATAACAAGAACATTGACACAGTAAATCCCAGTTTAATGCGCCAAGCAAAGTTAAATATGGCTTATGGCTTGTATCAAGTCACCGATCGTATTTATCAGGTTAGAGGCTATGATTTAGCCAATATTACCTTTATAAAAGGTGATAGCGGTTGGATTATATTCGACCCTTTATTAACGGCAGCGACTTCCAGAGCTGCATTGGCTTTAGTAACGCAAGAGTTAGGCGAATTTCCAGTCAAGGCTGTGGTTTACAGTCATGCCCATGCTGATCATTTTGGTGGCGTAAAAGGCGTGGTTAGCCAAGCACAGGTTGACTCAGGTGAAGTTGAAATTATTGCACCTCGTGGTTTTATGGAACATGCCATTAAAGAAAATGTATTAGCCGGTAATGCCATGACACGTCGCGCCACTTATCAATATGGTAATGCGCTAGCAAAAGGTGCTAAAGGGCAAGTTGATGCCGCTATTGGTAAAGGCTTATCAACGGGTTACATTGGGTTGATCACGCCAACTCGAGAAATTTTGGCTGATGAAGAAACCCTCGTTGTTGATGGTATTGAAATGGTGATGCAAAACACACCGGGTACTGAATCACCTGCGGAAATGAATACTTATTTCCCGCAATTTAAAACCTTATGGTTGGCTGAAAACGTCACCGGCACATTACATAATGTTTATACTCTTCGTGGTGCTGAAGTACGAGATTCGCAAGCGTGGAGTAAATTTATCAATAAAGTTATTTACCGATTTGCTAATGACAGCGATGTCATGTTTGCTTCACATTCTTGGCCTAGATGGGGGAAAGAGTACATCGTTGAAGTATTGGAAAAACAACGTGACATGTACGGTTTTTTACATGATAAAACCTTAAATCTTGCCAATAAAGGTGTCACCATTAATGAGATACACAACCAACTCGCAGTGCCTGATGTGTTAGCGCACCAATGGTATAATCGCGGTTATCATGGCACTTATTCTCATAATGTCAGAGGTATTATTAATAAATACCTAGGTTTTTATGACTCTAATCCCGCCAACCTTAATAAATTGAGCCCGACTGAATCATCAGTGAAATATGTTGAGTTAATGGGGGGGGCAGAAAACATAATAGCACAGGCGAGAAAAGCGTTTAAAAAAGGCGAATATCGCTGGGTAGCCGAGTTATTAAACCATTTAGTTTTTGCACAGCCAGACAATATAAAAGCAAAGCACTTGCAAGCCGACACGTTAGAGCAATTAGGTTATCAGGCAGAAAATGCGGGCTGGCGTAATAGTTATTTAGCAGCAGCTTTTGAGTTACGACACGGAGTCCCTAAAACAGCAAAAGCTACCAAAGGTGGACCAGATATGATCAAAGCAATGAGCAGTGAGCTTATTTTTGATTACCTTGGTGTACGTTTAAATAGCGATAAAGCCTTGGCACATCAATTTAAAATTAATGTTGTGTTTCCTGACCGCAATGAAAAATTCTTATTAGAACTTAAGAACGCGCATTTAAATAACATTGAAAACGTACAAGACAAAACAGCAGACTTAACCGTAACGATTAATCGAAAAGACTTAAACTTTTTATTGCTAAAACAAGTGTCATTTCAGGAGCTAGTTGAATCAGGAAAAATGCAGCTCGACGGTAATGGTCAAGTCTTTGGACAATTGTTAATGATGATGGATGAATTTCCATTCTGGTTTAATATTGTTACACCTTAATTAACTGACTTCAGCCCATTGAATAATAGAGGTATTTGTTTTGCAAACTCAAACAAAAAAAATTAATGAATTTGATTACATCATTGTTGGCGCTGGTTCAGCAGGTTGTGTATTAGCGAATAGACTGAGTGAAAATGGTCAACACAGTGTGTGTTTATTAGAAGCCGGTAGTAACAACAACAGCATGTTAGTTAATACCCCAGGCGCTTTTGCTGCCTTTATGTTTTTGAAAAAATTCAATTGGAGTTTTAACGCTAAGCCTAAGCGAGATATTCGCAATGGTGAAGCGCTATTTGTACCGCGTGGTAGAGGATTAGGCGGCAGCTCTGCAACCAATGCCATGCTTTATCTTCGAGGTCAGAAACAAGATTACGACCATTGGGCTGAATTAGGTAATGCGGGTTGGTCATTTGATGATATTTTGCCTTATTTTAAGAAGTCTGAAACTAATCAACGCGGAGAAAGCGAATTTCATGGCGATAGCGGGCCATTGCAAGTTACTGACCGACCGGTTTTCTATGATATTAGTAAGCGCTATATTGAGGCGGGTCAACAAGCTGGCTTTAAGTTTAGCGATGACTTTAATGGCGCTGATCAAGAAGGTGTTGGTTATTACCAGTGTACGATAAAAGATGGCAAGCGCTGTTCTGCCGCTCATGCCTACTTATTGCCGATACTAGCCAGAGAAAACTTGACGGTAATTACCGATGCGCAGGTAAGAAAAGTGCTAATAAAAGACCAACAAGCGCATGGCGTTGATGTTTTTATTAAAGGTGAATTAAACACAATAACCGCGAAAAAAGAGGTAATTTTAAGTGGTGGAAGTATCGCTTCCCCTCAGTTATTAATGCTTTCAGGTATTGGTGACAAAAATGAACTAACACCGCATGGTATTGAATGTTTACATGAACTCAAAGGCGTTGGAAAAAATCTGCGAGAACATGTAGATGCTTGCGTGTTAGTCAAAAGTAAAAAAACAGACGGCTTTACCGCATCAGCAACAGGTTTACTGAAAATGCTGCCAGACGTGATTAAATATATAACGACTAAAAAAGGTAAGCTGGCTAATAGCATTCTTGAAGCGGGTGGTTTTATTAAGTCGAACGAAGATGCCCAAAGACCTGATATTCAATTGCATATGTTGCCTTTGTTATATGACGATAATGGTCGAGATTTTAAGCTGCTATCTCAGCATGGTTTTTCATGTCATGTTTGTGTTTTGCGCCCTGAAAGCACAGGAACGGTATCGCTAAAATCAGCTAATTATAAAGATGCACCAGAGATTGATTTTAATTTCTTTTCTGATCAATCAGGTAAAGATAAAGCAGTATTGATTAATGGTATGCGCCAACTACGTAAAATATTAACCGCGGAAGCATTAGCCGAGCATTACGACAATGAACTGCACCCAGGCAACGCTTTTGAGACTGACGAACAAGTTTTTGCAAAAGCAAAAGAGCGCTTAGGTACTGTTTATCATCCGGTAGGTACCTGCAAAATGGGTCATGATGATATGGCGGTGGTCGATAGCCAGTTAAAAGTGCATGGCATCGAAAATCTTCGCGTGGTTGACGCTTCTATTATGCCAACGCTTATCAGTGGTAACACCAATGCGCCTACGATGGCGATTGCCGAAAAAGCGTCAGATATGATCTTAGCGTCTTAACTGAACTTCGCATATTAAAACAGGAATTAGTAGATGTTAAAGTTAGTTATATACAGCCTTAAAGCTTTACTGACGGGGTTATGGAGCTTCGCAATATTAGGTTTATTATCCTTGTCACCGCTGCCAACAGAAGTTCAGCTTTATGTTTCGCTATTAGCTTGTGTTGTTCTTTTAGTGCACTATATTGAGTTTTTCGCCATGAAAAATAAATTTAAAAACCAAAGTGGCTTAGCAATGAACTTTCTACAAACTATGCTTTGGGGGTTTGGTTATTGGCTACCGATATTGAAGCACGCCACTGAAGAAGTAGATCAAAGAAAATAACGACGGGTTTACAGTCATTATTAATAAAGACCACAGTAAGGAGATGGGCTGTGGTCTTTTCTTGTGGTTAACACCAATACCAAGCAGGTCATTTATTTAATCTATTAGGTATTGCTTTTAAATAGCACGAAGAGAATATTAACGCATAAAAAAGGGGGTACATAATGAATGTAACCCCTTATATCAATCAAAACGTTTGACAATAATCTAGGCTATTCGAAACGCCCAAAAGTTATATTGTCGAAGTAGTTCACGGTATCAGAAGCTCTACCATCCATAAAGTCAGGGAAAACTATCACCGAATCAATATTAATCGTTTCAGCTGAACCAATGCGGCTAGTGAAATCAAAAGTAAGCTCTTCCCATTCATTAATTTTGGTATTAGCTACTTTAATTTCAGGTTGTGCCGCTGCGCCAACTGAGAACTTCAAAGCCACATCGCTGATCACAGACTTATATACCATGATTTTAACAATGCTATTTGTAGCATCCATAGTGAAAGGCGTAGTATTCGCCGCTGTAGTTTCAGTGCCGGCCCAAGCTTGACCTGTCATTCTAGCTGTAAACATTGCAACAGTTGCTGAATTATTAGCCGTTGAAGATGCAGGGTTAGCAACAAACGCTAATGCCGGATTATCTTCATTTTCAAAAACCGCCCAAGTAAAATCACTGCCTAGTCCGGCAACTTCAAAATCGTAAGGTGTGCCTTCAGCGACAAAACTTCCTGCAACCGTTTCTTCAGCCTCAGGGGTTGTGAAATCATCAAAATAGAAAGTCCAATTAGCCGCATCAGTATCAGCGTCACCCATCACGCCATTATCAAAAATTAATGTAAGTCTGGTCTCACTACTACTGACAGCACCGGTAAAGTCAAAGCTTAATTCTTCCCAACCCGAGCCAGTATGAATGACTGTTCTTTCTGCGTTAACATCGTCAAATTTAACCAAAACTGGTACGGCACGCGAAGCCCAAACTTTCATCGTAATTATACTGTTTGCTGGGATTGCCACTGGTGTAGGCAATGTAAGGGTAGAACCCCCCCATGTTTCGCCAGCAAATTTTTGCATTTGTCCAACTTGAGCACTTGTATTAATGCCGGTTGATTGTGGGTTAGCAACAACCATTGCCATGCCGCCATTAAAATCACCAAATGTATAAGTGTCAGAGGCTGCTTCAAAGTCATTTACAACGGTAGAGCCAGGTGTAGTAACGACTTCTGGCGCAGCAGGGGTAGTGAAATCATCAAAGTAGAAAGTCCAATTAGCCGCATCAGCTTCAGCATCTCCCATGATGCCATTATCAAAAATTAACGTAAGTCTGCTCTCTCCAGTACTCGTGGCACCCGTGAAGTCAAAACTTAGCGCTTCCCAACCTGAACCGGAATGCGTAACCGTTCTTTCAGCGTTCATATCGTCAAACTTAACTAGTACATCTACTGAACGTGATGACCAAACTTTCAGGGTAACCATGCTGTCTGCGGGGATTGTTACGGGTGTAGCCAATGTTAGGGTAGAACCACCCCATGTTTCGCCGGCAAATTTTTGCATTTGTCCCACCTGAAGACTGGTATTTATGCCAGTAGCTTCTGGGTTTGCAACAACCATTGCCATGCCGCCATTGAAGTCACCAAAGGTATATGTTTCAGGCGCATTTTCAAATGAAACAACATCTACTGTAGCTACCGCATCTGCATCCTCAACCATAATATTGAAGGTTTGTGCTGTATCGTCAGTTTCATCAGAAACAGTTAAGGTAATCGCTGTAGTGGCAACATCACCAGATGCTGGCGTACCTGACAATATGCCGGTTGCTGCATCAAAGGTTAACCAAGAAAGTTCGCTAGGTATGGTGGTCGACATGGTTAACATATCATTATCAGCATCTGTTGCTATCAATGTATAAGTGTAGGCTTCGCCAACTGTTGCACTTGTTATTGCCATACTGGTGATGACAGGGGCATTATTTTCTGTAATTGGCATGGTCACTGAAATGGTAAAAGATTGCGTTACCTCTAGCGTGCCATCACTCACCGTTAATGTAATAGCATGGTTGCCTGAGTCGCCTTCTGCTGGTGTGCCGCTTAATATGCCCGTTGCGCTATCAAATGAAAGCCACGTCGGTAAATTAGTCGCTGAAGATGTTAACGCGTCACCGTCCACATCACTTGATACTAACGTATAGGAATATAGAGAGCCTGCTACCACCGTGTTAATTTCAGTGCTAGAAATTACTGGTGCTGAGTTTTCGACTGGATCTGGTGCTTTTTTTGAATCAGAACCCCCACAAGCACTCAGGGCTAGGCCTAAACTTAGGGTGATAATTGTTTTGACAAATTTATTCTTAGATGTATTCATTTGCTTTCCCAAAAAATGAATAGAAGATTCTTTATTGTCATCATTTAATTTTCATGTATTCATATGATTTATATAAAGAATGTCTGCTATTGTTAGTGTGGTTATAATTATAAAATAGCGAAGTTTAAGGTGTTCACATTGCAGTGTCACAAGCGTAAAACTTGAACTATGGCTGAAATTTACAGTACAGTAATTAACCATTTTAACCATGAAGATTCGGTGAAGGGGTATATTTATCTAGATGAAAAGATGAAGCGTTACATAAACGGGTTGATATGAAAATTAGTCGTATTATCCTGAAGTACTTGTTGGTTTGTCTGCACTAAATACACAGGTTAACGTTAGGCTAGTGCACAGGTGAGGTAGAAAGGTTAAGGCCCTTTTTGTTGAAATTGAACAGCTTACTTTTATTTTTAATTATTAAGCTCGATTAATTTTACTATGCTAACTTTATAGGTACGGGAGACTTTAATGCACTTATTACAAAGAGTGATTGTCGTAAATGATAGCGTTGTAACTGTATTTTATAGCAATAAGGATTTCTTATTTGAACCGGATTAATTTTATAGCTTTATTTATGTTGTTACCTTTTCAGTCGCAAGCAGAAATAGAGCCGGCAAAAGTTCGTATTGTCACTGAGCACTTAGCGCCATTTCAAATCAGTGAAAACCATAAGTTAATTGGTGGTATTGTTGCGATTGAAGTACAACAACTAATCAATAAAGTTTTACCTGAAAATAAGATAGAAGTTTTACCTTGGGCTAGGGCATTTCAAATTGCTTCAGAAAGACCTAACACCATTATATTCTCTTTAGTTAGAACACCAGATCGGGAAGATAAATTTATTTGGATAGGGAAGGTTGCTCATGTACCTATGGAGCTAATTACTTTAAAAAGTAGTAAATTACAGCCAATTTCAAAACTCTCAGAGCTAAAGGATATTCAAATTGGCGTTAAGCGACTTGATGCCGTTACGATATGGCTTGCAAATCAAGGTCTTCAGTTTGATAAAGAATTAGTTGAAATTGTTAATACATTAACCACCATGCAGATGTTAGAAAAAGGTCGAATAGATGTTATTCCGTCAACCCAACAGGTGATTGAATTTTACTGTAAAAAAACAGGCTGTAAAATGTCAGACTTTAAAACGATTTATACCTTAAAAGCATTATCAGAAGATTTCTACTTAGCGGTTAGTCTTGGCACAGACGAAAATTTAGTTAAACAACTCAGAGCTGAATTTCCTAAGTTAAACTTGCCCGTGCATTAGAAATTAAAACAGTGTAAGTACAAAACTATTTAAGTGCATGCTTAACACACAATTTAAGCCCCATTACTTAAGCCTCACAGCTTGAGTCAGGCTCCACAAGTTCACGCCAATTAGCTCAAACTTAAGTTAAGTTCAAATAGCCACTTCAGCATCGTGTTGGTTGAGGGAAAATATTATTCACGCTATTTAATCAGTAACAGTTCGGTTTGCCTACCACTAATTATGCCACCCATGATAACTCTACGTAATAATGCTCTGAAACACTGCTATCCATTGGTCGACAACAATACATCTATTTCATATTTTATGCCTTTGCATATCGCTTTTTATATATTTTGATTAAATTAGTGAATTTCAGGCAAGCTTTACTTGCTACCCCAAGGTAGCCGTATTTTTCTTACTGTCTTAGTACCACTAATTATGCCACCCATGATCACTAATTATGCCACCCATGATAACTCTACGTAATAATGCTCTGAAACACTGCTATCCATTGGTCGACAACAATACATCTATTTCATATTTTATGCCTTTGCATATCTATTTTTATATATTTTGATTAAATTAGTGAATTTCAGGCAAGCTTTACTTGCTACCCCAAGGTAGCCGTATTTTTCTTACTGTCTTAGCATGTAGTTAAGTTTAAGCGCTATTCAAACAAGCTTGGGCATTTGCTTTACCGTGCGTTCGCTTTAAACCTACGTGTTCAGTAAATTCACACAAATGCTCTGCGGTGCCTACCGCGCCAGTGAATATACCTTCAAAATTTGTGGTGAGTTTTAGCCAACTTTCATCGCTGATGTGAAGTCTTGACAGTATATTTGCGGTTTTAGTATCGATAGCACCTCGTTTGTCATCTCTTATTACGCGAGCTGTTTCATCTACTAGGGTTAAGTAGTCCCTCAAGCTAAAGCTAATACCTGAAGTTTTCTCTCGATATTCATTACCAGTAAAAGGTAATAACGTTGTCGGTTGTTCTCCCATGATGGCTGCTTTGATACGCAATTGAATACTGGTAAAACTCGATTGTTCAGGTGTTGGCGCAATGCCCGAACGGACTGGATTTAAATCTACATAAGCCATACAAGCGAGTAATGCACCTTCATCGAGCAGGGCTTGTGATTTAAAGCGTCCTTCCCAAAAGTGACCTGTGCATTTATCTTCTTTATTTGCTTGTCGAGCAATAGGTTCGTTTAATGCCCGCATAAACCAACTGATATCGATTAAGCGCTGTTTATAGATCTGCGCTGTTTCTTCAACCATTTCCATTTCGAATTTAGTTAATGATTGATCTCGCTGATATTTACTGGTCAAAATGGTGCCTTTAAACAACTTATGCCAACGGGAAAGTACATCTAGCGTAGTCCATCTTTTAACTTGTTCGCTATCAACATGAAGGACTAAATGTACGTGATTATTCATGACAGCGTGAGCACAAACATCAATAGCAAACACCTGAGATAATTGAAAAATACGTTTTTCAATCCAACTACGTCTATGCTCATAGCTGACCCCCGTTTCTTTATCAACACCACATAAAAAGGCTTTACGGACGGTTCGACTGCAAATATGATAATACGGCGTATCAGATAAACTAATTTGTTGTGAACGAGGCTTAGGCATAACTATCACCACACTTATAAAAGGGTAAATGAAGTGTAGTTTATTGTTGAAAAAACAAACAAGTTATTATGGGTGGCTTAAATAGTTTGTTGTTGTTGAAAAAACAAACAAGTTATTGTGGGTGGCTTAATTAGTTTGTTGATGAAAATATGTTTGGATTCACTTCAACAACTCTAGCTGTTTTCGCTGGGCTTTGCTTAGGTAAAGCGTGGTATATTAAAAGAGGCTCAGAAGAACATGAGCTTTTAGTAAATGCCTTAGACTTGCTTTCTGCTAATAATGATACCTAACAAGGGTTTTCATTCGGACTCGTAACAGCTTGCTCGGTTCCACTTCGTTTCACATTTTGGCAAGCTATTGCTCGCCGCTTAAAACGGCGTTGAAGCTTCTCTATAATTCAGGTGAATATGGATATTATGATGAATAAAAGTACTAAATTGGAAAAAGTAGGTTTTGTCTTAGTCGCACTTATAGTTCTGTTACAGGGTTTCTATGGTACTTTTGCTTTCATTGATCCTGAGATGTTTTCTGTCGTCAGAGGCACTGAACTTTTTTCGGGTATGGATGCTGATTGGGTGGCAATATATGGTTCGCGTACAATCTTCATTACCTTAATTTTTGGATATCTTTTATATACTCGAAATTATGTTGTTTTGATGTGGGGCGCATTGTTTGGGGTTGTTATGCCAATTACAGATGGGCTACTTGCATATGAAGCTCACGCACCATTTAAGGTTGTTGCTAAGCATATTGCCACTGTTGTGTACTTGTTAATAATATTCTTAGTCTTAAAAAAGGTTATTGCCCAAAAAGCATAACAAGTTACTCAAACGGACACTGATCTTCCCCCGATAAAACGGACACCAAAATCTAACTAAAGATGAGGTGTTCTATGCCCAAGTACAACAATCCAAGACGCACTTGGAAGTATTCAAACGACTTTAAAGTCAACGCTGTTCAACTGAGTTTTGTTGTCGGTATCACCATAAAATCAGTCGCCGAAAAATTCGACATACACCCGTTCATGCTGTCACGATGGCGAAAAGAATATCGTGAAGGGATCATTGTGGCTGATAAACGCAAAAAAGTGGCTGGTCAATCAAAAGCCAAAAAAGTACTGACCAAAGAGCAGCAACTTGAGCGTGAAAATAAAGAGCTCAAGGAGGAGCTGTATATTCTAAAAAAGTGGCAACGGTTTCTTGCGGAGGAACATCAGGACGATATCGATTCATCGAAAAGCTCAGAGCCGACATAAAGGTGGTGAAGTTGCTGAAATATTTCGATGTCTCTAAAAGTGGCTATTACGATTGGCGTGAACGTCAACCAAGTGCCCGCACGATAGAAGATGCAGAGCTTAAACAGAAAATTCAGCAAATATTCACCGAGCATAAAGGACGCTATGGTAGTCCTCGCATATTTAAGGCCTTACAAAAGCAAGGATACAATATCGGTAAAAAGCGTGTTGAACGCTTGTATCGAGCACTAGGACTGGTTGCGAGAGTGATGCGTGTGACTACTCGCTCTGCATTTTATAAACGCTTTCTTACGACAGGTACCAACTTACGGCCTAATGGTGAAGTGCCATTGGCTAGAGATAAAGTCTGGGTAGCAGATGTTACGTATTTGAAGGTGAAAGGGGTATGGCGTTATTTATCGGTAATAATGGATTTATATTCACGGCGTATTATTAGCTGGAGTTTAGACAGAAATAGGACAGCAGAGGTAACGAAACGAACATTAAAAAATGCGATTAAAAAGAGAAAGCCGAAAAGTGATTTAATGCTTCATACCGATCGAGGTGTAGAATATAGAGGACAAGTTTATCAAAAAGCGTTGAAACTGCATGGGATAGTTCATAGCTTGAGCCGAGCAGGAAAATGTACTGATAATGCGCATATGGAGTCATTTTTCCATTCAATGAAGACCGAAGTTATTCGTGGTAATGTATTTAAAAGTGATAAAGAACTGCGCGGAACGCTTGGCAGTTACATTAACAAATACTACAATGTTTCGAGGATGCATTCAGGGATAAGTTATTGTTCGCCAATAGAATATGAAGCCCTGGCAGCATGAATAAAAATGTGTCCGTTTTATCGGGGGAAGATCACACAAACAGCTGGCTGTGCGTTTCTCGCTATTATAGCCAGCCATTTTTAGCCGCTTAGCAAAGCGTTGAGGCTGAAGAATAACTAATCCAGCCAAAACAGCTTGTTTTTTGTGCTTCTATATCGCACTGTAGAGGATTAACTCGATATAGGTAATGCATTTAGTACACCCATTTTATGGGGGAATTCAAATAAACGAGTTATTCTACAGCCTCGTTAGCTACACAGGGTGGTTTAGTGAACTTAAATCAAATTACATTACCAGTTATCGATATGGAGATATCTACTAAATTCTATCGCGATTTAGGCTTTACTCAAATTGTAGATACTCCACATTATTCTCGCTTTGAATGTCCAGATGGAGGTTCAACTTTTTCATTATCTTTAGAAACTGGTGAGTTAGTTTGCGGTACGGTAATATATTTTGAGCATGAACAATTAGATGAACTGGTTAATACATTAAAAGCTAAAGGTTTTGTATTTGATCAAGAACCTACCGATCAAAGCTATTTATGGCGAGAGGCAATATTGCATGACCCGTCTGGTCATAAAATAAAGCTTTATTGGGCAGGTGAAAATCGTATTAATCCACCTTGGCGTGTCGAAATACGTAGCTAACAACACGCTCTGAGGTGGACAGTAGCGTTAAAACTTATTTTTCACCGCATATTCATGCGGTCTTTATTTTAATCTAAAACAAACCATACAAACTTCAACCCTATGACTGCTATGTCGTTTGTGTTCAATCTGATTACTTGCCCTTAAATATTTTTATGTTAATGTCTGCTTTGAGTAAACCCATAATTATTTTTCTAAATTATGACGAGAAAAATCTATCAGTTATTCTCTGGTCAAAGTGCATGTTATTCACCTGCTCCAATAATGATATTACTTTACAACGTTTGATAACGCTCAACTAAACTGTTGATGCGTTACCGTTATAAGATGTTCTTAATTAACTTAAAATTTAGCACCAACCCAGAGCCAAAATTTATCTGTATCAACTTTACCTGAGGCTACATCACCCGCTGAATAAGCTGCGTACTTTATACCTGCGCTATAATTTTTAGAAAATTTCTTGGTGTAAACAGCATTAATTTCAGTGCCTAAATCGTCAACTGTTGTACTTGCTTCGTCAGCAGAAAAATCATGCAAAACTACTGCCCAAGCACCGCCGAAAGCTTTACCTGAAATAGAGGCATATAGATCAACTAAGCCCTCTTTTGGCGTACTTAAAAACTGATCTGTCCAACCATTGAATTTATGTAGTGTCGCGAGGGGAGTCGAAAAACCGTACATTGCATCGTCACTCGCCAGTATTTCAGCACCTAATTTTAGAGTGACAGTATCAAATTTATAGCCACCTTCAATAGCCATGTATTTTGTTGAATAGTCCGATACAGCACTTTCAGCGCTTTGAGTCGCTAATTGAGCAGAGTATAAAAATTTGTCTTTGTGTCCGGAAAAACTTACACCAAACGTGTCTAAACCGTTTGACGCTCCTTCATCTATCTCTAATAGATAACTATAAGCAGTTAATTGCCCATAGGGGGTTTTATAGGCAAAATTAAGTAAATGATCTTTTGAGTGAAGATCTTTTGCTTGAGCAAAAATACGGTTACGTTTGTTGATGTAGCTGTAGCTGATTTTTATATTTTCTGAGGCTGCATAATCTACTGTAGCGGCATCAAATGTTTGTCTATCTTGACGCCAGCCGACATGGCCGACATAGCGATGATTATCGAGTGTGATAACTTGGCGACCGACTTTTGCGATGACTTTACCTTGCTGGTATTGGACAAATGCTTGATCTAATTCCGTGCTTTCTGGGTCAGCAATTACGGAATATTGACTACCGTTGCCAACAGTATCGTTATAGTCGCTAACACCGGCTATTTGGCGAGAGTCTTCAAATTCAACTACACCTGAGAAACCATGGTAATTGGCACTGGTATAATTTAGTCGTGTTCGCAATGTTAACGCGGAGGCATCATTACTTGCGTTCTCTTGATTAACGCCTTCATAGCGTAAATTAGCATCGACGCTGGCTTTAGCTTTGTTTTCAGGCTCACTAGTTGCACTAACTGAAACACTGGAGCTTGCTAATAAAATCAAAGCAGTAAGCTTTGAAATTTTTAGTACTGGTTGCATGGTTTATCCCTTAATTTTTTTCAATTGACGTGAATTAAGTAAATTACATTGTAGATATATGCAATACAGCAGCATTCATGCCAGTATATAAAGCACCTATATATCAGTTGCTTGTGTTTATTTCGTCAGTTTTTAATGTTTTTTTTGTTAGTTTGCGATGCAACCATGCCCCAAAATAAACTATTAAGTTACAACATTAATTTGCAGCATGAGAGGATTAACTGACGGTGATTAATATGATGTTTTAGTTATTTGAGTTTTACTGTTTAATCGCCATAAAAAAACCTCAGCTTAGTCACCTAAGTTGAGGTTTTTTTATAGTTAAATAATTAACCTAATATTTCTAACTGTCCGTCAGTTACACGTGTTTCATAGGTTTTAATGGCAAATGTATTATCGTCTAAACAGGCACCAGAATTTAAAGAAAAACGTTGTTTTAATAAGGGTGAAGCAATGTAAACGTCACCTTTAGTTTCGCCAATTAAACCGCGATATAAAACGTTCGCTTTGCCAAAAGGGTCAAAGTTAGAAACAGCATAAACTGTATCCTCTCCAACCTGAAATAAAGCAACTTGCTCTTGGTTTGCCAATAGTGCACAAACCCCCGAGTTTTTAATTAAATCATTAGTTGGGCAGATGGATTGCCAGGTGCTTTCTGTTGTCATGATCTTTTCCTTTCTTGGTCGTAAGCTTTTTATGCAGGTGTTAAGTCAACTACTTGGATTTTAACACCGTATTTTTTCTCTTCATCTTTAGCGGGACGAATCTGTTGACGTTCAGTAACAAATTCAATATTGCCATCGATAGCATCTGAGTTAACAAACTGGCGGAAACGTTTTAATTGTTCTTCACTTTCAATGGTGGTTTTCCACTCACATTGGTAGGTGTCTACAACATTTTGCATTTGTCTTTCTAATTCATCATTAATGCCTAAATGGTCATCTTTAACGATTTTTTCCATATAAGGTAAACCACCTTCTAGGTTTTCTAACCAAACTGAAGTACGGGTTAATCGATCTGCTGTACGTACATAGAACATTAAATAGCGATCAATGTATTTAATGAGTGTTTCATCGTCTAAATCAGTGGCAAATAAATCACCATGGCGAGGTTTCATACCACCATTACCACTGACATATAAATTCCAGCCATTTTCTGTGGCGATTATGCCTATGTCTTTACTTTGCGCTTCTGCACATTCACGAGTACAGCCCGAAACTGCAAACTTAATTTTGTGTGGTGAACGCAATCCTTTGTAACGATCTTCTAATCGAATAGCCATGGCCATACTGTCTTGCTGTCCGTATCTGCACCAAGTGCTACCAACACAAGATTTAACGGTACGTAATGACTTACCGTATGCGTGGCCTGTTTCCATACCTGCATCAATTAAGCGTTTCCATATAGCGGGTAATTGATCAACACGTGCACCGAATAAATCGATACGTTGGCCACCAGTGACTTTGGTATATAGGTTATATTCTTTGGCAACTTCACCAATAACAATTAATTTATCCGGTGTTACTTCACCACCCGGCATGCGGGGTACTACAGAATAAGTGCCATCTTTTTGCATGTTGCCTAAGAAGGTATCGTTGGTGTCTTGAAGTGACACATGATCAGGTTTTAATACGTAATCGTTCCATACAGATGCAAGAATGGACGCTGCTGCAGGTTTACAAATCTCACACCCTAAACCTGAACCGTGTTTAACCAGTAAATGCTCAAAGGTTTTAATTTGTTCGGCTTGTACAATGTGAAATAACTCAACACGGCTGTAAGCAAAATGTTCACAAAGATCAGTACTAATTTCAACACCACGTTTTTCTAGCTCGTGATCAGTCACTTTCTTTAATAAGGCAGTACAACCACCGCAACCCGTAGCGGCTTTCGTTGAAGACTTAACTTGACCGACATCAATTGCACCACAATCTATCGCCGCAATAATGTCGCCTTTGGTCACGTTTAAACATGAACAAATGGTGGCTGTATCAGGTAAGGCATCTACGCCTAAGGTAGGTTTTTCACCTGAACTTGGTAAAATTAAACCGTCAGGATTTGTGGGTAATTCAATACCATTTAAGGCGTATTGTAATAATGAATCATATTCGCTGGTATCACCGACTAACACTGCACCTATTAATTCTTTACCGTCTGGGCTAACGACAATTTTTTTATAAATTTGGTCAGGTTGGTTTGAATAAACATAACTTTTACAACCTTCGGTTCGCGCATGAGCATCGCCAATTGAACCTACGTCCATGCCCATTAATTTCAACTTAGTGCTCATATCAGCACCGGTGAATTGTTGCAAACCGCCAATAATGTTATCGGCAGCAACCTTTGCCATGGTGTACCCCGGAGCAACTAAACCGAAGATGAAGTTATTCCATAATGCACATTCACCAATGGCGTAAATGCTGTCGTCAGAGGTTTTGCAGTAGTTATCAACAACAATACCACCACGTTCGCCAACGGCTAAGTCAAACTCTCGTGCTAAGTTGTCGTATGGGCGAATCCCTGCAGAAAATAAAATAACGTCAGTTTCTAAATGCGTGCCATCAGCAAAATTCATCCGGTGAACACACGCTTCGCCATCGACAATCTCGCTAGTTGCTTTTTTGGTGTGCACTTGAACACCAATGCCTTCAATCATTGAACGAAGCAAAGCACCGCCGTCTTTGTCTAATTGCACACCCATCAGTTGTGGAGCAAATTCAACCACGTGTGTTTGTAAGCCTAATTCTTTAAGTGCGTTAGCGGCTTCTAGCCCCAATAAACCACCGCCAACTACAACACCGACTTTACCGGCTTTCGCTGACGCTTGAATATCGTCTAAATCTTGAATAGTACGGTAAACCAAACAATGTTCACGTTCTTTACCTGGTATAGGTGGCACAAATGGATATGAACCAGTGGCCATTACTAGCTTGTCGTAAGCGTAAGTTTCGCCAGCTTCAGTGGTCACCGTTTTCGCTGCTTTATCAATGTTAATGACTTTTGCGTTAGTGAAAAATTTAACACCAATTTCGTTGTAATATGCAGGCGAGGTCATGGCTAAATCTTCAGCCGTTTTGCCAGAAAAATACTCTGATAAATGAACACGGTCATAAGCTAAACGATCTTCAGCTGATAATACTGTAATTTCATAGCCTTCATGTTTAGCCATTTCATCAACAAAGTGATGGCCAACCATGCCATTACCAACGACGACGATTTTTCGAGGTTGTGTGTTCATATTTTACAATCCTATTGCTTTAAATTACCGCTTTATTAGCGGAACTAGATAATGACTTAGTGATTGCAATAAACGAACCAGATGTTTTTTATCAATAAATTCAATGGAGTAGGGGGTTTTGTTCTGTCCGGGATAGAGGTTTTGCACTATCGTGAAGAAGTTAGCGCACCAAGGGTGTGCGCTATAAGTATAAGCGGTAAGGAGGTAAGTTGTTGTGCGCTTGGTTAGTTGGTCAAAGCTATAATCAGTCCAATAAACAATAACGCTGATACAGATTGCCAAAACAATATGGGGTTACGTTGTAATAAAGGCTGATTTTTATATTCTTCAATAGCGTTAAGTCTTGGGTTGCTTAAATCAGTAAAGAATTCAGAAAAGGCTTGATATCGCAACTTTGGGTTTGCCTCTGTTGCTTTTTGTAAGCTTAAATCTAACCATAACGGTAACTCAGGTCGAAACTGTTTAATGCTGCGATAGTGCATATCTTTATAATCTTTAAAGGTTACTTCAGCCCGTTGCATTGGTTTGTAAGGCAGTTCACCTGAAAGCATTTCATAACAAATAACGCCCAACGAGAATAGGTCGCTTTTATTATCTGCTTTCATGTGTAATAAGGTTTCAGGAGCAATATAGTTTAACGATCCAAATGGTACTTCTGCTTCAATTGTTTCTTGGTTTTCATCCAGTGAGGCGACAAATACAGTGCCATAATCAATTAATTTAATGTGGCCATATTGATCGATCATTATGTTGTCAGGTTTTAAGTCGCGATGAACTAAATCTAAGCGTTGAAACGCGCGTAATGCGCTAATAACTTGTTTCATTATATCGCGAACTTGTGCAACGCTTGGTTTGGGGTTGTCATGCATCCATTCACCTAAGGTTTGCCCTTCAAGGTATTCACAGACATGATATAAAAACTGGCTGTTTTGTCTGCCAGGTAGAACACGCATGACGTTACCATGCTTAATGCGTTCGCCAACCCACGCTTCACGCATAAAGCCTTGTAAATAAATAGCATCGTCTGAAAAATTAGCTGATGGCGCTTTTAAAACATAAGGTTTATCTGTTTCAACATCGATTACAAGATACAAATGTGAACGAATGCTAGCGTGGATCACTTTTTTAACTAAGTAGCCATCTAGCTTCTGGCCAACTTTTAAGGCCGGAGGAGTTGCTTTTGCACTTAAATCACGTTGAATTTCGGCCAGTTTACGGTTGGGCACTGCCTTAACATAGACTAATAAACAGGTAACATTGTCATTACTACCGCGCGCAAGTGCAGTTTCAACAATCTTTTTAGATAGCGCTTCTAAATCAGACTTTTCTGGCGATAACGGTAATGTATCAAAGAGTGCTTTAAAAATAGGTTTTGTTATATAGTCATGAATACCATCACAACTTAGCATGTATAAATCGTGCAACTGTAAATCAATTTGATGCACATCAACTTCTAAACGATTGTCGGCACCTAAAGCGCGTGTTAATAAAGCCTGTTGCCCCATTTGTTTACGATTATGATCACGTGTAATGACTTCCAACTGACGATGACGATATTTTGTTATTCGGGTGTCGCCAACATGAAAGATATAACCCGTGGTTGATTTGGCAATAAACGCTGAAAAAGTCGTTAACCATTGCGGAGATTTTTCATCGGCTAAACTTTCAACAAACCCGCTTTGTGAATATAACCAGTTATTTAAGCTGGTTAATACTTTTGCTGCAGATTTTTGCGTTGACCATGTTTCAGGGGTGGCGAGATACTCTTGAATAAATTGAGTTACGGCAAGTTGCGAGGCCTCTGCAGCTTTATTTGCGCTGGAGAGTCCGTCAGCAATGGCCGCAACTGCGCCTTTAGCATGTAATTCATGATTTTCAGGTACAATAGCGGCGAAAGCGTCTTGGTTTTCGGCTTTCAAACCTTTAGAAGAAAAACCACCAATGCACAATTGCAAATCTGCAGCCGTGCTTTGGCATGATTGGGTTTTACTGATCATGTTTTACTAATGACCCACATTAATTAATTCTACAGTGCCATCTTCACGTACTTCAGTAATAGTACCTTTTGGCTCTTCCATAAAGAGTAATGTAGTAAAGCCTATCACAGCGGTGCCTGCTATCACCATAAAGAAGGTTGAATAATCAACCATGGTTAATACTGTTAAGTAAACTACGGCGCCGACGTTACCGTAAGCACCCGTCATACCAGCAATTTGACCCGTTAATCGACGTTTAATTAGAGGTACAGCAGCAAATACGGCACCTTCACCTGCTTGCACGAAGAATGAACAAGCCATCGCTGCGACTACCGCTAATGCTAAAGGCCATTCACCGGTGATTTCAGACATGGCGAAATAACCAACCGCTAACCCTGCGGTTAAAATTAATAAGGTCTTCTTACGACCATACTTGTCTGATAACCAACCGCCACCCGGACGAGACATTAAGTTCATAAATGCATAAGTTGAGGCTAACATGGCAGCGTAAACCATGCTTAATTCGAAGGTTTCAGCGAAAAATAACGGTAACATTGAAACCACGGCTAATTCTGAACCAAAGGTCGCAAAATAAAGAATGTTTAAAACGGCGACTTGTCTGAATTTATAACGATGAATTTCTTCAACTGGCTTTGAAAATAAATGACCGTTTACTTTAATGGTTTGTTTTACTTCTATAGCAAATAAAACCACTAAACTAAGGTAAGCAATAATGGCACTTTGTGCTGTTAATAAACTTACGCCAGCAGGTGATAATTTCCAAGCAAGTAAAGCTAGAGCACCATACATAGGAAGCTTCATAATTAATAACAGAAAGAAATCGCCTGTTGAAGTAACTTCCATAGCGCCTGTTTGTTTAGGTTTAAAATAGGTTGAACCTTTAGGGGTGTCTGTGACATTTTTATACCAGATAACACTGAAAATTAAGCTTAATGCACCGGTAAATGCAACCGCGTATCTCCAACCGTCTTCACCACCAAATGCTAATGCAAGTGTTGGTAAGGTCATGGCAGCAGCAGCTGAACCAAAGTTACCCCAGCCACCATAAATACCTTCAGCCGTTCCTAATTCGTTAGCAGGGAACCATTCAGATACCATACGAATACCGATAACAAAACCCGCACCGATAAAGCCTATTAAGAAGCGAGATAATGCCGCTTGTTCAAAGGTCGTAGCAAAAGCAAACATAAAACAAGGGATACTACATACTGCAAGTAATACGGCGAAAGTTAAGCGAGGGCCGTATTTATCGGTCAGCATACCAATGACCACACGCGCCGGAATGGTTAACGCTACATTTAATAGCATTAAGGTTTTTATTTCAGCATTTGTTAACCCTAATGAGTCAGCAATTACTGACACTAAAGGGGCAAAGTTAAACCAAACAGCAAAAGTAATAAAAAACGCTATCCAACTCATATGTAAGGTTTTCATCTTACCTTTAAATGAAAATATATTGAGACTATCTTGACCGCTCATGCAACAACTCCTAAAAATTAAAATTTGGTTTCTTTATTAACGAATGACATTTTTCTTGGCTGTTAATAATAAATAATGAGGTTTCTATTAAATTAGTAGTAGAAATAAGTTTATTGAACAGTGAGTAGCAAATGTAATGCCATCCATATGGATATTCTCTATCTTTATGATTCAATTGGTTTTAGTGGTTTTATTGTGTGGGAGAAATAACTGCAGTATGTTTATTTATGCACAATACAATAACGATTACGCACACATTGAGTGCATAAAAAATAATAAATAGTCATAGCACTATTTAATAAAGCCACATTTAAGCAAAAGTTAGTCGTAACGGATAAATGCAATACAGTCCGCTATAAGCAGGGTGAAATAAATTAGGGAGAATAGGAAAGCTGGAAATTTATGCTTACTGATAATGTTTACTGACTTAATACAACAGGTATTAAGCGTTTAGAATTCTAGCTCAAGTTGTTTAAGTTGTTTGATTTTGAATTAAGAAACACTCTTATCTGCATTCATGTATGAAATGCTCACTAGTAAATTAAAAGCTAATAATACAAACACCGCTGTTGAATATAACACTGCAACCAAGCACCAGAAGAGTGCAAAGACCTCAATAAAATAAGTGTTATCTATCATTTTTTTATTATTTTTTTACATTAAATCCTTTTAATACAAATAAGTATAATTAAATAACATATCCAAAAGTACATGGCACATTATCTGCATTTAGCTGTATAGATAAAGTTAAGTAGCGATGTGGATAGCATGTCCACATTCGCAAATTACATAACTCTCAAATATGTGAGTAGTACAATGGCCAATACCGAAAGCCCAACAGCAGATATGTTAAGAAATAAGCATTGTGAATCGATTACTCAGATCAAACCCTCGTTGGTGATCATTGGTAACGGCATGGCTACTGGTCGGCTCTTAGATGAAATAATTAAGCGCACACCCAATAAATATCAAATTACCGTGATCGGTAAAGAAAATTTCGGTAGTTACAATCGTATTATGTTATCAGCCGTTTTAGCGGGTGATGCCACCATCGATAGCATTATGCAAAAACCCCCTGCATGGTATAAACAGCACAATATTAACTTCTTAAGTGGCAGTGAAGTTACTTATATAGACAACAAAGCTAAGGTCGCGTCATTAGCTTCAAAAGTGCAGATTCATTATGACGAACTCATCATAGCTACAGGATCACGTACCGCTAAAATACCCGCTAAAAATCAAAATATTGCCGGTATATTCAATTTTCGAGATATTGCAGACACAGAAAAAATTCAAGCCTTTGCTAAACAAACCAGTACAAGCGCAAAACAAGCTATTGTGATTGGTGGTGGTTTACTCGGGTTAGAGGCGGCTTACGGTTTAGCGCTTAGTGGTGTGGAAGTAACGTTAGTCCATCGTAATAAATGGCTGCTTAACCGGCAGTTAGATAAAGTTGCAGGCGTTATGCTGCAAAGCATTATGGAACAAAAAAATATTAAGTTTGCTTTAGGTCATGAAGTGGCTGCTTTTGAAAGCATAACTGAGCCTAACGTCGACATGAAATCAGCAGCTAGTTCCGAAATACTATCAGGTGTTACGTTAACTAACGGTGAGTTTATTAGCGCACAAATGGCCGTTATCGCAACGGGCATTACGCCGAACAAAGCATTAGCCGAAACCAGTAATATCGACTTCAATCGTGCCATATTAGTTAACGATTATATGCAAACGAGTGACGCTTCAATTAGTGCTTTAGGTGAGTGTTGTGAACATAAACAAGCCACCTTTGGTTTAGTTGACCCTATTTGGGCACAATGTATTTCGCTGGCTGAACGTTTATGCAACAACGTCCAAAAGCCATTTCAAAACGCACCCGTACCAACCAAATTGAAAGTTTCAGGTGTACAGCTCTTTTCAGCTGGCGATGTTGAAGTGTCAGAGGGTAGCGAATGTTTTACCTTATTGGATAATAAAGCACTTATTTACCGTAAGATCATGGTTAAAAGCGGCAAAATAAGCGGTATTGTTCTATTTGGTGATGTGAGCTCAGGCATGGCTTATTTCGAGTTAATGCAGCAACAAATAATCGTGAATACTATGATGCCAGAGCTACTGATTGGCGATGAATTTGTAACAACTATAGAAGATGAACAAAAAGTCAGTATTGCTTAGCGTTGACTTCGTTCCGTTTGAAAATGGCTACACTCGACTTTTCTTTTCATTAAATAAATAGCTTTATTAAAACTTTTATCAACTAGCACTTTCCTAATGAAAGTTAATATTAGCTAACGTTAGTTAACCTTTGAGAATTTCATGAACGACATTATTTTTACCGATAAACAATCTCCAGCTTCCATAACAGGTCAAACAATCAGTAAAACAAATTGTCCATATTGTGGCGTTGGCTGCGGTATTGAAGCCACGGTCGAAAACAATAAAGTTATTGCTGTAAAAGGTAATGTAGAACACCCTGCTAACTTAGGGCGTTTATGCGTAAAAGGGTCTTCGCTACATGAAACACAAGGTTTGCAAAATCGAATATTACACCCGCGCGTTAAGGGGAAGAACGTAAGTTGGGATAAAGCAACATCAACGATTGCTGACCACTTTAAAGCAACAATAGCGCAATATGGCCCTGACTCCGTCGCCTTTTATTTATCAGGGCAGCTACTTACTGAAGATTATTATGTCGCCAATAAGTTAATGAAAGGCTTTATTGGCTCAGGCAACGTCGATACTAACTCTCGCTTATGTATGGCGTCGGCAACTGCAGCACACAAGCGTGCCTTTGGCGAAGATGTGGTTGCAGGCTGTTACGATGATTTAAGCTCAGCCGAAGCTATTTTTATTATTGGCGCTAACCCAGCGTACGCACATCCTATTGTTTATCAACGCATGATTAAAGCGCGAGAAGAAAACCCCGCCCGTAAAATAGTAGTGATTGACCCTCGCAGAACCGCGTCAGCGAAAGATGCTGATTTACATTTAGCGATAAAGCCCGGCAGCGATGCCTATTTTTATAACGGCTTATTAATCTATTTAGCCGAACAAGGTAAATTAGATAAAGATTACATCGCAAAACATTGCCATGGCTTCGAACAAGCATTAGAAACGGCAAAAAGCCAATTTTCTGATATTTCAGACGTTGCAATCGCTTGTGATATTGAACTCTCATTATTGCTTGAGAGCTATCAAATTTTTGCTGAAACGGACAAAGTGGTGACTTTTTTCTCGCAAGGTATCAATCAATCATCAAGCGGTGTGGATAAAGCTAACGCGATTATTAACTGTCATTTAGCGACAGGAAAAATAGGACGAGAGGGCGCAGGTGCCTTTTCAATTACTGGCCAACCGAATGCCATGGGTGGCCGAGAAGTGGGTGGTTTATCAACTCAACTTGCTGCGCATTTACATTTTGAAAATTCAAATGAAATAGATTTAGTTAAACGCTTTTGGCAAGCCCCCAATATTGCCACTAAGCCAGGTCTGAAAGCTGTAGATATGTTTGACGAGGTTAATTCAGGAAAGATTAAAGCCATTTGGATCATGGCAACAAACCCTGTGGTAAGTATGCCAAATGCTAACCTCGTAAAGCGAGCTTTAGAAAAATGCCCAATGGTTGTGGTGAGTGAATGTTATGAAAATACCGATACGATAAATTATGCTGATGTCGTTTTACCCGCAAGTACATGGGGTGAAAAGCAAGGTTCTGTCACTAATTCAGATAGAACAATATCTGTGCATCAAAGTATGATAAAAGCTCCTGGTGAAGCAAAAAATGATTGGCAAATAATTACAGATGTTGCACACAAGTTAGGTTTCAAAGATGCTTTTAATTATCAGCACGCTGTTGACATATTTAGAGAGCATGCAGCATTGTCTGGCTTCGAAAACAGTCATCCTCTGGCTGAAAAAAAGGCTGAAAAAGATATTTACCGCGTTTTTGATATTTCAGCCTTAGCTAACATTTCACAATCTGATTATGAAAACTTTATCCCGACTAAATGGCCGATTAATGTGGCGAACCCAAATGGGGTACAACGTATATTCACTGATGGTGTTTTTGCGACAAAAAACCAAAAAGCGAATTTCATTCCGATTATTGCACAGTTACCAAAAATATTACCTGATAAAACCCAAGTGGTGATGAATTCGGGGAGAATCCGAGATCAATGGCATACGATGTCGAGAACGGGCCGTGTCGCTAAGTTAATGACTCATTCTGACGAGCCATATATTGCAGTAAATCCTGATGACGCCCAACGTTTTCAATTAGCTGACAAACAACTCGCTGTACTTTCAAATTTGAGCGCTGACTATATTGGCCGAGTGAACATAACTAACGAACAACGCACCGGCGAAATTTTTGTACCTATCCATTGGAACGATAATTTTTCAGCTTCTGCTCGTGTTTCAGCTCTGGTGAACCCGATTACAGATGAACTGTGTGGGCAGCCCGAGCTTAAACACAGCCCGGTTAGAATCAAGCCGTTTAATGCGGTATGGTCAGGCTACTTAATTTCTTCACAAACGGTAAATTGCCCAACCAGTTACTGGAGTAAAATTCAGCTTGAACAAGGCCATAAATATCTATTATCTGATAAGCAAAAATTAGGCGATGATGAAACTATTTTAGCCAATATATATCCACAAATTGATGATTGGATAGTATTAAAAGATGCTCAACAAAATGTATTACGCATTGCGGGGTTTATTGATAACAAGTTGCATTGTTTTTTTGCTGCAAGCACTGATTTAAACCTGAAATTTAATAGCCGATATATTGAAGGGCAATTAAATAAAGCACTGCCAATAAAAACTCGTTTTGCGTTAATGTCAGGTATCGATAGCAATGGCAAAGGTGATGTGGGTGACATGATTTGTTCTTGTTTTCAGGTGGGTGAAAAAACCATACAAGAAGCGATTAAATCAGGGCAATGTAAATCAGTAGCAAGCCTAGGTGAAAAATTGCAATGTGGCACTAACTGCGGTTCATGTATTCCTGAATTGAAAACATTTTTTACCTAAAAAATACCATTCAATAGTTAGTCAACTATTCAGAGTATGAAGTAAGCTGTTTATTTTAATTTATTGCTGACACTTAAATTTCCAAACATACTTACCTTGACGCAGTTATTTAGAAAATACTTTCTTGAGTAGTTCAGTAGTTCGTTTTTCTGGATTCTCACGAATAGCCGCTTCTTCTTTGGCCAAATATTCAAATATGCCTGACAACGCTTGGGTTTTAACTAACTCAATTAAATCACTACTTATATCGGGAACAAATGGTAGCGATTGATATTTTGATATTATTTTATCGTATAAGGTTAATGCGCCGACATCAGCTAAGCTTTGTTTTATAATTGGATCCATGGCTTGAGCGATTGGACCTGACATTTGGCTTTTAAAATATTGTGTTGCTGCATCGTTCTCACCGTTATAAATCGTCTGAATGTCGATCAGTGTTAAGTTGTTTATCGCGTTTGATATAATAGGACCTGCGGCTGGTATTGCTTGTTCTGCAGCCTCGTTCAACTTAGCTTCAAGCTCATCGGTCCATTGTCCCATGCCTATTTTATCTAATATTTTCCCGGCGCTGGCCAATGCAGGTGGTAAATCAATATGTAAATTGGGGTTGTCGGCAAAAGCACCACTTTGTTGTAAGGTTTTTATCACTGATTCTGAACCAACTGACAGTGCTTGTTTTAGTGCTTTAGCTATTTGCTCATCACTTAGCACTAGCTGTGAAACATTATCCTCACCTGAGAGTAACTTCTTCGCTTTTTCCCACCAGCTATCTTGAGCAATAGCGGGTGAAATTAGCAAGATTGAACACAGGGCGATAACAGAAAATTTAGCGTATTTTTTAGTGCTTTGCATAATTTTATTTCCAAATTAATTCGCTAACATCAAAGTAAATCAATAACGTAATTATAATAATTCTGTAGCTTAAGTATTAGCACCAAAATGCAGATATTAGCGGTAGCAATAATTAAGTTATTGATGATTCGTTTCTGACAAGTTAGCTAGTTAGCCAAAAAGTCCTTTTAGCTTGTCTTTGAGTTTATCTTTAACTTTGTCTTTTACTTTATCTTTGGCTCCTGAACTAACATCGGGGCGTATTTTAATGTTATGAAACGGCCCTGTAATTTTTATCGGGATCACAACGCCAGCGTCAGTACTTTCTGCCGCTTGTCCTTGAGTTGAGGCCACTATTTTTGATTTAACTTGCAGATTTACGTTTGTTTTCGGTAGGTCTATGTCACCGGTGCCCGATATTCTGATAAAAGGATTATTCAAAGACAAATTATCTGTATTAGCGACACCGTTAGTTAGCGTAAATTTACCCGTTAAGGCAGCAAAATCTGTTTTATCAGCGTTGCTAAAGTCACTATCTAAACTGACCGCAGATAAGTTGCCTTGCATTATACTGCTGGCGCTCTTGGCAATTGCAGCTAAATTAACGCCTTTAACAGCACCATCAATAAAACTAATGTCGAGGTGGCCATTGAGTTGCTGAATAAAATCACGTTGGCTAATGCCTTTGGTTGACAGATCCCATGTTAATTGCCCTTTACCTAATAATTTATCAAAGCCAACCGCATCGTTAAGTAGCGGCTCGGCATTAATATTGGCTAAATCAAATTTGGTGGTGATTTGGTAAGGTTTTTTATTGGCGTTAACTTTAATCGCGCCACTGCCACTGCCTTCATAACCCTGAAAGCTTTTCAATTGCACATTCGCAACGCTATTGTTTAATACAACGGCTATCTCATTCTTACCCAATTTAATATCTCGGACGAATAACTGACTCGATTTAATTGAAATATCGGCATTTAATGAAGCCAAAGCGGATAAATCAAGCGCAGTATCATCCCAAACAATCGGTTGACTAGCCGTATCATCTGCTGGTGTTGCTTCTGAGGTTGGCTCAGGTAAATAAGGGTTAAGGTCAAGTATGCCCAAATCGATATTGCTGACAAGTTTCAGTGGTGTAGATAAGGTAATGGTCGTTGAACCTTTAAATGCTAAAGCGTCTAAATTAACCATTAACTCATTAAGGGTGAGATTATCGTTAGCAAAGCCCATATTGGTACTAAATGAGAATTTATTAAAAGCTTCATCTTTAGCGGCCAATGGAATGTTCTGCCAGTTTAGTAACTTCTTAACAGAATCTCCTGAAACCGATAATTTACCACTTAGCTCTTTGCCTTGTTGTACCACATCACCTTTATAGGTTAATTTTACTAAGGCGGATGTTAAGTCTAATTCAACTGAAAATGGCTGGTTATTAATCGCTTTTGCAGGTGTGGTAATACTTGATTCAAGTTCAAGCACTTGTGTCATATATCTAACACTGCCTGAGAGATTAAGGGGTTCTCGTAACGAGGGAAGTTTTACCGCTAAATTTAGCTGATCAATGACTTTAGTTTCTTTACTTTGATGATCGATAAAAGTGAGCTTGCCACCATTAATTTCTACTTGACCAAGACTAATATCAAAAGCATCAGGTAAATTAATTGATTTATCATCAGTTGGTGATTGTTCAGTTGTACTTTCAGCCCCAGCCAGAGTTGAGAACTGCCAGTTCACCGTACCATCAACACTTTTTTCTAGCAGGATGTCGGGATCATTAATAACAAACTTCTCAATGGCTAACTCACCAGAAAACACTGAAAGCCAAGGGATATGGATCATTAATTCACTAATGCTTGCCATATCAGGTTTAGAGCCACCTGTTACATTGGAAAAGTGCACATCGTTTAGCACCAAAGATAACGAAGGAAATACACTTAAACTCTGTTCACCATCAACCGTTAACGTTCGACCTGTCGATTGCTCTACTTTAGTGCTTACTTGGTTAAATATATCCTCAGTCGATATTAATTGCGTGGCAACTACTATCAATAAAACAATGATAAAAATAATTACAGCGAAGGATTTTAAGAATATTTTCATAATGGCTCTTAATTAACGGAAGTTAATGTCTACTATAGTAAATAAGTAGATTAAATTCATTGAATTGGCAAAAAATACTCTGGTGAATTTTTTTAGCCAGAGTATTTAAATATATTGTTATTAATGAAGCAAAGTATACTTTTTATCGGGGATTGTAAACGCGTTGAAATCACAGTTTTTTGTGTTGTGAAGTAGATAAATATTAAGACAAGAATGTAGACAAATAAATACAAAAAAAGTATTGATTAAATACCAATTAGACATATTATGTCGTAGTTGCGTTCACTTACTTGGAGTTTATCATGCAGCGTATTGTATTATTTCTATTAACTAACTTAGCCATTATGGTTGTGTTAAGTATTACCATGAGTATTTTAATGTCAGTATTTGGCATTGATCGCCAAGGCATGGGCGGCTTACTTGTCATGGCGAGTGTTTTTGGTTTCGGTGGCTCTTTTATTTCATTGCTAATGTCGAAGTGGATGGCGAAGCGCTCAGTGGGGGCTTATGTTATTGAACAGCCGAAAAACAACACTGAAAAGTGGTTACTTGAAACCGTTAAACGTTATGCCCAACAAGCTAAAATTGGCATGCCAGAAGTAGCGATTTTTGAATCACCCGACATGAACGCTTTTGCTACCGGTGCCAATAAAAACAATGCCTTAGTGGCAGTTAGCACTGGTTTGCTAGCCCATATGACACAAGAAGAAGCGGAAGCTGTTATAGGTCATGAAATTAGCCATGTGGCTAATGGTGACATGGTAACGTTAACCTTAGTACAAGGAGTCGTGAATACTTTTGTAATTTTCTTAGCACGCGTGATCGCTGGCCTTATTGATAACGCCACCCGGAGTAACAATTCAAATGGTGCTGGCTTAGGTGGTTTTGCATATTTCGGCATTGTGTTTGTTTTAGAAATGCTCTTGGGTGTGCTTGCCAGTACGATTGTGGCTTGGTTTTCTCGAAAAAGAGAATTTCGCGCCGATATCGGTGGTGCTCAGTTGGCAGGTACTGCCGCGATGATTGGCGCGTTGGAGCGACTTAAACGCAGCCAAGAGAGCCATTTAGAAGGTTCTATGATGGCGTTTGGTATCAATACTAAATCATCTTTTAGTCAACTTTTTGCTACGCACCCGCCATTAGATGATCGTATAAAGGCGTTGAAAGCAATGTAACTGATTCAAATCTGCGAGGGCTGTTTATGTAGCATACATGATTAGTTATGGCCCTAATGCCTAAGCACTTATGGTATACTTGCTGACCTCGCAGACTCTTCTTTTTATAGTTTTAATTTTGGATTTTTAATGATCAACGTTGGCGTTATTGGGTATGGCATGTCAGCCAATATCTTTCATTTACCTTTTATAGAATCAAATGATAATTTTACCTTTATAGCGATAAGTACTCGCCAAAAAGAGACGGTTCAAGCAAAGTATAAAAAGGTGCGAATTTTCGATACTCCTGATGAATTAATTCAAAGTTCATTGGTTAGCTTAGTTGTTATTACTGCGCCAAATGATGTGCATTATAAAATAGCCAAAAGTTGCTTAGAAAATGGCTTACATGTTGTTATTGAAAAGCCCATGGTGACGTCATCTATTCAAGCACAAGAATTAATCGAACTCGCCAATAAAAATAACTGTTTATTATCGGTTTATCATAATCGCAGGTGGGATGGTGACTTTTTAACGGTTAAAAAGTTGCTAGCAAATAATCGTTTAGGAGAGCTTAAAGTTTTTCAGTCTTGTTTTGACCGCTTCCGTCCTGAAGTTAGAACTAAATGGAAAGAGCAAGCGGGCGAGGGGACAGGTATATTATATGATTTAGGCTCACACCTTATTGATCAAGCATTAACATTATTTGGCTTACCTACCGCTATCACTGCACGTTGCTTAGCATTACGTGAAGCATCTAAGACGACAGATTATTTTGATATTCAATTACATTATGCCAACATGGAAGTTAAATTAAGTTCTAGCCCATTTATGGCAGGCCCTATTAAACGTTTTCAACTGGAGGGAACTTTGGGGAGTTATATTAAGTTTGGACTTGATCCCCAAGAGCAACAACTTAATGACGGTATCGATGTTAATGCTGATGCATTTGCATATGATGACGAAATAAATATTGGCACTCTATACCTTGGCGAACACGCAGAGATAGTTCCGACTGAGCG
This sequence comes from Cognaticolwellia beringensis, assembly GCF_002076895.1. NCBI lineage: Bacteria > Pseudomonadati > Pseudomonadota > Gammaproteobacteria > Alteromonadales > Colwelliaceae > Cognaticolwellia > Cognaticolwellia beringensis. Next base: position 2,885,576 of record NZ_CP020465.1, read on the forward strand.
CGGTTGTTATCAATCATATTATCATAATATTGCTAACGCGATTAATAACAGGTGTTTGACAGATGACTCGTTAGTAAGCGCCACTGAAGCGATGCAAGTTATTCAATTAATTGAATTAGCACAATGGAGTAGCGATCAAGGAAAAACAGTTTCACTTACTGTGGGATAAGTAGCAAGTTCGTAAGTTATTTAGGATAACTTACGAACACTAAATTGGAAGTTTGCGTAGTTTAGGCCAGCTTATGTTTGACAGTCCAAAGGTGTGCTAGCTCTAAAGCAATAGTTGCAGCTGCTAGGGCGGTAACTTCACTATTGTCGTATGCCGGCGCTACTTCAACTACATCCATGCCAACGATATTAATGCCTGCTAAAGCGCGTAAAATCTTTAGTACTTTATCTGTAGATAAACCGCCACATACCGGAGTGCCTGTCCCCGGCGCAAAGGCAGGGTCTAAGCAATCAATATCAAATGTTACGTAAACCGGTGTATCACCGACGCTGTTTTTAATTAATGTGCAGATCTCATTAACACTCATGTCATTGGCTTGCATGGCATTGATAACAGAAAAAACATGATCTTTTTCTTGGTAATTTGTACGAATACCCACTTGAATAGACTTATCTCTATCAATAAGGTTTTCTTTCGGCGCATGATAAAACATAGTGCCGTGGTCATAACAACTGCCATTGTTGTACGTATCGGTATGGGCATCGAAGTGAATCAGTGCCATTTTACCGAATTTTTTTGCATGCGCTCGCAGTATTGGCAAGGTAACAAAATGATCACCACCCAAAGATAAAACGGTTTTACCTGACGAAAGTAATTGGTCAACCGCTGTTTCAACCTGTTGACAAAAGTGTGCGGCATCGCCCGGTGAAAAAACCAAGTCTCCAGCATCTATTATTTTACAGTGCTTTAACAAGTTAAAAGGCCACGGAAATCGCTTGCCTTCCCATGCTAAATTCACTGAGGCTTGTCTAATAGCTGTAGGGCCCATTCGTGCGCCTGAGCGCCCAGTTGTAGCCATATCAAAGGGCAAACCTAATACTACGATGTCTGCTGATGATTCAATTGGATTTTTCTCTAAAGGCTGACGTAAAAATGTCATCGCATTAGAGTAAAGAGAATCATCAACTTGATTGAATATGTTTTTCATCATAACTTCCTTTAAAGATCTTCAAGGTATGTGTAGCCTTTAAGGCCATCAACTAGCTCTTTATAAACGTCTTCACCTTCGTCTTTAGGTAATCTAGCCTCTATAAGCTCGGCATAAGTTTGTTGAAACAGTTTTGCATCTAAATGCACATAATTCAACATGTCTTCAACCGTATCACCTTCGTTAATTTCAGTTATTTCTGCTTCACCATCATCATTTATAAATACTACCGCGCTGTGTGTGTCGCCGAATAAATTATGCATATCGCCTAAAATTTCTTGATAAGCACCGACTAAGAAAAAGCCTAGTAAATAAGGTTCATCTTCGGTCCATGCCGGCACTGGTAGTGTGCTTTCAATGCCTTGACCATCAACGTAATGGTTAATAATGCCATCTGAATCACAAGTAATATCTAATATCACTGCTCTTTTTTCATGTGATTTATGCAAGTTATTTAACGGTAAAATTGGAAAAACCTGATCTATGCCCCAAGAGTCGGGTAAAGATTGAAATAAAGAAAAATTAACAAAAAATTTATCTGCTAGTTTTTCAGCTAAATCATCAATTATCGGTCGATGAAAACGATTTTTACTGTCCATCAATTGATTTAATTCATAACAAATACGCAAGTTAACTTGCTCTGACCAAGCGCGTTGAGTTAAATCTAATAATCCCATAGAAAATTGACCATGTACTTCAGCTAAGTCACTTTGAGTGTCATGATAAATTTCAATAAGTGCACGATCATCTTGTCGATCCTTTAATTGCTCTAACGAACGCCACATATTATTTAAAAGCACAGACTCATCACTTAAAGGCGCAGTTATGTTTTCTGGCTGATAAGATTCCGCACCAATAACATTAGAAATAAGTACGGCATGATGTGCAGTTAATGCTCTACCAGACTCTGAAATAATCATCGGCATAGGTTGATCATAGCTCTTACAGACATCACCAATGGTATTAACAATATTATTAGCATACTCCGCAAGGCTGTAGTTCATGGAGTTATGTGACTGGCTACGTGTACCATCATAGTCTATGGCCAAACCGCCACCAACATCCATACATGAAAGACCTGCACCCAGACGGCGAAGCTCACAATAAAAACGTGCGGCTTCACTAACGCCTAATCTCACGTCTCTAATATTGGCTATTTGGGAGCCTAAGTGAAAATGCACTAATTTTAATGTATCAAGCATGTTTTCTTCTTTAAGTACTTTAACAACGTTAAGTACTTGTGAGGCTGATAAACCAAACTTTGATTTTTCACCACCACTTGCTTGCCACTTTCCTTTACCTTGAGATGCTAAACGAACACGTATGCCTAAACGAGGCTCAACATTCAGCTTTTTAGCTTCGGTTAAAATCATCGCCAGTTCAGACATTTTTTCTAAAACAATATGAACTTTATGTCCTAATTTTTCGCCAATTAAGGCTAAGCGCACATACTCGCGGTCTTTGTAGCCATTACAAACAATAACAGATGAAACCTTTTGAGCCATCGCTAAAACAGCAAGTAATTCAGCCTTACTACCCGCTTCAAGCCCTAGCTGGGTGTATTCTTTGTTATGTTGGCTAGCTAAAATTTCATCCACAACTTCGCGCTGTTGATTAACCTTAATAGGGTAAACCAGTAAATATTTATGCTGATAATCATATGCCTCAATCGCATTATTAAAAGCTTCACATAAACTGTGAATGCGATGATGGATTATTTGCGGAAAACGCACTAAAGCAGGCAAAGTTAAGCCTTTAGCTTCAATCATTTTAGCAATGGTAGTTAAATCTACCGTGTGATTTTGATTATCAAACTTAGGCGCAACATATACGTTACCTGTATCGTTGATACCGAAATAGCCCTGACTCCAATGACGTACATTGTAATGTGTACGCGCGTGATCAAGATTATCTTTATTCATTGATGTTCCTTTAGCCTTTTTATTTAATAACAGAAAGGGAATTTATCGTGGGTAATGGGGCGCGAATTAGAAATTAACAGCGACTTATTGTCCAACAAAAAAAATATTATTTGATGACAATTATTATCGATTAGTCACGGGTATTTAAACGATTTTTGAAAACAGTAGGTTAGCTTTTATTTTTCATGATGGATTTTTTGGTCAAAGTACAGACAATCGCTAATCGACAGTTGAGGTAAGCGTGCCAGAATGTATTCTTTACATTTAGTTGCTATTAAAAGTGTGATTGATAATTTCATTTATACAACTTAACTGCTTTCAACAAACCTGACCCCATTGGTTTGACCCCATAGGTTTCCCTTCAATATTTTTTGTTAAGTTAATTAAAAAATTGATGTTGAACTTTGTTAATAAAAGTGCAAAATCAGGCGGATTTTTTACTTGGGTTCGAATTTTGTAGTTATATAAAAAACCACCTCGTGGATTAGATGGGTGAAATTTAGAGTTAATTAGGAATTGAAAGCTGAGTCAAAAATAATCTAAGGCAATTTATTGAGTAAGTGATACAAGCGAGTGTAGCTTGTCTTGAAAGCATATTAATACAGTCATAATACAGAAATTTAAATGAGTAACCATGGAACAATTAATGACAGATAATAACATCGCATTTAGTGATAATAAGTTATCTATTTACAATTTTGGTGATGATTTTTCATCAGTGAATTCGAATATAGACAAACGTTTTTTTGAAGGTGGAACCCGTTATAGAGACGCAGTACAAATAGTTGTAGCAACTGGAGAATATTGGTTGTTCGATTATGGTGTAGTGGTGTTTTGGGCAGTTGATAAAGCTGAGCGCCAAGCTTTAATCAACAATCTCAAAAAAGACAATACAACACATTTTGAAAAAATTGAAGAGCATTTAAGTTTCACTTTTGCTAACGAATTAATGATTAAAAAAGACGTTATTTCGTTGCCAGATCACGATCCTTTAATACGTTTAGCAATAAGCCATGCATTAGCACAATCGAGCAAGCTTATGGAGTATGAGGTTCAAGCGCAAAATTCGATAAAAAACTATTCTCATATACCAGAAGAGTTAGCTAAGTTTGGCAAAATATCTATTAGTCAGAAAGAAATCGCTAAAATTAGAGGCACGTTATTAAGTACCAAAAGCGATATTATTTTGCATTATGGTTTACTAGATACTCCTGACTTTTTTTGGGAATATCCAGAATATGAAGCTACTTATGAACGTATGGCGCGTTATATGGATATACGTCAACGCGTTGATTTATTGTCGAAAAAGCTCTCAACCATTAATGAACTATTTGAAGTGCTAGCGGAAGAACAAAAACATCAACATTCATCATTTTTAGAGTGGATAATTATCGTGTTAATCGGCATTGAAATTGTTTTATTTTTTGTGGAAGAATTGAAAGACTTAATGGTTTAGTTTACCTGGTGTGATAACGCAAATCTGTGGAAACCTGTGGGGTCAGGTTCGTTGAAATCTACTATGTTTATGCTGAATATTAATTAGTCAGTAGCTCACCACTTCTTGCATGTAAATAAATAAATGCGCAACAAAATCCAGACTGAAATGAAACCTTAACATTGTAGCTAAGGTTTCATTTCTTCCTTTCGGAATGATTAGGAAACCTATAGAACCTATAGGGTCAGGTTCGTTGAAACAGAGGCCGGCGGAAACCTATGAGTCAAGATCGTTAAAATATAAGACTCATTTACTTTTTACTGCTTTAAATATTTCGGATCGTCTGTCACCACCTTGTGTGAGTGGCTTGGCTCTTCTGGATAAGGTATTAGCAACCTGTTCAATAAACGACTTTTCTCCTAGTACCCATGCCTTATTTGTGGCGTCACGAATGGTTTGAATTGTGTTGTCGGATAAATGAGAAGTAAACAAGTTTTGATAAGCTAATTTTCTTTCAGCTTCAGTATTACCTAGTGCTAGATACAGAGTGTGAGGTGTTATTAACGAGATATTTCTATCGCCTCCGTTACTGTGATAGCTTGACCATGTATATGCACCCGGATGTTCAACCATTTGAGCTCTGACGGGGTTTAACTCAATATAGCGATATAATGTTAAAAGGTAGTGTTGTGTGTCTACTAAAGTTGATTTGAAACGACCTTCCCATAATGTCCCCGTTCGTTGATAAGTATGATTGATGTACCTGACGTAATACCTTCCCAAGTTTTGCATTACTTGGCTTATCCCATCTATTGAATGGGCAGTCATTAATAAGTGAACATGATTAGTCATTAGCACAAATGCATGTATGGAAACATTATGTTTAGCAGCAGAATTTTTAAGTTTATCTAAATATACAGTGTAATCTTGCTCTGAAAAAAAACAGGCTTGGCGATTATTGCCACGTTGAATAATGTGCTGAGGGCAACCTGATATGAACAGTCGAGGTAAGCGAGCCATAATGTATTCCATTACATTTATTTGGTAAGCAAAGTGTAATTGATAATCTCATTTATACAACTGTACTGTTTTCAACGAACCTGACCCCATTGGTTTCATTACATTTATTTGGTAAGCAAAGTGTAATTGATAATCTCATTTATACAACTGTACTGTTTTCAACGAACCTGACCCCATTGGTTTTGACCCCATTGGTTTTTTGTTTTCAACGAACCTGATCCCATTGGTCGCATTGGTCGTCAGGTCAGTGGTGGTTTGGTTTTATTTAGACAAATAAAAAAGCCTCAACATTGCTGTTGAGGCTTCGTTATGAATGGTGCCGACTGCCGGAGTCGAACTGGCGACCTACTGATTACAAGTCAGTTGCTCTACCAACTGAGCTAAGTCGGCACACGAAAACGTGTGCGATAATTATATTCTATTGAATTAACTATCTTGGCACCGAATCAACATCGGAACTTGTTGATTCTACAGTTAACTTAATTAAAAGCTAAAGTGTAAATGGTGCCTCGACCCGGAATCGAACCAGGGACACGAGGATTTTCAATCCTCTGCTCTACCGACTGAGCTATCGAGGCACATTAACAATCATAATGATTGCTCTGTACATTGTCTTCTTGGCTGTGCCTTGAAGACGGGGCGTATTAAACTGTTTTTCGTTTACCCCGTCAACTCTTTTTTTTAAATAAATGTTTGTTTGCCGTTTTTTTCTACGTATTGTGCTTTTATGGAGCAATATGGCCAAGTTTTTCTATTTATTCGTTGAAAGTTTTTCTGTTCACTGTGAAAAAGTCATAAGTGATTTGTGGGAGTTACTCACCTAATTATTAATAATTTATTAAATTTGAATAATAAAAATTGCCGTAATTGAGCTTTTTCATTGTTTCTTGTTGATGCGGGCAAAAAAAAACGATAAATAATTTACCGTTTTTTTTGTTTTTGAAATTTGTTATTCGAATTTTATTTTTTCTCTGGTGTATAGCCTTCAATGTCAGGTTCTTTACCTTCGAAAAGATAAGCAACCATGGCTGTTTCTAAAAATGCGCGATCGTCGGGGTTCATCATGTTCATTTTCTTTTCGTTAATCAGCATGGTTTGCTTCTTTTGCCAAAGCCCCCAAGCTTCTTTAGAAATGTTATCAAAAATACGTTTGCCAATTTCGCCCGGATAAAGTTGAAAACCAAGGCCTTCGGCTTCTTTTTGTAAGTTTTGGCAAAAAACGGTACGACTCATAATAAATTCTCTTTTTGGCTAATGTATTTGTATGTATAAGTTAGTTAAACAGGTAATTGTTCAAGCTGTTTAATTAATTTTTGCGTTGATGCGGCTAAGCCCACCGACGCGACTGTGGCTAAATTGTACCATTGCAATGTGCTATTTTCGCTAATTTCTTTTGCCGGCAGTATTTCACAATCTACAACTATAGCTTCTATGTCGAGATGAAAGTGGCTGAAGGTATGACGAAATTTGTCTAAAGCAAATGTTGTGCTTTGTTTAAGGTTTAATTTCGTTAACAAATCAGGTAATTCGTTCATATCAGATAACTCCAAAAAGCACCATAAACCGCCCCATATACCTGCAGGAGGGCGCTTTTCCATTAAAATTTGTTGTTCAATGCGAGGAATAACCATGATGGTGTGCTTTTCGGGAATGGTTTTTTTCGGTTTTTTCTGCGGATAGCTTGCTTGCTCGTCGCTGGCGTTGGCTAAACAGCTAGTATTAATGGGGCAAATATCACATTTAGGTTTAGATCGCGTACAAACCATAGCGCCTAAGTCCATCATGGCTTGGTTAAACTGTGCTACGCCAATTTTGGGTGTTAGTGCTTCAGTAATCGGCCACAAGGTTTTTTCATAAATAGCTTGGCCTGCATGACCTTGCACTTTATAACAGCGCGCTAAAACGCGTTTTACGTTACCGTCTAAAATCGCGTGATGTTTATTTAGCGCTAAGCTCAATATTGCGCCTGCTGTTGAGCGGCCAATACCGGCAAGTGCGATAACTTCGTCAATTTTTTCAGGGAATTTTCCTTGATAGTCGTCACGTATTATTTTAGCGGTTTTGTGCAGGTTTCGTGCTCGTGCGTAGTAACCCAAACCTGTCCAGTGATGAAGCACGGTATCTTCATCAGCATTGGCTAAATCGATAATATTAGGAAAGCTTTCCATAAACCTTAAATAGTAGGGAATAACCGTTGCTACTTGCGTTTGCTGTAGCATAATTTCGGATATCCAAACTCGGTAAGGGGTTTTATCTTGCTGCCATGGCAAGTGTTTTCTGCCTTGCAACTGAAACCATGATAATACTTGGTCGCTAAATTGTTGCGCAGATTTGGCTGATATAGTGGTTTTATTTGTCATAATGGCGACAGTGTAGCGAATAAAGCTAAAATTTTCATTGCAAAAATTTCTATTGCCACTATCCTCTCGCAGATAGTTAGTATTACTAAAATAGTGTTTAGCTTGAGCTAAGCCGTGAGGAATGAAATATGAAAATAGATGCAAAGAATCGTAGTAATCGTTTACGTAAAAAATTACGCGTTGATGAGTTCCAAGAATTAGGTTTTGATATTGCTTGGAAACTTGATGATGGCACTGACAATGAGTCAGTTGATGCATTTTTAACGAAGTTTTTCGACGAAGCTATTGATCCAAATAATTTAGGCTTTGGTGGTGAAGGTGATACTTTATGGCATGGCTTAATTTGTACTCAACAGTTAGGTAAATGTACTGAAGAACATCGCCAATTAGTAGAAAAATGGTTAACAGATAACGGCGCAAGCTCAGTTACTGTTGGTCCATTATATGACGTTTGGTGGGCAGAGTAGCCTTTAGCAAACTCGTGTTAAGCCAATAAGTAAATATGCGGGCGTAAAATTAGATCTTGATAAGCACTATGCCATGATTGAATTTCAGTCATTAAACAAGGATAATACGCGCCCTAATTTCGATGACGCAACTAACTAATAGATAGCATTATGACAGACAGAAGCCATAAAACCGTTGAACAAGCAGAGCAAGAAGGCAAGTACATTAGAAAGGTACGTAGCTTTGTTAAGCGTGAAGGTCGCCTTACTAATGGTCAAGCAAAAGCTTTAGAGCAATTTTGGGATACCATGGGCTTGAACCATCAAGATGGTTTAATTGATCCTAGTGCTTTGTTTGGAAATAATAACCCTGTTGTGCTCGAAATTGGCTTTGGCATGGGTAAGTCTTTAGTCGAAATGGCTAAAAACGCTCCTGAGCTTAACTTTATTGGTGTTGAAGTGCATCGACCAGGTGTAGGCGCTTGTATAGGTTTAGCACAAGAAGAAGGTGTTGATAACCTTAAAGTTTACGAGCACGATGCTATCGAAGTGTTAGCCGATTGCCTTCCTGCTGAGTGTTTAACAACGGTTCAGTTGTTTTTCCCTGATCCTTGGCATAAAAAGAAGCATCACAAACGTCGTATCGTACAAGCCAGTTTTGTTGAAGCTATTCGTGAAAAACTGAAAGTGGGTGGCGTGTTCCACATGGCAACTGACTGGGAAAACTACGCAGAATGCATGTTAGAAGATATGACATCTGCGCCAGGCTTTAAAAACTTATCTGAAAACAATGATTATGTGCCGCGTCCTGATTCTCGTCCGTTAACTAAGTTTGAAGACCGTGGTCAAAACTTAGGCCATGGCGTTTGGGATTTACAGTTTGAAAAACTAGCTTAATGTTACTCAATTAATATTGCTGAGTGAGTCATTAAGATTAAATGAAAAAAGAGCGAGTACGCTCTTTTTTTTGGCTATGAATAAATCCTGAAAGCTTGTTAATAATTTAGTTTGTTGAAGATTTTTAATGGTTGTTGTAGGTCGGCATTTATGCCGTCAAATAGGTGAAATATAGTTTGAAATTAAGATGATGGGCTAAAGCCCAACCTACAAAAAAAACAATTAAAAAACCACAAGTAGAAGATTTTCAATGGTTGTTGTAGGTCGGCATTTATGCCGTCAAAAAGGTGAAATATAGTTTGAAATTAAGATGATGAGCTAAAGCCCAACCTACAAAAAAAACAATAAAAAAACCACAAGTTGAAGATTTTTAATGGTTGTTGTAGGTCGGCATTTATGCCGTCAAAAAGGTGAAATATAGTTTGAAATTAAGATGATGGGCTAAAGCCCAACCTACAAAAGATTTAATAAAAAAACCACAAGTTGAAGATTTTTAATGGTTATTGTAGGTCGGCATTTATGCCGTCAAAAAGGTGAAATATAGTTTGAAATTAAGATGATGGGCTAAAGCCCAACCTACAAAGGGTTTAATAAAAAAACCACAAGTTGAAGATTTTTAATGGTTGTTGTAGGTCGGCATTTATGCCGTCAAAAAGGTGAAATATATTTTAGAATCAAGCTGACGGACTAAAGTCCGGCTTACTTAGGGGACGGGAATTATGTAATGTAGCTGATTTTTGTAGGTCGGATTTCAACTCGTCAACCGTATGCCAAATAAATAACTTCATGATCAAAAGCCAATCAGGCAAGCAAACTTTCAGCTAATACTTAGCGGTGTAACTTATCTCGTTCAACATGAAATAAATGCTGACTGTTACGCAAATTTCCCGTTTCTTTTAACCATTGTTCGTCAACAATTTCTCGCATTAATGCTGCTTGTAAAACTCGTCCAACTGAAGCGCTCCAATAAGCAATGGTGGCTTCTTGATGGGCAGGAGTATTTGGCTGTTTCTCTGAACGAGTGTTTGCCATTTCGTCAATAATACTTGCAATAACCTTTGGCTTTAGTTCTTGTATTATTTGACGTTTAAACTGAGTAAAGTGCTTGGCACGCATAAGCTGCCAAATTAACCATGCTAAAAATAAAACCGCGATAACTGCAATAATTTCCAAAACCATACTCTAAGTCATTCTATTAAATATCGTCGCCATCATAACAGGATTTATAGCAATTTGAATCATGAATTAACCTGCTTATTTAGTTAGTGATTAATTTTTTATCACTAACAAGTTTGCGATGTTTCGGGTTGCTTAAGGCTTAAATTGCGCGCCTTCGTGCATTAATAATTTCGCCTTCAATGCTAAACCACCAGCATAGCCAGTTAACTTGCCATTACTACCAATAACGCGATGGCACGGTACTATTAATGCAATAGGATTTGCTCCATTTGCAGTGCCTACAGCGCGAACTGCTTTTTCATTATTAATGCTTTTCGCGATCCAGCCATAGCTTTTGGTTTCACCGCAAGGTATTTCAAGCAAGGCTTGCCAAACTTGTTTTTGAAAGTTTGTGCCTTCTGGCGCTAACGGTAGTTCAAAGTGCTTTCTGTCTCCGTCAAAATATTGGGTAAGTTGTTGAATTACTTGCGTGAACTTACTACTATCTTCAATTAGGCCAGTATAAGTAATAGGTGACTTTCCTGTTTGAAAAGCAAGGGCGCTTAAGCCTTTATCGTTAGCCGTTAAAGCAATTTCACCCAATGGTGATTGATAAGTACAGTAATACATATAATATTTCCTTTAAATTTTGGGTATCTAGTGCTGATGTTTACGCTTTAGGTTTTAGTGGCTAACGATTGCCATAGATATATAGCAGCGTAGGCACGCCAAGGTTGCCATTTTTCGGCTAACGCTAATATGTCTTTGTTTTTTGGTTTGACTTCATCAATCGTTAACGCTTTTATAATACCTAAATCGGCACTAGGAAACGCATCTGGATCGCTTAAACCCCTCATGCCAATATAGTTTACTGTCCATGGCCCAATACCTTTAAGTTCTGTTAATTTAACTTCTAATTCTTCTATCGTTAGGCCTTTAGCAAATACAGTGTCATGCTCTTGAAAGTAGGCAACCCAAGTTTGCAAAGTGGCAATGCGAGATCGGGTTAAGCCTATCTCTTGATAGTCAATATTGATTAGAGCTGCAACACTTGGAAAGTACTTTGAAACACTGATATTTTCAGGTTGTTCAATATCGACAGCTGTCTCGCCATATTTTTCCGCTATACGTTGCGCCAAGGTTGTTGCACCTTTAACGGATATTTGTTGGCCTAATATGGCACGAATAGAAAACTCAAAAATATCCCAACAGCCAGGTAAGCGTAAACCGGGAAATTGCTCAATAACTGACGCTAATTTTGGGTGTGTTATTAAGTGTTGATGAATTAATTGCATATCAGCATCTAAGTCGAACATGCGACGAACACGAGCGATAATTTGATGCAGGTAACTATAATCAGTTAACTTAACCGTTAAATTTAAGGCGCTTTTATCTTGATGATGCGTAACTTTTATCCAGCCCCGACAGTTTTCAAGTTCGACCGTACGAAAATAGTGTTCAGTGCTAATATCTTCTATGTTGCTCATTTTTCTTGAACGGAAAAAATTTAGCATTAACGGCCAATCAAAAGGTGCCTTATACGGCAATAGAATAGTTACTTGCATATCAGATGATATTTTTTTATTGCCTCTGATTTTACTTGGCGAAGTTTTATAGGTTTGCAAAATAACTTCATTAAAACGACGTATGCTATTAAAACCCGCAGCAAAAGCAACGTCAGTAATACTTAAAGATGTTGAAATAAGCAGTTTGTGGGCAAGTAATAAACGTTGCTGATGGAAAAATTCACTCGGCGGTAAACCGTAATATTGCAAAAATAAACGACGAATTTGTCTCTCGCTGATATCAAGTTGCTCAGCACACTTCTGTAAACTGTAATTATTTTCGTAATATGTTTGCGTTATTTGCTTAATCTTTCTAGGTAATGGCAAATTTGGCGCAAGTTGCGGAAAACAGCGCTTGCATGGGCGAAAACCTGACTGTTGTGCGAGTTCTGCACTCTCATAATAGGTAACATTTTCTGGTTTTGGTGGTCTGGCAGGACAAATAGGTCGACAGAAAATACCTGTCGTGATCACGGCGGTAAAAAACTTGCCATCAAAGCGAGCATCGCGGCTTAAGCGTGCATTTTCGCAAACCTCTATACTGAACATACATTTCCTATAATTATGATTAAATAAATAACGCACTAGTGGGTTGTTTTAACCAGTAGAAATAATCAGATAAATAGTGAGATTGTTATAATACGCTAGGTAAGGTAAATCGCTAGCGATAATCGGACAAGACCTAAAATAAGTCATTATCAGAGTAAACTTATTAATTTAGGTACTATAATACTGAAATAGCGCACTATATTTGCTTAAATAAATTCTTTTACTTTATACATTCAGATACTTTACTGTTGTATTATTGTTAAGGTAAAAAGTAACGTTAGTATAGTTTTTGTAGATGTTTTCGTAATTATTATAAAAGTGGCAAAATATGTATGGATTGAGTAATGAATAATAAAGGTGCTTTTAATAGTAAATTAAGTCGGCGTGTCTTTATTTATATTTTAATGTGTAGTGCTTTTTTATCTGTTTGCTCAACCATGATTCAATTATATGTTGATTTTCAAGATGGTGTTTCCACGCTTGATGAACGTTTTGATAATATTGAATTAAGTCATAATCAGTCAATATCTACTAGTTTATGGGATTTAAATGAAGACTTAGTTGAAAAACAAATTATTGGTATTCAAAGGCTTCCCGATATTCGTCATGTTAAAATAACCACTAATTTTGGTAAGATTTACCAAGCGGGTGACGTTATCACCGATGCTAAGAAAATTGAAATTCATCCCATTGCTTTTGAAGGTAATATTATCGGCAATATGATTATTTCTGCAGATTACCAAGATATTTATCAGCACTTATGGCAAAAAGCCGGTTTTATTATTTCATCTGAATTTATCAAAATATTTATTGTCGCGTTTTGTACTTTTTTTATCGTTCATTGGTTAATTACCCGTCATTTATATCGTATTACCTTATATTCACAAGCCATGACTGGGGAAAGTTTAGATACGCCACTCATGTTGGAAAATCGTAGTCAAAAAACCGATGAACTTGATGAGTTGGTATCAGCAATTAATATTATGCGCTTGACGCTAAAAAACGACATTATTAAGTTAGAAGATGCAGAAAATGCATTGATTAACCTCAATGGCGACTTAGAAATTAAAGTTTACGAGCGCACATCAAAATTAGCGGAAAGTAATCAACAGTTACAACATTCACTCAATGAATTAACCTTAGCTAAAGATCAACTTGTACAATCAGAAAAAATGGCTTCTCTTGGGCAATTAGTCGCCGGCGTTGCCCATGAAGTTAATACTCCACTAGGAATTTGCATCACTTCATTAAGTGCATTAAAAGAAAAAATTGCTGAGTTGAATCATTCCCTTATTGAGAAAACCTTAACTAAAAGGCAGTTAACTTCAATTTTAACTTTGTTTGTTGAATATGAGCAGATTATCGAACGCAGCTTAAATAAAGCGGTGGACTTAATTCGTGGTTTTAAATCGGTTGCGGTTGAACATCATACTGATCCGAAAATAAATATCAATTTAGCGCAGCACGTCAATGACGTTGTGAATACGGTGAAAACTTTATTTAAACAGAAAAATTACACGATTAATATCCAAGTTGATAAAGCGCTAAACTTAGTCACTTTTCCAAGTGCTTGGAATCAGATATTAACCAACTTTTTAACGAACTCACACATTCACGGTTTTGAAGATCGTATGGACGGTGAAATTTCTATTGAATTTCAAGCGAATGATGAAAGTCTTGTGCTGATTTATCAAGACAACGGCAAAGGTTTAGATGATAAAATAAAAGATAAAGTATATGACCCCTTTGTTACGACAAAGCGGGGTTCAGGTGGTTCAGGTCTAGGCATGAATATTGTTTATAACTTAGTTAACACTAAGCTTGGGGGAACGATTGAAATTGTAGCAAGTGAGCAAGGTTGTTGTTTTGTTGTTAAGGTTCCTCTGGAAAAAAATACGACTAAACCTACTCATGACTTTAAATTGATCTCTTAATAATATTGCCATCATTGATGCTTTAACTTACAGGTTACTGTCTGCTTAAGCTGCCTTTTTAATGGCGATACAGTCTATACGAGACTGTCTATACGGTACTGTCTATACAAGATTGTCTATACGAGACTGTCCACGAAGATACGGCAACGCATACCGTATTATTTCATTTCTATTTCTATATAGTTTAAATATTGTTTCAATTGACCGCTGTATCTGCATACGATTTAACTTACCTACGGGTTAAACAAAAAAGTAAGCGGTTAGGGTCCAAAGTATACCTGCTAGGGTAGCGGCTAATGCTGCGGGCGCTAATTGCGATTTTACATGATCCATTAAGTCACACCCTGTGGTCATTGCACTTAAAATGGTGGTATCAGATATTGGCGAGCATTGATCACCAAAAACACTACCATTTAACACAGTGGCAAAGCATAACATCATAAACAATTCCGGATTTGCTACTCCTTGGCTTTGACAAATAGCCCAAGCTAATGGCATGGCTAAAGGGAACGCGATTGCATAGGTACCCCAGCTTGTTCCGGTAGAGAACGCGATTATCATAGTGATCAGTTGTAAAATCACCGGTAAGCACCAGAAGGGCAGTTGTTCTCCAAGTAAAGAGACTAAAAATAAGCCACCACCGGTTTCTTTACTAATACTGCCAATAATCACCGCTAACATTAAAATAACAGACGCAAACACCACCCCTTTTAAGCCATTACCAAAACCATCAACCACTTGGTTTAAAGACATCCCTTTTATTAAGGCGATAACCGCCGAAAGAATCAATGCAGCGCCAAACGCCCAATTAATCTTAGGTGAGCCGAGCATTACAAAACTGCCAATGGCTATAGCTGTCAAGGTGACTAAAGGTAATATAAATTCAAGCACATGGGGTTTATAGCCTTCAGGTACATCTGTACTTTGTAACTCTTTTGCGCTTAAAGGCTTAGCGTCTGGAGCATCCAGTTGATGATGAGTTTCAGCGCGTAGCTTTGCAGCTCGTATACGTTTACCAGAAAAAGTGGTGATATTAAGACTTAATAGCAATGTACCCGTAATAGCAAACATGCTGTAAAAGCTAAATGGAATACTTTGGAAGAAGAAGCTGATCCGGTCTGCTTCTGTGGCTAAAAAAGAAACGCCAGGAATAAATATTAAGGCTTGAACATATGCGGGCCAAGCATTAAAAGCTAATATTGATGCTATAGGTGATGCAGTTGAATCTACAATGTAACTCATTTCTTCGTGACTTACTTTCGCTTTATCTGCCAAGGGCCGCACGGTAGTGCCAACCAAAACTGTACTCATAGTGCCACCTTGGAAAAATAATATGCCCAGTAACCAGGAAACCAGCTTTGCTGATTTTCTTCCTTTGACAAAATGCTTGGTCATGTAATTAGCAAAAGCTTGTGCAGCACCCGTTTTAGACCAGATGCCTAATAAACCTCCAAGTAGCCATAAATAGAGTAAAAGTAGTGCAGCTGTACCTTCTTTTGCTAGGTTTGGAATAATAACTTTGTCGGTTAAGTCGTAACGACCTAGCATTATGGAACCAACGACTACACCACCCAGCAAAGCCGTAAGTGGCTCACGGGTTAATAAGCATAAAACTATTGTTATAAATGCAGGCAGTAGTGACCAAATACCAAAGTGGAAAGCCGGTTTTAGCAGCTTTAATTGCTGGTTTTTGTCTTTCACCCATTGCTGTTCAAGCACAGGTGAGCTGTTTAAGTTACTGAGATTTTGCTGGTTAAGTGGTGAATTTTGGTAGTCTTCCACAGTATCAATAATAACTTTTTGGCCTTTATAGATATAACTCGAAATACCTGTAGCGTTGGTACTCACATCATAAACATAGCTTTGCTCAACCCAATGAGGTGCGATAGATTGTTTTATATAAATGGCTGATAATATCGCAAAAATAAAGGCGACTAAGGCAATGCTATTGTGTTTTGTGGGCATACGGAAACTCTTTTTATTTTTATTTAAGACTTATTTGTTTAGCCTGTCTTTGCTTAGAGGTAACCAAAATTTATATGTTTAACGATAACAGAATTAACATCAATTGATATGATAGTGTATGACAGAAAATTAAATGCAAATTATTAGCAATAATACAGCTGCATACGAATACCATAAAACTTATATCCACTTACTGTTCAATCAGTGAAAGAGGTTAGAGGCTTTAGATCAAATAAAATAATTTATTAAACTTGGCATATCGCTAATGTTTTGTGTTTAGCGCTTGGTTCTCTATAATGGCGTTAATATTTTTAGGAAGCCCAGTATGAGCATTGTATATAAAACTAGAACTCAATTAGTGGTTGAAACACTTAGAGAAAAGATATTAAGTGGCGAGATTAAAGCGGGCCAGCCATTAAGACAAGCAGCTCTCGCGAGTGAGTTAAATGTTAGCCGAATTCCGGTTAGAGAAGCGCTTTTGCAGCTTGAAGGCGAGGGGTTGGTTGCCTTTGAACCTCATAAAGGTGCGACTGCAACAGAGCTTAACGCGGATCAAGTTGATGAACTCTTTGAATTACGCGCTTTGCTAGAGTCTGATTTATTAGCTAATTCGCTACCCAATATTAGTGCTGAGAAGTTAGAAGAAGCAACACAATTACTTAAAAAATTAGATAAAGCTTTAGGTCAAGAAAACGCAGCAAATACTTGGAGTGAGCTGAATTCTGATTACCATAATTGTTTATACTCTGGTGCTAAACGGCCTCAAACACTAGAACTGGTGAATATGCTAAATAAAAGCGCTGACCGTTATATACGTATGCACTTACTTTGGGCTGGCGGTATTTCTAAAGCAGAATCTGAGCACAATGAGATTTTAGCCTTGAGTAAGGCACGTAATGTCGAAAAGGCAGTAGCATTACTGAAACAACATATTTTGGGCTCACGCGATGAAATTAAAGCATTTTTAGAAGCACGTGAAGCAAAAATTAATAGTGAACGATAGTGATGTAATCCTGAAATAATAGCTCCAATGGACAAACTACTTTTTTAATTAATATTTGCTTGAAAAGCTTGATGTTATTTTGAGCAAATATTGACTTTTTAAAGATATATCTATAGTATTCCCGCGCCTTCAAGCCCCGAAAATAACTATTGTCGTTTAACTTACTAGGTTCAAATCACCTTGCAGTAAGGCATTTTCGGGACTACGCCAAATGTATTTAAATTCAAGCGAGTTTTAAACTGTGCTTGTTTTTTTGATGTTCTAATCAAAGTAGAGAAAAAAATGTTTGAATTACACGCCAGTAAAGTGGCAAATTTAAAAAATGATGTCTTGTCGGGCTTCACTGTCGCCTTAGCATTAGTACCCGAAGCCGTAGCATTTGCTTTTGTTGCCGGTGTTGAACCCCTCGTTGGCCTATATGCTGCTTTTATGGTTGGTTTAATTACCTCTATATTTGGTGGTCGCCCAGGTATGATCTCTGGTGCTACTGGCGCCATGGCAGTTGTAATGGTGAGCTTAGTCGCTATTCATGGCGTTGAATACTTATTTGCTACGGTCGTATTAACCGGGGTACTGCAAATACTGGCAGGGTTATTTAAACTCGGTAAGTTTATTCGCTTGGTACCTCATCCCGTAATGCTGGGTTTTGTAAATGGCTTAGCTATTGTTATTTTCCTTGCTCAGTTAGGGCAATTTAAGGTGACTAATGAAGATGGCGTATTAGCGTGGATGCAAGGGAGCCAAATGTTAACTATGGTTGGCCTAATCGTGTTAACTATGGGGATTATTCACTTTTTACCTAAGCTCACTAAAGCGGTGCCGTCATCACTTGTGGCGATTGTTGTTGTAACATTGTTAGCGCAAAGCCTTGATTTAGATGCACGCACAGTTGTCGACTTTGTTCGTGATATGACCAATGATCCTATGGCTTCTATTGCCGGCGGTTTACCACAATTTAGTATTCCAAGCGTGCCATTTAGCTTGGAAACACTGCAAGTTATTTTACCTTTTGCATTGATTTTAGCGGCTATTGGTTTAATCGAATCATTACTGACGTTAACATTAATTGATGAGTTAACGGGCACACGTGGTCATGGAAACAAAGAATGTGTTGCACAAGGCGCGGCAAATACTGTCACTGGATTTTTTGGTGGTATGGGTGGCTGTGCCATGATTGGTCAGTCTATGATCAATGTTAACTCAGGTGGACGTGGTCGTATGTCAGGTGTAACAGCCGCATTAGCGTTACTTGGTTTTATTTTATTTGGTTCTGATTTAATAGAACAAATACCATTAGCAGCATTAGTCGGTGTGATGTTTATCGTGGTCATTGGTACGTTTGAATGGTCGAGTTTTCGTATTATAGGTAAAGTACCAAAAGCTGACGCCTTTGTGATTATATTAGTGTCGGCAGTTACTGTTGCCACAGATTTAGCCATAGCGGTTGTTGTTGGAGTTATCGTTTCTGCGTTGGTATTTGCTTGGGAACATGCCAAACATGTTATTGTTCACCGCTCAGTAAATTCAAATGGCTCAACAGTTTATGACGTTTCTGGTCCGTTATTTTTCGGTTCGGTTTCTAGCTTTTTAGAGCAATTTGACATGGAAGCTGACAGCGATGACGTTATCGTTGAATTTAAAAATTCACGCGTTGCTGACCATTCAGCGATTGAAGCGATTGATACGTTAGCCGAACGGTATATTAGCCGTGGTAAGCAAATGCACTTAAGACATTTAAGTAAAGAATGTACGCAATTGCTAACTAAAGCCGGTAGCTTAGTGGAAATAAACGTTATAGAAGACCCGGAATACCATATCGCTACAGATAAGCTGGGTTAATAAAGCGCTAAAATAAAAATTGGGTATATACTTAAGAGTATCTGCCCAATGGCCTAATTTAATTCAATTTATACCAATTGATATTACACGAAGTATACTAGATGCAGTTAGAGTTTTTTGATGTTCCCAGCCCTTGTATTGGTATTTGTCAGTCAGATGACAAAGGCCAATGTTCGGGTTGCTTTCGTACGCGAGACGAACGTCTAAATTGGATAGCATTTGATTCTAACGAGCGTCAAAAAGTAATTAAACGTTGTCAGCAACGTAAAAAACGCAAAAACAAACCCGCAACAATTAAAGTCGCTGAAATTACTGTTGAAAATAAACAAGCCTCTTTACTTGAACCACCAAGTAAATTACGCCTTGAAAATAGCAGTGATATCGACTTTGGCGACTTTGAACTTTAAGTTTTAAAGTCCACATCTCCCCATTTATCGCAGATAGTTGGCCGTTCAACGCAATTGCTCAACTCCCCTATATGTCTGACTTGTTGTCAGCGACAATTCATAATATTGTAGTTATTAATAACTTGTTAACAATGATCAGTTAACCTTAAAAATTTACGTTAAATACCTTAACTTGAATAATAATAAGCTCGTACAAACTTGCCTGGATAACATGATTTATTCTGCAGTGTGTGGAGTAACACAGGAACAAATTTATGCAAAAATTTCTCCCTTCGATAGTGACCACAGCGCTTGCTGTTGCTTTAACCGGTTGTTTGCAAAGCGAACAACAAGACGAAAAGGTGTTAATTAATAAAAACCCATACCCAAGTACTTACAAAGTATTACCGCTGCAAACTACATTAATAAAAAATGCGACGGTATTAACCGGTACGGGCGAGCGGTTGAATAACGCTGATGTTTTAATGGTCGATGGTAAAATTGACAAAATTGGACAAAACTTAAGCGCCGATGGCGCGGTTGAAATTGACGCTAATGGTAAATGGATAACGCCAGGTATTATCGATGTGCATTCACATTTAGGTGTATATCCAAGTCCTTCTGTTGAGTCGCATTCTGACGGTAATGAAATGAGTTCGCCTAATACTTCTGAAGTATGGGCTGAGCACAGTATATGGCCACAAGACCCCGGTTTTGAAGCAGCACGTGCTGGTGGTATTACAACACTACAAATTCTACCGGGCTCAGCAAACTTATTTGGTGGTCGCGGTGTAACACTTCGCAATGTCCCTAGCCATACTATGCAAGGTATGAAGTATCCAGATGCTCCTTATGGCTTAAAAATGGCTTGTGGTGAGAATCCAAAACGCGTTTACGGTAGTCGTAAAGTGTTACCTTCAACACGCATGGGCAATATGGCCGGTTATCGCATGGCTTGGGCCGATGCAACTGAGTATAAACGTGCTTGGGAAAAATATGACGCTGATTATGATGCCGGTAAAAACCCAGTGGCACCTGAGCGTGATATCGAGCTAGATACTTTAAAAGGTGTGCTTGATGGGGATATTTTAATTCATAACCATTGTTATAAAGCTGAAGAAATGGCGATGATGATCGATCTAGGTAAAGAATTTAATTACCACTCAGGTACTTTTCATCATGCCATTGAAGCATATAAAATAGCAGATACCTTGGCTGAAAATGGCAACTGTGCAGCGATGTGGCCAGATTGGTGGGGCTTTAAAATGGAAGCTTACGACATGGTGCATGAGAACGTGGCGATTGTTGATGCAATGAAAAATTCTTGTGCCGTAGTACATTCTGACTCTGCCAGTACAATTCAGCGCTTGAATCAAGAAGCGGGCAAGGTTATGTATCGTGCCAACGAAAATGGTTTTGAAATAACACCAGAGCTAGCCATAACTTGGATAACAGCGAATGCAGCAAAATCATTAGGTGTAGCGGAAGATACGGGCAGCTTAGAAAATGGTAAAAAAGCTGATGTGGTGATTTGGAATCAAAACCCATTTAGTGTTTATGCGCAAGCTGAACAGGTGTTTGTTGATGGTGCGAAAGTTTACGATCGTTTTGATGAAAAATACCAAGCGAAAAGCGATTTTCTGTTAGGTCAAAGGTAAGGTTAAGATTATGAAGCATTTTAAAGTATTTAAATCATCGCTAATTGCCTTGGCACTGGCAAGTTCAACCGCAAGTTTTGCCGAAAGCTTTGCTATTACTAATGCGACAGTGCATACGGTAACTGAACAAGGTGTACTGGAAAACGCCACGGTTGTGGTTGAGGACGGTAAAGTTATTGCCATCAATCCAGAAACACTTAACGCTGATACTATTATCGACGCCAAAGGCAGAATTTTAACACCAGGCCTCATTGGCTCAATGAACCAATTAGGTTTAGTTGAAGTTGGCGCGGTTTCAAAAAGTCGTGATGCTGGCGATAAAAAAGCTGATATCACCTTTGATGCAAGTTTAGCGTTTAATCCACGCTCTACAGTTATTCCATATAGTCGTAAAGGCGGAATTACCAGTAATGTTGTCAGCCCTCGTGGTGGTGATGATATGTTTAAAGGCCAAACGTTTGTCGCTGACCTTTCGGGTGAGTTTGGTAGCGTGCGAGCTAGTAACAAAAGTGTTGTTATTGATTTAGGCGCTAAAAGCAAAGGCTCGCGAGCGTTAAGCTTACAAAATCTACAATTTAAACTTGAAGATGCTGTTAAAGAATTAGCGAAAGCGAAAAAGAAAATTAATGACGCAAAAGACAAAAAAGAAGCAAAAGAGCCAAGTCGTGAAGAACAAGTTATTAACGCGCTACTCGCCGGTGATAAAGCCTTAGTTGCTTATGCAGACCGCGCTACTGATCTGCTAGTTTTGTTAAAGCTTAAAAAGCAATTTTCCCTTGATTTAGTATTTGTTGGCGCCGCTGATGCGGTTTTAATCGCCGATAAAATTGCTGAAGCTAAGGTACCTGTTGTGATGACGGCTTTAGATAACTTACCCGGTAGTTTTGATTCTTTACATTCGTCACTTGAAAATGCAGCTAAGTTAACTAAAGCGGGCGTGACGGTAGTTTTGACGGTTAACGGCGATACTCATAACCTCTATCAACTGCGCTTTCATGCCGGTAATGCCATTGCGAATGGTTTATCACCTGAAGCCGCACTTGCTTCGGTAACGGCTAATGTTGCACAAGCATTTAACCTTGATAGTGGCACAATTTCGGTCGGTAAAACGGCAGATTTAGTGTTGTGGAGTGCTGATCCATTTGAACTCAGTACTAAGGTTAGTCAAATGTGGATTGGGGGTAAAGAATATTCGACCCGCAGCCGCCAAGACGCCTTGCGTGATCGTTATACAACGCCAAGTGATATGCCGAAAGCTTACGTAAAGTAATGTGAAAATTATTGCTTACATTCGCTTCTAAAACCCCGTAATAAGTTTAATGCCTGTCAGCAACTACTGATGGGCTTTTCCCCTTTCTTTTTTACCCATCAGACCCCTAGACCAAGTTATACCAAGTTGATTAATTAACGGCTCATTTTTAATGGTTAAAATTAATAATGACGGCGTTATAAAATTTATAAGTAGCGCAACTTCTGACTGCATTGAATTTGCAAACATGGCTATCTCAGAGCGAGTCTAAGTGAATACACAATAGTAGCTGTTATTGGGCCGACTCTTTTTGGGGGAGGATAAATAAGCATACTGACACAATAAAAGAAAAAGGATAATAAAGGCGCTTGGGCTATTCTTGCGTAGCGTCTAACGGCCACTTTACCTTCTACCATAGCAAGTACTTTAGCAGGCAGACTTAAGATAAACATTTTCAAATTTATGTTAGGCTCGACAATAGGCATTGCTCACATAGACTTGCTTAAGCGCAGCATTATTTTGCAAGGGCGCACTGGAATTTATCAAAGAGCCCTCGGGTTTTACAGTAACATCTATTGTAGCCGCCATTATTCTGTTTGTTATATATTATGTTATTAAGAAAAAAACAGGTGGATTGATAATTATAACAGCTATATTTAAGATCTAGGGCAAGGATCTTATCTTTACGGTTTTGGTAGACTAAAAAGTTTTACTGTAAAAATATGGCTTGAATTATGATGAGTAATCACTCAATAAATTACCTTAAAAAAGGCCGATAAAGGTCAAAAGGAGAGTAAAGTGGCATCTTTAAATAAGCATATATCGACACTAAAGGTACAAGGCAAAGATTATAACTACTTTGACCTATCGACATTAAAAGCTAATACCAAAAGGCTACCGCTGACGGCAAAAATATTATTAGAAAACTTGCTCCGCCACAGTGATGAAAAATATGTTCAGCTAGACGATATTCAAAACTTAGCTAAATGGGACACAAGTTCCTCTTCTGATACCGAAATAGCATTTGTACCTTCTAGAGTCATACTACAAGACTTTACCGGCGTTCCCGCGGTTGTTGATTTAGCTGCTATGCGCAATGCGATGTTGGATTTAGGCGGCGATCCAAATAAAATTAATCCGCTTAAACCAGTAGATTTAGTTATTGATCATTCAATAATGGTAGACGAATTCGGTCAGGCTGATTCGTTTAAGCGTAATACTGAAATTGAGGTTGAGCGTAATAAAGAGCGCTATCAGTTTTTAAAATGGGGGCAAAGTGCATTTGATAACTTCAAAGTAGTGCCACCAGGAAAAGGCATCGTACACCAAGTCAATTTGGAGTATTTAGCCCGTGTGACCTTTGTTGATGAACAGCAAGATACAGCGCTACTTTACCCTGATACCTTAGTCGGCACTGATTCACACACCACAATGATCAATGGCTTAGGTGTACTTGGATGGGGGGTAGGCGGTATTGAAGCAGAAGCGGCGATGTTAGGTCAGCCCGTGACTATGTTAATACCTGAAGTGGTGGGAATGGAATTAAAAGGCAAGTTACCGCCAGGATCAACCGCGACCGACTTAGTGTTAGCGGTTACAGAACAACTGCGAGCATTCGGTGTAGTGGGTAAATTCGTCGAATTTTTTGGTGCTGGCGTAAAACACTTAACCGTGGCTGATCGGGCAACACTTGCCAATATGTCGCCCGAGTATGGTGCAACGTGTGGCTTGTTTCCTATCGATGAACAAACGACAAAATATTTGGCGTTAACTGGTCGAAGTGAATTACAGATCGAGATTATTGAAGCTTATTCAAAAGCACAAGGTATGTGGGGCAGTGAAGCGCAAGAACATGCAGAGTATCATGCAACACTCGCTTTGGATTTAGACACTGTTGTTCCTGCCATCGCTGGGCCGAAACGCCCGCAAGACAGGATCAATCTGGATCAAGCAGCGACTGCGTTTAAGCGTTGGATAACAGAACAAAACGAATTAGCTATTTCGACTAATGACAAGCAGAAATCTAGCTTTGATGATGAAGGCGGTGCCGAAAATATTGGTTCAAAAACCACTGTATCTTATAGTCATAATGAACAAGACTACGATCTTCATGAAGGTGCAGTTGTGATCGCTGCGATTACCAGTTGTACTAATACTTCGAATCCATCTGTGTTGGTGGCTGCTGCGCTGTTGGCAAAAAAAGCCAATGAATTAGGACTTACGGTTAAACCTTGGGTTAAAACCAGTTTTGCCCCTGGCTCACAGGTGGTGACCGAATATCTCAATAAAGCAGGGTTGTCTAAAGAGCTGGATAAAATGGGATTTAACTTGGTAGGTTATGGTTGTACCACCTGTATTGGTAATTCAGGCCCATTACCTGAGGCTATTTCTAATGCGATTAGGGAAGGTGATTTAACCGTAACATCGGTTTTATCAGGTAATCGTAACTTTGAAGGTAGAATACATTCAGATGTTAAAGCGAACTACTTAGCGTCGCCACCACTAGTGGTCGCCTATGCACTGGCGGGTAATATGAAAATTGATATTACTAAAGAGCCTCTTGGTATCAGCACTGCTGGCAAGCCAGTTTATTTAAAAGACCTATGGCCAAGCCAGCAAGAAATACAAGAGATTGTCACTCGGGTGGTTGATAAGTCGATGTTCTCAGAGAAATATGGCTCTGTTTATGACGGCGGTGATATATGGGAAGATCTCGAAACTGTTGACGCTGATATTTACAATTGGCCAGACAGTACTTATGTGAAAAAACCGACATTTTTTGAAAATATGCCAGCCGAGCCTGAGCCAATTAAAGCTATTGAAAATGCGCGATGTTTATTGAAGTTGGCCGACAGTGTTACCACTGACCATATTTCTCCTGCAGGTTCCATTGGCAAAGAAACCCCTGCTGCTGATTATCTTCGTGCTAATCACGTTCAGCAAAAAGACTTTAACTCTTATGGCTCTAGACGCGGTAACCATGAAGTTATGATGCGCGGTACTTTCGCAAACGTTAGACTAAAAAATCAGCTTGCCCCCGGTACTGAAGGGGGTTTTACACGTAAACAACCTAACGGTGAACAGATGACGGTATTCGAGGCCGCGCATCAATATATTGCTGAAAATATTCCTACGATTGTTATTGCTGGTAAAGAATACGGTACCGGTAGTTCTCGAGATTGGGCTGCCAAAGGGCCGCTATTATTAGGTGTTAAAGCAGTTATTGCTGAGACCTATGAGCGTATCCATCGCTCTAACCTAATCGGCATGGGCATATTACCCCTACAGTTTAAACAAGGTGAAGGGGCAAGCACATACAATTTAGACGGTACAGAGCAGTTTTCTATACAAGCGGTTGACGCTGGCCAGCAACATGTGAAAGTAGAGGTACTAAAATCTGACGGCAGTAATATAAGTTTTGAAGCTGATATACGTATTGATACACCCAATGAGTTCGAATATTTTCGCCATGGCGGCATTCTTCAATATGTCATCAGATCATTGCTTTAGGAAAAATATGTAGTCAGGATTAGCTTAGCCAGATAGGTCTAGTATGACTATCTGGTTAATCATGTCTGAATTGCATATAATTTGGGAATTCTGTGATAAATATGTCGAAATTTGAATGTTCAAATATCGCCCCATAGTTTTTTTTATGTGAATTCTTTACGTGAATTTTTTACGTGAAATTTATTGTGACTGAATGTCCTAAGGCATAATTTAAAACTTATGGTTAGTGTGATTTAATTCAATGATTTTCCTGCAAAGAAATGAGTTTTCAGGGCGGTGGTCGAGCAGTGATTGAAAATACTAATCTTTAGTTCACTAGCTTACCTGTAAGTATTTTTAATTCCGCTAAGTGATAAACTCATTAATTTAATTGGTATTCTTACACTTTATTTCTGATGTGATGAAAGTCGATCGGAATACTTTAACGCTTTCATCCACCCGTACAATTACCTAGAATGACTTTATAAAAGTGTGGCGTTCGATATACGCACTATAAAATAAAGAGAGCTAATAAATGCTAGAAATATTGTTAGAAAATGAATTTGGCCGTATTGAGTTATATCAACTTGCCACAGGCGTACAAGCTTTGCGGTTTGTTCATCAAAAAGGTCAAGGCTCGGTAAGCCTGTATGGCGGGCAAGTGCTTAGCTGGCAGCCTAATGGGCAACAACCCGTGTTTTGGCTCAGTGATACTAGTCATTATAGTGTGGGCAAAGCTATTCGTGGTGGAGTGCCGCTATGCTGGCCATGGTTTGGCGGAGAGGTTAAGTTACCTAATGGCGAATTAAGTAAAGTAAGTAACCATGGCTTTGCCAGACAAAGCCAATGGAAAATTGCTGATCTAAGTATGTCAGATACCACTGTTGAAATAACGTTGTCACTGTTCGGTCAAGCGTTTTCTTCATATTGGCCCGCCGCATGTGAGTTAAGTCAAACACTGGTGTTTGGTGAATCATTTCAACAAACGTTAACCATGAAAAACTTATCTGATCAGACGGTAGAATATACAGGCGCTTTGCACAGTTATTTTTGTGTTGGCAATTCACAGGAAACTGAAATTCCAGCCTTAAATGATGCGCTTTATGATGATAAACTCAGTGGTTATAACAAACAAAAATCAACACTAGAAAATTGTATGGGCCCCATTGACCGTATTTATCAAAGTAGCGATAAAATGGTTATTGTTGATCACAAGTGGCAACGTGAGATTGAAGTACAGAGTCATGGTTGTCAGCAGTGGGTGTTATGGAACCCGGGTAAAGGTGGACAAAATATGGTCGACTTACATGCCGAAGGTGAAAACGAATTTGTTTGTCTAGAAGCGGCAAATACGGACTGGCAAGAGATAGCGAGCCAAAGCAGTGTTAGCATAAGCCAAACCATTAAATTGCATGTTAAACGATAAATATTCCTAAGTTATCGTCTAACACAAGTTATGGATAAATAAACCCGATAGTACAAATTTGTTTATCCATCACCCATTTATTTAGTTAAAAATTACACTTTTATTCCTACCATCACTTTTAGCTTGGTACAACGCTTTATCGGCGCCTTCGATATAATCTACGATGGTTTTATTTTCTAATGGCAATTCACAAATACCAAAGCTAATTGTGGTGGTAAATGTACCACTGGTGGTGGAGATAGGGAAAGAAATGGCGGCAATATTTTTTCTGATACGCTCAACAATAATATGTGCTTGATTAGCGGTTGTTTCAGGTAATAACATAACAAATTCTTCGCCACCCCATCGTCCGATAACATCAACTTTTCTTAACGTTTGTGATAGCTGTTCAGAGATAATACGCAGTACATCATCACCTACTAAATGTCCGTAGGTGTCATTTATATTTTTAAAATTGTCAATATCAGCTAGCACAAGACAAAGATTATCATTGCGTTTAGCCATATCATCAAAGCGTGAATGAACATGACTACGATTTGGCAGTTGGGTCAGGTGGTCGGTTTCAGCATGTTTAATTAATCGCGATTTTAAATAATTAATAATACTTAAAAGTATCATATAAAAAATTATGGCGACGATAAAAAACAGTATAAATCGGCCGATAAATATTTTCCAATACTCACTTTGCTGCGCCGCAGGCGGTGAGACAATAAACATACGCCAATTAAGCTCCTGTATTGGCATTTGGGATATTAACAAGCCATCATCAGAGGTGTACATGACCTCTGAACTTAAGTTTTTATCAGCGGCATTTTTTTTGATAAGTGATTGATGCCATGGTAAATCACTCAAGCGAGTCATTAAGCCTTTGCGATGATGGCTTTCAGTTTTTATGATGTTATTCGAAGACAAGGTAATAATATTATTGTTATCAACAAAATATAATTCAAAGCCAAAGCGTTCGTTGTATTCTTGGAATTTGCTGGCAAAATAATTTAGATCAAGAGCTACACCCGTAAAGCCGATAAATTCACCTTCACGATCGCGAATTTTATTATCAAAATATAAATGTGGGTTTTGTGCATTACCTATGTCGGTAAATTGCTCGCCTGGCAAATCTTTAAGGCGGGTATACCATTCGGTATCTGAACTGTTTAGTGTCGACTCTTTACCATTAGAATCGACCATTAAATTGTGTTTTTCTAAGGCGATAAACGCAATCATATTATATGATTTTGCTACCTTATTTAGATAAGAAACGACATAGTCTTTATCTATTTTATCTTGGCCAGCATAATCGATAACAAACTGATTCTTAGCCATAAAATTTGCAACATTTAAAGGCCGAAGTATTTCACTCGTTACTAAAGAAAATAACGGAGTTATAGCACTTTGTACTTGCTTGTTGTGGCTATTTATAACGTCTTTTAGGGTGAAATAAGAGGTTAAAATAACCGTAACGATTGTTACAAAAAAAATTACTGCTATGTAGCGATCAAATTTATTACCAAACTTCATAGGGAATTAATATTACCGTGTTTTACCATTTCCTAATTTATAACGCGGTTAGTAAGTTTTAGCTACGATTTTTATTATTATATTTATATTTCAATGGTCTTAGAGGAAGGATTTTAATTAATCTATACGTAAATACTTATTTAATAGTCCCTGTGTAAAGCTTGTTTTCAAATAAAAACCACGAGGCAAAGTCATGAACGGCTGGCCATGGCGATTAAAAGCTTGAGTTTTTGCTTGGCTATTTGCTGCTTTTGGTCGCAGTTGTAATACTTGACCATGTTTGCCGTGAATATTTTCCACATCTCCTAGCACGATCATGTCAGTAAGCTCTTGCCAGTCGAGAGCGAGTAAATGTTCTTCTTCTTGTGAAGGTGACCAAATAAAGGCTGTGCCGACAATACGTTCTGCAATCGGAATAGTTCGCTCGGATATAACAGGTACCCATAAGACACGTGAAATTTTATTGCGAATATGGCTAGTTTGCCACTGAGCGCCAACTAAACCTGTGAGAGGAGCAACGCAGACAAAGGTCGTTTCTAGTGGTTTACCTTGATAATTAATTGGTAACGATTTTAGTTCAATGCCTAAATGTGGAAAGTCAGGTTCTGGCCGAGAACCGGCGCTGGCACCTAATACTTGCTCTAACAGTAAACCGATCCAGCCTTTTTCGCGTTTAAGATCTTTAGGCACTTGAACATTAATCGATGCCGCAATTTCTCCTAACGACATGCCGGCAAGGTTCTGTGCTCGCGTGAGTAATTCTGCTTCGTTTTTAGGGCTTTTTCCGCTATTCAATATTTACTCTGGAGTCAATTTTGTTTAGCTTATTATCATTCAGCTCTTAGGCTTTGAGCAAGGCAATTATTTTTTGTAATCTTTTAAACTTTGAATTGTTATGAGGTAACAATCGCTAATACCGATATATTGTGATGATTTCTGTTAATAAATGTTTGCCCAAAAGTGCAGAGTGTGGAAGAATCAAAGCATTATTAAATGCTGTCAGGAGTTCCTGTGATAGATGCCGAAGGCTATCGAGCTAACGTCGGCATAGTAATAATCAATGACAGGGGACAAGTATTTTGGGCAAGGCGTTTTGGTCAGCATTCTTGGCAATACCCACAAGGTGGAGTTGACGAGGGTGAGTCTGCAGAACAAACAATGTATCGGGAATTGGACGAAGAAGTTGGTTTAAAACCTGAGCATGTTAAAATTGTAGCGACTACTAAGCATTGGTTAAGATATAAATTACCGAAAAGGTTAATTAGGCACGAAAGCTTACCCGTATGTATTGGTCAAAAGCAGAAATGGTTTTTACTGCAATTGACAGCACCAGAATCAGCGGTTGATTTATTACATTCAAATCATCCAGAGTTTGACGACTGGCGTTGGGTTTCATACTGGTATCCGGTCAGGCAAGTGGTGTCATTTAAGCGAGAGGTTTATCGTAAGGTGATGAAAGAATTTGCTTTATCGGCAATGCCTAGTTATCGCCAAGAACGTCGCCGACGCCGAGCTTAAATATAGTTCACCTTAGATTATTATTATGTCTTGTAAAATAGCTCACTTCGGTGAGCTATTTAGTTTAAAGTTATTGAGTCTGCAACGATAATATAACTAATACCAAGTTGATTAATTAACGGCTCATTTTTAATGGTTGAAATTAATAATGACGGTGTTATAAAATTTATAAGTAGCATAACTACTGACTAACTTTTATGCCTTGTAATTATCCATTTTCCCTCATGAAAAAGTAGAAAACTTAATTAATCAAATTGGTATAACTTAATTAAAGAGTGCTGAGTTAGCACAGGTCATTTTAATCATACTAGTTTGTATGATACTTATATGTATAAAAAAAGAACTAATTTAAAGGGACGGTAATGCTTACTATTTTACGTCGAATTGTTCTCGAGTTTAGTCAAGCTACGGAACTTGACCAGGCATTATTACGCTTAGTTAGTCAGGTAAAATCTGCGCTTTCCACTCAATGCTGTTCAGTGTATTTAGCTGACCATCAAAAAAAACACTTCATTTTAATGGCTTCTAATGGCTTAGCTGAAAATGCTTTTGGCCGAACGAGTGTTGGCTTTACCGAAGGTCTTGTTGGCCTAGTTGGACAACGTGAAGAACCCATCAATATCGCTAATGCTAAGTTACATCCAGATTTTATTCACGCTCCTGAAGTTGAAGAAGAAAAGTTTAAAGCCTTTTTAGGTACGCCGATTATCCATCAACGCAAAGTTTTGGGCATATTAACGGTACAGCAAGAACAAGCTCGCGTATTTAATGAAGATGAAGAAGCCTTTTTGGTTACACTATCTGCACAACTTGCAACGGTGTTGGCCAGTGTTGAAGCGCAAGGTATGATTGAGTTATGCCATAGCAACCAAGGGGTTGGTAAAAGCATTATCGGTATAGGCGGTTCTCCAGGTGTTGCTATAGGTGAGATGGTCGTTATGTCCCCGAAAGCAGACCTGTCTACTGTCGCGGTTGATAAAGCAAGTAATAGTGTGCAGCAGTTAACTATTTTTAATGATGCTGTAAGTCGCACCATTGCTGAATTTTCTCAGATGAGTGAGAAATTAAAAGCAATAATCTCAGATAGTAGCCTCGATATCTTTGATGTTTATAAACAGTTGATCGAAGGCGATAATTTTAAAATTGAAGTGATTGCTAAAATTCAGTCAGGTTGGAATGCCCAAAGTGCGCTTAAACTGGTGGTTGACCATTATGTGATGCAGTTTGAAGCCTTAGACGATGAATATTTACGTGAGCGTGCTTATGATATTAAAGATTTAGGTAATCGCTTATTAAATAATATTCAAAATATGGAAGAGCTTGAACAACAGCTACCTAATAAATTCATATTAGTCGCAGAAGATGTCAGTGCGTCGATGCTTGCTGAATATCAGCACCTTGGTTTATTAGGTATTGTTTCAATAACCGGCTCAAATAATTCTCATACTGCCATTCTTGCGAAAGCGCTAAATATCCCAGCGATTATGGGAGTTGATTATCTTGCTATTCGACAGTTACATAAAAAAAATGCGGTTTTAGACGGTTACGCCTATCAACTCTATGTTAATCCTGGTGATGCACTGATAAATGAGTATCGTCATATTTTAGCAGCAGAAAACTTACTAAACGCCCAAGTCAAAGAGGCTGAACATTTACCTGCATCGACAATAGACGGTCATAGCGTGAGCTTACTGATAAATTCCGGATTATCTGCGGGATTTGAATACTCACAAAATGTTGGTGCTGATGGTGTTGGTTTGTACCGCACTGAAATCCCATTTATGAATCGTAGTTGTTTTCCGTCTGAGGCGGAGCAAACTGCACTGTATAGAGAAGTGCTAGAGTCATTCGCAGGTAAGCCTGTTACTATGCGTACTTTAGATGTTGGTGGTGATAAATCATTACCGTATTTTCCCATTATTGAAGCTAATCCGTTTTTAGGTTGGCGTGGCATACGTATTACCTTAGATCACCCAGAAATATTTTTAGTACAAATCCGTTCGATGATGAAAGCTAACCATGGTCTCGGTAACTTAGCTATAATGTTACCAATGATTTCAAGTATTACTGAAGTTGATGAAGCTATTAGGCTTATTAATCAGGCCTATTATGAGCTCACAACTGAATTTTTTTGCAATGAAAGTGACGTCTTAATTCGGCCAAAAGTCGGTGTGATGATTGAAGTGCCTGGCGTTATTTTTCAACTTGAAGATTTAGCCAATAAAGTTGATTTTTTCTCTGTAGGAAGTAATGACCTAACGCAGTATTTATTAGCTGTAGATCGTAATAATAGCCGTGTGGCGAGCTTATATGATTTTTATCATCCTGCAGTGCTCCGCTCGCTGAACTATATTGCACAAAAAAGCCAAACTCGGGACGTACCATTAAGTATCTGTGGCGAATTGGCAAATGAACCTACAGGTGCACTTTTACTTATCGCTATGGGTTATAAAAACTTGAGTATGAGTGCGCATAGTCTTGCGAAAGTTAAATGGGTGATTCGACATGTGGAGTATCGCGAGTTAAGGCAAATTTTAGATCAAGTATTGAGCTTAACAACTACCGCTAGTGTCCACAGTTACATGCATGAACAGTTAGTTAAATTAGGCTTAGGAGACTTTGTTCATGCGAAATTAAAGTAAATCTCCCCAAGACTTTTTTTTTCCATTTTAAATTGAGTAATTTTAATGTTTATTAGTGTTTTCTTAGCTTGTGCCTTGTTGGGCGCTATTGTTGGTTTTTTTGCCGGCTTACTGGGTATTGGTGGCGGACTAATTATAGTGCCCGTGTTGGTGTATTTATTACCATTATTGGGTATAAGTGCAGAACTTGCTTTTCCTATGGCGCTTGCAACATCACTGGCTTCGATCATGTTTACTTCGACGTCGGCCGCTTTTGCCCATCATAAAAATGGTAATATTCCATGGCCGCTAGCAAAAAGTTTAGTGATAACGGTGGCCATTGGTGCTGTATTGGGTGCTGTTATTGCTGGGGTACTGTCATTAAAGGCTTTAACGACTATATTCGCTAGTGCGGTACTCATTTTAGCGCTGTACATGTTTTTATCTATTAAAGTCGAGCGCAGCGTGCCATTACCCTCGAAATGGTGGTTGCAACTTATTGGGCTTTTGACCGGCGTTTTAGCAAGCTTGATGGGGATTGCAGGTGGGGCGATATTAGTGCCTATTTTAATGTATTGCTCATTATCGATGCGACAAGCCATTGGTGTTGCGACAGCTTGTGGAATAATTGTCGCCTTATTTGGTACTTTGGGTTATGTCTTTATTGGTTTAGGGCAAAGCGAGCTGCCGCCGTGGAGTATCGGTTATATCTATTTACCGGCTTTATTAGGGATTGTTTTAACTTCGTCTTTATTCGCGCCAATTGGTGTAAAAGCGGGGGCTAAATTGTCTTTACCTTACTTGAAAAAAGGCTTCGCAGTATTTTTGATGCTAGTGGCAATTAAAATGATGTGGTATTAGTGGAAAACACTCACTTTCATCCGAAAAATTCATGCCAAATAATGCTAAGTGCTGATAAACTGCAAGTATTGTAGAGCCGTAGTTAATACTTTCGTTCTGATGTTACGATTGGCATCAACTCTCTATTACTTATAAATAACGTTAAAGGAAAACCTAGTGAAAGAATATCTTGATTTAATGCGTCATGTTAGAGACGAAGGGGTTGAAAAATCTGATCGTACTGGTACGGGCACTAAAAGTATATTTGGTCATCAAATGCGTTTTGATCTTTCGAAAGGTTTTCCGTTAGTAACAACGAAAAAATGTCATCTAAAATCCATAATTCATGAATTATTATGGTTTATTAAAGGTGAGTCTAACATTGCATATTTAAAGCAAAATGGCGTAAAAATTTGGGATGCTTGGGCAACAGAAGACGGTGAACTTGGTCCTGTATACGGTGTACAATGGCGTAATTGGCCAGCGCAAAACGGCGAAACTATTGACCAATTAACACAACTTATTCATGACTTAAAAAATAATCCAGATTCACGTCGACATATTATTACCGCTTGGAATCCTGCGTTATTGCCAGATACTTCAATAAGCCCAGACGCTAATGCTGCAATAGGTAAACAAGCTTTGCCACCCTGTCATACTTTGTTTCAGTTTTATGTATTAAATGGCAAGTTAAGCTGTCAGTTATATCAAAGAAGTGCTGATATTTTTCTTGGAGTACCCTTTAATATTGCAAGTTATGCCTTGTTTACCATGATGATTGCGCAAGTTTGTGATTTGGAATTAGGGGATTTTGTACATACCTTTGGTGATGCGCATTTGTATTTAAACCATCTTGAACAGGTTGATGAGCAATTATCACGCGAGCCTTTACCATTACCAAATATGTGGATTAATCCTGAAGTTAAAAGTATTTTTGATTTTACTTTTGAAGATTTTGAGCTACAAAATTATCAAGCGCACCCACATATTAAAGCCGCTATTTCAGTATAGACTTTTGTCATAATCGCAATACAACTACAGACTATTAAGGAGTGCATCGTGCGCTCTTTTTTTTGCTGAAAAAGTATTGATACCAAGATATACAACTTTATGGTCAAGATGCTGCAATAAAGTTGCATGGGTTTATATATAGCCATGACGCTACACGGTGTCCAAGTGCAATTATACCAAGTTGATTACTTAACGGCTCATTTTTAATGGTTAAAATTAAGAATGACGGCGTTATAAAGTTTATAAGTAGCATAACTACTGACTAAATTTTATGCCTTGTAATTATCCATTTCCCCTCATGAAAAAGTAGAACACTTAATTAATCAAATTAATGGTATTAGGTGCTTTTGTTGAAACATTTAGTTATAAATAGGGGGCATAAAAATTATACTTTTAATTGCTTAAATTTCAATGTACTGTATTAATCGCTGTGTATATTAACGTTAATATTAAGGAAAATTTATGGGCGCTGAAAACGCACTCTACATCATACTCGTCGAAAAAATTAGACAAGATGCGTTAGTGTTACCTACCTTACCAGAAATCGCTTTGAAAGTTAGACAAGCCGCAGATGATCCAGAAATTAGCTTAGGAAAAATGAGCGAAATTATTAGTCATGATGCAGCGTTATCATTAGGTATGTTGAAGGTAGCGAACAGTGTTGCATATGGGCGAGAAGTTAAGACTGACTCAGTTAGTAAAGCAGTAACTCGTATTGGCCTAAGACAAATTAAAAGCATAGCTACGGCAATGGCAGTTGAACAAATGTTTATATCTGATAACCGTGTTATTTCTGAATATATGCAAAGTTCGTGGCGAAAAACTGTAGATGTTGCTTCGGTTGCAATCGCACTGATGACGAGATACATACAAAAAAACAAACAGACACCACTGACACTTGAGACTTTAACCTTAGCTGCGCTTATACATAATATTGGCATATTACCAATATTAACCGAAGCGGAAGGTCACCCA
The DNA here is from genome assembly GCF_002076895.1 of Cognaticolwellia beringensis. Taxonomy (NCBI): domain Bacteria; kingdom Pseudomonadati; phylum Pseudomonadota; class Gammaproteobacteria; order Alteromonadales; family Colwelliaceae; genus Cognaticolwellia; species Cognaticolwellia beringensis. The sequence continues at coordinate 2,921,517 of NZ_CP020465.1, forward strand.
ACGGTATTTGCCAAACCAGCATTTTTAAATAAAGCTATTAATAAGTTTTCCCATGTTATTGGTGCTGAAATGACAAAAGCTTGGGGATTTTCAGAAGATTATACTGAATTAGTGTTGTCATGGAACGATTTGAGCTTTTTGCCAAAAGATGTGCATTATATTGACTTCATTCGAGCCGGAGCTGTGTATCATGAAATTTTTAAAAATGAGTCGACAAGAGATTTTTTACTTAGAAGCTATGTTGATAAAGGTATTTTACCCAAGCTAAATTTTATGGCATCAGCAGAGTTTAGTGACGTGTTAGTAAAAGCTAGATCGATGTTTTAAGATTTCATAGCCTAAAAGCTATATTTAAATAAATATACTAAAAAGGCGCTATTTAGCGCCTTTTTTAACAACTTTAAATGAGTAATGTTATGCTTCTAAATAATCACTCGCTTTAAGTGAAAACTCAGCTAATAAGTTGTCTATAAAGCGGTTTAACTCGCCTGCCATCAGGGCAAAATCAGCATCAAGTTTAGCAACAACGTCGTCACTATCTAGATCGTCATTTTGCTCTTGAATAACGTCATAAAACTTAAGGCGTTTAACTGCCAAGTCGTCACATAATATAAACGACAATGATTCATCCCACTCTAGCGCAACTTTTACCACATATTTATCGGCATCTAAATGTGCTTTAATTTCTTCGCTAGTGAGATCTTGGTTTTTAACTCTCACGACTGCACCGTCATCGCCTAAAGCGTTAAATTCTGCTTCCATACCTAATTGAAAGTTAGCACCTAAGTTACTTTCTACTAACCATTCAGTCATTAATTCATCAGGGGCTTTTTCTGGTGACGGCGTTGTTACTGGTAAAGTACCAAGCGATTTGCGTAAAAGTGCTAAAAAGTCTTCAGCTTTGCCTCGACTACTGGTATCGATAACAATAATGTTATGAACAGAGTTGATATAAGCACGCGTATCGCTATAGCGAGAAAATGCGCGTGGTAGTAATTCAAAAATAATATCTTCTTTAAACTGTTCTTTCTCTTTTTTAGTTGCGCCGCGTGATTGTTCTGCTTCTAATTGCGCTACTTTTTGCTCGATCATGTCTTTTACAACAGGAGCGGGAAGAATTTTTTCTTCTTTACGTGCACATAACAAGTAATTACCGTTTACCGCGTGGACAGTTGTGTCGCCATGCTTACCTAATGCATTTACCCAACCAAAATGAGATTGTTCAGTTGAGGCACAAGGGGTAAATAAATGCTCAGATAATTGTTTCTCTAAATCTTCTTCAGAACATTCAAAAGGGCGAGTAAAGGCAAAAAAGTATAGGTTTTTAAACCACATTAAAATAATCCTATGCCCTATAAAAGTGGGCGAATAATTGAAAAACGAGGGCTATATTAACGTACTTACTTGCATCACGCACGCCTTAAACTAATCGAGGTAAATTATTGTCCACTCATCGCAGATTATCAAACTTGATATCGTAAATCAGGCCTTTTTCTAGTGTTGAACTGGCACTGACACTCCCATTTAAGGTGTCGTTTACTAAGTTATGAACTATGTGTGTACCTAAGCCTGTACCACCTCTATTTCCTGCTGTGGTGTAAAATGGGTCAAAGAGATGTATTAATTGTTCTTCAGATACACCATGGCCGTTATCTTGATATATAACATGAACATGTTGACCGTTTATCTTTACTAATATGGTGATTTCACCGTTATTTATGTCTTTAAAGCCATGAATGACTGAATTTATGATCAGATTGGTAAAAATTTGAGAAATAGCGCCGGCATGGCAATATATTTCAGCGTCATCAGGGCAATCTACCTTAATGCTATGATTAGTTTTTTTTAGTTTTGGCTGCAATGAATGAATGATTTCATCAATATACTTAGCCAGATTGACCTGCCGAATTTTTTCACTGATTTGGTCGGCCGCAACTTGCTTATAGCTAGAAACTAATTCAGATGCACGTTCTAGGTTATTTAAAACTAAATTAAGCCCTTGCTCAGAATGCTCGGTAAAGTCATTAAGCACTCGTTTGGAGAGTTTATTATCTTCTATGTCAAGTTTCAGCTTAGTGAGTAAATCTGCCAGGTAAGACGTGGACGTAATACTGACACCTATTGGAGTATTAATTTCATGGGTTACTTCTGCTGACATATTACCGAGCACCGCCATCTTTTCAGCGTCAAGTAAACGCTCTTGCGCTTTTTTTAATTCGATAATAGAGCTTTTTAACTCGTGATTTGTTTCTAGTAGCGTTTTTTCTGTCATGCTTCTGCGAGTATTTTCTGCTTGTAGTTTAGCTTGTTGATCTAATAACTCACGTTGCTGCATTTCCATTTTCAACATGGTGGTACTAAGTGAAGATGTTTTACGAGCTACTTCTTGTTCAAGCATCAAGTTTTGTTCATCTAATTTACTGTTAGCGGATATAATTTTGCTTTGCGCTAAAGCGAGCTTTTCTTTATAAGCGACCAGTTCATCAATTAAATTATTGTAGGCATTTTGCAGAATGTTTAATTCGTTATTTTCATAATTAATTACATGCAGTTTAGAGGCTTCAGGATCATCGATGTCGAATTGGTTGATTTGTTCTGTCAGTTCATTAAGGGGGTTAGTTAATAGGCTTGAAAATGCTAAGGAAAACAATAGGACCAGAGCGGCTGTTTTCACCATTGCATTGCCGATAAGAAAATAAATCCCCACTTGTATTCGGTTAAAAATAACCTCATTGCTCGATAATAGGGTGACTGAGCCCACTCTAGTAGTACGACCTGAAAATTCAAATATTAATGGGAAGCCATGACCAAATAAACCTGAACTATTAGAGCTAACGTTAAAATATTTACGGTTATCGCCTTCGTCGTCAATCGATTCTAGGAAAAGGGTTTCTTTATCAGCTGCTACACCCAATTGGGCGATAAGCTGATTATTTTCATCAGTAATCGTAATACCTTTAATCATTGGAATAGCAACTAAACCTTCCGCTATTGTGACGGCTTGTTGGGTATTAAGCTCCCATACTGCACGGGTTAAACTGCCACTAAAGGTTTTTTCAAGCGTTAATAGCTCATTAGCAATGTGATTTTTGGTATTGATGTACTCAGCACCAATCTGCACGCAAGTTACGATAAATGTCAGGACAAAGTAAAATGACAATACACGAGTTAGTAATTTCCGAGACAGGCTAGTTGCTTTCATTAAATATTTCTTTTATTTAGTGTTTCTTGATTCTAGCGGTTTTCATTAGGGTTAAAAGTTTTTTATTTTAAATACAGCTACTTTTAATCAATAAATTAATAATTAGAGATATACTATCTTCTTAGCATCAATCATTAAATATACGGGGATGCCGATAATTTAGCCATAATTTAGATTAAAATCTTGCTGTAGTTACGAATAAAAATCAATATAAATTATGTTTTGCGTAAAATGGTGATAAATTTTTCTTTGGTGTCACAATAGTGTCATAAAGCTTTGGCAAACTAGCCGCAATTAATTTTTAGCCATACTTAAATTTATAAAGGTATCAAGATGAAATATACTTACAACAAAATCGCTGTCGTTTTACTGTCTTCTTTATCATTGTCGGCATTTGCAGCTGATGTTGAAGTTTACGGTAAAGCAAATCTTTCTCTGCAATCTTCTGATGAAGGTGAAGGATCGTTCACAGAAGTCAAAAGTAATGCTTCGCGCATTGGTCTAAAAGGCTCACATGATTTGGGCGATGGCTTAACGGTTATTTATAAAGCAGAGTTTCAAGTTGACTTAGACGGCGATAGTGACTCAGGTGATAGCATTACTGATCGTAACCAATATGTTGGTTTAGCGGGTAGCTTTGGTGAAGTTTTGCTTGGTAAAAATGACACTATGCTTAAACAGTCACAAGGTAAAGTTGATGTGTTTAGCGATTTAAATGGCGATATTAAAAGTTTATGGAAAGGTGAAAACCGCATGGCAGATACGCTTTCTTATAAATCGCCTAAATTTAGTGATTTTCAAGTAGGTATTACTTATATCGCTGAAGACGCCGTTGACGCAGAAGACGGGGTGTCGGTTGCGGTATTTTACGGTGATGCTAAATTAAAAAAATCTAAAATATTCGCCTCAGTTGCTATTGATTCTGACGTGAAAGGTTATGACATCACTCGTGCCACAGTGCAAGGTAAAGTGTCAGGTGTGGTCTTAGGTGCAATGCTGCAAACTCAAGAAAAGGTAGACGGCAGTGATGAAATGGATGGTTTCATGGTATCAGCTAAATACAAAATGGATAAACTCACTTTTAAAGGTCAATATCAAGCTGCTGACTTTAAAGGCGGCGATGATAAATCTGGTATTACTCTTGGTGCAGATTATTCATTAGCCAAAAGCACTAAGTTATATACCTTCTATACTACCTTTGATATGGACAGTGGCGAAGACCAAGACTACTTAGCTGCAGGTATTGAATATAACTTTTAATGTTGACGCTGCAACTCCGCTAATAATCGATATTTGTAGAGATTACGTTTAAGTTAATATTGTATTAAAGCCGCATTGAGCGGCTTTTTTCTTGCCTAATTGTTTGGTATCGTCGATCATGATGTTGGTCAATTTATAGTTGGACTAAGGAATTTTAAGTATATTTCTGCCGTTGTCATGAAACTGTCATATTTATTTATCACAATGTTCATTATGCGATTAGGCTATTAGGACGGATTCATGAATAGACAAATTTTAGTTGTTGAAGACGAAACGGCAATAAGAGAAATGATCACCTTTGTTTTAGAACAAAATGGTTTCAATGCCATAGAGGCTGAAACAATAGAACAAGCACAAGCAAAAATTAAAGAGCCTTATCCCGATTTGATTCTACTTGATTGGATGCTTCCAGGCGGTACCGGTGTCAAGTTAGCAAAATCATTAAAACAGAATGAGTATACACGCTCAATACCTATTATTATGTTAACGGCTAGAGCTGATGAAGATGATAAAGTAAAAGGCTTTGACGCCGGCATTGATGACTATGTTACTAAACCTTTTTCACCGAAAGAATTAATTGCACGTATTAAGGCGGTTATTCGACGTGTTGCACCAACCGCGTTAGAAGAGTCGATCGATTTTCACGGCATTACCTTAGACCCGGTAGCGCATCGAGTGACAATTAATGATAAAGCCCTTGAGCTGGGACCAACAGAGTTTCGCTTGTTACATTTTTTCCTAACCCATACTGAGCGTGTTTATAGCCGAGAGCAATTATTAGACAACGTATGGGGAACCAATGTTTATGTTGAAGATAGAACGGTTGATGTTCATATTCGACGTTTACGTAAGGCTATTTCAGGCGAGGGTCATGAAGAATTCATTCAGACCGTACGCGGATCTGGTTACCGCTTTTCGGGCAAAATTAAAACCTCAGGTTAATGGCTAGTATATGTATTTTCGTATTTCAGCTCGCACGCTTATAACACGTATTCTTGGGGTGCTTTTTGCCAGTGCTGTTGTTGGTTATGCACTTGGTCAAACATTTCTTGTCGTTTGTCTCGTTTCATTAGGTTTGCTTGCTTGGCATTACAGTCATTTATTTAAATTAATTCAGTGGTTGTGGCAAGGTAAAACAATTTCCCCCCCACAAGCCAACGGCGTTTGGGGCAGAATATATGATGGTCTTTATCGCCGAATTCGCAAACAACGTTTAAAGCAAAAGCAATTGAATCAGCGAATTAGAAAGTTTCGTGATGGCGCTGAAGCATTACCCGATGCGGCGTTAGTACTATCAAATGAACTCATTATATTATGGGGAAATAAAAAAGCTTCTCAACTTTTAGGTGTCCGTTGGCCGGGTGATGTTGGTCAACGTATTGATAATTTAATTCGCTTTCCAGAATTTTATAAATATTTGGAAGATGGCGATTACGATAGCCCATGCCTTATTGTTTCTCCAATTAACAACGAATTGCAGCTTGAACTGCGTATGATGACCTACGGCAGTGATCAAATTTTATTATTGGCTCGTGATATCAGTAAAATTCAACGTCTAGAAGAAATGCGTCGCGATTTTGTCGCTAATGTCTCTCATGAGCTAAAAACGCCATTAACCGTGGTACGAGGTTATGTTGAAATGGTGCAAGCAAGTGAAACTGCACTAGATCCTCATTGGAAAAAAGCTTTCACCACGATAGAAACACAAGTATCACGAATGGACAGACTAGTTGAGCAACTGTTGGTGTTATCAAAAGTCGAAAATAATGTCGATGGCGACAAACACCAGCAAGTAGATTTGTCACGTTTGATTATATCAATATTTGAAGAGGTGCAATGGTTAAATCAAGATAAAAATCATAGCATTACCAAAGATATATCGGCAAATTTAAGTATTAATGGCAATGAGCAAGAATTAAAAAGCGCCTGCTTGAATTTAATTACCAATGCTATCGCCTATACCCCAGCATGTGGCGTTATAGATGTATCCCTGCGTGATGATGGCAATAAAATACGCTTTAGTGTTAAAGATAATGGACCAGGTATTAAACCTGAGCATGTTAATCGTTTAACTGAACGTTTTTTCCGTGTCGATAAGTCTAGGTCACGCAATACCGGTGGATCTGGTCTCGGCTTAGCGATAGTCAAGCATGTGTTGAATCACCACCATGGTGAGCTTTCAATTGAGAGTGAATGGCAAAAAGGTAGTGAGTTTATTATCTGTTTCAGTCCTGAAATAGCTAAATAATACGCTTGTTAATATGCCTACCCGCATGACTAAACCTCATTGTCGGGTTATTTATCTACTGTACGGTTCAAATAATATATCTAAGAATAATAAAAGTCATTTGCAATTAATTTTACACTCATTATCTCTATAGTTTTGGCTACCAAATCTATCACTTAGCAAGGTTAAAATCTTATATACTTTGTGCCTATACACTTGTTCAACAAGCCAGTTTTAAACATAAAGCTCACTAGGGCTTTGGTATCTTTACTTTAAAATAAAATGCTTAACCTGGTACTCAAAAGCCCAACCTTCTGCAAGTAAACTTAAAGCTGATAGCGAGTGTTTTACTTTTTACTTTTAACTGAAAGCAGACAGCAGACAGCTATTGCTTTTCAACTGACAGCTTTTTTAGGTTTGTCATACAAGTGTCATAAACTTTACTTATTATTGTCATATTCACTTTCTATAGTGTTCTCAAATTAATTATATTTCTCATCGGAGAGTAACATGAGTTTAAAACGTACATTAGGCGTTATTGGTTTATCAAGCCTTATCAATTTTTCTGCATTAGCAGTCGATAATGATTTACCTACCTATAAGAAAGTCAGTGGTGTTTCAGGCAATGTCTCGTCTGTAGGCTCGGACACACTAGCCAATATGATGACATTTTGGGCGGAGGAGTTTAAACGTACTTATCCCAATGTTAATGTGCAAATTCAAGCCGCAGGTTCTTCAACAGCGCCACCAGCTTTAACGGAAGCTACATCTAACCTTGGACCTATGAGCCGTAAGATGAAGTCACGTGAAATTGAAGCCTTCGAGAAGCGTTACGGTTATAAGCCAACGGCTGTTCGAGTAGCAATTGATGCATTAGCGGTATTTGTGCACAAAGATAACCCAATTAAAGGTCTACGTATCGACCAAGTTGATGCGATTTTTTCTAATAACCGTAAATGTGGCGCGCTTAAAGATGTTGATCGCTGGGGCGATTTAGGTTTAACCGGTGACTGGACGGGTAAAGATGTACAGTTATACGGTCGTAATTCAGTATCAGGTACTTACGGCTACTTCAAAAAGAAAGCGTTATGTAAGGGGGATTTTAAAAATAGTGTTAATGAGCAACCAGGTTCAGCTTCTGTTGTTCAGTCAGTTTCTGCATCGTTAAACGGCATTGGTTACTCAGGTATTGGCTATAAAACATCAGGTGTACGAGCATTAGCACTGGCTAAAAAAGGTGAAAACTTTATTGAAGCTAATATGGAAAATGCCATTTCTAAAAAGTATCCATTATCACGATTTTTATATGTTTATGTTAATAAACATCCAAACAAGCCTTTAGCGCCTATGGAAGCTGAATTTTTGAAAATGGTTTTATCAAAATCAGGACAAAGCATTGTTGAGAAGGATGGCTATATTCCTTTACCCGCATCAGTGGTCGCCAAAGAGTTTACAAAGTTAGGTTTATAAAGTTTAGCGACTAAACACTTAGCGAAAAAATAAATAAAAAGTCCGGAATCAGTGATGATTTCGGACTTTTATGTTTAAGGTGATCGGTATGCTGCGGTCACATGACCGTTTCAAGCCTTCCTTGTTTTATGATATCAATGTCTCCATCCTCGTCGATGAATTGTCATTTTGTTTGTTCCATATTGAAACTAAGTACCTACGTCCATGTCAGCAATATTGCGACTTCTTAATCTATCGAGAAATATCTACCATCAGGTCATCAGCTAAGTTTTCAAGCGCATCAATCATGGGTTCTATATTGTTTTTATCAGCCGAAATCGTAACCTTTGCTTTGAATAATTCATGGCCGGCATGCGGAGCGCTTTCTTGTGTGCTAACCAATTTGAGTAAGTTGCCACCATGATGATGAATAGTTGAAGATATTTCTTGCACTATACCCGCTCTATCATTTGCTGTTAACTCTAAAACCAGTAAAGTTTCAGGTGTTGATGCTTGCTGTTGCACATGCTCAATTTGCATTTTAAAGCCAGGTAGTACAGTAAGTTTATCCGCTAAATCTGTCGCACTTTCAGCAGGCACTGCAATTTCGATAACACCGGCAAAAACTCCAGACATTTGATGCAAGCTTGATTTTTTCCAATTAGCTTTATGTTCGGAAATTAGATCGGACAAAACTTTTACTATGCCTGGGCGGTCAGCGGTGATAAAAGAAATAATAAGGTGATTCATGTTAAATCCTTTGAAATTTAGTTAGAGTTAAGAGTATTAAGTGTGGGTTAGTTGCGATAGCTCTTTATTAAATTGCTCATCGTCTGCGAGATTAAGCTCAATTAAACGCCGTAATAAACTAACACTGTCAATATCAATATTATTACAGCGAAGACCAATAATGTTAACTTCTTGATGGGCTACGGTGACATTCATTATGATTTTGGCGTCGAAACCGTTTAATTGAAATGACAAAACACCGCGCATTCCTTTGAGGGTTTCCCCCTTAGTGTCTAAGGAAAGCAGAGCGCCATTTAATGAGATATCAGTAATATTGACATTAAATATTTGCTGCTCTATTGCTAGTTCAGCCTGCAGAGAAAAAAGTATGCGAGTAAATTGACGTCTATTCTGCATGGTGTTTAATTATGGCAAAAGTGATTTATTCAGCATAGCTCGCTTTTAGTAAAAAGGCACCTTAATTAATAGATTAAGGTGCCTTTTTCTTGTTGTTAACTAATTAGTTAACCTATTTTTTTATATTTGATTCTATGTGGTTCAGCGGCTGCTGGACCATAAGTTTTCTTCAACCATTCTTCGTAGTCGGTATAGTTACCTTCATAGAAGTTGATTTGGCCTTCATCACGGTAATCCAAAATATGAGTAGCGATACGGTCAAGGAACCAGCGATCATGAGAAATAACCATGGCACAGCCTGGAAACTCTAATAACGCTTCTTCAAGTGCACGCAAAGTTTCAACATCTAAATCATTGGTTGGCTCATCAAGCAGCAATACATTACCACCGGTTTGCACAAGCTTGGCTAAATGAACACGGTTACGCTCACCACCAGATAAGTCACCAATAATTTTTTGTTGATCATTACCTTTAAAGTTAAAACGGCTAACGTAAGCACGACTTGGAATTTCAAAAGTACCAATTTGCAATACTTCATGGCCTTGAGATATTTCTTGATATACCGTTTTGCTGTTATCCATGTCATCACGGAACTGATCAACACTGGCAAGCTTGACGGTATCACCCAATTCTACCTGACCAGAGTCTGGCTTTTCAGCACCTGACATTATTTTGAATAAGGTTGATTTACCTGCACCGTTTGGCCCGATAATACCAACGATAGCACCTTTAGGAACGCTAAAGCTTAAGTTGTCAATGAGTACTCTATCGCCAAAAGATTTTGTTAAGTTATTCACATCTAATACTTTATCGCCTAGACGAGGTCCAGGTGGGATGTACAACTCATTTGTTTCGTTACGCTTTTGATGATCTTGACTATTAAGCTCTTCAAAGCGTGCCATGCGGGCTTTGCTTTTAGATTGACGTGCTTTAGGATTCGAACGAACCCACTCAAGTTCTTGCTTGATGGTTTTTTGTAGCGCACTTTCACTTTTACTTTCTTGCTCAAGACGAGCATTTTTTTGCTCTAACCAAGAAGAATAGTTGCCTTCATAAGGAATACCATGTCCTCTATCAAGCTCTAAAATCCAGCCAGCCACATTGTCTAAGAAATATCTATCATGGGTAATCGCCACAACGGTGCCGGGGTAGTCATGTAAGAATCGCTCTAACCAAGCTACAGATTCAGCATCTAAATGGTTGGTTGGTTCATCAAGTAGCAACATGTCAGGTTTTTGCAATAACAAGCGACAAAGTGCTACACGACGACGTTCACCACCACTAAGTACACCGATTTTTTGTTCCCAATCAGGCAAGCGCAAAGCATCGGCTGCTCGTTCTAATACATTATCGATATTGTGTCCGTCTTGGCTATTTATAATATCTTCTAATTGACCTTGTTCTTTTGCTAAGGCGTCAAAATCGGCTTCAGGTTCAGCGTATTCTGCATAAACTTGGTCCAAGCGTGCCATGGCATCTTTAACTTCAGAAACAGCCTCTTCAACAATCTCACGGACGGTTTTTGCTTCATCTAAAATTGGCTCCTGTGGCAAGTAACCGATGTTAGTACCAGCAAGTGCTTTTGCTTCACCTTCAAACTCAGTGTCAAGACCAGCCATAATACGTAGTAAGGTTGATTTACCAGAGCCATTGAGACCTAGCACACCAATTTTTGCACCAGGGAAAAAGGACAGAGAGATATCTTTTAAAATTGTACGTTTAGGAGGAACCACTTTTGAAACGCGGTTCATCGACATAATGAATTTATCTGGTAATGGTTGTGCCATGGAAAGCCTTTTTGAAACAGTATTGGAATGGTAGCTATTCTAGGTTAATAGCTACCTTGTTGGCAATGAGGTTTTGTTGGCTTGGACTTAATGTAGTGACAATTTATGCTGTTATTGCTTCGGTGCGATTAATCCATCAGATATACATGATTTCTACCATGTGATTTAGCTTTATATAAAGCACTGTCAGAGCGGGAATAGAGATCTTGAAAACAACTGTCGCTGGCTTTTATTACTGATACGCCAAGACTTATTTTTATGGGTAATTTAATATTGTTGTTAATTAATATTGGGTTTGTATCTAATAATTCACGTAATCTTTCCGCCGCTTGAAGGCTTTTAGACTGAGAGATGTTTGGTAGTAATATTGAAAACTCTTCCCCGCCAATACGGGCAAAAATATCTTCGGCTCTTATCGTTGGCGCAATTAATTGTGCAATTTTTATTAACACTTGATCACCAATAGGGTGACCATATTGATCATTAACAGCCTTGAAATGGTCTACATCTAAAGAGATAACAGCCATTGGCTGTTGGTGCCTTTTCGCTCGTTTGAATTCACGATTGGCATTTTCAAAAAAATAACGACGATTATAAATAGCGGTGAGTTCATCTGTATTAGCAAGTTGTTCAAATTTTTCTTTTAGTTGATATAGCTCAGTTACATCAGTAGAAAAGGCGACCATCGTTTGTAAATCGCCATTCAATTGAAAAGGCACTTTTGTGCTGAGATAATGATGAACCTTTTTGTCGGCATCTTCCAATGTTTCATTCATTACCATTTTTTCATTTTTTTCAAAAACGATTTTGTCACTTTTCCAAAAGTGTTCGGCATATTTTGGTGGAACCACGTCGTGATCGAATTTGCCAATAATTTCTTCTGCAGGAAGACCAATAAGCTCTGCAACACGGCTATTAACATAGCGATAGCGGCGCTCGGCATCTTTCATATAAATGTAGGCATCAACATTATTTAAAACGACGTCGAGTAAATGCTTTTGATTCAGATTATCTGTTTCTAGTGCTTTTTGCGCAGTAATATCGGTTGATATTCCAGAAAGGCCAATAACTTCGCCAATATCGTTGAATATAGGGTTTTTAATAACTTTATAGGTGAGGATTTTCCCCGTAGATTTAATGACATTAGTTTCTTCACTTGTTAGTGAAACCTTTTCATTGATAACCTTACGATCGTTTTCTAATAATTCATCCAGTATATCTAAATCAAAAAAATGGCTGTCGTTTTTACCTATAATATATTTCGCAGGCCGTTGAAACAAGGCTTCAACGTTGGCATTAACATAAGTATAGTTACCCGCTAAATCTTTACTAAAAACATATGAGCCGATGTTATCGAGTACACTAGACATTACTGATATTTGTTGCAATAACGACTCTGTATTATTAATTTTATTTGTCATTTGTGCATCCTATCACTGCTCTTTTTGAACCTAATTTCGATTTTCCATTCGACACTTGCTTTACAGGTTGCCTAAACAATCAGTGACTTGTCATGAAAAAACACTTCCCCTGAAGTTTCATGACAGTGATTTAATATCTGCTTTATGAAATTAAATTGCAAATAAAATTTACTGTGAGGCAGCTAAGCATAACTTAAGCTACAACTTCTGAGCTTTACAATATATTGATTGAAATGTAATAACTTAAAATTTTAGTATGTAGAGTTGAAGTATTAAACATGTCAATTCAACCGATAAACAATTTTTTAGTGTTGTATTAATTAAAATTTATAAAGCACAATTTATCAAGTGCAATTTATCAAGCGTCTTGTTGAATTCGATGTTTGTACCGTCGATATTCACTAGCTTGCTTTAATCGAGAGAGCTTAGCCGATCGTTATATATTGTATTTTCCCAAGATAATAAGTTCACTACCACCTTTGCCGCTGATGAAGTGACGACAAACTCCCCATGACAATTGATGAGCCATTGAGCTAGCTGAAAAGGAATATTATTCCTTGCTTCATCAGTTATAAAAAGTGTTAACTGAGCGATATGATGAGCAACCTGCATTTAAAAGCATTACTGAAACGAGTCCTATCTGGGCAAGAAATAAAGCGGCTTGCTCCATGTTATTTGTAACTCTTAGGCTTATTAATTACTTGTTGTCGATATCATCATGGTTGTCAGTATTGATAACTTTTTGGCTGTCGCTATGCGTTGTTAAGTTGTCATTAGTTTTTCGGCGATATTGCACCGCTATGACCTTGATGATATCGCGCCAAGTAATAATACCAACAGCTTGTTGATTTTCATTAACGACAGGAAGGCAAGATATTTTATGGTCATGAAATAGCAGTATCGCATCAGTTAAGCTTACTTCTTCTGTTGCGGTGATCAGATCCCGAGCCATGATCAAATGCACTTTTTTATTCAGTATAAAACTATCTTGTGGCGTTTCATTTCGAGTACCCACTGTGGGGCTTAAGTTTTGCCATAAATCACGGTCGGTAATAACCCCTGCTAACGTCGACTTATTATTGATTAATATGTGATGCATATTATGCTGTTCAAACAGCTTTTTAGCATTCGCTAAAGTATCATCCATATCTAAGGTTATTAATTTACGCTGCATCATTTGACTAATTTTCATGCCTTTACCTTTTTAAAAGTGCGCTGTTGTTTAAATAGTCTTAATCAATAAATCATACCATAACCAAGAATCAGCAGATTGCTACTTACTGTTTGCAAAAGTTTGAGTGATGACTTTGGCTAATTTGTGCTTGTCACAAAACTGTCATGTTAGTGCCTTATAATCGCTGCAGTTATAAAAATTATCATAGTTAAAGGTATTTTTAAGTGGCCATTGCTTCTAAATCAGCAAATTATCGCAAGGTAAAAAATTCATTAGCAAAATGGATTATTACCTTAGGCGGTATCAGTGTTTTATTTACTTTAGTATTAATATTCATGTATTTACTCTACGTGATAAAACCTATTTTTGAATCTGCAAAAGTTGAACATATCGCACAATTTGTGATTGACGAAGAATATAAGGTGTTAGCAACAGGGGTTGATGAATTAAAAGAAGTTGCTTATAGCATTACAGAGCAGGGCAATATTAACTTTTATCAATTAGTTGATGGCGGTGGTTATAAAGCTGGAGATAAAATACTTTCCAAGCAACTAACTGCTGACGGCGAAACTATTAAGCAGCTAGTTAATATCGGTCAAGACCAGAAACTACTGCTTGATAGTGCTGGTAACGTACAGCTTGTTGTCCCCAGCTTTTCTGCTAATTTTGACAGTGGTGAAAGAGTCATAATTCCAAGTCTTCGTTACCCATTAGGTAAAGGGTATTTACCACTCGATGAAAGTAACGTCGCACTAACCAAACTTTCGTTTGCTATGAATGATGAAAAGGCAATTTTCGTTGGTTTTACTGATGATAATCGCTTGATAAAAACAACCCTTCTAGCCGAAGACGATTTTAGTTATGACATTGCCTATGACGCGCAATATGAAGAAATTGACTACGCGGCGAAACAAATTAACGATATATTAGTTTCGCCCGATTTAGCCATGGTGTTTGTTCGCCAAGGAGATCAAGTCGCCGTGTTTTCATTAGATGACGATGAAGTAGAGCTAAAAGCGACCATTATTCCGCAACTTGCACAAAACAAATCAACACCAAATCATATTACCGCCATGGCGTTACTTTCTGGTGGTAGTTCGATTCTATTGGGTGACGACAAGGGCTCTGTAAGTCAGTGGTTTGAAGTGGCAACAGAGCAAGGGCGTGAGTTTAAAGAAATACGCCGTTTTAATGTCAGTGACCATGAACCTGTAGTCGCCATATATACTGAGCAATATCGTAAAAGCTTTTATACTGAAACACCATCGGGTGAAATGGGCATGTTTTATACCACCAGTGAAGCGGATTTATGGCGTGGTAAATTACATCAAGGTAATGCTCAAGCTTTTGCCATTGCGCCTCGTGCCGATGGTTTAGTGATGTTTTCTAACAATGAATTAACGCTTTTCTCTGTTGAAAACGAACATCCGGAAGTTACGTGGCAAGCACTTTGGGAAGAGGTTTGGTATGAAGGTTACCCTGAACCTGAGTTTATTTGGCAATCAACTTCAGGCTCTGATGATTTTGAAGCAAAATTCTCTTTAGTGCCGATTTCTTTCGGTACCATTAAAGCGGCATCTTACGCGATGATGTTTGCCGTACCTATTGCTTTAACGGCTGCAATATACACTGCTTATTTTATGACGCCAGGTATGCGCCGAAAAGTTAAGCCAACGATTGAAATGATGGAAGCGTTGCCCACCGTAATTTTAGGTTTCTTGGCTGGGCTTTGGCTGGCGCCAATTATTGAAATTTACTTACCTGCCATCTGTTTATTACTGATATTTATTCCGTCATCGGTATTTATTACCGCTTTTGCGTGGCATAAATTACCGCGAGAATACAAAACCCTTATTCCTGAAACATGGGCGCCAATTATTTTAATTCCCGCCATTTTAGTGGCAGCCTATGCGGCATTCGCGTTATCCCCAGTACTTGAATTACATTTGTTTGGCGGCGACGTTAGACAGTTTATTACCAATGATTTAGGTATTGATTTTGATCAACGAAATGCCTTAGTTGTTGGTATCGCGATGGGTTTTGCGGTTATTCCAACCATTTTCTCTATGGCAGAAGATGCAATCTTTAGTGTGCCTAAGCATTTAACCAGTGGTTCATTGGCCTTAGGCGCTACGCAATGGCAAACATTAATTAAAGTCGTATTACTGACCGCAAGTCCAGGCATATTCTCAGCCGTTATGATGGGGCTAGGGCGCGCCGTAGGAGAAACCATGATCGTGTTAATGGCCACCGGTAATACGCCAATTCTTGATTGGAGTATTTTCCAAGGCATGAGAACACTTGCAGCCAATATTGCGGTTGAAATGCCAGAGTCAGAAGTCGGTAGTTCTCATTATCGAATCTTGTTCTTGGCAGCATTTGTTTTATTTGTATTTACTTTTGTATTCAACACGCTTGCTGAGTTTATACGTCAGCGTTTACGTGAAAAATATAGCTCAATGTAAGGAAGGCGAAATAGTATGAATAATTGGTTTAAGTCTGGCTCGCCTTGGGTGTGGTTGTCAGCAGGCGGTGTCAGTATCAGTCTGATATCGGTTTTAGGTCTACTGTGGTTAATTGCCTCACGTGGTTTGAGTTATTTTTGGCCAGCAGATATTTATCAGTTCGATATGACTGATGAACAAGGGAAAAACTTAACGGTTATCGGTGAAATTTACGATAGAGAAAGTATACCAACATCACAGTTGGTCCATCTAAATCTCGATATTGATAAGTCAAAGGAGACAATAGAACGTCTATTAATTAAAACCGGTAACCGCGAATTAGTCAGTTTAGACTTTCGTTGGATTTTAGTACCACAAATTAATAAAACCTCATTACCTGAAGAACTTGTGGTGATTGAACGCCGCACCAATGGTAATTTCTATGGTTATATCGAAGAAATAATCCTCGATGGTAATGCTGTTGGTCAAGATAAAATGGCTGAACTGATCAAGCGAGTAAGTAACTTTCAAGCTGAAATGGAAGCATTACAAAAGTCTGATATTGGCGCTATAAATTATCAAATTGAACGCACACGATTAAAAGAGCGCAAGCATATACTTGATGACACGCTTACTACTGAGTTACAACAAGTATTTAGAGATAAAGTAGCGGGTTTAAAGGCTGAATATCAAGTGCTTGAAAAACAGCTAATGGCTTTACGTGAGAACATATCTCGTGACCAAATAGTTATGCGCGCTATGGATGGACAGAAGGTTACTATCAATTTTGAAGATGTACTACACGTTACTTTT
The DNA here is from genome assembly GCF_002076895.1 of Cognaticolwellia beringensis. Lineage (NCBI taxonomy): Bacteria > Pseudomonadati > Pseudomonadota > Gammaproteobacteria > Alteromonadales > Colwelliaceae > Cognaticolwellia > Cognaticolwellia beringensis. The sequence goes on from NZ_CP020465.1 coordinate 2,938,440, forward strand.
AATAATAAACTTAGTGTGTTTGACAAACTACAATTGTTTTTCAGCCAAATAGCAGCCTTTGTAAGTGATGACCCGCGTGAAGCAAACACCGAAGGCGGCGTATTTCCGGCGATATTCGGGACGGTACTCATGGTGTTGTTGATGACGGTTATTGTTTCGCCACTGGGTGTAGTTGCTGCTATTTATTTACATGAATATGCAGGGAATAATGCCCTGACAAAACTATTACGTATCGCAGTAATTAACCTTGCTGGTGTGCCATCTATTGTTTATGGCGTCTTTGGTTTAGGATTCTTTGTTTACATGGTAGGCGGTAGCTTAGATCAATTATTCTATGCTGAAACCTTGCCGAGCCCAACGTTTGGTACACCAGGGGTAATGTGGTCAGCCCTTACCTTGGCTATTTTAACTTTGCCTGTGGTTATCGTGTCTACAGAAGAAGGGTTATCGCGTATCCCTTCTGCTATGCGACATGGAAGCTTGGCGTTAGGTGCCACTAAAGCTGAAACGTTATGGCGTATTATTCTCCCCATTGCCAGTCCGGCAATTATGACCGGCATAATTTTAGCCATAGCACGTGCAGCGGGTGAAGTTGCGCCATTGATGTTAGTTGGTGTGGTGAAAATGGCACCGAATTTACCCCTTGATGGTAACTTCCCGTTTTTGCATTTAGACCGTAAATTTATGCACTTAGGCTTTCATATCTACGATGTAGGCTTTCAAAGCCCGAATGTTGAAGCGGCAAGACCTTTGGTTTACGCCACGGCTTTATTATTAGTGACTATTATTGTTGCTTTGAATATGACGGCAGTATCGATTCGTAATCGTCTACGAGAAAAGTATCGTATGTTAGAGCATTAATATGCGCTGATAAAATAAAGCGATATAAAGATGATTTAGAAAGTTAAAAATGAACGGGAAGACATTCCCCTCTATTGAATAAGATTTAAAGAGAACACTATGATTTCTGTTACGCCAAAAAATTTATCAGATCCACTTTCACAACAGAGAGTTAAACTCGATCTTAATAACCTTTCGCCAGAGCAAGTAGCATTAGAAATTAAGAACCTAGATTTATACTATGGTGACAAGCAGGCATTGCAAAACATCTCAATGTCGATCCCTAAAGGTCAAGTCACAGCGTTTATCGGGCCAAGTGGTTGTGGTAAATCGACACTGTTACGTTGTATTAACCGGATGAATGATCTGGTTGATATTTGTAAAATTACCGGACAGATAAACCTGAATGGCGAAAATATTTATGACCGCCATACCGATGTAGCAGCATTGCGTCGTAAAGTGGGTATGGTGTTTCAACGTCCTAATCCATTTCCTAAATCTATCTATGAAAATGTTGTCTATGGTTTACGTATTACCGGTGAAAATAATCGCCGGGTATTAGACGAAGCAGCAGAAAATGCACTGCGCAGTGCTGCGTTGTGGAATGAAGTAAAAGATAGGTTACATGAAAGTGCTTTAGGGCTTTCTGGTGGTCAGCAGCAGCGTTTAGTGATTGCCCGTGCAATAGCTATTCAGCCTGAGGTGTTACTGCTTGATGAACCAACATCGGCACTAGATCCTATTTCAACATTAACCATTGAAGAGTTAATCAATGATTTAAAGAAACAATTTACTGTGGTTATTGTTACCCATAACATGCAACAAGCGGCACGTGTTTCAGACCAAACGGCCTTTATGTATATGGGCGACCTTATTGAGTATAGTGACACTAATACCTTGTTCACCACACCAATGAAGAAGAAAACAGAAGATTACATTACTGGCCGTTACGGTTAATGCAATTAATCAGAGTAAGCTAAATTGACGATAAACAGAGGATTTTACCGTGGATAATTTAAATATTGGTCGTCATATTTCTGGCCAGTTTAACGAAGACTTAGAACGGATCATTAATCATGTGATGCATATGGGCGGCTTAGTTGAAAAACAGTTAACTGACGCACTAACATCGGTTTGTGATGCTGATGAAGAGTTAGCAAAAAAAGTGCTCAGTAACGACTATCTCATTAATAATGCAGAAGTAAGTATTGATGATGAATGTACGCGCATTATTGCTAAGCGTCAGCCAGCTGCGGGCGATTTACGTTTAGTAATGGCGATTGTAAAAACGATAACAGATCTAGAGCGCATTGGTGATGAAGCGGGTAAAATAGCTAATGTGACCTTAGAAAGTTTATCAGGTAAGCACAAAGACCTGTTATCCAACTTAGATAACTTGGGTCGTCACGTGTTAACTTTTTTACAAGCGACTTTAGATGCATTTACCCGCATGGATTCTGATGCGGCGGTGATAGTACATAAAAGTGATGATAAAATTGATCGAGAATATGAAGCGCTTATGCGTCAACTAATGACTTATATGATGGAAGATCCACGTTCTATTCCACAAATAATGAGTGTTATATGGTCAGCACGCGCATTAGAGCGAATTGGGGATCGTTGTCAAAATATTTGTGAATATATTATTTACTTTGTTAAAGGTAAATCTGTTCGCCACACCACACCTGAAGATTTTTAATCATTATCTTGAAACTTAATACTTTACTAAATTAGCTTTACTCAGTTAATAAGGTATATACTTTTAAGTGAACTGATAATAACTAATCATTCTATAAACAGCCGTTATCTTGTTATAAAGCCTTTGAATTAATTTTCAAATGCTTTAATATCCGCGGCGAATAAAAACAAAGAGCATAAGCTCCTGGAAATTAATTATGGCCAGAAACTCAATCATTGGCATATTTGCAAAGTCGCCAATTAAACCTTTAGAAAAACACATTCGAATAGTACATAAATGTTGTAGTCAACTTGTACCTTTCTTCGCAGCAGTTACTGAAGAAGATTGGAGTGCCGCAGGAAAAATGCGTACTAAAATCTCTAAATTAGAACGTGATGCTGATGACCTAAAACGTCAAATTCGTTTAGAACTTCCGGGTGGTTTATTTATGCCGGTTGATCGCGCTGATTTATTAGAGTTATTATCTCAACAAGACAAAATTGCCAATCGCGCAAAAGATATTGCAGGTCGTATCTTTGGCCGCAAATTAACAATTCCCACCGAACTGCAAGAACAGTTCATCGCTTATGTAGCACGAAGTATCGATGCTGCTGAAAAAGCCGCCGATGCAATTAATGAATTGGATGACTTACTAGAAACTGGATTTCGTGGTCGTGAAGTTGAATTGGTTACTAAAATGATCAGTCAACTTGACGAAATTGAAGATGAAACTGATGGTATGCAAGTTAAACTACGTAAAGATCTATTAAATATTGAAAAAGACTTAAATTGCGTAGATGTAATGTTTTTATATCAGATCATCGATTGGATTGGCGACTTAGCTGATCTTGCCGAGCGTGTTGGTGCACGTTTAGAAATTCTTTTAGCTAGAAAATAAGGCTTACTCATGGAAATAATACTATCTCATGGCTCAACGTTAGTCATGATCGCCGCTGCTGTTGGTTTTTTTATGGCATGGGGCATAGGTGCAAACGATGTTGCTAATGCAATGGGAACTTCAGTTGGTTCAAAAGCATTAACAATTAAGCAAGCCATAATCATTGCAATGATTTTTGAATTTGCTGGCGCATATTTAGCGGGTGGTGAGGTTACATCAACCATACGTAAGGGCATTATTGACCCAGCGCAGTTTATTGATATTCCTGAGCTATTAGTCTTTGGTATGATCTCTGCGCTACTGGCAGCCGCTACATGGTTATTAGTGGCGTCTGTCTTAGGCTGGCCCGTATCAACAACGCATTCAATCGTTGGTGCTATTATTGGCTTTGCTGCCATTGGCGTAAGCCCTGATACTGTTGCTTGGGGTAAAGTCGGCGGGATTGTAGGTAGTTGGGTTATCACACCGTTAATTTCAGGTGTTATTGCTTTTATTATATTTAATAGCGCACAAAAGCTTATTTTTGATACCGATAAGCCATTAGAACAAGCTAAACGTTATGTCCCTTTTTACATGTTTTTAGCGGGCTTTGTATTGTCGTTAGTTACGATTAAAAAAGGCTTGAAGCATATTGGTTTAGAGAATATCAATTTAGGTTTCTATAACTTTGAAATTGCTGGTGCTGGTGGTTACTACCTCGCAATTTTTGTTGCGGTTATTGTTGCAATTATAGGTAAGTATTTTGTTACTCGCCTTAAGTTCGATGAAAAAGCCGATAAAACTACGCATTATGCTAATGTTGAAAAAGTATTTGCTGTTTTAATGGTAGTAACGGCTTGTTGTATGGCATTTGCCCACGGTTCAAATGACGTTGCCAATGCTATTGGGCCATTAGCGGCTGTTGTGAGTATTGTTGATAACGGCGGTGAAATTGCGAAGAAAGCTACGCTAGTTTGGTGGATATTACCACTAGGCGGTTTAGGTATTGTTGCAGGTCTTGCGTTGTTTGGTCATCGTGTTATTGCCACTATTGGTAAAGGCATTACGCACTTAACACCCAGTCGTGGTTTCGCGGCTGAGTTAGCAGCAGCATGTACCGTTGTTATTGCTTCAGGCGCTGGCTTACCTATTTCTACCACTCAAACCTTAGTAGGTGCTGTGTTAGGTGTAGGAATGGCGCGTGGTATTGCAGCAATTAATTTAGGTGTAGTACGTAATATTGTTATCTCTTGGGTGATTACATTACCAATAGGTGCAGGTCTTTCAATTATCTTCTTCTGGATAATGAAAGCGATATTTAGTTAATACATTCGCTAAATAGACTTTAAACGAAGCCAGTATTTATACTGGCTTTTTTATGTACAGGATGTACGGTATATCGCGGGTGCAAGGATGCACAGTAGCGTGTATGTACAGGATATACGGTATATCGCGGGTGCATGGATGCACAGTAGCGTGTATGTAAAGGATGTACGGTATATCGCGAGTGCAAGGATGCACAGTAGCGTGTATGCAAAGGATGTCGCGTGTTCAATACCAACGATAATCTGCGCTCACTATAGAATTAAGCGCAGTTATGCGTGTTAAACAACAGGTGTAATTCGAGGTGCTAGTACTATAATTGTCGGTTTTTTATGCGAACTGTAGTAATTATCAATGTAGGTAGAGAAAATGCCTTGCGAGCGAGATTAATTCCCGATATTATGTCGCCTCTTTCGAAATGAATCCGTTACTGAATTGGTTTATTTCATTGAAAGACAGTGCCTTGATAGCTCAGTCGGTAGAGCAGAGGATTGAAAATCCTCGTGTCCCTGGTTCGATTCCGGGTCAAGGCACCATATTATAAAGGCCTGCAAGAAATTGCAGGCCTTTTTTGTTTCAGCTCCCAGGTGTTGTTAACTACATAAAAAAGCCCGCGGAGTAGCGGGCTTTCATGATGTTGGATACTTAACAACGGCTATTTTTTCTGGGCCTGTTTATTGGCGCTTTTCGTTGCTCTTCGCTGCTCAATAACTTGTTTTATCTCTCCGCCAATATGGGCTTCGCCACGAGCTTTAGCCAAGTTGATTTGTTTTTCACGTTCTTGAAAACTACTTTTTTGTTCATCAGTATATTTATCATAACAACGCGGGCAACTCACGCCCTGAATATAATGTTTACTGGTTTTTTCTTCGTCGGTAATAGGGTAGCGACAGGCAAAGCATTGATCATATTTACCACGCTCTAAGCTATGGTTTACCGCTACTCGGCCGTCAAATACAAAGCATTCGCCTTGCCACATTGTTTCTTGCTCAGGCACGTCTTCAAGATATTTTAAAACCCCGCCTTCTAAATGATATACCTCTTCAAAACCTTGTTCTTTTAAGTAGGCAGTAGACTTTTCACAACGTATGCCACCAGTGCAAAACATAGCGACTTTTTTGTGTTTATCTTTATCTAAATTTTTAGCGACATATTCAGGAAATTCACGAAAAGTTTCAGTGTTTGGATTCACCGCATTTTCAAAGGTACCAATTTCTACTTCGTAATCATTACGCGTGTCTATCAGTAAGACTTCAGGATCAGAAATAAGAGCATTCCAATCTTTAGGTTTTACATAGGTGCCAACGGTTAATGTTGGATCGATACCTTCAACCCCCATAGTGACAATTTCTTTCTTCAATTTAACTTTAGTGCGTTGAAATGGGTTTTCTTGATGAAAAGAGCATTTAGATGATACGCCTGAAAGGCGACTGTCACTATTGATGAAAGCTAGTACTACGTCTATGCCGGCTTGTGTGCCAGCAATAGTACCATTAATACCTTCAAGTGCTAAAAGTAAGGTACCTTTAACTGAGTTATCTTCCATTACTTTTTGCAATGGTAGTTTAAGGTTTTCGAAATCTTCTAAGCGCACAAATTTGTACAGTGCACAAACCGTTATGTTATTCATATAGTATTGACCCATTGAGCGAGCCTGATAGTAAGTCAGGAGCTATAGATTGAATGTAAACCTACCCTTTAAAGCAGGCGTGTTAATTTATCATCAATTGATGAAGCGGCAGCATTCTAGCAAATGTGACTTCGGGCTAAAAGTGTTCATCTTGATTATTTTTTAAATGGCGGGTTATTCCGTTGTAAACTAGAGTCTGCAACATATTGTTGACAGTTGTTTATCAGGTATATTTTCTTGGCATAGCCTTTATTTAAACGCTTGTTATAATATTGCTCATTGCAAATTTAATCATGTGTGTTGTACACACGTATTTCACCTATTTTCTGGAGTTGTTTAGCCCATGTCTAACACCAATTTACTTAATGAAACGCATAATCCGGCTTTAATCAGTTGGGTCGAGTCAGCTAATGTCGAAAATTGTGATTTTCCAATACAAAACTTACCCTTTGCTAGCTTCAAGCGTAAAGGCAGCACTGAGGATTTTCGAGCAGGTGTTGCTATTGGTGATCAAGTTATAGATTTAAAAGCACTTTTTGCTTTAAATATTTTTACCGGAGATGCGCAACTTTCATTAGAACAATGTTGTCATTCGCAATTAAATGCTTTTATGTCGATGGGTAAACAGTTTTGGAGTGCACTACGTCAAACATTATCACAAGCGTTAACACAAGGCTCACCATTTCAAGAGAAATTGGCGACCTGCTTAGTTGCTCAAGCTGATATTGAATATGCTCTACCTTGCCAAATTGGCGACTACACTGATTTTTATACTTCAATTCACCATGCAACTTCAGTCGGCATTAAGTTCCGCCCAGATAACCCATTGTTACCAAATTATAAGTGGGTGCCAATTGGTTACCATGGTCGTTCTTCTTCAATTGAAGTTTCAGGTAGTGATTTCAAGCGCCCTAAAGGCCAAACTAAAGCGCCAACAGCGACTGAGCCTTCTTTTGGTCCATGTAAACGTTTAGATTATGAAATGGAAGTGGGCATATTTATTGGTAACGGTAATGATTTAGGTGAGCCTATCAATATTGAAAATGCTGAAGATCACGTTTTTGGTATGTGTTTATTCAACGATTGGTCGGCACGTGATATTCAAGGTTGGGAATATCAGCCTCTAGGTCCATTTTTATCGAAAAGTTTTGCCTCAACAGTTTCACCATGGATTGTCACATCTGAGGCGCTAGCACCTTATCGTGTGCAATGGACACGTGATGAAGCCGATCCTCAACCATTGCCTTACCTAGAATCACAACAGAATCGTGAACTTGGCTCTTTAGATTTAAACCTACAAGTATTAATTGAAACTGAAACAATGCGCAATGCCGGTCAAGATGCGGTGCAATTGTCACAATCAAATTTTAAAGACTCATACTGGACCGTAGCACAAATGGTAGCGCACCATACGGTTAATGGCTGTAACCTTCGTTCAGGTGATATGTTTGGTAGTGGTACGCAGTCTGGTCCTAATCCAGAAGAGGCAGGGTCGATGCTCGAATTATCAAATGCAGGTTCAGAGCCTATTAAATTGCCTAATGGTGAAACGCGCACTTTCTTAGAAGATGGTGATTGTGTGATCATGAAAGGTTGGTGCAAAAAAGACGGCGCTGCTCGAATTGGTTTTGGCGAAGTAAATGCAACTATTTTAGCTGCTGATTAAAATCATTATTTCTTCAATTAGATAAAGCTCCACATTGTTGGAGCTTTTTTTATGGTTAATTCATCAAATAATCTGAATTTAGCAGAAAGATTGATTCCTCTACAGCCACCGCCATTAACAAGTTGTTAACTTTTTTGATGTATATTTAACCTCTCCTTACGTTAACGTAAGCTGTAACTTTTAAATTAGTTCATTTTTTTTTACATTTTTTTACATACTTTTATTTGATTAAATATGCAAAGACAGTTTACTTAATACGAGAATAATCGCAGATTACTAATTTGAATGTTGTTCTATAGCGCACGCAGAATGTGGGTTACAGGTCGGTTACATATGTTGATAGCCTGTGAATAGGTATTGAATAGCTTTGCATATCATTCCTTTTTAACCATTTTTTGTAATAACTGAGAGAAAATCATCCCTTGTAATGTTTTTCTAGCTGTTTTATAAAAGTATCAAGCTCTTTGGGTTAATCGAACGATTTATAACGCATTAGTGGTGTTGCGAATAACACATTGAGCAATAAACAATAAAAATAGCTATCAGTAAAATAGCTAACTAAAAAAGCATACTCATATATTAGGAAGAAATAACATGTCTACAACATTCCGTACAGGCACTTTAGCCCTTGCTGTTGGCTTAGCTCTTGGTACAGCCCCTAGCTTTGCCGCAGGTTTTGAAGAAACATCGAAAGTAAAAGCAAAAGATGTAGAGCGCATTGCCGTCGTTGGCTCTCGTTCTGCCCCACGTTCAGTAGCTGATTCTCCAGTGCCAATTGATATTGTTGGTGGTGATGAGCTTGGTAAGAATGCTTCAAGTGACATGCTAGACATGTTACAAGCAGCTGTACCATCATTTAACGTTCGTCAACAACCTATCTCAGATGCGGCATCGTTTATTCGTCCCGTTAACCTACGTGGCCTTTCATCTGATTCAACATTAATTTTATTAAATGGTAAGCGTCGTCATCGTGCTTCTGTTATTGCCTTCCAAGGTGGTGGTGTTAACGATGGTGCTCAAGGTCCTGATGTTTCAGTTATTCCTAGTGTTGCCTTAAAACAAGTTGAAGTATTACGAGATGGTGCTGCCGCACAGTATGGTTCTGATGCTATTGCTGGTGTAATGAACTTTGTACTTAAAGATGACGCTGATGGCGGTTCACTTTCTGTTAAACAAGGTTCTTACTACGAAGGTGACGGCGACTCTACTATTGTTGACGGTAACATTGGTTTACCTTTCACCAAAGATGGTTTTGTTAACCTTTCTTTTCAATTAAAAGAATCTGATGCTACTAGTCGAAGTGTACAACGCCCTGACGCACAAGCTTTAATTGACGCAGGTAATACTAATGTAGCAAGCCCTGCAATGACTTGGGGTAATCCAAAAATTGAAGACGATATTACATTATTTGGTAATGTTGGTCTTGATTTAGGTGACGATAAAGAATTTTACATGTTTGGTAACTATTCAAGCCGAACGGGTACTGGCGGTTATTATTATCGTAACCCACAAAACCGTGGTGGTGTATTCACCGACGAAAACGGTGACTTATTAGTGGGTGCTATGGATGGTAATGCTGGTGCATGTCCAAACATCGCTATTACAGCTGCTGATGTTAGAACTCAACAAGATTACATTGACGGTGTTGCTAACAACGATAATTGTTGGGCATTTAATGAACTACTGCCTGGTGGTTACACGCCGCAATTTACTGGTGATATTAACGATACTTCATTAGTGATGGGTACACGTGGTGAAATTAAAGGCGGCTTCTTAGATCAAGCTATGTATGATATCAGCGGCTCAGTTGGTCGTAATAAATCAACTTATACTTTAGTTGACACAGTTAACCCTTCAATGGGTGCGTTGAATGCCGATCAACCAGGTCTTTCGTTTGAAGCGGGTTCTTATATTCAATTAGAGAAGTCTTTTAATGCTGATTTAGTAAAAGGCATTGACATGGGCTTATCAGAGCCAGTGAATTTTGCAACTGGTCTTGAATGGCGTCAAGAGAGTTTTGAAATTGTGTCAGGTGAGCAAGCTTCATGGAAGCAAGGTCCACTAGCAACTCAAGGTTTTAGTGTGGGTTCTCATGGTTTTGCTGGTTTTTCTCCTGAAGCACAAGGTATTAATAAACGCCAAAGTATTGCAGCTTACATCGATGTTGAAGCATACATTACTGAAGACTTTTTATTAGGTGCTGCATTACGTTATGAAGATTTCTCTTCATTTGGTAATACCACTAACTATAAATTAACAGCGCAATATCAACTTAATGATGAGTTATCTTTCAGAGCTTCTCATAGTACCGGTTTCCGTGCACCAACAGTTGGTCAAGCCAACGTGGTAAATACGCAAACATCATTGGTTAATGGCGAGCTAATTCAGTCAGCAACTTTCCCACCAACCCACCCTGTTTCGGCAGAGCTAGGTGGTGTTGAGCTTCAACCTGAAGAGTCAGTAAGTTATGCATTAGGTATGGTTTACCAAAGTGGTGATTTCTTCATGACAGTTGATGCTTATAATATTGAAGTATCAGACCGTGTAGCACAAACTGATAAAGTATTTATTACACCAGCACATGTAGCTGCATTACAAGGTAAGTACCCAAGCCCTGAATTACTACTAAATGGTTCAATTACTTTCTTTGCTAATGATTTTGACACTACAACTAAAGGTGTTGATATTGTTGCTAACTACGGTATGGAGTTATTAGAAGGTGACACTAAGTTTAGTCTTGCTTATAACTTCAATGCTACTGAAGTAGATGACCCAGGTTTGTTTACATCTGGCTTTAAAGTACGTCGTTTAGAAGAAGGTATTCCTGAGCATCGTGCAACGTTTACAGTAGCTCAAAACTGGGAAAACGTTAGTATGTTTGTACGTGCCAACTACTTCGGTGAATGGTTTGCAACACATGCTGATGAACCTGATGAGTTCAGCTCATACGGTTGGTCAGAAACTGTAGGTTCTTCTTACACTATTGATGCTTCAGTTAGCTACTTCTTAAACGATAGCTGGACATTATCAGTAGGTGCTAACAACTTATTCGACAAAGAAGCACAAGAGCTTCAAAAAGATGGTGGCGCTTACGGTGTAGTTAGTGGTAAGTACTACGAAAGTGGTCCATACGACTATAATGGTGGTTACTACTACGTTAAAGCCGCATATAAGTTTTAATTAAGCCCATAAGTAAAACCTGAAAAGCCATATCAATTGATATGGCTTTTTTATGTCTGATATTTAGGACTTGTTTGGGCTATGTTGCTTGTATTATAAAATGTGATTGATAATTTACGCTTTAAATTATTGTAAAACGAAGTAGGGGGTATTAGCTTTTAATTACAGATTCAACAAAATTTCATATTACATACTCACTCATATTCTGCTGTTAGATATAACTAATTTTAAATGGCGACATTGCATTTAGCCTTTGTTTTGTAATCACTTCTTGAAAATAAAACCTTTTAAGCCATGTTCAACAAATGGTGTTGCGATATATGTATTTAGTATTAAACTATAAAATAGCTAACTCTAAAAAAGCTACTATTAAGAGCAAATTCATATATTAAGCATATTTATTATTAGGAAGAAATAACATGTCTACAATATACCGTACAGGAACTTTAGCCCTTGCTGTTGGCTTAGCACTTGGTACATCACCTAGCTTTGCCGCCGGTTTTGAAGCTGTAGCAGAAAAAAAAGCTAGTGTTGAACGTATTGCCGTTTTAGGCTCTCGGTCAGCTCCGCGTTCGGTAGCTCAATCTCCTGTGCCAATTGATATTATCAGCGGGGATGAGTTAGGTAAAAATGCATCGAGTGATATGCTTGATATGTTAGTCGGTGCTATTCCATCTTTAAATGCACGCGCTCAACCAATTAGTGATGCTGCATCATTAATTCGCCCAGTAAACTTACGTGGTTTACCTTCAGATTCAACCTTAGTGCTTTTAAATGGTAAGCGTCGTCATCGTGCTTCAGTTATTGCTTTCCAAGGTGGTGGCATTAATGATGGTTCACAAGGTCCTGATATTTCGGTAATCCCGAGCGTTGCCATTAAGCAAATTGAAGTATTACGAGATGGTGCAGCCGCACAGTACGGCTCAGATGCTATTGCTGGAGTAATGAACTTTGTACTTAAAGATGACGCTGACGGCGGTTCAATTTCAGTAAGACAAGGTTCATATTACGAGGGTGATGGCGATTCAACGGTCGTTGATGGTAACGTTGGTTTGCCTTTTATGAAAGATGGTTTTGTTAATTTAAGCTTCCAGATAAAAAATGCCGACGCAACAAGCCGAAGTGTACAACAATTTGAAGCTCAAAGTATTGCTGAAGCTGGCAATACCTTTATCCAGAACCCAGTACAAATTTGGGGTAATCCCGAAATTAAAGATGATATTACCCTATTCGGTAATCTTGGTCTTGATTTAGGTGACGATAAAGCATTTTATATGTTCGGTAACTATTCTAAGCGTAATGCTACAGGTGGCTTCTATTACCGTAACCCACATAACCGGGATAATGTCTTTTCAATCGATGGAGGAGAAACCTTGCTGGTTGGTGATGTTGGATTAGCCACAACAGGTGTGCCGAGTTGTTCATGGTCAAATGCTACGGCTGATGACCCTTTGGCGTCTTCAAATGTATCAGCCAATGTACCGAATGTATTAGACACAGCTGATTACCAAGCGATGGTAGCTGATGCTCATTGTTTCTCAATGAATCAAATTATGCCTGGCGGTTATACGCCACAATTTGGCGGTGAAATTATAGATACATCGCTAACTGTTGGTACGAAAGGTGAGATTAACAGCGGTGTTTTAAAAGACTGGTTTTTTGATGTAAGTGGTTCTTTAGGTCGTAACGAATCGAAATTTAATTTGAGCAACACGTTAAACCCATCACTTGGTTTAGACACCCCCGTTAATTTCGACACAGGTAGCTATATTCAAATGGAAAAAACTTTCAACTTTGATTTAGTTAAAGGTATTGAAATGGGCCTAGGAAGGCCTGTTAATGTTGCTATGGGGCTTGAATGGCGAGAAGAAAGCTTTGAAATTATCTCAGGTGAAGAAGCATCATGGAAAGCAGGCGCATATGCAGATCAGGGTTTCAATATTGGTTCACATGGTTTTAAAGGTTTTGGTCCTGAAACACAAGGTCGTAACGACCGCCGTAATGCGGCCGCTTATGTTGATGTAGAAGCTCATTTAACCGAAGCGCTTTTAGTTGGGGCGGCGCTTCGTCACGAAAGCTTTAATAGCTTTGGTAGTACTACCAATTACAAATTAACGGCACAATTAACTATTAGTGAAGAGATTTCAATTCGTGGCTCTCATAGTACAGGTTTTAGAGCGCCAACAGTAGGTCAAGCCAATGTGACTAATACGCAAACCTCAATTGTTGGTGGCAACTTAATTCAATCATTTCTTGCACCGCCAACTAACATACTCTCTGCATTTTATGGTGGTAAAGAGTTAACACCAGAAATGTCAAAAAGTTTTGCTCTTGGCGGTGTGTATCAACACGGTAACTTCCTCTTTACACTAGATTACTACAATATCGAAGTCATTGACCGATTAACACAGTCAAGCCAGGTTCCAGTATTAGCTGAAAATCACGCTCAACTTGCAGCGTTAGGTGTTGTTAATCCAGAGTTGATCTCGGCAGTAACATATTTTACCAATGATTTTGATACCACAACACAAGGTGTCGATGTTGTTGCAAACTATAATATGGCGTTACTCGGTGGTAATACAGTATTGTCACTAGCGTATAATTGGACTGATACAAGGGTAGATAAATTTAACGTGGCAACCACGGATATTGGTAAAGTTCGCCGCTTAGAAGAAGGTATACCCGAAAATCGTGCAACTGTTACCATTGCTCAAAATTGGGAAAATTTAACTAGCTTTGTCCGTGTAAACTATTTTGGTGAATACTTTGCTACGCATGCCGATGATACTTGTGCTGAACCCGAATGTTTGAATGAAACGGGGGCTTCAGCCGTAACAATTGATGCTGAAGTGAGTTACTTGTTAAATGATAGTATTACTTTATCAGCGGGAGCGAATAACATTTTTGATCAAGAAGCTCAAAAATTATCTGAGAATGCATCGGGTGAATTTGGTGCTCAATACTACGAAAGTGGTGCATTTGATTACAATGGTGGTTATTACTACGTAAAAGCAACTTATAACTTTTAATTTCAAAGTTACTTAAGTCTAAAAGCCATATTATTTGATATGGCTTTTTTTTTGCTGGGTATTTAGTGCTCTATCTGGGCTCTGTCTTGTGTAACATTGAATGTGAGTGATTTATTGTAAAACTAAGTAGAGGCTATTGGTTTTAATTACAGAACAAGCAAATTCTTGTATCACTTACTCATTCATATTGTGCTCTTCGATATAACTTGTTTTAAACAACGTTAATGTATGTAGTCTTTGCTGTGCTATGGCTTCTTTAATAGCAAAGCCTTTTAAACCCTGTTCAACAAATGGCTTAGCTGTAATCTTATTTAGCAAAGTATAGGCACTAAAGAGGAAGTCTTTTTGGCGGTATTCACGCGATTCGAATCCCAAGCGGCCGGTAAAGTCAGCTTGGCAACAGAGTAAAAAGTCAGTAAATTCATCAGGCTTTCGCCATACGTCTAATTGATCTAATAACTTTAAAATTGTACTCGGCTTTAATTCAAATACTTTATGCAGATGTAAGTGAAACTGGCACACTTTTAAAGCTAAGTTTTTATGTGCGCTCGGCACACGCAAACGAGAACACAGGGTTTCTATTAGCGGCAATCCTGCTGTTTCATGACCGGGGTGCGAGGGGAGTTTTACGTCTTCTGTTAATGACTTACCTAAATCATGACAAACACTGGCAAATCTGATGGTAGTTTTATCAGATAATAATACCGCTTGCTTTAGTACCATCATGGTATGTATACCAGAACAAATTTCCGGGTGCCATTTTTCTGGGTTAGGTATGCCCCATAAATTATGCAAGTCAGGCCATATGGATTTCAGTGCTTGGCATTGGTAAAGCACTTGAAAAAACACTTCAGGATTCTTTTCTCCAAGACTACGCTCCATTTCTTGCCAGATACGTTCGCCGGAAAGACTGAGTAATTCGCCACTTTCACTTAATTGAGTCATTAGTGCGAGTGTTTCAGGCGCTATTACAAAGCCATACTCATGATATCGTGCTGCAAATCGTGCTACACGTAAGACACGGAGTGGATCTTCAATAAAAGCCTGTGATACATGACGTAATACGCGATTTTTCAAGTCTACTTGCCCGTTATACGGATCAATTATTTTACCGTGTTCGTCCATTGCCATGGCATTTATGGTGAGATCTCGGCGCAGTAAGTCTTCTTCAAGTGTTACGTCGGGTGAAGCATTGCAATTAAAGCCCGTATAACCTTGTCCTGCTTTTTTCTCTGTGCGGGCTAGGGCATATTCTTGCTTACTTTTAGGATGTAGGAATACTGGGAAGTCTTTTCCTACTTGTAAAAAACCAAGGCGAAGCATTTCCTCAACACTAGCGCCGACAACCACATAGTCCTTATCAACAGCTGCGCGATTAAGTAAGGCGTCGCGAACGGCACCGCCGACTAAAAAAGTGTTTAGCTGCTGGGTTATATCTGCCATTAAGTGCTTTAAACCTCTGAAAATAATAATTTAATAATATGGGGTTATTATAGCAATAAACTTTAATACCAATTTGATTAATTAAGTGATCTACTTTTTCATGAGGGAAAATGGAAAATGATAAGGCATAAAATTTAGTCAGTAGTAATTCTACTTATAAATTTTATAACGTCGTCATTATTCATTTTAACCATTAAAAATGAGCCGTTAATTAATCAACTTGGTATAACACAATAGCACGTGATTTTTGACATATGAACGCGTACAAGGTAATTTCACTGGGTCGATCCCTCAGTTAATATTTGCTATGTATACTAGTTATTTTGGTTTAGAAGAAAAGCCGTTTTCAATTGCACCAAATCCCGATTATTTGTTTATGAGCGACAGGCACCGTGAAGCGCTCAATCACTTAACTTATGGCTTAGGTGATACGGGTGGTTTCGTTCTGTTAACCGGCGAGGTTGGAACAGGAAAAACTACGCTTAGCCGTCGTTTAATGGAAAATTTGCCAGAAAATACTCAAGCCGCTTTTATTCTTAATCCTACATTATCAAGCCAAGAGTTGTTAGCGACCCTGTGTGATGAATTAAAAATTCGCTACCGAAAAACGGGCGCAACGTTAAAAACGTTAACCGATAAAATTCAACAGAAATTACTTAAAAACCATAGTGACAATATTAATACCTTGTTGATTATTGATGAAGCCCAGCATTTACAGCCTGAAGTTTTAGAGCAGCTCCGCCTGTTAACGAATTTAGAAACTAATACTAAAAAACTCTTACAAGTCATTTTGATTGGTCAACCTGAATTGCAGCAGTTATTGCAGCGACGAGACTTACGACAATTGGCGCAAAGAATAACCGCGCGCTATCATTTGTTGCCACTTAATAAACAAGAAGTTGCCCAGTACCTTAAACACCGTTTGTCGGTGGCAAAATGTTTTCGTAATATTTTTGATAAAAGTGCTGTGAGCGCCATCCATAAAACTTGCAATGGTATACCACGTTTAATGAATCTGTTAGCAGAGCGCTCTTTGATGAACGCCTATAACAGTAACAATGCCGTGGTTAATCGAAAAATTGTACTACAAGCTGCTCACGATGCCTTAGGTGATGAATTTGAAGTCACCCCGTGGTGGAATAATTCATTTATAAAAGCTGGCAGCCTTATTACTTTGTTAGGCTTAGTTTTAGCGATCGGTATTTGGTGGGGAACTCATCAACCCCTGAGAATAACAAACCCAACTATCGTTGATATAAATAAACTTGTGGCTGTTGATACGCAAAAGCCTCAATCGGGTCAAAAAGAAATCACAGCAGAAATAAGTAAATTACCAGCTGTAACTACTATTGGTGCAAGTGACAGCGACACTAAAGTAATTGCCTCAGAGCTTGCTAGCGAGACAAGATTAGCGAGAACAGAAACTGAGAATGTGGCAGCTAATGTTAATGATGCAACATTACTTAAAACTTCAAATACTATTGACGCTAAATTAGCTAATAAAGTCGATGATAATAGCCAATTTATAGCGGATGAAAAGAACTTAGCTAATACGCAAAAAACAGCACAGGTGCCAAAAGTTACAGCTAAAAAGGTAGCGCCCAACAATTTTATGGTTGAAGCTGAAGAGGGCGTTTCAGATGCGTTGTTAGCAAGTTTTAAGTCAGCTATTGAACAAACGAAACAAGGTAACGAATCAAGCGATAATGTCACAACAGATACTAGTGAGTTAATACCGCTGACGCAAATGCCAACTTGGGTGCAAGACGGTGTACCGTCATTAGAATTTGAAATGCATATTTATGCCAGTGATGGTCAAGGCTGGATAAGGGTTAATGGCCGCGATCGCTATGAAGGGGATTATATAAGCCGTGAATTACTGCTTAATGAAATACTGCCACAAAAGGTAGTATTGAGCTTTCGAGGTGAAAAATTTACGATGGCTGCGTTATCTTCTTGGAATTAGTGTTACCTATAGATGAACAGCTTGGTTAGGAAACTATGTGAGCCACCAGACGTGAAGCCTGATGGCTCTTGTTATTTACTTAATGCAAAGCTTACTTATTGCCAAGCTGGTATTTTAGCTTCATAACTTTCTATTTTAGCAATTTTATTTAACGTCCAGCCGACACTATCAACACCATTCTCTAAACAGTACTTGTGAAAAGGTGTCATGGTGAAATTATATTGCGCATTTGCTGTTTTAACTGTGCTTGCTGTTAAATCAACGGTAAGATGTTGCAGACCATCTTTTGATTGCTTAAATAGTTCCGTTATTTCAGCTTCTGTTAATGTAATCGGCAAAATGCCAATGTTGATACAGTTACCATAGAAAATATCGGCAAAGCTAGAGGCGATAATCACTTTAAAACCATACTCTTGTAATGCCCAAGGTGCATGTTCTCGACTTGAGCCACAACCAAAGTTTTCGCCCGTTAATAAAATGCTAGCACCTTGATATTTTGGATTATTCAGAATAAATTCAGGATTATCTACTTTGCCTTCATTATCTAAATAGCGCCAATCATTAAATAAATGCTGGCCAAATCCTGTTCGCGTAGTTTTTTGTAAAAACTGTTTCGGGATTATTTGATCGGTATCGACATTTGCTGCGTCCAATGGCACAACTAAACCATAATGTTGGGTAAAATTTTCCATGCTATGCTCCTTGAACTTGTTTGTTAATAGTCGTTAAGTCGACAAAGTGTCCTGCAATAGCAGAGGCAGCGGCTAACTCAGGGCTAACTAAATGTGTACGGCTACCACGGCCTTGTCGGCCTTCAAAGTTACGATTACTGGTAGAAGCACAACGGTCGCCTTCGGTTAACACGTCATCATTCATGCCTAAACACATTGAACAACCAGGTAAGCGCCATTCAAAACCTGCATCAATAAAAGTTTGTGCTAAGCCTTCAGCTTCGGCTTGTGCTTTAACGCGGTAAGAGCCAGGAACTACAATAGCATCAACTGTTGGAGATACTTTTTTACCTTTGGCAATCGCTGCTGCAGCACGTAAATCTTCAATTCTAGAGTTCGTACATGAGCCAATAAACACTTTATTGATCGTGATATCAGTAATTTTTGTACCCGCGGTTAAGCCCATGTATTTTAAGGCTGCAACACAAGACTCGCGCTCTACAGGGTCAGAAAAGTCTTCTGGTGATGGCACAACATTATCAACTTGGGTCACTTGACCCGGTGTTGTTCCCCAAGTAACTTGGGTTTTAATGTCTTTTGCTTCAAGCGTTAAATAGCTATCAAAAGTTGCATCAGTATCTGATCTTAGCTGTTTCCAATCATTCACCGCTTGCTCCCATACTTCGCCTTTTGGCGAGTAATCTTTGCCCTTTAAGTATTCAAAAGTGGTTTCGTCTGGCGCGATAAGGCCCGCTTTAGCACCAAATTCAATACTCATATTACACACCGTCATGCGCTCTTCCATGGTTAAGCGCTCAATAGCATCACCACAGTATTCAACTACATAACCGGTTGCGCCTGCGCTGCCAGTTTTGCCAATAATCGCTAAGATAATATCTTTAGCGCTGATGCCAGGAGCGACTTGGCCTTTTACTTCAATTCGCATGGTTTTAGCTTTTGTTTGACGTAAAGTTTGAGTAGCAAATACATGCTCAACTTCAGAGGTACCAATACCAAATGCTAAAGCGCCAAAAGCACCATGTGTAGCAGTATGCGAGTCACCACAAACAATAACCGTACCGGGTAACGTTAAGCCAAGTTCCGGCCCCATTACATGCACAACACCTTGGTTTTTATGGCCCATGCCAAATAATTCAATACCGAATTCTTTACAATTTTTTTCTAATGTACGTAATTGATTTGCTGCACCTTCACCCGCGGCATTAATTTCAATGGAACGAGTAGAAATATTATGATCCATTGTCGCGATGGTACGTTCAGGGTGGCGTAATACACGATTATGAAATTTTAAATTGGCAAAAGCTTGTGGTGAAGTCACTTCATGGATTAAGTGACGATCAACGAAGATCAATGGTGTCTCGTCGGCTTTTTCTTCAATGACATGACTTTGCCATAATTTTTCGTATAAGGTGGTTGCCATGCTATTTTGCTCCTGAAGTTGTTTGGTTATCACGAATATATTGGCAGATAATATCGCCCATTTCGTTGGTAGACTTAGCGTTGTGGCGTTGATCTTCACTTAATAGATCGCCGGTAAAGTTACCTGCGTTTAGTGCGTCTGCCACGGCATTTTCGATAGCGTTAGCTGCTTCAACCTGATTTAAGCTGTGACGCAGCATTAATGCCACTGAAAGAATTTGAGCGATAGGGTTAGCAATACCTTTTCCTGCGATATCTGGCGCCGTGCCACCAGCGGGTTCATACATACCAAAGCCTTGCTCATTTAAGCTTGCTGAAGGTAATAATCCCATAGAGCCAGTTATCATGGCGCAGATGTCAGATAAAATATCGCCAAAAAGGTTAGAGCATAACATGACGTCGAACTGAGCTGGATTGCGAACTAATTGCATTGCTGCGTTATCAACATACATGTGCTCAAGAGCTACGTTAGGGTAGTCTTTTGAAACCTCTATAACTACTTCTCGCCATAATTGAGACGAAGCTAATACATTGGCCTTATCGATTGATATAACCTTGTTACGACGTTTCTCAGCTGATTGAAAGGCAAGGTGTGCTATTCGGCTTATCTCTTTACGAGAGTAAATCATGGTATCAAAGGCTGCTTCATCTTCTTGCCCTTGATTTTTCCGCCCTTTAGGCTCGCCAAAATAAATACCACCGGTTAACTCTCGAATCACTAAAATATCAAAACCTGCTTGCGAAATATCAGCGCGAAGTGGTGAAAGATGTGACATTGCGCTTTGTAGTTTTGCTGGGCGCATGTTGCAAAATAGTCCGAAATGGCTACGTAAATCAAGCAAAGAGGCTCTTTCTGGTTGCTCAGTTGGAGGTAAGTGACTCCATTTTGGGCCACCGACCGAACCAAATAAAATGGCATCGGCTTGTTCGCAGCCTTCGATGGTACTTGCTGGTAGTGCTTTACCGTGATTGTCGATAGCACAGCCGCCGACGTCATAATGCTGAGTACTTATTTCAAAGTCATACTGTTGGGCAACTGTTTGTAATACTTTTTCTGCTTGAGCCATAACTTCTGGCCCGATACCGTCACCGGCTAATACTGCAATCTTCGACATAGTGTTTTAAACCTATAAATATATTAATTGAATTTAATTTAAGACTAGCTAAGTTTAGCTAGTCTTTATCTGTTTATATTGATTTGGCTATATTTGGTTTTGACCATCAATAGCCGCTTCTTTTACAAACTCGATATTTTGTTCTGTTTTTAGCTCAGTTTTAAGCTCGGCAATGGTAATAGCACGATGAATACCGTTAAGCGCATTAACTAAGGCATGGCCTGAAGCTTTAATAACGTCGGTATCTAAGCCGTAGCCATGAAAATTCCGGCCTTGCCACGAGACAACAATATCGGCTTTACCTAAACCATCTTCACCTTCACCTTTGTTTGAAATTTTGTAATCGCTTACTTCAAATTCAATATCAATGGCTTTTTTAATTGCTCGATAAAGGGCATCTACAGGACCATTACCGGTTGCAGAAACGATTTTATGTTCATCGCCGATGGCAAGTTTGATGCTCGAAGTAGCAAACTCACTACCGCCGCTTTGCACGTTTACCGTTTGTAAGCGATAAAAGTCTTGCTGGTCTTGTTGTTTAATATTAAATAGTAAAGCTTCTAAGTCATCATCGAAGACTTGGCCTTTTTTATCCGCTAAGGCTAAAAAGTCAGCATAAAGTGTTTCTATTTCATAATCAGACTCTTGATAACCTAAGCTTTCCATACGATGTTTAATAACATGTCGACCACTGCGCGAGGTTAGATTCAACTTGGTTTTACTGATACCGACACTTTCTGGTGTCATAATCTCATATGTATTACTGGCTTTTAGCATTCCATCTTGATGTATCCCCGAAGAATGACTAAAAGCATTACCGCCAACAATCGCTTTATTTAACTGTACTGGCATATTACAAAGTTGACTGACTAATTTTGACGTACGGGCAATTTCGTGATGATTAATTTGAGTATGCACGCCCAATAATTCATGGCGAGTTTTCATAATCATGGCGACTTCTTCAAGTGAACAATTACCTGCACGCTCACCAATGCCGTTAATGGTACATTCAATTTGCCTTGCACCGGCTTGCACTGCTGACATTGAGTTAGCTACGGCTAAACCTAAATCATTATGACAATGCACAGAGATAACCGCTTTATCAATATTAGGTACGCGATTAAATAAAGTTTCGATAATGCCGCCAAATTCGTTTGGTAAAGTATAACCCACCGTATCAGGAATATTGACGGTTGTAGCACCCGCTATAATGGCTTGTTCAACCATGCGGCATAAGTTGTCGATTGGGGTTCTACCCGCATCTTCACAGGAGAACTCGACATCATCGGTAAAGCGACGGGCATATTTAATGGCATGTATTGCCATGGCTTGCACATCAGCAAAGCTTTTTTTCAATTTTTGTTGAACATGCACATCAGAAGTAGAAATGAAGGTATGAATACGAAATTGATCTGCAGGCTTCAAGGCATCTGCACAGGCTTTAATATCAGCTTCAACCGCTCGCGCTAAGGCACAAACTCGAGCGTTTTTCACTGTGCGTGCAATCTCTTGTACAGACTGGAAATCACCCGGTGACGATACTGGAAAACCCACTTCCATAATGTCGACACCTAAACGTTCAATAGCGTGTGCTATTTGTAACTTTTCGTGTACCGATAAACTCGCGTTCAATGCCTGTTCGCCATCACGTAATGTTGTGTCAAAAATAATTACTTTATCGTTAGAAATGCCCATGTTTGTCCCTGATTTAAAAGTGTTTACGCTAAATAACGAGCATAAAAAAACCCGCGTTGAATAGCGCGGGTTTAGTGTTTTATTATGTTATCTATTTATTTTTCAAGCAATAAAACCTAGCCGCGCGTTGATAATGCGAGGAGGAGGTTAATTCGAATCATGTTAGTGAAATTTTTCATTTATGCTTTTGCTTAAGTTTTTTGTTTAATAAATAGTGAGTACGTTATTAATAGCGCACTTATCACTGTGATGTCAATTGTGATTTTGTTATATATTATAAGTTATAAGGTTTTTTTTCTGTATATAACCTTATTCTTAAGTTTGATCTTAAGTTTGATTTATCTGTAGCTGATTTTTAACATATATCTTGCTAATATCTGCGATTCTATAATTGCACTATTTGATGAGCCAAAAATGCAAGCAAAAAAGTTTGTTTTAAATATATCTCAACACTATAGTTTCGCTATTTTAAGACCATTACAAGAAGCCATTCGCAATAGCAACAGAGATGTGTAGCTTTTTGTTATTATTGAAGTTTAATTATCAGCTAAACTAGCTGGAAACACCAAGTTGCAATGTGCATGGCACTTAATTGTAGAGATTCTCCTTATGACAGTTAAAAAGTACCTTTTTTTTATCAGCCAAAATTACAGTTTTGCTATTTTAAGACCGCTGCAAAAAACCATAAAGGAAAATGGTGGTGAAGTACGCTGGTTCTTGTATGGCAGCGAAATTAATAATGAATTTTTACAACGTAATGAAGTAAAAATTGAATCAATAAAAGCAATAAAAGAATATGATCCGCTTGCTGTTTTTGTACCAGGAAATACCGTACCTAGCTTCATACCAGGTTTAAAAGTGGCAGTTTTTCATGGCTTTAATTCTGGAAAGCTAAATAGAAGAGGACTCGAAGATCATTTTAATATTAGAGGGTGTTTTGATCTTTATTGTACTCAAGGACCAAATACCACTGAAAAATTTCAATTATTAGCACAACAGCACGGACATTTTTCGGTTGTTGAAACAGGTTGGCCGGCTTTAGATCCACTTTTTGTAAAGACGAGCAAAGCTGATGCTGATAATAGAAAACCAATGATTCTGATGTGTTCAACATTTTCACGCAATTTAACTTGTGCTCCAATATTGTTAGAAACGATTAAGAGGTTAAGCCAGTCAGGAAAATGGCAATGGAAAATTCAATTTCACCCGAAAATGGATGCAGGAATTGTTGACCAATATAAAGCCATCCAAAGCGAACATTTAACCTTTATTGAAACTGATAATGTTATTCCACTGTTGCAAGAGGCTGATGTGATGCTTTGTGATACATCGTCAGTGCTTATTATGTTTTTGTTGCAGGGGAAGCCGGTAGTGACATTTAATAACATCTCGCCAAGTGACTATTTACTTGATATCAATCAGCCAAGTCAATTAGAGCTTGCGTTAGAAAATGCTTTGTCTCGACCTAAGTCTTTAATGGCGAATATTGAGAGGTTTATCAGTGAAACGCACCCAAAACAAGATGGGCAGTCAGCTCAACGAGTGCTAGATGCTGTTGATAGTATGATTGATTCTGGTAAGCGTCCAGCTAAAACTAAGCCGATGAACTTAATTAGGGCATTGAAAATGCGGAAAGAGCTAAACTACTGGAAGTTTTAATAAGGAAAAACAAGCGGTATTATAACGGCTTAGTCATTTAACTTTAGTTTCGTTTAGTTTTCACCACTTCAATAATTTCTGTTGTGGAAACTGATGGTGTTCTTGGTAAATAAATAACTTTGCAAAGATCTTTCAAATGATCAAACTTACCTTGCCAATCATCACCCATCACGAGAATATCGGCATTGTATTTTTTAATGTACTCCGCTTTTAGCTCTAAAGATTGTTCAAGAAATACTTCGTCTACGCAGCGCAATGAACTGATGATATGTTGTCTGTCATCTTCTGAATATATAGGATATCTAGTTTTCTTTTCCAAATTCAAATTATCTGACGAAACGCCTACTATTAGATGTACCCCCTGAAGTTTAGCTCGCTCTAAAATATTGACGTGACCAACGTGAAATACATCAAAAGTGCCAAAAGTTATAACTCTCATGCACATTCACCTACAATAAATTCGGCAATTCTTTCACTACATTTACCGTCAACTTTACCGGTTAAATGTTCAGACATTTCGAGTCTGTTTACTTCGTTTAATTGTGGTTCATTCAGATGCAATTTTGTATTTTCAATAAGCTCCTTTATATTTGTTACTCTTGCGGCAACTTTTCCAAAGTAACTTAAGTCAGTATCTAATCTTTTATTTAATCTAAATTTAAATATGCCACGATAAGACCATCGTAGTTTATAAAAATCACACCAGATAGCGGGCTTATTGAGAGCTGTGAATTCGAAGAGGGTTGACGATGCATCACTGATCATTAAAGAGGCAAGTTGCATAAATGGTAGGATAGAGACATCATCAACATCACAAGCATATACATTTGCATAACGGCTCCAGTTTATTAATTTTTCTTTTTGTGATTTATACTTACTTTTAATTAAAGAAAAAAAATGGGGCTTGATAATAATATTGTATTCTTTAAAAAGATCAGGAAAATTTTGTGGTAAACATTCAATAGAACTAGGATAAAAAGTAGGAGCATAAAGAATAGTTTTCTTAGTGGGATCTAATGCTAAACTTTCAAGCGTTATTTTAGTTTCAGTATTATTGATAATAGGATCAAGCTTCGCATAGCCGGTATCAATAAATATTTTTTTCGGAAAAATTTTCTGTAATCTTTCTAGTCTGTGTTTTCCTTCAACAAAACGATACATTATTGGGGAATAAGAAACATCGTAGTAGCATGCTTTTGGACCTATACCATGCTGCAATAATGCTGTTTTTGAAAAACAATGTATTTCATTTAAGTCATCGGTAGCGTTACCAAAAATTATCCATTCAGGCTTAGCTTCTAAGTATATTTTTTTAGCATCTTTTCTGTCATTTACCCAAACATAATTCAAATTATGATTTTTTACATAATTCTCTAAAGTATTATTTAAATGCTCTTGTTGATATAGAATAAAAATACATTCAATATTTTTGGCTTCTAATGCATTTTTTACGGGCAAATATTGTGGCAAATAATAGAGGTGTAAAATGTCGAAATAAACACGCATTAGTATCTCTCTTAAAACTAATAGTAATGCTGGTGAGTTAATCCTTTAAAACCAGTTGATTATCAAGTATGCATTATTTTGTTACAATATGTAACGATAAGTTAAATATGAATTGATTTAAGGAAAGTTAATGACGAGTTTATGTCGAATTAGATAAATATTTCTTTTCAGGTGGCTATCAAATCAACAGCTTAAATATTTATATTATCGAGGGGGATTCTTCTTTAATAGTAGAGTTAATAACTACTGACAGATGATATAACAATTATATTCAGTAAAAAGCTAAGTTATTTGATTGAAGTTTAATCAAACTTATTAATTAACTGATCATTTTTTAGAGGTAAAATGAACAATACGAAGATATAAAATTGATAAACATCATAACTACTGGTTATGTTTTATATCTTGTATTTATCCATTTACCTATTGAATATAGACTACTTAATTAGTCAAATATATTTTATAAGTTATATTCAACTTTTAAAAATAAGTTTGCTTGATTCTTATCTGCAATCGCATTTTCGAATTTAGAGTTACTGAGGTCTAAACCTAACGTGTAGCGCCAGTTTTTGTAACTATGCTGAACTTTAGTCGAAATCATGATCATGTCTTCGGCGATTTTTGTCAGTGGGTTACCAATAAGGATATTATTCGGCGCTTTGTCGTTGTTATCTTTATTAAGCTGTAAATGACGAATTTTGCTCGTGACATTGGTATTTTGGCTGATGGTAGTAATAAAGCCTAAAACCACGCTGGTAGCATCGTTATCGTATAAATTACCTAAGGTTCTTTGTTGATAACGCATACCGGTATGGTAAATATGATGTTCATAGAAGCAGTTACCAACACTGCTATTATCAGTATCTGAGCAATCAGCGTAGGTATCGGTGTATTCTAAGTAAATTGTGGTTGGCGCTGAAAAAAGTCTTAAATGGGTATCTATACCTACTTGTACTTGTGGTTCAGTTAAGAAACTTAATGAAGAACCACTATTGTCGCCATCCTCTGCAAAATATTGACCATACAGACCGATAGGGGTATTGAGTACGCTAAATGAATAGCGTAAATCGTATCCGGCTTGTTGATTGCCAGGTTCGTTTTCTTTATTTACGCCACAATCGAGTCCTGAAGCGCCACAATTATCTTTGCCTAATAACACATTCCAAAAAGTGCCTAAGCTTTTTGAACGGCCTTTGCCGCCAAATTGCGCTAAACGAGTAATGCCGACTTCTAAACCATCAAATGGTAGGAAATTTAGCCTAAAGCCCCAGAGCAAGGTGTCATCAATAACGCGATTATCGTCCATAACGCCCATAAAAGAAGTTACGGTCCAAGGAATTTCAATTTCAGTAAATGGAATTTCTAGTGGCATTGCAGATCTTCTTGATAACGAAATCGCAGGAATAGGCCTAGCGTTATTGGTTAAGCTTAAATTGCTGTCCCAACCTGGACCCCACCATCGATCTTGTTTCCCTACAGAAACCACCCAGTTGCCGATAAAACCGGCAACATAACTACCATCAAAACGAGTTTTGTCGTTATCTTGTGGTGAGAAGGTATAAGTTGTTGAAAGACCAAAAGCAAAAGAGTCTGTCATATGACTCGTTTGGATTTTTATATTATTTTTATCTCTAAAGTCCTCACCAAAACTTGTGAAACGTTTGTCTTTATTGGCGGTATTGAATTCTAATTTCTTACTGTTTTTTTTAGCCATACGAAATTGATGATTTACATAATCAAAGGCTTGTTTTTCAGAACTATTTAACGAGGAGTATTCTACATGCTTTAAGTCTCGCCCTATATCTAACCACATTAATGGAAATGTTGTTACGGGGGTGTTTATATGGCCAGCGTCAGCAAGTTGCTGAATACTTGCTCTGAGGTATATATTTGATGTGTCGATCCAAGGTTCTGCAGACGTAAAAAAGCAAAATAAAAATAACGTGTAAGATAATTTATGTAATTTCAAAATATGAGTTTCAATTCTATGAGTAATTTATAGGTGACTTCTTAAATTATAATTAAAAAGTTAACCCCAGTTTTCCATGCTTGCTTTACGCTTTGAAAATAAGCGCGGTAAGATCAAACCAAATAATAAACCAATACCTAAGACGATTGCGCCATTAAAAAACCATTGTTTTTTAATACTAGTGTCTTGATTTTTCAATTGTGATTTAGTTTGTGTTAAATCCATATTGAGTGCTGATATGCTATTTTGTAAATCACTACGTTCTGATTTTAATGCATCAATTTCGATAACTGCTTCGTTTAGTTGCTGAGTAATGTGACTTTTTCCCGCTTGAAAACTAGCGAGCTTTTCATTGAGATCAGCAATAACGTAACGCATGCCTGGTTTTGTTGAAACATGCTTGCTTTCAATCCAACCGGTACGGTCTTTATCAGTAATAATTTCGCTGTATTCATTGTTAGACTTACCCGTTAGTACGACTTTTTCACCTGAGTTTACCGTACCTTGTATACGATAATTTTTGCCAGCACCGGTGTGCATATAAACAATTAAATCTTCAGAGATATATCCAGCAGTAGTCGACGAATTCGCCTCTTCAGCGAGAGAAAATAAGGAAATTAATAATAGTAGGGTAACGAATGTTTGTTTTATGTTCATCATGAAATAACCAATAGCGCCATTTTAAACAGGAATGGCAAAGATAGTAGGACTTTGCAGGTATGATAGCAAGTGATGTCGCTTAGATTTCTAAGATTTTTGCTATAAAATATCAATCATGTAATATTGAGGTTATTATTTGCTGCCATTGTACGAAAAACAATCTCAAAAGATTGTCGTTGCAGTTAATAGGCTTGATTTATAACTAATATTGGAAAAGTATGACGACCGAAATAGAGCTTAAATATTTAGTTTTAGGCGATAACACTGTAGAAAAAATAACCCAAGTATTTGGCCGTGAAAATATTCACTTTAGCTATCAAGAAAAGCAGCTCGCAAATTGCTATTTTGATACCCCAGAGTTGAATTTACGACAACATGACATGGGATTGAGAGTTCGCCGTAGTAATAATCATATTGAACAAACTATTAAAACCGCAGGGCAGGTTGTTGGTGGTTTGCATAGTCGTCCGGAATATAATGTTAATATTGAAAGTGACTTCCCTATTTTATCACTTTTTCCAGATGAAATTTGGCAATCGGGACAATCAGTAGCAAATATTCAACATGAACTAGTCGCTTTATTCAATACCGATTTTAAACGTTGCACTTGGCTAATTACCGATGCTAATGGCAATGAAGTTGAGTTGGCTTATGACCAAGGTGAGATTGCCAGCGCTGAGAAAAAAGAAACCATTCATGAACTTGAATTTGAGTTAGTTCAAGGCGATACGTCAGCATTGTTTAACTTAGCGTCGTTGCTTTTTAAAGCGCTAGCACTTCGCCCTGGTATCAAAAGTAAAGCGGCACGAGGCTATGCACTTTGGCGCACTGAGCCAGCTGTTGAGCAAGTTCAGCAAACAAGTTATATTTGTGAAAATCGAAGTAACTCGATTGCACAAGCCTTTACGTATGGGCTAGGTCACGGTCTTACCCTGCTACAAAAAAGTATTGAGGGCTATTTAGCGACTCAAACCTTAGATGAATTAGTGAAAGTAAAAGCAAACCTAGCGGTTTTACGTCATGGTTTTTGGTTGTTCGCGGATTACTTAACAGAAGAAGAATTGCTTATCAGAAATGAATTAAGCCATTTTATTCATTTACTTGCTTGGGTTGATAACGCGATACATTTACGTGAGCTTACCAATAAAACGGGTAATTACCGTAAAAAACTTGATTTTAGTAAGCAACTTATTAAGCAACTTAAAATAGAAAAACGTCGATTTCCCAACAATGAAGACATTTGCCAACTGCTACATAATAGCCGCTTTAATCAACTGCAGCTTTCGATATTACAGCTGTATTTATTACGCAGTGAAAATAAGGCTGTAGATAATTATGAAGGCGGCGAAACACTAATTAAATTTGCTCAAGATAAAATTCAATTTAGCTTAAGTGAAATTAGTACTCAGATGAAAAATATGGCGAGCTCACACTGTCAAAGGTACATAGCACAAAGCAAACCCCTATATCGAAGCTCATTAACCGGTACTTGGCTTGCGGGATTATTTGATAACGAATTGCGTGATAAATTTCGTCGCCCTTGGTTAGACTTGCAGCAAGGCATAAGTGAATTACAATCGCTTTGGATTATCCAGCTGCAATTAGAGAAACTTTCTGATCCGCCTAAAAAAATCGTTCAGTGGCAACAAAGTAAAGTCGAAGGCTTGTTAGTGGCACTAGACAATACTAAGGCTATAGCAATTGCCATGCCGCCATATTGGCTTGAGTAATATTAGTATTTATCATTTTAAACTGCTGATGTTCATTGGTCATTTATTCAAATTTAGTAATAAACTAGATTAGTTTATGATATTTATTTAACCCGTAGAGTGACCGCCGTTATTTTGATTAAAAGTTTTTTCTCAGCCAAGCTCATACTTATCGCTATGAGCTATATTTTATTGCTGTCTAGTTTTATGACGACGGTAAGTTTTGCAAAAATATATTCGCTACCTGAGGCAGGTTCAAGATTAATTGGTGAACCGCAATATCATGAAGTTGCCAAGGGGGATTACTTTCAACTTATTGCTGAGCAATATGATGTCGGTTTTCTTGCGCTAATGGCCGCCAATCCTGGTGTTGATCCTTTTTTACCTACTGTTGGGCATAAACTGGTTATTCCAACTCAAATGCTACTGCCGTTTGGCAAGCGTGAAGGTATTATTATTAATTTGCCCGAGTTACGCTTGTATTATTTTCCCGAAAATAGTGACAAGGTGCATGTTTTCCCCGTTGGCATTGGCAGACAAGGGTTAGAAACGCCTAAGACGGTGAGTTACATAAGTGAAAAACGTAAAGATCCTGTTTGGCGTCCAACAAGTGAAATGAAAGCGCGTTATTTTGCTGAACATGGCAGGAAGTTAGCTGATGAAGTGCCTGCAGGACCTAAAAATCCATTTGGTAAATATGCCTTACGTCTAGGTACAAGTGTCTATTTATTGCATGGGTCAAATCAGCGTTTTGGTATTGGTATGCGAGCTAGCTCAGGCTGTATTCGCTTATATGATGATGATATCGAG
Source organism: Cognaticolwellia beringensis (assembly GCF_002076895.1). Lineage (NCBI taxonomy): Bacteria > Pseudomonadati > Pseudomonadota > Gammaproteobacteria > Alteromonadales > Colwelliaceae > Cognaticolwellia > Cognaticolwellia beringensis. Next base: position 2,969,306 of record NZ_CP020465.1, read on the forward strand.
TGGCTATATCAGCATATTGAAATCAACACACCGGTGCGCATTGTTGATCAAACAATAAAATTATCCTATGAACCCGATAAAAGATTAATAGAAGTACATAGCCCACTAACAGGTGATGATGGTGATGTAAGTAAAACTGAAATCACTCCTGCTGTAACAGCATTTGTTGGCGACTCACCTGACGATAAAATGCTCTTACTAGATCAAGTCGAAAACCCAAAAGGTTTAGTCACGCAATTGCATGTGCATTAACACGTTCCCCGCCATTAACAATAAAAAAACACTAAACTAAGGTTTAGTGTTTTTTATTAATTCAACCTAGTGCATTTAAGCTCGCGGCAGACTTCTTACTTTTTATAGCTAGCAACGACATTATCAATACGTTCGTTGGTATCTTTTACAGCTTGGTTTGTTTGCTCTTGTGCCATTCCCAATTCGTTTACTTCAGCTGAAACAGCTTTAGTTTGAGAAGATAAGCTATTCACTTTTTCTGTTAAATTATCAACTTTTTGGTTTAATTGTGAAATATTTGCTTCTAGTGCTGAGTTATTTGCACAACCGCTAATAATGGCAACTAAGGCTACAAGCGTTAATTTTTTTAATAACATAATGGGATCCCTGTGTTTTTTATTAAGTTTGAATGTTCTAAGCTAGTATGGCACAAAATTATCACACTCCCAAAAGCTATTAATTAGCAGAATCACTTTAGCGGTAAGTGTCGTTTAATAAGGTGTTTTTGTGGATATTGATAATTGAATACAGCTAAGATAATAGCTGTATTCTGACTTGTTTTCAGAATTGGTAAGCTGAGGTTATTTATTAAGTGCTTTGGTTAACGCTTCTAATTTTTCTTCTAACGCTAAAAGTTTTTTATTAATTTCTGTGTTTTGAGCAATAATTTGTGAGTTTTGCATTCTTAACTCTCGATTTTTAATATTGGTATCAGCAAAGCCAAATATTTTATTAACAAATACCGCCCCCATGCCGCCAAGTAAACCGATACCCAAAATAAACATAATAAAGACAGATGCTCGGCCAATAAAACTGATGGGATAAACATCGCCAAAACCAATGGTAGTAGAGGACATGACCATCAGCCAAATGGCATCTGCATAGCTTTTAACAGGTGAATCTGTAAGCCCGAGTTCAGCTTGATAAGTGATATAACCTAATGATAAATTTAAGGACAAAAATAAAACTAAAGAGATAGTGCCAATAAAGCCGTAGTTGTAGTTTTTTACCCCGAAGTCATCAACACGGTATAAATTAGTTTTTTCCATAGCTTTTTGAACGACTATCATTTGAACCTCTTACTTACATTGTCTAATGGTTGAAACTAATTAAATAAAGCTCAGCGTTAATCAATTAGGGTGTTATCAACGTAATTGATTAAATCATCCATTAATTTTTTCTTAATTTCAAGTTGTTGTTCTGCAAGCAAGTCATACTTTTCGCCAAGCAAAGCATAATCATCAGCAGATAAGCTGACGGTTAATCTTGGGCGCTTTGGACGTTTGTTAGTTGGTAGCCCTAAAATATCTCTAATTTGCTCTGAAGGGCTAATACCAGCCTCCAAAGCTTGCTTTCTAATGGCGAGCTGAATTTTTTCATCCATATCAAAAGCAACTTGTACCGCTTTTACTGCTTTGATTGATGATTGCCATTTCTCGGGGATTTTTCGCGACACAATTAACTCCCTGGATACATATCAACAATATCTGTGGTGGGTCTAAATAAGGTTAAAAATACTTCGGTGTCACCGTCTTGCCACACTTCAATATCTAGGCCTTTGTCTTGGTCTTCATTAAACAGTGCATATAGTTCAAACTGCTCGCCGCTGTCCTTACCTTCATAGGCTGAAAGTGCATCTTTGCGATAATCTTTACGATGAAAGTAACCCACTTGCGCATAGCTACTTTGCTGGTAAATTTCGCTGCTCCAGCCGGCAGTATTGTTGCTATCTTTTATACGCGTTAATTGAGCTTGGCCGGGTTCATCGAAAACTTCAGCAAATTGCTCAAGATCAAACAGTGTTTCAACATCTTGATGTAATATTTTCAGGGAAAACTTTAAGTAGGTTTTATCGTCAACGTCCAATGTTAAGTATAACTCTAAGTCATTATTGCCTTGTAAAACCCACTCAGCTTGAGTTTTATGCTCAAATTCATAACTGTTAACCGCACTGACTTGAAATTCTTGTGCTCGCAGTGCCGTTGGCAAACCAAAACTGTCTGACATAACAATAATATCACCTAAGGTGAGTTCTTTGACATTATTGAGTTTGCGCTCTTGTGTTGGCTTTTTGAATATGTTTTTAAAAAAACTCACTGTTTGCTCCGAATATTATGGCGAATAATCGACCTAAATTAAGCTAAAAAACCGCTTTGCATCATAAATGCAAAGCGGTGATAGCAATGTGTTATCTACTTTTGTTTAGCTTTTAAACGCTCTAATACTGAATTTGCGTTGTTGTCACTAGCGCCAATGCCTGCTTCTTTAAGCTTAGCCTCAAGTGAAGTATCTGAGTTTTCAGATTCTAACACTTCTGCCGCTTTCATTCGATCATCAAACTTTTGTTGCTTAGCTTTAATGCGCTCTAAAGAGTCTTTAGCGTTTAATAGCTTAGAATTACTTGATGAAAAGTTATCGGTAATTGCTGAAGTGGCTTTTTGCACGCTTTCTGTGGTTTTCACCATAGATAATTGACGCTTGTATTCAGCCACTTGACGTTCACTCTTTTTCACTAGCTCTTTTAAGCGCTCAGCATTTCCTTGGAAGCTATCAAGTGCTTGCTGCTGTGTGGTGAGTTCATTTTCAAGCGTTGATATTTTTTCAGCAACAGCTAAAGCAAGTTCGTCGTCACCTTTTTCAAGGGCTTGAACGGCATAGCCTTCATGTTCAACTACTTCACGCTTGATGCGTTCAACGTCACGGCTAGATGACATTTGTTGGGCCATAACACCGGTTAAATCTCGTTTAGCTTTGGTTAAGTGGTTTTCTGCGTCACGAATTTCTTGTTCAAAAATACGGGTAGCATTTGAGTCAATAATTGATTCGCCCACTTCAGTTGCACCGCCGCGAATGGCGGTCATAATTTTTTTAAAAATACTCATAATAATACTCCTAAGGTGGCTGCTTAAATTAAGTAATCACTCATGTCGTCAATAATTTCTAGTGCATTGTTGCTCAATACCGCTAGTTCGTGTTCGATATCATCAAAGGTAGAGCTAATAGCCAGCGCACCAAAAATGACATATTTATCACCAATTTTTGAAAATGAAGATAACGGCATTGGAATGTTCATTTCTAACATACTTACGTGCATCTCATTCAATTTGTTTGCTTTAACTTCTTCTTCACCCCAGAGGTAAGTGATACAAAGAATTTGATCATCGGTTACCGAGACAAAAATAGGTAACTCTTCACGGCCAAATACTGTTATTTGTAATACATCAACTTCACCTGAAATAGGTTGGCAATCAAAAACCATGCCCGTGTCAGAATCATCTGCCAAGGTATTTAAGTAGTCAGCTATCTTATGAATATTCATGTTCATCCTCATGTTCTAATAAGTAGCGTAAAATCAGCAAAACTGCTTTTACTAACGACATATTATGTCGCACTGGGTTAATTTAGCATTGTGACATAATATGTCAAGTGCTAATTCATTTTATTTCTTCACTTAGTTTAACTTAATCACTCTTACTGTAAATGGGCATTATTTAACCCTTGTTGATCTTGCCAAGCTTGTTGATGTAATTGATAAATGGCATGACTGCCAAGGTAATTAATTGGCACCGAATCACTATCTAGATAAAAATCACGCGAAAACTCAAAAGCATTGGTCACCATAGGTAATGTTAGCCAATGGTGTGAAACTGGTAGTTCTGGCAAGCTGTTTAGTCTTGATAATGGACTCGCGCCCATTTTACTGGCAATAGTCCAGCCCCATTCGCCAAAACTGGGTACGTTGTCATGATATTGCTGAACGGTCGAGTAGCCAGCAGCTTGAACGGTTTTACCAATGGCGATAAAAGCATTTTTAGCGTGATAAGGACTGGCTGATTGAATACCAATTAAACCATCGCCAGCCAATAATTGCTTTAAGCGGGCATAAAAGTTTACCGAATAAAGTTTATTTAGGTCAGGGTGGCTAGGATCGGGTAAATCAACGATAATAGCGTCGAATGTTTGTCCGCTTTGTAAAAGTTTATCGATAGCGATAAAGGCATCAGCAGAAATAATGTCAACACGTTTGTCACGTAAACTGGCGGCATTTAAGTCTTCAATGGCGTTAGCAAGTGATAACGGTAATTTATCATGTGGATGCTTAAACAGCTCAATAAGCTCAGTGTCTAAATCCACTAAAGTAACTTTTTTAGGCTGCCATTGTAAAACATCTCTGAGTGCTAAGCCGTCACCACCACCAATAATAAGAATGTTATCATGGCGTGCTGACCCCGCTAATACAGGGCTAACTAAATAACTGTGGTAAATAAACTCATCTGAAGATGAAAACTGTAAGCGACCGTTTAAATAGAAGTTAATAATGTTGCCATCGTTAGGCCCCATATTTCTTTGGGTAAAAGTCAGTTGTTGAAAACGGGTTTTATCGCTGTAAACGACTTTATCGAGGTACAGCAAGTTACTCATTTGGCTTAACCAACTATTGCCATATTGATATATAGCTAAAATCAATACTAGCAAAACACCATGCGCTGCAATTAAGGTTTTTCGCCAGGTAAGTTTTTGCCAGTAATAGAGTATAAATATGATACCTGCGGACAGGTTTAATGCAGCCGTTAATGCGCTTGCTTTACTTATGTCTATTGATAATAAAAATATAACCCAAATCGCCGCGCCGATACCTGCGCCGATATAATCAGCGCCGTAAATAGTTCCTAAGTTATTTTTAAGATGCTTTTGATGTATTTCTTCACGAATACGCGCAATTAGCGGTATTTCCATGCCAATAAAAAAACCTAAAATGAAGCCGAAAAAGTAAGGGCTATTAAAGGCAATAAAGCTCAGTTGTTTAAATAGGCCTCCGCGTGGGTATGCGTCTGGCGGCAAGTTGAACATGCTACCTAATATCTCAGGAAAGGTTTGCGTTAGCGCTATCAGTCCGCCAATGATCAATATTGAGCTACTACCTAGAAATGCGATGGTAAGCTCTAGCCAAACAAAACCATTAAAAGCGCATTGAATTTTCCGTGCTGCAAATGCTCCTAAGCCCATAGCGACAATCATTAGGCCGATCATGGCGTATATGGTGCTTTCCATGATGCCAAGCACGCGACCAGCATAATGCGATAAAAGGTATTCGTATATCAACCCACAACCTGCTAAAACAGCCATGGTTAAAATCAGGAGAATATCGTCCCAAAGCCGACTTCTGTTGATGATCATGGATATTCCTAGCTTGAGTTATTTACTTTTAAGTGACAGGAAAGTCATCAAACGCATAAGAGCGCTTGATGACTTAAATAGAAAAGTTGCGATAAGGTTATGACATTAACGCCGTTAAAATAAGTGCGATAGAAATACTAATCGCCATTTCAACACTGGCAACACCAATATTGTGTTGTTGGTCTACTTCTTCAACTAAGTTGATGCCCATTAGTACTAGGCGTTTAGCAATTGAGGTGAGTAGAGCAACCAATAGGGTCATGATCATACCAAAGACTAACCAGCCGACTAAGTTAACCAATAAAGTATCTGGGCTATAAGTTAAAAAGTGACTGGCAGCTGTTACGGCTAAGGCGGTACTAATAGCTTGGCCCGCGTAGCGAATGGCTAAAGCGACGTGACCTTCAGCAAAAGCGCTTTGCATGCTGTGATTCTGATTGTTTTTCGCGTATTGACGTTCTTTAAGACGAGTAACTAACACTAACATAGCTTGTGAAACAATAAAGCCGGCAACAATAGCCGTAAATGTGCTGATGTCTAAGCCATAAACCCACAGTAATACGGCGCGAATAACGATGGCCGTGGCAATTGCACCTGACGCATCGACGATGCCAACAGCAATATTACGTGATTTAATTTCTGCGTTTTTGTCTATTTTATTTAAGGCAAAGCGGTCATGAAAAATTCGGCCAATTTTAATTAAAATTAATCCTAAAATTCCGTAACTTGCCATACCGATAATTTCCATCAAATAACTTTCAGCATTTTCACCTGTAATAGCACCAGTTAATACAATGCCTAATGCTGCAACACTGCCTGCAACACTGATACCAAAGGCAAAGTTATCTTCTTTGGCAAGCTCGTCGGTTGAATTTACTTTGGCCGACAAACCGCTGATGAAGCGCATTGCGCCAAGTAATATAATAGCAATGGTAATATCGATAGCTAAGAAAATTAATAGCTCTATATTTAGGCCTGTTATTTCAATAAAGGTATTCATATTTATCCCTACTTTCCACGTCTAAAGCTACGTGACGTTGTACTCTTACTATTTCTAAAACTAGCATTTTTGGCACTTTTACTTGATTTTGCATAAGCGCTTTTATTGGTCGTTTTGCTAGCAAATCGATTGGCACTGGTTTGTGCACTTTTACTTTGACTAGAGATACTTGACGCGCCCGTTCTATTTTTACTGTAAGCGCTAGTATATTTTTGGCCACGGCTTTGAAACGATTTTTTAGTGCGGGTATCTAAATCAGTTTGTTTACGAAGCTGATCGGGTGAACTATAACGCTTGCGACCATAATCATTGTAATAACTATAATTTCGGCCACGGCCCCAATCACTATAACTCGTGCGTCGTGAACCAAATACGTCTCCCATCATCGAGTACATACCATACCAAGCCCAAAATGACATGCCATTAGAGCCAGACGTCCAACTTCCGTATGATGGATTGCCAATAAGTTGTTCTCCAGTGCCAAAGTCTTGCGCCTTATTGGCCGCCATACTTTGTGCTTTGGACATGGCATTAACACGCGGCAAAGTTCCGTCAGACATATCAGCTAAAACATTGAGTGGGTCGCTTAATGCATCAGAATATAAAACTGGATCGGCAGCTTGATACAGGTTTAATAGTTCATCATAAATAGCTTGAGAATTCTCAAACATTTGTGGTTGAGTTTTTACCGTGTTTAATCGATCAACTAAAGCAACAAACATCGGGCCTTTAGTGCCAGTGTCTTTTAAAAACTCGTCAATTAGCGGTTTATAACTTGGTTTACTTTGTAATAGTCTTTCTCCGTACTGGCTAATTAAATTAGCATTACGAACTTGCCCATTCGCCAGTGCTTTAGCAAGTAGTTCAATACGTTGTTCTGTGAGTGGAATTTGCTGGGTGATTTGCTCTTTTATTGGATCTGTACAAGCGAAGAGCAATAACGTCAGCAAGAGTATCATTAATTTTAGCGGCTGCATTCCTGCCATACTGTCCTCAAAAATGCTATGGTTATCATTCATTAATACCATTTATGACATATTATGTCTATTGTTTTAGGTATATCAATGAAATTAATTTATTGTCCATTATTAATTATTGCTCATTTGCCATTGTAGCTTTTATCGAGGATAACGTGTCTAATTCATCTGCTTTGCCTTTTCCGCCATTACTTGTAGACCAGCAAGCTAAAAGTTGGCTCCAGTTTTCTCAACAATATCCTAATGTTACCGACAACTTACCGCCAGAGCGTTTAGTGCTGTTTAAAAATGCATTAGCGTTGAGTGACTTTATTTTGCGTAGTGCTTTACAAGCCCCTGAGTTACTTGTTGAACTTTTTAACAGTGAGCAGTTACTCTCGACCCAAACACCTAACTATAAAGTTATGCTCGCTGAAGATGTAGATAAGTGCTCAACAGAGGAGCAACTGCAACATTGCCTTAGAATGTTTCGTTTAGAGCAAATGGTGCATATTGCCGTTGGTGATTTTCTGTTGGATATAACGCTTGATGAATCGTTAAAAAGACTGTCGTCGTTAGCCGATAACATGATAATTGCAGCCAATGATTGGTTATCAACACTGTGCCAAGAAAAATGGGGTGTACCGGTTAATTCTGCCGGAGAACCACAAAGTTTATTGGTCTATGGCATGGGAAAATTAGGGGGTCAAGAGCTTAACTTCTCATCAGATATAGATTTAATTTTTGTTTACCCTGAAGCCGGTGAAACACAAGGGCTTAGGCGTAGTATCGACAATCAATTATTTTTTACCCGTTTAGGGCAAAAATTAATTACCGCGTTAAATCAACAAACAGCCGATGGTTTTGTTTATCGTGTTGATATGCGCTTGCGACCTTTTGGTGAAAGTGGGCCTTTAGTGCTGTCGTTTAATGCCATGGAAAATTATTATCAAGATCAGGGGCGTGATTGGGAGCGCTATGCGATGTTAAAGGCGCGTTTGATTGGCGAGAGTGATTATCACGGACAATTGTCTAACATGTTGCGACCTTTTGTTTATCGACGCTATATTGATTTCAGTGTTATTGATAGCCTGCGAAGAATGAAAGCTATGATTGCTCAAGAAGTTAGACGCAAGCAGCTTAATAATAATATTAAATTGGGTGCTGGTGGTATTCGTGAAGTAGAGTTTATTGTGCAAGTTTTTCAGATGATAAGGGGAGGGCGAGATAGCGATTTACAGCACCGTAATTTACTGACCGTTTTACCATTATTAGTTACGCACGGTGAGATCACACAACAGAGCGCGAAAATTTTAACTGATAGCTATCGCTTTTTACGTCGTGTTGAAAACATTATTCAAGCGTTAAATGATCAGCAAACGCAAACTTTACCTGATGATGAATTAGACCAGCAGCGCTTAGTCACTATTCTTGCTGATGAAAACTGTAGCAATTGGACGACTTTTCTACAGCACCTTACTTTTCATATGCAGGGCATTCATCAACAGTTTGGAGAGCTTATTGGTGAGGAAAGTCCAAATCGTCAAGCGGTTGATCAATATTGGACAACTCTTTGGGATAGCCAATGGAGCGATGAAGAATCAATTGCTTGGATTGAGCAGTCGCCACAGTTACTAGACAATACAGATGGTGTTAAGTTTTCACATAGCGAATCGTTATGGCTAACGTTAAGAGATTTTCGTCGCGAAATGATTAAACGCAGTATGGGGAGTCGTGGCAGACATGTACTGGATAAATTAATCCCGACGGTGTTGTGGCATCTTGCTGAATTAAAGTTAACCGACCAAACCTTAGCGCGTGTATTAGGCGTATTAACAACAGTCGCAACACGTACCGCATATCTTGAATTACTCTTTGAGAATGAAGGCGCATTAAAACAATTAATTCATTTGTGTCGCAACAGCAGTTGGGTAGCAGAGCACATTGCTAAATTCCCAATATTACTCGATGAATTGATTGACCCTAAACTATTTCATCAACCTCCGCTGTTGTCTTCGTATGTCGCTGAATTGCGTGAAACTATGTTACGGGTTCCAGAGGAAGATCAAGAAGCACAAATGATCACTTTGCGCCAATTTAAGCAAGCTAAACAATTGCGTATTGCCGCGGCAGATATCACCGGTATTTTACCGCTGACTAAAGTCAGTGATCATTTAACTGCCTTAGCCGAAGCGCTTGTAGAAGAAGTCGCCAACTTAGCATGGCAACAAATGGCACTTCGTTTTGGTGTACCTAACAGTAAATTAGACGGTCAAGATAAAGGTTTTGCTGTTATAGGTTATGGAAAGTTAGGTGGGATTGAATTGGGTTATAGTTCAGATTTAGATTTGGTGTTTGTACACGATGCCGACATCGCTGAAATGACCTCAGGCGAAAAATCTATTTCTGCAGGACAATTTTATTTAAAACTTGCACAAAGAATGATGCACTTATTCAATACCCGCATGGCAAACGGCATTTTGTATGAGCTAGATATGCGCTTGAGGCCTTCAGGTAATGCCGGACTTTTAATGGTGCATATCGATACTTTTGGTCATTATCAGTCTAATGATGCTTGGACATGGGAGCATCAAGCGTTGGTTCGAACAAGAGTCATATATGGCCATGCAGCATTAGCGGCAAGGTTTAAAGAAATTAAGCGTGATATTTTAATGCGAACGCGTGATAAGGCATTGTTACGCGAAGATGTGATAAAAATGCGTGATAAAATGCGCCAGCACTTGGATAAATCTACTACGAGTGAAGTCGATATTAAACAAGGGCTTGGAGGTTTGGTTGATATTGAGTTTCTAGTACAGTATTTGGTTTTAGCACATTCTGCCCAACACCCTAAATTGAGTGACTATTCAGACAATATTAACTTACTTGAGTATTTAGCTAATATAGGCGTAATAACGGCACATCAGCAGCAGGCTTTAGTCGATAATTACTGTAAATTACGTGACTTTAGCCATCATGCGACCCTGCAAAATAGCTTGGCAATGATCCCCGCAGACGATTTTTCAGCTGAGCATAGTGAAGTTATGGTCATTGTTAAAGCGTTATTAAAATAGTTAACTTATTTAACTTATTTAGCTTTATCAGTTACTGCCTTTGGGTAATAACATGCATTCTTTGGCTAAGTAAGGAATGCTATTTTCTATCAAAACAATGGCGCGTTGCTGGTAACAAAAGTAGATTGAAAGGCCATTTTCAAAATGTCCTTCAATGGCTTTACCTACTTGATAGGAAGTGGTGATGATATTTTCATTAATTCTAAAAGCGTCTTTAACCAAAAAGTCACGATTAAGCCACCAAATCATCTCAAGATCATTTTCTTGGGCGTATTCAGATAACTTTTGATATAAAGTTTCGCCAAGGCGAAATGGATGATTGTCAGTGTTGCCGGTCCAATTTCTACGCAAAGGTCGAGTGATCAAACGCCTTGCTTCTAATATTTTTTCTAAATCACCTTCGGGATCTGGCAGGTAGACAATATTATTACGAATTTTTGGGCCTTTTCCATCCATCTCGCCGTGTAAATTGGCGTAATAGCGAGAAAGACCATCAGCAGCGGCATTTGTCTTTTTCTTAGCTTCAACCACTTCTTCTTTTGCTACTGATACTGGTTCTGCTTTCTCTTCATGATGACGGTCAACTTTTGTTGCAACAGCATCATCAGCCGCATCTTCGCTGAAGGAAAATAGCAGCTCTTGGTTAAGCCATAAAGCTAAGGCCAAGCCAATTAGCAGAAAACCTGAAACAATACTCAGTAGCCAAAATTTCATAAATTATTTACAGCTTATTTTACAATTTGAACAACACAATAGCTAACAATAGCTATTTATACAATGATGGATCATCTTCGTTAGGGCGAGTTTTAAAGCGGCGGTGTAACCACATATATTGTTCAGGTTTCACCATAATAGCTTTTTCTAGCTCTTGATTTATTCTCAATACATCTGTTGTGTCATCACCGGTTGGAAAGTTTTCCAACATGGGTTTGATCTCTAGTGTGTAACCGCTACCGTCGTCGTTACGTGTTGGTATCAACATGTGGGTTTGCGTATTTTTTTGTCGCGCAAAAATTAATGTACCAGTAGTCGATGCTGCATCGGGTACCGCGAAAAATGGTACAAAAACACTACGATTTCGACCGTAATCTTGATCTGGTAAATAAATACAGGCTTCACCTTCCTTTAATGCTCTAAGTAAGCCTTTGACATCACGTTTTCCCAGCATATATTTGTTCGAACGGCCACGACCTCGGAACTGAAAATACTCCATTAACGGATTGTTATGTGGTCGATAAAATACCACCATAGGATGTCCGTAACCAATGCCTCTACAGTTAATTTCGACGCTAAGATAATGCATAGCAAGTAACAGTATGCCTTTACCTTGTTTCTGTGCTTCTTCTATATGCTCAAGGCCAATAACTTTGGTTTTGCGTTTTACACGCCAATTCGGCCACCACCAACCCATGCCTGTTTCTAATAAAGCAATACCGGTATTCTCAAAATTACGTTTCAGCATAACTTGGCGTTCTGCATCAGGCATATCTGGAAAACAAAGCTCTAAATTACGTAAAGCAACTTTCTTACGACTTGAGCCTATTTTATAGAGTAAGCGACCGATTATTTTACCGAGAAATAGCTGGAACTTATAAGGTAGCCAAGAGATGGTATAAAGAATAAATACCCCAAGCCAAGTTAGCCAATATTTTGGTAATAGGTAAGACATTTTAAAATTTGGTTGTAAAACTTTGTTTTTACTCACGGGATGATTTCAACTCATTGAATTGCTTGTGATACAATATTGCTTATTATATCTGTTATAGGGTACAGGATGAAAGTAGATATTCCCGCTTTTGAAAAAGCGCGTGTTTTAGTCGTTGGTGATATCATGTTAGATCGTTATTGGTCAGGGCCAACACAACGTATTTCACCAGAGGCACCTGTGCCGATTGTTAAAATACATCAAGACGAAGATCGCCCAGGAGGCGCGGCCAACGTGGCGTTGAATATTGCATCGCTAAATGGACACGTAACTTTATTAGGTATTACGGGTAAAGATGAAGCGTCGACAACATTGCAAACACAGCTGTCAGCAATGAATATAAATTGTCAATTTATTCAATCTACCGATCACCCAACGATTACTAAATTGCGTATTTTAAGCCGAAATCAGCAATTATTGCGCTTAGATTTTGAAGAATCATTTGCTGAAATTGATAAACAGCCGCTTAATGAACAAACCAAAGCCTTAGTTGCTCAGCATGATCTTTTGTTATTATCGGATTACGACAAAGGCACATTATCTGAAGTTCAGGCACTTATTCAAATCGCTAAAGCACAAAATATTCCGGTATTGGTTGATCCAAAAGGCACTGACTTTTCACGTTATCGTGGCGCGACACTTATTACGCCTAACCTTGCCGAGTTTGAAGCCGTAGTGGGCCATTGCAAAAGTGAAGCTGAAATTGTGAGCAAAGGCCAAGCACTACTAAAAGAACTAGATTTAACAGCCATGCTAGTTACGCGAAGTGAGCAAGGCATGACCTTATTACGGCATGATCAAGAAGAATTTCATTTACCTACGCAAGCGAAAGAAGTTTATGACGTAACTGGCGCTGGAGATACAGTTATTGCCACACTAGCCCTTGCTATAGCGGCAAAAGCTGAATTTACCCAAGCGAGTGCTTTAGCTAATATTGCTGCTGGTATTGTGGTTGGTAAATTGGGTACGTCGACAGTCAGCGAAGCTGAATTGAGCGCTGAATTGTCATCAGGCCAAGAAAGTGGTTTTGGTGTTATGTCTGAAGGACAGCTAAAAATTGCCGTTGAATTAGCCCAAGCACGTGGAGAGACTATCGTGATGACCAATGGCTGTTTTGATATTCTGCATGCGGGTCATGTTTCATATTTAACAACGGCGAATACCTTAGGTACCCGCTTAATTGTTGCCGTTAATGATGACGCTTCAGTGACACGATTGAAAGGTCCTGGTCGCCCTGTTAACCCAGTAGATCGTCGAATGGCAGTACTTGCTGGTTTAGGCGCTGTTGATTGGGTAGTGCCTTTTAGTGAAGATACCCCGCAGCGGTTAATTGCCAATATATTACCTAATGTCTTAGTTAAAGGTGGTGATTATAAAGTGGAAGATATTGCTGGTGGTAAGGAAGTTATCGCGGCAGGTGGCGAAGTAAAAGTACTGAACTTTGAAGATGGAATTTCGACAACCAAAATTATTAACGCGATAAAGCGAGAAGATTAATTAGGTTTTAGTTCGAACATCGTCGTTCTTTCACATCCATGTGAACACGACATACTGTTCTTCGACGTACAAGGATGTACTAATGCCTAGGAAGACAGGATGTCAGAGAGAGGCCTGAACATAAAAAAGCAGCATTAAATGCTGAGGGACTAACAAAACAGGAGGGATAAAACCTCCTATTTTTCGTTGTAAGTTCTGATTTTAGTGGATTTTACACTGCTTTATTTCTTGGTAATTCATTACGTACCATCTATATATTATATAAATATCAAATAATTACGTAACAAATCTAAATACAAATCAATATGTGATTAACAATCCTTTTATAAATCATAAAGAGATGGCTACGCAATTTTAAGCACTATGTACTATAATTGGTATATAGGGGTGATTGTGGAGACTTAGATGAAGCGATTTTTGGTAATTGACACTGAAACTACTGGCTTTAGCCCTGCTTATCGCAAGGATAGAATCATTGAACTTGCTGCTGTTGAAATAATTAAGAAAACTGTCACCGCCAACAAATTTCAAACTTACCTTGATCCTGACGGTAAAGAATCAACCGATGAAGCATTTGATAAACATAAACTTCAAGATTCGTTCTTAAAAGACAAGCCAAAATTCAAAGATATTGCTCAAAACTTTTATTATTATATAAAAGATTCTACCTTAATATTTTTCAATCGTAAATTTGATTTTGACTTTTTAATTTGTGAATTTAAAAAAGCTGGTATTGATACCACTGAATTAGAAAAGCAAAAATCACGTTGTTTAATGATTGAGGCAACAAATCGGTTTAAGTTAAAGAGAAATATTAGTCTAGTTAAAGCTTGTAAACGCTTTGACATTAACTTTTAATCGTCTAAAGCGCATTCTGCACTGTATGATGCGGAAAAGACCGCAGAATTGCTTATTACGTTTGATAATCCAAAAATAAAACCATTAAGTAAAACACCTCAAGATAATAAACATAAAGCACCTGAAAAATTTCCAGTACCAAGAGCCTCAAATGGCATTCAGTTAAATTACTGCCGTAATACCTTTTGTGAAAACTATGGCGTACCAATCAAACAGCCTAAATTAGTTAATGGTAAACCAGCTAGGGGGCTAGATGATAATTATGAATTTCAATCTGTTAATACCAATGAGCGAAAATTAGACTTTAAATGCAAAAAATGCGGTTCATCTAGTTTCTTTGTTAACAACAGAGCTTTTTTAACTGAATTAAATAGAGTGCAATCATTATACTCACTGAAGATTAAAGCTTGTCCCAATACTGGCGAATTGCCTAGTCATGCAAATGAATTTACTGATGGTAGAAGATATCATTCAATCACTAAAAAGGTGAATGGTAAAGAACGAGAGTTCCAAAAACTCAAGCCTGTTTGTCTAAATTCAACCCTAAATATATTTGAACATCCTGAGTTATATCAGCTAAATGGTAGAGCCAAGAAAAAGGATATGGTAAATAGAAATAAAGTTATATTCCAAAGACCTCGTTCTCGCAGAAATAAGGAGCTTGCAGCTGGTTTTCTTAACTATAATGATTTCGACTCATAACAGGTTAAATGTAAACATTGTGCAACTCAGTTTAATATCAAACTCAACCCTCAAAAGGGGCAGCAAAATAGCCAAGTTAATGTTCAGCTTTTCATTACATTAATGCGAAAAGGTATCATTAATGGCTTAGTAGATACCTTGGAAATTGCGCCAAAAACAATTTATGGCAGAATAGCCTTCTTTCATCAGCAGTGTCTTCAATTTGAAGAATACCATACCCAAAAAAACCTCCATAAATTAAAGGGTAAGACACTTAACGTTAGTATGGATAAAATGAAATTTTATACTAATTGGAGAAAAGGTGGTGAAAGCAAAAGGATCGGTTTATCAAACTTATGTAGTGTTGAAAATGATACTCGCTTTGTTTTATCTAGCACATTGAATCTTGATCACACTTCTGATGATAAATTTATCAAACGTGAAGCCCGTAAATATAAAGATTCAGAAAAAGATAATTATAAACGAAGATATGCTCAGTATGTTATCTCTAATAATGATAGCTCACTAAAACCAGTAGAAAATGACGAACTAGCTACTAAAACGCCTGAAAGGTATTTGCTAGTACATCAAACCTATGTGTTATTAACGCACCTTGAAAAATTAAAACGATTTTATAATACGGTTGATCATGTAAATTTATTTGCCGATAACGATTCTGGCTTTGAAGGGGCTATACCTGCTATTTATCATGATTTGATAAAACAAGAACGGCTAACCGCGATACTGCTACGGAAATCTAAAGGGGTAAGTGATGAAAAAATTAAATGTGCAGACATCGAGCAGTTTTTAGTAAATTTAGCTCCAAAAGAAAATGTTAAATCACAATGGTATCGTCATCACGATATTATGCCAGCAACGCAAGATGTTGATTTCAAATTATTAACTCCTATTGATACAACCGCTTATTATAATGTTTCACTGCATGGTGTTGATAACTATTTTCAAATGTCACGTAGACGGATCAATATGGTGGAAAGACCGCTACCAACAGCAACGAGTAGTAAAAAATGGAATGGTTACGGGGCTTATAACCCCAAATATGTTGCCATGTTGTTAGATATTTTTAGGGTTTATAATAATTTTGTTTTAACCAATGAAAAATCACTCACTAAGAACAAATTTAAAAAGAACCAAGTCCCTAAAACACCAGCACAACACATGGGATTAGTTGATAACACGTTTAATGTGCAGGATATCCTTGAATTTAGCGTTGAAAGGTTGACTATCGTTAGAAAAATAAAGGAAAAATCGTCTATTAAGTCGAGCATCAAACCAGAGGTGTTTGAAGTTAATATTGAGCCTGAATATATCTCTTAAATTGTCAATAAAAAAGCACCTGCAATATAAGGTGCTTTTCTTGTTGGGATGTACGAAGGAATTATTGCTTTTTAAATCGTCTAGCCGCCAATCCCATTATACCTAGAGCAAAAATAGCTAAAGTTGAAGGTTCAGGAACTGCTGTGGATGATGAATTATTAAACTGGATATTATCAATTAAAGCCGAACCAGAATTACTAGCAACTTGAATTTCATCAAATAAGATACCTGTAAATCCGTAAAACCCTTGTGATGAATTGTTGGCAGAAGTGCTAGTTGAAAACGATTCAACCAATACCCCATTTAATAAAGCGTTAAATGTCGTTGTTTGAGGATTTGTAGCCAAGCCAAATGCAGCTTCGGTTTGATCATCACTAAAAAAGATTGAAAACGGATTAATAACTGGAGTGAAATTTCCAAGGTAATGACCTGAGATACCAGGAAATGAAGATGAACCCTGAGCATCGTATTTCAGACCACTAGTAAATGTTAACCCTAGACTTGCATACTGAGTGTCTACAACAGTATTTCCTGCAAATACAATCTCATCAAAAGTAATTGTATTATCTGATGAAGTTAAGCCAAAATTGTTTATTATTAATCCTGCATTTGCAATGCTACAAACAGTCAACATCAAACCTGCCGCAGCAGCCCGTAAAAATTTTAATTTCATGAAATATTCCTTATTAATCACTTTTCATTGATTTTGGATTGGTAGTGTAAAAATAAATTGTTATTAATTTATATATAAGCAATTATTAAGCCAGCTAAAAAAAATACTTATTTTTCAGGTGGTTGGTGTAATTTGGAATTAAGGGTAATTGACTTTTGTAAAAAAAACCGACACTAAACATATAAAAATCAATCAGCTAATGGAGGGGCAATAAAAAAGTTAATAATTGTAAGAGGTTGATATTATTGAATGGATATTTTGGCTGTGACAAGGTAATTAATTGTAATTATTCAAAATTATTAGTGATACGCATTAAGTTTTTATGAGTATAATTATTCTTATAGAATGTTTTTATTGGCTTTAACTGTTAACTGTTATTTGTTAATTAATTGGAGTGATATTATCACTCCAATTAGTTAGTCCCTCACATTAAATACTGCTTTTTTGATGCTAGTACTTATCACTTCAATACATGATAGGTTTTATAGCGTGGCCGTTAACCCTTGGTTAATGTCCGCTAAATCTTGCTCAGTAATCGTTCCGCCAGCGCGTTTTAGTGCTAATACATTTTGAATGTAATCATAACGAGTAGAAGATAAGTTACGCTTGGCGTTATATAGGTTTCTGGTGCTGTTAAGTACATCAACAATAGTACGTGTACCCACTTCAAAGCCTGCTTCAGTTGCTTTTAATGCGCTTTGTGCGCTCACTACTGATTGCTCTAATGAACGTATGGCTGATACTGCTGCGATTACCGTATTATATGCGTTACGTGTGTTTCGTACTACGTTGCGATATGCTTGTTCCATATTCTGGCTCGCGGCAACATAGTTGCTTTGTGCTTGACGTACACTGCTTGTTATTCCGCCGCCGGAATAAATAGGCACAGATAAAGCAATGCCAATTGAGTGACTATCTAGTGATGGGTTATTAAAATTAGTACCGTTGACTTCATTATCTTGATCGCTGCTACCGTAGCTGCCAGTTAAGCTTAATGTAGGGTAATGACCAGATCTAGCAATGTTAATATTTTCTTTGGCAATATCAATACTTATTCTTTCTGCGATTAATTCTAGGTTTTTAGCTTCTGCAGTTTGTTGCCATTCGTTAGCACTATCAGGAAATGGACGAGAGGTACTAAAGCGCTCAGTATTTAGAATATTTAAATCACGAGGATAAATATTGGTGATAACACGTAAAGCTTCTTCGGCATTAAATACTTTATTTTCTGCTCTGATTTCATCCGTTACGGCATTGTCATATTGCGCTTGTGCTTCATGAACATCGGTAACCGCAGTTAAACCAACAGAGAATCTTTGTTTAGTTTGTTCTAACTGGCGTTCGATAGCTGTTTTTTCAGCAATGGAAAACTCTAAATCATCTTTAGCGCTTAATACCTGAAAATATGCTTGCGTTACGCGGACAATTAAATCTTGTTTGGCTAACTGATAAGTAACATCACTTTGGTGGGCAACTTTCTTGGCATTATCGAGTTTTAACCAAGAGCTATGATTATATAACTGCATGTCTAAATTAATACCGTAGCGAGTCGTATCACTTTTATTCGTCAGAAGTAGGCCTGATGATTGGCCAGTATCTGATGTAGGAATAAATTCACTTTCGCTTTCTGTATAGCTTGCTGATGCACTTAATTGTGGCAATAATATAGCTCTCGCTTGTTCAATACCTTCTTCTGTCGCTAAAAATTGCGCATGCGCTCTAAGAACAACCGGATCATTGTTTTTTGCTTGCTGATATACTGACAGTAAATCTTCGGCATTAGCTAAAGAGCTACTTGCAGCACATGCAAAGCCAATAAATAGTGCGGTTATTGTTTTTTTCATCTTGAAGCGATTCCTGTAATAATGAACTTGCTATTATCTTTCTAATTGTAACTATCTTATCGCGAATAGGGAATTAGCTAAATAAAATAAGTGTTTAGGGAGGTATTCTAGTGTAACAAAATGTTAAGTGCGAGTGAATCGAAAATTATATATTTAAACAGAAGAGAGTTAATCATGAGTATGACCAAAGATCCTTTATTACGCTTTAGTTTAGCTGATGTAGAGGTAGTTGAAAAATCAAGAAAATATCAAGGTTTTTTCGCTATTGATGAGTATCTATTTCGTCATAAGCTTTATGCGGGGGGCTACAGCAAAGTATTAAAACGAGAGGTTTTTGAACGAGGAGATGCTGTTGGATTATTACCTTATGATCCGAAAACAGATTCGGTAATATTAATTGAACAATTTCGCTCAGGCGCATTGCGCAGTAACACAGGTCCTTGGCAATTAGAGCTCATTGCCGGTATGTTTTCAGAAAATGAAATACCACTAGACGTCGCGATTCGCGAAGCAAAAGAAGAGGCTGACTTAGATCTAGCGCCTGATAAAGTGATTAAAGTGATGAATTACCTTTCAAGCTCTGGCGGCATGAGTGAGTGTATCCACCTTTACTGTGCATGTGTAGATAGCGAGAATGTTTCTGGTGTTTATGGATTAGAGTCCGAAGGTGAAGATATTTTAGTTCACGTGGTTGCACGAAAAGATGCGCAGAAATTACTTGAACAGGGAAAGATACTTAATGCTGCCACTATTATTGCGTTACAATGGTTAGATCTAAATCTTGATAAGCTTAAATCAAGCTGGAAATAAATGTCTGTTGTTGCAAAAAAATATCGTCCACATTTACCAACTTTAATGTCCTTGTTTGAGGTCAATTATATGTTGCTGCTGCGTGTACTTGCTGATAAAGAATTGGCAGGAGAGCAGCGCTGTTTCTTTATTTCTGACTTTTTAAGTTATCGAGTTCAGATTAATGAAGTCACAAAATACACAACATTACTGACGATTAACCAAGAAGCAAATATTCACGGCTATAATTTAACCGAATTATTTCGTCCGAAAATGGTGGTTCGCTTGTATCATGACGCCCGCATGGCTGAAGTGATCAGCAATCAAGATGTAAAGCAGATACAGCCACGTTATGATTACCCCAATGACAAAATGCATTTACCTGATGAGAAACAACAAGTGAACTATTTTTTAAAAGAGTGGTTACAGCTTTGTTTACAATTAGGCCAAGTGCATATCAATATGACTAAAAACTCTTAAGCTAATGTTACAGAAAATAATCCCTAAAGCACTTACTGTTGCGCAATTAAGTGACAGCCACTTATTCGCAGATCGCAATGGCAAACACCATCAAGCGAATGTATACCAAAATTTAAAAAATGTACTGTTGGCAATAAAAAAACAGCCATTAATTGATGCCATCGTTTTCACAGGTGATTTAACGCAAGATCATACCGCAGCATCTTATGAACTGTTTGTTAACGCTTTTGAAGAATGCGAAATTACCACGCCGGTCTATTATGTGGCGGGAAACCATGACGAACCAGCACTGCTAAAAAAGTACCTTGCCAGTGCGCCATTTTGTCAAGATAGCGTAATCGAAAATGATTATTGGCAAGTGCTGTTGTTAGAAAGTAAAAGTGCTACCCCCGCAGGTATTATTGATGAAGTGGAATGTGATAGGGCAGGCAGTATAATTAACTCAACCAAATCGCAATTGCTGTTAACACATCATCATGCTGTTGATGCTGGCTTTTTTATCGATCATCATGGCTTGCTCAATAAAGCACCTTTGCAACAATTGCTAACCGAGTATCCTTCAATTAAAGCACTTGGTTGCGGTCATATTCATCAAGCGTTAACTTTGCCGGTAAAACTGCCAGATAGAGAGATAAATTTATATGCCTGTCCTGCGACATCAATACAGTTCGATGTAAATTCAGAGACTGCGAAGTCGAATGGACAACCACCGGGCTATCAACTATTTACCCTTACAGAGACAGGCGAAATAACCTGTAAGGTGTTCTTTGTCTAAACATAAAGAGAAAATAAGTCACAATGATTAATATTTTATATATTCATGGTTTTAACTCATCGCCACTATCGATGAAAGCGGAGAATACGCGAAAATATTTTGCACAAAATTTTCCTGAAATAAATTTTCACTGTCCCCAAATAGCGTCTTCACCCAATAGCGCTATTAAACAACTTGAAGATATTATTGCGCTGGAACCTAGTGCTACCTGGTTATTAATGGGGTCATCTTTGGGTGGCTATTTTTCCACTTACTTAGCTGAAAAATATCAACTCCAAGCTGTGCTGATTAATCCAGCGGTTAAGCCCTTCGAATTAATGACAGATTATCTCGGTGAACAGGTAAACCCTTATACCAAAGAGCGCTATCAAGTTAACGTACAACATATAGTTGAACTAAAAGCGCTCGAACAGCAAAATATATCTAAAAATAATTACTTGGTCATGGTACAAACCGGTGATGAAGTGTTAGATTACCAACAAGCCGTTGAAAAATACCGTCATTGCCAATTGGTCGTGGAGCAAGGTGGCGATCATAGTTTTATTAACTATGAAAATTCCTTGCCTAAAATCGCGTTATTTTTTAATTTACCATTATTACAGCCTAATGATCAGAACATATAAATGAGCGAACAATATAATTCCGACTCCATTGAGGTCTTAAGTGGCCTTGACCCTGTACGCCATCGTCCTGGCATGTATACCGATACCACGCGTCCTAATCATATAGGCCAAGAGGTAATCGATAACTCTGTTGATGAAGCATTAGCAGGGCATGCACAAAATATTACTGTGATTCTTGATAAAGACCAGTCATTAGAAGTTATTGATGATGGCCGTGGTATGCCCATTGATATTCATCCAGAAGAGGGAGTGTCAGGGGTAGAGCTTATTTTTTGTAAGTTGCATGCCGGTGGTAAGTTCTCCAATAAAAATTATCAATTTTCTGGTGGTTTGCACGGTGTGGGGATCTCAGTCGTCAATGCCTTGTCTACCCGAGTAGACGTGTCAGTTAGGCGCGACGGTAAAGTATACGAAATGGCTTTCGAAAGTGGCTATAAAGTAGAAGAGTTAAGAGAAACAGGTACCGTGGGTCGTCGTAATACCGGTACACGTGTGAAATTTTGGCCAGACGCTAGTTATTTTGATTCTGCCAAGTTTTCAGCTCGAAGACTCGTACATTTATTAAAAGCTAAAGCTGTACTTTGTCCCGGATTAACCATCAAGTTTCATGATAAAAACGAAGATGAAAAATATCAATGGTGCTACGAAGATGGTTTAGTCGATTACTTAAAAGAGTCGGTTAAAGGTTATGAAAGCTTGCCGGAAGAACCTTTTGTTGGCAGTTTTAGCTCGCAACATGAAGCGGCTGACTGGGCGGTGACTTGGTTACCAGAAGGTGGCGAGTCAGTTGGTGAAAGTTATGTAAACTTAATTCCGACAGTACAAGGCGGAACGCATGTTAACGGGCTGCGCCAAGGCCTATTAGAGTCAATGCGTGAATTTTGTGAATTTAGAAACTTGATGCCACGAGGTGTTAAGTTAACGCCAGATGATATCTGGGATAAGTGTTCTTATATTCTTTCAGTGAAAATGGAAGACCCGCAATTTGCCGGTCAAACTAAAGAACGACTTTCTTCTCGCCAATGTGCCGCATTTGTTACTGGGGTAGTAAAAGACTCTTTTAGTTTATGGTTGAACGAGCATACAAGTATTGCGGAAACATTAGCTGAATTTTGTATCTTTAATGCTCAGCGCCGTTTACGTGCTAGCAAAAAAATTATTCGTAAAAAAGTCACCCAAGGCCCCGCTTTACCTGGTAAGTTAACTGACTGTGGTAGCCAAGATATTTTGCGTACTGAGCTTTTTTTAGTTGAGGGTGACTCGGCTGGCGGTAGTGCAAAACAAGCACGAGATCGTGAAATTCAAGCCATTATGCCGCTGCGTGGTAAAATTTTAAATACTTGGGAAGTTGACTCAGGACAAATATTAGCTTCAGAAGAAGTGCATAATATTTCTGTCGCTTTAGGTATTGACCCTGATAGTGATGATTTGACGGGACTACGTTATGGTAAAATTTGTATTCTTGCCGATGCCGACTCCGATGGTTTACATATTGCGACCTTACTCTGCGCGTTATTTACCCAACATTTTCTGCCTTTAGTACAAGCTGGGCATGTTTATGTTGCAATGCCGCCACTGTATCGTGTTGATGTGGGTAAAGAAGTATTTTACGCACTAGATGAAGCAGAAAAAGACGGTATTTTGGACCGTATAGAAGCAGAGAAAAAGCGCGGTAAAGTCAACGTACAACGATTCAAAGGTCTAGGTGAAATGAATCCATTACAATTACGTGAAACTACCATGGATCCGAACACGCGTCGCTTAGTACAGTTAACCGTAGACGACCATTCAGAAACTATGGAATTGATGGACATGTTGCTCTCTAAAAAGCGGGCAGGCGATCGGAAAGATTGGTTGCAATCTAAAGGTGATATGGTTGAATTGGATTGATTCTTCATCGCTCAATTAACAATGAGCAGTTAACTAATCAACTTGGTATTACACTAATTTAGCATGAATTAAAAAAGGTATAGCCTCTAGACTATACCTTTTTGCGTTTAATAAGGAGAGTTTATGATAGAGCATCGTCTTTTACGCAGTATATGTCATGCGTCTGTAGGCACTAATGACTTAACTGGGGCCAAATTATTTTACACGCCAATATTAGCCATTTTGGGTATAGAGTTGGTCAGCGAATATGAACACGCGGTGGCATACGGTAAAGGCTATCCTGAATTTTGGCTGCAACAACCTTTTGATAAAAAGCCGGCAACAATGGGTAATGGTGTTCATTTTGGTTTTGTGGCCTTAAGTAAAAAACAAGTTGATGACTTTTATCATTGCGCAATTGCCTTAGGCGGACGTTGTAATGGTGAGCCAGGGGCAAGGCCAGAGTATGGTGACCCTTATTACGGTTGTTTTATTATTGATCTTGATGGCAATAGAATAGAAGCTAGTTATTGGCAAGTGACTGAAAAATAATATTAAAAAATATGTTAGCATGTTATTGTCATCGTAATATTTTTCACTAAAAATAATAGTTTATTATTTACACTAATTCGTTTTATACTGTAATTTGTACATTATCGCGTAAGCTGTTGGGGCGAAAATTTGTTGAAAAGCGTTGTAAAATTAATCTTTCAAAATAGTGCCCCCATTCTGTTTATTTTATTGTTAATATCTTGTAAATCAAACGCTTTGCAGTCACTAACGGATAATGACTTTAATACGTTTTTGTTACGGGCAGAACAGCTCAACAACAGTGATCCCAAAGCCGCACTAATTTTATTAAATAAGCATAAAGAAGCATTAAACACCCAACCCATCACCAACCAAGTGAATTACTATCGTATTCAGTCTGCGGCGTATGCCGATCAAGCCCTTTACAGCTTAAGCGAAGCATCGTCAGAGCTAGGATTACAACTTGCTAAGAAAATGAATAATCCGAGCATATTTATCGCAGACCTTGCATATACAAAAGGTTTTTCAATGGAGAATCTTGGTGATTTCGACGGTGCTTTTCAACTTTATCAAAACGGTTTAGACGTCGCTCGGTCAATGAATGATCAGGAACTAACCGCTCGAGGGTTGATCAATATTGGCGCGATATTATATTTAAAGAAAGATTACAAACAATCACTCATCGTTCTTAATCAGGCATTACAAATTGCTGATGAATTATCAGATGATGCCTTGTTAGGTGATATTAATAGTGAATTGGGCATTTTATACAGTTATATAGGTGAGCAAAGTCAAGCTAACACTTATTTTGAACAGGCTTATCAATATTTTAAGAAAGCAGGTAAGCATAATTATGCGCTTAATAGTTTGAATAATGTTGCGATTAATCATACGAACCAAAAGCTTTATGAACAAGCTATCAAAGTTAATCGAATACTGGAAAGTGAAATTCAACCTAATACGAGTAATCAATTTATTGCCAGCATTTATCGAAATTTATCGAGAGCGTTGTTGAAAAAAGCAGAGCCAGATATTGAAAATGCTTATCGGTATATTATTCTTGCGGGCGAGTATGTTAAAGAGGTTGAGCAGCACTTTGTAAAGCTGCAATATCTGATAGAAAAAGCTTTTATACTTGAAAAAATGGAAAACTATCAAGAAGCATTACTAAACCTAGAGCAAGCGCAAGTTTTACTCGAAGGGAAATCGAGCGATGTTTATGATACCAGCGCGTTAAATTTACTCGATTTAAGTGCTAGATTACATTACGCTTTAGGTCATTATAATCAAGCATATAAAATTCAATCACAATATTTTATTCAGTCTATAGCTTACAAAAAGGTACGTGAAACCACCGAAATTGATGAATTAAGATTACAATATGAAAGCGAAACGGCTCAACGTCATAGAATTATACTAGAGAAAAAACAACGGTTACAAAACTTGCAGTTACAACAAATGACACTTGCTGCTAAGAATCGTCAAGCACTTGTGGCTGTGTTAGCGGTTTTTACGTTGGTATTGGCATGGTGTTTGTTTCGAATTGTTAAAGGCCAAAGAAGGTTAATTCGTGCAACGCGAACTGATATTTTAACCGGGGTAGCAAATCGTCGTAGGTTACTCGAATTAGGCGAAACATATTTCTCGACAGCGAAATCGAAAAATCAGGCTTTTAGTATCTATATGATAGATATTGATTTCTTTAAGCATATTAATGATCAGTTTGGACACAGCATTGGCGATAAAGCATTGCAGGAAGTTGCGCTACAAGGCCAACGTTTAATGAGAGAAAATGACTTCTTTGGCCGCTATGGCGGTGAAGAATTTATCGCGTTACTGCCAAATACCACTAAGAGTGAAGCCATTGAAGTGGCGCAGAACCTTAGAAAAAATATCGAAAGTGCGAAATGGAAAACTCAACAGATAAAGAAATTAACGATAAGCATTGGTGTTACTACTTTTGAGCAAGACAATTATGCTAACTTTTCAACTTTATTAAAAGCCGCCCACGAACAACTTAGCAAAGCTAAACAGTCGGGTCGTAATAAGGTTAGCTGTGATGAATAAAGTTATTAAGTTACGGGCCGCCGTATTTGTTGGCTTATCTCTATTAATAAACACTTTAGTCAATACTAGTGCAATGGCTGAAGAATCTCAGGATAAGCAACAGGGCGTTAATATACTAGAAAGCTCTGATGTTCAGCAGCAAGAGTTACTAGTAGATTTGGCTATAAATGCAGAAATATTATCGCTAATAAGCTTGAGTGAGCAAAACAAAACCGCCGCACAAATAAAATTATTAGCGTTGAATGAGTCTTCGTTGACGCTTAATGTTGCAGAGCAATACTTATTAAATGTTATACGCGGCAATATTGCTAACTTACCAGGTCAAGAGCATAAAGTGATTAATTGGCTCAATAAAGCGATAAAGCTTGAGTCATCGCTGGCTAAAAAACAACTCGATACTCCGTTATTTGCTAATACTTACTTAATACTAGCCAACATTTATGAAAAAAAAGGCGAAGCTCAGAAGGCTTATGACAGTAAAAAACAATACATTGAAAAGTATTTTTCGCATTTAAAAGAACAAAAAGAACATCGTGTTAAGCAATTAAATGAAAAATACAATATAGAAAAAAAGCGTGAAGAAAATGAATTACTTACCCAGAATAGCCAGATAAAACATTATGCACTAGCAAGTGCAGAGTCTGAACGCATTCAGCAGCATCGTAATATTACTATTTTTATTGTTGCTGGAATGGTCTTGTTTTTGCTGCTTTTACGACAGTTTAAAATTCGAAGAGCGTTAAAGTTGCTAGCAAAAAGAGATAGTTTAACGCGGTTGCCTAACCGTCGGTCTTTTTTTTCCAGTGGCGATACATATATGGCACAAGCACAGGCAGCTGATAAGGAACTGAGTGTTTTGATGATGGGCATCGATAGCTTTATAATGATCAACGATGAACTTGGTCATGATGTTGTCGACAAGGTTATTTGTCGTGTTGCGGCGTTAGCAAGTGAGACTATGCGCTCTAGAGATTTTTTCTCCCGTATTAGTGATGAAGAGTTTGCCGCCATTTTGCCTGATGCGAGCATTGAGCAAGCGCGTGCAATTGCAGAACATATACGTGAAAAAATTCAAAACGACACCAAGGACAATCAATTAAATAATCTTGAAGTTACTGTCAGTATTGGTATTGCTAGCATTCAAGATGTTAAAGGCAACTTTGATAACTTATTACATGCGGCAGATATGGCTATGTATCAAGCAAAAGCCAATGGTCGTAACCAAGTATGTAGCTATTCTACCGATATAAAAGAAAATTAAATTATCAAATTTCTATGACATTTATCGCCTAAAAGTGTTCTTTCCACCGGTATAATCAGCTAAGCTACCCCCAGAACAATAATAATAAAAGTTACGCTTAATAATTCGGCATTAATCGAACTTTTTAGGAAAATACTTCATGTCAGATGCAATCGACTTTAGTTTAGACGGTATTGAACAGCGCCCATTAAGACAGTTCACTGAAGAAGCATATTTAAATTACTCTATGTACGTCATTATGGATCGAGCATTACCGCATATTGGTGATGGCTTAAAACCGGTGCAACGTCGTATTGTTTATGCAATGTCTGAGCTTGGCTTGTCGGCATTAGCAAAATATAAAAAATCTGCCCGTACTGTTGGTGACGTATTAGGTAAATTTCATCCCCATGGTGATTCTGCTTGCTATGAAGCTATGGTATTAATGGCGCAGCCATTCTCATATCGATACCCGTTAGTTGACGGGCAAGGTAACTGGGGCGCACCAGATGATCCAAAATCATTTGCCGCCATGCGTTACACCGAAGCGCGTTTATCACGCTTTAGTGAAGTTTTACTGGCAGAATTAGGTCAAGGAACGGTTGATTGGTCGCCTAACTTTGATGGCACCATGAAGGAGCCTAAAACCTTACCTGCGCGTTTACCGCACATATTACTCAATGGTATTACCGGCATTGCGGTGGGCATGGCGACAGATATACCACCACACAATGTCAGAGAAGTGGCCAACGCGTGTATTCACCTTATTGAACAGCCCAAAGCCGAGTTATCGGAACTACTCGACTTTATCAAAGGGCCAGATTACCCAACAGACGCTGAAATTATAACGCCTAAAGCCGATATTGAAAAAATCTATCGAACCGGTCGCGGCAGCATAAAAATGCGTGCTGTCTATGAACAGTTGCATGGCGAAGTGGTCATTACCGCACTGCCTCATCAGGCATCAGGTGGAAAAATATTAGAACAAATCGCCAATCAAATGCAGGCTAAAAAGCTGCCAATGGTAGTTGATTTACGAGATGAATCTGATCATGAAAACCCAATTCGCTTAGTTGTTGTTCCACGTTCAAATCGTGTTGATATAGAACAACTTATGCAGCACTTGTTTGCCACCACAGATTTGGAAAAAAACTTTCGTGTGAATTTAAACATGATTGGTTTGAACAATAAGCCTGCCGTTAAAGATATCAGAACAATATTAAGTGAATGGTTAGAGTATCGACGTGAAACTGTGCGTCGTCGCTTACAATATCGATTAGATAAAGTATTGGCACGCCTGCATCTTTTAGATGGTTTATTAATCGCCTATCTTAATATCGATGAAGTTATTGAGATAATTCGAGGCTATGATGACCCGAAAGCGGAGTTAATCTCACGTTTTGAACTTTCAGAACGCCAAGCCGAATCGATACTAGAAATTAAGCTTCGCCAACTTGCCAAGCTTGAAGAAATTAAGATCCGTGCTGAGCAAGCAGAACTCAATATAGAACGTGAATACCTTGAGAAAATTCTGGGCTCTAAAGTTCGCATGAATACCTTAATGAAAAAAGAAATTCTAGAAGCCGCTGAAAAATATGGCGATGATCGCCGCTCAGTTATTGTTGAGCGCAGTGAGGCGAAAGCCTTATCTGAAAAAGATCTTATGCCAAGTGAGTCAGTGACCGTCGTTGTATCTCAAAAAGGTTGGGCGCGTTGTGCTAAAGGTCATGACATTGACGCAGGAGCATTAAGCTATAAGTCAGGCGATGAATATTTATGCTCAGCCAAAGGGCGTAGTAATCGCCCTGTGGTGTTTATTGACTCCGCGGGTAGGGCATATGCCACTGACGCCCATAGTCTTCCCACAGCGCGTAGCCAAGGTGAACCGCTAACTGGGCGTTTTAATTTGGCCAGTGGTGAATACTTTGAAAAAGTACTTATGGCCGATGACGAATGCCGTTACCTATTAAGCAGTGATGCAGGCTATGGTTTTGTTGGTAGCTTTGCCGATATGGTTAGTCGTAATAAAAATGGTAAGGCATTATTAAGTTTATCTGCGGCCGCGAAGGTGATGACGCCAAAAGTGATCAGCAATTTAGATACAGAGTTAGTGCTTTCAATTACTTCGGAAGGACGCATGCTGGTTTTCCCGATTAAAGACTTACCCATTTTAAGTAAAGGTAAAGGCAATAAAATCATTAACATTCCTACCGCAAGAGCAAAAGCGCGCGAAGAATATGTAACACTGCTCGAAGTTTTACCGCCTGATAGCGCTGTTACCTTGCATGCTGGTAAGCGCAAGCTAACACTAAAAGCTAGCGATATTGAGCATTATAAAGGTGAGCGAGGTCGTCGAGGTAATAAACTACCAAGAGGCCTACAGCGGGTTGACCATATTGTTGTAGAACAGCCAGCTACGGATATTGAGACTGAAATCCCTGAGGTTTAATATCTCACTGTGATTACTTATCAAGCCTTAAGATTTATTTCTTAGGGCTTTTTTATGTTTGCCAGCTTGGCTGATTAAATTGATGGGGTGAATCAATGGGGTCAGAGTTGTTGGTCTTAGATTATTGTTGTGCAGTCATAATTTATTTTTATCAAAGAGCTATAGAAAACTAAGAGAAGGGTATGAATTATTATTGAATATTACAGCGACAATACGTTAGACATAAAAAAACCGCATTTAAGCGGTTTTTTCAATATAGACTGTGACCAATCTATTGCCAAATCTAAAAGTTACTAGGTATAACTAGTATACTAAAAAAGGACTTTATTTTGGTGGGGCGGGGGGGAATCGAACCTTTGTAAAACATAATTATATCAGTGCCTTAGTAGTGGTATTGGTAAAACAAGTTCTAAATGAAAATTTTATATATCTTTATTTAGGGAAAATATTTTTTGAATTAAACTAATTATCTAACTATAACCACTAAATGGATGGTTTAATATATAAAGTAGATATTTCATGATTTGTAAGTAAACTCCAAATTTATATATTAGGAATTATATCTCTTATTAAGTCACCTAGATTTGAGCCTAGGTTATTTATAATACTATCTTTATTATTAGTAAATAGCCTTTCTTGTTCTAAAGCTTTTCTAATGTTTTCAAGGCTAACTATATTAGTGTTAAATTTCCCTGCTTTTTTTGAATAACCATTTATTAATTGATTTGAAAGCTCTTTGTCGATGTAACGTCTCTTTTTAGAAGAGGTTTCCCATTTGTTTCTATATAAAACACCTTGGTCGTAAGTACTAATATCAACAATATGTAGTAGTAACCAAAACTCAAATAATGGATTGCAAATCGCTAAAAAATATCCCTTACTGTCACAAATAGGCATAATTTCTTTGATTTGTTTTTTACGAGCTTCATCATCACTTTCTGTATCACAGACTATCCATAATTTGTCATAATCTGATTTGTAATCATATTTATCTTTTATGAAGCTTTCCAAATTATCCATGACTTGCTGAGGCGCGCTTTTATTATCATCTTTAGGAACAACACCTATCTCTATTAATGCAGGTATATGTTCATTTAACTTCTTTTTTATTGTGTTAAAGTACTCAGGTTCAGTGTTTCTGCCTTCGCAAGAGATAATAATAACTATCTTAGGATTCTCCACTCCAACGTCATATATTGGCTCACCAAAAGCTCTATCTTTAAACCCCATTCTCGATATCCCTATCAATTTCATCAAATAACTTAAATATAGGGACAGCCCCATACCTACCTAACAAGTATGCTTTTTCAATTTTGCTATCATATCGAATTTTAAATTTATTTAGAGAGAATAAGTTTGACATACCTTCATCATTTTTCTCAACAAACCAAATTTCATCTCTTCTTAGCAGCTCTAAATCCAATAGAGTCGATTCATGAGTTGTCACAATAAACTGCGATTTTGATTTATTTAACTTGTAAAATAATTCGAAAAACTCTTTCGTCAATTTGGGGTGTAAACTCCTATCAAACTCATCGATGATTATTGTAAAATCCTCTGAAAATTTATTTATCAATGGAATGAAATCTAATAATCTTTTAGTACCATCCGATTCATCTTTTAATTCAAAAATATGCTTTTGAGTCTTACCATGTACTAAACCTAATTTTTTTACCTTAAGGTCACCAGAAATATCTTTGTAAACAGTTATAAAATAGTTTTTTCTTTCGTCATTTATGTATATCTCTTTAACATCTTTTTTCGACATTACAGCTTCAATTTCAGCTTTAAATTCTTCAGGCATATTTTTAAAGTTACTATCGAAATCTTCGTCAATACTCTCAATATCAACAATACCTGTATCAAATTTGCATAAATATTTAGAAAGGTTATCTGTATGATCATTGCTTATATGTCCCATTCCAGAAAATCTACTTTCAGGGTATAAAACTATTAATTTTTCATCAAACCAATTATGTAATGCATTGAAAATTTTAACGCCTTCGTATTCTAATTCTTTGTCTGCAATTTCAGTTAAAAACAATTGACTTTTTTGATTCTTCATATCGTCTTTATATATATCGAATCGAGCCCTAATTTCTGGATGTCTAAGTTGACTTCCAAATTCAATGTTAGAACCATTTTTTTGAAAAATTAAATTAGGTTTAGCTTTTCCAATTTCATAAAGCCATTCTTCTTGAATTTCTTTTTCTTTTAGTAATGAGCTGAAACCATAGGAATAAAAAAGCCCTTGCAGCTCTACTTCAAATTCAAATGTTGTTTTTTTAGTAAGGTGAGCATCATCTAGTCTAAAGTGTCTATTATATGTATCAACATCATTTAGACCTTTAGTTATAATTTTTTTAGCATAATCAATTGCTTTAATTAAATTTGATTTACCTGATGCGTTTGCACCATAGATTACCGCTGACTTTAGCAGTTTTACATTACTAAAATTTGTCACATGGTCAGGTAAAACTTCAGTTCGACTTGCTGTCATATCAAGACTTTGCTCACCTTTAAATGACGCAAAATTCTCCACAGTGAATCTTTTTAACACACATTTCCCTTATATATTGTATTTTTCAGAGATATATTCTCTAAGTAAGGTAAGTTTAACATCAAAGTTGGATAGTGCGAGAAAAATATTAAACTAGTTAATTTTATTTTTAACTTTCTAATTCAGGAAGTGATAATACTTAATTAACTTCTCAAAAGAATTATTTTTTAGCTACGAATTCATCATTTTTGGGGAGTGATAACAAAACCACAGAAAGATGCCACATCAGTTAAGCATAAATACTATTTAACTATTTTTTACTTGGTGGAATATAATTATCCTATTATTTGTTTTCAGGTATCCAACGTGCGTAAGTACTTAAAGTCATAGCTATATCACTGTGTCCTAATTGTCTAGCTACCCATGCAATAGGCTTATTTTCGGTCAGCATAGTTGAAGCATAGGTATGACGAGTATTGTATTGTTTACGAAACTTAATCCCTGATCTTTTAAGGGCAGGTTGCCAGCAATTATGATAAATAGCGCGATTATTAAATGGGGTCAGGTACACATTTAAATTTCAGACATAAAAAAACCGCAATTAAGCGGTTTTTTCAATATAGACTGTTATCAATCTATTGCCAAATCTAAAAGTTACTAGGTATAACTAATGGATTGAAAAAGGCCTTTATTTTGATGGGCGGGGGTGAATCGAACCCCCGTCCAAAAAACCTACATCTTCGGTGGATGTGTTAAGTATTTGATTGTACTTAAAGTAAATAATATTCTTTAAAATAGTCTTGTAGAGCTAGGTTAAAGTTGATCCACATTGTTGTGGAGCTATATACGAGCTTTAATATATCTGTGTTAAAACCTTGGGAAAGATATTATTGAAAACGAGCTTTTATCTATAATATTTTATAGAACTTAGTAGTTCGAGGGAAATCTTTGGATAAAACCCTCGTATCCTTCATCGACTATGATGCGAAAGAGCCTAATTTTTTGATTTTAAATTTTTAAGCCCTTCTTAGCTTAATACTAAGAGTGTAAATGAATAGGTATAACGGCCTTCAAACGCTCTAGATCGCCATCGCCAACGCCATGTTCTTTGAAGTAGTATGGCCATTGAGATACTAAGTCCAAGACCTCTTTGATAATTTTTTCTGCTTTAAAACGCTTTAAGCCAAATCGTTCTGATTGCGACAGCAAGTTTGCAATAGTCCCATTACGCCCATCTAGTCCAATACCAATTCCATGTTGATTATTTGCATTAATTGGAAGAACGTCATATGCAGGAGATAAACGCCAGTCTTTGTTTTTAAATGAATACAAAAATGCGTGATTACGAGTATGATCATCCGTATTGCCTATTAAAACGTTGAACACCATTCGATGGAATAATTCTGAAGCATCATCTGGAACGCTACTATGCTTCAAAATGAATTCAGATAAAAAACCGTAGCTATAACGTTCAACTAGCGAAGAGTTATTTACTGAACGTAAATTTATTAGTGAATTTGCACTAATAAAATGGTGAGTTGGTCGAGTACCTAACAAATCAAAACGCTCGACAAGTAATACATCTCCATTGTCTGTTTCTAATACTTTGGTAGTCGCAACTCGGCTAGTTAGTTCTTTCAACATATTCATAGAAGCATGTTCTACTTTTGCGTGATTAAATAAGTCATCTGGACGATTAAATTTCGCTAAATATGTGATGCCAGCATCTGATACAGTTGTTTTTGGCCTAGCTCCCCCCATACTTGAACCATATTCAAAAGCTTTTTTAGCTTCTATTGGAATTTCTTCATCATTTAATATGGCATCCTTAGCTTTTAGTAACATTGGAATATCGCCCAATGTATTTTTATTTACTTTTGATTTTGAAGAGCTACTAGAAAGACTAAAAACTAATGAACCAACACCCATACCTGCACCAGCTAGCAAAAATTCAATAGGATCTTTAGGTTTGGTTTTATGCAATGAAAGTATAATCTTCTCTCCCCAAGAATCAGCTCCAGCATCTAAAAGAACGCCAAATACACCTTTTTGATTGGTTGTTGAGAATATATTGCCATTAAGAGGTAAGTTAAGTGGGTCAAGTGCAAAAGCGTCATCTCTTAATAGATAGCTTTTTCCATATCGAAACTCACCATATTTTTTTTTAGAATCAAGCGTAACAACCCCACAAACGATAGGTCTATCTTCAAGGCCATCAATAAATACAAATGCTCTAGAAGTCATTGGATAGTTCCTCACGAGTCTTTCTCGATTTGCGTGAGCGGTTAGTTTCAAGTAATTCGAAACGTTCATTAACTGCTTCTTGTATTAGATCCGCTAAATCTAAAAAGGAGATTACTTTAAATAATGCTTTAGAATTCACTCCAATACCACGTTCAATAGATGATATTGTTGTACGACTTACACCTACTCTTTTTCCAAGTTCAGTTTGATCCATTGTTTCAGATCTTACACTCTTAACAAGCTTACCAATTGATATTAGTAGAAAATCAGTGTCTTTATGCATTATATTTAAATCATTGCCTGCTTATGCGTTAAATATAACTCATAAGTGTTGTTGTATCAATAATGATTTAAATATAATGCATTACCCCTTAATGCGTTATATTTAAATCAAAAGCTTGGGAAATCTACATGTCTAAATGTATTCAATGGGGTCAGGTACACATTAA
Organism: Cognaticolwellia beringensis; assembly: GCF_002076895.1. Classification (NCBI taxonomy): domain Bacteria; kingdom Pseudomonadati; phylum Pseudomonadota; class Gammaproteobacteria; order Alteromonadales; family Colwelliaceae; genus Cognaticolwellia; species Cognaticolwellia beringensis. Next base: position 3,004,357 of record NZ_CP020465.1, read on the forward strand.
ACTCCAGACATAAAAAAACCGCCATTAAGCGGTTTTTTTTATCATAGTCTGTTACCAGACTATGGCCAAATCTATAAGTTACTAGGTATAACGAATAAACTAAAAAAGGACTTTATTTTGGTGGAGCGGGGGGGAATCGAGTTATAACTTTATCTTGTTGAATTTATTTGTAAATATTATCTTTTTGTTTTTATATATGCCTATTGGCATGCCTAAATATTAATGCTTATTAAAGAAAGCTAAATCGATAATTTAAAAATTTTAAATTTTTTACTCATCAAGATAATTATTTATAATAAGTACTAAATTTTCAATCTTGAAATCAAAAAACTCGCAAAGTTTATTGATCACACCAATCGTTGTTTAAAGTCGGAGGGAAGTTTAAATTCGCGACAAAGTATTTCTTGTCAATCCTGTTATCGTTGAAATTCCATTAATAGTGACGCTATCACACCAACAGCATAAATGGCTTTGCGTATATCATTAGGGTAGTTAAAAGGCATGCTGATGTATGAAAGTCAGTTAGATTTGGTTTCATTGAATAGGCGGCTTGCTTTGTAAACAATTCAACACTTTGTTATTTATAGCTTGTCGCTGAAATGGCTATAGTGAAAGTAGTGCACAATTGAAAGAGTTGTCATTTTATAGCACTGCTGTTGCGTTATTTACGAATAGGCCGAGTATTTGCTTTAGCCGATTTCGTGAATAAGCAAGTCACCTGGCGAACAATCAAAATAAGTACAAAGCTTGTCGATAATATCAGTATTAGTTCCCCGTGTAGGATCCTTCTTTATTCTCATTAGCGTTATTCGGCTAATACCTGACTCTTTTGCCACATCATCAATTGTGATGTGCCTTCCTTGTTCAGCGCTTTTTTCTAATAGATGTTGCGTGAAGTTTACTCTTATCATTGCAAATTAAGTCTATGAAGTTTTTCAGAATGATATCAAATATTTTGATGACAGACTAAATAATCGTTGACAAAGTATCATTTGTGATACATTATAGTATCACAAATGATACTTTTGGTGGCTAAGATGACAACTGTAAATGTAAGGAAAGAAACTGGAAAGCTTTATATAGACTTTCGTCATCTTGGTGTTAGATGTAGGGAACAAACAGCTATGAAGGATTCGCTAACTAATCGACGCAAGCTAAAAGCATTAATAAATAAAATGGACGCTTCAATGACTCTTGGCTGTTTTGATTATGCTGAAATTTTCCCGAACAGTAAAAAAGCCAAACTTTTTTCCAACGTTGTGAGTAATACCGCTAATGCAAAACGATTTGATACATTTTCGAAAGAATGGGTAACTGAAATGTCCCCATCGTGGCGATCTAGCTATAGGCAGACTGTTATCTATTTGGTAGATCAAAAGCTAAATAAGAAGTTTGGAGGGTGTTATTTATATGAAATATCCAAGGCGGATATTTTAAAATTTCGTTCTGAATTAATGAGAACTTCCGACAGTAATGCTATTCATTTCAAATCTAAACCATCTGCCTCGTACGTTAATAGAATTATAGGGATACTTTGTGCGATTTTGAATGAGGCAGCCGATAGGTTCGGGTTTTGTCGGCCAACGCTAGATATCAAGCGCTTAACTGTGAGAAAGCAAATGGTTGTTCCATTTAGTCTAAATGAAGTTTCGCAAATAATAAAAGGTTCTCCTAAAAAATTCAAAGACTACTTTATTGTAAGGTTTTTTAGTGGCCTTCGTACTGGTGAACTTCATGGGTTGAGGTGGAAAAATGTCCATTTTGACGACAAACAAATAATTATTAACGAAAGCATTATCAATGGTGTGGTTGGCATTACAAAAAGCCAGAGTTCCGATCGAGTTATACACATGACGGATATTTTATATTCAGCATTGAAGCGTTTGAAAAGGTTAAGTGAAACAAGCGAGTTTGTTTTTAATAAAAAGGGTAAACCATTAACACAAAGCTATATTACACAATCAATTTGGTATCCGCTGTTGGTGAAGTTAAATATTAATAAGCGTAGACCTTATAACAGTCGTCATACATGCGCGACATTATGGCTTGCATCGGGGGAAAATCCAGAATGGATAGCCCGACAACTTGGCCATCAAAGTACCCAAATTTTATTCGATATTTATAGTAATTATGTTCCTAATTTAACGAGACAAGACGGGCGTGAAGCGAATAAGCTTTTTAATCAACTAGAGGTAAACCTATGAGACATTATTATAAAACATTAGCATTACGAGATATTCAAAAGTTCAAGCGTATTCATGGTATTTACCGTGTAATTGATGCACAACACTATGACTTAATTGAGGGTTTTTTTTACCAACTAACGTTATGCGATGGTAAATCAAGAGTTCAAATGTGTACTGCTATGAATAGGGTTGAAAACCAAAACTTCGCTATAGGTGGCTTCGCATTTGTTGAAGCAATAAAGTCAAATTCAGTTTGGAGAGTCATATCAACTAGCATTATAAGTAGCCGTTTGGCGTTGGAAAATCAAGGGTATGCTTTCGATGAAAAACGTCTTGAACTAGCTTGCAAGCAATCGACTCGTGAGATATTTGAAAGTGTGAAGACAAAGAAAATCCTTAAGTTATTACAACTATTCGAATCGAGCTTAGCTTTGAAGATTAAGCAAGGAATTACAATTGATTTTTGGATCGAAAGTTCGGTCTGGCACTTCCTTCATAATATTGTTTCCATTAAGTTTGAAACACAATTAGAACATGACTATGCTATGGTTTTTGGCGGGCTATATGCACTGTTTTATGAGTATGTAGGTCCTTCTAAAAAGTTCGATATGACGGTTAATCAAGACATGAATTATCTTGATTTAGTAAATGAAATATCATTATTTCTTGCACGAGAATTCCCTGAGTTTAGTGATATGTTTATAAATATTATATGTGAGACTGAACCTTTAAATGTGGTTGGGAGTAAACTAGTTCAAACATCTTTTATCAAAGCTATTCAGATAGTATCTTTTCACTCAGTGTATTGTTTTGGGAGGGAAGTGAAAGATGAACTTGTTGCAGCATGAACTTGATTACTTTAAGGCATTTGAATTAGCTGTTAAAGCTCACTTACATCAACAAAGAAAAGGTGATCTTATGCCTTATATTAGCCATTTAAATCATGTTGTCAGTATACTAATACGTGCAGGTTATAAAGATAATAAATTGCTAATCTCTGCTCTTCTGCATGATGTTATTGAAGACACTGAAGTGACAGCGAGTCAACTTGAAATTGAGTTTGGAACTGAAGTAATGTCAACAGTGTTAGAGGTATCAGATGATAAAGGCTTATGCCTTGAAAGTAGGAAAAAAGCGCAATTAAAGAATGCACATTTAGCATCCAGAAATGCGAAACTTATTAAACTTGCAGACGGGATTAGTAATGCAACTTTATTGCCACCCAATTGGTCTATTGCTAAGGCTGAAAAGTCGCTTGCACATTTAAAATTAATCGCTGAAATTTGTGCTGACGTGTGCACAAAACTGCCTAAAATATTACTTGAAACAATTGACTCCACATTAAAAAATCATAACGATTTCGTGTCAAAAAAGTTACTTGAACTTGATGCTTGGTTGTCTGATAAGTGTATATACTTCTCCTTTAAAAACGATACCTTTTATTATGTAAAATCAAATTGTGACAATGACAGTTTTGGTTCTGAAATTACTGGTAAATATGGTATATGTCTACAGGTTTTACGACCAAAAAAACTCACAGTAATGACGGGAGAAAACATTAAAATAACAGTGAAATCGTCCATTGATGAGAAGGGGGTAAGTAACATTAAGAAACTCTTTTTAGCAGAGTGTTGTCGTGTTCAGATTTTATAACCGAATTATTATTGACAATATCCCACCTCAGGCCAGCCAAATAAGGTAGCTATTAATCTGGTCTCTTCTCTAAAGTCTAACACACAGTAGACTTTTAAAATGCGTCAAAAACAGCACTTCTATGAAATTTATCGAAACCAAGGTAAAAAAGTATAGTCATTGTGATAGGTTTTATTTAACGGCCAGCTAAGGTTATACACAGTTAATGTCTCTTGGAGATTATCATGGAAGATAGCAAAAAACTTTACAGCATCATTCGTATAAAAAAACTAAACAAGAGGGCACTCTTGTCTGCTGATAAGCACAACAAAAGAAAAATGAATGTTCCAAATGCTGATGGAACAAAGAAGATAAAGAGTATTTACTTTCGTAAAGAAGATGCGAGTGAAACGTTATTGGAAACAGCTTACTGTAGGATGGATGAACTCAATGTTTCAGCAAAAAGAAAAGACGCCATTTTTGCGATTGAATTATTGCTTACTGCCACACCTGAATATTTTATTGTCGATAAAGGAAAACCTTTTTCATTAGATAACGCTGATAAAGTTGCTTTACAAAAGTGGTACCAAAAAAGCATTGAGTGGCTGAAAGTAAAGTTTAAAAAAACACTCTTGCAAGCACAGTTGCACCTTGATGAGAGTTCACCTCACATACATGCTTTTTTTCTACCTGTGATTGAAAAAGTCGTTAGTATAAAACACTCAAATCACAGTCATGAAAATTCTGTTGAGTCTAGTTCAGTATTCGAGAATAAATTGTGTGCGAAAGATATTGTGACTAAAAGTTGGTTGTATACGCTTCATGATGAGTATGCTGGTGAAATGAAATCGCTTGGTTTAAAAAGGGGGAAACTGCATAGCCAAGCAAAGCATAGCGAACTTAAAGAATACGCGATCACCTCAAAGAAAATTGACTCTCAAAAACGTAGACTACTTTCACTTGAAAATGATGAAAAACCATTAAAAGAAAATAAAGAAAAACTTACGTTACAAGGGAAAAAACTGGAAAAAACAACTTCGTTATTGCAGCAAGAAATTTCAGAGTTAAAAGAGCAAGTTGAAGTATCAAAAAGTAAAGAAAAACAACTGAACAATGTGATTCAAAAAATGAAATGTGACTTAGTAATAATAAAAGAACAAATTATTTCTTTAAATCATCAGAAAGAACATGCGCTTAAAGAAGGGGAAGTTATTAAGCAGAAACTACATGACAAGAAACAAGAAGTGGATGGTTTGGAAGCCAAATATGATAAGCATTTTGTTTTTTTTAAACAAGTATCAATGTTAGCAAAAACCTACACTGAAGAAGTTGTTAATGCGGAGAATTTATTAGCTAACTTTTCACTGCCCCTAACACTCCAAAAACGTTTATTAGTTCCTCTTGACAAAATGAAAAAACTTTATGAAAACTATCTTGTGGGATCTAACGGTGAACAAACCAAAAAACTCAGCAATTACAAAGATATTCCTGGTAAAAGTAAAGTGATTGCAAATTCACCTGTACTAAAGCGTATAAAGCGATTCTAAAAGTGTCGGATTTGATTAGCGCTAAGGTATTTTTGAGGCGAGAGGTTTTGGTGATGCAGAAGGTATGAATATTGCTCAAATATACAGATTGAACTTAAAGCTACCAAATTAGCGCTATATTCGATAGTATCAATAAATAAAATAGTGCGCTACACCAATAAGTTAACTAATAAATCATTCATGATATGTATGGAACACAGCCTTAAATGAATATCACCCAAATCGAAGAAAATATAAAGCAACTTACCACTGACTTTCAAGATAAAAAAGTAGCGGACGAACAATTTATTTATGATTTTTTATTGGCTTCTTAAGCCAACTTATTGCAGCTTCAGGCTCTTTGAATAACTCACGCACCTCGGCGAGAATCCGAGGGTATTCGCTTAATAATTCTGATAACTCTTTATCTGCTGACATTTGAGTTTCCTCCGTTAAAGCACTACCTATATATTAGCTCATTATTCGATACTTTTAGTCAATATTAAATCCCACAAAATTTGGCACCAAATGACTATTTTTACTAGACAATAAATCCAAACGCCAGATAAAAGAAAACCAGCTTGCGCTGGCTTCAGTGATAGTAGTTAAAATTAGTCCGCTATAAAACCACGATTTCGCCATCTAGCTCGAACATAATCTTCGAACACCCTACCTTCAGACAAGTTTAAATCGTCAGCATGATCACTAATAATAATTTGAGGCATATGCCCAGTTTCAAACTCAGTATCTTCACAAAACGTAATAATTTCATTAAAGAAATTTTCTACACTTTTAATGTCTTCATCAACATTTTCCAGCCTATTGATGGTTGAAATTTTCTCTACATTGAATTTTTCTGCATTGTCATTAGCTACATTTGGGAAATAGACTTGCGTTGGTTGATCAATAAACAGTATTGGTGGAATAGAGCAGCTATCGCCTAATGAACAAAATAACTTTTGTAAAGATAGAAAAAGTGATAAATGGCAATAAAGCCAATTCGCGCCACTCCCCATTGACCTTAGGAATACTTTTTCTTTCTTTGCCTTCAACCAAATATCAAAAGACTCTAGTGAAAAGTTTATGTCAACAGGGTCCTTGTAGAACTCTTCAAAATCAAGGTTTTGCCCGATAGAGTCCATTGTTGTTTTTAACTCTTTTTCAGCATCACTAATTTTTTTCTCTACAGCATACGCCTTTAATTCTTTATTAAGTCCCTTTATTTTATCAACAAGTAGACTCAATTGATTGTCAGTATCTGCTGGAGCTTCATCGTTAATGATTTCTTCGAGGTAAATTTCAATCGATAATTTTGCTTTCATTATCTGTTCACGAAGATTTTGTCGTCTTTCAACTTCTTTATTATTAGCGACAACACCATCAATTTTTCGCTTTAAAGTAGCCAGAGTTTCTTTTTTAATACCTATTTCTAACTTCAACGATTGTAGCTTTGGCTCGTAATCATATTGCTGAGGCTTTTGAATTGTAATTTCTTCATTTAGCCAGTTTATTGCTTTAGTTAATTCATCGGCCTCATGCTCTAGCTTATCTGTAACGCTGTTACAAAAAGGGCACTCGTTAATTGATTCGGTAATTTCATGTGGGTAATTAATAGCGCTTATTGACTTGAAGTAATTGGTACTTATCTCAATTGTTGAGTTAATTGCTCTTATTTCACCTTCTAATTTTCTTAAAGAACTAAACTCTTCTTTCATAGCCTTTTCAAGTTCAGCGATGAGCTTTGTGTTTGCATCCGATGAGGCATCAAAATCAACCTTTTTCTCTTTAATGCTATCAAGCCAGCTCAAAGGCTCTTTCAATATATCTAAGCTATTAGCGTTTACAAGTGGTATTCCACTTAAAGCATGGTACTCATGTAATTTACTATTTAACTTAGCCTCTCTTTGCTGTAATAACTGCTGGCGTTTAGGTAATGATAACTCAATACGTCTTTTCTTTTTTTCTAGATCGGCCAACTCTTGCTTCTTCAAAAAGTAACTTTGATCAACAAAACCTAAAAATATTTTAAAGTGATCAATAGCTTGCTCACGTTTCTCTTTTTCATCAAAGCGGTAGAAGACAGCATGTTTATTAGCGATAAGGTTTTGATGCTGTAACATGAAAGACATGAAGCTTCTAATTGAAGGGGAAGGCTTCCTTTTTCCAAAAAAGTTACGGTCATCATTGTTTGTTTCAATATCATTGACGTTTAAGCCAAAAAACAACCCAAGTTTCTTTTTATAGTTATATTCGGCAATAAAATAACCAAGTTTAAACCAATTGCTATTTATCTCTAAAACACCTTCGTTTACTGGCAGATCATCACTTGCTACTTCCTGATAGAAGCCTTTTCTCTCTTTTGGTTTTCTGGCAACAACTAAATAACCATTTTCTTTTTTAAAGATCGTGAAATAAATAGCCGCATTTTCAGTTATTTTACCTACAGGAATAGTGTATTCAGAAGAGGCCAAACAATAATCAAAAATTTCAATTAAGGCACTTTTACCTGTGGATGACTTTCCTGTTACAACATTTAATCCTTGAGAAAATTCAACGTAGTGGCATTGTTCTTTTTTATCAACAACACCTATAAAAGCTACATATGGCTTCATAAATTTTTAATCCCTAAAATTCGGTAACAGTCTTTAACTAAAAACGGATTCATTAATTTTGCTAAATTTTTAGCTGCCGTTAGTTGTTGTTTTTTACAATGTCCACTGGCTAAACTCTTAGCCTCAAAGTTAACTGATAATTCAGGAGTTATTTGGACGATATTTTGTTCTTTTAAAATTAACATGCTGGTATTGGTTAGCTCTTTAAAGTCCTGAACTCGCTGTTCCAAGCCTTTCAATATTAAAGGATCATTAAATTTAGTGTTTAAACTTGATTTACTCAGCCTTTGTAATTTATCTGCTGTTTCTTGATGAAATAACATTGGCAGCAATAAATAACTGAGTAAAAAATTTTTAGGTTGTTGCTCTAAATGTGAATAAAATTCTTGGTATAAAGGAGCCAATAAATACGGACTATGATGTAATACACCTAGCTGGCGGATAGCGTTAGCCATTACTTTAACTTCCATTTTAAGTCTAGGGATTCATCATCCATGTTGACATGTAAGACACCATCTCTAAACCAACGATCAGGTCTACGGTTATAGGTTTCGAATTCAGGGCTTTCAGACTCAAGAACGTCATCATAAAAAATTTGAGAATCAACAATTACATCATCGACCTTTTTAGTTGTTTTTTTATGCTTCCTTTCAAAAGCTGAAATAACTTCACTTTGATAGTTATCAAAATATTTTTGACGAGTACCTTGTTCAAATTCCTCTGATACAACCGTTAGCACCTCGCAATAAGAACTATGTGCAAGTTCTATTTCATCATAATATTCAATGTCTCGTATTTTTTGCAGATACAAGCTATCGGTTGCAGAAGTCACCGTAAAATCTTCAGGTAAGGGTTTAGGAGGAAATATTCTTGTATGTTGCTTAAACTGACTCTCAAGCAAATCAAATTCCGTTGCGAAGGCTTTTTCTGTAACTTCCCAGTTATCGCCAACAGCAACCTCTGGTGAAATTAGCCAGCCAACTAAGGCGTTCATTAACCTTGTTCGATTACTTTCTGGTACACCTTTACCTATTTGATGAATCAATGAGAAGTATTTATCTTCGATGACATCTGAGCAATCGTATATCTCAAATTTTTCAATAATATCAACTAGCTTTTGAGAGTTTAAAAATGGCTCTACTTTTTTTTGCTTCGCATTTAATGAATCTTTAGTAGTCAAAATATCAGTGATAATTTTTAACCTTTTCTCTAATGACTTACTTTGCCAGTCTGCTAATTTGCTATTAGAGCCTATTTTCTGAGTAGTGATTAAAATTAATTGTGAATAGTTTGAATGATCAAATGCTGGATCTAGCCAATTAGCTAGCGTGTTCCATAAATTTTTATGGGAATCTGTTAATGGGTCAATGAAATGTTTAACCTCAATGTTTGCTTCATCGGGTATAGCAATATCACCATCTTTTTCAAATAATAAAGACTGATTGGGTTTTAATTTAAAACACCACTCAATAGCCAAATAAAACTGGTAAATTATTCCTTTTATACTTGCCGATGCATCATGGGCTACTGTCTTTTTCAAAAAAAATCCTTTTTGAATTATTATTTTTCTATTTGTAGTTTAAATTTCAACTAACTACTTTCAAATATTTCCATGTACCAACGGGTAGTTGCTTAGCCCAGGTTTTAGCGTTATCTCTAGTATCAAAGCCAGTAATACCATATGCAGCTAATGCCTCTATTGCTTGAGTCTCATCAGTTATTTCAGGTAAGCCTTGAACCATACCTTTGTAATGAGTAAAGCTGTGCTCTGACTCTTTCCAGTCTACCGTGCTTACATCATGCAACTCTAAATCATTGCCATAAAAACATGGAGTAGGAAATTCCTTTTTACCTATGACGTACCACTTTTTAAGCTTTAACATCGCCACTATTAAAATCCTTGTACTAACAATTGAATAATGACAGTAACACATTAATAAATCTAGCTAAAACATATCAAGAATAGACAATCTAGATATTGATATCACGCAATAAAAAGCCCTATAGTTTATATAGGGCTATTTTCTTTGCTCCCAAAGAAGCCAAACCTTCGGGCAGCTAGCCATGTGGGGTGGTTTGAAATCAATAGCAGTCTTTATCACCCTCGGTTGTTATATCAACAATGATACCCTTACTATCGACTTCAAAAAATACTGGGCATTTCGGATATGGAAACTCATAAACTTTATTTCCATTATCTAGTTTAGATATTCTTCTTGCTCCAACATACTGTGATTCATCTGCGTGCGGTGATTGGCTAACTTTTATATATTCACTTATCTCCTTGCCTTTCCAAAAACTCATGCTGTCTTTAAATGGCGCTATTTGAGATACACAGCCAATTAAAATTATACAAAATAAACTTATATTAATTAGTCTAATCATTACGCTTATCCCATGCAGAAGTATTAATAGTTGCGGCTAATTGTAAGTCAGTCATTAAAGCACCATATGCCATAACGGTAGCGGGAACCATACCTGGTACATTAAATATATTTCTCGCCCAACCTCCAACATTTCCCAAACCAACTTGAAATACATCATGCACACCCGCTACAGCATTCACACCTGGAACATAATTTAGCCCTCTAGAAGCAATGCCTCCTTCATTAAACCAGCCATCAGGATTAACCCCCATATTGCTTGCTTGAGTACCAATATTATTTACTCCTTCGTATGGCATTGTATTAAACTGTTTAATTCTTGCATCAGAACCCGATTTCCAAGTTACATCGTAGTCAACTAATTTATTATATCCATAACGCATCATGGCAGCCGCAAATGCATATTTAGCACCATCTGCAAAATTACCCCCAGCCGCTTTTGATGATACTCCTCCTGCTAAGGATGTCGTACCCACTCGTTCCATATTCCAAGTATTGCCGTAATGTGTATTTACAGCCCCAAACATTGCACCTGTAAAAGCACCTACAACTGCACCACGTAATGAACCCGTCATTATCGCACCACTAAGTCCGCCTGAAATAGCACCCGCACCTATGTATGCTCCAGTCGTAGCATAAGTAAATGTAGATGTTACCGTAGATGTCGTTGCAACAGTTCCAAAGGCAGTTGTTGTTGTAGCTGTTGTTGCAGTGCTAACTGTTGCTGTGCTACTTAGCCATTCAAGTCCTTGAGTATACCCATAATATGCAGCAACAACGGCAACTATAGGTATCACAACTTTTTTGATTTTCTTCCAAGTATCACTTAACCACCCGTAACCACTAGGATCAGTTCCACTTAATGGATTGTTAAATCCGTATGCATAGCGGTTGTAACTCTGTGAATCAGTTGGTGCCTGAATAAACGGATCAGCCTGTAGGAATCTCCCCAAAGTTGGATCGTAGATCCGACCGTTCATATGGATACAACAGACTTACGATCCAATAAAGCTTAGAGTCCTACAATTAAGGTGAGAGAATCTTTTCGGATAGCTCTCTAACTTTGCCTACCGATATACCAAATGCCATACCAGTATCTTCCATATATTGTATGACGGACTTAGATATCTCCCCTTCATGCCTAGCGTATGGGTCAATAAACTGGTTTAGATTAAACATTTGTATTTTAAGAGTTTTGGTTGACCATGATACAGCTTCTTGGGGAACAATTTTAGGATATTGGATAGCTAACGATTGAACATGAGCTGCAATTTCTTTTAACTCATCAAGTGCATGCTCAGCCTTCTTGAAAGACGGCTTTATTACTATTAATTTTTGTTGTTCACTAAGGAGTTTAGAAGCATCTGGGTTAGCCTCTATAGCTTTTTCAACATATATGAATTCCTGAACAACTTCGTAATTATTGATAATTCTGACAACCTGTTCTGATGCGGGAATCATATATTGATTGATTTTTGCTAGCACATCTAGCTCAAGAACCGCACGCTTGTATTTATCACTATCATTTGATGATTTTATTTGACTGAAAGCATTAAGAGCGATAATCCCAATCAAACACGTAGCGTTAATTCCGATAAGTAGTGTTGGCTTTTTCCCTTCTTCCATATTTCTCATATACATTATTAAAAATAGTGAAATAAATGCAAAAGCAGCAGACAAGATTGTAGTTAGCAAGTTTTTTATCCTTCGAGTAAGTAAAATTGAAAACCAATACTATTAGATATTTTTGATTTTCAAAAAACATTATTATGCTAGAAGTGGTATAAAATTGTTTGGACTCATCTAGCCGCTGGATGAGACTTTTCGTAAGCACGGTCTAATTCAGGATTGGTTACGTGGGTATAAACCATTGTTGTCGAGATATCGGCATGGCCTAGGTAAACTTGGATTTGCCGAATATCTGCTCCACCCTTTGTTTGCTTTGCTCACCAGGGCATTATTAGTGGGGTACATTTATAGCGATAGCCATATCCAGAAAAAACATTGTGGTAACTTAAATTGTTCAACTAATCCAGATAACCATTTTACAGCTAAATGACCTAGGTGGCACAGATGACAGTGCTGAATATCAACAGCACAAAGTTGTCTAGGTCACCTAGGTCGTTATTCACTACCCTTAGTGATAGCTTAGATAATAGAACACCTACTTATTTTTACACTTGTTTTTTATTAACAAATCAGGATGCCTGTAAAACCAATGCAAGGGTTTATTGTTGGTTCCCTTAGTTGTAAATGACCTTAAATAGCCTTTTTCAATAAGTTCATCAGCGCCTTTTTTAGCCTCTGCAGCAGTTTTTAAGCCATTCATGGCACCTCTATAAATATTTCTCAGTGTAAATGGCTCATTTTCAACCAATGCAAGGCGCTTCAAAAATAATTCAGCTTTATCAGAGTGTGAGTAATAGTTACCAAAGTGTTGAATTCTCCGGTTATGTGAAAGTAGTAGCTTTGACCAACTGATAGCTGTTAGTAAAGCATTTGGTGTTATTTTTAGGCTAGGTGCAAATACGCTGGCGTTGTCATGTAACTCAGCTTCGTTTACTAGATGAAAAATCAGAGCTAATTTTCCACAAAGAGCTGGGTACTTACCCATGACGGTTTGGTCTTCAGCACTTGAGTTCTTCTCTTGGTACTTAAACTCAACAGCCCATTTATTCCAAATGAGTTGTGCTTCCTCATTAAAGGATAAAATTAAAGGCTCTTCCGGATCACCGATATTTGCAAGTAAAGAAAAAATATCATTAACAGCGCTTTCAGTTTTTTCATCTGGTGCAACGTCAGTGTAAATGGCAGTTCCTGAGTCAGGAAATACCATTAACTGAAACCGCTCAAACAAGCCATCATCATTTGTGCCATTTTTTCGTGCTCGAAGCATGTTTAGAAGCTTAGTCGGTTGTATGCCACCTAATACAGACACGGTAAGGTTTTTAATTTTCAGTGAATCTCTTGAAATTCTGATCTGCTCATAAGAACCTACTGAAAATCCTTCTAGGTAAAACGCACGTTCCTGAACTCGGTCAGGTTTATCCAAATTGTTTAACCACCCTGATAATTCATCTCTAAACATCAAAATGCCTTTAGGGTTTTCCTGAGCTTTGATGCATGCAGCTTCATAAGTAGCATCGTTGACAATAAAACTAAATAAATCATCATCCGCACAATTTTGTAAACTCTTAATAGGTGACATTCCAGCCTTAAGTGATGGAGTCTTCATCATAGATGGTTTGCCAACAACTAATCCCCAGGTATTACTTGGTTCTAGCCAACCCGTATCGTTTCTTTTTGGCTTAATTCGCACACCACACCCAAGCAATGAAGAGAGGCTTACTATTAAAGCGACAGCAATATACTCGATAGGAGCATTGTCTAGTCTGTAAGCATTGCTCTTTGCAAAATTGTATAAAGATGCGGGTAAGTGCGAAGAATTAAACACCTCCACTGGTAGTAAATCAAAGCCAATTGGTTTTAATGGTGTCCACTTTAACTCATTCTGATTGAGCTGCTTATCAGTATCCTTAACACTGCTGGGTTTTGTGACCTTTACATTATCATTACCATTACTCACTTGTTTTTTTCTTCTTTTTGGTAATAAAAACGACAAAAATTTAAAAACTAACATTTGAAATTTCCTTTTTCATTTATTTGCCATTATGGCGTTGTAGTGCTGACTTAATGCCAGAGTGACTAATAATTGACGAAAAGTTGAAAAAGGTAACAACACTTTGTGATAACTCTGAGAATGGGGATCAGTTATTTTCTATATCCTATATATACATTGACTTAGATTGATGTTAGAAATTGATTAAAATTATTGTCGTGCATTATCAGACTTCATCGTTTTAGATGATTTCCCTGGGGTGTATGGAAAATATTCTGTTCATTATGTCTTAAAATAAAAAATTTAAAATGATAACTGTTGTGTGTTTGCTAGAGTAATTATATAAAGAAGAAAACTTAAATCGCTGTCTATATATGGGCTATAGTGACTTTTAAGGTGGATTGCCGTTTTGAAAATAGCTCAATGTCAGGTAGGCTGTCTCCCTTAGTTAGATGGGAAATTTGCTAGGCTAATCAAAATTATCATTTTGATTAGTATCAGTATGATTATCATTTTGATTTGTATGATAATCATTTGAAGAATCAAGTCATAATTACCTTGTATATATGAGCTGAGGGTAACTTTCAAGGGAACTTCAGCATGGTGAGCTGCAAAGAATGGACGAACAAGATAATAACTTAATCTCAGGTCGGTAGTCACTCCTTCATCAGATGGCTCAAGCTATGTCCTTATTGCTTTTCCTCATTACCTTTTTGCTTTAAAATAAAAAAATTTTAAAATGATAACTGTTGTGTGTTTGCTAGAGTAATTATATAAAGAAGAAAACTTAAATCGCTGTCTATATATGGGCTATAGTGACTTTTAAGGTGAATTACCGTTTTGAAAATAGCTCAATGTCAGGTAGGCTGTCTCCCTTAGTTAGATGGGAAATTTGCTAGGCTTATCAAAATTATCATTTTGATTAGTATCAGTATGATTATCATTTTGATTTGTATGATAATCATTTGAAAAATCAAGTCATAATTGCCTTGTATATATGAGCTGAGGGTAACTTTCAAGGGAACTTCAGCATGGTGAGCTGCAAAGAATGGACGAACAAAATAATAACTTAATCTC
The DNA here is from genome assembly GCF_002076895.1 of Cognaticolwellia beringensis. Classification (NCBI taxonomy): domain Bacteria; kingdom Pseudomonadati; phylum Pseudomonadota; class Gammaproteobacteria; order Alteromonadales; family Colwelliaceae; genus Cognaticolwellia; species Cognaticolwellia beringensis. The sequence goes on from NZ_CP020465.1 coordinate 3,019,393, forward strand.
AGGCCGGTAGTCACCCCTTCATCAGATGGCTCAAGCTATGTCCTTATTGCTTTTCCTCATTACCTTTTTGCTTTATATGAGCAAACACTTAAAATGAATGTGTACTTGAACCCCTTTTAAAATAGGAGCTTTAGCGGTTTTATTATGATAAATATAAGTTTGTGACCTGGCTGTGACCATTATTTTTAAAACTCAAAATATTATTTGTCAGTTTGAATTCATTTAAAACTTGGTCCATCAATTTTGTTGGAAATAGTTTATCGATATCAAAATGATAATAGTTTATCAATATCAAGTTGTTTAGATTGAAAAACCATACAGTTTTATCCCGTAATTTTCTATGCATACAATAAAAATAGAACTATTCTATTGATTTTACTAAGTAAAATTATTTATTTTTAGTTTGTGTTGTAAAGTTAAACAAATCGTCAACCATCTCTATCGACTAAATGATTTAACAAGGATGGAAATACAACAATGGAATGCAGACGTAATAAATTGATAAGGCAAAAAGAAGTATGTGAGTTAATTGGTAGAGACAGAACAACACTTTACCGGTGGCGCAAGGATGGGAAATTCCCTAAACCAATTGAAGATCCCGGTGGGGAGTTGATGTGGAGAATATCCGCGATAGAAGATTGGCTTGTTGAATTAGAGTCTAATTCAACTCGCTATTAATAGATTTTGACACAATGATATAAATCTAAGTCGTAGGTCATATTAGTATCGTGAACCTTAGTACTTCACTATGTAGATATGGTGAATTCAAATTGTGTGTTTTTATTGGTTTGAAGATATTATAGTATATATTTTACGATATTAAATTAGATTATATGAACTATAAAACACAGTGTAGTCATTTCTAAGTACTAGCTTGTGACGTACCTCAGGTGGTCTAGGAGAGAGCACATCTAGTGAATGAGAGTTTATTAGAAGTGTTAGAATTAAGGAACTCCAGGGTAACTCAAACGTTTTGTATATATGCTCGTGTTTTTTCCTTGAACTAAAATCAAAGGAAGTAGGGGATACTTAGAAAGTGTTCAACATTTCAGCCACCCAGTATTATTCCAATCACAACAAGAGTTAAACTGTTGATAAAATAATGCTGGGGTTATAAAAGTTAATTTCACCATCTAGCACGTTATAAACGTCGGAACTCACGAAGATAGCGCTTTGCGAATTTATTACATCTTGTATAGTGCTACTGTATTTCTTCCAAGCTTGCCAGTCTTGTTTGAAAGATACGTAAATACTGATAGGGTGACTCTCAAAGCAATTCAATGCTTCTCCTGAAACATGAATTTCATACTCATGGTAACTTTGCGGAAAAGTACTCACATTTCCTTCACGTACACTGTTGGTTTTTCTTAGATATTGATAACAATTTAATGCTGTGAGGCAGCATACTAATTTCATCCGATGATATGCTTGATGCTCAATAAAAACATCATTTAGCGATTTAATATTAATTTCTTTATCATTTATTAACATTATTTTTCTCAGTCTCATGGATTGAAGTAATAGCTTTCTCGGCAATTTTTTTACTCACCCATTCAATAGCAATATCATGTTGTGTTATTTGAATGATGGCGTGGCAGTGTTTAAGTAATATGTGCTGGCTTTTATATTCAACAAAAATACTTAATAAATGCTGCATAAGTTCGAAAAAACCAGACTCTTTGTACTTTTTAAAATCATCATCAGGCGTTGACCATGTAGAGTACTCAGCGTCTTTCGTTATAGTGCCAAAGACAATAGTAAACTCTGCGCATCCATAAAGGCTAAATTGCTCCAATAATTGCAATACTCTGCTGTATTCAAAACTCACATCACTTTTGTTAGTCATAATTTTTAGCTGATTTTTTATCATGAAAGCAGCTTAACTATCTACGCGACAAGTAGTGTCGTAATAAATTATTTTCTTTAGCGACACTGGTTGTCGCGACTGCCATTATTATGTGTTACGGTAAAAATTATTATTATCTAAGATATTAAATTTAAATTGATTTCACTTAAATTTTAAAAGGAAGTAACTATTAACGTTGGTATATTTTGGTTTTATAAAAGTAACTTAATCGCTAAAAAAATAGCGATAGAAAAACTGACGCCTGATGAAATAGGTATGGTTGATAGTCCTTTTCAGCATATTACGGAGTGGGAAGATAGGCAGATATATTCACCAAACTTTAAAGAACTGATTGGTAGTGAGTATCAAGAACTTCCAAGAGGAAGGGTAGTTTATTCACCACTTATCAACCGAATGACCATTTATATGGATAGTTCATTATTTGATAACGCATATAAAGCACAATTAAAAAGTTATTTTAATCTGGTAAATTGCAAAATCACTTGGAAAAAAGACAGTCACTACAAAGTGTATAGTCACTAAAAAATAAATATTCTAGGTCATCGCTGTTATGTCTAAAAGTACTACATTACGCCATTTAGAAATGTTGAGAAAAATCCCATTATCACCAGGGAACCCCATAACGACGACTGCCTTACATCAACACCTAATAGATGAAGGGTTTGATGTTAGTAAACGCACTGTCGAAAGAGATTTAATTAAGCTTACGGATATAGGCGGGCTTTATTCTGAAGAAACAGCTGAAGGTTACGGTTGGGGTTGTATTCAAAATCACACGAGCAAGTTTAAAGGAATTCAACCGACCGAAGCGCTGATGTTGATTTTATCAGAAAAACTTTTGCTCAAGGTAATGCCGAGTGAGTATGCTACTCGAGCAGAGGTGCGAATAGCAGACGCTAAATGCACACTCAATTCAGATAATGCATATAGCAAATGGCAGGAAAAATTACAGGTAATTTCAGATGGCTATCCATTAATTAACAATAGTAAGTTTTTAGCTGAAAGTGAACGTAAAGTTATTTACGAGTGCGTGCTAAATGAAAACCAAATAAAGATTACTTATCAAGCAAAAGATAAAAAGGATGCGCTTCATTATTGTTTAAACCCCTTAGGAATAATCATTCGAGGGCAGAGCCATTATCTGGTGGCGACTACAAAGAATAGCCCTGAAAACCCTAGGTTATTCTTATTTCATCGAATTAAAACAGCAGTAAAAAACTATACCGATGTGGAAGTTCCACGTTCTTTTACTCTGCAAGAGTACTTCGCCAAAAATCCATCTGGCTGGTTATTGAAAACGAATAGCGAAATAGAATTAGTGGAATTAAAAGTAAAGGGATTTGCACTAGATACCCTCATAAACAATCAATTGGCAGATGATCAACAACTTGTGCAGACTTCAACTGAATGGACGAATGTGAAATTTAGTTGTATCCCAACCTATGACTTGGTTGCATGGATATTGCGATATGGTGCTGACGTCATATGTGTAGCGCCTGTTTATCTTAAACATAAGGTTATAAAAGTTTTACAACAATCACTAGAGCAATATAAATATATAAAATAACAATTAAATGTACTCCAGCTGTAAAAAGGGACCGAAATGACAATATTTACAAAAGAATTATCTTCAATAGCACATTACCAAAAATACCCGAACCTTATTCCCTGGATAGGGGATGGTTATGACGAGGCAAAATACAAGTTGCTCATTTTAGGAGAGAGTCACTATTTAGATAAAGATAGTCAGTACCATCATAATCCAGAAGAATGGTATGCAGGCGTTGATGTCAGTGCTTTTAAAGATTTAGGTTGGATGAAAACAGCAAACATTATACGAAATGGACTAAAAGATGGTTGGAAAAAAAAGTCTAAGCTTATTTATAAAAATCTTTCTAAAGCTTTAATCGAATCTAAAGTTGAGGAGTTTGCTATTGAACAACCTTTTCAGAAGGTATGTTATCTAAATTACTTTCAACGCCCGGCGGAAAAAACAGGTAAATCTATAGAAGTTTCTCCCATGGATTCGAAGGTAAGTGCAGATGTCGTAAGTGAAGTCACGGCTATAGTAAAGCCTGACATCGTTATTTTTTCAAGTACATTGGCTTGGAACCACGCTAAAAAATCTAACTTAATCTCTGAGTTAAAAGAAAGAGGTATAAAGTGTGCTCGTGTTCCTCATGCCGGTATGCCTTGGTGGAATAGAGTATCGAAAAAATACGATAATAAAACAGGAAAGTATTATTTTATCGATTTTATAACGAGTGCTGTTAGCTAATTTCGTTATACGTTTTGATATACGTAATGTGAAATTCCGCTTAATTGTTTAAAGGGGGATTGATGGAAAAAACATGTGCCAGTGTCAATCAATTACATTGCGTATACCATTCAATTACCTCAGCCCTGCCGCTCAAGAAGCGAGGAACGTATATGGACTCCTCTTGGATAGCAAGCCGTTTATAATAAATATCAAATGTATGTAGCAAGTTCACGTATATTCGGTTTCTGATGGGGAACTACCCCGAACCTTAATGGCTTAATCCTCTGACAAAGCTCCTTAACGAGTACAATATATTAAAGTACCGTCGTTCCTCACAGGTTTTGCTTTGCGTGCGTTGATACAGTTTACATTATTATTTTACGATTGCTTATACTCGGTTAACTTGGTTACTTTTTCAAGGTTTATCAAACACTACTGAGCTAAAGGTGTTCGATAATCTTCGCCATTTTTCAAAATAGCCCATGCCATTCTGACTAGCTTATTGGCGTAAGCAACCGCAGTTTTGTTTAAATGATTCTTCGTTAGTTGCTCTCTTATCCAACAACTCAACCCATCTTGCTTATTTTTAATTCTACTAACCACTGAACGTGCTCCGTGAACAAGTAAGGAGCGTAAACACCTATCACCTCGTTTCGTTATCCCTAATAATTTATTATTTCCACCTGTTCCTGAATGCGCAGGAACCACACCAACACTCGCGCTGGCATCATGTAGTGGTTAGGTAAAATTAGCCAAGAATTTATAGATTTCATCTCACTCAGGGGGCGTTAGTGATATAGATAAATGCTGTTTACACCAGCTACCCTTGAAGGTAACGTACATAAAATTTGAGGCAATTGTTCTAATAATTAGGTCCGCTGTGTGGCAATAGTCGTCCATCAAAATGTAATCATCAGTTATTTCCCCTTTAATTGATGTTTCGTAATTCGTACTAATTTATATGCAGGCACGATACTATGATCCAGTTCACGTATATTTCTTCTTTCTAAGAACCTTTATAAATAAGATGTAAATCGCACCATCTAGCGTCTTCTTGGTGCGCAGCCTGTGTGAAAACTCATTATTGTAAGTTTTTACTATTGAGGTTTTATATCAGCACTTTATAAGGCTTCGCGTAGCGAAGCCGATATTTATGAATATCTATGCTTTATATTTTTTATGAGTTCAAAATTGCTTATATTGACGCGTGTTTTGAACATATTTCAGTGTTTTAAAGAGAAACATAGCCCTTAGGCCGCCATCACTTCCTTCATCAACTTTTCTGCTCCAAAGATATTGAGCGTTCTTTTTAAATTATACGCCAATACATGCAAGTTCAATTCTGTACTGACATTTTTAAACCCTCTTGTTAAAAGGTGTGTGGCTCCTGCCCACAACTTAATCGTACCAAAGGGATGTTCAACCGTTTGTTTTCGTTGAAGCATCGCATCAGGCGTTGCCTTGAGCAAGGCTTCCATTTTTTCGATATCAGCTTCATGGATCCAACGTCTCATTCTTCTTGGGTCTTTTTTAGAACGGGTACATTGGCTTCGAATAGTACAATTTTTACAAGCCATACCATTGAAGTAAATTTTGATATCTAACCCTCTTTCTATCGAATTTAATCGATGTTGAAGCTCATTGCCCGCAGGGCAAATATAAACATCATTATCTTGATTGTATTGAAACAGAGACTTGTTAAAAATTCCCTTCTTTTCTGAGCCTGATGTATCGGTTTTTGGTACAAGAGTCGATACACCTAAATCATGAGTATCTTTAATATCTTGTCGGCTGTAATAACCCTTATCTGCCAATATTGTTGTAACACTTTTCCCTAACGCTTTAAGTGTCAGTTTGGTCATATTGCACAACTGCCCCCTATCTGTTGTATTGGTGACTTCGTGAGCAACAATTAAATGATGTTTCGTATCCACAGCGCTTTGTATGTTATAGCAAATAGCTCGTGTCATGCCCTGTGTTTTCATCAAGCGAGAATCAGGATCGACTGTTGATACTTGTTTATCAGGATGATTATTGACGGCTAATTCCATCTCTTTTAGTTCAACGAGGTGTTGCTTTAAGAAATCTAATTTAGATTCAATATTAGCAATGTATTGTGATGTGTTCTCTTGTGAATCTGACTGTTCAAGCTTCAAAAAATAATTATTAATATGTTTTTCTACTCGCTCAATATGAGACTTCATTTTACTTGGAGTGTAGTTTTTATCTTTGTTGTTGGATGCCTTAAACTTACTACCATCAATAGCAACAGTCGATTCACTAAACATATTGAATTGATGGCATATTTGAACGAAGGTTTTACAGGTGTTTTTAATCCCACGATGGTTATCTTTTCTAAAGTCAGCAATTGTTTTGAAGTCTGGTGATAAACGCTCCGTGAGCCACATAAGTTCAACATTACGTTGTGTTTCTCGCTCTAGACAGCGTGATGACTGAATTCGGTTTAAATAACCATAGATATAAATTTTGAGTAATACGGCGGGGTGATAACCAGGACGGCCAGTTGCTTTAGATTGAACACCTTTAAAACCAAGGCTTTCTAAATCTAATCCATCGACAAATACATCAATTACTCTAACAGGATTTTCTTTAGCGACAAAATCTTCAAGTATTTCTGGAAAGAGGGTTGCTTGGGAGCGAGATGAACCTTTAATATGACGTGACATATAGCCAACATATAATCAATTAACCTAATGAATATTATAGCAAATATAGAGTGATTTATTATCTTGTTTTGAGATTGATTGATCATAAGTATTCGGTGCTTATTCGAAAAAGTGATCAAAACGTTTTCACACAGGCTGTGCGCATTGAAGAAGTTACAAGTGACTATATAAATACTTCAGCTCCTAGCCAATTGCGGACATTAGCCTTTGCAAATTCAGGAGCATATTTAGGGCAATACTAGCCAAGATTTTCTGCTCACTTGTGGGGCTGACTTAAGCTCATAGTTGACGTAACCATATGAAAAGTTTAGTGTCAGATTGGAGGGGTAAACGGTAAGTCAACACCTTCACTTTCAAAAGCAAGTGTAATATGAAGGCAGACAGTCACAGCGTTGATAGCAAATTATCAATAGGTAACAAAGGAGACGTTCGACAGTTGATTTTAGCTAAACATTGATAGTCGGCTGAATTAATCGCCTCAAGTTGACTTTTTCGCCAAATAGTAATTTACTTTAAGATTGCAATTAACATTACAGGTCATTTTTAAAATGAAATTAGGGTCAATATTTTTTACATTATTCAGCTTAATGTTGATTTTTATTTCACATGCCAATGCAAAAACACACCATATTAAGTTTGCAGTTAATTCTCCGGGTACGGCACCTTATATTTATTACGATTTTATTTCTGGTAAGTACCAAGGCGTTGTTGTAGATTTTTTTGCGAGTTTAGAAGAGAGTGGTAGCTTTAAAGTGGAGTATTTAGACTCCAATAGAGCTCGAGCCGAAAAGATGCTGTCGCATGGAACTGCTGATATTTTCCTATCTTCGTCAGTGTGGCTAGAGCAACCAGAAAATTACCTTTTTAGTAATACTTTAATGTCCCACAACAGCTATATGTACTCAACCTTTGCATTTAATCAGGCATTCAACCCTAACCAAAGCCAGCGTGCATCAATTTGCGCACGTCGTAATTTTACCTACCCGATACTGAGTCACTATTTTGACAACAATATGTTGATACGTGTTGACTCATCCTCTCAAACCACTATGGCAGTTATGTTGGCAAAAGGACGCTGTGATTTTGCAATAATGAGCGATGATAATGCGAGAACAATCATGTATAACTCTGAGTTTTGTGATATTGAATTTTATCAATCACCCAATGTCATCAGTGCGGTAGATATCTCATTTGTAATACGTCCTGAATTGAGTGATGTTAAAAAACAGGTTGACGAGCTATTAGCTATTTTTATAAGTTCGGGCAAACGAGATAAATCTGTGCAACAGCACGTTGGTATTCAAGTATTCCCTAAACGACTGTGCTGAACTCTACAGATAAAGCCAAAGGCATAACAAAACAGTTATCTTTGACGTATTTATAGTGTTAATAGCACAAGTATTTAAAGTATACGTTTATGAATACATTTCTATTACAGTGGCTGTCAGTTGTATTAGTTGCAGATACTTGTCATGTGCTCAATTTTGACGACTGTCTTCTTCCTATTAAAACGTTAACTCCCCCCGACTATGACTGGCTCTGCATGGTACTTTGAAATCATCCCAATATAATAACTTTAACGACTATATTCGTATCATTGAAGAAGGCGTCCTTGCCTTCAGTTTGAGTTAAATATCGGTTGCTTCCGAAAGCTCAAGCGCATCATCTACTTCACGCCAAGATAACGAACCGTACTTTCTAGTTTCGTATGCCCAAGTAATATTTGAACTGCTCTCAAATTTTTTGTTTTCTTATAGATTAAGGATGCTTTAGTTCGCCTCATGGTATGAGTGCCATATAATGTGAGATCTAAACCTATACTTGAAATCCATTTTTTAACGATCCTTGCATATTGACGAGTAGTTAAATGAAAATCTTTTTTTACTCTACTGCTAAACAAATAATCACCAGACCTAAGCGATTTTTGTGCTATCCATTCTTGCAGTGACTTTCTAGTTTTAGGGGTTAATTCAAATTGAACCGAACTACCTGTTTTCTGTTGAATAAGCATGGCTCTGGACTGAATAGTAGCTCCATGCGCAATATCCAAAACTTTTAGTTTAATAAAATCACAGGCGCGTAATTTACAGTCTAAAGCCAAATTAAACATCGTTAGTTCTCGCAGGTTATTATCCAGCTCTAACCGTATCCTAATTGACCATATTTCTTCGAGTTTAAGGGGAAGCTTTTGACCAACTAGTTTGCCTTTATTCCAGCAGGTGTTTCGTGAAGTTGATTTACTGTTATACATAATAGTGCTCCTTTCTTGAAGGGACTATAGTATGGCTTGATACACTAAAATTTATTTATAGCAGACATTATGCGTGTGTAAGAGAAGAATGCTTCTCTTAGCCACTAGCCGACATTAGCTTTAACCTCTCACCTAGGCTATTAACCACATCCCAATCCTCACTTCATCTATTAATACAGGGGTATACCGCTGTATTGATAGGTTTCACAAGACATTTATAAGCATGTTTGGAGCCAATTTGGTTGATAGTTTCCATATCGACTTAACCTGTTGCTAAGATGATGGGAATATTCACATTGATCTTCAACACCGCCTCGATTAATTTAATCCCCGTCATTAATGGCATCAACTGTTCCGTTAGAAGAAGGTCATAGCCTTGAGGGCTATTTTAAATAGTGCTAAAGCTTCACTGCCATTCTCGGCTGTTGTCACAACATCCCCTGAAGACTCCAAGTGTTCACGATATAAAATACGAAGATCTTCTTCATCCTCAGCAATCAAAATATTACCTTTTCCGACATGTTCATTTGAAAGCTAGGGCTTTTCATTCAGTGGTGCATCAAATGTTTTTGGCTGTTAAATGGTAAACTCGACACCATTTTTCTTGTTGTTTATACCAAAATATCTAGCTAGACCAAAAGCAGCTGAGGGGAGTAACTTATGTGGGTGCTAACTGAGAACAAAACATAAAATTATTCTTACCTGTGCGCTTTACATTGTATAAAGCATTATCTGCATGTTTGAGTAGCAACATACAACTCTCTCCATTTTCTGGATAAATAGATATACCTATACTCGCACCCACAACTAACTCTGTATCATAATATTTAATGGGAAGATTGACTTGGCTAATGATTTTTCTTGCTAGTGTCACTACATCTTCTTTGGCTTTTACATCAGTCATAATGACTACGAATTCGTCACCGCCAAAACGCGAAACCGTATCTTCTCTTCGAATGGCACTTGATAATCTTTTACCTATGTTTTTGAGTACAATATCTCCGGCATCATGGCCAGATGAATCATTGAGCTGCTTGAAGCCATCTAAGTCAATAAAGAGTACGGCTGCCATTTGCTTGGAGCGAATAGCACCGTTTATTGCCATTTCAAACCTGTCTTCTAATAAACGCCGTGTCGGCAAATCCGTGAGTGAATCGTGATTAGCTAAGTGACTGAGCTGCTCTTCCAATAGCTCGCGTTGTTCAATTTCTTTCGTTAATTTTCTATTAATTCTCATGAATATAAATATAATCATGAATAACAATGTTAAAATTGGAATGCTCCACTTCAAAATTGTTTTAAGCTGAGTCCCTTCCTGTACACGCACAGCTAACCAATTATTTGCAATTTTCGATTTGGTCTTTGCATCCATACTGTCCAATGTTTTATTCAAAATAGGAATTAATGGCTCTAGACCCAATCTCACTGCCATCGATATTTCAACTTTGTATGGCGTGAATGATGCAACAATCAAATCAAAATAATTATTTTTGTCCATGAAATGATTTATGACAGCCAATGAATCCATATAAGCGTCCAGTTCACCGTCATTAACAAGCTGGAGGCCCTCTTCTGGCGATGAAACGTCCACTATTTCTATATTTTGATAGTCCTTGGCGAGTAGTTCAGCAAAAACATATCCCGAGACGATTCCCACCTTTTTGCCATCGAAACTATTCATTGATTCTGTATAAAACTCGCCCTTTTTTGTGACCATAACAGACGAAAATTTAAAGTATGGCTTGGTGAACAACATTGACTTATCACGCTTGGCCGAACGTACCACGTTTGACATAACATCAATCTCATCAGCTTTTAATTGTTCAAACGATTCACTCCATGTCATATCCTCTACAACGTTTAAGTTTATTTTCAGTTTCTGAGAAATAAAATCGATATAGTCAGCAGAAATTCCACTGTGACTGTTATTCTTATCAATGAATTCAAATGGATAAGAGTTTTGGTCTATACCTAGAGTAAAAGAAGAGTGAGCTTGCAGCCAGTTGCGTTCAGATTGAGTCAACACGTCTAAATAAGAATTACTGTTAAAAAATGATGTAGTGTTAGGTAACCACTTTTTTTCTATAGCAACTAGTGCTTTAATGGGGATATTCTCAAACCCACGATTTATCTCTTTGAGCAATAAGGGTTGCCCCTTGGCGACAACAGCATGTACTAAGTTCGTTGCCCCCTCAACGGTATTTGATTCTAATACACCTGCTAATCCCATTTTAGCCAACAAAGAATATAGAGCAGGCGATTCATTAAATATGGCTTGTATATCATTGTTCATTAAAGCATGAATACTCGATTCACTTTGATACGGAACGACCGTAATGTTTGGGTAATTATCTAGAATGTATTGCTCATGATAGGAGCTTAATGGCACGGCGACTTTCATCCCGTCAAATTGCTTTAAGTTTCTTTTATTATCACCTTTCTTGTGGTACACAATACTCGATTTTACGCTGTGTATAGGAACAGAAAAGTCAGCCCATCGCTGCCGAGCTTCATTTTTAAACAAACCTGAATGCACGGCATTATGCGACTTTACCTGAAGCAAACCTTCTTTCAATTCCTTGGTGATAAAATTAATAGGGGTCCCTGTCGTGACTGACCACAAATTCCATAAATCAATATATAAACCCGCAGGCTGTCCGTTAGGTAATGTAAACCAAAGGGGATGATGGTCATTGTGAACTATTATATTAAGTTCACGTTTTGTGTCCGCGACTGGTAGTTCGTTTTTTGCGCAGACGCCAACAGCAAACAATAAAATTAAAAGTGTAAGTGCGGTGTAAAGTAGAAAATGACGACCTGATCTTATGAAAAAAAAACTAAGGTTAATCACAGTAATTCCTTTCAGTGGATTTTCTTACACTAATGGTTTTTTCTTCATCAAGTGAATTAATTGCTTTATAACCAATAGAGTTATGTTGATTGGCTTCTTGAATTTCCAACTGAGATATCAAGCTGAATATTGATAATATAAACACAATTCCAAACACAATCAATTTTTCGATGCAATCAACTTGTTCGGTATGTTCGTTCCGTGGTGTGGGCGAAAAATTCCTGTATATCGCGATGACATAAAACTAATAGACCAATTTTGACCTCATTATTTGCATTACAAAAAGAGTAAAGGCTGCCCAGTCAACCCAAAAGGAACATTATTCTGATCACTTTGGGATGCAAATTAACATCAACGCTAACGTCCGCTATCGTTTCATTGTTAACATTGAGCTAGTGATTATTAGAGACTTCTTCAGCTAGCCATAAGCGGAAGTAGAGTATTCATCAACACAGTTCAGGTCATGCCACAAACCGGTCTAAATTATTAGAGCAAAAAACTCCATTTTTATGTCAGCTATTTTCAATGATTACTGACATTAGCAGTATTTTCTATGGTGTTAACGCCTCTTGGTATACAAACTCCAAACTTGGGTTGATGAAGCGACCATCACATCATTACAGATCAACTCACGGCAAAATCTGTGCCTGCCATAATTTAACCAGAAGAAACTATATTCTTTTTATTATCATGATTTAGAAACATGCTTTATATATCTACACAATTAAGAGGTAGTGCTAAGCTAACTTTTGTTCTGCCCATAACAACAGATGTTTTAAAATGCAGAACCGCAATATCACTAAAAAAAAATAATTGAGTAAATTCTTCGAAATTTTCCATATCTTTTGCTGTCACTATCAGTACGAAATCCGCCTCACCTGTAATGTAATAACACTGCTGGATATTATTATTGTTTTTTACTTTGTTTTTAAAATAATTGAAACAATCGTTATAATTTCTATTTAGTTGTACAGATATAATAAAGGTCATTGATTGGTTTACCGCATTAGGCGATATTATCGCTACTTCCTGAGCGATAACTTTATTATCTCTTAAGCGCTTTAAGTGTCGCTGTATACTTGCCGTCGATAATCCTACTTCTTCAGAAAGCTGCTCAACAGAAGTTTTTACATCTATTTGCAATAATTCCAATATCTTTAGATCTTGCTTACTTAATTTCACAACTCAATACACCTCAATAACTATTGATACAATTAAATCAATATACTCTAAAAGAAGATAGCTCACACTCGTTAATTTTAAAATTAAGACTGATGTACACCATAATTGATAGGTAAAATATCTATAGTTCGCTAAATCATTAAAAAAGGAAAATCTCCATGCCTACAATAGAAAATTTGTCTGCTCCAGTTACTATAGACGTAAAAAGCTCACAACCACAGATACAAGTATTAAACCCTGAAGACGGCAGTTTAGTCGGTACAGTTGTGAACAACTCTTTAAGTGAAGTGGACTCTATTATTGAGGTAGCAGTATTAGGTGCCCAAAAAGCTAAAAAACTTTCTTCAAATATACGGATGTCTGTACTTAATGAAGTTGCTGATAATTTAAGTAATCAAAAAGAATTGTTCGCACAAATGATTGCACGTGAAGGTATTAAAACAATTAATGAAGCTCGTAAAGAAGTCTCTAGGTGTGTGGAAACCATACGAATTAGCGCGGAAGAAGCGAGGCGTTTAACGGGAGAAACTATTGCTTTCGATCAAGCTCCTGGCTCTGAAAATAGGTTTGGGTATTATCGACGGATACCGCTTGGCGTTGTTGCAGCTATTACTCCTTTTAATGACCCTTTAAATTTAGTCGCTCATAAAATAGGTCCCGCTATAGCGGCAGGAAATTCAGTAATCATTCTACCTCACCATGAGACGCCTCTTGTCGCAAAACTGCTTGTAGAGCTATTTAATAAAACAAATTTACCTAAAGGTATTTTAAATTTGGTTACAGGTTATGGGGTAGATATAGGCGATAAAATCGTATCAGATCCTCGCATTAATATGGTTTCATTTACTGGCGGTAAAAGTGTCGGAGAAAGAATTCTAAGTCACGTAGGTTTAAAGAAAGTATCAATGGAACTGGGAAGTAATTGCCCCGTAATAGTAATGAATGATGCAAATATTGAACTGGCAATGGAGGCATGTGTCAGTGGTGCTTTTTGGGCAGCAGGCCAAAACTGTTTACATGTTCAAAGAATTTATATTCAAGATGAACTATATGATCAGTTTGCCTCAGAATTTTGTTTGCGTGCAAGCAAAATATCTATGGGCGACAAACTATCTGAATCTACGCAGATGGGTCCAATGATTAATAATCGTGCTGCTCTTAAAGTTGAAGCGATGGTAAAAGATGCCCTAGAGAAAAATTCCACATTGCTGTGTGGTGGGAAAAGGCAAGGAAACTTTTTTCAACCTACTGTTTTTGCAAATGTAAGTAATGATTGCTTAATTGCCAAAGAAGAAGTGTTCGGGCCTATAACTGTTTTGTATCGATTTACTGACAAAAAAGAAGCAATAGCTCAAGCAAATGATGTTGAATTTGGCTTACAAGCTGGAATATTTACCAATGATCTTGAATTAGCGTTTGAACTTGCAGATTCAATGGATTGTGGTGGCGTCATGATAAATGACAGCAGTGATTATCGCATTGATGCAATGCCATTTGGCGGAGTTAAAGGCTCAGGTGTTGGCCGAGAAGGTGTTATGAATGCTGTTAAAGAAATGACCGACATAAAAACTTATTGTTTTAATTTACGAAAGTAACGCTATCAAACAATCATTCAACATTTTAAAGAGTTAACTTAGGAAGAACGTAATGAAAACATATAAATTAGCAATAATAGGTTTTGGGAATGTTGGTCAAGGCCTAACTAAAATTATTAGTGATAAAAAACAACTATTAATAGAAAAGTTTGGTATTAATTTAAGCATAGTAGCTGTATGTGATCTCTATAAAGGAAGTCTTTCTAACCCTGACGGTTTAGACCCTGAAGTTTTATTATCTAATCTAGAAAAACATGGAGATCTAAAAAGTACTTCGGCACCAATCACTGGCTGGAATGCGACTGAAACGATTGATAAAAGTGGAGCTGATATTTTAGTAGAGCTTGCTTTTACTGATCTACAAACAGGTGAACCTGCAGTAAGTCATGTTAAACAGGCTTTAAATAATGGTATGCATGTTTCTATGACTAATAAAGGACCCGTTGCTTTACACTTTCCTGAACTTCGTAAAATAGCATTAAGCAATAATGTGCAAATTGGCATTGAAGGCACTGTAATGAGCGGAACTCCTTCAATAAACTTAGGTAGTGAGATGTTGTTAGCCGCCGGAATAACAAAAATTCAAGGGATTCTTAATGGCACGACAAATTATATATTAGGTGAGATGTCTTCAGGATCTGGGTATGAAGATGCTCTCAAACAGGCTCAAGAACTTGGTTATGCTGAAGCAGATCCTACAGGTGATGTTGAGGGTTATGATGCTGCTGCAAAAGTAGTTATTCTGGGAAACCTTTTAATGGACTTATCTCTTACATTAGATGATATAGATCGTGAAGGTATTAGCCATATTACAAATAATGATATTTCTAACGCCACATATTTAAATAAGCATTGGAAATTAATTGGAACAGTTGAAAAGCATAACGATGGGTTCTTAGCATCAGTTAAACCTGAGATGATATCGAGTGAACATCCATTAGCATCAATTAAAGGCGCGACAAATGCTATTACCTATTCAACAGAATTACTAGGTGATATTACATTAATTGGTCCAGGTGCTGGGCGTTTGGAAACAGGATACGCTGTTATTGAAGATATACTTTCAATACATAAAAATTCACGCTAGCAAGTCACTAATATGTCAATGTTTTTACATAATGACATTGACATATTTAATGTTTTTTCTTAATAATCAATTGAGTAATATACATGTAGTGGCTTAGTGAATATGGTCACAAATTTAGAGTTAAATAGTAATATTCTGTATGGCGTAATGTGCCAAAAACCGCAATAGAAAAATTAACCTCATGTCAGCTATATGATCCTAAAGTTGACATTTTTATGGGGCAAGATCAATGCGCACCAAGAAGTCTGAAAAACGAAATATTGAAATGTCAGCAATCGTATCTTTACTGACTGTTTTAAGGACGATTCTTTATTAATAAAAATGTCAGCAAAGTGCGGGTTCTAGACATAAAGACTTGCTGGATATTAAGGTCAACTTTCCGATCATAAAGTGGACTTCTCAGATTCCACTAGACAGTTTCTAGTTCAGAAAAGTACGCTTCCTCAAATTTAACAGGGGAAACACCGTAGATACTGATATGGCAAAGGAATTAGCATCATGCTTAAAAGTTTGTGAACTAGCACACAACATAAGAACAGATGGGCTGGATCTCCGTTAGCTGTATCGGTAAGCATGCACCAACTTCCTCTGACTCATTACAAAGGCAATCCCCCCAAACCATTCAAATTAGAATACCAGACCTGTACTTTGCTTTTTAGGTGGTAGATAACTACCACAGGTATTAATTTACAAACTTCCCGGAAAGCTTGTTAAGGTATTGTTCATTTTCAATAACAAGAACTCCATTTACAATGACGTGTTCAACACCGGTAGATAATTTATTCCAATGAGAAAAGTCAGCATTGGCTTTGAAAGTTTCAGGATCAAATATAATGATATCGGCATAATAATCTTTTGATAATTTTCCTCGCTTATCAAGTTTTAAAATTTTTGCTGTTCTAGTAGAGCTTTGATAAATAAATTGCTCAACAGTCAATATTTTTTTCTTCAATACATATTCTTGATACTTTTGAGGGAAGCTCGCATATTTTCTAGGATGTCCATCTGTTCCGTCAGATGAAGTGACCACCCAAGGTAATTGCATAAAGTACTCAACATCGTTATCAGACATATTAAATGATGCTACTCTCACTTCTCCTTCCTGCACTAATTTTATTGCTGTAGTTATAGCATTTTCATTTCGCATGGTCGCAATGTCTTTTAACGTTAACCCAACGAAACCTTGATCTTTAAATGCAGTAACCAATAATGATTCAGAGCCTCCTCTACGTCTGATATTTTCTTTAATTTCATTATGCAAACGTTCTCGTAGGATAGGATCGTTTAATCGTTTAAAAAAATCGTCTTGTGAGTCAGCCATTACCCATTTTGGCATAACAGCACTGTGAAGTTTGGTGCCTGACGCTAACCATGGGTATTGATCTGCACTAATACTCACTCCTTGCTTCTTAGCACGTTCTATTTTTGCCACTGCAGCTTCACTTTGCCCCCAAACATCAACACCTAAAGCCTTAATATGAGATAAGTTAAGGTGAATACCTGCTTCTTTAGCGATATTAATTGCTTCATCAACAGCGCCCAAAAAACCTATATTAAAAGTACTTTCATCACGAATATGCGTATCATAAACGCCGTTATACTGTGCTGCGATTTCAGCTAATAGAACAACCTCTTGAGTATTAGAATAACTGCCAGGAACATAATATAAACCACTTGATAAGCCTATCGCTCCATCTTTCATGGCTTGTGCCATTAAGGCTTTCATTTGAGTAAGTTCTTCTTCTGTGGCAAAGCGTTGTTCGCGCCCCATTACTTGTTCACGAATACTGCCATGACCTATATAAAGCGCAACATTATTGCCTATACCATTGGCTAGTAATTGTTTAGTGGTTGATTTTATATCAACAGGACCTCCACCATCATTACCATTGACAACTGTAGTCACTCCTTGAGTTAAATAATTCAGGTTATTCTTTTTATCTTGGCTCAATAGGTCTGCAAGGCTATGGGTATGAGGATCAATAAAACCAGGACTAACTATTTTTCCTGAGGCATCTATAACTTTTCTAGCATTTACTTTTTTACCTTTTGGATAAACCCCACAAATAGTTTGTTTACAAACAGCAATATTTAGAGATTGAGCTTGACGTAACTCTCCGGTATAAACCGTTCCATTAACTATTAATATATCAACTTCCGGGGTGTTTCCCTTTTCAGCTTGTATGCTTTTTTCTGATGAGCATGAAGTCAAAATAGTAGTTGTGATTAAACAAGCGAATAAAGAGTAGTTGAAATTTTTCATTTATAAATCCAGTGTCTTATTTTTTATTATGATCAACATCAGAAAGGAGTGTCTTCATTAATGTATTTGAGGCGCTAAAGGCAATCTTATTTATTTTTGTTCTGTCTGTATTATCACCCATTTCATATGTGATGGCATGGATGTTAAATTTATCAGAAAAATATTGTTTTGAAACGCCTAAATCTGGGTTGTTACCTGGTTTTTGTATGACTGTAAAATCAGGCATATGATGGTCAAGGGCACCTAACCAATGCTCAACAAAGTACGAGTTTTCAACCCCGTAATCTACAGGCATAGTGTAAAAAATATCTCTTCGAGTAGAGTGAAAATCTACCGCAAATTTTATTTTTTGACCTTGTTCAACAAGTTGCTCTAAATACTGATTAATTTGTTTCGTTTCAATCTGATTAAAATCCTTCCAATCTCGGTTCAAGTCGTGACCACTAGCATTATAGCGCCAATTTCCTGCAGCTACACCATCAGGGTTAATGTTAGGAATAACTAAAATATTGTATTTGTCTCTGAAATTTTGTGCTAATGAATTGTCAGCTAAAAATGTTTCTACAAAGGGAAATAAAGCTAAAGCTCCGGTTATTTCTGGTGGATGTTGACGGCCTAAAATAACAATCCATTCATTTCCTTTCCCCTTACTTTCAATTTTATAAATGGGTCTACCTTGAGTTGATTTTCCTAAAATATCATAGCTAACATCACTATTTTTTTTAATTTTATTTGCCCAGTCAACATAATACTGATTATTAATGATTTCCTGTCCAGCAATGAAAGTAGCTTGGGTCGTTGCGGTAAGCCCCATAACTAAACGTTCGCCTTTTAATTCATAATCTTGTAACTTCCAAGTTTTCCCATCAAGACTGACTTTAGGCGGGTACCGGTGTACATCGTCTTTTACCTCCATAATAATTTTAATTGGGGTAGGTTGATCTGCTTTAATTTGAAAGGCATACCAAGGACTAGAATTAATAGGCAGACTTCCAGGTGGCGAAGTTTCAGCTATTAGAGTAATCAAATATTCATTGTTACCAATAACTTTACAACTATCCATACGACCTGTTGAAAAGTTGGTGGTTAGTTGAACCGCTCCTGTACTACATGTTTGCGTATTTTTACTTTCATTTAGAAGAGGTGATGAACAGGAGATTAGTAAAGTACTAGAAAATAACAAGCAAATTAGTAGTGTTTTTTTCATGATTTTATCCTTTATACAGCTTAGGAAAAATAGATATGGCTCAACTGTTACTAGGTTGATCCATATCTAATATTAATTAAAAGGTTTTACTAAGGTTTATGTAGAAATAACGACCGCGATTTGAGTGATAATCGCCAGAGTAACCATGCCAGAAATTATCTGCTAAAGGTGGTTCTTCGTCTCCAATATTACGCACACCTAATCGAACGTATAATCCTTCAAGCGAACTCTCATCTGAAAATTTATGAGAGCCATATACATTAACTGTTGTCATGCTGTCTATTGGCAGAAATACTTTTTCACCTTCATCTGACGTGTAATTAGTACTAGTATCGATAAATTCACTAACATAATCGACACTTACACCTGCTCCCCAACCATTAAGTCTCCAGTTAAGTGAACTTTTAGCTCGCCATTCAGGATTTCCATCTTGTTTGATTAGATCGCCTACACCAGCAACCTCGACATCTGCAAGGTTTGGATATTTTACTAAATCTTGCTGTGCATCGAGAACTAAGGCAGAGAGGCTATCAACAGACGTTTCATACTTAGTTAACTTTGCTGCGTTAATATTAAACTCAAAATCACCAAAAGAAGTTTCTAAATCATAGACTAGACCAAAATCAAGACCTGATAATTCTTGGCTTGACGCATTTATATATTTATTATTTACTTGGCTAGCTACCAGCTCTTCATCACGAATAACATTAGAATTACCAGTACCACCATCTTGTCGCAAAACATAATCGTGAGCTAAAACCGTATCATAAGGAGCAAGGAAAACGAGATTTTCTTGTTCAATTTTCCAATAATCTACTGTAAATGTTAAGTTTTCAATAGGGTTAAAAATAAGCCCTAAAGAAGTATTAACACTGTCTTCTGGTTTAAGATTTGAGTTACCTTGACGATTGTCTATAACAGCATAGGTTGAATCTGTCACCGGAT
Organism: Cognaticolwellia beringensis; assembly: GCF_002076895.1. NCBI lineage: Bacteria > Pseudomonadati > Pseudomonadota > Gammaproteobacteria > Alteromonadales > Colwelliaceae > Cognaticolwellia > Cognaticolwellia beringensis. The sequence goes on from NZ_CP020465.1 coordinate 3,039,588, forward strand.
CATATTCAGAACTACGACGTGGCATACTTGCTTCTTCAGAACTTTGTTGTAGTCCCGGCACTTTAAAACCTCCGGCATAAGATGCTCTTAGACTTAACCAATTAGTAGGTTTATAGAACAAAGCAACTTTAGGCTTAAATGCATCGCCTGCATCAGAGAAGTTTTCATAACGAGCAGCAAGTTGAACTTCTGCATACTGATCACCATTGTCAATTAGTGGTAATATAAGTTCAGCAAACGCTGAACCAACATTACGACTAGCATTAGAGTCAGTCGTTGCGCTACTCCCGTATAACGAACTTTCATTAATAACCCCACTATAGTCTGTAAACGGTAAACTACCATCTACATATTTAGAACGGTCACTGTCATAAGTTTCACGACGAAACTCTACACCTAATGCAATACCTGCATCTCCGGCGGGCACAGCGAAAAATTCACTATTACTGGCTTTAAAATCTATTGACGCTAAGCTAGTTTCTGAGTCTGTATGTGCTTGAATTAAAAACTGGTCGCTAATTGATTTGGCAACTAATGGTCTTTCACCAATTGTATTAGGGTTGTTAATATCACCACCACCAAAAACGTTATAAGCGGTGCTTTCATCGGTACTGTTCACTGCTTTTTCAAAGGCATTGACATCAATACGTGTGCTTTGGTCATTAGTTTCCGCTTCACTGTAAAATGCAGCACTTTCCCAATCCCAATCGCCTATATAGCCTTTAAATCCGGCTAACACTCGAAAACTTGTATCTTTAACTGTAACCGTTCTTGGTCCGATATCAGTAGGACGAAATCTCCGTAAAAGTACTTCTTCGTCAAATGGATTATAAAATGCATCTGCTGCTATATTAAAACGATGCTTACTGCCATTGTGGTTTTGCTCTGATTGATTGGTAAGCTCTGCTTGGTAATAAATACCTTCCGAAAAAAACTCAACATTATCATTAACTTCATGGGTAAAATGAGTATAGAAATTTACTCTTTCAGCATCTGAAGATAGTGGTCGAGTGGTACCTCGGTCAAAACGTATATCTTGGCCTGTACTGCCCTGATCAACACAAACACCTTCGACATCCAGTGCTGAATCTACACACCCTGATAAGGAATCAGGTTGGAGATGAAATGTGCCCAAGCTATCACTATTAAACTCGCCCCAGGGAGTATCTGAGCTTCTGTTATCTAATTGAGAATCACCAATAAACTCTTCAGGTAACCCAGGATAATCACGTCTATCATGACTTGCTGAATAAGCACGTTCAGTTGCCATCATGCCATTACGGTCATAAATAGTAACTGAGCCAACTAAATTTGAACGACCATCATTAAGCTCTATGCCACCTAGGTAACTAAAAGTCGTTTCATCTAGCGGAGTTCCTTCAGATTGGCCGTACCTAAGGCTAAGTTTACTACCGACATATTCACTATCAAGTGCATAATTAACTACGCCGGCAATTGCATCTGAACCATAAACAGCAGCAGCGCCGTCACGTAATACTTCAAGTGAACGCAGACCGGAAACAGGCAAAGTGTTTGAGTTCACAGTATTAACAGGTACTTTATTTGCGCCTGATTTAGATTGAGTTCCTGGGTGATTAACCATACGGCGGCCATTAAGTAACACAAGAGTATTTCCAGCGCCTAAACCACGTAGGTTGAATGAGCCTACATCTCCACGGGCATCGTTAACGTTTGAAGACCCTGTGGTTTCACCAAAGTTAACAGATCCCATTTGCGGAATTGAGCGTAGTAACTCATCACCTGACATTGCCGCTGAATTTTCAATATCAGCTGCAGTTAAAGCAGTTACGGGTAAAGTGTTTACATCAGTAGCACGTTTAATGTTACTGCCTATAACTGTAACGCGTTCAATTTCAGCATCTTTCGTTCTCTGTGCTTCTTCCGCTTGTACAGAATATGTTGATAATGCAGCTAATAGACATAAACTTATTCGTGTTTGTTTAAATTCGAATTTAGTTTTTAGTTTCATCTTTCTCACCCTTTGGTTTTAACTTATTATAATTAGTCAAATATGTTGATTACTTAATCATCTCTCTGCTTAGTACCTTAAACTTAAATTCACTCTTTCTACAATTAACGCTTTATTCATCGTCTATAACCTTAGGTTATAGACTTGTTTGATAAGCTAAGCATTATATTGAATCAATTAATTTATTTTTGAATTTATATAAATTTAGGTTTTCTATAAATTCAAGATAATTACAAAAAACATTTGAAGTATAACGATTAAAATAAGGCGGCTAAAACAAGGGTATGTATACCAGAGTTAAATAATTAATTAGCAATATATGATGTAATTTAATAAAGAACACAATTGTCGATTAGCCAATTAGAGCTTGTTAATGTCTATTACTCTTGAGTTTCTTAAATCCTTTCTCACTCTTTTTATTCTATTTAAATCTGAGGTTTTACTGGATGACCATCTATTCATAGCATCACTTAAGTTAAGGACTGAATCTAATTGAATAATGGATACCCTCAGCTTTTATTTTAACTATAATAATAAGGAAAATAAGCTAGCCTAGACCAGTTCTCTGTAGTTTTTACTTTTCTGTTTGTTCTATTAACAAAGGGCGGCTAATTATTCTACTTGTTTCACAGTACAAAAGTTGTACCCCTCAACAGGTATATCAAGCTCAAGTGCTTTTTTTACCCTGTCACAAAATACAACACTTGAAACTGTAAGAACTTGAGTTTTATTGACAATATCCAAACCATCCGATTATTGCTCTACTAGTGAAAGGGTAAAGTAACTTACTCTTAACTTATTTTTTCAATATCTGAATGCCAGAACAATAACATTGGAAAATCATGGCAATACTTTCTTCGGGTCTTGAGTTATTGATAAACCAAATAGCTATTAAAAGATAAAAGCGTTGCACTTCAATTATCATATTTATTAAAGTTTACGAATAAACGGGTTTAATTTAAAAGACATATCTTAAGTCACAATGGTTACCTTATGATAAAAGATAAACTATATATTCAAAGTCTATGCAGTAAGTTAAAAACAGACAGATTCAATTGCTTTACTTAAGCATACCTAAAGGTGGTGACACTTAGATTCAACGGATTAGTTAATTATTCCGTTGAATAAAGCGCCATAACCAAAGGTTATTGAGTTCATAACATTTACTATTGTTGATTTGGTTATGATTAAACTATCTTGGGTTAGTGAAACAAGGTATGCACATCACATTTAGGTGGTGTCATTTTTTCCCGTAAATTTTAAAAAGATATGCTAATGACTAGAAAGCAAAAAATAATACAATGCGCTATTAATACCAATATCATCGATGATAATTTGACTGCTATAGGCATAATGGACTTAGATAGATTAAAGCAAACCGTAAAGGATGCTTATGATGCTTTCCCTGAAAATTTTTATCATACCTTTGCCGTTAAAGCGAATGCATTGGTGAGTGTTTTAAAGTCATTACGTGAATATGGTATGGGGGCTGAAGTTGCGAGTCCAGGAGAATTATTAATTGCGTTAAAAGCTGGCTATAGTCATGACAGTATAATCTTTGATTCTCCAGCAAAAACAATGGCAGATTTACGTACTTGTATCAAATATGGCATTTCTCTTAATATAGATAATTTGCAAGAACTTGCTCGTATAGATGCATTAATGTTGGAATTTCCAGAAACAAAATCAGTGATTGGTTTTCGTGTAAACCCGCAAATTGGCAGTGGAAAAATCAGTTCAACCAGTACAGCTACAGCAACATCAAAATTTGGTTATGCACTAGCTGACGGAAATAACAAACAAAAACTTATTGAAATATATAAAGCACGACCGTGGTTGAAAAGCATACACACTCATACCGGTTCACAAGGTTGTGAATTAACGCTAATGGCTAGTGGTGTTTACTCAATTACTGCATTAGCAGAAGAAATTAATTCATATATTGGTCATCAACAAGTTGTTCGTTTAGATATTGGTGGAGGTTTGCCTGTAAACTTTATCAGTGAAGAAGTTAGCCCAACTTTCAAAGAATATGCAGATGTATTATCAGAAAAAGTACCTTTACTCTTTACGAATAAATACCAAGTAAAAACAGAGTTTGGTCGTGCTATTGCCGCAAAAAATGGTGTTATTGTTACTCGTGTTGAGTACACCAAAAATTCAGGAGGGAGACATATAGCGACAACACATGCTGGTGCTCAAATACTTACTCGTACAGCATTCTTACCTAAATCATGGCCACTACGTGTAACTGGCTTCTTACCTTGCGGCGAAGAAAAAACAAGTATTCAATCTGAAGTTATCCCTACGGATGTCGCAGGACCTTGTTGTTTTGCTGGTGACTTGATTTGTGTTGATCAGCAACTGCCCAAATTAGAAGCTAATGATTATGTGATGGTTCATGACACTGGCGGTTACTATTTTAGTAATCATTTTGATTATAATAGTCTACCCCGTATTGGTGTATATGCTGTTAGTGGTGACGATGATGCTTTAATCATAAAATGTATTCGCAAAGCAGATACCGTTGAAGATGTCTTAGCGAAAATGGAGTATCGAGAATAACCCTCAAAGCTGTTGTGGCCGACATTTGTTAGATTTTAAGTAAATCCAAACGATCAAGTAGTAATTCATAAAGTTAAGTTTAATTATAAATAAATGTGGATAAATGCATGAGTATTGAAGTAAACATTACAGAAACATTAGCCGTTGCCTTATTGATCCTTTTTGCTGGCTATTTCTGTAACTCTAAAGTGAAATTTTTACGGAATAACAACATCCCTGAGCCTGTAGTAGGTGGAATTGTTTTTTCACTGTTAGCTGCTATTGCACATTCACTGTTTGATATTAATTTAAACTTTGATATGAGCTTCAAAACCCCCTTAATGACAATGTTTTTCACTACGGTAGGACTTGGAGCAAGTTTTTCACTATTACTTAAAGGAGGTCCCAAAGTTGTGCTATTTCTGTTTACTGCCACTTTATATTTACTTGTACAAAATGCTATTGGAATTTCTTTGGCTACAGCAACAGGCCTGAATCCTCTTATGGGCCTTATTGGAGGCTCTGTAACATTGTCAGGTGGGCATGGTAATGGTGCAACCTATGCAGATTTGTTTATCAATGAATACAATATGCATTCAAGTGTTTTCGAATTGTCTATGGCTGCCGCTACATTGGGGTTAGTGTTAGGTGGATTAGTAGGTGGACCCGTTAGTGAAAGACTTATCAATAGATACAACTTAAAAGCTGATGAATATAATACAGATTTTGATGATACTGTTACCTTTAATCCTGAAGGTCATGACTTAGTTACACCCAAGAAAATGATGGAAACCTTGTTTGTTATCTTGTTCTGTATGGGATTAGGTCATGTAGTTTATCTTAGCTTAAAAACTTCAGGAATCGTTTTACCTGCCTTTTTAATCCCTTTATTGTTTGGTGTGCTCGCGACAAACTTATGTGAATTTTCGAAACAATACACGATAAGTAAAGCTTGTATTGATTTATGGGGAACCATGGCATTATCTATTTTTCTTGCGATGGCGCTAATGTCATTAAAAGTATGGGAACTCTTTAATCTAGCGGGGCCTATGGTGTTTATTATTTTAGTTCAAGCAGTGATGTTAATGTTTTTTGCTTATTTTATTACATTTCGAATCATGGGGAAGAATTATAATGCCGCTATTATTGCTGGTGGTCATTGTGGTTTTGGCTTAGGTGCCACTCCAACAGCTGTTGCAAATATGGAAGCTTTAGTCGCTCGACATGGCCCATCACCACAAGCCTTTTTAGTCGTTCCATTAGTCGGAGCATTCTTCATTGATATAACGAATGCTTTGGTTATTCAGCTTTATTTAAGCCTGCCATTTGTATTAGGTTAAACCAAATAATGTTAATGTGTAATTAACAAAATGGAGTTAATGAATGCGACTTAGACACATAGAAATATTTCATGCAATATATACAACGGGCTCGATTACTAAAGCAGCCGGAATGTTACATGTATCACAGCCTTCAGTGAGTAAAGTATTATCTCATGCAGAAGTGCAATTAGGCTTTAGGTTATTTGAACGTGTTAAAGGCAGGCTTATCCCTACAAGCGAAGCAGAAATGATGTTTAGCGAAGTAGATAAAATATACCACCAACTAAGAACCATTAAAAACACCGCTAAAAATATTAGAAACTCTGAATTTGGCAAGATAAGTTTAGGAGTAACACCAGCATTAGGGTTGAACATAGTCCCTAATGCTGTAGCTGAATTTCATAAAGTCCATCCTGAGGTAAACTTTGACATAGCTACTGTTCACAATGAATCTGTCATGCAATCACTACTTGAGCATAAATGTGACTTAGCCATTTTATTTTGTCCAAAAGACCGGCCAAATATTACCAATATAGAACTTTGCCAAACAGAATTAGTGGTTGTTTACCCTAAAGCTAAATTTCCTGATTGTCCTAAAAAACTTACTTTAAAAGAACTCGAAAAATTTGAATTTATTGATATTAATGATAGTGGGCCATTAGGTGACTTATTATGGTCAAGAATGATGGAAGAAAATGTTTTTCCAAAGTCATCTATAAAAGTTCAAACCTACTACATAGCTACAAAATTGGTAGAACAAGGTGCAGGCTTATGTGTGGTGGACAAACATACTGCTCAAAGTGCTATGTCAGACAATATATCAATAGCATCTTTTGATCCTCCTTTGAACTTTACCATAAACGCCTTACACCTAGACAATAATGGTTTATCTAGAGTAGTTGATGATTTTATTCCTGTTTTACTCAATAAGTTTTAAGTATTGGTTAAATACTCCTTGTATAACCTAAGTCTATGACGAAATGAATTTTTAATTATAGTTTTCTTTTACAAAGGCGTTCAAAATCGATTCATACTCATTTAAAAACACAAGAGGATATGATGAATAATATTGACGTTAATAGCGAAGGTAATAAGGTTGAAGATCGAAAAGAAATATCGAACAATAATACGAAGTCAAATAACACTTCCAACTATAATAACAAACCACTTATGAGGTACTTTGATCTTACTGATGAGTCAAATAATAACTATGTGTTGGGCTATAATTAATAGTAGTTATAACTGAATGGTGTTGTGTTAAAAGGGAAGTTCATAGTCTGAACTTTTAACCTTTCATACTATTGGAATCAATTTTTAAATAGGTGTTACTAGGTGATTATACGAATAAAAACAATAGCTTTTCTTGCAATCATATCGTTTATTTTTGCTTCTAATACTTTACTTGCCAGCGTACTGATTGAAGGGAGGTTAGTGAGTGAAAGCCAAGAGCCAATATCTAAGGCCGTTGTCAGCTTATCGAATATTAATACTAAAACAGATGAAAATGGTTTTTATCAAATAAAAGTCCCAATTGCCGATATTTATCAGTTAAATTTTACCAAGCAGGGTTTTTATTCAAGTATACAAACTTTTAGTCATTATGAATTAAATAAAAGAAGCCCTTCTTTGCAAATAGCAGATGTTGCATTAGTTGAAAAAACTGACAGTAGGGTTTTACTGGCTTTTGGTGGCGATACTATGATGGGAAGACGATTTTATAATCCTTATTTTGGTGACTCTGTTTTAATTAATGATAATAATCGTTTAGCAGACAGTCGGGCTATTGTAGAAAATATTAAGCCATATATGAGCCTGGCCGATTTTGCTACAGCGAATTTGGAAACTCAAGTATTCAATAAAATTCCGGGTGATTCAGCACCAAAATCAGTCAGTTTTTTTTCTAAGCCAGAAATATTAGATGCCCTAAGTTGGGCGGGTATAGACTATGTGACTTTAGGTAATAACCATACCTATGACTTTAAAAAATCAGGCTTAGATTTAACATTGAAACATTTAAGGAGAAGCACATTAGGCTTCTCTGGTGCAGGTATTGATGAAGAGCAAGCATTAGCACCTTATCGAACTAAACTAAACGGTGTTGATTACAGTATGTTGGGTTATGTGGGTTGGGAAGGTAGCGTATCACCTAATCAAGTAGCAGAGAAAAACAAAGGTGGAGCTGCTTTTGGTACTACAAAGAATATCCTTAAATCTGTGAATAAAGAACTTAATGCAGGTCATATTCCTATTGTGCAATACCATGGCAGCCAAGAGTATTCTAATAATCCTACTGGTGTTACAGAGCAAAGGTTAAAATCAGCAATTGATGCTGGTGCGAGTTTAGCTGTAGCTCATCATCCGCATGTAGCTCAAGGATTAGAGCTATATAATAACAAGCTCATTGCTTACTCCATGGGAAATTTTGTTTTTGATCAATATATTCCTTCAACCCCTTACAGCTTTATTTTATACGTTTGGATGGACAAAGGTGAATTTCATCGAGCTGAATTAGTGCCACTATATCTAAAAGGTTATAAACCAACACCTGCAACAGGAATCAACCGCTACACAGTAATGAAACGTTTATCTGTTTTATCTGAACAACGCAACACATTAGTTACATCTTCTGGTGGACACGGGGTTATTACTAGAAACGCCAAAAGTAATGAGCCAACAGACCATAAGCTGAGTTTTAGCAAAGGCACTCAAGTGGCTCCTTTATATGCATACCCTTGGGAAAAAAAATTATCTCGCATCCAATTACCAAAAAGTGACTTAAGTTACCGATTAGGTATCAACTTAGTTAATGGTAGTGATTTTGAAAGTATTACCACTTTTGATAGCAAAGATCGTAGTTGGATGTACGACAGAGAAAAAGCGGTCATTAATAATTATGGCGCAAGTGGTTCTAAAAGCTTAGGAATAAAACTCTCTAATAACGAAATAAGTGAACTTGGCATGCAAGGCTTTAAACGGGTTTATAAAGCCAGTAATCCAACAACTGTTGTCGCAAAAGTTAAAACATCACAACCCGCAAAAATAAGCTTTTACTGGCAGGGCAGAAAAACTCGTGATAAGTTTTTCCAAGCGCGTGAAGAAGGGAAAAAGCATCTTATCGGTAGCTTCGAACTATCAAAGAGTGATAATTGGAAATCTTTAGAAGTTGATTTTAACTCACCTAGAATTGGTTACCGCTCTTATAGATTACTCGCTACGGTTGAATTACTTGATGGAAGTACCGGACAAATAGACATCGATGACTTAGCGTTAGTTGAATGGCAAACAGCTTTTAGCAAAGTAACAACCCTTGAAAAGCTGAATGTCGATGCGATGCAAGCATCCTATATCGGCCTAAATAAAACGCCTACCCAACCAATAATGTTAACGATAAAGTAGGCTATTTAGCTAAACAGGTTAACTTAACCTGTTTAGCTAAAGACTGCACTTCTTAAATAAATCACTGGTTAAATAGGGGTTTTAAACTTAAATTTCAGACTACGTTTACTCATAATATACTTCCATTAGTAAATAAATTTCTATATATCAATCAATTAAAGGTGTCGTAGTGATAGTGGCACTTTTTGCCCTTAACGTCTCACTTTAAAAAATCGTTAATTTAAAATGAAGCTGATATTTTGTTAAAGACTTCTTGGTGCGCATTGCTGACTTTAGAGATAAGTTTTTTGCGATATATTTTCTAATGAATTATTCCTGAGAAGTCTCAGTAATATCCATGTTCTGACAAAAATACAAAATTTGTATTTCCTAAAGCTATGTAATTATGGGATATTAATGTCAATTAAATAATATTTATGGGGCGGACATTACTGATAGGTCTCCATAATCAGATGTTGAGGCTTATTGGTGGTATCCAGTCAACTGTATATTTCTCTGTATTGTTTGCTCTATTACTATTAAGAACTTAAAACAAAAGCATACTAAGTTTCGGATATATCATGAATATTACAGATTTTTGTCGAATTTGGCTGAAAGCACCTATGTCAAACCCTTATGATTGGTCGAGTGTAAATGAAACGTCATTTTTTTACCTCGGTTGGAACAGTCCAGAGAATCTAGACTTTAAAAACAGAATGGTTAATGTTTGCGCTTCGACAGACGAAGCTGTTGCCAAAAGCGCTACCCAACAATTAGTTAGTAAGATGGCACGTGAAAGAACCAAATTATTTGAAGCAACTAAAAATAGTAAAGCTATCTACTATGTATTAAGAGTTAAACAAAATCCAGAAAGTGATAGTAACTGGAGTATAACGGCGAAGCCTCGTCCAATGTCAAAAGAGACCGTAGTCCTTAAAATCGATAACCTAAACTTTCACGACAATGGAAGCGTTAGTGCAGACATTATTGACCGTATAGCAGCTAAAGACATTAATTAATAAAATATAAGCCTATCAAGCCGTTAAAGCAGGACAAATAACAGTTGGCTTTTGCTCCAGCGTCGCTTATTTTAGACAACATATTATTTGCCTCTTAACGAGGCGTTATCTGCCTTTCATGCAGCGTAGTCAAAATTCACTTGAGGTATTAAAATGGAACATAAAAAAGCCTTTATACTAATGCCATTTACTGAGTCATTAAATGATGTATATGATTTCTTGATAAAGGGAGCGCTTGTTGAAGCTGGATATAAAGTAAAAAGAGCTGATGACATTAAAAGTCAAAGTAATATTTTAGAAGATATTGTAAAAGGAATTATAGAAAGTGATTTAATAGTTGCAGATCTAACTGATTCTAACGCCAATGTATATTATGAACTTGGTATCGCTCATGCACTTCAAAAAAAGGTTGTACTCATCACTCAAGAAATTGAAGAGCTTCCTTTTGACTTAAAATCTTATAGGGTAATAGGTTACTCCACACACTTCTCTAGAATGAATGAAGCAAAAACTGAACTTCTTCAACTAGCGCAAGAAGCTTCAAATGGAACATTACCTTTTGGTAATCCAGTTAAAGATTATGGTAATACTCCAAATGTGAATCACTCCTTGTTGCCTGTAGTAGTAAATGATAGCAATGATGACGAATCAGATTTGGGCTTTTTAGACCATATAATCCAAGTTGAAGATAACTTTGAAGACTTAACCGAGATTGTAGCGATCGTAGGAAGTAAATTGGTAGATGAGTTAACTCCAGAGATAACTAAGGCTACCGAGGTACTTACTACAAGTAATTTAACGACTAAGCAACGACGTAACGTAATCAAAGAGTTGGCTAAACACGTAGATGATTATGCAAATTTATTAAAACCGAAAAATGAAGATTACAGAGAATTGAATAAAAAAGTAGAAACAAGTATCGAGATTGTTTTAACTTTAAATCAGACTCAGGATGAAGAGTCTATTGAAGGCATTGAAAGCTTCTTAAATGGTTTTGAAACACTGCAAGATGGAGCTCAAGGAGGGCGTGATGGTTTCGTTGGCCTGCTCACATCAATGGAAAATATGCCTAATTTAGAGAAAAGCTTTAATCGTGCAAGCAAAGAGTTACAGCGCGAGTTACAGCTTTTTATTGATAATATTGATCAAACAATTTCAATGGCTTCAAGAGCTAGAACTTTAGGTAAGTCTTTATTAGCAAAAGTTTTGGATAAAGCTTCTCCGTAAAGTGTATAGGCAGATAAGTCGTTTAAAAGGACAAAAAACAGTTGGCTTTTGCTCCTTCGTCGAATTCTAGCCAACAATTTTTTGCCTCTTAACGAGGCGTTGGTATGTTTCTGGAGATTTCAGATGAAATTAGATATCGATTATATTTCTTCTTTACTCAATGCCTTTATTGAAGCTGATTCTGCCCACATCGATTACAACTATTGGATCAGTTCTGGTGTGCAAGTCGAATCATTAGATAACCCCGGAAAGTTTGACGAAAAATTTATATTTCATGCACAATTGCTTCTAGAAAATAGTTTAATAAGCAACAGAAATTTTGAATCTCGTACCTTAAAAGACATTGGTATTAGTTTTAGTAAAAACTCTGATGTAGTAATTTCGGTTCCAATTAGACTTACTCAAAAAGGTCATGACTTTTGTTCCGCGTTAAGGAATAAAGAGGTTTTAACTAAGTTAAAATCAGAGTTGAAAGATGCTCCGTTCAAAGTACTTTTTGACGGTAGTCAAAAGCTAATTCAGCACTTTGCTAAAAAGAAACTTGATGATTTATTAGCTTAAACGTATAAGTTGCTCAACAGGACTAAAACAGTTTGCCCATTAGCAAAGCGTTATACGCTCAATTGAGCTAGGAGATAAAATTGAAACCGGTATGTATTTTTTGTGGTAAACCACCGCAAAACAAGAATAAAGAGCATATCTTCCCTCAGTGGCTCCTAAAGCTCACAGGCTATGATCAGAAAGAATCATCTGTTGGCAGTAATTGGAAAACAGGTGAAGAAATTGTATTTAATACAAAATCTTATACATTTCCCTCCTGTACGTCGTGTAATGATAAATTTGGGAAGATTGAAGCACAGGTTAAGCCAATTTTTGATAAGTTAATGTCAGATGAAAATGTGGGAACTTCAGAGTTAGAGCTTTTATTAGATTGGTTTGACAAGGTCAGAATTAGCGCTTGGCTTGGTGTAAAATACATGAATAAAGATGTATTTGGGCTTGACTCTCACTACTATGTTAACTCTCGTGTAGGTTTGAAAGATAGGTATTTATCTATCACAAATACATATAAAGAAGAAAAAGAGCTAAATTGGTCCGGTGTCAATACCATTGCTTTCATGATGAGTCCAACTGCGTTTAGCTTGCGGGTCAATAATTTGGTTTTTGTGAATTGTTCTTCCGATTTTGTTGTTTCAAAACAACTTGGTTTTCCTTATGTTGACTGTGAAATTCCAACACCAAATAAAAAATCTACAGATATGAAGTTTGCAATGCCTACGAAGCAAACTGAGAAAGAAATGTTTAAAACTAGAACCTACTCACCAAAAATTGAAATTGCTCAACCAATATATAAAGTAACTAATGGAGATCTAACGGAGTATTATGACCATGATTACATAAGAGAAAATTCTTATGAAAATGGAGTAGGTAAAATCTTTGTATCTCACGGTGATGGATTTGTACCCGTCGAGCGAGATGCAGTAGTCAGTTTCGCTCCACCGAATCCTAAACCTAAATTCGGTCACATAGAAGTAGTGCGCCCAATACTAGAGTTACAAATTGAACTTGTATTAAGTAAAACTCGGAACCTCATAAATCTTTCGTTAAGCCAAAAAAGAGATGAAATGAAAAGCAAAAAAATGATAATTGATTCCTTAGTTGAAACAATGAAACAGTATCGTTATTAGAGCGTACAAGGTATTTAAACGGAACTAAAATAGTGGGTTACGCTTCGCTTCGCTTCGCTACACATTTTAACCTACTATTTTGAGTCCGCTTAATGCGGCGTTATCGATACAAAAACTAGTCTGAATTCAATTCTAGCCAGTAAGTGCTAATGACCGCTTTGTGGCATTTAACGACATTTTAGTGATATTGTTTAAGAAATAAATTTATAAATAAAACGCTACACATATGCTACAAATGACATGCTTAACTTATTGGTATCTTATTTAACTATTTGATTTTAAATTATTAAATTGCTTTGATAGAAGTCATTAACAGGGCGTTAGGTTAAAATCTAAAAATAGAGTTTTATTTATACGGACAATAAAAAGTTAGTTTTAAATTATGAAAAAGTCTGCTGCTCCGACAGCGGTTGTTGACATATATAATTATTCGATTTGCTTTTAGTGCTCATAAGGTATTGTTATACATTCATATTGATAGACTACAAAACTACAAATATGTAGCCTAAAATACAAAATGTAAGTAATTAACTGCTAAATTTTAACTTCTGCTGATATTTTGATAATAATCATTACTAATTTGTTTTAAGGAGATTGCCAAGCCCATAACTGAAAAGTGTCTGATTAAATATAAGCTACTACAACTAAGAATGTTTCATATAAGGAATTAGGGTGTATTTTAACCAATAAAAAGATTACGAAGTGTTTCTTAATCAAGCAAGTTAGAAATCGTTCCAAATCCTTTTGCAGATTTGAGAATAAAATCGCTCCATTCGTTGAGAATCTTTCTTCTAGCTTCGATATATTCTGCATGATTATAAGCTTCTCTTACCTCATCTCTTTCTTTGTGCGCTAAACAAACTTCGATGAGCTCTTTACGGTGCCTTTTAACTATAGGTATCATTTTATCTGTATTCTCATTTAAGTATGTACTCGCAATTGACCGCATTCCATGAGCAACTAGGACACCTTTAAAGCCGTTTCTTTTCAGAGCAGTGTTGGCGGTTGAAGAACTCATATGTTTCTTCGGATCTTTGCTGCTTGGAAATACCAAATCATTACAACCTGAAATACTTTTCATAAACTGTAAAATCTTTAGCACAGGTTCAGTCAGAGGAATTGTATGGTCTTTTTTCATTTTCATTATTTTGGCTGGGATTTTCCACACTCTTTCGCTAAAATCAATATGATTCCATTGTGCAGAGACTGCTTCAATTGGTCGTGTCATTGTATGTAGCTGAAACTCGATCAAGGCTCGTGTTTTTCTTTGAATATTAGCATATGCTAATGCTTTTATTAATGTTGGGAGCTCAGTAGGGCGGATAGTAGGGTAATGCACATCTTTCGAAGATTCGAAAACCTTACTAATTTTTTGAGCAGGGTTATATTTAATTTTTCCACAGTTAACGGCGTAGTCCATTACTTCGTTAATCCTCTGACATACTCTGGAGAGTTGTTCTAAAGTGCCCTTATTAGACATTGGTCTTAATGCTTCAATAAAATCTAAAGCTTCCAGTACATTTATAGGTTTTTTCCCCACATAAGGAAAAACATGAAGTATTAATGAATCTTTTATTGCTTCTGCATGATTCTGGGAAACTTTTTTGCTTTTTACTTTATCAATAAATTCATTTGCGATTTTTGCAAATGTGTTTGAATGTTCATAAGCTTTTGCTTGTAATTCCTTTTCACGTTCAAATTGTGGATCCAAACCAGAAGTTAATAATCGATGTGCAGATGAGGTCATTTCTCTGGCTTTTGATAAAGTTAGCGCAGGGTAATGCCCAAAGGTTATAAATTTACGGTCACCCTTAATAGGATGTTTATATCTAAAACGCCAAATTCTTGAACCAGTTGCTTGGATATGCATCTGTAACCCTGAACCATCATATAGAACTTTTTCTTTCTTCCCATCTTGAACTTTTGTGTTTCGAATTTCTGTGTCAGATATTGGGATTGTTCTTCTAGGCATTTAGGCATATCCATATTTTAAAATTAAAATCATATGCCTAATCATATGCCCAAAACATGCAACTAATCAATAACCATTGCAACAAACTACAACAATGAAAAACAATAAAGGCCGCTACTAGAGCGACCTTTATAATATTTTGCAATTTATCGAAACACATTGCAACATCAAATTGGTGGAGCGGGGGGGAATCGAACCCCCGTCCGAAAAGCCTACATCCTCGGTACTACATGCTTAGTCGATTTTTTATTTAACCAATTGGACGCCAACCGACAGGCTTCGTCATGGTGAGCTTAATACTATTTCGCGGTTCAGCCTTAAGCGTGCTTCCCTCGCTATCCTATTTGGGGTGACCATCGATCCTCTAAACAATAGGAGAATTTTTGAGGCGATGGCTAGCCTAAGCGGCTAGTGCGAACGTTTCGTCGTTTGCAATTATAGTTTTGCGGCTTTTTACCAGGCAAACCGCCCCTGGGCATGCACCTTGGGTTTCATGAATCTCGTCGAATCCTAGATCCGCCCCAAAGCTTTACTCTTTTTCTATAAGCTATATTAGCCTATGTGGTGCATTGTACAACGCTTAGTTTAAATAGACAACGTGGTATTTTTTAACCAGTTACCTGTCTAAGTTTTTATTTTTCATTAAACGGCCTTTATCAACCGCCCACTCACGGTCTTTTATGTCAGCGCGTTTATCGTGATCTTTTTTACCTTTACCTAAATGAAACTCTAATTTTACCCAACACGCTTTCCAATACATTGCTGTGGCAATTAAAGAATAGCCATCGCGCTCTACAGAAGCCGTGATTTTTTCTAACTCTCTGCGGTTTAATAGTAGTTTTCGGTCACGATTAGGATCACATACTACGTGGCTAGAAGCAGCATTAAGCGGCATGATTTCAGCGCCAAGTAAATAGGCTTCACCTTCTTTAATGTGCACGTAGCAGTCAGATATATTGACTTTGCCGCTGCGTATACTTTTAATTTCCCAACCCTGTAAGCTCATGCCACCTTCAAACTTATCAGTTAAGGTGTAGTTATGACGCGCTTTTTTATTTAGAGCAATGGTATTGCTGCTTGATGATTTCTTTTTCTTTGCCATTATATTTCCATTCTTTTTACTACCAAAAATAGCAATCGCCAACATTATACGGAGAATCGTTGTTATTTAAATGGCTTATTTATCATTTTTCACTTTAATGCGTTTTTATAAGACATTTGTTATGATAACGCCCTTGAGAATTGGAGGGCGAATGCCGAACATAAGCCGTAGTGCATTAGTGATGCACAGTGTAGATGATATGTATAATTTAATTAATGATGTGCTTGCCTACCCAAAATTTCTACCTGATTGTAGCGATAGTAAAATAATTGCTCAAGATGATATGGGTATGACAGCCGCGTTATTAGTCTCTAAAGGCGGCCTGAAAAAATGGTTTACCACGCAAAACGTGTTAATTAGTAATCAAGAGATTAAAATGAGCTTGGTTGACGGGCCTTTTAAGTACCTTGTTGGCGGCTGGAAATTAAAAGCATTATCAGATGATGCCTGTAAGATTGAGTTAACTTTAGATTATGAATTTTCTAATAAAATGTTTGATTTAGCCTTTGGTAGGGTATTTAATAATTTAGCGAATAATATGGTGCAAGCCTTTACCCAGCGAGCAAAAGAAGTTTACGGTTAGTAGCAGTAGCAACGCATTAAAAGAGTTTACAAAAACATGAGCGAACAGGTTATGAGTGAAGAGAGTAGTGTGCAAGAGCAATTTTCCATTGAGGTGGTTTATGGCACACCCACGCGACAGGAAATTATTAGCTGTACTGTTGAGCCAAATACTACAATAGAGCAAGCTATTTTAGCTTCGGGCATCATTGATGAGTTTCCTGAAATAGATTTAACGGTTAATAATGTTGGTATATGGAATCGCGTGGCTAAATTGACCGATTTAATAAAAGACTTAGATCGTATCGAAGTTTACCGTCCGTTGCTTGCCGACCCGAAAGAAGTGCGTAAACGCCGAGCAGAAAAAGCAAAAGAAGAAGGCCGTGCTGATAAAGTTACCGGTGGTCGGGTTGACCCACGTCGAAGTAAGGCTAATGAAGCTTGATCTGTTACCTTGACTAAATTTATGAAGGTTTTATTTTCATTTTATAAAGCATTAGAAACAAAAAAGCATGCCATAGAGACATGCTTTTCATTTCAAAAAAACTAATGTTTAGTTAACCATTAAGTTAATCGTTTAGTTAACCATTGGCACGTGATAGCTTTCTGGTAATTCAAAATCACCTTTGGCATCAACAACTTTGTTGTCATTAAACGTGATGGTAAATTGTTTTTTTGCGTCAAAGTCTGTGCTTTTACCTGATTTGAAACGATAAACATAATGCCAAATATCTTCATTAAACGCATCTTCAACAACAGGGCTACCTAATACAAACTTAACTTGTTCTTTTGTCATACCAATTTGAAGTTTGTCGATATCTTTTTGCTCTAAATAGTTTCCTTGTGGAATATCTATACGATAAACCCAACTAGAACAGGCAGAAACAGACAAGGCGATTACAATAGCTAATACTCGAAACAACATGGTAATTATATTTATCCTTTATAGTTTGAACGGGGATAATAGCGAAGCGGGCTGACAGATACAAAATAATTTTTAGTTTATTTTACTCGCTTGCTGTGGCTTGCTTTATCCGGCCAGTAATTCTTGTGCGTTTGCCAGGCTATTTTCGGTAATTTTATCACCTGCTAATAAACGGGCAATTTCTTGGACGCGGCCATTGCTAGAAAGTTCCGTCACGGTTGTTTCTGTATGCTCACCATCAGTTAACTTAGCGACAAATAACTGTTGATGACCTTTACTCGCGACTTGGGGTAAATGCGTTACACAAATAACTTGGGTGTTTTTCGCTAGCTGTTTCAGTTTCGTACCTACCATTGCAGCAGTAGGCCCGCTGATGCCGACATCTACTTCATCGAATATCAGCGTAGGAGTAACAATTTTGTCAGCTAAAATAACTTGCATAGCTAGACTAATTCTTGACAACTCACCACCTGAGGCAACTTTATTCATGGCCTCCAGAGCTTGGCCAGGGTTTAAACTTGCTAAGTAACTCACCGTGTCGCTGCCGTTTACTGATAAATGTTCATTTTTATCTTGGCAAATATCAATAAAAAACTTCCCATGCTGCATGTTAAGTTCACCCATGCTTTTGGTGATCATTTTACTGAGTTTAGTCGCCGCTTTCTTTCTTGAGTCAGACAAGGTTAGTGCCGCGTGCTGGTATTTTTGTTTTGCAGTTTCGATATCGTCATTAATTTGCGTTAAGCGTGTTTCGTCAGAGCTAAATAGTTGTAACTCTTGCAATAGCTGTTGATGAAAACTGGCTAACGCGTCAGGCGAAATTTGATGCTTTTTAGCGAGTAACACAGCGGTTGAGTAACGCTCTTCTATTAATGTGTAGGCTTGTGGGTCTAGCTCTAAGCTTTCGTAGTAATGCTTAAGTTCTTGGCTTGCGTCTTCTACTTGAATTAATGCTTCGTTAAGTTGCTCTGCAATGGCTTTTAATGCTGGATCGTAATTGCCCAATGCGGCAATTTGCTCAGCACTGTGTTGTAAACTGTCGACGACATTAAATTGTTCATTTTCAGATAACAGCTGCACAGCGACTAAAGTTTCACTTAAAATGTGTTGACCATTACTTTGGCGTTTATAGTCCGTTTCTAAGGTTTCAAATTCGTCAATTTGTAATGAAAACTCGTCTAATTCATTAACTTGATACTGTAATAACTGCTGTTTAGCTTCACGTTGAAGTTTGCTTTCTTGTAATATCTTTGCTTCTTGGGTTAGTTCCCGCCATTGATGATAATAATATTTTACTTCATCTAATAGGTGTTGGTGACTGGCATAAGCGTCAAGAATATTACGTTGTTCGGTGGCTTTAACAATCAGCTGATGGTCGTGTTGACCATGAATGTTGATCAGTAATTGGCCTATTTCTTTTAGTTGTGCTAAAGGAACTTGGCTACCATTTATATAAGCTTTTGATCGACCTTCAGCAGAAATTACCCGGCGAAGAATACATTCGTTATCGAGCAACATGTCATTCTTTTTTAGCCAGTTTTTGGCGTGTTTGTTCTTAGTTGTATCAAAGGTAGCCGCTAATTCAGCTTTAGCGCAATTAGGTCGAACAACATTAGTTACGGCTCTGTCGCCTAGGCAAAGTCCTAGGGCGTCGATAGCAATAGATTTACCTGCACCGGTTTCGCCGGTAATGGTGGTCATGCCTTGCTGCCAATCAATATCGAGTGAACGCACGATGGCAAAATTTTGAATGTTGAGATGTAATAACATAGTCATTCCTAGTACCGTTATATAAATGCTCAACCCAATGATGAGCGTAAAATAACGACCTTTGATTACAAAAAAACCAGATACTGTTAATTTATACAGTATCTGGTTTTTATTCAAGCTATGTTTACAATTTTATTTATATTTGGCTATTTTATCGGGCGCTGATTTACGCAATGTTAGTAGAGTTTATTACCCCAACTTAGTTTATTTCTTAGGACATTAAAGTAGTTATGATCAAGTGGGTGTATTAAGCGTAGGGTAAATTCACTTTTTTTGATGATAACTTCATCACCGGGCATAACAGCTAAAATAACATGGCCGTCGCAGCTAACCTGCAAGTTCTCATAGTTTTCATTCGCTAATTTCAGTTTAATTTCACTATTGCCGTCAACCACAATTGGCCGACTAGATAGGGTATGAGGAAACATGGGCACTAGCGAAAGCGCGTTTAAATTAGGTGTTAATATTGGGCCGCCCGCTGACATTGAGTAAGCCGTTGAACCCGTAGGGGTTGACACTATTAGCCCGTCAGAACGCTGGCTAAACATAAAGCTGCCATCGATATAAACTTCAAATTCGATCATGTTGGCGACTTTCCCCGCATGCAATACAGCTTCGTTTACTGCACTATTAGAGCTTTTAAGTTTACCGTGGCGATAAACTTCGGCTTCAATAATAAAGCGTTGCTCAGCACGTGACTCGCCTTTTAAAATAGCTTCAAGTGGGGTAATTAAATCGTCAGGAGATAAGTCAGTTAGAAAGCCTAAATTACCGCGGTTAACACCGATTACGCCAATGTTATAACAAGCTAAAACTCTTGCGGCACCAAGCATATAACCGTCACCACCAATAACTATAGCTAGATCGGCTTGATCGCCAATATTGGTCAGTGAGGCCATGTTTACATTGTCAATATTAACGGTTTGTGCCACTGAATTTTCTACCAGCACTTTATAACCTTGCTGAGACAAATATTGATGTAATGTTTCTATAGTGGAACTGGCACCTTCATGATGAGGTTTGCCAATTAAGCCAATGGTGTTGTATAAATTACTCATACGGTGCTTATAAATATGTAATATAATTAAGGACTATCAGCAGTTTCGCGCTATTTTACTCGCTTGTAAAGTTGACTTTTTTCTAAATGATTTACTTTTGTGCTTGAATCATAAAAACAAGCCCCCATAATTAGCGTTATCAGTTTTACCTATTTTGAATTTTTAGACCTACTTTGGAGTTTTTCATGGCCAACGAGTCAACAGAGAATAAAAGTGCTGAAGAAATTGCAGCAGACGCATTAGCCGCTGAAATTATTGAGCATGCAGAAGAGCAAGTTGAAGTACAACTTGACGCTGCAGCAGAAAATATCAGTGCTGAACAAGAAAAAATAAACGCGCTTGAATTAGCCTTAGCTACTGCTAAAGCTACGGTTGCTGACCAAAAAGATTCGGTAATTCGTGCAAAAGCAGAAGTCGACAATGTTCGTCGACGTGCCGCACAAGACGTTGAAAAAGCACGTAAGTTTGCTTTAGAAAAGTTTGCTGCTGAAATGTTAACTACGGTTGATAATTTAGAGCGCGCGTTGCAAAGCATCGATAAAGATGACGAGCGTAATACTGCGATCATTGAAGGTATTGAGTTAACGCATCAAGGTTTACTGACCTCGTTAGAGAAGTTTTCGATTAAATCGATTGATCCTCAAGATCAACCATTTAATCCTGAATTGCATCAAGCGATGTCAATGCAAGAAGTTGAAGGTGTCGCGCCTAATACCGTTATTGCGGTGATGCAGAAAGGTTATGAGTTAAACGGTCGTTTAATTCGCCCTGCAATGGTAATGGTGTCAAAAGCCAAGCCTAGTGTTGATACCACCGCATAATTCTATTATCCGCTAGTTTGCCATAAGAAGAACCAGACAAATGTCTGGTTTTTTTATATGCGGGATAGGTTCTTTTTCGCCTGTATCAGTTTTCAACAGTTATAGGTTGGAATTGAGTCCATCAAATTAATTAAATTTAATCATTTTTTGATATTGCTTATCAATACAACAGACCGCTACTGTAAGTTTTTTAATCTATTTGTTTTTATCGCCTATCGCCTATCGCTTATAGATAGATTGACCCCTGTATATAGATTGACAGACTGAAGTCCGACCTACAAAAAAATTACCTAGCGTTACATAATCGCCCAACGTTACATTTATACTTACTAAAATAATTCCTCTTATTTGTTTCATTTTTTGTGGTTAAGGTAAGAGAAAAGAAGTTTTGATAACGCCATCAATCTACTATTTGCAATTAATTATTATTTTCTTAATGTTTTTTCTAAACTATTATTCTGAGCAATCATCGTGCAGCGCTTTACTTGCTTTGGTATAAATAGCAAATGCTTAATGGTCTTTAATAAAGAGCAGAACAAAAATAATTAATATTTTTTAATTTATTTCGATAAAAATAGTTGAAAAGACTTTTTCCTGCCCCCACTAACTGTTCATCAAAAGATTTAATCTTTATTTTTATTAAATATGTATTCGGAGATCCTCAAGATGGGCAAAATTATTGGTATTGATCTAGGGACAACAAACTCTTGTGTTGCTGTTCTAGATGGTGGTAAAGCACGTGTAATTGAAAATGCAGAAGGCGATCGTACAACTCCTTCAATCATTGCTTACACAGAAGAAGGCGAGACCTTAGTTGGACAACCTGCTAAACGTCAGTCTGTAACTAACCCAAAAAATACATTATTCGCTATTAAGCGTTTAATCGGCCGTCGTTTTGAAGATGAAGAAGTTCAACGCGATATTAAAATTATGCCATTTGGTATTGTTAAAGCTGACAACGGTGATGCTTGGGTTACGGCGCGTGATAAAAATATCGCACCACCACAAGTTTCTGCTGAAGTTTTAGCAAAAATGAAAAAAACAGCCGAAGATTACTTGGGCGAAAAAGTGACTGAAGCTGTTATTACGGTTCCTGCTTACTTTAACGATGCACAACGTCAAGCAACTAAAGATGCGGGTCGTATTGCTGGTCTTGATGTTAAACGTATCATCAACGAGCCAACAGCTGCTGCACTTGCTTACGGCATGGACAAGCAAGAAGGCGATAAAGTTGTTGCTGTATACGATTTAGGTGGTGGTACATTTGATATCTCTATCATCGAAATTGATGAAGTTGAAGGCGAGCACACGTTTGAAGTACTTGCGACAAACGGCGATACTCACTTAGGTGGTGAAGATTTTGATAACCGTTTAATCAACTACTTAGTTGCTGAATTCAAGAAAGATCAAGGCATGGACTTAACGCAAGATCCATTAGCCATGCAACGTTTGAAAGAAGCGGCAGAAAAAGCGAAATGTGAGCTTTCTTCAGCACAACAAACAGACGTTAACTTGCCATACATTACTGCTGACGGTTCAGGCCCTAAGCACATGAACATCAAAGTAACGCGTGCTAAATTAGAATCTCTAGTTGAAGATATGGTTAAAGCTACTTTAGGTCCGCTTAAGCAAGCACTTAAAGATGCAGACCTTTCAATTAGCGACATTAACGACGTAATCATGGTTGGTGGTCAAACACGTATGCCTATGGTACAAAAAGTTGTTACTGAATTCTTTGGTAAAGAGCCACGTAAAGATGTTAACCCTGATGAAGCTGTAGCTGCAGGTGCTGCGATTCAAGCCGGTGTACTTTCTGGTGATGTAACTGACGTACTATTATTAGACGTTACTCCATTATCATTAGGTATTGAGACTATGGGCGGCGTGATGACGAAAGTTATCGATAAAAACACCACTATCCCAACTAAACAGTCTCAAACATTCTCAACAGCTGATGATAACCAAGCGGCTGTAACGGTACATGTTATGCAAGGTGAGCGTAAGCAAGCTTCTGCAAACAAATCTCTTGGCCAATTTAATCTTGAAGGTATTGCCCCAGCACAACGTGGTACGCCACAAATCGAAGTAACTTTCGATTTAGATGCTGATGGTATTTTGCACGTAACGGCTAAAGATAAGAACACTGGTAAAGAGCAAAAAATTACCATTAAAGCCTCTTCTGGTTTATCAGATGAAGAAGTAGAGCAAATGGTACGTGACGCTGAAGCAAATGCTGACGAAGATGCGAAATTTGAAGAACTAGTTCAAGCTCGTAACCAAGCTGATGGCATGGTTCACGCAACACGTAAGCAAATTGAAGAAGCAGGCGACGATTTACCAAGCGAAGACAAAGAGAAAATTGAAGCGGCATTAGCTGAGCTTGAAGTTGCGCTTAAAGGCGAAAGCAAAGAAGAAATCGATGCTAAGTCTCAAGCGGTTATCGAAGCTTCTGCTAAGTTAATGGAAATTGCTCAAGCCAAAGCGCAAGCACAAAGTGGCGCACCTGAAGGCGAAGCTCCAGAAGCTGATGCATCAGGCGGTGACGATGTAGTTGACGCTGAGTTTGAAGAAGTTAAGGACGACAAATAGTCAGTCCTATAGCTTGTCGCTAGTTAGCCCCATTGCGGCGTTGGTTGTGCTCACCTAGTAAACTAGGCTCCGCGCAACCGCCTTGCAATGAAACTAACTAGCTTAAAGCTAAATGACTTTAGTCTGTTGCTAAGTTCAAACAAATTAAAGCGTCGATAATTATCGGCGCTTTACTATGTTAAAGCAGTAACGAAAGCCTAATTATTAACGATGGTAATTTGCTTAGATTTTTAAGGTGTTAAAGAGAACTCATACCGCGTCTAAGAAAGAAGTTAAACAAATTAGTATCCATAAATTTGAAGTAAAGAAATAAAACCTATGTCAAAACGCGATTATTATGAAGTGCTAGGTGTATCAAAAGATGCAGCTGAGCGCGATATCAAAAAAGCTTACAAACGTTTAGCAATGAAGTATCACCCGGATAGAACACAAGGTGATAAATCTAAAGAAGAACAGTTTAAAGAAGTTAAAGAAGCTTATGAAATATTAAACGATGATCAAAAGCGCGCGGCGTATGATCAATATGGCCATGCGGCGTTTGAGCAAGGCGGTCATGGTGGCGGCGGCGGCTTTGGCGGCGGACAAGACTTTGGCGATGCCTTCGGTGATATTTTTGGAGATATTTTCGGTGGCGGTGGTCGCGGACGTGGTGGTCAATCGCGCCAACGTCGTGGTTCAGATTTACGCTATAACCTTGACCTGAGTCTTGAAGAAGCGGTTAAAGGTAAAACCTTAGAAATTAAAGTACCAACTTTTGTTAGTTGTGATCCTTGTGATGGCAGTGGCGCTAAAAAAGGCACCAGTGCTAAAACGTGTTCAACGTGTCACGGTCATGGCCAAGTACAAATGCGTCAAGGCTTGTTTGCTGTTCAGCAAACGTGTCCAACGTGTTCTGGTCAAGGTAAGGTTATTTCAGACCCTTGTACTTCATGTCGCGGTAAAGGGCGTGTAGAGAAGAATAAAACCCTATCAGTTAAAATTCCACCGGGTGTTGATACGGGCGATAGAATTCGTTTATCTGGTGAAGGTGAAGCAGGTGAACATGGCGCGCCAGCGGGTGACTTATATGTGCAAGCGAATGTTCGCGACCATAAAATATTTGTTCGCGATGAAAACCACTTATATTGTGAAGTGCCTATCAGCTTCACAACTGCGGCTTTAGGTGGCGACATTGAAGTGCCAACACTTGAAGGCAAAGTTAAGCTGAAAATACCGAAAGAAACTCAAACAGGCAAAATGTTCCGTTTGCGTGGCAAAGGGGTGAAATCAGTTCGCAGCCATTCAGTAGGCGACTTAATGTGTAAAGTTGTGATTGAAACACCGGTAAGTTTATCGGGTGATCAAGCGGACTTATTACGCCAGTTAGAAGAAAAGATGGGTAAAAGCACCAGTAAGCATAGCCCGAAAGAAACCGGTTTCTTTGACGGTGTGAAAAAATTCTTCGATGATCTTAAAAGCTAAGTCAGTTTAAGAATACGTAAACACTAAAATCCCGCACATGTTGCGGGATTTTTATGTTCAGGCCTTTCCTAGCCATCTCGGTAATTGTTCCTGCATTTCAGTCTTTGAATCTTCAGATTTATCCGTGTGAATATCGTCTTTTTAATTAATCCATTTGATTTTGATTATTCTGATATAGTTAACTCGCCTTGATAATTTACCGTGAAGAGAGTGACATTGATGAGAGTTTTATTTTTTTTCCTGCTAATTGCCTCAGTGAGTTTCTTCAGTGTAGCTGAGTCAACTCCTGAAGAGCTACCACCGCTCGACCCTGCTTATGTAGGTGTTCATGGGATGGTATTGCTGAATAAATCTTCTGGTATTTTTGCTTATAACTTATCGCGGTATCAAAAACCTCACGATGTGCAATTGTTGTATAAACTCGATGTCAAAAATATCGCGTTAGTGCAGTTAGTTCGTGATAATGAAATGGTCACTATTAAGCCTAATGCTTTTAATTTACAGCGTTTGATGCGAGGTGAAAAAGTTGCGCTTGAAGCTGATGTTTATTTAGGGCACTTTGAACGCGATGGCATGTTGGTTTACGAGAACATGACCTTAAACTTTGCAGAGCAATTGTATATGCGCAAGCTCGATGATATTAAACCATCAAGTAATCAGCAGGAATATGATGTTGTAACTTATCGAAAAAATAATAAAATTTATATTCATCGTCTGCAACAAGCACCCAGTTATGACCACGTAATTCAAATAGACTTAAGTGCGGGTTGTTTGACCAAATTCAATACCGCATCTCCGGTCCCTAAACGTAACGAATTACAATATAAGTTTTATAACTGCGGCACAATGAAACCGCTATATTATGAGACGGAAAATTTTGTAAAAAATTAATATGATTACGAGGTTAATTAGTAAAAAAGAGCTGTAAATACAGCTCTTTTTAGTTTTATAAACTCGAGTTTATTCTTCATCAAAAATCGGTAATACACCGCTACGGCTATGTTCAAAAATAAGTGACGTTTCAACGGTGGTGACTTCTTCACGAGAAGTAATAGCGTTGAATACAAATTGACGTAAGTGTTCACTATCTTTTACCGACATATGAATAAAATAGTCATAACTACCCCCCATATGATACAAGCTCACTATTTCAGGTAGTTTAAGTAAGTCGTCTCTGAGCTTATTCACAATTAATTCTGAGTAAGGTTGTAACTTAATGGCTGCTATGGCTTCAATGTTTCCGCCAATACTTTTGAAGTTAATATCAATGAACGCATTATTTATTACACCATTGATTTTCATTCGTTTTACGCGCTCTAAACACGTTGATGGAGCAATACCAATTTGTGAAGCTAACTCTTTATTGGTGATATCAGCGTCCTTATAGAGTAGTGTCAGAATACGTAAATCTATTTCATCAAGTTTTTTCATTGCTACTTTTTGCCTCTGCGGAATATCACTTAGTTATTTTTTTCTAGTAAATGCTACACTTATTAAATGCCATATTACCAGTTAAAACATATTAAAAATGAATTAATATCGATATATTTGCATATTTTCGAATTATTGCCGTTTTATTCGTTATTTAATTTAAAGGCTTTTACATAATAATACATTTGTATATTTGTAAAAAAATATATTGTGACATATTATGTCGCATCGAAAATAAATAATGAGAACAAATGATTATTAAAAGTGTAAACGATTTCTTAAAGCTTGAAGCTGCCAGTGGCATTATTTTAATGTTTGCTGCTGTCGCGGCCATGATTATCGCCAACTCACCGTTTATGATTTATTACGACATGCTGTTGAATATTCCGGTTCAAGTTTCTGTTGGTACTTTCGAAATAGCTAAACCCTTATTACTGTGGATAAATGACGGCTTAATGGCACTATTCTTCTTCCTGGTAGGTTTAGAGCTTAAACGCGAATTTCTTGAAGGCGATTTATCGCAACCAGGGCAAGTAACATTGCCTGCTATAGGTGCTTTAGGCGGAATGTTAATACCGGCTTTATGTTATGTCGCTTTTAATTATAATGATCCCGATGCGATCAACGGCTGGGCAATCCCAACGGCAACCGATATTGCTTTTGCCTTAGGTATATTGTCTATCATAGGTAGCAAAGTACCATTGCAACTTAAGGTATTTTTAACCTCGCTAGCTATATTTGACGATTTAGGCGCGATTATCGTTATAGCATTATTCTATACCGACCAACTTTCATTATTATCTTTAGTTTTTGCGGCTAGTATTTTAGCTATTTTATTTATGATGAATAAACGTGGTGTCACTAATACCGCACCTTATATCTTTTTAGGTATTGTACTGTGGATAGCGGTATTAAAGTCAGGCGTTCATGCTACATTAGCTGGCGTTGTATTAGCGTTCTTTATTCCTATCAATGGAAAGGAAGGCGAGCCTTCACCTTTAAAGTCTCTAGAAGATAATTTACATTCGTTAGTGGCCTTTATTGTTTTACCTGTATTTGCCTTTGCCAATGCAGGAATAAGTTTTGCTGGTATTGGTATGGAGCAAGTTATGGCACCCGTACCATTAGGCATTATCGCCGGCTTAGTTGTCGGGAAGCAGCTTGGCGTTTTTGGCTTTTGTTTTATTGCCATCAAGTTAGGTTGGGCAAAATTACCTACTAACGTAAATTGGCGTTTGCTTTATGGCGCGGCAATATTGTGTGGTGTCGGCTTTACTATGAGCTTATTTATTGGCTCTTTAGCGTTCGAACAAGGTAATGGCGCGAATCTAATTTTTCAAGACAGATTAGGTATAGTAATCGGCTCATTAATATCAGGTATTTTTGGCTACTTTATTATTAAAGGTGGAGTCAAAAATATTGAAGAAACTGACGAAATAACAAAAAATCCAAATAATACAAAATAATAAAGGAATAGTTATGAAAGTAGAAAAATTTAATATCCCCGTAAAATCTATCATTGTTGTTGCGGCGGTAGTGATCGCTGGCATTGGTTCTGTTTATACTGTCAATGAAGGCCATATAGGCATTGTAAAACGCTTTAGTGAAGCAAAAGAGCAGGTAAATCCTGGTTTGCATTTTAAAGTGCCTTTTATTGATAGCGTTGAAGAAATAGAAGTACGTACCCGTAAAAACGAGGAAAAAATGGCCTCAAGTACCAAAGAGCAAATGCCTGTAACTATTAGTGTAAGCGTAAACTGGACTGTGGATAAAACCGCAGCTTTAGAGTTGTTTCGGCAATATGGCGGTTTGTCTCAATTTGAGAACAGAATTTTAGATCCGCGTTTTAGAGCGGCAACTAAAGATGTTATACCTCAGTATGACGCAGAAAAGCTAATTCAAGATAGAGCCAGCGCCATTCAAGCGATTGAAGCTAACTTTATTGAAGAAATGAAGGGTTTTCCTGTTACGGTTGATAATATTCAGATTGAGAACATCAGTCTGCCGGCAAAGTACTTAACTTCCATTGAGACCAAGCAAACAGAGAAAAACTTAGCCGATGCTGAAAAGCATAAGTTAGCAAGACAAAATCTTGAAGCACAGCGTGATGTAAATACCGCCAAAGCAAAAGCTGATGGTATAAAGTTAGTGGCAATAGCAGAAGCAGAGTCTATTCGTATTAAAGGACTGGCAGAAGCAGAGGCGATTACGGCTAAAGCCAAGGCGCTAGGTGATAACCCGCTAATTGTTAAGTTAACTGAAGCGCAAAACTGGGATGGTAAATTACCCGCAACCGTTTTAGGTAGCAGTAATATGCCAATTCTAGATATGAGAACAACTAAAAATTAAATCATTGTTGGGCATAGCTATTCGGCTTTAATGTCTCAAATATTTTTAAAACGGCGATGTAATAATCGTCGTTTTTCGTTAGAATAGCGTCAATTTTAATAGGCCTTAGCGAATTTAACTTGCTGAGTGTTTGAGTATTTAAAAGTTTATTTTTATGTCTATACATAAGCCAATAACATTTACCGATGAAACTGCTGTTGATAATACGGCTCTTCATTACCGTGACTTGATTCAGTTATTCGATAACGCTTTTTTCGCTGCCTATAATACGCGACTAATTAAAGGTGGCGATGAGCCTATTTATTTACCTAGCAATGAACTGACGGCCTTTAATCAAATAGTATTTGCTCATGGTTATTTTGCTAGTGCGTTACATGAAATTTCTCATTGGTGCTTAGCAGGAGCCTCGCGACGATTATTAGAAGATTATGGCTATTGGTACGTACCAGATGGTCGAGATCATGAGCAACAAGCAAAGTTTGAAAGCGTAGAAATAAAGCCACAAGCAATAGAGTGGGCACTTTGTGCTGCCACAGGAAAAGACTTTGATGTTTCTACTGATAATCTTTTGGGTGAAGGTGAAACAGATAGAATAGCTTTTAAAGCTAAAGTCTATCAACAAGTGCTGCGTTATCTTGATATTGGTTTTCCAAAAGATGCTGCAACATTTATTACTGTTTTGGCAACGCATTATCAAACCCCGTTAACGCTAGTGCCTGAACATTTTTATTATTCTTGAAATAAACCTGTTTGAAATAAAAGCATAATATTTATAGGCTGAAAATTAATGAGATTAATTAATGAAACAATTTAAATTAGGCTTAGTCATTAATCCCATTGCAGGCATTGGTGGTAGCGTGGCATTAAAGGGCAGTGATGGTGTTGGCATTGCTGAACAAGCCATAGCACTTGGCGCGACGGCAAAGTCTAATGCGCGAGCATTACTTGCGTTGGAAATATTGCTGCCTTACAAAGAAAATATCGTTATTTATACCGCAGCGGGTGACATGGGTGAATATACGGCGAAAGCGTTAGGTTTCAATACAGAAGTCGTGCATCAGCCTGTAAATGAAATAACTACAGCGCTTGATACTGAGCAGACCGTAATGACATTAATTAACCTTGATATTGATTTACTGCTATTTGCTGGCGGAGATGGTACGGCGCGTAATGTTTGTCATATTGTTGAAGATAAATTTCCGGTATTAGGTATTCCTGCTGGTTGTAAAATTCATTCAGGTGTTTATGCTATTACGCCTAAAGCGGCAGGGCGAGTGGTTGAGTTAATGATCACCAATCAGTTGGTCAGTTTAACTGATGCTGATGTCATGGATATTGACGAAAGTTTATTTCGCCAAGGCATAGTCAAAGCGAAGCGCTTTGGTGAAATGCAAGTGCCGTCAGAGTTGCGTTATATTCAAGCGGTTAAATCGGGTGGTAAAGAGTCTGACGAATTAGTTTTGCAAGACATTGCTGCCGATGTTATTTCAAAAATGGATGACGAACTATTTATTATCGGCTCAGGCTCAACCACCGCTTTTGTTATGGAAGAGTTAGCGCTTGAAAATACGCTGTTGGGCGTTGATGCAGTATGTGAGCAAGTGTTAATTGAAAGTGATTTAACCGAGCCAAAACTTTGGCAGTTAATTCAACCATATGCACAAGGTAAAGTTAAGCTTGTGATCACGTTAATCGGTGGCCAAGGGCACATATTTGGTCGCGGCAATCAACAATTGAGCCCACGTGTTATTCGCGCTATAGGTAAAGAAAATATTCTTATTATAGCAACGAAAACTAAATTGAATGCGCTGCAAGCTCGACCATTAATTGCCGATACCGGCGATAGCGAACTCGACATAGAATTGTCAGGCTATTTAGCCGTGACTACCGGTTATAATGATCAAGTATTATACCCCGTTGCCAGCCCGCAATAGTGAGCTAGAAAAATTTAAACCTTAAATATATTAAAAACAGGCAATGTTGAAAAACTCGCCTAAATGAACTTGGAATTAAGCATGCAATTTGAAAACCTTACCGCGTTATATCATTTTTTAGATGAACAAGTAGAGCAAGATGTTAGTGCCGACGAGCTATTCGCCGGTAGTTATCTAAGAGGCTTTATTAGTTTGGCGGGCAGTGAATATGGTGATGAGTCACAAGTATTAACACAAGCGCTAGCAACAAATATTAGTGAGAAGCTACAAGCTGCTCGCACAGAGCTTACCCCGCAAGATCGTCAAATAGTGCAAGATTATTGGCTGCAGCTCCAAACAGCATTTACGGCATAAAATATACGTTATAACTTTTAAAAGCAGCCATTCATTTTTAATTGGCTGCTTTTTCATTTTAGAGTATGGCAAATAAACGATTATTTATTTCAATTAACATTAGCTTTAAGCCCACAAACTCAATCGAATTTACGACGAATAATATCTCGAATAACAAAGCGATTTGGTGCTAGGTTAAATAACTGTTCGTTACTTAAAGGATATGGCGTACCACAAATATCCGCGGTTAATATGTCGGCCAATAATGGCGCAGTACAAAGCCCACGCGCGCCCAAGCCGGTCAACATATAGAGATTTTCAATTACCGGTGCTGGTTCGTTATAGCGCCAACGTTTATCTTTGCTTAAATGAGGGTACTGTTGCTTATGGGCTTCAATATCAGGCATAGCACCGACCATGGGTAAGTGATCTGGCGTCATACAGCGTAAGCGCGCTTTGCTACTGGCAATGTCGGTGGTTTGCCATTGTGTTAAACCCGGCAAGCACTTATCTAGCATAGCCAGGTTAAATTGGTCTTCTTCGGCTTTACTCTCGATATCAAAACTGTGCTTTTGAAAGGTTGCTCCAATGCAATGTAGGCCTTTATTGGCCGGTGTTAAATAGCCTTTATGGCAAATAACGGTTGATAGTTTTGCTACTTTATCATTACTCACCATATTACTGACTTGACCACGAACTGAGGTTAGCGGTAATTGCTCTATCAGGTTCAGGGGTATGCCTTGCGCGCCACCACAATATATTAGAACATTAGCTTGGTAATTGTTTTTATCGGTGTGCAATAGCCATTTACCGTCAGCTTTTTGGCTTACGTTATTAATTTTACAGCCGGTTTCGATACGCAGGCGATTAGTTAATTCAGCCGCCTTAAAAATTTGTTTTACCAGTTGTGCAGGAGCTATCCAACCGGCTTTTGGGAAAAATAATCCGCCATGATTAAGCGCTATGCCCGATAATTCGCTAGCGGTTGCTTTATCAACACTTTGTATGAGGTTTTTTGGCCAAACATCAGAGTTTGCAATGTGCTGTTGCCGAAGTTCTAAGGCCGGTTTATATGATATTTCTAATAGACCGCACCAGTCGTGATCAAAATG
This sequence comes from Cognaticolwellia beringensis, assembly GCF_002076895.1. NCBI lineage: Bacteria > Pseudomonadati > Pseudomonadota > Gammaproteobacteria > Alteromonadales > Colwelliaceae > Cognaticolwellia > Cognaticolwellia beringensis. Next base: position 3,072,171 of record NZ_CP020465.1, read on the forward strand.
AAAACCTTGCTCGCTGATACTTTTATAATAACTTACTGCTTGTTCGAAAGCTTGTTGGTAAAACAAGCTAATATCGTCAGCCTGTTGATGAATCAGTGGATACAGCGCGGCAATATTATTACTAGAGGCACCTTGAGCAACGCTAAAGTCTTGGCAGTATACGGTTACTTTAACCCCGGCTTTTGTTAACGCATAAGCGGCACAAGCTGACGCGATACCGCCACCGATAATACTGACTTGTTGTGGTTTAGCGATAATAGGACGCTGCTGATAACCTTTGCCTGAGTAAGGGTTTTGCTGAAAAACGGCACTAAGCATTTCATCTTTTTTACCGTTAGTTGGGCGCTTTTCTACCCGAAAGCCGGCCGAAATTAACTGGCGTTTAACTTTACCCGAAACCGTAAAGGTCGATAAGGTAGCTTGCTCTTTAGATAAGCGCGTTATTTGTTGAAAAAGCCCTGTATGCCACATTTCAGGGTTTTTAGCCGGTGAAAATCCATCGAGATACCAAGCATCAACTATCGCAGAAACGCGGATGTTTTTATCGCTTGCTAATTGCGCTAAGCCTAATGTTGCATCGTTAAATATCAATTGTAGGGTAACTGAGCCATTTAAAAAACTCAGGGTAATATCTTGCTCAGGGTTTTCAGGATACTGGGCTATTAACTGTTGACTGTATTGTTCAAGCTCAGGCAATATTTTCAACGATTGGGTCAGTTGCGTTTTAGATAATGGATACTTCTCGACACTGATAAAGTGCAAGGTGCTTTCAGTTTTAGGGCTAAGGCTTTGTTGGTTTTCATTTTGCTTTAATTGGTCAAATGTCGCAAGTGTGAGTAAAAAATTTAAGCCTGTACCGAAACCTGTTTCGGCGATGACAAACTTTTTAGTTGATTTTTCTAACCTTGTTTTAATTTTATTACCGTTAATAAATACGCACTCACTTTGGCTTGTGCCGTGGTTTGTATCAAAATAGATATCTTCAAATTGGCTTGAATAAGGTGAACCGTCACTTTGAAAGGTAATCTTTGTTTGATCAATCACGATATTAACGTCTTCCGTTGTAGGTAAAAAAAGGTTATTTTACATGTTATTACAAAGGACTGTCATAAAAATGAAAACATTCAGTGTACAAGTGTACGCTGGACAGACCAGTATAGGGGGCAAAAGTATGTATGATACGCCCAGATTTTTTAATTGAATATGGTTATTTATATGAAACGTGTAGTTATCACCGGATTAGGTATTGTATCAAGTATTGGTAATGATGCAGAAGAAGTATTAGCGTCGTTAAAAGCAGGTCGATCAGGCATTACCCGTGCTGAAAGTTTTGCTGAAATGGGGTTACGCAGTCAAGTTTGGGGCAAGCCTGAAATTGAAGTAAAAGACCACATTGACCGTAAAGCCTTACGTTTTATGGGCGAAGCGTCAGCTTTTGCTTATATAGCCATGGATCAAGCAATTAAAGATTCAAAATTAACCCCTGATCAGGTTTCTAATTTCCGCACCGGTATTGTTGCTGGCTCTGGTGGCGCTTCTTCAGAAAACGTAGTTAATTCTGCGGATACTTTACGAGAAAAAGGCGTTAAACGTGTTGGTCCATACGCCGTGCCTAAAACAATGTCGAGCACCATTTCAGCTTGTTTAGCAACACCGTTTAAAATTTTGGGTGTTAACTATTCAATCAGTTCTGCCTGTGCTACTAGTGCCCATTGTATTGGCCACGCAGCTGAGCTTATTCAACTGGGTAAGCAAGACGTAGTCTTTGCCGGTGGCGGTGAAGAAGTGCATTGGTCGCTAGCGATGATGTTTGACGGCATGGGTGCATTATCTTCTAAATATAACGACACTCCTGAAGAGGCTTCTCGTACCTATGATGCAGACCGTGACGGTTTTGTTATTTCAGGCGGCGGCGGTATGGTTGTTGTTGAAGAACTTGAGCACGCTTTAGCGCGTGGTGCACATATTTACGCTGAAATTGTTGGCTACGGCGCAACGTCAGACGGTTACGATATGGTGGCTCCAAGTGGTGAAGGCGCTATTCGTTGTATGCAACAAGCCATGCAAGGTGTTGACGCTAAAGTTGATTACTTAAATACTCACGGTACTTCTACACCGGTTGGCGATGTTAAAGAGCTTGGTGCAATACAAGCCGTATTTGGTAAAGACTCTCCAGCAATAAGTGCGACAAAAGCAATGACTGGCCATGCGCTAGGTGCTGCAGGTGTTCATGAAGCTATTTTCTCATTATTGATGATGGAACATAGCTTTGTTGCCCCGTCTATTAATATTAATACTTTAGATGAACAAGCTGAAGGCTTAGACATAGTGACTGAAAAGCGTGATATGGAACTGAACTTAGTGATGTCTAACAGCTTTGGTTTTGGCGGTACTAACGCAACTCTTGTTATGCAAAAATATAAATAGTAACTTAAAACTGTAGAGGCAATGACAGTAATTGTCATTAACCTGAGCTAAATTTAAAAACCGTTAAAATTTAACGGTTTTTTTCTGGGAAAAAAACATCAAAACAATGAAAAATATGTCACCGTTACGATGTTTTTCTAGATAAATTTAGCTACAATGTTGGCCTTGTTTGTTTTTGATTAGACTGCCTTATCATGCCTCATTGTATTATTGAATATTCTGCTACGATTACTGAAAGTTTGCCAGTAGAGCAGCTAATGCACGCTGTATACAAAGGTGCAAACCAAAGCGAGCTTTTCGCTGCTGCTGATATTAAAGTACGCGCATGCGCTTATGATGAATTTTATTTACCCGGCGCTGAGCACGTCTTCATACATGTTAATTTAAAAATATTATCAGGGCGTGATTTATCACAACGTAAAGTTCTCAGTGACAGTGTCAGTAATCAACTAGAGCGCTTGGGTATTGAAAACGCAGCGATTACGGTTGAAGTTACAAAAATAGAAAAAGAAAGTTATGTTAAGAAAATAACATCAGTAGCGTAAAGCCACATTTTTTCTTTACTGTTTTGTTAGTTGGAAACGTTAAATGAATATATTTTATGACGAAAACATGCCGTTTGCAGCTGAGTTTTTTGCCGATTTAGGTCAGTTAACGGCGTTTTCTGGCCGCTCTTTGTCACCGACAGCTATATGTGATGCTGACGTTTTATTAGTGCGTTCAATCACGAAAGTGAATGAAGCCTTGTTAAAGGAAAATAAAAATTTACGCTTTGTTGGTACTGCCACTATTGGCGTTGATCATATAGACCAACCCTATTTATCTGATAGAAACGTTAACTTTCATTCAGCACCTGGTTGTAATGCCGTTTCTGTCGCTGAATATGTCCTTAGTGCCTTAGTGGTATTGGCTGAGCGATATTTAATCTCGTTATCATCATTAACCGTTGGTATTGTTGGTGCAGGGAATACGGGGTCAAGATTAAGTGAAAAACTAAGTGCTTTAAATATTAAGCATGTTTTATGTGATCCTTTATTAGCTGATAATCCAGCTGATAAGCGAGAGTTTGTTCCGCTTGAGCAAGCGTTGAATTGCGATGTAGTTTCGCTGCACGTACCATTAACTCGTAAGGGCAAGCATGCCACGTATCATTTATTGAATGCTGAGCGATTAGCACAATTTAATGATAACCAAATACTGATTAATGCTTGTCGCGGTGAAGTTATCGATAATGCTGCATTGCTGAAAATGAAGCAGCAGGGACACCCATTAAAGTTGGTATTAGATGTTTGGGAGAACGAACCGAATATATTATCGGCGTTAATTTCGTATTGTGAAATTACCACGGCACACATTGCTGGTTATAGCTTAGAAGGAAAAGCTCGTGGCACAGAAATTTTGTATCGGGCATTATGCGAACAATTAGATATTTTACCCAATAAGCGTCTTGCTGACTTTTTACCAGCGCCCGCCATTGGTAAGGTTGAAATTAAACAAGCTTTTGATGAAATACTGCTAAACCAACTTGTAAAAATGGTTTACGATGTTAGGCGTGACGATGCAATTTTTCGTCAACAAATTAATGTTCAAGGATTTGATCATATACGTAAAACTTACCCGACTCGCCGGGAGTTTTCGTCAATAACGGTCAAATTGAATAATGGGTTGAGCTCAGATGCACCACATCAGCTTGGCTTTAATAAATAAACTGGATAAAAAGAGAGAGGATCATGGCACAGAAATTTGATGTTTGCGTACTAGGTGCAACGGGTTTAGTTGGTAAAACAATTATTGAAATATTAGAACAGCGTGATTTTCCTATTAATAAATTATATCCACTAGCCAGTGCACGTTCGGCAGGTGAATTTATTGACTTTAATGGTGAGAGCATAGAAGTTTTAGATGCTGACAATTTTGACTGGAGCCAAGCACAAATAGGTTTCTTTTCAGCAGGTGGAGCTACTTCAGCTAAATATGCACCGATTGCTGGCGATGCAGGTTGTATTGTTATTGATAATACCTCTGAGTTTCGTTACGACGCCGATATTCCATTAGTGGTTCCAGAAGTAAACCCAGAAGCGTTAGCTGAATACCGTAATCGCAACATTATTGCTAACCCAAATTGTTCAACGATTCAAATGATGGTGGCTTTAAAACCTATCTATGATGCCGTAGGTATTTCGCGCGTTAACGTTTGTACCTATCAGTCTGTTTCTGGTGGTGGTAAAGCGGCGATGGACGAGCTAGCTAAGCAAACTGCAGATTTATTATCAGGCAAGCCAGTTGAGTCGAAAAACTTCTCACGTCAAATTGCTTTCAATGTTATTCCACAAATTGACGTATTTCTTGAAAATGGTTACACCAAAGAAGAAATGAAAATGGTTTGGGAAACACAAAAAATTCTTGGTGATGACACTGTTATGGTTAACCCTACCGCTGTTCGTGTGCCGGTATTTTTTGGCCATGGTGAATCATTGCATATTGAAACTAACTCTCCTATTTCTGCTGAAGAAGTAAAAGAGTTGTTAAGCAAAGCACCCGGTATAGTGGTTTGTCATAATGATGAAGACTTTCCAACGCAAATTACTGATGCTAGCGGCAAAGATGAAACGTTTGTTGGCCGTATTCGTGAAGATATTAGCCATAATAATGGTATTAATATGTGGATTGTTGCTGATAACGTGCGTAAAGGCGCTGCGACAAATAGCGTACAAATTGCTGAGTTATTAATCAAAGATCATCTTGGTGAATATTAATCGCTGTTAAGTGATAGATTTATTAAAGAAAAATGAAAACCCGTCGTTATAATAAGCGACGGGTTTTTTGTTTTATTTAACTTATATTAAATTAAGGATAAGATAAGAACAGTTGTATTAATTTGATAACATAGTAAAAAATTATCAGCATTTATCCATGTACGTAGAAGCAATTATTAATAACTGGAATAATTTTTGCTTTACAATCTCCTGACTTGGGTCCGTCATTGTATTGGCGAATAATCATTATAAATAGGAAATTTTAATGCAAAAATTGTTACGCCTGTGCCTATGGCAGGTACTTATCGTTAGCATTAGCTGTTTTAGTCTACCTATTTCTGCTGAAGACGGCGGCATACGTATTCGTGGCCCGAAATCGACAGATGCTTTTCCTTATGACCGTTATGGCCCAATAACGGGCAAAGATACCTTATGGAATATTGCACTTAAAGTGCGACCAGACCCTCGCTTGTCTGTATACCAAGTCATGCAAGCCCTATATGAAAATAATCCAGAGTCTTTTAAAGATAACAATTTAAATCATATGATCAGTGGTCAGTATTTAAAGCTGCCACCCATTGATGTAATGCGAGCTATTAACCCAGATACAGCCCAACAAAAGTCACGTAGTGATGATAAAGCTTGGCAAAAGAAAGTCGTAAAAGTCGTTAAAGTTGCGCCTAAAAAAGTACTGTTACCTGAAGAAGCCTCAGTAAATAAAAAAGATTTAGATGCCGCAAAATCCGAAATCAATGTTCAATTACAAGCTATAGACAGTACTCAGCAGCAAAGATTAGCCACCATTCAAAATGACGTTTTAGACTCCATCGATGGACTACAAAGCTTGTTAAAAGAAAACGAAGCGTTACGTCAACGTCTTACCAGCTTTAATGACCAACTTGGTGTTATGCAGAGTGAAGTGGCTAAAAGCAAAGAAATTAAAATCCAGATGGACGATATGATTTCGCTGCAACAAGAGCTACTGACAAAAGCTGAAACGAGAGAGCAAGCGTTATTATTAGAAAAACAAAAAGCCGATCTCGAAGAAGGCAACTTGATGTCGAGTTCTTGGTTTGTTGCTTTAATGGCAACGTTACCCGCAATATTAGTACTGTCCTTTTTGGCGATTTTATTTCGACGAAAAGCTAATAAAGATAATGACGAAAGTGTAGCTCCGATCAAAAAAGAACAAGTTGTTGAAGCCGAAGCGAAACCTAAAAATGCATCTACATCAGAAGATTTAGATACCGAGTTAACATTAGACGATGAGTTAGCGCTTAATGATGACCTTTCACTCGATGATGAATTATCAATAGATTTATCTGAGAATGATGAAGAGCATGACGATTTGTTTTCTGATGATTTAGATTCCTTGGATGATGACATAATTCAGTTAGATGACGATTTAGACGATTTGGATGAACTTGAGGATCTTAATTTAGATAGTGATTCTGAAACGATTTCTTTAGATGATGATATTATCGAAGGTGAAGCCTTAGAAGGCGGTCAATTAGATCAAAGCGATTTAGACTCTTTATTTGCTGGGCTAGAAGATGAGTTAAGCACCGATGATGACAAAACCTTTGATTCAGATCAATTAGATCAAAGTGAATTAGATAATATATTACCTGACGCCTCTGAAAGTAATCTCGCAGACAATGAGCCCGAAGATATTGATGCTCTACTTGACGCCGCTGATGAACCAGATGAGGTAATTGATACCCCTGCAATAAATCATATTAGTGAGGTGGCAGAACCTGCTGATATTGACGCTTTGTTGGATGCTGCCAGTGAAGCAAAAGGTACTCCAATCGCCGAAGATGCCAAAGAGATATCAGATCCAGACGATATTGATGATTTATTAGATGCTATAAATGGTCAAGGTGATACCGCATCGGATAAAGACACATCAGATAAGACAGAAGAAGCTGCTACTGAGCTATCAGATCCCGACGATATTGATGACTTATTAGATGCTATAAATGGTCAAGGTGATACTGCATCGGATAAAGACACATCAGATAAGACAGAAGAAGATGCTATTGAGGTATCAGATCCTGATGACATTGATGCATTGTTAGAGTCGATAAATGATGATTCAGATACCTTATCAGATGAAGATGCTATTGAAGTATCAGATCCCGATGACATTGATGCATTGTTAGAGTCGATAAATGACGATTCAGATACCTTACCAGATGAAGCTGCTATTGAAGTATCAGATCCAGATGACATTGATGCACTGTTAGAGTCGATAAATGACGATTCAGATACCTTACCAGATGAAGATGCTATTGAAGTATCAGATCCAGATGACATTGATGCATTGTTAGAGTCGATAAATGATGATTCAGATACCTTACCAGATGAAGATGCTATTGAAGTATCAGATCCAGATGACATTGATGCATTGTTAGAGTCGATAAATGACGATTCAGATACCTTACCAGATGAAGATGCTGTTGATGTATCAGATCCTGATGACATTGATGCACTGTTAGAGTCGATAAATGACGATTCAGATACCTTACCAGATGAAGATGCTATTGATGTATCAGATCCTGATGACATTGATGCATTGTTAGAGTCGATAAATGACGATTCAGATACCTTACCAGATGAAGATGCTATTGATGTATCAGATCCAGATGACATTGATGCACTGTTAGAGTCGATAAATGACGATTCAGATACCTTAACAGATGAAGATGCTGTTGAAGTACCAGATCCAGATGACATTGATGCATTGTTAGACTCTGTAAATGATGATGAAGATACGTTAAAGATTGAAGACAAAGTTGAAGAAGCATCAAGATCGGAAGATATAAATGAATCTAAAGCAATAATCGATCAAGTTGGTTCGCTGGATAGTGACGTTATTAGCAATAATGATATTGCAACCCCAGACACACCAGAGATTGAGAATACAGATCTCATCAATGATTTTACTGATGAATATGTACAATCATTTATAGATACTGATTTTAGTAAACTATCTGATGATAGTGTTGATGAAAGCTTGGAGGAACTCGATGCTCCTGAGCTAGATGAAAATTTAGACAAAAAGCCACAGCACGAAAATTCAAGTGATGGTAGCGAAGAAATTTCTGATGATTTTGATATCGATGCTTTGATTGATGAAGTAAACCATGCACCAGAAGCAAATGATGAGCCGCTGGATATTGGTGATGATGTTCTTGACACTGACCTCCTTGATAGTGAGCTGCTGAGTGAAGATAAGGGCAAGCTTACGGAAGAGTCTGAAACTATCGATGAAGAAACATTACAAGCATTATCAGGTGATTTTGATGAGTCAACGTTAGCAAATTTGTTGAATGACGAAAAAGCTACAGATGACATGGTGGAATTATCACCAGACTTTACTGATCGGAACGTCTTGGCTGATTTACTCGCTGACGATGATAATCATACACAAAGTGATCTTGGCAAAAGTGTTGCGAGTAATGCTGAAGAAGTCGACGGTATGAAAGAGCTTGATAATTTAGATTTCGATGACTTATTAGCAAATATTGAAGAAGAGAGCAGTCAATCAGATAGTGATGAGTTTGAATTTAGCGAGGACTTTGAAATAGGTGATGACTTTGAGCTTGATACAGCTGAGGAAGACTCTGACCCCAAAGGAAATGATTCACCTAAAGAAAGTGAAGATAAAGACTTTATTTCCGTAGATTCTTTATTATCGGATAGTCTATTAGACGGCAAGCCAACTGAACCTTATGAAAAAATGGATATTGATGTTGGCCTGAGTGAGTTTCCTGAATTTTCAGGTAATATCACTGAAGATGACGTTGATGACGACGACAATGGTATCGCGGCAAAATTAGATTTGGCCAAGGTCTATATTGAGATTGGCGACCATGACAACGCAGAAGTGATTTTACTCGATGTAATAAAGCTAGGTGATGCACAACAACAATTTGATGCTCAGCAGTTATTGGATAACCTAAAAGACTAATATGCTTTAGTATTTTGGAATTAAAGGCTGCATTTTGCAGCCTTTAAACTTTTTAATTCGCACAAATCGTTGAATATATCAATTCAATTGGTATAACGGGTGAAATAATGGATAATGTCCTCAGCTTAGCAATGGAGGATAAAATGCGTTACGCTTTAGGCATAGAATACGATGGTAGTAACTACTACGGTTGGCAAAGACAAAAGAATGTTATTAGCGTTCAAGAGATGGTAGAAAAGGCTTTATCAAAAATAGCCAACGAACCCATTGAAGTTGTCTGCGCAGGTAGAACTGATACTGGGGTTAATGCGACCAATCAGGTCATTCACTTTGAGACCGAAAAAATCCGTAAAGATGTTGCATGGACATTAGGAGTTAATACTAATTTGCCGAAAGATATTGCGGTATCTTGGGTGAAAGAGGTTAATAATGACTTTCATGCTCGCTTTAGTGCAACCGCTAGACGGTATCGCTATATTATTAATAACAATCGTTTACGGTCAGCAATTTTAAGCTCGGGTATTAGCTTTTGCCATTACCCATTGAATGAAAATTTAATGCACCAAGCAGCACAATATTTAGTCGGTCGACATGACTTTACTTCGTTTAGAACCGTGCATTGTCAGTCAAATTCTCCAACTCGTACCTTGCATTATTGTAATGTCTCTCGCCAAGGAGAGTTTGTTATTATTGATATAAAAGGGAATGCATTTTTACACCATATGGTGAGAAATATAGCTGGTAGCTTGATGAAAGTTGGTCAAGAACTAAAACCGGTTAGTTGGCTTAAAGAAGTATTAGAGGCCAAAAATCGTTGTGTTGCGGGTATTACTGCACCATCTGCGGGGCTATATTTTGTCGATGTTGATTACCCAGATGCGTTTGGCATTCCAAAGCGTAGCCCAGGGCCATTATTTCTACTATAATCAACAATAAGAAGAAAACAGACCAGTTTTTCCTATAATTGTGTAGGCGTTCTATGGTCTAATTCAGAGTATTAGTCAAAAATTTATATTTAGTGGTTGTATTGTAAACAATTACTAAATTTTTCATGCATAGGCAAAAATACATTATGAGCTGGATTGAAAAGATTCTCCCAAAAGCAAAAGCGACACAAAAAAGAAATATTCCGGAAGGTGTCTGGAGTAAGTGTTCTAGCTGTAACGCGGTATTATACAAAGTAGAGCTAGATCGACAGATGTCGGTTTGCCCAAAATGTGATCACCATATGCGTATTTCTGCGCGTAAGCGTATAGATGGTTTTCTTGACCAAGGCGAGCGAGTCGAGCTGGGTGAAGAATTTGAAGCACAAGACATTCTCAAGTTTAAAGATTCTAAACGATATAAAGATCGTATTTCGGCGGCGCAAAAGAGTACCGGTGAAAAAGATGCCTTGGTTGTTATGCGAGGTGAATTATGCGGGCAACCTATTGTTGTCGCAGCATTTGAATTCGGTTTCTTAGGTGGCTCAATGGCATCTGTTGTTGGTGCTCGCTTTGTTAAAGGTGTTGAATATTGTTTAGAGCATAATGTACCATTTGTATGTTTTTCTGCCAGTGGTGGTGCTCGTATGCAAGAAGCATTATTTTCATTAATGCAAATGGCCAAAACTAGTGCAGCCTTAGCAAAAATGAGTGAAAAAGGCCTACCTTACGTTTCGGTATTAACTGATCCTACTATGGGCGGCGTTTCTGCCAGTTTAGCTATGTTGGGCGATATTAATGTTGCAGAGCCAAAAGCCTTAATTGGTTTTGCTGGCCCACGCGTTATCGAACAAACAGTGCGTGAAAAACTGCCTGAAGGCTTTCAGCGTAGTGAATTCTTAAAAGAGAAAGGTGCAATCGATATTATTGTCGATCGTCGCGAAATGCGCAGTACTTTGGCGAGAATGCTTGCTAAGTTTATGGGACAAGATAGCCCAGCAGCATAACGGAAAATTCATGTCAAAAATGATTAAAGGCCATTCAGAAAGGAGCAATCTTACTGAATGGCTTTCTTATTTAGAAAACCTACATTCAGTCGAGATAGATCTTGGCTTAAAGCGCATCGCCGCGGTTGCGAAGAACCTCAGTATTGCTTTTCCCAAATCGACAGTTATTACCGTTGCCGGTACTAATGGTAAGGGCACTACCTGTGCGTTTTTAGAAAATGCATTTTTAGCACGAAACTTAACCTGCTCTGTTTACTCTTCACCTCATATAGAGCGTTTTAATGAGCGTTTGCGTCTTAATAAATCTGAAGTCAGTGATAATGCTTTAGTTAGTGCATTTGAAACCATAGAAGCCGCCCGCGGTGATATATCGCTAACTTATTATGAATACACAACGTTAGCCGCCTTACTGATTTTAACGGCAGAACAGCCTGACGTGATTATTCTTGAAGTTGGCTTAGGTGGTCGCTTAGATGCCACCAATATTATCGACGCCGATGTGGCTGTAATTACCACTATCGATCTTGACCATCAGTCATTCTTGGGGAATACGCGAGAAGCTATTGGTTTTGAAAAAGCCGGTATAATGCGAGCAAATCAAGTTGTTGTAGTTGGCGATACTAACCCTCCAAGCTCATTAGCGCGACACGCAACTGATATTGGCGCTAAACCCTACTTCCGTGAGCAAAGCTTTACGATTGAACAAGCAAATAATAACACTTGGCATTGGCGCAGTAGTGAATATACATTTTCAGCGCTTAATGGCTGTCAAGTTCCACAAGATAATGTCGCCACTGCGATTATGGTGTTGCATCTTTTAGCAGATAAACTCACGCTATCGCTAAATAGCGAGTTTCTTAATCAAATTATAGCTGAAACTAAAGTGGCGGGCCGAATGGAGAAGTTCACCCTCGATTGTGATGTTATTTTAGATGTAGGGCATAATCCTCAAGCTGCGCGATATTTAGCGTCACAACTGCAGCAATTAAACTATCCTAAGGTACATGCTGTGCTTGGTATGCTCGCTGACAAAGATGCGAGCAACACCATTACACCACTTTTACCGGCAGTTTCTCATTGGTATGTTGGAACACTTAATGCTCCTAGAGGCCGCGAAGCAAAAAATATCGTAGAATCTACACAAATAGACGCGGCTAAGGTGAATTGCTTTGACAATGTCTCTCAGGCATTTAAAATGGCAAAACAGAATGCAAAAGCAACTGATCTTATTCTGGTTTTCGGATCTTTTTATACCGTTGCTGAAATAAGACGTTTGTTAGTTTAGCTATGCTTGGAGTCTAATTTGTCTACACCATTTCAAAATCGTTTAGTTGGTACCATTATTGTTGCAGCTATCGCTATTATATTTTTACCTGATGTACTTGATGGTGACAAAAAAACTTACCAAGATAATTTTGAGGCGATACCAGGGACGCCTCTGGTAGACTTTCCACAGGCTAATAAAAGCTTCCCAGATGATAAATTGGAAAATTTACCGGCAGAGCCTATTTTTGATGAACTTGCTATTGACGATCAAAATGTCATTGATTCAGCAAAAGCACTCAAGGAAAAAGACGTTACTGTGTCGACTTTAACTAAAGAATCGTCTTTTTCAGATACAGCGGCACCTGCTCCAACAAAAAAACTGGTAGCTCAAACCGTAAAGCAAGCACCTAGTTTAGCGATTCCAGAACAAGCTTGGGTAATCCAATTAGGCAGTTTTCGTCATCAAAATAATGTTGATGAGTTGGTCAATAAATTACAAAAAGCAGGCTACACAGCCTTTACTAAACCAATTAAAACAAAATCGGGCAAGTTGACCAAAGTTTTTATTGGACCCGAATTGATTAAATCTTCGTTAGAAGAAAAGCTGCCCGCTTTGAAAAAGCTTACTAATGTTCAGGGTAAAGTTGCCCGGTTTTACCCTGCTAAATAATAAAATTATTAGCAAATCCTAGCTGCCTTCTGGTAGAATGCGCGCCTCTAATCAATGAGAATATTCGATTTATGGTTTGGATAGATTATGCCATTTTGGCTGTCATCGGCATTTCAGCTTTAATTAGCTTAGTGCGGGGCTTTGTTAAAGAAGCTGTTTCCTTAATTGTTTGGATCAGTGCATTCTTTGTCGCTAGTAGCTTCTACCTTAACTTGTCGACCCTACTGACCAATATTACCGATCAACTGCTTCGTAACGCTGCCTCGATTGCTATTCTATTCATCTCCACTTTAATTTTAGGCGCACTCGTTAACTACATCATTGGCCAACTTGTCAGTAAAACTGGCTTGTCAGGTACTGACAGAGTGCTAGGTATTGTTTTTGGTGCGTTGAGAGGCGTATTGATCATAGCTGCAGTGTTATTTTTCATGGATGCGTTTACACCAGCGTCCTCTAGTACATGGTGGCAGAATTCACAGTTGGTTCCAGAATTTACATTAATAGTTGAATGGTTTTTTGAATATCTCAAACAATCATCCAGTTTTTTAGCTTAGTATTTAAACTTAGTTCGTCGGAGAATAAGTGCATGTGTGGTATTGTTGGTATTGTTGGTAAAACACCCGTAGGTCAAGCTTTATATGATGGTTTAACGGTATTACAGCATCGTGGCCAAGACGCTGCAGGTATCGTGACCATTCACGAAAATACCTTTAGATTACGAAAAGGTAACGGCTTAGTGAAAGATGTTTTTCATACTCGCCATATGTTACGTCTTCAAGGTAACATGGGTATTGGCCATATTCGTTATCCTACGGCTGGTACATCAAGTAGTTCAGAAGCGCAGCCATTTTACGCTAACTCACCCTTTGGTATTTCTTTGGCGCATAACGGTAATTTAACCAATGCTGAAGAATTAAAGATATGGCTTAATACCCAAGCCCGTCGCCATGTTAATACCACGTCAGATTCAGAGCTTTTATTAAATATTTTAGGCCACGAATTACAAAACTCAGAGCAACATACATTAGATCAAAGTGATATTTTTACTGCGGTAAGCAATGTCCATAAACGAGTTCGTGGTGCCTATGCAACAGTCGCCTTGATTATCGGTTACGGTATGGTGGCATTTCGTGATCCTAATGGTATTCGTCCTCTAGTCTTTGGTAAGCGTGAAACTGAATCTGGTGTCGAATATATGGTGGCATCTGAATCCGTTGCCCTTGATGCTAATGAATTTGAATTTGTTCGTGATGTTGCACCTGGTGAAGCTATTTTCTTTACAGAATCAGGTGAAATTCATAGCCAGCAATGTGCTGAAAACCCGTCTTTTCATCCATGTATTTTTGAATACGTGTATTTTGCTCGACCAGATTCTTCTATTGATAAGATTTCCGTTTACGGATCTCGCGTTGATATGGGGAAAAAATTAGGCGATAAAATTGCTAAAGAGTGGGAAGATATTGATATCGATGTTGTTATTCCTATCCCTGAAACATCTTGTGATACGGCATTAGAAATAGCGCGTCATCTTAATATTCCATATCGTCAAGGCTTCGTTAAAAATCGTTATATTGGCCGTACGTTTATTATGCCAGGACAAGAGCAACGAAAAAAATCAGTGCGTAGGAAACTTAACGCCATTGGTGCAGAGTTTGTAGGTAAAAATGTTTTACTTGTCGATGACTCTATTGTTCGTGGTACTACGTCAGGTCAAATTATTGAAATGGCAAGAGCGGCGGGTGCTAAGAAAGTATACTTTGCTTCTGCAGCGCCTGAAATACGTTTCCCAAATGTTTACGGTATTGATATGCCAAGCGCAAATGAGTTAATTGCCCATGGCCGTGAACTAGACGATATATGTCAGCTTATCGGTGCGGACAAGTTAATATTCCAAACCCTAGAAGATTTAGTTTCTGCTGTGTCGACTGCAAATCCAGATATTACAGAATTTGAAACGTCAGTTTTTAATGGGGAATACGTAACAAAAGATATCGATCAAAGCTATTTAGATAGACTCGATGCTATGCGTAATAATGAAACCAAAGAAACTTCAGACAAAAATGCCGATTCAATTATCGATATGTATAATGAAGGCGCTGAATAAAGCATGATGGGGATTTAGGTATTTATTAACTGTTAACACTGAATACCAAATTTGAATCATAAAAAAACCGCTATTAAGCGGTTTTTTTTATGATTGCTATTAAATCAACTGATGTACTCAACACCTAAGCCTGAGTTGAAAACGATAGCGCTTGCCGCCATCAGTGCGACAATCAGTACTAAACCGCAAGTTACTACAGAACTAGAATAAATAAAGCCTTTTTCTTCAGGAATATTCATCATAATTGGTACACCTGAATAAAGTAGGTAAACCGAATAACATAAAGCGGCTAATCCTGCCAGTACTACAAACCACAAGACTGGAAAGAGTGCGGTTAATCCTGCCATTAATAAAGGTGTAGCGGCATAGGCTGCTAACTCTAATGACTGCGTGAAGTCTGGTTTTGAATCAAAAGTTTTTGCCATCCATTGGATTAAAACCGCTAGGGAAAATACGCCTAGAATTAAACCAAAATACATAGCGACGGACATAAACAATGCGTTTGACTCCGTTAGTTTAATTGGATCTCCTGCGCCAATTGACCAACCTATGTGTGCCGCAGCGTAGTAGCCACAAATTGCTGGAATTAAAGCAATGGTAAGAATATGAACCATAGAATACGTTAGACTTTCGTGACGCTTCTCAATTGTTTGCCACTCTTTTTTAGGTGCAGTATAAAGCCCCCAGATATGATTTAAGATCATGTTATATACCTCTCTCTGTCCCCAAAAATAATGCAGATATAAGTAAAACTCTGCGACCTTGTATTCAAATCAACTTAGTTGTTTTTATTGTTGATATGCTATTTATGTAAGATGGCGAGTGATTCGTCAAGGGTTGTTTGATATTTCGACGTAAAAAGATATTATTTAGCCATCTATCAGTCTAATAGAGCCGTTTTCAAGGCACAATGTACTCAACAGACTTTAATACGAACAATTTTCATGACTTCAAGTTCGAAGCCAGCAATGGTTTCTTGAGTAGGATAATAGGTAATATTTACCTGCTGATTTTGTAATGACTTATAAAGCTTTTTTCTGCGATACTTAAAAGGGACGTCAATCCCCTTTAACATAATAGTATTGACATACCATTCATCGACTTCTCGCTGAACATGCGAAAGTACGGTTTGATGTTCACTATGGGTAAGCTCTTCGTGTTTATCTGTTAGTGATTTAGCCGCCGTCTTTTTCATTATATTTTTCGCTTTATTTTGTTAAGAATAAATTTATCTTGTTAATTCAATAGGTCTCATTTCTTAATATCATAACAAATAGCACAGAATTTTTCAGTTAATTGCAGCCTTTTAAATTTAAACTTAAATTCGTTATTTGTATAAATAGTTTACATTAATAGTTTTACAAGTGACTCAGCGTAGGGCTTTAAAATAGTTGTAAATTAATAATAGCGTCTTGATATGGCTTACACTCAACGGCTTGATCCCAGCAATAGTCTCATTGAAATTATTGCGTTATACAAGTGTGTTGAACAGGCTCAAGCTAATGAAAATTTACCCATATTGCTTATTAATCATTTGATATGTGCACTGAATGCTAAATTGTGCATAATAAGTTTTCAGCCACTAATTTTAAGAGTAAGTTGCTCTATATGTCATTTAAAACTGCCGCGTAGGAGTTAACCCTTTATTTTAAGGTTAAACCTAATGGCGATTACTCTTTAATAGTCAGACAAGCTAACCTATTTAAAAGTTTCATGATAAAATCACTGCAATGTTTTAGATAGATACCGAGTTTTCAAAAAGTGCCTTCCCAAAAATTATTAGCTCCAATTTTAAGCTTTCTTAAATGTGAAACGCCTAATGCTTGGATTGATGAAGCTAAAAAACCAGAGAATTTACCCATTATATTAAGAGACCACCTTGCTTGTGAATTAAAAGCAGGGCAGACCGCAATGCACCTTATGCGTAAATATGCTGTTGATAAGAAAAGCGGACAAATATTAGCTGATTGGTTTAAGCCTTATGAAGGCTATTTATATCGTCAAGAAGGGGATTTACAATCTCTAGCTAATCAAGACGTATTATCAAAATCAGTTTTCCCTAAAAGTAACTCTGAGTATGGACAAGATTTGATTGATAAAATGGTGCTGTTAATCAAAGAAGAGTTACATCACTTTTATCAAGTGTTAGAAATAATGGCAGGCCGTAATATTGCCTTTGAAAACACATCAGCTGGTCGTTACGCAAAAGGTATGATGACGCATGTTACAACACATGAGCCAGATACCTTAATTGATAAGCTAATTTGTGGTGCGTATATTGAAGCTAGATCATGCGAACGCTTTGCAAAGCTAGCGCCTCATTTAGATGATGATTTAAATAAATTTTACACCTCGTTATTAAGATCTGAAGCTAGACATTATCAAGACTACTTAGCCTTAGCAGAGCAAATTGCAGGTAAAGATATTAGTGATCGTATTGCTCATTTTGGTAAGGTTGAAGCGGACTTGATTTCAACGCCAGATACAGACTTTAAATTTCACAGTGGTTCACCGATAAAACAATAATTTTTTACAATCAAAAATGATTATGTTTTATTAACATTATTTTAAAATTTGGTGGATTTTGTAAATAATGAACACTATTTTGTACAGAGTAACCAAAGACCTAGCAATAACAATAGGTAATTCATTATCTTTAAAAAGCGTTGTTTATCTAAATGTTGATTAATTTTAACGCCGAGCCAATTTCCGATGAGCGCTAAAGGCACAAACATTAATGCCTTGAGTACCACATCAAAGGTTAATAGTCCTAAAGACACCACGCCGATTAATTTAATGATGTTCATGATGGCAAAAAAAGCGGCTGCGGTTGCAACAAATTTAGTTTGTGCTAAACCTATGGCGGTAAAGTAGATGATTAAGGGCGGGCCGCCGGCGTGTACTAATGTGCTAGTGATGCCTGACGTTGCTGACATAACATACGCGCCAAAACGATTATTAACGAAGCTCAGTTGCAGTTTTTTAAAGCCAATGTTTTTAACGGCAAAAGCAATACAAATAAAGGCGATAAAATAACGTAAGTGACCAGCGTTAACAAAGTCCATCAGTAAATTAGCGCAGACAATACCGATAATGGCACCGGGTATTAATTTTGCCAATAACGCTTTGTCCCATTTTTTCCAAAAACTTTTTACGCTCATCATATCTGCGATAATTAGCAAGGGCAGCATCAGAGTTATTGCTTCAATAGCGCTGAATTTGAGCATTAAAAGGGGCACGGCGAATACGCCAAGTGCCCCAGCAAAAGCAGATTTGGAAATACCAATGAGTAAAACCACAAAGGCGATAAGTAATACTGCTGATATTTCCATGTCCATATTTAATGATACCCCTGCTTTTATTGTATGCTAAGACGCTAGATCGACCTGGCTCTGTACTGATTTAAGTCATCGGTAAATCAAACCATAGCGCTTCAATGCCTGAGTCAGCTTTTATTTCTAGTGTTTGCTCAGGCTCAACAGCAAAGCCATCACCCGCTGTAAATTGTTCGCCGTCAGCGTTTAATTGGCCTTTAATTATATGCAAATACCCGATACGCTGCTCAGTGTTCAAGGTAATGTCTTCGCCTTTTTTCAACACTAAACGCGACAAGCTCGCATCTTGGTTGATTGACAACGCGCCGTTATCACCATTGGGGTTAACTAATGACGTTAATTGACCTTGTTGGCGAATAGTCTTTTGCTCATAACTTGGTTTAATACCTGTTACATTAGGTTGTATCCAAATTTGCAAAAACTTTACTTTATCTTCTTTTGAAGCATTAAACTCAGAGTGCATTACACCACGACCAGCACTCATACGCTGCACGTCACCGGCAGGCACTTTATAGCTGTTTCCGGTACTATCTTCGTGTTGAAGAGCACCTTCGATAACATAGGAAATAATTTCCATATCACGGTGGCCATGTTCACCAAAGCCTTGACCCGGCATAACCATATCATCGTTGATTACCCGTAATACCGAAACGCCCATATGATTTTTATCGTAATAATTGCCAAACGAAAAACTATGTTTGCTATCTAACCAGCCAAAATTTGCTTTGCCTCGTTCTGCTGACTTTCTAATATATTTCATAGATAAATTCCTTCAATTGATTTTCTTGAAGTGATCATACCGTTCTTATCGATAGGTTAAAATTAGCATTATTAGTACATGTTATTCGTATTTTAAGAACGGTTATGAAGTATTTATGGCTAGGTGTTTATGGCTAAGTGTTTTGCAAGTGCAGGCATTGTAACCTCATCTCTGCGATAAAACTGCTAGCAGCAGGACCTAGTGAGTCACCATCTTTAAATGTGAGGTAAAGTTGGGTAGAGCGCTGTCTATTTTCATTTAACTTTAAGGGGATGAGTTCCTTATCGTTTAGTTGCTGTTCAATTAAGTTAACCGGTAACCAAGCAAAACCTAATCCTTTGCAAATCATGTCAATTGAACTTTGTAAATGGCTGACCGTCCAGCGCTGATTTGCTTCTAGCCAGCCTTCACTGGCTTTTTTGTCTTTATGTAAATGCGCTGAATCTCGCACCACTATCTGTCGATAAGACTTCAGATCTTCTAAGCTGAGCTTGCGCTTAAGTTTATGTAAAGGATGAGTTGGGCTAGCCACCGCGTTAAAGGTGATGTAACACAAACTTTCACTAAAGCCGGTACCTAGCGAAATAGGTGATATAGCAATTTCAACAGCATCTTGGCTTAGTAACTCACTCGCGCCGCTGAGTATGGTTTCAATTAATTCAATTTGCAGCAAAGGGTATTGCACGGAAACCTTTTCAAGCACTTGGTACAACACCGTACGGGGAAATATTTCATCAACCGCAATTTTTAGCGTAGTCTCGATACCTTGGCTTAACGTTTGACCAATAGCTTCAATTTTTTTCGCTTCTTGAAGTAAGTAATTTGCCCGTTGAAGCATTAATTGACCGGCCTCAGTTAATACGGTTTTACGTCCTTCAATTTTAAATAGTTTTACCCCTAGCGAGTTTTCTATTTTACTGACAGCATTATGAATACTTGATTGGCTTTTATGTACACCTTGCGATGCTTGATTAAAACCACCAAATTCGACAACAGCATGGAACATACGCCATTGCTCTAAGGATATTCTTAGCATTTATTTACTCGCATTATTGAGTTTTTCCGACGTTGTCGCATTACTTTCTACAACACTTGCTTCGTCACTTTCTGTAATGTCATCACAAGGTGTACCGTCACTTTTTCGACAGGTATTTAATTTCTCTTGCTCATTTCTATCGTTACTCAATACTTGTTTTAAATCTTCGATACGTTGTTTTACGGCGATACCATAACTATGATCATCACCCCATAAATCTGCTAACGCGGTTAATGACTCATTATCATGTTTGGCAAATATTTCACCTGCTCGTTTAGCGTCTGCCGGTTCATTACCCAATAAGGTAAGGGCTTCAACACCTAAGTTAAGCGCAGAATCAAAGGTTTCACGCTTAAATGTCTCAATGCCAAGGTGCATTAATTGATAAGCATGGCGGCGGTCGATAGCACGAGCGGCAATTTTTAGTTGAGGGTAATGCTTTTTAGCCATGGTCGCTATTTCAAGCACTTTGTCGGCATCATCAATGGCAATAACGAGTAATTGTGCTTCGCTAGCACCAGAAGCGGTTAGCAAGTCTATACGGGCAGCGTCGCCATAAAATACTTTATTACCAAAGCGCCTTAGCAATTCAATTTGGCTTGGACTGTGGTCAAGAATCGATAAGTGATATCCCTGCGCGGTTAATAAGCGGCCAATAACTTGACCAAAACGGCCATAGCCAGCAATGATGACATTCTTAGTGGCTTCTATTTGTTCAGGCTTGTCGAACGCTTGTTGTGTATTGTCTTCGCGGTTAATGACTTTTTCATAAAACATCAATAGCAAAGGGGCCATTAGCATTGATATGGCAACAACTAAAGTGGTTAACTTGGTTTGTTCAACACTGAGAATTTGTAATGTACTGGTTAGCGATAACAAGACAAAGGCAAATTCGCCCCCTTGCGCTAACGCTAAGGTAAACAGTAACTTTTGTTTGCTTTTAATGTTAAAAGCGTAAGCAAGGATATATAACACGAAAGCTTTAATCACAATAAGTCCGATGACAAAGAGCATGACATTGCTAAATTGTTCGATTAATAACGGAAAATCAATAGATGCACCTACCGTGATAAAAAACAGTCCAAGTAATAAACCTTTAAAGGGTTCAATATCGACTTCTAACTCATGTCTAAATTCGCTTTCGGCTAAAACCACACCCGCTAAAAATGTCCCTAAAGCCGGAGATAAACCAATTTTTTGCATGATGACCGCAATAACAATCACTAAAAACAAAGCGAACAGGGTGAATAGCTCGCGCAAACGTGTTTCCGCGATATAGCGAAACAGTGGGGTTGCAATGTATTTGCCAGAAAATATTATCGCGGCAATGGTCGCTAGTGATATTAATACTTGTGCGAATACCGGTAGGTGTTCAATTAAATTACCATGATTTGAGGCAACATGGGATATTTCGCTAAAGGCCAGTAATGGCAATAGTGCTAAAATTGGAATAACGGCAATATCTTGAAATAACAGTACAGAGAAGGCGTTTTGACCGGCTTCTTGTTTGATCCAACCTTTCTCAGTCAACGTTTGCAAAACAATAGCAGTTGAAGACAGTGCTAGCATCAACCCTATGGCTAGTGAGGTTTCCCAGCGCAAGTTTAAGATGAAATAACAAACAGCAAAGAATAACGCTGTAGTGAGTAAAACTTGTAATCCACCTAAGCCAATAATGGAATGTCTTAACTTCCATAATCGTGAGGGCTGTAACTCTAAGCCCACTAAAAATAGCATCATGACTACACCAAACTCTGCAAAGTGCATAACATCGGTTTGGTCGCCTACAAGCCCGAAAGCAAAGGGACCAATGATGATGCCGGCAATGAGGTAGCCAAGCACGGAGCCCAAGCCTAAACGCTTGGCAATGGGCACCGCTACTATGGCTGCGGCTAAATAAATGACTGCCATTTCTAACATAGATTTCTCTTTTTTATTATTTTAATAAACAACTGCATATAAGTATTTTGTTCACGTTGTAATACCATTTTATATAAGGAAGTGGTTACTTCTTTATATAAAATGGTATTAGCTAGATGAGCATAAAATGTACGTTAATTTCATGCTCATCTATAGACTTTTATTTTTCATTTTACCGCTGAAGTATATCGTTTTATTTTATATTACGACATTTTACTTGTTAGCAAGGGGCTGCTAACAAGTACAGTGACACGGGCTTATAACGGAATAAACTCTTTATCATCACCAGGAATAGTGGGGAATCTACCGTTTTTCCAATCGTCTTTGGCTTGTTCCATTCTTTCTTTAGTATAAGCGACAAAATTCCAGTGTAAGTAAGGAACTTTTTGAAATTTTTCACCACCGAGCATGATAAATCGTCCGCCTTCGATCATGGTTATGTCATGATCATTTTCGTCTAAAAAAACAAACTCACTTGTCCCATAAGTTTCACCCTTTATTTCAATTTTGCCACTGATAACGAATATTGCCGTTTCTTGTGTTGGGTGCGGCTTAGTTATGGTGCTTTCTGCTCCGGCCACTACGTCAATATAAAACATCGGTGAATAACTTTTTACCGGTGAGCTTAACCCGTATGCATCACCGACAATAAGCCTCATCATGACATCTTTATAAGTCGAGTGTGGTAAGTCTTGTTTTTTAACGTGAATAAAGGCCGGTTCAATTTCAACTTTATCTTCCGGTAATGCTATCCAGCATTGTAAGCCGCTAATAGCATGTGGGTTAGCTCTTACTTCAAAAGACTCACGCTCTGAGTGCGTAATACCTTTACCTGCGGTCATCCAATTAACATCACCTGGGCTTATTTCAAGGTTATTACCCAGTGAATCGCGATGTAAAATATTCCCGGCAAATAAGTAAGTTAAAGTTGATAGACCAATATGCGGATGCGGTCTAACATTAATCCCTTTTCCTGCTGGAAAATCATTAGGACCCATTTGGTCAAAGAAAATAAATGGACCTACCATACGTTTCTCTTGATGAGGTAAAACGCGTTTTACATGTAAACCACCGAGGTCGTGTTCGATTGATGTTAGCACTTTTGCCATGTTGAACTCACTTTTAGTAAATGATTAACGGTTGAACTCCTGACGATTGTTAATACGAACCGCCACTAGTTCTCATATATTATCTGTTAATAAACTTAACATTCTTTTTAAGGTAACAATATTATTAAAAAGTTAACGATGCATTCTTTTAAAGTGGATGAGTATTTAGCTTAATCGAAAAAGCTATTTCTACAAACATTCTATTTAATAGAATGTTTTGTGCGTAAATTAGTAATTTTGTTCTGCTCATTTTTAATCAATACTGTGCTCATCAAATTTACAGCTAGTGTTAATTATTAAGACTAGACCAAGTTAAGATTAATAAAAGAGAAGAGGTTAGCTATGAACAACATTTTATTCATTAAGTCGTCATTAAATGGTGAGCAGGGTAATTCAACTAAATTAGCGCAAGAGTTAGTGACTAATTTGTCAGCTACTTCGGAGGTCAAGGTTGTTGACCGAGATCTAGCCAAACAAGCGCTAGCTCATTTAACTCAGGAAGAAATGGCGGCGTGGATGGCACAAGAAAGCGAGCGAACTGAGCAACAAGCATTGCTTGCTAGCGTTTCTGATAGCTTGATAACAGAATTAACAAAAGCAGATACGCTAGTCGTTGCTATGCCTATGTACAACTTTGGCGTGCCATCAACCTTTAAAGCTTGGGTAGATAGAGTAGCGCGAGCAGGTGTAACCTTTCGTTACACTGAAAATGGCCCTGTGGGTTTATTAAAAAACAAAAGAGTTATTGTGGTTGCAGCGCGCGGTGGTATGCATGCAGGCACAACAAGTGATTCGCAAACGCAATACTTAACCAGTTTCTTTAACTTTATTGGTATTGATAACATTGATTTTATTTACGCTGAAGGCCTAAACATGCCTGGAGGCGATGAAAGATTTGCCGCCGCACAATCAGTGATAAAAAGCGTTAGCCTGTAAAAATACAGCTGTAACAAATTAAGCAATATTTAACATCATTAACAAGAGTAAGGAATTTAAAATGAAAGCATTATTAGCAAAACTAACCCGTTCAAACGCAGGTTACTCGGCATTAGCACTTCGTCTGCCTATTGGGATTATTTTTATGGCCCATGGTGCACAAAAACTGTTTGGCTGGTTTGGTGGCTACGGTCTTGAAGGTACGGGCGGTTGGATGGAGTCAATTGGTTTGGCACCTGGTTTTATAATGGCGTTATTAGCGGGTAGTGCAGAGTTTTTTGGTGGTTTATTTATTCTGTTAGGTTTATTAACACGCCCAGCAGCCATTGCACTTTCGTTAACTATGGTTGTAGCGATTTTCTCGGTGCATTTTGCTAATGGTTTATTTATGTCAAATAACGGTTATGAGTTTGGTTTAGCCTTGCTAGCAGCGAGTGTTTCATTAGCATTTTCTGGCTCAGGTAAGTTGGCATTGGATAATGTGCTAGCGAAAAAGTTAAGTTAAGCATCATATTCTGCAAAATATACTTCAACCCAGTTTATTTTTAATCTAGGTTGATGGAATACCTTTAAAAGACTAAAGTTTACGCCATATTGTTTGGTTGAAACTTTAGTCTTTCTTCGTTTAAAATTACTAATTAAAGCCAGTAAAAAAGTGATATTAAGTGCTAGCGTGATTAATAGTCCGCAATTGCTGAGATTTTCGGGTGTAGCTCCTGCTGCGGAATTAGCCGAGCATAATATTGATTTGGTGTATGATTTAGCGAGGGCAGTGAAAACTTGCAAAACCATCATGATGCTATTTTACATTACTTATGTAAGCTGGCGGCTGATTAACCACAATACTTTCGATGTTAGCCCGTGACTTTGATAGACGATTGCAGGATTTTACGTAACTTTACTGCGCTCTGAAGCGCGCCATTATCAAGATGACTTAACCCTGTCCTAAGAAATAGCGGGTCTAGATCAAAGTGATAAAGTTGATAACCGTATTGCTTTTTTTACTGAGCTAGAAGCTCAATTAATTATCAGCCCATATAATAACTTCAAATTTCATAATGGTTCACCCACACTGTAAATTTAATGGCAGTTCTACTCGATAAATATAACCTAATTATGCTTTAATTCAGTATGCTGAAAAATAATCATTAGCTATATCAAATGAATTAAGTAAATGCGCTAAAGCTCACCATTGCAATTGACAGCAATGGCCAGTTTTAGAAGGTTTAGGGACTATTAGAAAAACCGGTAATATTTAAGTGGTATTATTTTTTATACTAATTGTTTCATCTGGGTATTTAGCTTTTAACATAACTCAATTAAATTTCAGTGCTTTTATGGGCTATTTATTTATACATTAATAAAGGAATAATTGATGCGTTCTTCGATTGCATTGCTTGGAGCAGTTGTATTTTTGTCTGCTTGCCAACCTAATAGTTCAACACAAACAACCGTCCAAGAATCACCAGCGATAGCAGTGTCTAAAACCGTTACACAAAGCCAGCTTAGTGAGACAAAGCGCTTAAATGAATGGTTTGCGATTAAATATGAAGCGCAGTTGCAAAATAGCCCTATGATGTTAACTATGTTAGGGCGTAAAGATAAATACGACCAAATTGACGACATGACTGAGTCATATCAGCAAGAACAATTAGCATGGCAAGCCGCAAGTGTTGATGAGTTAACGGCTAATTTTGATTACAGTAAATTAACATCAGAAGCAAAAATGTCGTACGATATTTGGCTTTATTTATACCAACAAGCCAAAACAGCGGCTAAGTTTAATAAACATCGTTATATTTTTGATCAATTTGATGGTGCTCAAGCAAGTGTTGCCCAGTTTTTAATTAATTTTCATCGCGTTGATGAGTTAAGTGATATGCAGGCATATATAACTCGTATTGCTGGTATTAGTACTGCGATTACTCAGTTACTAGAAAGAGCTAAAGTAAATGCAGCTGCCGGTACAAGACCACCAAAGTTTGCCTATGAAGGTGTTATTGAACAATCAAATAACCTTATTTCAGGTATACCATTTTCAAACGCAGAAGATGCAAGCGACTCGCCACTGTGGATGGACATTGAACGGAAAATTCGTGGCTTAGTTGATACAGATGAAATTTCCGTAGATCAAGCACAGGCATTAAAATTTGCGGCTAAAAAGCAGCTGCTTGAGGTTTTTTTACCAAGTTATCAAGCGCTGATAGCTTGGTTTGAGAGTGATATTGTTAATACGGTCAGCAATCCTACCGGCGTTTCTTCACAAAAAAATGGTCAGGCGTTTTACAGTCAAATGATTGAAGCATCAACAACCACTGAATTAACGGCTGAAGAAATTCATAATATTGGCATTAAAGAAGTTGAGCGTATTACCAACGAGATGATCACAATTAAAGAACGTGTAGGTTTTAAAGGTGACTTATCGGCATTTTTTGACTTTATTAAAACCGATGAACAGTTCTTTTATTCAAATACCAATATAGGACGACAAGGCTATATTACTGATACTGAAATTTATTTAGATTTTATTAATAAGCAGCTACCAAACTACTTTGGTATATTGCCTCAAGCGGGGTTAGTTGTTAAACGTGTTGAAGCCTTTAGAGAGCAAGATGGTGCAGCACAGCATTATGCGCCTGGTACACCTGACGGCAGTCGTCCCGGGGTTTATTACGCACATTTATCTGACATGTTATCGATGCCAAAGAATGAAATGGAAGGGGTTGCTTACCATGAGGGAAACCCTGGCCATCATATGCAAATTTCTATTGCTCAAGAGCTTACTTCAATCCCACAATTTAGAACGCAAACAAGCTTTATCGCCTATGTTGAGGGCTGGGGCTTATATGCTGAATTATTAGCAAAAGAAATGGGGGGCTATCAAGATGATTATTCTGATTTTGGCCGACTAGTAAACGAAATATGGCGCGCGGTTCGCTTGGTCGTTGATACCGGTCTACATGCAAAAGGCTGGACTGAAGAGCAAGCTGTTACATACTTTAAAGAAAAAACCCCGGTTGCTGAAGACGCTATTATCTCTGAAATCCGTCGATACTTAGTATTACCTGGGCAAGCAACCGCTTATAAAATAGGTATGTTAAAAATGCAAGAATTACGTGCAAGTGCGGAACAAAAATTAGGAGATCGTTTCGACATTCGTGGTTTCCACGATACTGTGTTGGGAGGAGGCGCAATGCCATTAGCACTATTAGAGCGAAGAGTGAATGACTGGATAAAAAGCCAAATGACAAAATAACGATTGGATTTGGTGTACTATTTGTTGTGAAATTGGTGTAAATGCCTAAACGATAGTTCAGGTTAAATTACTTTATATTGTAATACGCTGAGAATGAGACATGTTAATACACTATTTTTACTCAAATGGACTATCCAGTAAATCCATAGAATCAGGCGTCACCTTCAGCCATGCACCTTGTTCGTACCAGTCACCTAGTACTATGCGTTGCGCTTGTTGATTATTTGCTTTTACGTCATGTACTGCGGGTCGATGAGTATGCCCATGAATCAAAAGTTGACTTTGGTATTGCTCTAAGCAATGCACGACTTCACTATCAGTGACATCCATAATATCTTGCGACTTCATTGCTGTTGCTGTCGAACTTTGCTCGCGATAATTGTTGGCAATCTTCCGTCGAACAAATAAGGGTAAACTTTTTATAAGAGCTTGCCACCACCAACTTCGTGATTTTTTACGAAAAGCTTGATAGCCAACATCTCGTGTACAAAGGGTATCGCCATGCATAATAACAACAGGCATGCCATATAAGTCTATTAGCGTTACTTCAGGTAGTAACTCCATACCTGATTGCTTGGCAAAGCGTTTGCCCAATAAAAAGTCGCGATTGCCGTGTATAAAGTAAATTTTACAGCCAAGCACCGATAGGGCTTTAATCGCCTGAGAAATTTCTAAAAGGAAGGGGCTGTTATCGTCGTCGCCTATCCAATACTCGAATAAATCGCCTAAAATATACAATGTTTGTGCTTTTGGGGCGTCGTTTTTCAAGAAAGTTAAAAAACAGGCCGTGATGTCGGGCCTGTTTTGTGCGAGATGTAAATCAGCAATAAAATAAGTTAATGCTGATTTATTATTCACATGAGAGGTTTCACTCATATCATTGACGTCGGTAATCAATAATTACGCTACGATTGTTTCTTCAATGATTATTTCTTCTTTTGGCACATCATCGTGAAAACCATTGCGACCCGTATCAACAAGCGTCATTTTATCGACAATGTCCATACCTTCAACCACTTTAGCAAACACACAGTAACCCCAGCCTTGCACATCTTCACTTTTAAAATTAAGGAAGTCGTTATCGGCTAAATTAATAAAAAATTGTGCTGAAGCTGAATGTGGCTCTTGCGTACGCGCCATTGCTAAAGTACCACGAGCGTTAGCTAAACCATTGTTTGCTTCGTTTTTGATTGATTCACGGCTGTCTTTTTCGTCCATGCCTGATGCGAAACCACCGCCTTGCGCCATAAAACCTTTAATTACACGGTGAAAAATCGTGCCGTTATAAAAGCCGTCTTCAGCGTATTGTTGGAAGTTTTTTGCAGTAACAGGTGCGTTATCAAAATCTAATTCAATTTTAATTTCGCCTAGGGTCGTTTTAAATGTGATCATTGTTTTTTACTCATAAAGCTAAAGGAAATGTAATTAGGTAAATTGTAACTTAATAAAAAAAAGATTTCTCGGCAAAATTTATTCTAAAAATAATCAGTAAATATTACAGCAAATGCAGCCAAGCTAATGATCCATTGTAATACTTGGGGTACAATTGCGTAAATCTCCGTGTGGGGATAGTCGAATTTAATCAAGTATTGATATTACATAGGAAAAAGCGCCGTTATGTTGCAGATTTATAATACCTTAAGCAGGAAAAAAGAAGTTTTTAAACCGATCACTTCCAACAAGGTAGGTTTATATGTTTGCGGTATTACTATTTATGATCGCTGTCATATCGGTCACGCCAGAACCTATGTTGCCTTCGATATTATTGCGCGTTACTTTAAATACTTAGGCTACGACCTAACCCATGTACGTAATATTACCGACGTAGACGATAAAATTATCAAACGTGCGAATGAAAATGGTGAAAGCTGTGAAGATTTAACTTTACGCATGACCGCGCAAATGTATCAAGATTTTGATGATCTTAATATAATGCGTCCAGATATCGCACCTACAGTTACTGGTCACATGGATGAGATTATTGCTTTAGTTGAACGTCTTATTGAACGCAAACACGCTTATGTTGCCAGTAATGGTGATGTAATGTTTGAAGTCAGTACCTATAAAGATTACGGTAAATTAAGTTTACAAAATTTAGATATGCTGCAGTCGGGTTCACGAGTTGACGTTGATGAAGCGAAACGTAGCCCATTAGATTTTGTGTTGTGGAAAATGGCGAAACCTGATGAGCCAAGTTGGGGGTCACCATGGGGGAAAGGTCGTCCGGGTTGGCATATTGAATGTTCTGCTATGAATTTAAAACATTTGGGTGAACATTTTGATATTCATGGCGGCGGCTCTGATTTACAGTTCCCACACCATGAAAATGAAATCGCTCAATCTTGTTGTGCACATGATACACCTTATGTTAACTACTGGATGCATGGTGGTATGGTGCAAATCAACAAAGAAAAGATGTCAAAATCTTTAAATAACTTTTTTACTTTACGCAGTGTGCTTGATGAATATGACGCAGAAAGCGTGCGTTTCTTTTTGACCTCTAGCCATTACCGCAGCCAATTAAATTATTCACAAGATAACTTAACCCAAGCTCGTGCCAGTTTAGAACGCATCTATACCGCGTTGCGTGATGTCACCCCGATGAAGGTGGAGTTAAAAGGCAACGAATACGTACAGCGCTTTGAAAAAGCTATGGATGATGACTTTAACTGTCCTGAAGCTATGCCTGTGTTATTTGAATTGGCGAAAGAGATCAATCGCATCAAAGCAACAGATATAGTAGAAGCTTCAAAACTTGCATTCATTTTAGTCTCGCTTGGTGAAGTTTTAGGTGTTGCACAAAATTCACCTGAAGATTTTTTTCAAGGTGGCGGTGAAAATAGTGATGAAGTCGCAGAAATTGAAGCCTTGATCAAACAGCGTAAAGATGCCCGAGCTAATAAAGATTGGGCAATGGCTGATGATGCCCGCGATAAGTTGGCTGCGCTTAATATTATCCTAGAAGATAGTGCTGGCGGCACAACGTGGCGTAAGGCTTAATTCGTTTAAGATACAACTCTTAATAAAAAAGCCTGCGAATGCAGGCTTTTATGTTTTGGCTTTATGAAACTATGATGTATGTATTCATAGAATGACTATTTACTATGAAATTCTTCACAGGCGATAAGCGTGTTTTCTATTAAGCTAGCTACAGTCATTGGGCCAACGCCACCTGGAACCGGTGTGATATGAGCCGCGCTGTCTTTTGCCTTAGCAAAGCCAACGTCACCGACTAATTTTCCGTTATCTAAACGATTAATACCTACATCGATAACAATTGCGCCTTTTTTAATCCATTCACCGGGAATAAACTCAGGTTTACCCACAGCAACGACTAATAGGTCGGCATTTCTAATTTTTGTTTCTAAATCTTTGGTGAATCTATGCGTTGTAGTAACGGTACAACCCGCGAGCAATAATTCAAGAGTCATCGGGCGGCCAACGATATTTGATGCACCTACTATTACAGCTTCTAAGCCATGAGGATCAACTCCCGTTGATGCAATCAAGGTCATTATCCCTTTTGGTGTACAAGGGCGAAGGCCTGGTTGGCGTAAAGCTAGCTTACCGACATTGTTAGGGTGAAAGCCGTCAACATCTTTTAAGGGATTAATATGCTCGATAATTAAATTTGCGTCTAAACCCACAGGTAATGGTAACTGAACGAGAATGCCATCAATTTCATTATCGTTATTTAACTCATCGATTAAATTAAAAAGTTCATCTTGTGTCGTCGTCGGAGGTAGGTCATAAGAGCGTGATACAAAGCCAACTTCTTCACAGGCTTTTCTTTTACTTCCAACATAAACTTGCGATGCGGGATCTGAACCAACTAGAATTACGGCCAACCCGGGTGCACGTAAGCCATTTTTTATGCGTTGTTGAACTTTATCTTTAACAGAATGGCGTAATTGTTGGGCGATCAACTTACCGTCAATAAGAGCTGCAGTCATATTTCTTCACAAAAGGCTAATAAACGTGGCTATTTTCGCATATTAGAAAAGCTATTTGTAGAAAATAAATGCCTTGATTGTCGAAAAAATGATTTCTTGATGAATAATGGTAAAAAAAGCCGATATTTATATTTTATTAGTCATTATGAGTGGTATTTTAACCAAGATGCTGTAAAAGTGAGCGAACGCACATTTATTTAAAAAAAGTGTTTGACGCGCAACGGGCAACTAGGTAATATCCGCACCCGTTGAGAACGCAAGCGTTTTTAACAAATGTCGGTGATTAGCGCAGCTTGGTAGCGCACTTGGTTTGGGTCCAAGGGGTCGCAAGTTCGAATCTTGCATCACCGACCACTTTTTCTTTCTTAATGCTTTAAGCAACTTGAAAGGCTAAGTAAATGGTTTGGGTATTCTAAAGTTCAGTCGAAGTTTGAATTTTGCATCACCGACCACTTTTTCTTTCTTAATGCTTTAAGCAACTTGAAAGGCTAAGTAAATGGTTTGGGTATTCTAAAGTTCAGTCGAAGTTTGAATTTTGCATCACCGACCACTTTTTTACTTTTTAAGTGAAAAAGAAATAAACTTTATATATAGTTAAGTTTGTTTAGCATCTGTAGGTAAATGTGCGCCCTTAGCTCAGCTGGATAGAGCAACGCCCTTCTAAGGCGTGGGTCGCAGGTTCGAATCCTGCAGGGCGCGCCATACAGTGGTGGCTATAGCTCAGTTGGTAGAGCCCCGGATTGTGATTCCGGTTGTCGAGGGTTCAAGTCCCTTTAGCCACCCCATTTTTCTGTATGGGTAGTAGTAAAAAAGTATATCGGTGATTAGCGCAGCTTGGTAGCGCACTTGGTTTGGGTCCAAGGGGTCGCAAGTTCGAATCTTGCATCACCGACCACTTCTTTTTTTATTAGTTATATAGCTCAAAGACTTTACCTAGCTCAAATAATAAAGTGCTGGTTTGGGTATCATAAAGTTCAGTCACAAGTTCGAATCTTGCATCACCGACCACTTTCTTAATTTTATTCCTTTATAATGTTTTTCTGATTTTTATTCTAAACTTTCCTAAATAATAGCTTTATAGGCTTTTATTACCTTCTATAGCATTAAATTTTAATTTATTTGCGTTCTATGCTCGACTCTTGTTTAAAGCACCGCTATAATTTCGCGTCATTATTTTAATCTGAACATCTTTATTCGGATTTTCCGGGCTCTGTTTGTTAAGTCAAACAAGCTGAATGCATAACTTTGTTATAAAGTTGTGTTGACTATATTTAGATGCGTTATAGAAAGCGTGCATACGCTAAGTTTTTTGAGGTAATTAAATGCAAGTTTCAGTTGAGACTACACAAGGTTTGGAACGTCGTTTAACGATTTCAGTTCCTGCCGAAACAGTAGATGTTGAAGTTAAGAATCGTCTTCGCCATATCGGTAAAACCCAGCGTATCAATGGTTTCCGTCCAGGTAAAGTTCCACCATCAGTTATTCAAAAACGTTATGGTCAATCAGTTCGTCAAGAAGTTGCTGGTGAATTAATGCAACGTAACTTTGTTGATGCGATTGTAGCTGAGAAATTAAATCCTGCAGGTCGTCCTGCATTTGTTGCTAAAAGCAATGAAGATGGTAAAGCGTTAGAATTTGAAGCAACATTTGAAATTTATCCTGAAGTTGTTTTAAAAGATCTTGATAAAATCGCAGTAGAACGTCCAGCGGTTGAAGTTACTGATGCTGACCTTGATGAAATGTTTGAAACATTACAAAATCAGCATAAAACGTGGAAAGAAAACAAGCGTAAAACCAAGAAAGGCGACAAGCTAACTATCGACTTCAATGGCCGTGTAGACGGTGAAGAATTTGAAGGTGGTAAAGCTGAAGGTTTTGAACTTGAATTAGGCTCAGGTCGCATGATCCCAGGTTTCGAAACTGAAATCACGGGTATGAAAGCTGGCGATGAAAAAACCATTACAATCACTTTCCCTGAAGATTACCATGCTGAAAAGCTTAAAGGTAAAGACGCAGAGTTCGATATCGTTGTTCACAAAACTGAAGGTCCAGTTTTACCTGAAGTAGATGACGAGTTTGCGAAACTATTCGGCGTGGAAGAAGGCGGTGTTGCTGCACTTCGCGAAGAAGTTGGTAAAAACATGGCGCGCGAACTTAACCAAGCAGTAAAAGCTAAAGTTAAAGAGCAAGTTATTGAAGGTTTGCTTGAAGTTAACGAATTAGATATTCCAGCGGCACTTGTTGCTCAAGAAGTTGACGTACTGCGCAAGCAAGCTATGCAACGTTTTGCTGGCCAAATGGATCCGAACAACTTACCAGAACTTCCAGCAGAAATGTTTGAAGAACAAGCGAAACGTCGTGTTAAGACCGGTTTGCTTCTTGGTGAAGTGATCAAAGTTAACGAATTAAAAGTTGACGAAGCTAAAGTTACTGAATTAATTGCTTCAGCAGCATCAGCTTATGAAGATCCAGCTGAAGTTATTGAGTACTACAAAACGAACAAAGAACTTGCCCAGCAAATGCAGAATGTTGCATTGGAAGAGCAAGCTGTTGAGTTGTTACTTGAAAGCGCAAAAGTAAAAGATAAGAAAGCCAGTTTCAAAGATATCATGAATCCTGAAGGTAAATAGACCTTTTAGATTGACATTTTGCTGAGCAATCGCTTAAATGGCTTATATGGGGACATATGAGCCATTTTTTTATAAAAAAGGAAAGTTAGTTGTTTACTTCTCACAATAATTCTCACGATTTAACAAATACGACAGAAAGCGCTTTAGTGCCTATGGTTGTTGAGCAAACCGCCAAAGGTGAACGCTCTTACGATATTTATTCAAGACTGCTAAAAGAGCGCGTTATTTTTCTTTGTGGTCAGGTTGAAGACCATATGGCCAACTTAATCGTTGCCCAAATGCTATTTTTAGAATCAGAAAGCCCAGATAAAGATATTTATTTATATATCAATTCTCCAGGTGGTTCAGTTACTGCAGGTATGGCTATTTACGACACCATGAAATTCATTAGGCCAAATGTTAGTACAGTATGTATTGGTCAAGCCGCTAGTATGGGCGCATTTTTGCTTTCTGGTGGTGCAAAAGGCAAACGTTACTGTTTACCCAATGCTCGTGTCATGATCCATCAGCCGCTAGGTGGCTTTCAAGGTCAAGCTTCTGATTTTGAAATACATGCAAAAGAAATTTTGTATATTAAAGGTAAACTTAATCGTTTGATGGCAGAGCACACCGGCCAACCTTTAGAAAAAGTATCTGGTGATACTGACCGTGATAATTTCTTAAGTGCAGAAAGCGCGGTTGAATATGGTTTAGTTGATGCCATATTAGAACAAAGAATGGATAAATAACGGTCTTCTTTGTTATTCGCGTTGTTATTTTCGCGATTTATGAAATACTGGTCAGTATTAGTTTGTATAAATTTAAAATATTAGAGGTACCGTATGACCGATATGAAAACAGGTGACGGTGATGACGGTAAGTTACTGTATTGCTCATTTTGTGGTAAAAGTCAGCATGAAGTACGTAAGTTAATTGCAGGTCCTTCTGTCTTTGTTTGCGATGAATGTGTTGAACTTTGCAACGATATTATCCGCGAAGAAATTAAAGAAATTTCGCCTAAGCAAGACAAAGAAAGCTTACCAACGCCAATTGAAATTCGTGAAAGCTTAGATGATTATGTTATCGGGCAAGAGCACGCGAAAAAAGTGCTCGCTGTAGCGGTTTATAACCACTATAAGCGTTTACGCAATGGCGACTCACACAATGGTGTAGAGCTGAGCAAAAGTAATATTTTGTTAATTGGCCCTACAGGTAGTGGTAAAACATTATTAGCGCAAACTCTAGCGCGCTTATTAGATGTACCATTTACCATGGCTGATGCCACGACACTAACCGAAGCAGGTTATGTGGGTGAAGATGTTGAAAACATTATTCAGAAACTATTGCAAAAGTGTGATTATGACGTTGAAAAAGCTCAACGTGGTATTGTTTATATTGATGAAATTGACAAGATTTCACGTAAATCTGACAATCCATCTATCACGCGTGATGTTTCGGGCGAAGGTGTTCAACAAGCATTATTAAAACTTATTGAAGGTACTATTGCCTCTGTGCCGCCACAAGGTGGTCGTAAGCATCCACAGCAAGAATTTTTACAGGTCGACACCTCTAAAATTCTATTTATTTGTGGTGGTGCATTTGCCGGACTTGATAAAGTTGTTGAGCAACGTTGCCATACCGGAACAGGTATTGGTTTTGGTGCTACAGTTCGTGGCAAAGAAGACGAGAAAACCTTAACGCAACGTTTTCAAGATGTTGAACCACAAGATTTAGTTAAATATGGTTTGATCCCAGAGTTTATTGGTCGTCTACCTGTAGTAGCTACATTAACCGAACTTGATCAAGACGCGCTTATTCAAATATTACAAGAGCCTAAAAATGCTTTAACTAAGCAATTTACCGCACTTTTTGATATGGAAAATGTTGAGCTTGAGTTTAGAGAAGATGCTCTGACGGCGATTGCTCATAAAGCGATGGAACGTAAAACGGGTGCTCGTGGTTTACGATCTATTGTTGAGGGTGTTTTACTCGAAACAATGTATGAATTACCTTCTCTGGATAATGCCGTTAAAGTTGTTGTTGACGAAGCGGTTATTAAAGGTGAATCTAAGCCGATTATTATTTACGAAACGCAGCAAGATAAAGCGTCTTCGGAGTAAATGTACGGTAAGTAACTTCTAAAAAGTGACGTTAGCCAATTTGGTTAACGTCACTTTTTTTTATTCATCTGTTGAAAGTATTTACAAACACCCCATATACAAATACATATCTGTAAAAATTACATCATACTATTCACCGAGAGAGTAACCAATGACTAAAGAGTTATCTGGCGTAGTTGAAATTCCCGTATTAGCCTTACGTGATGTCGTTGTCTATCCGCAAATGGTTATCCCATTATTTGTTGGTCGCGAAAAATCAATCCGTTGTCTTGATATTGCCAACGAAAATGATAAGCAAATTTTCCTTGTTGCACAAAAAGATGCTGCGGTTGATGACCCAGCACAAAACGATTTGTATAAAACCGGTACCATTGCCACTATTTTACAAATGTTAAAATTACCTGACGGTACCGTTAAAGTACTGGTTGAGGGTGTACGTCGTGCTCAAATTACTGAGTTTGTTGAAACTGATGAATATTTTACTGCTAATGCAGAGTTTCTAAATGTAGAAGGTGTGCCTGATGATAGTACTGAAGTACTTATTCGTTCAGCTATTTCCCAATTCGAAGGTTACGTTAAATTAAATAAAAAAATACCACCAGAGGTATTAACTTCGGTTTCAGGTATTGATGATGCAGAGCAGTTAGCCGACACCATGGCAGCTCACATGCCGCTTAAGTTAGTTGATAAACAAAAAGTATTAGAAATTACCCATGTTTCAGAGCGTCTCGAGTTTTTAATGGCGCTAATGGAAGGGGAAATCGATTTACTGCAAGTAGAGAAAAAAATTCGCACGCGTGTTAAAAAGCAAATGGAAAAAAGCCAACGTGAGTACTATTTGAATGAGCAAATGAAAGCTATTCAAAAAGAATTAGGTGATGACGAAGAGGGCACAAACGAGGCTGAGCAAATAGAAAAACAGATTGAAGCTGCTCAAATGCCCAAAGAAGCAAAAGAAAAAACCCTAACAGAATTGAAAAAATTGAAAATGATGTCGCCAATGTCTGCTGAAGCGACTGTTGTGCGAAGCTATATTGATTGGATGATCAGTGTACCGTGGAAAAAACGCAGTAAATTAAAGCGTGATCTTAAGTTAGCACAAGAAGTGTTAGACAAAGATCATTACGGACTCGATAAAGTTAAAGAGCGTATCGTAGAGTATTTAGCTGTGCAACAACGTGTTAGCCAGCTAAAAGGGCCTATTTTATGTTTAGTTGGGCCTCCTGGCGTAGGTAAAACTTCGTTAGGGCAATCTATTGCTAAATCTACTGGTCGTAAATATGTGCGTATGGCACTTGGCGGCGTGCGCGATGAAGCTGAAATTCGCGGTCATAGAAGAACTTATATTGGCTCACTGCCAGGTAAGCTTATACAAAAAATCGCAAAAGTAGGCGTGAAGAATCCGTTATTTTTGTTAGATGAAATAGATAAAATGGCCTCTGACATGCGTGGCGATCCAGCTTCAGCATTATTAGAAGTATTAGATCCTGAGCAAAACAGCAGCTTTAACGACCATTATTTGGAAGTCGATTATGACTTATCCGATGTGATGTTTGTTGCTACGTCAAACAGTATGGATATCCCAGGACCATTACTCGATCGTATGGAAGTGATACATTTATCGGGTTATACCGAAGATGAAAAGCTTAATATTGCAAAGAATCATTTACTTAATAAACAAATTGAGCGCAACGGTTTAAAAAGTAAAGAAATTGAAATTGAAGATAGTGCCATTGTCGGTATTATTCGCTATTACACTCGTGAGGCCGGTGTTCGTGCGCTAGAGCGCGATATCTCAAAGTTATGTCGTAAAGCGGTTAAGTCAATTTTATTAGACAAAAATGTAAAAAAAGTGACCATAAACCAAGAGAATTTATCCGAATTTTTGGGTGTTCAGCGTTTTGACTATGGTAAAGCCGACTCTGAAAATAGAGTTGGTTTAGTAACTGGCCTTGCTTGGACACAAGTCGGCGGTGAGCTACTCACCATTGAAACGGCTTCTGTACCAGGTAAAGGAAAATTGAGTTATACCGGTTCACTTGGTGATGTCATGCAGGAGTCGATACAAGCAGCAATGATGGTCGTGCGTAGTCGCACTGAAAAGCTACGTATTAATAGTGACTTTCATGAAAAACGCGATATTCATGTACATGTACCGGAAGGCGCAACACCGAAAGATGGGCCAAGTGCTGGTGTTGGAATGTGTACAGCTTTAGTATCAAGTTTAACCGGTAATCCGGTGAAAGCGGATGTTGCTATGACGGGTGAAATAACTTTACGCGGTGAAGTACTGGCAATTGGCGGGTTAAAAGAAAAATTACTCGCTGCTCATCGTGGTGGTATAAAAACGGTTATTATTCCGAAGGATAATGAACGTGATTTGGAAGAAATTCCTGATAATGTTAAAGCTGATTTAGCCATCTATCCGGTTAAATGGATAGATGAGGTGTTGAAAATTGCATTAGAACACCCGGTTGAAAAGTGGCAGTCAGAGAAGTAAATGGCTAAAAAACAGCAGTTTTTGCTGAAAAATGTAAAAAAAATGCAAAAAAATTGCAAAAAACGTAATTAACGCTTTTCAAACGCTGAAACTATGTTAAGTTAATGACGCTGATAACGCTAGAGCCCCTATCTATAGGGGGCATAGTAGAGATAAAAATAATTATCAATATTTTTAGTTTTCTTTAACTCGGTGCTATATGTTCATAAAGAGGCTTAATTAAAGGTTTCTGCAGGACGCTAAAACAGAAGATAGCGCTGAATAATAACAATTGAAGGGGAATACACTGTGAATAAATCTCAACTTATCGAGAAAATTGCTGCGGGTGCTGACATTTCTAAAGCTGCGGCTGGTCGTGCATTAGATTCATTTATCGAAGCAGTTACAGAAGAGTTAAAAGGTGGCGAGCAAGTAGCACTAGTTGGTTTTGGTACTTTCTCAGTACGTGACCGTGCAGCGCGCACAGGCCGTAACCCACAAACTGGTGCGACTATTGAAATCGCAGCAGCTAAAATACCATCTTTTAAAGCTGGTAAAGCACTTAAAGATGCTTGTAACGGCTAATCAATAGCTTTTGCTAAAGATTACTCATTAAGCCGCTTTTATAAGCGGCTTAATTGTATCTGGACTATCATACTTACCCTACTCATTATCTGAATATTTCTCTGGGTTAAAACAAGCAACAACTGCGCTATTTGTTTATTTGCCCATCTTAGCTGAATCTCAGTAGCCTACCCAATTTGAATAATATTTAAGTCATACCAAGTGGATTAATTAACTGGCCATTTTCAATAGTTAAAATTTATAAGTAGCATAACGACTGACTAAATTTTAAGCTTTGTCATTATCCATTTTCCCTCATGAAAAAGTAGATCACTTAATTAATCAAGTTGGCATAAGGCGATACAATTTCATTACAGTTTAACTTTATTTATTGTGATATTTTAAACCCACGTAGAATTCATCTTAATATCCTATTAATTATAAAACTAGGTACTCAATGGCGTATGAACTCGTTGGTGAGTTTTTTAGCTTGGATAGCTAGCCAACAATATTCACCCAATTATCCCGTGAATACGATTATGGCTATATGTCTGATGAGTCTGGCCTAACGTTACGATGAACATGCTGTTTTCTCGGTCAGTATTGCTAGGAAAAAGTACTTATAATTGTTACTCTACGACGCTGTAAACAACGTATGAACAATGGTTATTCATATAGTCGCGTTATATGGAGTGTTTACATAGCTAATATCAAACAGATTACACAATTGCTTTAACAAGGTATAAATTAAATAATATGACTACATTCTGGCTGGCAGTTTTATCATTGATAGTGATTGCATTACTTATTGTCTGGCGTATATTTTCCTCATCTAAGGATACCATCGGTGCGGAAAACCTTAACATTCGTCAAGAAACCAATGTCACACTTTATCACGAGCATTTATCGCTACTCGAACACGACTTAGCAGAAGGTAGTATTGAGCAAGAGAGTTATATTCAATTAAAGGCAGAATTAGATAAAACACTTTTGCAAGATGCTAGTTCAAGCCAACCCCGTGAGGTTACAAAAATAACTAGATCATGGGTATGGCCAGCATGTATAGCATTTAGCATCGTCAGTTTAAGTTTATATAGCTATATGAAACTAGGTGCATATCAATTACTAAACGCACCAACAGCCATTAACGAAAACGACGAGCATAGTCAATTGACCCCAGAGCAAATGCTGGCTTTTCGACTACAGCAGCTTCAGAGTGAAGTAAAAGAAAATCCAACTAACTCCCAAGCATGGTTTAGCTTAGGTCAAGCCTACATATCTGTTGGAGAGTTTGATAATGCTATTGAAGCATTTGATCGCGTAATGTCGCAAGAGGGTGAACATGCTGAGTTATTAGGGCCAAAAGCTCAAGCGATGTATTATAAAAATAATCAACAGATTAATAGCGATATTCAAGCGGTAATTGATAAAGCTTTAGGGTTAGATTCGCAAGACGCCTCCACTAATATACTCTTAGGCATGGACAGTTTTAGTCATCGAGATTTTGCTAAGGCGGTGCATTACTGGGAAGTTGTATTAAATAGTGACCGACCAGGAATAAGCATGCAAGCCTTAGCCGGAGCTGTCGAAGAAGCTAAAAATCAATTACGTCTTAGTAATGGAGTTGCACCTACAGAGGATGCTAGTGCCGCGTTAGATCCAAATTTACCCCATCTTACTGTACAGGTGTCATTAGGGACTAGCGTGCAAGAAAAGTTAATGGCTGGTGATGATAAAACTGTATTTATATATGCTATTGCAGCTGATGGGCCTCGAATGCCTTTAGCCGCGGTAAAACTTAAAGCTAGCGATTTACCTTTAACTATAGTTTTAGATGATTCACAAGCTATGACACCACAAATGCGTTTAAGTAGTGTTGATAAAGTGCATATTTACGCTGTGGTATCTATGCAAGGCAGTGTCGGTATAAAACCAGGGGACTTTAAAGCAGAAATGCTTAATATAGATGCAATGGAACAAGGCCCGATTACAATGGTAATATCAGAGCAGGTCCCACAATAGTCACTTTAAAGTGCTGTGGGAAAGTTATCTTTGCTCACAACGCTAGTATTTACATATTGAATATTTGATTTGACGCTAGTCTTGACTAGTTAGAATCAGCTAAACTTAGTCGCTATAATGTTTTAACATTGATTTACAGGAATTATCATGATCCCAGAGCTTGGCCATTTCGCACTCATTATCGGGTTTGCTTTTGCACTATGTTTAAGCATAGTGCCACTGATTGGTGTAGCGCAGAACAACCAACAATTAATTAATAGTGCCAAACCGTTAAGTTTTGGTCTGTTTTTGTTTATCGGCATTAGTATCTTTTTATTAGCCTATAGCTTTACGGTAGATGACTTTTCTGTCAAATATATCGCCAATCATTCTAATAGCTTACTACCATACTATTTCAAAATTAGTGCTGTTTGGGGAGGACATGAAGGCTCAATGCTGTTTTGGATTTTTGCTTTAACATGCTGGACTTTCGCTGTAAGTGTTTTTAGTAAGCAATTAGAAAAAGAGTTTGTTGCACGTGTTTTGGCAGTTATGGGCATGATCGCGGTGGGTTTTATTTTATTTACACTGCTAACCTCTAACCCGTTTGAACGTTTATTGCCAAACTTTCCTCTTGAAGGACAAGATTTAAATCCATTATTACAAGATATTGGATTAATTATTCATCCGCCAATGCTGTATATGGGCTATGTTGGGTTTTCAGTTGCGTTTGCCTTTGCTATTGCAGCCCTAATGGCAGGAAAGATGGATGCTGCATGGGCTCGTTGGTCACGTCCTTGGACTGTGGCTGCTTGGTCATTTTTATCCGTAGGTATCGCATTAGGTAGCTGGTGGGCATATTATGAACTTGGTTGGGGTGGTTGGTGGTTTTGGGATCCTGTTGAGAATGTTTCATTTATGCCATGGCTGGCCGGCACTGCTTTGATTCATGCCTTAGCGGTAACAGAGCAGCGTAACACCTTTAAGCATTGGACATTATTACTGGCTATTTTTACCTTTTCGTTAAACTTATTAGGTGCATTCCTAGTACGTTCAGGTGTCATTACTTCCGTACATTCATTTGCGGTAGACCCTGACCGCGGCATGTACTTGTTAGTATTGTTAGCGGTAGCTGTTGGTGGTTCACTAACCCTTTATGCATTTAGAGCTGCAAATGTTAGTAGTCCTAACCGCTTCACTTTTTATTCACGTGAGAATACTATTCTAGTGGCCATATCTATATTAGTGACAGCGACGGTTACTATTTTATTAGGCACGCTTTACCCGATGATTATTGATGCAATGGGTTTAGGGAAAATATCCGTTGGAGCGCCATATTTTAACGCCGTTTTTGTACCCATGATGATAGCACTGTTCCTCTTTATGGGGATTGGACCTCTTATTCGCTGGAAAAAAGCACGTAAAGGTGAGTTGTCTAAGCATTTAAATATTATCTCTTTGGTAAGTGTGTTATTTGGTGCCGCTTGGCCATTTATCTTTGCGGGTGAATTTAACATTAGCGCATTTATTGGTATGAGCTTAGGCTGCTGGATTGTCTTGGCCGTGTTAAAAGATGTGTTTAATAATGCTAAACAAGCTGACGGTAGTTTAAAGTTTTCAGCAGTTCCGCTTAACCATATAGGTATGGCTGTTGCGCATGCCGGTATTGCTATCACCGTGATCGGTGTGACCATGGTTTCGACCTATGAAAAAGAAATTAACGTAAAAATGGCACCTGGTGAGAGTACTAATTTATCAGGTTACACTATAACGTTTGAAGGCACTAAGAATGTTATGGGACCTAATTACAGCGCGATTCAAGGACAGATTAACGTTTCAATTGATGATGAGTTTGTGACCTTATTAAAGCCAGAGCAACGTACCTACAAAGTACAACGTACGGGCATGACCGAAGCCGCTATTCATACCACTTTATGGCGTGATATTTACGTTGCATTAGGTGATCCGCTAGAGCAAAACGCTTGGTCAATGCGTTTATATTACAAACCGTTTATTGTTTGGATATGGTTAGGCGCCTTTTTTATGGCGATAGGTGGTTTCTTAGCCATATTGAGTAAACGTTATCGCAAACGCGTATTAGCAACCGAACAAGTATCTAAGCAAGATAATCCTGTAGTTTTACAAGAGGCGTAAATTAGTGAAAAGTATTATTCGTTTTATACCATTAATTTTATTTGTTTTATTAGGGGTATTGTTATACCGAGGTTTATTTCTTAATCCGCAAGCCATGCCTTCGGCAATGATAGGTAAACCGCTGCCTAATTTTGAGCTTCCGATATTAAAATCGACTGACCGACTCGTTGGACGAGAAGACTTAACCGGCAATATTGTTTTACTTAATGTTTGGGCGACTTGGTGTATACAGTGTAAATATGAACACCCATATTTACTTGATATTATTCGCGACTCACGCATCAAACTCTACGGGCTTAACTTTACCGATGACCGCAATGCGGCTTTGAATTGGTTAAAACAATACGAAGACCCTTATGAATTTTCTATCTTCGACGAACAGGGTGCTCTTGGGCTAGATATTGGTGTATTCGGCGCTCCTGAAACCTTTGTTATAGATCACACAGGTATTATTCGTAAACGTTTTGCAGGGCCTATTAATGACCAGGTATGGAAAAAAGAATTTTTACCACTGATTGACACTATAGAAGCTGAAATAGCACAAGGATCGACCTAGTGAAATATGTACTCAATCATACTTGTGCAATAAGACTACAGCAGATGTTACGGGTTGTTATTGGTTCATTGTTGCTAAGTTTTTTTTGGCTAAGCAGCACTAATGCAAGCCCAGTAGACACTTTTCAGTTTAATGACGAAACGACTGAATTACGCTTTCAAATTTTGTCGAAAGAATTACGCTGCCCTAAGTGTCAAAATCAAAATTTAGCCGATTCAAATTCTAAAATTGCCATAGATTTAAGAAAAAACCTTTATAACTTATTGCAAGAAGGTAAAACAGATCAGGAAATTATTGACTTTATGGTGTATCGCTACGGTGATTTTGTTTTATACCGTCCACCGCTGAAAGAGCAAACTTATATTCTCTGGTTTGGTCCTGTAATTATATTATTCGGCTTTATCATGGGCGTAGTATTTGTCTTAAGAAAACGCAGTAAAGTTAAAGCCAATGAACACGACTTATCAGCACAAGAACAAACTAATTTAGACGATATTCTAAACAAGAAGTAGTACGTATCACTCCATGTTAACTAATTAAATTTTCCAACTACTGCGTTATTTAATCATTACAGCTGCACGGATGCAGTTTTTTATAAAATCTAGGAGGGATTTTGTCCTGAACAACTCGCTATCAAAATAACGGCCTTATATTTGGCCATTTTTCCTGTAAATAATGTAAACCAGCAAATTAATAAAATTGCTAACAGCACAAGCTAACCTGTGCCAAATTTGATAAAAATCGGTATTATTGTTGCAAGGGTGATGGTTATTTAACCGTTATTTCATCACCAGAGTAAAAGAGTTTCATTTTGATTATTATTGGGCTAACATGCCCGTTCATATTGCGATTTTAAAGCGTATAAGTTAGTAAAGAAGCTAAATTAGTTTGCTATTGAAGTAAGTTTTACTTTGGTTGGTTAACAGCTGCTTAATAATTGTAACGCATAATAGCGGT
Source organism: Cognaticolwellia beringensis (assembly GCF_002076895.1). Taxonomy (NCBI): domain Bacteria; kingdom Pseudomonadati; phylum Pseudomonadota; class Gammaproteobacteria; order Alteromonadales; family Colwelliaceae; genus Cognaticolwellia; species Cognaticolwellia beringensis. The sequence continues at coordinate 3,117,045 of NZ_CP020465.1, forward strand.
AAATTAATACCGCAGTTAAAGTCGCGCGGAAAGTACAATACCCTCGTGTAAAGAGACAAAGATGTTAGAAAATATTCGCGAAAGCTCTCAAGGATTAACCGCTAAGATTATTCTTGGTTTTATTATTTTAACCTTCGCTGTTGCCGGCATTGGTAGTTACAACAATTCAGTTGATACTTCAGTAGCTGATGTCAATGGTGAACAAATATCACAAGATGAGTTTAATAAAGCTTATCAAGCACAGCGTAACCGCATGGCGCAGCAATTTGGTGATATGTTTGAAACATTATCAGCTGACCCTAGTTACATGAGTAACTTTCGTAATGGTGTGGTTGATAATTTAATCAACCAAAAGCTTGTCGATCAAAACTCAGAAGCACTTGCTATTCGTGTGGCAGATCAGCGTATTAAAAGTACCATTCGTAATATGCCAGAATTTCAAGTTGACGGTGTTTTTGACAACAATCGTTACTTAGCCATGATTAATCAAGCTGGTTTTTATCAATCATCTGACTTTCGTGATTACTTACGCACTGAAATGACACGCCGTCAATTAACACAAGCATTAATTGCAAGCGAATTTAGCTTACCGTATCAAGAAGATATGTTTACTGCTTTACAAAACCAACAACGTGACATTCGTTTTGCCACTATTAATGCAGAGCAATTTAAAGCAAATATCGAATTAAGCGATGAAGAAATTAATGATTATTATTTAGCCAATCAATCGCGCTTTGAAAATCAAGAACAAGTTAAAGTAAACTACATTACGCTTGATGTTGATACTATCGCCAGTAAAGTCGTGTTAACAGATGCAGATGTTAAGGCATATTATCAAAATAATATCAGTCAATATCGCGATGAAGAGCAACGTCGTATTGCCCACATTCTAATTGAGTTTGGTGATGACGAAGCGGCTGCGAAAGCAAGCACAGAAGCTTTACTTACTAGAATTAATGCCGGTGAAGACTTTGCAGAATTAGCCAAAGAACATTCCGCAGATACCTTTAGTGGTGAAAACGGCGGCGATCTAGACTGGATTGAGTCTGGTGTTATGGACAGCGCATTCGATGATGCAGCTTTTGCATTAACAGGCATTGGCAGTGTTAGTGACGTCATTAAAACCGATTTTGGTTTTCATATCATTAAATTAACTGATTACAAGGCTGAGAAAGTACAAAGTTTAGCTGAAGTGCGTGACGCAGTAGTTGCCAAAGCTAAAAGTGAAAAAGCGCAAGATAAGTTCTTTGAACTTCAACAAGAAGTAGCACGTTTAAGTTTTGAGTTTCCTGACAGTTTAGATGACGCAGCAGGTGCCATAAATGCAACTGTTAAAACTTCTGGCTGGTTAACTCGCGGTGCTAATGCAGCCCCTTTCGATGTTAGCAGCGTTGTCGATGCGGCTTTTTCTGATATTGTTATTAATGAACAATTAAACTCAGATATTGTTGAAGTTAGTGATAGTTTAGCTATTGTAATGCGCTTAAATAAATACCAAGACGCAAGTGTTAAACCACTTGCTGAAGTAAGCGGGCAAATTAAAACTATGCTTGTTGCAAAAAAAGCCTCTGAAAAAGCACAAACTGTTGTAGATGAGCTGCTTGTTGCATTCAAATCGGGTACTGACATTACTGAGCAATTAGCAGAGTTTGGCGCTACTATGGAAGTGAAAACAGCGGTTACACGTGTTGGTAGTGGTTTAGACGCTAGCTTAGCACGCGAAGCCTTTAAATTACCTCGTCCTAGTGAAGATGCAGTTTCAGCAACGACAGTTAACCTTAGTAATGGCAATTTAGCGTTACTCGAAGTGCAAGCGGTCAATGTAGGTGAAGTTAAAGACTCACCTAACTTGTCGCAGCAGTTAACTCAGCAATTGGCACAAGCCGCTTATTTAAGTTATGTTGAATCGCTAAAAGTAGGTGCAGAGATTGTGCGCCGAAAAGTACAAGCGCCTACAACGCAGTACTAGCTTATAACTAATGCTAGCGAATAAAGCTTAAAATATAAAACCAGCCAATAGGCTGGTTTTTTGTTTTAAGCGTTTAATACTATTAAAATTAAATAATGGATTAATTTTTATTAAGGATAAATACTCCATAACATATGTTGGATATTCCAGAGTAAATAACAATATGAACTTGCATCGACGTAAAGGGCTTACTCATGCCGATGAGTTATTTTCTTACGTGAATGTAGTTATTAAGTACTGCTGCTTCAACTACAGAGTTGGCTTATAATTGCCCTCAAGGAAAGGCGAATATTATACCAAGTTGATTAATTAACGGCTCATTGAAATGGTTAAAATTAATAATGACGGTGTTATAAAATTTATAAATAGCATAACGACTGACTACATTTTATACCATGTCATTATCCATTTTCCCTCATGAAAAGTAGATCACTTAATTAATCAAATTTGTATTATAGGTTTATCCACTTTAGAAGGCAGTATTCATTTCAACTCGGGCTATATGCTTGCTTCATGCAATCAATTTAAGATTTATGTGTAGTATGTGAGTATGTGAAGTACGTGTAGATGTTCTGACTGAAAATCAGTCTGTTTAGGATGGTCTAAGGTCAGTCCGTCAACCTTTGATCAGGAACTAATCTGATCAGCCAAAAAATATTTGCAGCGGGTATTAAATATACTCGCTGCAGAGAACGGCTATTTTAATCGATAAACTTGCTTAAATTAACTCTTTTAATTTATACAGTAAATTTAAGGCCATTTTAGGGCTTAAGTCGTTCACATCTATTGAGCTTAATTCCTCGATAATAGGGTGATTATTATCCATCAAGGATAACTGCTCAAAAGCTTGGGGCTCATTAGTCATAATCGAAGGCGCTTGCATGTTTTCAAGCTCAGCTAAGCGTTGTTTTGCTCGTTGAATAACACTTCTAGGTACACCGGCAAGTTGCGCTACTTGTAAACCAAAACTTTTACTCGCAGCGCCTTCTTGTACTGTGTGCATAAAGACAATGCTGTCACCATGCTCGACTGCGTCTAGGTGGACATTCGCTAAGGTATCTATTTGTTCAGCCAGTAAGGTTAATTCAAAATAATGGCTAGCAAAAAGGGTAAAAGCTTTAGTTTTTATCGCAAGCATTTCAGCACAGGCCCAAGCCAGTGATAAACCGTCATAGGTGCTCGTACCGCGACCAATTTCATCTAATAGTACTAAACTTTTATGGGTAGCATTATGCAAAATATTGGCGGTTTCGGTCATTTCTACCATAAAGGTAGAACGACCACTGGCTAAATCATCAGAAGCACCGATACGCGTGAATATTCTATCTACCATGCCTATTTTTGCCGAACTTGCTGGCACATAACAACCAATGTGTGCCAGTAATACGATTAACGCTGTTTGACGCATATAAGTCGACTTACCGCCCATATTAGGACCGGTAATAATCAACATTTCTCGAGCGTCGTTCAGTACAACTGGATTGGCAATAAAAGGTTCAGTTGTCATTTGTTCAACAACAGCATGTCGACCGGCTGCTATATTAATACCGCTGTCTTCTTGTAATACGGGTTTAACGTAATTTAACGTTTCAGCACGTTCAGCAAAGGTCGTTAACACATCTATTTCAGATAACGACTGTGCGAGTAATTGTAGTTTCTCTAACTCAGGTAATATTTGGTCAAATAACGCTTCATACAAGCGCTTTTCAAGGGCAAGAAATTTACTTTGTGCTGAGAGCACTTTCTCTTCATGTTGCTTTAACTCGTTAGTAATAAAGCGTTCGTTATTTTTTAAAGTTTGTCGGCGAATATAATCGTCCGGTAAATCAATGGCTGAGCTTCGACTCATTTCGATATAGAAACCATGCACTCTATTGTAACCCACTTTGAGTGATTGAATGCCGGTACGTTCTTTTTCGCGCGCTTCAAGTTGTGCTAAAAACTCCGTTGCACCATCACTTAAATCTCTCAGTACATCTAATTCGTCATTATAACCTGGGGCGATTACGCCACCGTCACGAATTAACACCGGTGGGTTTTCAACAATTGCACTTTCTAATAGTGCTTGTGTTACCGGTATTGGCTGACATTGTTGAATCAAGGCGGCTAAATGCGTTTGTGAACAGCTAGCGGTAAGGGCTTGTAAATCAGGTAAGTGCATTAAGGCATTACGTAACCGGGCAAAATCGCGAGGACGGGCAGAGCGCAAAGCAATACGCGCCACAATACGCTCAATGTCACCAAATGGCTTTAAGTTAGCGTTAAGTTCAAAAGATAAATCTTGCTGTAGTATTTCTTCAATCGCGTTTTGACGGTTATTTAAGACCGTAAGATCGCGCAGTGGAAAGTGTAACCAACGTTTAAGTAATCTAGAACCCATCGGGGTAGCCGCTTTATCAAGAATTGCCGCTAGCGTGTTTTCATTTCCACCTTGAAGGTTTTGCGTTAATTCTAAATTACGACGAGTGGCCGCATCGAGAATTACTGCACTCGAAGCGCTTTCACCAATAATGGCCCTAATGTGCGGCATTGCGGTACGTTGGCTATCTTTAACATATTGAAATAAACAACCTGCTGCTGCGATACCTAAAGGTTTGTCTTCAACGCCGAAACCTGACAACGACTGAGTGCCAAATTGTTTATTAAGTAAAGTTTTACTGGTTTCTAAATCAAACTCCCAATCGGGACGTCGTCGCAAACCTTTACGGCCGGCTATGATATTATTGGCCGCTAGTGATTCTGGATATAATAATTCAGCCGGAGATAATCGTTGTAGTTCTGCTTGAACTTGCTCTTCCGTTCTAGGTTCTACTAAAACAAAGCGGCCACTGGTCATATCTAAATAAGCTAAACCAAAGCCTTGAGATGTTTGATGAACAGCAACAATTAAATTATCTTGTCGATCGCTTAGTAGAGCTTCATCACTAACAGTACCGGGTGTAACTACACGTACAACTTTACGCTCTACCGGACCTTTGCTCGTGGCCGGATCGCCGATTTGTTCGCAAATAGCGACAGACTCACCTAATTTAACTAACTTAGCTAAATAACCATCTACCGCATGATAAGGCACACCGGCCATGGGAATAGCATTTCCACCCGTTTTACCACGTGCGGTTAATGAAATATCGAGTAAATCAGAGGCTTTTTTTGCATCATCAAAAAACAGTTCATAAAAATCTCCCATACGATAAAAAATTAAAATATTAGGAAATTCCGCTTTAATCGTCAGGTACTGACGCATCATAGGGGTGTGTTTAGCAAGTTCTGATTCATTCATGGCTTTATTTTTATCGGTTGAGTTGTTTACTAGGAATTTGTCTTTAAGGTTTTTATGTATTTGTTCTACTTATTAAACTTTTCTGTATTCATGTGTATTCATCAATGCGAAAGTAGTTTATACAGATCAATCTATTGCGTCATACTGCTAGAATTGGCTTCATTTTTTACTTATATAAAATCTGTGCTATGACACTTTTTAGCCTACCTTGCAGGTTAGAGAAAGTAATCCAATTATTAAAAATGATACTAACAGAAAATCATGATCAGCGCTCGCGGTTAAAAACCTAAAAAAGGCTTTTTATTGCAAAATTAATCCGACGATTGCAGAGGGGGAGAGTATTATTTTGATGTGCTTTGTCTTTTACAGCATTCGTTGACAACCGAAGTTTAAAGCACTCGTTGATAAAGCACTTCGGTAAGTGTTCTTCTATGAAGTAAAAGGCTGTAACGAGTTGGTATAAACTCGATATTTAAAACTGGGTACAAGCCAGTCTTAAATATCCTGAGATATAGCCAAAATACGAGTTCTTCTATATCCGCTGCCCACATTTTAAATTACAGCTTCTTTACTAGAAAAATAGGCTCAACGCTTTGAATGTTGAACTATTACTTAATGCTAAACAGTTTAAAACGGCCTTCAAATTTATAATTTATACCATTGACAGAGAAGCTGTTTGATTGCTCTTTTTCAATGTTATTCGCTGAGTTAAAAGCTAATAAATAGCGCTGGTTACCTACAAAATTAATTTCAACAACATCAATATTATTAACCTTTTGATGGCTTAAATTTTCAATTGAACTGACCGCAGAAATGGTAAATTCTTTTGATGGATTATATTCACCATGGGGCTCTAGCACACTAACAAAAGTATGATTTTTAGCCTTGGCTTTACGATGAATAAAGGCATTTTCATTACGTAAGTTAAATAGCGGGTCGTTGGCACCAATCTGAGTGAAAATTAATGATGAATCACCATCCATAACAGCTGAGCTGGTGTAAAACCTACCGTTATCGTTTAACCATGTAATTTGTGATAAACCTGCTTTAGGCTGTGCTTGGGCTTTCAACCATAAATGTTGATATCCATTTTCTTTTCCTAATGCCGATAAGCTTGTTAGCTGTGTATCTAATGTAAAGTCAGTGCTAATTAAGTGACCTTTATAATGAACCGGTAGATCGTACTGATGCGCTTTATTCGACTCTATATTAAATACATCTATTACTAACGACTGCTCTTGGCCTGGCTTATTTTGTAGCGGTAGTTTAATTAATGCCATGGTGCGCTTTAACAATACCCCTTCGTAAGCACTGTCAATTTTTGCTGAGCTGATGGTGACTTGCTCATTTTTATCAAAAAACAATAACTCTGGATGATTTGCATTACCCATTTTTACATTGGCATTAAAATGTGATTTTTCGTCTACAACCACCGTATTATGAGCAATGGTCTGCTTAGCCCAAGTTTGGTTTTCAGGTAAGTAGCGACCACCAAATTTAGCTTCGACATTTAAAAATCTTGCCGCACCATAGTCAGACACTATTTCAGCGCCTTTATCGTAAAACTGCCACGTAAGCTTATCGAAATGACCATGACCTAAGCCTTGTCCGGTAGGCTTAAATAAAACGGCTTGTTCGCCATTGACGTTTTGACGCATGACCACCAATGCACCTTGCTTGCCGTCGTTACCGTCACCAAAAGCAACAGATTTAAATTGATAAGGCTGTTCAAGCTGTCTATCCAATGCTTGAGCAACTTTTAAGCCATCGCCAGTTAATATAATTTCATTTTGTTGTTTGGCAATATCAAGTAAGCCAGCATCTTTTGTTAAGCCATAGGCGATAGCGACACCATTGACCAATTCAATAGTATCTATACCTTTACTTTTAATCGCGTCATTAATGGGGAAAAACAGCTTGTTGTAGCTCAGTTGTATTGTGGTATCAATGGCTTTTAACAGAATACCGTCGCGATATTCAAAAATCTTACGCTCAGGTTGATTGGCTTGAATTACTTTTGCAAAAGTAACGAAGGGCATTAATGCATAGCGCTGATAATACGGTCCTTCGTTGTAATAACCTTGTGGAGAAAACAATTCATCTAATTGTCTTAAAAACCCGCCTTTACCTGATTTATCTAGATCATAAAGCGCTTGTTCAACCCATTCCTGTTCACCTAAAACATAACCTGTCATGCCAACTGCAGCCGTTGCCCATGTACCGTGATTATGTACTTTGTTAAAGGTTTGAGGTGACTCTACGGATAAAAAATTAGCCATAGGGCGGAACAGTCCTGTTTCAATTTTAGTTTTTTCTTTAGTACTTAATGAGGGGATAACCAAATCGTAAGCTTGGCTGGTATAAACCAACCACATGGCTTCATTTAAGCTTTGCCAAAATAATTTACCTGGACTTTGTTTACCCATTTTTCTTTTTGGGTGAAGCGGTAATGTTGGATAAAGATCGGCATAAATAAGTAACATATCGCGAACATAGTTAGCATATTTTTCATCTTGGGTTAGTTGATAAATAATGCCAGCATCGTACATTAACTTATAATTTTTCTTATGGCGTTCATGGGTATAACCACCCCCACCATCTTGCGGCATTGGTACGATTATGGCTCGTTTAATTTGTTCATCAACCGATGCTTTACTAGCAATAAACGTGCGTTTAAATTGCCCGTCCTCTTTTATGGCAGCACGCATATTTTTAACATCAGCAACGGTTACCACTAGATTAGGGCTGGTTTTTGCTATCGCGGCTTGAGTGCTACCCATGATCGAAAAAAATACGACAGCGATAGCCGCTAGCCATTTTTTTTGTGAAAATGAGAGAGTGAATGATCCTTGATTTAAAAATTTCATAATTACCCGTTATTCAAATTAAATTTAAATTATTTATCAATTAAAAGCAGTAATAAAAGTACGATTAAAAACACCCTAAAAAGTGACTTTTAAGCCGATAATTGATCTACAATCTTGCTAATATTTTTTATATCGCCAATACGTAACGTGGTTAAACTGTCAACTAATTGGGCTTTGAGTTGCTTATTATTTTTAAATGTTTGACCGAAAATTGATTCAATACTTAAAAAGGCTTCAATCACTTCCCTTACGTCATTACTGAGCAATGCCGGCATGTTGGCAAAGTCATTCGCCATTGGGTCAACAATTTCTTTACCTGACTTTAATGCTTGGCAAATAAACTCAAACCAACAGGCTAATGACAAAGAAAGTAACTTTGTAGAACGGCCTAGCGTTAAGTTATCTTCAATTGTAGGTAAAACCCTCATTTGTATTTTTTGCGAGCCGTCGAAGGCTATTTGCGCTAGTAAATGACGAATATTAGGATTTAAAAAACGCTGAATAATGTCATGGCTATAAGCTGTTACATCGAGTTCTTTGGGGGCTGTAAAAGAACCAATAATTTCTTCAGTAGCGAGTTTAGTAATAAATTGGTAAAAGCCTTTGTCACTGGTAACGTCAAATACTGTTTCAAAGCCAGCGAGTGATCCTGCGTAGGCTAAAGTTGAATGCAGGCAATTCAGTAATCTTAACTTTGCCTTCTCAAAACCTTCGACATCATTAGTGAATATAACACCTACATTTTCCCAATCAGGGCGATCGCCTTGCCAGTTACTATCGATAACCCATTGGGTAAATTCTTCTCTTTGTATCGGCCAGTTGTCTTGTAAACCAATGGCTTTAGATACCGACTCAATGGTGTAGCTTTCAGTTTTTGGTGTAATGCTATCAACCATGGCGTTTGGAAAGGCAACATGAGTATCTATCCATGCTCTAAGGCTTGCATCAAATTGTTTGGCGTAATCTAAAACAGCACGGCGCAGTTTGTCACCATTGCCAGAAACGTTATCACAACTAAGTACATTAAAGGCCTTAACACCATTTAGCTTTCTTTGTTTTAGTGACTCAACAATAAAGCCGATAGCACTAATCGGTGCTGTTGGATTTTCTAAGTCATGCTTAATATCTTCGTGGCTTAAATCTAATGAGCCGTCGGCCGCTAAACAATAACCTTTTTCAGTAATGGTTAAGGTAACAAGCTTGGTACTGGCTAAAGACATACGGGTAATAACTTCATCGCTTTGCTCGCTGGCCACCAATATTTCTTTTATTGCGCCAATAATTTGATAACTTATGTTTTTATCTAAAATGGCTAAGGTATAAAGGTTATCTTGCTCTGCTAAAACATCTCGTGCCGTGGCACTGCGCAGAGAAACACCACAAATACCCCAGTTACCGCCAGATAAATTCATGGCGTTTTCAGTATAAACTGCCTGATGTGCACGATGAAAAGCACCGGGACCAAGGTGAACAATACCAATGTCTGTATTTTCTCTATCGTATTTTGGTGTTGAAATTGCTTGAATATCGGCTATTTGAGTGGTTATTTGAGTGGTTATTTGAGATAAATGTCGTTGGTTTAGCGCTAAGTCCATATTGCTCTCTTCATTGATTTACTTTGAACATTGTGTAGTGAAGAGGATTACCCTCGGGAAAACTACATTAATAAAAAATTTTATGCATTTAAGTCATCAATTATATAATTTGGTTAGATACATAATTATAAATATCAATTTCATTTATAGTAAACGAAAAGTAATCGGCCTTACCAGTTTATTTTTTGTTTATTTGGTTGTTAAAGTTTACACGCTTTTTTATTGTTATTTTTTACTTTTATTTACAGTGTCTTATGTTGTATTTTGGTGCTGTTTCATTTGGACTTACCAATATTGAGTTTGATAAGGTAAAGTTGATGTTAGCGGGTTTCAGGCATTATTCCGGAATATAAATTAATTAATGTCCAAGTTTTCTCTGTTCACCTTATAAAATAGGCCTTAGCAAAGTATTCTTTCACCGATGTAATGCACACTATTCAACATCTATTTAACTTAGTAATAAGCTTAGTTTGATAACAAAGTAATATTCAATGACATATATAAAAGTATATATATATTCTGTATTATTGCTTATCGCTCTAGAAACTGGTCATTTAACTTTTTATATTGGTCAGCTAGATCATGTTAATCCCAAGTGAATAAAATTTTATGAAGTCATCAACAGCAAAAACACCACGCCTTTATCAACAAGTGGCTGAGAAATTAATCGCTCTTATCGAGTCTGAGCAATATACGGTGGGCATGCGTTTACCCGCTGAGCGTGATTTAGCTGCGATGTTTAATGTTAGTCGTCCAACGATTCGTGAAGCCGTTATAGCGCTTGAATTAGAAGGTTTTGTTGAAGTGCGGATGGGATCCGGTGTTTATATTATTGAGCATAATATAGGGAAAAGCCGCTTTTCTGATAAAGATGTTGGACCCTTTGAGTTAACCGAAGCTAGAGCCTTATTTGAAGGTGAAGCTGCTGCGTTAGCTGCTACCATGATAAGTGATGAAGAATTAGCTCAACTTGCTGAAACCTTAAATGAGATGGCATGTGAAAACAATAATGATACCGATACACATGAAGCGGCTGATAAAAGATTTCATATGATTATTGCAAACGCGACCAATAACAGTGCTATTAGCTCAGTTATTGAGGAGCTTTGGGACGAGCGAGACAGTTCAGCGCTGACAAGACGTATGTATCAGACAGTGCGAGACAGTGGTGTTAAGCCATCTGTTGAAGAACATCGAGCAATATATGAAGCGCTCAAGGCACATGATGCCCAAGCTGCTCGTGCCTTGATGCGAGAGCATTTAATGCGAGTAATTGATGGCATATTACAAGCGACTGAAGTCGAAGCCGTTGAGGCTGCTCGTAAACAAGTTATTAAAAGCCGAGAAAGGTTCAGCAAAACCCGAGCGCTTACTTAAGTACAGTAATCCAATTTACGTTCTTGGTGGTTTACAAAGATCAAAGGCAAGTATTCTTTCTTTATACATTTCATAAAACAGTGTTATACCAATTTGATTAATGAAGAGTTCTACTTTTTCATGAGGGAAAATGGATAATGACAAGGCATAAAATTTAGTCAGTAGTTATTCTAAATATAAATTTTATAACACCGTCATTATTAATTTTAACCATTAAAAATGAGCCGTTAATTAATCAACTTGGTATTATATCAACACTTATCCTATTCCAATGCAGCCTGACACAATTAAACCGTATAAAGCATAATTCTATGTATGGATTTTATGTAATAAAAAAGTCATTAACGAGTACAGTGACTGGTTAATGACTTAATAGGTGTTTGTACTTTAAACGCTCATAAATCTAATCGTTTATAAGCTATTTATATCTCAAACTTGGCGCGTACATCAAAAAATGCAGCGCCACTTACTTTACTTCTTAAAATCTGTAGCTAACGCCAAAAGTAATACGACGGTCTGTTATACCTTGAGCACAAAGCATAGCGCCTTCATTTACACAAGATTGTGTAATATCTGACTCAGTTAAGTTAACAGCTTCTACACCAAGGTTTAAGTTTTCATTCACGTCATAACTTACACTGGCATTAAGTTGTCCTCTGGCATGTGTAACAACAGGGAAACCTAACGTAGAGTTTAAGCTTGCACCCGCAGCAGTATCTTCTGTGCGAAACGCATCACGCCATGTGTAACGTAATCTAGCAGAAAGACCAAATTTCTCGTAGTAAACCGCAATGTTGTAAGCGTCTTCAGAGAAGTCTAGTAGACCTCGGTCTGATGTTACGTCTACAAACTGTGCACTATCATAAATGCCGTTTATTGCATTAAAGATATCTGTTCCACGAGTTGCTGAGGTGTAAAAAGCTGAACCACCGCTATATTCTTGAATAGTATAGTTAGCAACAATACCAAATCCTGATGCCCAGCCTAAATCATCCTCGAAGCTTGAAAGGTCATATTGAACAGCCATTTCAATACCTTTTTGCGTTGTTTTAGCTGAATCATTAAGTTTAGTTTCAACATCAACACACAAACCCGTAGTGTTAGGATCGCCAATCGCATTTGGCTGAACAGCAGGGTTATAAATACCGCCACCAGCACATGTAGGGCCTGGTTCTCTCCAGCCATTTGCTTGAATGATTGCACTTTCTAACTTGTTAACAAATAAGTTAGAACGTTCTTTACTGAAGTAGCCGATACTGACTACTGCCGCTTCTGCAAAATACCATTCAGCTGAAAGGTCAAATGAGGTTACTTCTTCAGGCTCAAGGGCTGCATTACCAATTTCTATTGATGAATTTTCGTTAGTACCAAATGAAACTGAAGTATTTAAGTCGCCAAAGTTCGGACGAAGAATGTCTTTACCCCAACCTAAACGTAGAACAACATCATCATGTACATCTGCCACTAAATTCAAGCGAGGTAAGGTATAGCTATAATCACCTGTGTTTGTTGTTGGCGACACATTTCCATTGACTACCGTATTACCCATCGATTCAATATCTGTTGATATATGGCGTACACCGATGTTACCGCGTATCATTTCATACTCAAAATTTGCTTGAGCATATATAGCATGCGTTTTTTCTTCAATACTGAAGGCAGCTGTATCTGAAGGTGTAAGGTCAGCAAAATCTTGGTTACCACCATGAGCCACAAGTGCAGCTTCTAATGTTTCTATTACACCGTCTGGATCATTGAACGCAAGATCTGGATTTACAATTAAGAAGTTACGAAGGGCCAATTCTCGACCATCTGCATCACCGAAGTGACTAGGGCCGGCGACAAGTAGATCTGCGAATAAAGAACCGTTTGGACTATCAACCATTTTACTGAAGCCACCAATACGATCAGATATTGAAACAGATTCGTGTTTGGTTATGTTATAGCGGTAACCAAAGTCGACAGAAGTTACGATATTATCGTCTATAAAATATGTAGAATCTATACGGAATGCATCTTCGGAGTTGTCTGTTGTACTTCTACTAATATCAACCTGATCTAATACCACATTGTTAGGATCGAGTAAATTTTCGACGGTGGGTGCGAATGGCGAGGCAAAATCGATACCAAATGCCAACGAGCCACCCGTTAAGTCATAAATGAATGGCACACTGTTATCATTACTAGAGCCATCAAGTGGCGTAAGCGGGTTAGGATTGATAAAGTTTAATTGTGTGTTTAAAGATGGTGTAACAGTGTCAGAGCTTGCACTTGAAAGTTCTGCACTTACAAATAAGTTATCGCCTTGCCACTCGCCACCTAATCTAAATACTTGCGTATCGGTAACACGTGCACCGGTATCACTATTAAAACGTAAATTTGGATCGTCGTCATCAACCGAGTTTATTGGCTGAATTGTGCCTCTGCTAGCGGCTTGAATACTACCAAGATTTACACCATCAAGTGAACCAAAGTTTATTGTTTCAAACTCATTTGGCACGGTATAGTTAAGTACGCTAGCGACACCGGAACCTTGTACTCGAGTACTTTCTTGACGACGCTCTTGGTCGGTAATAATCGCATCGAAGAAAAACTTCATGTTGTCGTTAGGAGCAAATTCAAACGTAGTCGCAAGGTTTGTCGTTTCATATTCAAAGTTTTCTAATTCCTGATTCAGGAATTGAATGCCAAGAAAGTCGTAGTCTTGAGCCGCAGGTCTTTTAGTTGCCTGATCTTCTACAACAGCGTCACCGTCACTGTTGTATCGTGTAACAGCAGCATTTCTATTTTCAACAAGGCTTCCGTCGCGGTCAACACGAGGGCGGAATGAAGTGGCTTCTTGTTTAGCGTAGCTACCACTTATAACAAAACCAAACTTACCAGAATCTAGTTCCCAATTATCACCGTATGCGCCTGATACTCTTGGCTGAACACCGTCAGTCGTTAAACTACTATCTTCACCTTGTACACGAAGAGAGCCTAAAGTTTCAGTTAACTCTAGAGGACGAATAGTACGTAAATTTACCGTACCACCTACAGAGCCTTCAGTCGTTTTAGCTTCTGGTGATTTTGTTATTTCAACGCCAGCGATAATAGCAGCTGAAAGATCTTCAAAATTCATCCCACTACGACCAGCCCCTGAGCCTACAGTAGACGCACCGTTAATCTCGACGCGGTTAGAGTTACTACCACGGATTTGTACGCCGGTACCAATACCTGCTGTTCTTGTAATTTGAATACCCGTAACATTCTCAAGAACCTCTGCAAGGTTTTGATCAGGTAGTTTACCAATATCAGTAGCCATGATAATTTCGACCAAATTAGCCGTATCACGTTTTTCTGCTAGCGCGCTGGTAAGTGAGCTTCGCATGCCAGTTACCTGAATCACTTCAACTGACTTTTTTGCTTGTGCTTCGGTTTCTGCTTCTTGTGCACTTACCGACGCCGCAAAAGTCAGCGAGGTAGCTGAAAGCACCGCTAAGGTTATTTTAGATAATTGTTGTCTCATAGATTTCCCCTGTGTAGTTTTTTTGAAATTAATTTTGCAAACATCTCAAAAGCCACATCTTTAGTTAATAAAGTCGTCCTCTAGAATTGCAAACTCCCTAAAAGTAAATTACCAAGTACTCAAAAAGAATTACCATAGATAGTTACAATAAAAACAGCAAAGGTCAATCGCTTGGTTATACAATCTAAGTGGTAAAAATGGATTTTGGACTTACCGATTACACATTCTTTACTTACCACTTGGTTATCTATTTTTATTTGGTTGTGTTATCTGTATGAATTTAAAGGTGTTAATTTTATTTTTGTGTGAGTGGCTAGTTAGGTTAGTGTTTATTTGAGTCTATTGTTTATTCCAATAAAATAACTTTTTTATATTTTGATAGACTTTAATGGTCTAAAAAAAGTAAATGAATAGCTTTTAGCTTAACCATTTGTGCAAATTGGTTGACCAAGTGGATATATATCAATAGTCTTGAGTGACTAAATCATATAATACGGATAAAAATGATGATATATAGCAAATTCATTGAGAGGATTGTGAATACTACATTCGGCTTGATCTTGGTCGCGTCAGCATCATGTAGTGCTGTCCTTACCGGTGTTGATGGCAAATATGATGATGAAGACGTTCTTACTAATACTAAAGTAAACGACAAAACGTTAGCCAACAAACATTATATCGACGAAGTGAAATTTGAATTATCTTCAAGTGGTGAATTTACTACGCAGGCGTATGACCTTGAACACTTAGGTAAAGTTTTAGCTAGTGGCTTTATCATGAAAGTACCTTCATATCAGATACGCTTTATACCGCCTATTGCGCTAATGAATATATCAATTTTGAATAATATAACTTCTGGTGAAACCTAATATGAATAACATTAAAACGTTTTTTAAGTCTCTACTACCCGGCATATTTTTGTTTGGTTTTACCGTCGGTACTGGCAGTGTCACAGCCATGGCAAAAGCCGGCGCAGATTATGGCATGTCGTTGTTATGGACCATCTTTATATCTTGTGCCATTACTTATTTTTTAATTCACTTATTTGGTAAATTTACATTAGTAACAGGCATGACAGCCCTGCAATCTTTTAGAAAGCATATTCATCCGGCAGTAGCGATATTTTTTATCGTGGCGTTAACCACACAGATTTGCGGCAGTGTTATTGGTGTGATGGGAATTTTAGCTGACGTTTGTTATGAATGGTCGAAAAACTTTATTGATGGTGGCATATCCGCAATTTATTTTGCGCTATTTTTCATCGCTTTTGTCTATATTATTTTTCTGATTGGTAAAACAGAAGTCTTTGAAAAGGTGTTGGCCATTTTTGTCGCGATTATGTCAGTATGCTTTTTAATTAACTTTATCATACTGATGCCACCAGCTATCGAAATTTTAAAAGGCATGGTGCCCAATGTTCCCAATACTGGCGCGGGTAAAAACTCCTTCTTGGTTATTGCATCTATGGTTGGTACCACGGTTTTTTCTGGTTTATTTATATTGCGAACCATCCTCGTAAAAGAGGCCGGTTGGACAATGGCCGATTTAAAGACTCAAAATAGAGATGCGTTGTTTTCGGCTTTTTTAATGTTTATTGTCAGTACTTCAATAATGGCAGCTGCGGCTGGGTCGCTTTATGTGCAGGGCATTACCTTAACGAACGTTACTCAAATGATCTATTTACTTGAGCCTTTAGCGGGCGCCGCTGCTGTAGCAATTTTCACTATCGGATTAATAGCTGCGGGTGTATCTTCTCAATTTCCCAATGTCGCATTATTACCTTGGTTACTGGACGATTTTCACCAACGAAAGCCTAACTTAAAGCGACCGAGTTACCGCATTATCGCTTTGGTTATATCTTCATTAGGGCTGATAGTACCAATTTTTAGCGTTAAGCCTATTGCCGTAATGGTGAGTTCACAGGCTTTTGGCGCTTTGTTGTTACCTGCGACTGTCGGTTGCATATTTTATATTGGCAATAAAAAAGCACTCATGGGGACGTATAAATTCTCAACTGTCACCAACGCTATATTATCGATGATTTTTGTCTTTGCTTTGGTCATGAGTTACATGAGCTACAATGGCATTATTTCTACGCTACAAGCGCTTTAATGTGAAGTTTGTCGAATCTATATCAGTCAATACTACTTCAGTAATAGCCCTCAGCACTTGTTTATAAAGTTAAAGATTAAGTGCTTTGTGGAAATTTTTAATGGAATTATAATTATGAATAAAATATTTAAATTTACTTCAAACCGTGTCTGGCGAACCTATCAAGGGGGCAAATTGCTCGATACGATTGAAGGGAAAGAAAACCCCCAAGATACAAGTTTCCCCGAAGACTGGATTGGCTCAACAGTTGAAGCGCGCAATGTTGGCCGAGAACATATCTCGGAAGGTTTAGCTATGGTAAAAGACGAAGCAGGGCAATCAGTGCCATTTCGCGATTTATTACAAAAAAATCAAGAATATTTTTTAGGGAAAAGTGGTGACACTCCTCGTTCTTTGGATGATATTCCGCTAGTTAAATATTTAGATAGCTCTACTCGTTTACATTTTCAGGCTCATCCAACTCGAGAGTTTGCTCAAGAGCGTTTAGGGATGCCTCGCGGGAAAACTGAAGCTTATGTGATCCTTGAAACGCGTGAAGATGTAGCTGACCCTTATATTTATGCTGGTTTTCAACGTTCTCCTAGTCGGGAAGAACTTAAAACATGGATCGAAACGCAAGATATTGCTTCGATAGAAAGCTGTTTTGATCGTATTCCCGTTAAGCCTGGTGACGTATTCTTACTCCCTGGAGGCCGTCCTCACGCTTTAGGTGAAGGCATACTGATGCTTGAAATAATGGAGCCTTCGGATCTGGCGGTAAGGTTTGAATTTGAGCGTTGTGGATATGTGATACCTGAACAGGCAAGATTTATGGGAAGGGATATTGAAACCGCATTAGATGTCTTTAATTTCGATCCAGTTCCGATTGAAAAAGTAGATGAAGAATTTCGTTGTATCCCCAAAGTTTTGTCTTTAGATGAAGATAATAACGGTCTTGAAGAGCTTATCGGATCAAAAGATACTGCGTGTTTTACCGTGAAAAGAGCATCAGTTAATAACAGTTTTAAGCGTAAAGAGAGCGCCTTTTTTTATGGCATCGTAGCTGAAGGCTCAGGTACATTTCGTATCGGAGACGAAGTTACCAATCTCAAGCGTTGGGATAGATTCTTCTGTCCTGCAGGTGTTAGTGAGTTTGAGTACCAAACAGAATTGGGTATGTCTATTCTAGAATGTTATCCAGGCAATAGTTAAGCGCATTATGCTCACTACTATGCCTCAATAAAGTAATCATTAACGAACCGACTCTGCACAGTTTGTTCGTTAATGATTCGCTAAAACCTGATTAAAACCTCCCATCAGAAACACTAATCTAACTAATATTTACACAAGCCTTAAACGCTCAGCACCCCCCAGATTAAATAGTATAAACAGTCAACTTACAGCTTTTATATAATTGGCCTTACCTCTTGCTGTTGTTTTTTCATGACTCAACTGCTGCGAAATTAACTTGTAATTCACTTAAATTATTGTAATTAAGGGTGTTATGTTGTTGCTTGAGTTTTCCTACATTGCTGATTGGGCAAAAAGTATTTTTATTTGGACTTACCAATATTTCATCTGTACTATGTGTTATTAGTATTTATATCAACTTTAAAGGCTTGTGCAATGGAAATTGGTAAGGCCTATTGGTGCTGTTTATCTAAAATATACAAATTTTGCTTGATAAATACGTGGCTACACTTGCATTAAGTTAGTGTTATTGACCTTTGATTAATCCTTGAGGTTATCGTGAGGCATCTCAGTTTGGCATTACCTGTTCAGGACAGGCTATAAAGCGAAGTAACTCGACCATTTTAATTCATTTGAATCGTCACTATGTACCTATTGGTTTTATTTTTAAGTGTAATTTAAGTGTAAATAAAGTGTGTTTGACAAATGTAACAACAGAATTAATAACGATGTGGAGATTATACAATGCGTGAAGCTTGGAGATGGTTTGGCCCTAATGACCCCGTGTCAATTGCCGATGTTAGACAAACAGGGGCTACTGATATTGTTAGCGCACTGCACACAATACCGACCGGCGAAGTTTGGCCGACAGATCAAATTCAAGCCTATAAAGCATTAATTGAAAAAGATAATAATCTTCAATCTACCTTGGTTTGGTCTGTTGTCGAAAGTATCCCTGTGCATGAAGACATAAAGTTAGGACGTGATAATAGCCAGCGCTATGTTGATGCTTGGATCGCATCAATGGAAAATTTAGCAAAATGTGGCATTAAAACCATTTGTTATAACTTTATGCCGGTCATAGATTGGACACGCACTGATTTAAAATTTCAATTACCCAATGGTGGTTATGCACTTAGGTTTGATCAACAAAAATTTGCAGCTTTTGATTTGTATATATTACAGCGTGAAAATGCTGAAGCTGACTATTCTGATGAAGAAATACAGCAAGCAAAAGAAATATTCTCGGCGATGTCTAATGACGAAAAAACCCTATTAACCAATAACATTATCGCGGGTTTACCGGGCAAAATGACAGATGCCTATAACATTGAGGATTTTCGTCGTATGTTGGCAAATTATAAAGATATTTCTAAGGATATTTTAAGAAAAAATTTGTTCTCTTTTTTATCACAAGTGTTACCTAAAGCTGAGCAACTCGGCGTTAAATTAGCAATACACCCTGACGATCCACCAAGGGATATGTTGGGCTTACCTCGCATTATTTGTACATCAGAAGATTTAGAGCTTCTATTTACAGCACTGCCAAGCCCAGCTAACGGCATTACGTTATGTGCAGGTACCTACGGCAGTCGTCCTGATAATAATTTACCTGTTATGGCTAAACACTATGGTTCGCGAATTCATTTTGCCCATTTGCGTGGTGTCAGTAGAGATAAAAACGAACAACGCTCGTTTTATGAAGCTGAACACTTATCAAGCGATGTAGATATGGTTGGAATCATTTCTGCTTTATTAAGTGAAGAAAAAACACGGGTTAGCAATCAAAATAATAACCCAATATTTATCAGGCCTGATCATGGTCACCAAATTTTAGACGATATAAACAAGCCAGGGAATCCAGGATATTCTTGTATTGGTCGTCTCAAAGGCTTAGCCGAAATTAGAGGTGTTATTAAAGCCCTCAGTAGTGTGCATTAAATACTGATTTTGTAGCTTTCACTTTTTATAAACTGCTTTAACAAATTAAATCAAATCAAGGCATAGTCTGACTATGCCTTGATTTTTTTTACCCTAGATATAAGGTCATAAACATTCTAAAGTACGGTTACCTCATTTATAATAAACCTTGAACTATTTACGTTCAAACAGTTGTTAGCTAATAACGATTGCAACCACAATACACTTATCTGCCAACATCCATATTTCGATATCAAACTACCTTCTTAAATAACGTTATTTTATAAATAGGCTAAGTAGTCAATAATATTAATGCGCTAATTATATAAGAGATTAGTGGATGGTTTTCATATGAGTAACTTTTTAGTCTAAAATAATTTAAAGTTACAAATGATGATAAAGTTGTTTCATATCAATAAAATAAAAGTACAGGCAGATTAAATTTATAATAGAAAATAAAAAAATCAATAAAAAACTTGATACTGTACGACTATACAGTATACTTTGCTCAATTAAACGAATTAAGCACCTAAATCATTCTGGAGCAACAAATGAACGATAACAAAGAAAAAGCATTATCAGCTGCCTTAAGCCAAATCGAACGTCAATTTGGTAAAGGTTCAATTATGAAGTTGGGTGATAATCGCAGCATGGACGTTGAAACAATTTCAACGGGTTCATTAGGTTTAGATATCGCACTAGGTGCAGGTGGTTTACCGCTTGGCCGTGTGGTTGAAATATACGGTCCAGAATCAAGTGGTAAAACAACACTAACCCTTGAAGTTATTGCCGAAGCGCAGCGTAACGGTAAAATTTGTGCCTTTGTTGATGCTGAGCATGCACTAGACCCAATCTATGCTGAAAAACTAGGTGTTAATATTAACGAGTTATTAGTTTCTCAACCAGATACTGGTGAGCAAGCGCTTGAAATTTGTGACATGTTGACGCGCTCAGGTGCTATTGACATCATCGTTGTTGACTCGGTTGCTGCATTAACACCAAAGGCTGAAATTGAAGGCGACATGGGTGATTCACACATGGGCTTACAAGCACGTATGCTTTCACAAGCTATGCGTAAGCTTACAGGTAACTTGAAACAGTCAAATACCATGATTATTTTTATCAACCAAATTCGTATGAAGATTGGTGTGATGTTTGGTAGTCCTGAAACCACAACAGGTGGTAATGCTTTAAAGTTCTACGCGTCAGTACGTTTAGATATTCGTCGTATCGGTGCTGTTAAAAATGGTGATGAAATAGTTGGTAACGAAACCCGTGTTAAAGTGGTTAAAAACAAAATTGCACCACCATTTAAACAAGTTGAATTTCAAATTTTGTATGGTGAAGGTATTAACAGTTTAGGTGAGTTAGTTGACCTTGGTGTTAAAAATGAAATGGTAGAAAAAGCCGGCGCTTGGTATAGCTATAAAGGTGATAAAATTGGCCAAGGTAAAGCTAACGCAGCTAAATACCTTAAAGAAAACCCTAAAGTAGCGAAAGAAATTGATACGCGCTTACGTGAATTATTGTTACCAAAAACAAAACCCGCTGAAGCTGAAGCAAAAGTTGAAGCTGTAGCTAAATAATAGCTCTAAGTAAAGTTTAATGACAAAGCCACTGCCAAGTGGCTTTTTTTTTCGCTAATTAACATACTGTCATCACTCTCATTCAAAACCAATAATTATTGCTGTGTCGTCATTTTACCAATTTCACTCATTACCTGATTACCTGAACATTTGCTGGTTGAAATAATCAACAGATGGGGTATTTATTTCATAATTAGAACAATAAGTTATTAAAATAAATGATTTTTTTGTTGTTATTCTTAGAAATAAAATAGGCTATTTAATTAATGGTTATAAATTTAATTCGGTATTACCAATAGCGACTTAATTGAATGATTTAAAAAATATAATGTAAGGTAAATTTGACGAGTAAATACTTAGGTATGTTCGATTGTTTTATATTTTTATATCTACTATAACAAGTGCTTAGTAGTTTTTTTACTGGTAGAAATAGGCAGTAAGTAAAGTGATATCCCCCTGGTGTTGAAGTGAACTCAAAGTGCGTACGACCAATTGTTATTGTAGGTTAATGTATTGGTTATTACCAATAGGTATTGATTGGTTGACAGTTATTTGCGTTTTGGTTAGTATCTAATTATTCCTTATTGTTTTGAGTGTTTCTAAACAATAAGTTTGTATAGATGCAATTTTAGCATTAGGTGTTTATACCTAAATTATTAATGAGTTAAATTTAAGATTAGTCGATAGGTTTGTATACCCGAAATTAATCTGAGGCGTAATTGATTTAGCCTTATTTACTCAAAAAAAAATAGCATGGCGCCTAATGAGGTGGTCAATGTTGGCACTCAGATAAACAAACACTAATATTTTTAGGAGTTAGATATGACAAAACCTATTATAGGTTTCATCGGCCTTGGTCTCATGGGCGGTAACATGGTTGAGAATTTACAAACTCGTGGTTTTCAAGTGAATGTAATGGATCTTAATAAAGATGCTGTTGCAAAAGTTATAGCTCGTGGTAACGCTACTGAAGTTACTTCAGGTAAAGAATTGGCTGAAAAAAGCGATATCGTGATGCTTGCCTTAACTACTTCAAAAGTAGTTGAGTTAGTTGTTTATGCTGAAGATGGCATCTTAGCGGGTATGAGTGAAGGCAAAACATTAATTGACTTCGGTACTTCAATTCCTGATTCTACTCGTAAAATTGGTGCTGATCTTGCGAAAAAAGGTGCTGGTATGATTGATGCTCCTTTAGGTCGTACACCTGCTCACGCTAAAGATGGTTTACTTAACATTATGGCTGCTGGTGATGAAGAAACGTTTAATAAAGTTAAACCAGTGCTAGAACAGCAAGGTGAAAACGTATTTTATCTTGGCGCTCTTGGTGCAGGTCACACAACTAAATTGATCAATAATTTTATTGGAATGACTACCGTTACGGCCATGTCACAAGCTTTTGCTGTAGCTAAAGCGGCTGGTGTAGATGGTCAGCAATTGTTTGACATTATGTCTGCAGGACCTTCTAATTCTCCTTTCATGCAGTTCACTAAGTTCTATGCTGTAGACGGTGAAGAAAAGCTAGGTTTCTCTGTTGCGAACGCAAACAAAGATCTTGGTTATTTCAACCAAATGGTTTCAGATTTAGGCGGCGAGTCTTTAATTGCTCAAGGTACTTCTGCTAATCTACAAGCTGCTGTTGATGCTGGTCTTGGTCAAAACGATGTGCCTGTAATTTTCGACTACTTCAATACTGCATTAGAGAAGTAATTCGACAGTACCTTTATACCAAAGAGCTTAATTAGGCTCTTTGGTATTATTACAATTAACGACTGTAAAACAGTTGCAATGTAATAGGGTTAGTTAGGGATTAGTAGATACGCAAGATTACTAGTTTGATTTAATATAAAAGGCCTCTATGAAGAGGCCTTTTATATTTATAATACAATAACTTGAAATGAATTAAATGTCGACAGGGTTAGGGATTGAATATAGCCCACGAGTTTCGCTATTCTTTTGTCTAATTTCTTCTAAAGCTCTTAACTCTACAGCATCAAACAAGGCATTTATTAAGCGGTTAAAGTGTCCATGCATAGCAAGTCTTGCCTGGGTAGAGTCACCAGATTTTAAAGCTTGATATATTGCGGTATGCTCAGCTAGAGTTTTAGAATTATCTTTACTACACACACTGTCATAATCTTTGATGATTTCAGGGGTAGAAGAGCGCAGCTTCCAAAGATTCTGGGCGGATAGAATCATCGCGCTGTTGCGTGTAGCATTGGCAATAATTTGATGGAACTCTTTATCTGCCTCAGCAATAAATTCGCCTTTCTCCATATCAACTAAAGTTTGGTGTAACCGGGCTAGTTCGTCTTCGGTAATTGTTGTAGCCGCAATAGCAGCAACTTCACCTTCAATTAATGCTCGAGCTTGTGTAACTTCAAAAGCATTAACTTGCTTGTTAGAGCCTATTAATTGGTTAACCGGCTTTAAGACATATACGCCTGAGCCTGTTTTTACTTCAATTTTTTCTCGAACTTCTAAAGCGATTATAGCCTCACGAATTGTAGGTCTACTGACTTTAAAGGTTTCTGCTAATTCTCTTTCTGGTGGTAAGCGACTACCAGGGGAGTAAATTCCAGAATCTATTAAAGCTTCTATTTTATCTACAATACCCCAAAACAGCCTACGGTTGCTGCCCATATTATTTTCCTTAGCTAACTTTAATAAAGTAATGACATCTATCACTAATGATATCGTTTTCTCTGGCTTATGGCAAAACTAATAAGCGTTGGTTCTCTCCAGTTATATATTATTTTGGTCTAGAGGTAAATAGAATTTAACTTTACCTGTTTTACAATAAATTCAAATTATATTATTACCAATTAAGGTTTGCTTGGTAATGTGATTTGGTTGACAATCGCTATTGATATCAGTTAAATTGGATTGATTGTTATTTAGAAGTAATGTGTGACCTATTTTGTTGCAGTAGAAATGGCGCTAGAAAGCCCGTCTATGCTGAATGTGCTACGGCACGTATTTAGGTAAGCTCAGTTTAATTAATAAGAATATGTTGGCGTTATTTGATCATTATTAATAATTCGTCAAATTTTACACTTTAATTTTATAGGTTATTTTATGCAGCAAACAAAATTATCACCCTACTTATTATGTTGTCTCACCATAACATTATGCTTGGCGTTAACTACCAAGACGCTTTTTGCTAAAGAATGGTTGGTTGATGACCAAGTGGCTTATAAAAATGCGCTAAAAAAAGTTAAAGCAGGTGACAATATAGTGTTGTCTAATGGTACATGGAATGATTTCGAAATTCTGTTTGAAGGAAACGGAACAAAAGAAAAGCCGATAACCTTAAAAGCACAAACTAAAGGTAAAGTTATCCTAACAGGGCAATCAAACTTGCGTTTAGCAGGGAAACACTTAATTGTTTCTGGCTTGGTATTTAAAGATGGCTTTACACCGAGCAGTGCCGTTGTTGCGTTTAGAAGTAACAAAGACAGCTTAGCCTATCATTCACGTGTTACTGAAGTTGTTATTGATAACTTCAGTAATCCAGATAAACGTGAATCTGATTATTGGGTTGCCATATATGGTCAATATAATCGCTTAGATCACAACTATTTAAGCGGTAAACGAAATAAAGGTGTAACGGTTGCTGTTCGTCTCAATACTAAAGAAAGCCAAGAGAACCATCATAAAATAGATCACAATTATTTCGGGCCGCGTCCAATACTAGGATCTAATGGCGGTGAAACACTTCGCATAGGGACTAGTCATTATTCATTATCGAATTCATTTACCGTGGTTGAAAATAACTATTTCGATCGTTGTGATGGTGAGGTAGAAATAATCTCAGTTAAATCAGGTAAAAATGAAATTCGTAATAATGTGTTTTTCGAATCAAGAGGCACACTGACCTTACGCCATGGTAATGGCAATATAATTGAAGAGAATGTTTTTCTTGGCAATGGTGTTGACCATACTGGCGGTATCCGCGTTATAAATAAAGATCAAATTATTCGTAATAACTACCTTGAAGGGCTAACAGGCTATCGTTTTGGTAGTGGCTTTACTGTCATGAATGGTGTACCTAATTCATCAATTAACCGTTATCACCAAGTTGAGAATGCTTTAGTTGAAAATAACTCTTTCATTAATGTTAAACATATTCAACTAGCCGCTGGAAGCGATAAAGAGAGAAGTGCGGTACCAATTAGTTCAACGATACAAAACAACTTGATTTTTAATGAAGACGGTCAGCAGCCATTTACATTGTTTGATGATGTTAGCGGGATTAAATTTAAAGATAATGTCGCTAATACGGTAGCAATTAAGTCTCTGGCGTCAGGCATTAACCAACAAAAAATTGAACTTAAGCGTGCTAAAAATGGTTTGCTTTACCCTATAAACGCAAAGCTTGCTGCTAAAGGCGCTAAAAAGAATTTAACTCCCGTTTTAAAATCAGCAACCGGTCCAAATTGGTATGCAAAAACAGAAGGTTTAGTCGCTTTTGAATCAGGTAAAACTATTCAAGTAAAAGCTGAAGATGACGCATTATTTAATGCCGTGCTAGCTGCCGATAACGGCGACGTACTTATTTTGGCCGATGGCGAATATAATGCTAGGAAAATTATTGATATTAACAAAACAATATCAATTAAAGCTAAAAATCAAGGTAAGGCAATTGTTACTTTTCAACGTTCTACATTATTTCAAATTTCTGATGGCGGTAGCTTAACGATTGATGGTTTAGATATTAATGGTAGTAATAGTCCTGACGCTTCAGGTAATACCTTGGTTCGTTCTCAAAAGTGGGGCATGGTTTATAACTATCGCTTTGTAATGCGTAATAGCAAGGTTAGCGCACTTGATATCAATCATTCATTCCACTTTTTTGATGCCGGCAATGGCTCGTTTGCAGACTATATTGAATTAACAGATAACCATTTTAGCAATATTACCGGAGATTTCCTGCGCCTAAATAAAGAGATTGAGGACTTAGGTATTTATAATGCTGAATATGTAATCTTAAAGAATAATACCTTTGATAATGTGCAAGGCGCTTTAGTTAATTTATATCGCGGTGGCACCGATGAAAGTACTTTTGGTCCACATTTAGCTATGTTTGATAATACCATTAAAAATAGTGGTAAAGGTAAACGTAATAAATCAGCTTCAAGTCTCTACTTACACGGCGTACAGGTGACTAACGTCGAAAGTAACACTTTTAATAACACAGCAAATATTGTTATTGAACATACGGTGGGTGAGCCTATTACCGCGGTTAAAAACAACCTATTTAAGCAAACAGCATCGCCTAGCGTAAAAGAGTTGCATGCATTAGGTCCACACACTGCTGTGCTATCAAATAACAAGCAATCTAATTAAGAGCTTCGCTATGAAAAATTATAATCAAACAGTATTTGTTAACTCATCATTCAATGTAACTAGCAGAATTATATTTTTAATCGCTATGGTAGTTTTTACGTTGTTGGCGAGTACTAAGGTAATGGCTAGGACAAGCCCTAATCTAGTAATCAGCACGGCTGATGTGAAAGATATGCGAGGCGCTATTCAAAAAGATGGACAGTTCACGAAAGCTTTTGTGGCGAGTAAATTATCTGTCGATGAACAAATAGCACAGGTGATCACCGTGCCTTTACCCGCAGATGGCGGCGGTGGCTATACTCATGAACGCCACAAGAAGAACTATAAGTTAATGTACGACGCGGGTATTGTTTATCAATTAACTCAAGATGAAAAATATGCCAGTTATGTGCGTGACATGTTACTCGAATATGCCAAGCTTTATCCGACATTACCTTTGCACCCAAAAAGAAAAATGGGCAAACAAAATCCAGGTAAATTGTTTTGGCAAAGTTTAAACGAAGCTGTTTGGTTAGTGTATACCAGCCAAGCGTACGACCTTATTTTAAGTTCATTAACCGCTAACGAAAAAACGGAAATAGAAAATGGTTTGTTTCGCCCAGTCGTTAAGTTTTTATCTGTTGAGTCGCCAGAAACATTTAATAAAGTACATAATCATGGTACCTGGACTACCGCAGCTGTTGGTATGACCGGTTATGTGCTTGGTGAGCAAGAATGGGTTGAACAAGCACTTTATGGTTTAGATAAATCAGGTACCGGTGGGTTTTTAAGGCAACTTGATGAGTTATTTTCTCCTCAAGGTTATTACAATGAAGGCCCATATTATCAACGATATGCGCTAATGCCGTTTGTTACCTTCGCTAAAGCAATTCAAACCAATCAGCCGGAACGAGAAATATTTCAATATCGCGATGGTATTGTATTAAAGGCTATTGATACTACTATTCAGTTAAGTTACAACAAGCTTTTCTTTCCTATAAACGATGCTATAAAAAGTAAAGGCATTGATACTATTGAGTTAGTTAATGGTGTGACCATCGCTTATGGATTAACCGAAGATTCATCTTTACTCGATATTGCTAGACAGCAAGACCAAGTTATTTTAACCGGTGATGGTTTAAAAGTAGCGAATGCTTTAGATAAAAACTTAGACACGTCTTATAAATTTAAGTCGGTTGCCTTCGGCGATGGTAATGACGGTAAGCAAGGTGCGCTTGTTGTAATGCGTCAAGATGTTGGTGGAGAGCAAGCGGTATTATTTAAACCGGCGGCTCAGGGACTAGGTCATGGCCATTTTGATAAACTTACTTGGCAGTTTTACGATAAAGGTGAAGAAATCGTTTCAGACTATGGTGCGGCTCGTTTCCTTAATGTTGAAGCAAAATACGGCGGTCGTTATTTGCCTGAAAATGACACTTGGGCAAAACAAACTGTCGCGCATAATACTGTGGTCGTTGATGAAAAATCACACTTTAATGCGAATGTTGAAATGGGTAATGCTAATCACCCAGAATTATTGTTTTTTGCTAAAAATGAACATGCAACGGTCAGTTCAGCGCAAATTGATAGTGCTTATAAAGGCGTTTCTCTAAAGCGAACTATGGCATTAATTAACTTACCTAGGCAAAGCAAGCAAGATCACGAGCAATCGTTGGTGGTTGATATTTTTGATGTTAATTCAAACGAAGAACACCAGTATGATTTGCCTGTGCATTTTAAAGGTCATTTAATTAGTACCAACTTTACCTTAGCCACCCAACTAACTAGCCTGCCTGTGTTAGGTAAAGAGAATGGTTATCAACATTTATGGTTGAAAGCACAAGCTCAACCTAAAGCTGGCTTAGCGCAAATAACGTGGTTAAATGACAACGGTAGATTTTATACTAGCTCAAGCATTATGGACGGCGATGCCTCATTAATATTTAGCCAAATTGGTGCAAACGATCCTCTGTTTAATTTACGTAATGAAAACGCTTATATAACCCGTAAATCCCATGCTAAAAACCATACATTTGTTAGCGTTTTAGAGCCGCATGGAGAATATAACCCATCCAAAGAGTTTACTATTTCCGCGGTTAGCAAAGTAGAAGCTTTGACGTATAAAAAAATCAATAATATAGACTTAGTTGATATTGTCTTTAGCAATAACAAGCATTATTTGTTAGCGGTTAATACCACAAAAAATAATCAATTAAATACATTTTCATTTAATGGCTCTAAATATCAATTCGATGGCCGTTTTAAATTATTCGACATTAAACAGTAGGAGTCAGTCATGAGTCAGAGTGAACATTTTTTATTTGGTAACGAAACAGAAATTGAAGACATAGGCGGCGGATTAAAGCGTCAAATGTTAGGTTACAACCATGAGTTGATGGCAGTTAAAATTTGGTTTGAAAAAGGTGCAGTTGGCTATAATCACGCACACAGACATTCACAAGTTACTTATGTGGTTGAAGGGGAGTTTCACTTTAACATTGATGGCGTAACTACAATTTTAAAAGCCGGTGATAGTTGTTTTATGCCTCCTCATGCCGATCACGGTGCTACATGTCCTACCGGTGGTATTTTAATCGATACTTTTAGCCCTGCACGCGAAGACTTTGTCGAAGAAGGTGCTTTTGATCATATTAATAATAAGGAAAGTAGCGTATGAAAATTAAAAACCTTCGGTGGTGGGTTATTGCCTTAATCGCACTCGCCACAGTTATAAACTATATTGACCGTTCAGCCCTTGCCGTACTATGGCCAGATATCGTAGAAGATTTATTTCCTGATGAATCGGCTTTTGAACGTAAGCAAATATATGCCAATATTTCGATGGTTTTCATCTTATCTTATGCCTTTGGTCAAGCTATATTTGGCAAAATATTTGACTGGGTAGGTACACGTGTAGGTTTTGTACTATCTATAGGTGTTTGGTCACTTGCAACAGCTGCTCATGCATTTGCTCAAGGGGTACTTAGTTTTAGTATTTTCCGCGCAATTTTAGGTGTGGCTGAAGCTGGAAACTGGCCTGGAGCCGCTAAAAGTAATGCGGATTGGTTTCCGACCAAAGAGCGTGCTTTAGCACAAGGTATCTTTAACTCAGGCGCTGCTATCGGCGGTATTATTGCCATTCCGTTAGTGGCTTACATGACCGTGTATTTTAGCTGGCAAATGGTCTTTGTCGTTATAGGTTTAGTTGGATTATTGTGGCTTATACCTTGGATAATATTGGTGAAAGCTCCACCGAAGTCTCATCCTTGGATTACTGACGAAGAGCGCGCTTATATTTTAACAGGTCAACGAGATACAGACACTACAGCGCTTAAAGAGGAAGTAGAAGAGTTTAATCCTACAACGCGCGAGTTACTTTCTCGTAAAGAAAGCTGGGGCGTTATTATTGCTTCTGCGGCGATTGACCCTATTTGGTGGTTATTTGTATTCTGGATTCCGATCTATCTGAACGAAGTCTACGGCATGGACGTTAAATCTATTGGTATCTATGGCTGGGTGCCTTATGTTGGTGCCATGTTAGGTGCTTGGTTTGGTGGTCTACTCGCACAAAATCGTATAAAAGCAGGTTGGAATGTAGATAAAACACGTAAATTAACCATTACCTTAGGTTGTTTGATTATGTTACCCGCGCTATTAGCGATGGCAAGTCCTGGTGGACCTACTACAGCGGTTATGATTATGGCGGTTATTTTATTTGGTTTTCAAACGGTTATTAGTAATCTTCAAACATTGCCAAGTGATCTGTACGGTAAAAAATCTGTTGGTACGCTTTCAGGTTTCTCAGGTATGGCGGCAAAATTGGGTGCATTAGGCTTAACAGCACTAGTACCATTTTTAACGGCTGATGGTAATTATACTCCTGCATTCGTTATTGGTGCATCCTTAGCGGTTATCGCCATGGCAGCGGTTTGGATTCTTATTCCAAAAATTGAGCCATTAAAAGCTAAGTAATTCGATAATTAATGATCGATAAATTTCAATTAAAGTTAAAAAGGCTATGTAAATGAAGAACATTTTTTTATTCGGTGAATGTATGATTGAATTGATGACTACTTCTCAAGAGAAGTCATCGAAGACAATGAAACAATCGTTTGCTGGAGATGTTTTTAACACTGCAGTGTATCTAAAACGCACTTTCGCTGATCTAAACGTGCATTTAGTTACCGCCGTAGGTGAAGACCAATTTAGCCTTGATATGATCAACTATTTTACCAGTGAAAATATTGGCGTTAATTTTGTCTATAAATCAGCAACAAAAATCCCTGGTCTATATTCGATACAACTTGACGAACAAGGTGAGCGTAGCTTCTCATATTGGCGTGAAAACTCAGCTGCTCGTCAAGTAATGCAACATATTAATGATGATGCTATTAGCGAATTATCTAAAGGAGATATGTTTTTCTTCTCAGGCATTTCTTTGGCGGTTATAGAGCCTGAAGCAAGGGATGATTTCTGGACTTTAATTGATAAATTAAAAGCTGGTGGAGTACAAATAGTCTTTGACCCGAACTATCGACCTCGCTTGTGGAGTAACGCTAAAGAAGCTCAAGTGCAGTTTGAGTTAGCATTACAAAAGTCTGATTTATCACTGCCGGGCGTTGACGATTTTGAACAATTATTTGGCATGATAAGCGCTGAAGAAGTGAACGAGTATTGTCAGCAGTTTGGTGTCAATGAATTAGTTATCAAAAATGGTGAACAAGGAATTTTAGTCGTTGTTAATGGCGAAACTACTAAATTTGACATCACACCGGTTGAAAACGTAGTGGATACAACCTCTGCTGGCGATTCATTTAATGGCGTTTATCTCGGTTCGCGTATTAACGGGCACTCAGTTGCTGACTCAATTGCTTTAGCATCAAAAGCTGCTGGATTTGTTATTCAGCATAAAGGCGCGATTGTAGATAAGCAGGCTTATAAACAATTTATAGTTAGCTAATTTTTAACATCAGTTAACGATTATATATACTTCTTTAAAGGAATATTCATGACATTATTTTCCACTTTAATGGGAAAGCAAAAATTGCTCCCTATTATTCAAGCAGATTCAGTTTCTCAAGGGCTAGAAATTGCTAAAGCCATGGCTGCAGCCGGTATCGGTTTGGTTGAAGTGGTGCTGAGAACGCAAGCATCAATTGATATTATTAAAGCCATTAAACTTGAGCTGCCAGATTTAAAAGTAGGTGCAGGTACGGTTCTCGACGCTGACATTTTAAAGCAAGCGCTTGCAGCCGGTAGTGACTTTATTATTACGCCAACCATCTCAAGTAGCTTATTAACACATTTAGATAATTGTAAGGTTCCAGTGCTGCCCGGTGTGTCGAATAGTTCAGACATACTTTTAGCGAGAGAATTTGGCTATACCGAGCTAAAATTATTCCCTGCTTCATTATCTGGTGGCGCACCCTTTTTAAAAGCTATGGGATCAGTTTTTAAAGACATTACTTTTTGTCCTACCGGTGGCATTAACGAAAAAAATCAACAAGAATTTTTAGCGTTAACTAATGTATTTGCTGTAGGTGGTACTTGGATTGTTAACCCTGAATGGGTTGCAAATAAAGATTGGTCAAAAATAACTTCAGCGTGTAAAACCGCACAAGGTCTCGATTAAAGCTAATCACGAGAATAAGCCAATAAAACCTAACCTTGGCTTATTCTCGTATATTTTCCCGTCAAAAATGAAAAACTGATCTGTTATTTTTTGTAACAATTAACCTGTTTCGTTACATACAGTCATTATGCTGAAATACGCCTGCGCACGACGCTTAATATAGCGATACAACAATATATCACATCTTTTTTTTGTTATTTAAATCAAGCCAGATTTACAATTTTATTGCATTTACAGCGCTAATACGGTTGAATACAGTAATCATTTTATTCAGACTAGGAAGGTAGAGTGAAGAAAATTCTATTAGTTATTTTCTTGTTGTTGCTCACCAGTGAAGCAATTGATGCCAAAACGTTTCGAGATAACGGTGCTTTTACGCAATTAAGAGAGAAAATTCAAAATAATGAAAGTGCAAGTGCTTGGCAATTAGCAACAACACTTGAAGCAGTCCACTTGGGCGACGTTGATTTTGATTTTCTTTACGGCCTAGCGGCAATGAAAGTACAAGAAAATGAACGTGCTGTTTATGCTTTTGAACGCGTAGTCGCGAATCAACCTAGTTGGTTAGACGCTCAATATTATCTTGCTAGCGCCTATTACACGATGAAAAACTATCATGGTGCCATTGAGATAACCCAATCCTTAAGTAAAGCAGAAACTATTTCTCCTAAATTAAAACAGTCCGCAGCAAACCTGAATAATATTTCTGTTGCCGCTTTGAGCAGTCAATCTTTAGTTATTCAGCAATCAGTAAATGTTAACTTAGGCTACGACTCGAACATTAATGCCGGTACAAGCGAAGATAATATATACCTACCTTTTTTAGATCAAGACATTATATTGTCTGAAAACAGTAAAGAAAATAGTGATAGTTATTTAGCACTCGGGTATCAATTAGTCGGCAGTAAAGCTTTAACTCAATCGTCTAAATTAACCTTTTCAGGCACCAGTAAATTACACTATTTTACTAGTGATTCTGAATATAATCGATTTACAGTGCGTACTAACCTTCAATACCAGAAAGATTTTGATGCTTTTAGTGCCAGCGCTGGGGTTAGAGCCGTTCCGCTATGGTTAGATGGTAGCTATTACAGAACACAATATGGCGCTACGGTTGGGATAAATAAAACTATAGATAAACAATGGCTTCTTTCTGGTCAGGCCTTTGTTGGAAAGTCGAAAAATGACATTAATCGTTTATTAAATACTGATGATGCTTCTTTGCAAATATCTGCTCAGTATATTATGCAAAGGTGGCGACATGCGCTTTCAATTGTATATTCAGAAGAAGAAAGTGAATTTGTTGAAAGCCAGCACAATAGCAAAAAAACAAATGCTATTAGTTACATGGCGAATTTTGCCATTAATCAATTCTGGCTAGCCAGTGCAAATATTAGTTTTCAGCATCAAGCTTATCAGCATCAACATCCATTCTTTTTAGAAAAGCAAGTTGATGATATGTGGTTATTTAGCACTTCGATTTTATATAAAGATTCCACAAGATGGTCTTATCAATTAAGCGCTAACATGCAAGACAAAGACAGCAACTTAGCACTTTTTTCCTATCAACGAGCTGAAATTAATTTATCTGCTCGTATGAGCTTTTAGGAGCAAACTATGAATAATTTAAAGTTTTTAGATAACAAAAAAATGTTTAAAACTATTAAACTTATTAGTGTTTTTACATTGGTGATGAGCATTAGCCACACGGTACTAGCAAGTGATGTAGCGGGTAAAACGATTTTAGCCAAAGGTAAAGTTGAAGCATACGATCAAGCCAGCAAAGAAAAGCGAAAACTGAAACGGCGCTCTGAAATCTTCAGTGTCGATAACATTACCACCGGTGATAAAAGTAAAGCCCAATTTAGTATGTCTGATGGCGGTTTAATTACTTTAAAAGAAAATACAGAAATTCTGATCAGTAATTATAAATATAATCCTGAAGCAGGTGAAGCGTCAGCTACTTTAGAGGTAGTAAATGGTGGTTTGCGCTCAATCAGTGGTTTAATTAAAAAGTCGGGTGGTGACTATCAAGTCAAAACACCGGTAGGCAGTATTGGTATTCGTGGTACGCACTTTGCCGTAGAAGTTGTTGGAGAAGAAACCTTTTTTGCTGTTTATAGCGGTAATATTGATGTGAGATTAAATGATCAAAGTATTTTGTCATTAGGCAGTACTGAAGATTTTACCTTTGCTTCTGTTAATGCTCAAGGTCAAATAAAGCGGATGACACAAGCACCCGCTATTATCTCTTTAGGCTTTTCTGACGTATCATCCGAAGACGCTGCCGATGAAGGTTCTGATACAGACACTAATCAATCTCCACAAGACTCCATTGCAGATTCTGGCGTAAGTCCTCTCAGTAACGATGCATTGGATAATGATAGTAACCCAGCAGAGAGTAACGTTTACACCGAGTCTGAATGGCAGGGGATTAACGGTTTACCTATCGAAGAATTGATAGCAGAACGCACAGGAACACTTGCCTATAATAATGTTATTCAAAGCACGATTAACTCAAGCGTTGGTCAAGTGAACGATTTCGCCATGAGCATGACTATTGATTTTGATAATGCTGCTATTCCAGAAGGCACATTAAGTTTTTCCGACAGCCAAGGTGAGTGGTTTGCGGCTTATTCAGGTTTGATTAATGTTGACCAACTTGATTTAGGTATTAACTTCGCTTCACATGGTAATAATAAAGCAGATGGCATTATATTTGCCGCTTTCGCTAACGGTTTAGACGAAATTATTGGTGGCTTTAACTTAAAAGAAATTAATAACCCATCAGTGAATGCTGACGGCTCATTTAATATTCGTCCATAAACTTTAGGATTATAAAAATGTATATTAATAGATGTATATATATTATTGCTTTATTGAGCCTAACAGCTTGTGGTGGCGGTGGGTCAGAGTCTGCAAAAGAAACGAGCAGTGCAGCACCCATAATAACAGTACCACAGCCTTCAGCTGGACCTACGATAGACTTAACGGGCCAAACCGGTACCACTTTGTTGGTAGCAAAAAAAGTCGCTGGCACCGAAAGCGTCAGCAATAGCACGGTAAGTACGAGCTTTTCTAATGCAACAGGTACACTGCGACATGCAAGTTCAAACGGCAATGTTGAAGGAAATTTAACCTTAGGTGTTAGTGCAGCAGACACTGATGTAATGAATAAAGTCTCACTTTATTTACCTAACGCTGAGCGAAGCTTCGTTTTATGCTCAGAAAACTGTGCCCTCGATTTTCAAGCTACAATTACCGGGTTTAACCCACAGTTTGCTAATGAAATTGGTGGCTCTTTACGAATAGAGCTGGTTGTTGAAGACAATTTAGGCAATAGTGCTGTTGTCGATGCTCTGAGTGTTAATTGGCAACCTATTCAAATTTCAGCCATTAGTGCTAGCCGAGAAAACTCAGTTATCTCTGTTTCATGGTCAGGTAACTCGAAACTAGAACGTTATAATTTATATGCAGCTACAGAGGTTGGAATAACCTCATCCAATGCCATAGAACTTGATAATGGTCTGCAACAACTTGCTATTAATGGCACAACAGCTCAATTTACTGACGCTGATCCCACCAAAAACTATCACTTACTGGTTACTGGTATAGATAGTGGTGGCGAAAGCGGTAAATCTGTACCTTACAGCATTGCTAAACTGGGTGGAGTCGCTAATTTAGCGCCGATTGCTAATAATGATAATTATCAAGTTAACGAAGATGAAACCTTAAACGTTAACGTATTAGACAATGATGTTGATCCAGATGGACAAGTTATCACACTAGACAGTGTTACGCTTCAGCCATTTAATGGCACATTAACTTTTGATGACATAGGTAACTTTACCTATACACCGCGCTTAAACTTTAATGGTACAGACAGTGCTAGCTATAGAATTATTGATGCGGAAGGCGCAACAGCTGAAGCAACAGCTATCTTCGAAGTTTTACCGATAAATGATAACCCGACTGCGGTAGCTGATACTTATGGTGTTGATGCTAGCGGTGAAATTAATGCTGCCGATACCAACTTATTAAGTAATGATTCTGATATTGACGGTGATGATCTACAAGTTATAACAACAGCCATTACTTCTCCTCAGCTTGGTAAGGTAATTATAAATGCTGATGGCAGCTTTTCTTATCAGTCTGTTGGCGTATTGTCGGAAAACGACCAGTTTGAGTATCAAGTTATTGATGGCCAGGGTGGTTCTGCAACAGCGACAGTAACGATAGTACCGAATGGAAATATTCTACCTCCGACCGCTCTTAATGATACTTACACGGTTGATGAAGACAATACGTTAATTATTGGCACTGTGGGCTCAGGCATTTTAGCGAATGATAGTGATCCGAATGGCTTGTCATTTGAACTATTAGAAAGTCTATTGATAGAGCCGCAACACGGGCAATTAAATTTAGCCTTAGATGGTACATTTACCTATATTCCTAACAGTAACTTTACCGGCATAGATCAGTTTCAATATCAGATAAAAAATTCAGCCGATATTCTCGCGCAAGCCTTTGTTAGTATTACTATCAACCCAACAGCTGATATACCGATTGCCCTTGATGATAATTACCTAACAGAAGAAGATGTAAAGCTAGTTGTTGACGCATCATCTGGCCTGTTGGTGAATGATGTAGATTTTGACAACGCTCAGCTAACCGTTAATACAAGAGCTGTAAACACGCCGCAAAATGGTGTTTTAGTTTTAGCTGTAGATGGCAGTTTTAGCTACACGCCGAATACTGATTTTAACGGTGTCGATAGTTTTACTTATCAAGTTATCAGCTCCTCGGGACTGACCAATACCGCTAATGTTAATATCGATGTTTTACCACTAAATGACAGCCCAATAGCCGTTGATGATGTGGCGTCGACGAATGAAGACTCCAGTGTGGTTGTTGATGTATTAGCTAACGATATTGATAAAGAAGGAGATACACTCTCCTTAGTTTCGGTGAGCCTTGAAAACGGCACTGCAACCATTGTTAACGGTAAGCTTAACATAACACCTGCACAAGACTTTTTTGGTCAAATCAATGTCACTTATGTCATGACAGATAATATCAATTTAGCCGAAACAGGCTCACTGCTACTAACGGTACTACCGATAAATGATGCGCCAATAGCGTTGGATGATAGCTATAGTTTGGCTGAAGATACGGGGTTGACTATTCTAGTTACCGATAATAACAATTTACTATCAAATGACAGTGATGTTGATGGTGACACGTTAACTGTTGATACCACTCCAGTGGCTAGCCCAGCGAAAACTAAGACGCGTGCTACGCTAAATACACAACCATTGGCGGATGTTAGCAACGGGAATTTAACACTGAATAGCAATGGCTCGTTCAGTTATATACCTGACCTTAATTTCAGTGGTGTTGATAGCTTTACTTATCAAGTTATGGACGGAAATGGTGGTACGGCACAAGCAACCGTTACACTAACGGTCAATCTTATTAATGAAATACCTATTGCCGTTGATGACAGCTATAGTTTTAATGAAGATTTTACTTGGGTTAGGGCGGTTACTGATGGTGACCAGTTGTTAAGTAATGACACCGATGGCGATGGTGACACTTTAACGGTAGATAGCAAGCCGGTATCAGGTGTGAGTAATGGTACTTTAACGCTAAATACTGATGGTTCATTCACTTATGTGCCAGATGCTGATTTCTTCAGCCAGGACAGTTTTACCTATAAAATCAGTGACGGTAAAGGTGGCACAGCACAAGCAACTGTCACTTTAATTGTTCATGCTGTTAATGATGTTCCTGTGGTTGCGAGTACGACCAAAAGCTTTACATTTGATGAAGATAGTCCGTTAAATAAATTAGTCACCGATGCTGAAAACCTGTTAAGTGGCACGAGTGATGTGGAGGATGACACGCTAACGGTAACTTCAGTGTCGGATGATACAACTAACGGCAGTTTAACGGTTAATAGTGATGGCTCGTTCAATTATGTGCCTACCCTGAACGTCAATGGCGCAGACAGTTTTACTTATAAAGTGAGTGATGGTGTTGATGAGAGCGAAACCATTACGGTTGAGCTTAATATATTAGCGGTAAACGATGCGCCTATTCCTGATGCAAGCTCTTATACCTTTAGCATTAATGAAACAGCAACTGATGGTGACGTAGTTGGCACCATTAGCGCTAGCGATATAGAAAATGACAAGCTGGTATATTCACTTACCTCTGGCGATATTAGCCTGTTTCAAATCGACCCATCAAGCGGAATTATCACGGTAAAAGGTATTAATCCTTTAGATTTTGAAACTAATATCCAACATGCCTTAACAGTCACTATTACTGACAATGGCACCCCAATTGCAGAATCTAGCAATGTTGCAGTTACCATTAATATAATTGATATACTTGGAGATGCAGCAATAACCGAAGAAGCAAATTTTGGTCTCACAGCTTTTGGTTCGCTAGAATTAACTGGCTTGAAAACTCAAGCACAGTTAACCGACTCAGTTTCTGACGGCACTAAAGTGTATTTTGTCGGTAGCATAGATAACGTCGATAAAGATATTTATATGGTGGCGTATAACAACGACGGTACTTTAGATGCTGGTTTTGGCACCAACGGTATAAAAACCTTCGATTATGGCGCGAATGAATATGCTAAAGCGATTGTTGCAATAGCAGGTGACTATTTCATAACCTTCGAACGCAATGAAGACAGCTATACGGAAGTCTGTTTTATTAAGGTCAATAACATCGGTGATATCAATGTCAGCTTTGGTGACAGTGGCTTACGTTGTACTACCGAGCAAAAAATTCTCACGATAAATGACGCGGTTGCTTTTGTAATACCTGCTGAGCAGGGAAAGCCACTTACTGACATTGATACAGTCGTAGCCGTAGGTAAAGTGAAGGGCGCTACTGATGATGACCTATTGGTGATTAGAGTAGATAAAGATGGCAATTTTCAAGCATCGACCACTTTTGTTAACAATGTGGAGGTTGTTTATTCGCCCCATATTATGCTCGATATTACCGGTTTAGGTTTAGATGATGAAGGTATCGCCGTATACAACCCGCATAATAATGAGGCTATGATTGCCGGTAATGTTTTAACGGCAGATGGCGATTACGATATTTTCGCATGGATATTTAACCCCAAAAATTCCGATGGTAATTATTTGAAATTTAATAGTAGTACACCAGTAACTTATGACGTGGGCGGTATTGGCACTGATGATAAAGTGGGGGCTATCGATGGCGAGAATACCGGATTCGGTGAGCACACGGCACATATAGCCGGCTCTACAGTTTTGGCTAATGGTGAGCAAGATGCCTTTATTATTGAATTAGACAGTTATGCTGCTTATGTACCGGGTTTTGGTACTAACGGAGTGGCAATTTACGATGTTGATGGTGTGCCAAGCACTGGTAAGAGTGAGTTTACTAGTTACACCTATAATTACGGGGATGATGATTTACATTTGACCGGTAACGTATTTAATGGCAGTAATTATCAGCCATTTGCTACGCGTATTTTACTTGATGGCAGTGTTGATACTGCTAACTATGGCATTAACGGTTATCAAGCTCTAAATTATGGTGGCGCTAATGCTTATGCCCGGGCGATGAGCTTAGACAGC
This sequence comes from Cognaticolwellia beringensis, assembly GCF_002076895.1. NCBI lineage: Bacteria > Pseudomonadati > Pseudomonadota > Gammaproteobacteria > Alteromonadales > Colwelliaceae > Cognaticolwellia > Cognaticolwellia beringensis. The sequence goes on from NZ_CP020465.1 coordinate 3,157,017, forward strand.
GGCAAAGGTATGTGGGTGCCAGGCTATGTCGAAGATGGCAGTGATAACAACATGATTATCAGTGCTTTTGATTCCAGCGGCGATGCTTTTAATAACAATGATATTGTTAATGGTAAGCACACGTTAACCCATTCAAGCACGCCATCAGATGATATCGTTGCGCAAGTTATTGAGATTCAAAATGGGGCTCAAAAAGATAAGTATTTAGTAGCATCAACTGCTGATGACACTACCAATAAGCATATCATTTTAACTAGGCTAACAAGTGCCGGTGCTTTAGATACCACGTTTGACTCTGATGGTCATAAGCAAATAAAAATTGGCTCCACTGCAACGGTTAATGGCCTGTTTGAATTAGCTAGCGGCAACTTTATTGTTTATGGCAATGTCACTGAAGGTATCAGTACTAATGGCTTTGTTGCCCGTATTGATCAAAACGGCCTGTTAGATACTGGCTTTGCTACTAATGGCGTTTATACCTCCTCGGCCATAAGTGCGACTAATATTCAATTTAATCAAGTAAAAGCCGATAGCCAAGGTAGACTTATTGCCGTAGGTAACTTTGAAAGCGGTAGTAACAGTGCTTTTGTTTTACGGTTAACTGCTGCAGGTGCACTTGATACGCTATTTAATACTTTAGGCACGCCAGGCTATGTTATTGGCGCTAATACTGATGATTATATAACCGTTGTTATTGATGCTATCGACAATATTTATGCCGGTGGTAATCGCCTTAGTGGCGACAAAGACCTGTTAATGGCTAAATATTTAGTAACAGGAACACTTGATAATGCAGTCACCGTTGATACAAATTCGGGTATTGATGAAAGCGTTGAGCAATTGCTTTTTGATAGTAACAATGACTTGTACTGGATCGGCAATGACTTAGGAGCATCAGCGGAAATTGTGATAGTGAAATCAAGCACTTCAGGCGTACTCGATGGAAGTTTTTCTGGCGACGGTAAAGCGTTTTTTGATATGAGCTCACTACTTGAGTTGGGCGCTGAGGCAGGAGTGACTAATGCCGTTATCGATAGCAATGATAATATTGTAGTGGTTGGCTATAGTGACATTAGTTTAGTCAAACAAAAGAAAATGATCGGCCGAATTAAATCCAACGGCAGTTTAGATAATGCATTTAATTATAATGGTTACTTTAGGTCACCAGCTTGTCCAAATGCAGCAAAGCTAGAGTCCATTATCTTACTCAATAACAGTTCATTTATTGTTGCTGGTCAATGTTATATCAATAGTGTAGAAAAAAATAATATTGATATTAGTCATTACACATTAAAGTAACCTTTTTCTAAAGCGGTAACTAATTTTATGAAAGTAGAATTCTACGGTGTTAGGGGCTCTACCCCAACACCGGGTAGAAATACCCTGATATTTGGTGGTAACACATCTTGTGTTTATATCTGTTTAGAAACTGGCGATGATGTGGTTTTAGATTCAGGCACTGGTATTATCGCGCTCGGTGAGCGACTGGAGAAAACACAAGGTCCCATCAACATATTGCTGACCCATAATCATTGGGATCACATTCAAGGCTTTCCTTATTTTAAGCCTATATTTCAATCGAAAAGAGATATAGTTATTGTGACAGGCGAAGTGGATTGTGAAGATAAAGACGCAATATTAACCCAAATGTCAGGCTCCACTCATCCGGTTAAGTTTCAGCAATTACCCGCTAATATTAAAGTTGATGCTGAAAAATCACAATTAAGTCATTTCGAAATCCCCGGCTTTAGCGTTAACACGCAACGCTTAAATCACCCCGATGGTGGTACGGCCTATTGTTTAATGGCTGAAGGTAAGAAAGTTGCCTATGTTACAGACAATGAATTGAATTCTCCAAACGTTAAAAATACGTCATGGCAGCAATGGCTTGAGTTTATTGCTGACGCCGATATCTTAATTCATGACGCTCAATATATCGAAGCAGACTTACCTTTAAAACTGGGTTGGGGGCATAGCACGTTTTCAGAAGTAGCAAAACTAGCCTGTGAAGCAAAAGTTAAAAGTTTATATATAATTAGCCACGATCCCGCCCGTACCGATGATGAACTTTTGCTTGAAGAACAAAAGTTACAAGCTGAGTACAAAAATAAGCTCAGCATATTTTGCGCTCGAGAAGGTATGGTTGTCGACTTAACAAAGCAAAATATTTCCCCGCCGATAAAAGTAAGTCACTAAATGATCTCTAGTTTCCGCTCGAAAAGCTTTCTTGTTGGTTTAGCCATCACCTTATTAGTGATTGGTTTAAATTACATTAGTATGGATAATGTGCAGAAACTGCTGCAGCGTGTAGAAGGTATTTTGTATGATGCGCGATTACTGGCAACGCTATCGCCAGAAATGCGAGAATTTGACGAACAAGTCATTATTATTGATATTGACGAAAAAAGCATGCGCGAACAAGGACGCCATCCTTGGAGCCGCAGTAAAGTTAGCGACTTAGTGACCAAATTAATGGATGCAGGAGTGGTTGTTGTTGCATTTGATATTTTTTTCGCCGAGCCTGAAAGAAATGCTGTTGAAGTTATTTTAAATAAAAATAAAGACCTTGGCGCGCAATCTCGTGCGCAAATACAACAACTGACGGACTCGGTCAATTTTGATCAAGAATTTGCAGAAACGCTGAGCAACTCGGAAGTCATATTAGGATTTTTATTTGATGATCGCGCGCAAACCGCAGGGCAATTGCCTGATCCTGTTATTGACTGGTCTTATGCCAAAGGGCAATTATCTGAAATAGCCTCTTTTGAGCATGTGCTTGGTAATATCCCCACGTTACAGTCTGCCGCAACCGGGGCGGGGTTTATCAACTCGGTCCCTGAAAGTGATGGTTTTATTCGCAAGGCTTCCTTAGTATTGAATTACCAAGGCCAATTATACCCTTCATTAGCCCTAGAGGCAGCGCGCGTTTACACCTTAGCTGATAAAATTGAAACCAAAAGTAAAGTCTCTGGTGATTCCACATGGTTACAGGGGTTAAGTTTCGGTAATCATTTCATTCCTACCAATGAGAAAGGTCAAATATTTATTCCTTACAAGGGCCGTGAACGCAGTTTCCAATATATTTCTGCTACCGATGTTTTAAATGATCGCGTAGCGCAAGAGGTATTAGACGGTTCTGTGGTCTTTATTGGTACATCGGCCGTAGGCTTAGCGGATTTGAGGACAACCTCGGTTGGTGTGCAATATCCGGGGGTAGAAGTGCATGCTAATGTGTTTGAAGGGCTTATTCACCCAGAAATATTACCAGTTGAACTTGATATTACCTTAGCGATTGTTTTTACGTTATTGCTATTAACCGGCTTTACCCTGTCCATTTTAATGGCAAGCCAAGGACCAATAAGAATTTTACTCATCAGCCTCCTTAGCTTTGCTTTGCATATAAGTTTTAATTGGTATTGTTGGTGGGCGTTAAAAGTTAGTTTGCCATTATTTCAAATAATATTACTGATAACGTTATTAACTATTTATTATGGCGCCGTGGGTTTTATATCAGAAAATGCCAATCGTAAAAAAATTAAAAGTATGTTTGATCAGTATGTACCGCCAGCATATATCGAGAAAATGATCCGTTCAGCGAAAGGTGTAGAGCTAAAAACAGAGCGTAAAGAAATGTCGGTATTGTTTGCTGATATTAGAGATTTTACTACCTTGTCAGAACAATTTACCCCTGAAGAATTAAGTGACTTTCTTAAAGAATACTTATCAGAAGCAACCGCTATTATCTTTAACAACAAAGGTACGATCGATAAGTACGTGGGCGATATGATCATGGCACTCTGGAATGCGCCGCTAGAAGATGAAGACCATGCGGTTAATGCGGTTATTAGTGCGATGCAATTAATTACCCTAACCGAAGTGCTGAGTGAGCAATTTAAAGAGAAAAACTGGCCTGAAATTCGCGTAGGTATTGGTATAAGTACCGGCGAAATGGTGGTCGGAGATATGGGGTCCTCGTACAGAAAAGCTTATACTGTTCTTGGCGATGCGGTAAATCTAGGTGCGAGAATAGAATCGTTAACAAAATATTATGGTGTCGATATTTTAGTATCAAGCACTACTTTTACAGATATTACTAAACAAGGGATTATCTGTAGGAAAATGGATAGAATAAAAGTTAAAGGTAAGCACACTGCGGTTGAAATATATCAGCCTATAGGCTTTGATGCTGATGTAAGTGATACTACGAAAGCTGATGTTTTATTACATGAAACCGCTATGGAACATTACCTGACCGGTAATTTCATTGAAGCTAAAGAAATGTTTATGCAATTAAAACAAAGTGCTAACTTGCCAATAACAATTTATAGTATATTAATAACAAGAATAGAAAATCTTATCGATAATGTCGAGGCAACGGACTGGGATGGGGTATATACCCATGAAAGTAAGTAATTCATTATGACAAATAAATCATCACAACAAGCTGCTTTCGAGCATTTACTAAATATTAGTATCCAATTAAGTAAAGAAGAAAACACTGACTTGTTAATGGAAAAGATACTATTAGCAGCGGTTGAAGTGTCGAATTCCGATGCCGGTTCTATATATTTGGTTAATGGTTTAAAAGAGTTAGAATTTCGTACAATATACAACAAAAGTATGAAATTACACCTTGGTGGTAGCTCTGACTCACCGATTAATTTCCCTGGCATTCCGTTATTTATCGAAAACCAACCAAACCGTTCCGCGATAGTCGCCCATGCTGCGAATACCGGTGAAGTGATCAATATCAAAGATGTCTACGATGCGCTGCCATTCGATTTTAGCGCCGCAAGAAAAATGGACAGTACGACGGGTTATCGCACAAAATCCATGCTGACCTTTCCGCTGAAAGATCATACCGGCGATATTATTGGCGTTATTCAACTGATTAATGCCATGGACGATGCAGAAATTATCAGCTTTTCAACTGAAGTTGAACAACAAATATTATCTTTTGCCTCTTTAGGCGCCATTGCCTTAACCAACAAAGCGCTTATATCAAATATGCAGCAGTTGTTTGAGTCTTTCGCTAAAACAATAGCATTAGCGATTGATGCTAAATCGTCTCACACTGGCGGGCATTGTAAACGTGTTCCAGAACTAACCTTGATGATTGCGGACGCGGTAAGTGATTATAATGAAGGGCCTTTAGCGTCTTTTAAACTCTCAGCACAAGAAAGGCATCAACTGAGTATCGCTGGTTGGTTACATGACTGCGGCAAAATTGCGACGCCAGATCATGTGATGGAAAAATCAAAGAAATTAGAAACCATATTTGACCGCATTCACTATGTTTCCGCTAAGCTAGAAATTGCTAGTCGTGATATCGAACTTAAATTTCAAGAAAAAATGATCACGGCATTAAAAGCGGGTAAAGATATTCAGGTTGAGCAACTAGAGCGTAAAAGAGATTTAGCGCAAAAACAACTAAACTTAGATAACGCATTTCTACAAAAAGTTAACGTAGGTGGCGAGTTTCTAACCGATGAACAAGAGCAAAATATACATACGATTTCTGCTAGATACGAAATAACTATAGATAAAGTGAAGCAACCGCTGTTATCAGCCGATGAAATAACTAATTTAAGTATTAAACGCGGCACATTGAATAATGAAGAAAGAAAAATCATTCAAAAACATATGGATGTAACGTTAGATATACTTGAAGCCTTACCTTTTCCAAAACACCTTGCCAACGTAGCAGAATACGCTTTAGGTCATCATGAAACGATGGATGGTAAAGGCTATCCTCGCGGTTTAACGAAAGAGCAAATGTCGGTGCCAGCAAGGTTAATGGCATTAGCTGATATTTTCGAAGCATTGTCTGCCGCTGATAGACCCTACAAAAGTGCCAAGCCGGTAAGTGAATGTTTAAAAATAATGAGCAGTATGGTGAAAAACAATCACCTTGATGGCGATCTATTTGCTATATTTGTCCGCGCTAAAGTGTATGAGCAATACATCATTAATTTTGCCGACCCTAAACAGCTTGATGAATTTGATATTGAAGCGCTGCTCAGCTAAATATTGATTTAATGTTTGTCTAGTCGATATAATGTTATAAATATTGGCTAGACATCATTTACTGTCCAGTCTTAACCTCTGTAAATTATCGCTATATTGATAAACTATTTCCCCATATTTTTAAGGACTGTCCTTGCTCAATAACCATTCCCATTTTTCCTTGCTTGAATATTACTTAAATCACAGCGATAAACTTAACTGGGTACTTGCTACCATAGTGAATAAAGAAGGTTCAAGTTATCGCTCACCCGGCGCTATTATGCTGGTGAATAACTTAGGTCAATCACATGGCTTAGTTAGTGGCGGCTGTTTAGAGGCCAATATCGTTTTACATGCTAAAAAAGTCTTCGATAACGAACAAGCGCATTATGTTGAATACGATATGCTTGAAGAAGACGGTTATGCTGCCGAGTTAGGTGTAGGCTGCAAAGGTAAAATAGGTGTATTACTGCAATATGTCACAGCAGCACATCAACGTTTGTTAGCAATGCTTTTTAAACGTATGCAAACGGGGGAAACCAGCTATTTACAACAGACATTTTTAACGGTTGAGGCAGCAAAAAAATCATTAAATGCGATAGATTTATTTGATAATGTAGGCCAGTTGTTAATGTCCACCGATCAGGCACAAGAAAGTATTGAAAATGACGCCCTGAGTGAAATGATCAAACTAAATAAAGCGCACAGTCATATAGTTTTAGGTCAATCTGAACTGTCGTTTACTAAAATATCTGCGCCGACTAACTTATGGATTTTTGGTGGTGGCTCCGATGCTATTCCGCTAGTAACCATGGCGGCACAAATGGGCTGGCGTGTAACGGTTGTTGACCATCGTTCAAGCTATGCGCGCAGTAGCAGCTTTAAACATGCCGCTGATATCTTTAGAATTCATCCCGATGACTTTTCTCAAACCGCACAATTTAAACAACTTGATGCCGCTGTGTTGATGACGCATAACTTAAATTTAGACGCGGCTTGGTTGCGTTTATTGCATGAAAATAAGGTTGCAAAATATATTGGTTTATTAGGACCCATGGAACGACGACATAATGTTGAAAGCTTAGCTGATATTAGTGACATAACTTGGCTGACACGTCATGTTAATGGCCCCGTAGGGCTAGATATTGGTGGCGAACTACCTGAGTCAATTGCCTTGTCTATTTTAGCGCAATGTCACAGCGTATTACATAATCGTAGTGCTTTGGCGTTATCAGGTCACTTTATTAATAGCTAAATTAGCTAACCTAACTTGGCTAGCTTAGCTTATTTATAGGATAGTCTGGGGCAAGATTCATTGTGATGCACCTTGCTTGCATGTCAGGTTACTTTCTCGAAATAATGCTAAAGGTGTCTATGTATTTATCTCAACCATCTGATGACCACTTAGTTGAACTTATGTCGTGGTTTACGACAGAAAATGAACTAAAGCTTTGGTCAGGGCCGAACTTTAGGTTTCCCTTTGACTTACATTCTTTTAAGCATGATTTGCAGTTAGACACTTTAGCGTCATTTTCATTACTTTCTGCAAAGTCAGAGCTGCTAGGATTTGGACAATATTATCTGAGACTTGGTAAGTGTCATTTAGGAAGGCTAGTTATCAATCCAGGTTTTCGTGGCCAAGGTATTGCTGCACATTTAATTCAACAATTGTGTAGTAAAGGTAAAGCAGAACTTAGCACCCATGCATGTTCATTATTCGTTTTAGAACATAATGACAGTGCGATTAAAAGCTATCAAAAACTTGGATTTATTTTTCAATCTTATCCTGAAGAACTAAGCTTGAAAAACTGTTTGTACATGGTGAAGGCTTAACGGGCTTTGACTGGTCAATAACGATTTTTGTCTTTATAACTTTTATTTTTATGAATAATGCACAGGCAGTTTTATTCACCTAACCTTGCTAAAAATATGTAAATTGCGATAATAGCGTCGCCTTTTCTCCACAACCTTTTAATGACATTGCCGACTATGCGCCTCGATAAATTTATTTGCAAAAGCACCGAACTTACCCGAACCGAAGCTAAAAAATTGCTCAAAATGGGTAAAGTAACGGTGAATGACGTTGCGATTAAAGATCCCGCAACGCAAGTGCATGAAAATAATGACATCTGTATTGAAGGCCAAGCGCTAATTGCCCGTAGTTCTCGTTATATTATTCTACATAAACCGCTTGATACCATTTGCTCAAATGTTGATGAAATATATCCGTCGTTATTACATTTAATTGATGTTGATAGAGCATTTGATATGCATATTGCGGGTCGCTTAGATGCTGACACCACAGGCTTAGTGTTAATAACTGATGATGGTCGGTGGTCGCATAATATTATTTCACCTAAAAAACAGTGCGAGAAGGTCTATCGGGTGTGGCTGCGTAGCCCTTTAAAAGCCGATACGGCAGAAAAGTTTACTCAGGGCGTGCAACTGCAAGGTGAAGACGATTTAACTCGTCCTGCTAAGTTAGAGCAAGTAGCAGAAAAAGAAGTCTTACTCACGATTACCGAAGGTAAATATCACCAAGTTAAACGTATGTTTGCGGCGGTTGGAAATAAGGTGGTTGGTTTGCATCGCGAGCAAATAGGTCCAGTAAAACTTGCGGATTTACCTTTAGGTGAGTGGCGATATTTAACCCCAGAAGAAGTGAGTGCTTTTCTTTAAAGAATAATTTTTGTAATAATAAATTGTTGGTTTAGGGAAAGATTTAGATTCCATTGATTAACTTACCCTTATAGGTTGGTCTTGAGCCAATCATGTGTAGCGGCTATTTGACGGCATAAATGCCGACCTACAATGAGCAATCAGTAATATTTGTGTTCATTTTTTGTAGGTTGGGATTTATCCCATCGTTTTGAATTAATTCGCTAATTAATATGTATAACGCACGTTTGAAGGCATAAATGCCGACCTACAATGAGCAATTACGAATAATTGTGTCATTCTTTTGTAGGTTGGGCTTCAGCCCATCGTTTTGTATTAATTCGCTAATTAATATGTATAACGCACATTTAACGGCATAAATGCCGACCTACAATCAGCAATCACGAATATTTGTATTTATTTTTTGTAGGTTGGGATTTATCCCATCGTTTTGTATTAATTCGCTAATTAATGTGTATAACGCACGTTTGACAGCATAAATGCCGACCTACAATGAGCAATCATGAGCATTTTTGTTCATTCTTTTGTAGGTTGGGATTTATCCCATCGTTTTGAATTAATTCGCTAATTAATGTGTATAACACACGTTTGACGGCATAAATTCCGGTCTACACTCACTTCTTACAGATGAACGTTCAATTAAATCGACTCAAAATTTTTAGCTGTTTGATAGAGATCTATTTTTTATGATCAATCTGGCTTAGAGCTTTACGATTATCTAGAATAATATTAAACCTTTTGCATTAACTGCCGATTAAGTAACCATAAACTGTACAGTATTACTTAATTTTTAAAGGGTAGTCGAGAATAATAATGGAAGTTTTAATTGATTTACTGCCAGCTAGCTATACGGCAAAAGCTGAACCTTCTGCAAAAGACAGTCGTCAAAAGCAAGCGCGGGCGCATGATAAAAAGAAGCCTAATTTAACGCCTGAGCATGACGAGGCTGAAATAAGTGAACAAAAAGAAGTTGAAAATGAACGACGCACTGGCGACGATCGCAGGGAGCAGACACTGAATAGAGGTCGGTGGTTAGAGTCGCGTGATCGCAAAGATCGAAGAGAAAATGAATCTGCTATTTGTGTTAAAATTTAAAGCTAGAATAGCATTTATAACACGACTAATCGCTTAAAGTTTGAATTCTATCTAGCTTTGACTCCGGTATTCTTCTGTATTTTTCTAATATATTATCAATTTCACCAGTCACCTTTAAAGTACTAATCACCGCATTAATATTATTTACCGTTACCTTGTCCAAGCTCGGTGAAAGAGCACAATGAATCTCGTTGTCATTCATAGCAATCACTGAATCTTCAATATTTTTGTAAAAATAAGATGCTTCAATAGATGCACTGACGAAACCAGATATTTTGTTTTGACGATATTTTTTATAGCTTGCAGCGGGTGTCAAACTAGGGATAGGGAGTATGTTTTCATTATCAATATAGCTTGATAATTCAGGATAGATATAACCTAATGTAGTGCCAATTTTAAGTTTCTTATACTCTGATAATTTAGTTAAAGCTGTTATTCCTCGGCGGTTAATCAAAATATCAGGATTGTTATAAATCACGTCACTCCATTGTAAATATATTGATTTGTACCACATAGGATTTGCAACACAATGCATGTCGATAACATTTGTTTCTAGAGATTGTTCTACTCTTTTGCGAGGAATGGGCAACATTTCAAGTTGCATGTCTAATTGATTGGCAATTGTATGCGTTATATCAAAAAGAATGCCGCTAATAGGACGACCCTGTTCGTCGAAAAATAGTTGTGGTGCAACATTTTGACTGTAATAAGAAGTACGAAGGAACTGCTGGCTATAAAGTGGGAAACTTATCGCTAGCATTAAAGTTAGGGTAAACATGGAAAAATAAAACTTCATAAACCTGAATACCTCACTAACTTTAATAACTGCAATAATAGTTTAATCATAGCCATTTAAATAATTAATGACAAAAAAATAATATTATTTTTTTGGATTTAACTGATTAAATTTTTCTAGTTGTTCGTCTGTTGCTGGTAGCTGATGTTTATCTTTCCATTCACTATACGGCATGCCATACACTTGCTCACGGGCAGTATCAATATCAACATCAACACCCAACTTTTCAGCTTCTGCAACCGTCCATTTAGAAAAACAATTGCGACAAAAGCCGGCAAGGTTCATTAACTCGATATTTTGTACATCTTTACGATTATCTAAATGCGCGAGTAAACGACGAAATACCGCTGCTTGAATTTCAATTTCTTTATCCATAATATCCTCTAAATAATTAATCTGAAAAATAAGCTCTAAAGACTTTATTTATCTTCAGGCTCAGGTTTTGTGTAAGGTCTAATTTGCACTATCATACCCATGTAAGGATGATCGAAATAATGCACTTCGCCACTGATAACGCGTCGATCTTGTTTAAATCTAATAGCTTTCGCTTGTATCGGCTTTGCAATTTTTATATCAGCATTAGCCAAAGCCGGAGCGTTTGCAGCTAATTGTGCAGTGGCAAGTTCAGCTAAATTTTTATCTAAAATATTAAAATCAGCTGTTATAAATAAATAGTGTTTTAAATGAATATTGAAAAAACCATCGATGAACCAAGGTTGTACGGGTGCTAATGGCGGCTCAGCTATTAATGGATTTTCGTTGCCAAGCTTTAACGATAAATCTTGGGTTTTAAATGATGTTAATAGTGCTTCAGTATCTTCATTTACTTGCGATAATTGAGCAATAACCTCTTGAATTCGCAGTTTTTGTGCCGCTTGAACTTTTTCCTCTTGGCTATTCTTTGCTTGGTTTTTAAGCGTTGAAATGCCAACGGGACTTTGCTGGTTAGTCGTTTCAATTGCCTGAGCAATATGCTGGTTTTTTTGCTTATTGTAACGTACCAACTTTTTTTGATGATCTGAAGCGAAGTTTTCACCGGCATATACTTTCACCGGTATAGATTCTTTTTCAGGACGCGCAACTTGACGCCACCCCATATGCAATAGTGGACGGAAGTTTTTGCTATACCTTAAGTCTTGAATAATATCATCAAGTTGCAGTGATGCTTTACTAAGCAAATGCGTGTTGTTATTGCCTACTTCCTCTTGTCCATCAATCAATAAAGGCATTTTATCAACAGCAAAACCATAGTAGTCAAATTCAGGGTTATTTACTTGATAATCAGTAAAGTGAATCTGATCAATTCGACATAGCAATTTAGCTTCTGTTGTTGGTGTATATTGAAATTTAAGCGTTTGAAACTCTGCTTCTGCGGCTATGACTAAGTTTTGTATTTTTTCTTGCTCCTGCGCCGTTAATTCTGGCTCAGGCGACAAAGTAGTGCCATCAAGTGCATCACTTTGTGTTTCACTATAAAGCGTATTGTTATTAATCGCTTTGTTTGCATCTTCATCATTGGCATTTTCAGGCAATGTTGGAATGCTGCTACTTTCGTTTGCTGCTGAAGGTAACGTTGCACTATCAGTTGAGTCACTAAACTGGCTGTTATTTTGCTCTGCTGTTCGGTTTTCAACGTCAAATATCGACTCTTCTGTTGCTGTCAGCGCTAACTCAGTTAAAGATTTCTCTTTAAAAAGGGTGGGTAACTTAGCGGTTTTCTTAACTAAATTTTCCTCATATTGTGGAGAGTCACAACTGGGTAAAAGCTGTTTTAAACCACGTATATCTGGATTTAAATATCTGCGAAGTAAATCTTCAACACGTTGATGTTTAGGTAATTCACTGGTGTCTGGAAAGCTTTCTTTTAACTGACTTTTATCGCCCAATTGGCTAAAAAGAATAATTTCGACATCAAACCATCGGTCGTCACTTTTTTGCGTCGCTGCATTTATCGTTAGCGGTAGTGCTAAAGCGGCAGAACATAAAAATAGTTGGGTTAATTTCATTCAGTATCCAGTTAATGTTTATTTTGCCTAGTGATAATAGCAAAAGTTGGTCAATACTTAAATTATCAATCAGTTATCTGTTAGCTATAAAAAGTAACTGTTATTGCAGTTAAGTATTAATCATTTATGTACTTAAGGGCGTAAATGTTTCGCTAATTCGTTTAGCATGGTTGTGATCAAAATAAAGCGAGATTTAGCATCTTCAGTGACTTGTTTAAATTTCAACTTATTCGCTCCATCCATTTTATATATTTTCGGCTGCTGCTGAATTAAACCAAAAATGAACATATGATCTACTTTTGTATCGGCACTAAATTCAAAGGTTCCACCTGCAGGCCCAGCATCAATTCGGGTGATACCCAATTTTTCAGCCTTGAGTTTTAGCTTAGCAATATGCACTAAATTTTTCGCTGCTTGGGGTAATAAACCGAATCGGTCAATCAGTTCAACTTGCACATCGTCTAACGCTTGCTTATTTTTACAGCTGGCAATGCGTTTATATAAGCTTAATCGTAAACTAACATCGAATATGTAATCGTCTGGCAAGAGAGCAGCTACGCGCAAATCTACTTCTGTTTGCGTTTTTGTTACTTGGTCTAAAGATAATTCTTTACCGTCTTTAAGCGCAGCAACCGCGGCATCGAGCATTTCCATGTAAAGCGTAAAACCGACCTGGCTCATTGAACCACTTTGATCTTCGCCTAATAGCTCTCCGGCACCACGAATTTCTAAATCATGGGTTGCTAAAGTAAATCCTGCGCCTAAGTCTTCTAATGACGCTATGGCTTCAAGGCGTTTTTTCGCATCTTTGGTCATGCGTTTTTCGTGCGGTGTTAATAAATAAGCATAAGCTTGGTGATGCGAACGACCAACACGGCCACGTAATTGATGCAATTGCGCTAAACCTAAATGGTCTGCTCGGTCCATTATTATGGTATTGGCGGTAGGTACATCAATGCCGGTTTCAATAATGGTAGTACAGACTAAAACGTTATAACGTTGGTGATAAAAGTCGCCCATTACACGTTCAAGTTCACGCTCACGCATTTGGCCATGAGCCGTAATAATTTTCGCTTCGGGTAATAATAGCTGTATGTCAGCGGCGGTTTTATCAATAGTATCGACATTATTATGTAAGAAATAGACTTGGCCACCACGTAACACTTCACGCAGTATTGACTCGCGAATTAAGGCGTCATCACGCTCTCTAACAAAGGTTTTTACGGCTAATCGTTTAGCTGGTGGTGTCGCGATTATTGATAAGTCACGCATGCCACCCATCGCCATATTTAACGTACGAGGAATTGGTGTTGCCGTTAAGGTTAAAATATCGACATTAGCACGTAGCTGCTTTATTTTTTCTTTTTGCTTAACACCAAATCTATGTTCTTCATCAACCACTAAAAGCCCTAGATCTTTATATTTTATGCTGTTTTGTAAAAGTTTATGGGTACCAATTAAAATATCTATTTGGCCAGATTCAACGTCTTTGATAACAACATTTTGCTCTTTGGTGGTTTTAAAGCGTGATAAAACTTCAATGGTAACAGGCCAATTGGCGAAACGGTCACGGAAGCTTTCATAATGCTGCTGAGCAAGCAAGGTAGTTGGCACTAATATCGCTACTTGCTTACCGTCATTTACCGCGACAAAGGCTGCGCGCATTGCGACTTCGGTTTTACCAAAGCCAACATCACCACACACTAATCGGTCCATCGCTTTTGGTGAGAGCATATCGCTGATCACGGCATTTATTGCTTGTTCTTGATCAAAGGTTTCTTCAAAACCAAAACTATCAGCAAAGGCACGATATTCATCTTTATCACGCTTGAAACTATAACCATGATTGCTGGCACGTTTAGCATAAATATCTAACAATTCAGCGGCGACGTCGCGTACTTTTTCTGCCGCTTTTTGTTTGGCTTTGCTCCAGGTATCGTTACCTAATTTATGCAAAGGTGCGTGCTCGGCGTCTGCGCCTGAGTAGCGACTAATTAAATGTAGTGAAGCAACAGGCACATAAAGTTTGGCTTCTTTAGCGTAACTGAGCACTAAAAATTCTGTGGTAATACCGCTGTTTTCTATGGTTTGTAAACCCATGTAACGGCCAATACCATGGTCAATATGAACAACCGGTTGACCGATACTTAGCTCGGCTAAATTTTTAAATATTGCGTCGTTTTGAATTTCTTGTTGTTTATTACGACGACGGGTTTGGCGAACACGATCGCCGAGCAACTCTGCTTCTGTGATTAAAGCGATTGCATTTTTTTTCGCACTGCCTTTGGCTTGAAATATAAAGCCAGCACTTAAGGCGTTAACGGTAATACCGTGTGGCGCGTCACTATTTACAAAATCTTCAATAGTATCAAAGATATTTGGCTTTATTTTGTTACGCTCTAATAATTCTAAAACACTTTCACGTCGACCTTGGCTTTCCGCAACAAATAGCAGTTTATTTGGCGTTTCTTTACTAGCAACAAAGTTATTAAGTAATTCAAAAGGCTGCTTTAATTTATGATCTATGGTCAGATCAGGTAATGCATGAACGTCAAACTGTACTTGAGATGCTTTTACTTCATCTTCCTTAACGTCAGGTTTTAAATTGATGCGGTCAAAAGGTTTTAAAGCGCTGTAAAGTTCTTCACTATTTAAAAATAGCTGACTGGGTGGTAATAATGGCCGAGTAGGGTCGTAACGTCTATCTTCGTAGCGGTAGTCAATATCGGTCCAGTAATGTGTTAAGGCTTTATCAATATCGCCACTGATAATAACTAAAGTGTTATCAGCTAAGTAGTCACATAAGGTATTGGTTTGCTCAAAAAATAAGGGCAAATAATACTCTATGCCCGCTGGCATAATACCGTTACTGACTTGGTGATAAATAGATTCTTTATCTATTGTGCTAGTAAATTGTTCGCGGTATTGGCTACGAAATAAATTAGTGCCGTCAGTATCGGTTGGAAATTCATGGGCGGGTAATAAGTTAATGCCATCAACTTTGTCACTCGAACGCTGGTTTTCTGGGTCAAACAAACGAATTTCATCAATTTCGTCATCAAAAAAGTCTAATCTGAATGGGGTGTTACTGCCCATAGGAAATATATCAAGAATGGCACCACGGGCAGAAAACTCTCCATGTTCCATCACTTGATCAACACATCGGTAGCCGCTAGCTTCTAGGCTTTGTCTTAGTTGATGTAAATCTTTTTTATCGCCTTTTTGAATGATTAAGCTATTCGCTTCAATATATTGTTTAGGCGCTAAACGCTGTATTAAGGTGGAAATAGGCACAATAACAATGCCTTTATCCATGCGCGATAACTGATATAAAGTGGCTAAACGCTGAGAAATAATATCTTGGTGTGGCGAAAATGTATCGTACGGTAACGTTTCCCAATCAGGAAATAAGCAAATAGGTAATTGTGCTTGTCGATTTAAACTGGCAAGTTCTTGCTCTAAACGCAATGCCGATGGGGTGTCATGAGTCAGCAAAAGTATTGGCTGTTGTGTTGATAACGCGCCATGGAAAATAGCGACCGTTGCACTACTACCAGGGAGATTTTGCCAAACTTTTTTATCGGCACTTTTACCGCGGGCTTTAGCTAATACTGGACTGAAAAGGCTAACATTTTTACTCATGACTGCTCGTAATTAAATTGCGTTGAAAATGATTAACTCAGAAACATCTTTTTAAATGGTGATTTTAGTATTGAGCGCTTTTTTACATTATTTAACTGGTTTTTGAAAGCGCTTAACCCCAAAATTCCACGTATCTTAACATGAGTTTTAGGTGATCTTTAACCGCTAAATTTAAAGCTGTATAGCTTTTACATTAAATAGCGTGTGCAGATAAAGATCTGGCTATTTAAAGCGTGTATAATAGCGCGCAATTGAATCACTATATGTTGCTGAGCACTAATAAATATAATTAGTGTCAAAGTAGCAATAACCAGCGACATTCGTTGGATTTTGGAGAAGTTTTTGACTAATAACGATGTTTTACGCCGCCTGAGATATACCTTTAATTTTAACGATCAAAAGGTTATTGCTATTTTTGCTGCCGGCGATTTAACCGTAACACGCGAGCAAATTAGTAACTGGTTAAAGCAAGAAGATGATCCTACTTATGTAAATTGCCCAGATACCACATTTGCTGCTTTTTTAAATGGCTTTATTAATGAACGTCGTGGAAAAAAAGAAGGTGAACCAGCAAAGGCTGAGAAGCGTTTAAACAATAATATTATTCTAACTAAATTGAAAATAGCCTTTAATTTAAAAGCAGAAGATATTATTGAAATGCTTGCGCTAGCTAACTTTCGTTTAAATAAGCCAGAGCTAAGTGCCTTTTCTCGCAAACCAGATCATAAAAACTATCGTGAATGTAAGGATCAGGTTTTACGCAATTTGTTACAAGGTATAGACAAGAAATTTCATGTTCAACGTCGTGCTAAAGAGCAAGTGAAAAAAGCAGTAGTTGAAGAGCCTAAAGACAAATTGGAAGAAGTTTTAGCGGATAAAAATTACAATTCGGCTAAAGCCAATGCCAGTAAAATTTATGTTAATCCCAATAAAACCAAGGTCGAGCGCAAGCCTGGCGAGCGTAAAGTCTTAAAACTTAAGCCGAAAGATATTTGGGGTGAATAGCCATCATTTAAATCTGACTTTTGTGCTATAAATAAGCTATATTTCTAATACATATATTCTAAATAACTATAAAAATAAAGCACTAAAATAAGGGATTTAATATGTCAGAGAATACACAAACTTCAGACGTTAATGGAATACCAAGTTGGTTCAGAGTGGCTGCTATTTTAGCAATTGTATGGAACTTACTTGGTGTTATGGCCTTTGTTGGCCATATGATGATGACACCAGAAATGATCGCTGAATTACCACAAGCAGAGCAAGCGCTTTATACCTCAGTACCGTTATGGGCAACCATAGCATTTGCCTTTGCTGTATTTGGTGGCGCACTGGGTAGCCTAGCGTTGTTAATGAAAATAAGCCTTTGTTATCCCTTGTTTATTGCCTCGTTTGTTGGCGTTGTGGTGCAAATGTTTCACTCGTTTTTTATCAGTAACTCCTATGAAGTATACGGCCCCGGCGGCACTATAATGCCTATTATGGTGCTACTTATTGCGCTAGTTTTAGTGCGCTTTGCCGCTAAAGGTAAAAAGAATAACTGGTTCAGTTAGCCAAACTCGTAAAGCTGTTACCTGCGATATCATTAACAACCTAAAGCCTGCATTTGTAGGCTTTTTTAGTTATTAGGCTTTGAAAATTGTTAAACTCATGCGGGTTAGTGGTACACTTTATTTCTTATTTTTTTCTAACAAAATCTTACGGTTAAATAAGTAATGCTGATAAATTTTCAAGCTAAATTATTAGGTTTGGCCTTATGTTCCTTGGTCGCTGTTATCGCGACAATCGTAGCCAGCCGTTATCAAGCGCCAATTATACTGTTTGCATTATTATTGGGCTTGAGCCTGCATTCATTTTATAGCTATTCAACTATTCAAGCCGGTGTTAACTTCTGCTCACGCGAGCTATTGCGCTTGTGCGTTGGCTTGCTTGGCGTGCGTATTGCTTTTGCCGATATAGTATCGCTAGGTATTACGCCACCGTTAATTGTCATGGTTAGTATGACCTTAACGATTCTATTTGGTGTATTATTTGCTCGTGTTTTAGGTTTACCTAAAGTATTTGGGGTGTTGTCGGGAGGCGCTGTTGCGGTGTGCGGTGTTTCTGCGGCGGCAGCTATTTCTACGGTGTTACCAAATGATAAATCTCAAGAAAAATACTTTGCTTTTACAGTGATCGGTATTACTACGTTTAGCACCTTATCAATGATCTTTTATCCCATAGTTGCCAGCTCCTTAGGTTTTTCAGATCAATTAGCCGGCGTTTTTATTGGCGGCGCAATTCATGACGTTGCACAGGTTGTTGGTGCAGGTTATACCATTTCACCTGAAGCAGGTGATGTGGCCACTTATATTAAGCTACTACGGGTAGCACTATTAATGCCGATAGTCATGATGGTGTTTTTCGCTTTTAAAGAAAAAAACAGCAAAATGAGCGGTGGTGTGAGTGCTTTTATTCCCGGATTCTTAATTATGTTTTTCGTGTTGGCATTCTTAAAAAATGTTGGAGTGTTACCCTCAGGGTTAATTGAATTTATTCGAAGCCTATCGAGTCACTTATTAGTTATCGCCATCGCCGCCATTGGTGTTAAAACGTCATTAAAGCAAGTGCTATCGGTTGGTTGGCGTCCGGTATTATTAATGGGCAGCGAGACGTTATTTTTAGCCGGCTTAATTATTGCGGGTATCATGATTTTTTATTAACTGATTTTTTATTTTATGTGTGCGAATCTTCAAATTGAGTGAGTATTCGTGTTGATGGTTATTGGGTTGTAGTTACATCGGAGTAAATTTGTTGAACTTTTTATGTCAAAATACCTGATAAACCATTAATAACGCCACAAATAGTAATAGTATGTATAGGGCCAGAACAAAGCATCTGTAGGCATTATTTTAGACATTCAAAACAGTAGTTAATGTGTATCTGACCCTACTTAATACAAATAGTAATAGTATGTATAGGGCCAGATCAAAGCATCTGTAGGCATTATTTTAGACATTCGAAACAGTAGTTAATGTGTATCTGACCCTACTTAATATGAAATTCCCCCTTAAAAGCACCACTTATTGTTCATTTAGTTTTTTTAGCTTGAGTAATAAAATCACTTAAATAATTAATTTGTTGTTCGTTTTTACGGATACCTACGAAGATTTGTTTACTAATACCTTGCTCTCCAAAACGAATACTTTTGATCGGCATTGATTTTGAGTATTCGTCTACTAGCCAGCCGGGCAAGGCACAAATACCTCGGCCTGCGGCGACCATTTGCAACATAATCTCAGTGGTTTCAATGTATTTATGTTTTTTTACTGAACACTTTGCAGGGTTAAGAAATTGACTGAATATATCGAGTCTAAGTGGCTCTACCGGGTAGCTAAACAGGGTTTCATCGTATAGCTGTTCAGGTAACACAAAATCTTGTTGTGCCAGTTTGTGCGACTCGGAAACTACCAGTCTATGCTCATATTCAAAAACGGGTATGTAGTCTATTTTAGGCTTAAACAACGGGTCTGGTGTTATAAGTATATCTATTTCGTAGCTTAGTAAAGCACCTAAAGCACCAAACTGAAATTCTTGTTTTACATCCATATCAATGTCTGGCCACTGTTTTAAATAAGGCTGTATTACTCTGAGTAGCCATTGGTAACACGGGTGACACTCCATGCCTATTCGTAACGAGCCCATTTCACCTTTGGCAATTTGACTTAATAATAATTCCGTGTGTAAAAACTGTGGCAATACTCTATTAGCGAGGGTTTGAATACGCTGTCCAGCTGCAGTAAGGCGCAAGTTTCGACCATCTTTTTTCCATATCTGAGTAGCAAGTTGGCCCTCTAGTTTTTTAATGCTGTGACTTAATGCAGATTGAGATAAATGCAAGGAATCAGCCGCTTTAGTTAGGGTTCCATGTTCTTTGATTGCGGTGAGTATTTCTAAATGGATCCTTTCTAACACGGGTAAATTCCTTTTTTAGCTTTATTGACGGATTATAATGATGAACGACGTAACTATATCATTTGTATTGCCCACTAACGGTATTATTCGCACCTTTAGGGGCATAGTGGGCAGTTAAGTTGTTGCTAATTATAAGTGCCTATGACGACGCCGATAGTTCTCTTCGTATTATTTCTGCGCCTGCACTCAAAGCATTTAGC
The DNA here is from genome assembly GCF_002076895.1 of Cognaticolwellia beringensis. NCBI lineage: Bacteria > Pseudomonadati > Pseudomonadota > Gammaproteobacteria > Alteromonadales > Colwelliaceae > Cognaticolwellia > Cognaticolwellia beringensis. The sequence goes on from NZ_CP020465.1 coordinate 3,177,398, forward strand.
TTAGCCGTTGCAACCTTACGAGATAAAGGAGCCATACCACAGTTGGTACAAGGATAAAGTTTGTCGGCATCGACAAATTTAAGTGCTTTTCGCAAAGTATTGGCAACTTCCTCGGGTGTTTCAATGGTATCGGTTGCAACATCAATAGCGCCAACCATCACTTTTTTACCTCTAATAAGCTCAAGTAACTCCATTGGAACATGAGAGTTATGGCACTCTAGCGAGATTATATCGATATTAGATTTTTTTAGCTTAGGAAACGCTTCTTCATACTGTCGCCACTCAGACCCTAAGGTTTTTTTCCAATCTGTATTGGCTTTAATGCCATAGCCATAGCAAATATGTACCGCGGTTTCGCATTTTAGTCCTTCAATAGCCTTTTCTAAACAAGCAATTCCCCATTCGTTAACCTCATCAAAGAAGACATTAAAAGCAGGCTCATCAAATTGGATAATATCAACACCTGCTGCCTCTAATTCTTTGGCTTCTTGATTGAGAATTTTAGCAAATTCCCAAGCGAGTTTTTCACGACTTTTATAATGGTCATCATACAGCGTATCTATCATTGTCATTGGGCCTGGCAAAGCCCATTTTATCGGTTGCTTGGTTTGTTGACGTAAAAACTTGGCGTCTTCAACAAACACTGATTTTTGTCGGCTAACCGGGCCAACAACTGTTGGTACACTGGCCTCATAGCGATCACGAATTTTAACGGTTTTACGCTTTTCAAAATCAACACCGTTGAGATGCTCAATAAAGGTAGTAACAAAATGTTGGCGTGTTTGTTCGCCATCACTGACAATATCAATACCTGCGTGTTGTTGATCTTGCAATGACAAACGTAAGGCATCGTGTTTGCCCTCAGTTAATTCATTACCTTGTAACTTCCAAGGTGACCAAAGTGTTTCTGGCTCTGCAAGCCAAGCGGGTTTAGGTAAACTGCCTGCCGTTGAAGTAGGTAATGTTTTTTTATTAGTAAGAGGTTTGTTAAAAAGTGTTTTCATAGTAAATAATGCCGTATATTTTTACTGATTATTGAACATAGTTACTGAGCGTAACGATTAAATTAACGAGTCAGCGTGGTTTTTAATAGTAGTTTCTAAGCGTAATAGCTAAGCGTAACTGTTGGCATAATTGGCAGACCATTGAGCAAGCACAGTTTGATATGGCTTGATGAAATGCTCTTCAGCAAATTTGCCTTGCTCATTGCCTAATCGGTTACGTTCTTCTCGGTCATAAAAAATTTGCGTTAACGAATGATCTTGGTTGTTCAAATTTGGCTGATAGGACTTTCCTGCAGCAGCATTGGCATTATAAATCTCTGGTCGATAGATTTTTTGAAAGGTGCCCATTGTGCTAATGGTGCTTATCAGTTCAAGGCTAGTGTAATCATTCAGTAAATCACCAAAGAAATAAAAGGCCAAAGGCGCAACAGTATTTGGCGGCATAAAATAACGAACCTGTAAGCCCATTTTTTGGAAATATTGCTCGGTTAATGAAGATTCATTTGGCTGGTATTCAACACCTAATACCGGATGCTGATTTTCAGTTCTAAGATAAGTTTTGTTATCTGAAACACTCAGGCATATAACCGGTGTTTTTTTAAAGTTTTTTTTGTAAGTATCTGAATTTACAAAATACTGAAATATTTTCCCATGCAGTTCGCCAAAGTTATCTGGAATGCTAAATTGTGTCTGCCCCTTATTATGTGCCTGCAGTAATACGCTAAAATCGTAATCACGCACATAGGAGGAAAAGTTATTGCCAACAATGCCTTCTATGCGTTTGTTAGTTTTATGATCAACAACATGGGTTTTTAACACCTCAATCGATGGGAAGGCCTGACCGCTGCCGGCAATGTCTATATCAACGGAAACAATTTCAAGCTCAACAGAATAACGATCGCCTTTCGGATTATCCCAATGCGCTAAGGCATTAAAACTATTGTCGATCATCTTTAACGCGTTGCGCAAGTTCTGTTGTCGACTCTTACCTCTGGCCAAATTAGCAAAGTTGGTGGTAATACGTGTGCCGTCTGAGGGGTGATAGTTTTCATCGAGACAAATGTGCTTAATAGAAAATGTAAAATTTTTATTCATGGTAATCCGTTATCCCATTTTGTGTAAAAAACCTAAATTTATTTCTTGCTCTATCTAGACTTTCCATCACAGGTCTTTTTAATTTATCCCTAATAATCGCTTTAGGAATCAACTGTGATCTTGTTTAGAAGTAAGCAGGGGGTATTTATACGTGATTCATTTTATGAATAAAAATGGTTTTATTTCATCGACTCATGAGTAATATTCATGGTTTGTAGGTAAGCGTAAATTGACCAGCGATTTAATGGCTATATGACCATGCCTTTTCGCTTAATTTTTTTTTGGTGCGGGCTTTATTGTTGATGACTTTGCCAAAGCTGTTGATGTTAGCCATGCTATCTAAATTTATATTTTACTTTTATTTTTTGTGTATTGGTTTGTGTATTGGTTTGCTCGAAGGAGGTAAATCTAACTAAAGCGCTTGGTGATATAACAGTGGTTTGTTGCTTTTGTGCGTAGGGGGTGTTTTAGAAAAACCTAAGTATTGATACTCATATTTAGGTTTCTATTTAGGTTCATATTTAGGTTCATATTTATCTTTAGGCTCATGTTCGTATTTAGGCACTTATTCATATAAGTGCCTAGGATTATTAGGTGTAAGCAGAAGTAAGAGCGCTGCAATCTAATGAGATTGTTTTCAGTTTGCGTATGAAACTAACTTAGTACTCACTGTCGACAGCGTTGGCATCACTAATGCGTTCTATTCTGGCTTCTTCTTCTTCAAATGCGGCTTTAATTTCTTCTAATACGGTATCAACATCTGCTGCATCTGTATCTTCTTCAAATAAGCCTGTTAGGGTTGTTTCAGGTGTTAACTCACCAGCTTCGAATAGTGCCCACATTTCTTGACCATACTTGCTTTGCTTTAATGCAGGGCTAAATTGACCATAATAGTTAGTCATATTGGTAACATCGCGCATGAGCATAGATTTGGCATTATTATTAGCTGATGCATCAACAGCTTGTGGTAGATCGATAATCACCGGGCCGTAATCATCAACTAAAACATTAAATTCAGATAAATCACCGTGAATAATACCAGCACAAAGCATTAGCTTTACGTAATGCATTACTAGCGTGTGATCTTCTTCTGCTTGGTCTTCTGACATAACAACGTCGTTTAAGCGTGGCGCTACATCACCGTCGTCAGTGGTCACAAGTTCCATTAATAATACACCGTCGAAACAGCCATAAGGGTGTGGTACACGAACGCCAGCCTCTGCTAATTGATACAGTGCGTCAACCTCAGCATTTTGCCAAGCTGACTCTTGCTGGTCTCGGCCGTACTTGGAACCTTTCTCCATCGCTCTAGCACGACGGCTATTACGGCTTTTTCTGCCTTCTTGATATTGCGCTGCTTTTTTAAAGCTACGCTTTATTGCTTCTTTGTAAACTTTCGCGCAGCGAACGTCATCGCCGCAACGAACCATATAAACGGTGGCTTCTTTTCCACTCATTAATTGGCTTATTACTTCGTCTATTAGGCCATCATTAACAAGTGGCTGTATGCGTTTAGGTACTTTCATAGCGCCGTTATACCTTAGTTGGGCGTTGGAAGATAGAACAAAATTATAACTTTTGACTTATCAATAGATTAAAACATTGTCTGGTTTACGTATTAACTTGCGGTAGTATAATAAAATCTATTTTACATTAACGCAAAGCCATATGATCCCATTTATTAATCAATTACCTAAACATGAAGAAATTATTTGGTTAGCGGTTCTAAATCAGCGATTACCTGATGAAAATATTGTGTCGTATTCTGAGGTTAAATTAGCAGATAAAAAGTCTGTTAAGTTGGCAATTGTGGCCAACCCAGATACGGACTTGTTGGCTGAATTTGAACATTTAACTTGGGTGCACAGTGTTTGGGCTGGCGTTGAGCATTTAATGAAGTCATTAGCCGATTCACCGATTGAAGTGGTGCGATTAATTGATCCAACACTAAGCAACGCAATGTCTGAAGCGGTTTTAGCTTGGAGCTTATATCTGCATCGAGACATGCCGCGTTATGCTATGCAGCAACAAAATCAACACTGGCTGCAACATCAACTTGTACCCGCAAGTGAGCGACGCATTGGTATTCTTGGTTTAGGAGAGTTAGGTCAAGTCAGCGCAGCGCAATTGCAAAAAAATGGCTTTAATGTCATGGGTTGGAGTCGGACAGCTAAAAAGATAGCCAATATTAGCTGCTTCAGTGGAGAGCAGGGCTTAGCTGAAATGTTAGCGCAAAGTGATATTTTAGTGTGTTTACTGCCATTAACGCAGGCGACAAGAGGAATGCTTAATAAAAATTTATTAACCCAGCTTCCTCAAAGCAGTGCCATTATTAATTTTGCCCGTGGTGGCATTATTAATACTGACGACCTATTAGCAGCGTTAAATTCTAATTATCTTAGCCATGCGGTACTCGATGTTTTTGAGCATGAGCCGCTAACAGCTGATAGCGAACTTTGGCAACATCCTGATATTACAATCTTGCCACATATATCTGCACCAACAAATATTAATAGTGCCTGTGATATTGTCGCTAAAAATATTCTCAATTTTCGTGCAACAGGGCTGATACCAAAAGCGGTAAGTAAAGTTAATGGTTATTGAAGATTTAAGTCATTAGCTTTAGTTGTAGGTTGGGATTTATCCCATCGGTTTGTATTAATTGTCTAATTAATATGTATAACGCACGTTTGACGGCATAAATGCCGACCTACAATGAGCAATTACGAATATTTGTGTTTGTTTTTTGTAGGTTGGGATTTATCCCATCGATTTGAATTAATTGTAGATTTAGTTTGTATAAAGCACGTTTGACGGCATAAATGCCGACCTACAATGAGCAATCACGAATATTTGTGTTTATTTTTGTAGGTTGGGATTTATCCCATCGTTTTGAGTTAATTGTCTAATTCGTTTGTATAACGCACGTTTGACGGCATAAATGCCGACCTACAATGAACAATCACGAACATTGTTGTTCATTCTTTTGTAGGTTGGGATTTATCCCATCGTTTTGAATTAATTGCTTAATTAATATGTATAACGCACGTTTGACGGCATAAATGCCGACCTACGATGAGCAATCATGAACATTGTTGTTCATTCTTTTGTAGGTTGGGATTTATCCCATCGTTTTGAATTAATTCTCTAATTAATATGTATCACATACGTTTGACGGCATAAATGCCGAACTACCATTTACAAGGTTTTTGCGGTGATCACATATCTTTCATCAGAGTCGTTACCGATTTCTGCAAAAGGATAACAGGTGATCAAGACTAAACTTGCTGCATCGGCGAGTAACGGCAATTGCCCGGCAGAAGCATCTACAATATCGATACTTTCAACTTGAAATAATTGAGCTTGGCCTTGAGTATCGGTTAACGAAATTATATCTCTCATGGTTACATCCTCCAGAAAAGCAAAGTGACTATCGCGGTGCCCAGCAACCACAAAAGGTTTAGTTATATTGGGTTGATTAAATGGGGCAACGGCACCAGCCGAAAACGCTAAGGTGGTAGGATCGCCGCCATTTAAAACCACGATACTTTTACCTAAGCGTTTAAATACCAGTTCAGCAATTGGAAAAGTATCAGCCCATGGCCAAGGTTTAATCGCTATTTGCTTTTGTAAACTATGTGAATTCAAGTTATGTATGTTTACATTATCTTGAGCATGGCTTTGCTGCTGTTCGTGCAAATGCTTTTGTGCAGCCATTGATTGCTGCCAGCTGTGATTAATTAATTGTTGCGACAACCATGCTTTAGTTGGCAGCCAACTAGCGTGAATAAACAAAAAACCACCAACAATAATTAAGGTTAAAGCCGCTAGTTTTCTAACAATTTTAGTTAGCTTAGCCATGCTATTTAGACCAAATTCGCAATAATAAGGGGGCTAACAGCATTAAAAACAAGCCGATAAGCAACTGTTGATGCCAGCCAAGTGCGGTTTTAGGCATAGCCACCATTAAGTTCTCATGAGCTTTTGCCAAGGTGCTTATTTTGCGCTTAGCACCTGATGTACTATTTTGTGCTGTTAATGGTATCAATTCAGGACGCTTTTCTACGGCAATAAAACTGGTATATGGCGAAAGGGTTTGATGTGTAATAGAAGTTGAAATCACCTGTGCTTTCACTTGTTCCTTATTAGCACCCGTAACTAAACTGTCTAACAAATCTTCAATTTTTCGCCGTGCCCAGAGTGTTGAAATCCCCCGTGATGATTGACTGTCATCAATAATGAGTTGCTGATACCAAGGACTTTCAGCCGTATCGCCCATGACTTGCACACTGGTAATAGGAAGCTTTGATTTTACGGTAACTTGCATTGGCTCACCGAAATATAAATCAGCAATTTTTTTCGGGTAAACATCGACTTCTTGGTGAACTTGATTATCGAACATCAACTCAATATTGGTTATTGCCGGATGATTGATTTTTGTCATTAATGCTGACATTTGACTTTGTACGTCAGCATTGTTTTGAATAAATACATAACTACCTCGCCCAAACTGCGCGGCCTTTTTCATAAAATAACCATTAGGCGCTGCGCCAATACCAACGGTAAATAAGCGGAAGTTACGCTGAGCACCATCGAGTAGCTGCATCAATTCAAATTCATTGGCAACGGCGCCATCAGTAATAAAAACAACTTGGCGAATGGCCTTTGCTGTTTGCTGGTGATCTTTTGCCATAACTAATGCTTGGCTTAAGGGGCGATACATTTCAGTGCCACCATCGGCTTGCAGACTTTTGATAAATTGCTGTGCTTGGCTAATGTTACGTTCTGAAGCCATGTTTGTTTCGGGAAACAATAACGCTACGCTATCGTCGAATGCGATGATGTTGAAGCTGTCTTTAGTACTTAATTTTAAAATCGCTTCTTGCAAACTAGCTTTAGCTTGAATCATCGAGTTTCCTTGCATAGAGCCAGAGGTATCAATGATGAAAATAATGTCACGCGCTAAGGTTGTTGTTTGCTCAACTGACGGTGGAAAAAACGTTAACAGGGTAAAGTATTCACTGCCCACCTGTTCGCTGAAGCTACTGACTTGCGGTTTTTCGCTTGCTTGCAGTTGCCAGTTCAGGTCAAAATCTCGATTGGCTTGCATTTGATCGTGTGAAAGTGTGATTAAATAGCTAGATTGTTCGTTAGTTAATGTTTTAGTTTTGATTTTATGGCTATGACTTTTAATGCTAGCAATGCTAGCTCCGGCATTAAGTGCAATATTGATTGAGGCTTCACTATTTGCCAGCATTTTCGCCATTGGTGGCATAAATTCTGAATTTTTCTCTGCAGGTGACTTTTGGTCATTATCACTTTGATAGCGAGCTGTAATCGCTAAAGGTAACTTCAAGTTAAAGCTGTTTTGGCTAAATGTAACCGGCATGATAAATTCTAATGTTACCACTACCGTTGATTTCGGAGGAATGTTCGCTATGTTGTTGGTGAATAAGTTAGGCCGTTGTTGCTGTACTAAACTTGCTTTTTTACCCTGTTTTTTCGCCCGTTTAAAAACTTTCTTGGCTGTTTCTTTCTCCATTATTTGACCAATGATTTCTTTGTCAGCTACTTTGACTGTTAAGTGTTTAATGGCTGATTTTTCAGGTAACGGAAACTGATATTTACCTTCGAGTTCAATGTCGTAAGGGTTTATAAATACCTGCTTTATTTGTGTGTAAGCAACCAGGCCGTTTATTTCAATATTAGCTGTTATATCAATCGGTAAAGCGACTTTTTTAGTGTTCTCTGGATGCAGGAAAATTAATTGTGGCCCATGAATAAGACCATTTTTTGCTGAAAAAGCAGCTTGTTTCCCCAATTCATTATCTAAGTTATTCGCTCGTGCCAAAGGAACAATAACTGCAGTCAGTGCTGTAACAAGCACTAATAGTAATATGAACTTAAACCATTTTCGGCGTTGTTTTTTACGTTTTTGCTGATAAAAGTAAGAGTCTTGGTAGTCTACAAAGATTAATTTTTTATTTGAGTTGAACATGCGTTGCTCCAATATGCCGTTGATATGGGATATTTCAACAAAACAAAAGGTGCATAGGGCGTTAACAATAAGGCAATGTTGTGTGCAATTGTGGCAAAATTATGGCAATTGTTATGGAAAGTTATGGAAAGCTATGACGTTAATTAAAATAACCAAAAAAACTAACGAGCTGTCAGACATATAGTCGGTTAGCTCATAGGAAACTGAAGGTGATTTAAGAAGCATATTATTTTGAATAAAACCTTAACCTGCTCTTAACCACTGCGGTGATATCATGCTTGATATATTAAGATTGATTATTTTTATTACGGTTTATTTATGTTGTTATTTAACACGCCACAAAAGGTTATTTCTTTATTACTTACCCATAGTATTACTTGGCTGTGATACGCAAATGAAACCATAAAATAAGCCGCAGGCTCCTATATTTATATCGATTTTTTCGGTTTATCAGAGCAAATGTTTGGTTATGCTTTTGCTTTTAATGCCCTATTTGCATCTTTTGGTCCGAGTATTTATATTAAACTTTCTCAAAAAATAGCGGTAGAGAAAATAATAACCACATGCTTTTTAATATTAATGCTATGTGGTGTATTAACTTACAACATAGCGCATTTATCGCCATTTATTTTTGCCTTTATTGCGGCGCCAGCCACAATTATGGTGATAATTACCCGAGTGCCGGGGGTAAATTTGATGCTAAATCAGCAAAAGAGCGACACGGGATCGTTAGTGGCTATTATTCAGTTTTTTTCTATGATGGCGGGAGCACTAGGTATGACCTTAGTTACGTTAAGGCCTGAGGCATTGATCGAAAACGTAGCTATAATTCAATTTAGCATTGGCACCATTGGATGCTTATTGTGGTTATTAGTGAAAAATAAGCCTCATGTTACTGAAAATATAATTACCTTAAAGTAGCATCGCTAGACTATTTATTTTAGACCATATAGTTGATTACGCTCAGCCAAAAATACAGTTAGCGTTTATTTTTGGCGAGAAATAGCTCATGAGCTTGTGCCCAAAACTGGCTTGATATTTTATTGATAACGTTCGACTCTGCGTTAATCAAAACGGCAAAACCCAAATCGAGTGTGGGCGAATAACCTATGTCAGCACGATAGCCTGCAACCCAACCAGAATGGTAAATAATAGGATGTCCATCGAATTGATAAATGCGCCAGCCATAGCCGTAATGTGCATCGGTTAAGTGTTCTCGCCAATAACGGCGGCGTAAATCTTTTTTGGTTTTAATACGTGGTATGGTTAGTTCGGTTAGCAATGCAGGAGAAAGTATCTCAGGGTTATGACCTAAATTAGCAATTAACCATTTTGATAAGTCATCGATGCTAGCGTTTACGCCTGCTGCTGGCGCAACCTTATAATAGTCAGGCTCTACTTTTACTGTACGCCAAATATAGCGCCTAATGTCTACTCCTGCGCTATTCTTCCTGCCGGTTTTTATTCTATTTCTTAAAATATGAGGCTTTGCAGTATTTTTTTGTTCCAAAAACACATCAATCCCTACAGAAGCATTGTTCATTTTCAATGGAGAGAAAATTCGCTCTTGTAACAAGCTAGCGTAGCTTTTAGCCGTAACAGCTTCGATAGCCGGTTGTAAAAAACCGTAGGCAATATTTTGATAACCGTAACATTTCGCCGGCTGGCAAATGGGTGTTACGCGATCAAAGCGGCCAATTATTTTCTCCATACTCCAATTTTCATGCAGTAAATTGTCGTAGGCATTAGGCATTAAACCACTTGAATGGCTGAGTAGATGCTTTATTTTTATTTTTTCTGCAGCGCCTTTTGTTGCCAAAGCAAAGTGAGGTACATATTTAGTAATTGGATCTGATAATTTAAGTTGTTGCTCTTGCGCCAACATAGTCGTAATTGTTGAAGCAAAGGGTTTAGAGACCGAAGCTAGTCGGAACACCGTGTTATTATCGACTTTTTGGCTTTTAGCCTTATCGATATAGCCAAAACTTTCCATGGCAATAACTTGATTGTTTTTAACAATGGCGTAAGCCGCACCAGGAATACTGTATTTTTTTATTTCACTGGCAACATTCGCCGATAATTTTTTATTGAGGTTAGCTAAATCAGTGGCATTAGCCATTAGTGTTAAATATAAGGTAAAGAAAAGTAAGACAAAACGAAAAAGCATGTAGATAACCAATTTGAAAAAACGCTTAATTCTAACGAGTTAATTTGTAAATAAAAAGTAAAATTAACTCGTGGTCGATTCTAACGGGCCAAGATTTATAATATTAAAGGTATCTATGATTACTTATAACTTTTAGCACTGAACCAAAAATTCATTAAATCAGCGGTGAGTTTGTTTTCAATTTCCATTGCGCGTTCTGTCGGACAAAAAATCGTAAAGATAATTTGTGTATCACCAATATCTGACGTTGCAACTTCAATATGTGGCTCAGGTCCTGCAATATTTATATCTAATCGATTTTCAATAACTTGGTTATATCTAACAGCAACATCATTAAAATCAGCACAATAGCTGTTGGCTTTTACTTTTAGTGCATCAATAAATTCGAACGGATTAACGCTGCCATCTCGTGTAATAGTAAAATGATGCACAGCATAACGTTTTAGGAAGTTTAAGTTCTTAATTGCCGTTGTCACTAATTGATTATTAGGCATGTAAAGTGTCTTACCCGTAAACTGATAATTGCTGATATTAACTTCTAAAATAGTTAAATTTATCCAGTCAATAGAGTTCACTTCACCACAGTAATTGCCTACTTGTATCCAATCGCCAATACGAAATGGCCGATTGGAAACGACATAAATAAAACCGATAAAACACTGAATAAACTCCCGTGTGACTAACACGATAGCGACAACAAATGCAGCAATTGAAAAAGCAAACTTTTGGATTTCGACCGACCAAATATTAAACATGATCAGTATAAGTGAAAAATTAAATATGTTATTCAGTAAGTTAACAGTAAAACGTTTGTCGATTTTTTTCTTTTTCGCACGGCGTTTAATAAAACGGGTAACAACTAATTTGACGGTAATAATAACGACAGCTAATACTACTGTAACTAGGGATTTATTTTCTAAAAGAGACTGGATCATGTTGTGCCCGATAAGTTACTACAATAACGACGTATATTGGCGCTAAAAATGTGCACGGTAATTGATTTCACGATACAAATCGAGGGAAATATTACTTTAATTTCTAATAATTGAATTAGCATCATAAAATTAACATTCCACTCGTTCAGCTATGATTCAGCTAGCCTGTATTAAAGTAGCGTATCGTTACAATTGATGACTAATAATGTAGACGCTTATTCGTTAAACTTTTGTTATACCAAAGGACTTTCAATAGGATATTTTATGAAATTATTTACTTATGTTGTGCTGCTTACGTTTTCTACCTTCTCTGTTGCCAATAGCAGCTTGCCAAATAACCGTCATATTTCGGTGACCGGCGAAGCACAAATGCTTGCGGTGCCTGATATTGCGGTTATACATTTAAATGTTGAAAGTGAACAAAAAACCAGTTTAGATGCAAAAAAAGATGTTGATGAACGGGTTAATAACTTGCTTGACGGTTTGGCTGATTTTGGCGTTGATGAAGACAACGTCTCGGCGTCGAATATTTCAACGGAAGTCCGCAGAACTTATAACCGCGGAGAGCAAGATACAATTGAAGGTTATATTGCACGCAGAACCTTAAAGGTAACGTTAAAAGATATCGAAAAACTCAATGCCTTTATGGACTTTGCCCTAAAGGTAAAAATTAATGCTATTCGTAATATCGAATTAAAGTCCTCGAACGAAAAGCAATTACAGCAAGAAGTAAATGCACTGGCGATTAATAATGCTAAAAGCAAAGGTAAGTCATTAGCAAATGCTTTTGATGCTGAGTTAGGGGCGATCTATAGTATTAATGCTAACTCAAATCAAAGTCACCATAGGTACGGTGCTAATAATGAAGGTTATAAAATGAGATCGAGTATGGCTGATAGCTCGGCGAAACCAGGCCGGTATTTACAAGAAAATATTGTTTATTCGGCGTCGGTTAGTGTGGTGTTTGATCTCGAGTTATAAGTTAATAACTCGCCAGCGTTAATATTTTCCCACTAGGCATGGTACTAAGGGACCAAATATTAACGCGATTAAATACGGTAACCTTGAGCATAAATTTATATTACGGATATATAATAAGGAATTCTTATGCTTAACCAAAAAGTAGCCTTAATTACGGGCTCAACAAGCGGTATTGGCCTAGCAACGGCCCATGTACTTGCCGCGCAGGGAATAAGCCTTGTTTTACATGGCTTACTGCCTACCCATGAAGGCAAAAAATTAGCGAATGAATTTTCCGCTCAATACGGCATTAACGCTATGTTTGATAATGCAGATTTAATGAATGTTGAAAGTATCGAGTGTTTAATACGTCATGCAATTAAGCAAATGGGCAGTGTTGATATTTTAATTAATAATGCTGGCATACAACATACCGAGTCGGCAGAAAATTTTCCACTTGAAAAATGGAATGCGATTATTGCTATTAACTTGTCGGCAGCGTTTCATGCTGTTCAATACGCTTTGCCCAACATGAAAAGTAACGGTTGGGGCCGAATTATTAATGTAGCTTCAGTACATGGGCTTGTTGGTTCAGTTAACAAGTCAGCGTATTGTGCCGCGAAACACGGTTTGGTTGGGTTAACCAAAGTGTTAGCGTTGGAATGTGCTGAGCAGGGCATTACAGTAAATGCTATTTGCCCTGGCTGGGTTGATACACCACTGATTAATGATCAAATTTCTGCTATTGCAAAAAAACAAGACATTACCTTTGAAGCGGCAAAATACCAATTGGTTACCGCTAAACAACCTTTGCCTGAAATGATGGCACCAGAGCAAATTGGTGAGTTTATTTTGTTTCTTTGTAGTGACAGTGCCAGAAGTATCACTGGCTCTGCTTTACCTATGGACGGGGCTTGGACGGCTCAGTAACAATTCTTCAAGCATCAGACATTTTCTTGTTCTAAAAAAAAGGGCTACCTCGATTTACTGAGGAGCCCTATAGGAAGCTAAGAAATAATTACTGAGCACTGCTAGCAGCGATAACTGGTCGAGTAGATATATATACTCTATTCGGCGTTAATAAATTTTTGAATGTGTAAATAAGTTTGATGGTATTGCTCAGGTACTAATTTTGACAGCAACATATAGGCGTGTATCAGTTCATCAAATTGATAATGTTCAACACTTACTCCCGCTTGCTTCGCTTTTTGGGCGTATAAAGCGCCTTCATCTCGCAAAGGATCACAACCCGCCGTTATCACTAAGGTTTTAGGCATTCTGCTATCAAACTCACCTAATAAAGGTGACGCTGCTGTTATTAATGCCGATGTTGCTTTGCTTGTGTTTAGCTCTATATTTTCGAGATTGAAATACTGTTGGAAGTACCAACGTATTTTATCTGCTTCTAGCAAGAAACCTTGGCCATTGTCGACAATTGACGGGCAACTCATGGTGTAATCGACACTCGGATATATCAATATTTGTTTATCAATTTTGATAGCAGCGTTATCGATGTTGTTAATCACTAAACTGGTACAAATTGCGCCACCAGCACTATCGCCGGCGATATAAAGTTGCTCGCTAAAGCGGTAACCTTTGAGTAAATCTTGATAATTTTCTAATAAATATTGGCAGTCGTCTAACCCCGCAGGATAGGGGTGTTCTGGTGCTAATCGGTAATCAATGCAAATAACAATCGCGTTGGTGGCTATTGCCAGTTCTCGGCTAATGGGATCATATAAATTAACGCTACCACACATGTGACCACCACCATGAAAATGCAGCAAAACCGGTAAAGATTTTTCTGGATTTGGATGATAAATACGCGTCGCAATTTTATGTTCTGAAACCGTGATGAAGGTGTCTTTTATCTGCGCCACCTCAGGTCCTGGTATCATATAAGCAGATAAATTCTCTAGGTTCTGCCGAATAACGTTTGGGTCAAAAGCTGCACCACTCAATTTAGCTTGCTCAAGGCCAGCATTAACTTGCTTGAGTAAGGGAATTAAATCATCTGAGACGTTTCCTCGCATACTAACTCCCTTCTTTTTCTTTATTTTGTAGACCGGATTCCGGTAAAAAATAACTACCGATAAATAAGGTTGAACTCAGTGCCGTGATCAGAATAAACGACATGGTGTAATCACCCTGGTTCATATCAACCAAACTGCCGAATAGCCATAAAATCAGTGTCGATATTATGTAGCTGATTGAGTAAAACATACTAAATACTATGGTGATTCGTGCGGACGTCATTTTTGGTAATTCGTGTGGAATAGAAACAAGCGCGGTTACTGGCAAGAAAATAAAAAAACCTAACACCATAGCCGCAAACGTTTGTAACCAATACAGATCGCTAAACGAAAATACAGCCGTACTGATAATAACCACAAAGCCAGACCAACGAATAACGGGTAAACGTAACGGTATTTTCTTAGCATAAATGATACCGAATATAGTGCCGATAATACCGAAGCCTATTACCCATTTGCTTTGCACAATGCCCGCTTTGGGGTAAAAGGTGAACAAACATATGTAAAACGCTAAAATGCCGGAATAGGCTAAACCGTAAATCCAGTTAAAACGGTCTTTTAAGCCCTCTCGGTAACTATAAATTTCCGGTAAGTCATTGATGTCTTGTGTTGATGTATCAGGCTCTTCAAATTTAACTAAAAGCCAAAGCAGGGCAACAATTAAGCTGATAACAGAGAAAAGTGTTAAGCTGTTTTGCCATCCTCCCGTTAGATCATTAATACTGCCCATTTGCCATAATATAACCGCGGTACCAATATTAAAGGCTACTGCGTTAATACCATTAATAGTAGAACGCTCTTCGGCTTTAAAAAATTGTAAAACGATGGGATTAAAATATACCACCATAAAAGCGCCACCAAGGCCCATCAAAAATCGGCTTAGTAGCAATAATTCATAATTTGGTGCATAGGGTGTGAGTAGGCCTATAGTGATGAGCAAACTGGAAACAAAAAATGCATATTTAATACCGAGTTTTATTGCTATCCATGCAGCAATGAAAGTGCCAACAATTTTAGCTAAGGTAACCGCACCACTAATAAAGCTAGCTGAGGCTAAGCTATGCACGTCAAGAGAAAGCATAATGCTTTGCATGCTAGCTGTGCCACCGACCCAAGCCATGGCGAATAATACATAACTAAAGAAAACAATAGTTTCGACTAAATATTTGTTAGTGATTTTCATCTATGATAACTTTCAAACTGATAATGAATGGTTAGATTACCCTAGGAAGTTAGGGAAATAAGTACTACCTTAGTGCACTATAATCGACTGGCCTGCATGATATGCTATTTGAAATCCCTCTATATGCTGTGCATAGCATCTTTAAAACAAAGGAATAAATTTGTTAGCTTGGCTATCTATTGATACTTGGTTGATCACGGTTCTCTCTATTGGCTATCTTTGCCTACTGTTTTTAGTTGCTTACAAAGGGCAAAACCAGTCGTCTGAGCAATGGCGCTGTAAGCCATGGGTTTATAGTTTATCTTTAGCCGTTAGCTGCACTTCATGGGCTTTTTATGGCACGGTTGGTCAAGCGGCTACAACAGGTGCTTGGCTAGCGCCCCTTTATATCGGTACCATCATGTGTTTGGTATTTGCTTGGCCGATGTTGATGAAAATGCTAAATATTATCAAGCGCCAAAACCTTACTTCAATTGCTGATTTTATTGCTTTTCGTTATGACCGCTCGCCTAAAATTGCGATAACCGTTGCGCTGATCGCCTTGGTGGGTACTGTGCCCTATATTGCCTTGCAATTACGCGCTATTAGTACCAGTTTTGATTTACTCACAGGCACTTTTCAATCAGGCATTAGTACGGCATTTGTGGTGACCATTGTCTTAATTGTCTTTAGTATTTTTTTTGGTACTCGACAAATTGCTGCCAGTAAGCAGAACCAAGGCTTAGTATTAGCGATTGCTTTTAGTTCTGTGGTTAAATTGTTGGCGCTAACGGCCGTGGGAATTTTTGCAACGTTTTTTGTTTTTGATGGTTTTGCCGATCTCGCTGCCCAGCAACAAAGTAAACAATTATTTACTGAGACAAACTCTGTTTATTTAAGTGTTGCCCATGCACTTTTGGGCGCCATTACTATTTTCGTTTTGCCGCAGCAATTTCATATGATGATGATTGAAAACCATCACCCACAAGAGTTAAAAACTGCTCGCTGGCTATTTCCATTGTATTTCATTTTAATTAATATTTTTGTTTTACCCATTGCCATTGCAGGCTTGATCACTTTTCCTGGCGGCAGTGTAGACGCAGACACCTATGTATTAACGCTGCCATTGTTCTTTCAACAAGCTTGGTTAGGTGTAGTGGTATATATTGGCGGCTTAGCGGCAGCAACGAGTATGGTTATTGTATCTGCTATTGTCTTGAGTACAATGATTTCAACCGAAGTGATAACGCCCTTAACGTTGAAATTTAAATATTTTAGCAAGGAAGGCGCACCGCAATTTTCAGGCTTACTATTAAAACAACGCCGCCTTACCATTATCGCAATATTGTTATTCGCTTTTGCTTTTGAACGCAGCATAAATCAGCAAAGCCATTTAGCCAGTATTGGCTTGCTCTCATTCGTTTTATTATCGCAATTTGCACCGGCAATTATCGGCGCATTATATTGGCGAAAAGCCAATGGAAAAGGCGCTTTAACTGGATTGATTATCGGTAGCGTTATGTGGTTCTTTACCTTACTGTTACCGATTATTACGCCTAATTTAGCTTGGGTAGAAAATGGCGTTTTTGGACTTGCTTGGCTAAAGCCTACCGCTTTATTTGGTCTAGACTTTTTAGATTTAACCAGCCATGGCGTATTCTATAGCTTAATGAGTAATATCATTTGTTTTGTCGTTGTTTCATTACTGACCCATCGCAGTGTGGGTGAAAAACTCCAAGCCGATATTTTTATCTCTAAAAGTCAGCGAAAATTCGAACGTAATTTAAGCACTGAGGATCTTTACAGCTTATTAATGCGCTTTATCGATAAAAGCTCTGCAGATGCTTTTTTGCAAATTGCAAAGTCGAATCAAGCGAATCAAAACAACTTAAATGTTGAGCCAGTAAATCTGATTGAATATACCCGTTTACAACTTTCTGGCGTTTTAGGTTCGGCTTCAACGCGTATGGTAATGAAAGCGGCTTCAACCTCTGAAAGAATGCCACTTGAAGATGTTGTCAGTATTGTGGATGAAGCGAATGAAATGTTTCGCTTTAACCGAGAGTTATTACAATCAGGCGTTGAAAATATAGAGCAAGGTATTAGTGTTGTTGATGCCGACATGAGATTAGTGGCATGGAATCAGCGTTATATTCAATTATTGGATTACCCTGAAGGTTTTGTGCAAGCCGGTTTGCCCATTGAAACCTTATTAAATTTTAATATCTCAAGAGGTATTATTGCCGGTGGCGCCAATAATGATCAGATGATCGCTAAACGTATCGCTCATATGAAAAATGGTGACAGCCATCACTTTGAACGAAAAATGCCTAATGGCATGGTACTCGAAATTCGTGGTCAGTCGATGCCAGCAGGCGGATTTGTTAGTACTTTTTCAGATATAACGGCTCACATTGAAGCCGAAAAGGCTTTACAAAAAGCCAACGAAAACCTTGAAAAACGTGTTGAAAGTCGTACCCAAGAATTACAAAAAGCTAAAGCCGAAGCCGAAGCCGCCTATAGCAGTAAAAGCAGATTTTTAGCAGCAGCAAGTCACGATTTGATGCAGCCATTTAATGCCTTATCTTTATTTACTTCTATGTTAAAAAATAAAGTACAAGGTGAAGAGCTAACGGCACTTGCCGAACACATTGACGATTCATTAAATGTAGTAGAAGCCTTATTGTCTGATTTAGTCGAAATTTCTCGCCTAGATAGTAGTTCTGAGAAAATTGATAAAAGCCACTTTGCCCTCGATGATTTACTCAGCCCATTAAACAATGAATTTACGGCATTAGCCACGCAAGCAGGCATACACTTTTCTTATCAACTCAGTCAGTGTGTAGTGCATTCTGATAAACGCATGTTAAGACGAGTAATACAAAACTTTTTGTCGAATGCGGTACATTATTGTAACGATAAACAAGGTGAAAAATCGACGATTGCCAATCGTATTGTGTTAGGTATAAGAAGAACCCAAGCGATGATTCGCGTTGAAGTTTGGGATAACGGTCCAGGTATTGCTTTAGCACAACAAAAAGCAATTTTCCGTGAATTTGAACGTTTAGAACAGAATCGAGAAATACCTGGGCTTGGTCTAGGTTTGGCTATTTCAGAGCGTATTGCGAATTTACTGGGCTTAAAAATTTCGGTGAAATCTCAACTCGGCAAAGGTACTTGCTTTAGCATCGAAATACCGCGTGTCAGAGAGAGTGAAGCCGCAACTGTAAATGCGAATACAAGCAAAAAGTTTAATAAAACCTTAGAGGCTAAAACACAAGCATCGCCAGAAAAACCCTTTAGTAACATCGTCGTGCTATTAATTGATAATGATGAATTAATGTTAACGGCCTTGACCTCACAACTTATCGATTGGGGTTGTAAGGTGTTGACCGCACATGATCAAGCATCATGTCAGCAGACGCTTGCTAATGGCGAAATTAAACCTCATATTGTCATTGCTGATTATCATCTTGATTACGGTAATAATGGCGTTGAATTAGTGCGAACATTGTTGGAAACACAGCAATGGAAATTACCTACAATCATTTGTTCTGCTGACCCTTCAGAAAATGTTAGACAGCATACTAGTGATGCTGAATTTCTTTTTTTACGTAAGCCGGTTAAGTCATTAGCGCTGAAGCGCATGATGCGTCAACTGCTAGTAATTAATTAAAAACTTTACTGATCGTTTTACTGTTAGTATTCGTAAGTACTATTAGCGTATTATTGCTAAATAATACTTTTGAGTAATTATAACTAGTGCTTAAACTACTTATGATGCATTAGCTCCAAATAAAGGAAAATATTATCGGTATCTCCCATATCGTGCAACTTACTTACATGTTAACGGAGGCATTATTCGTTGGTATGGTGATTGTTTTCCTTTTTAGTATGCGACAGAAATTTGGTATTGCACTACTTTATATTACTTTAGGTACATTCCAATATTTACAAACCGTATTAGCCACTTTTTTATATTTTGAAATTTTCCCTGGTGTTTTCGTGAGCCCAGGGTCTGCGGTGCTATTTAATGCTAGCTTATTTGCCGTGCTACTTATCTATATAAAAGAGGATGCAGCAGAAGCGCGGAAACTTATTTATGGACTGGTTTTTGCCAATTTAACCTTAACGATATTTCTCTTAATGGTTGGACTTCATTTAGAGGGTATACCTGCTGAGCAATTATCATTTGTGCCAGAGCAAGTGTTGAGCTTTACGCCTAGGGTGTTAATTGTCGGCACACTTACATTAGCTATCGATATTTTGTTAATAATTATCCTTTATGAGTTCTTTTCAAAATATCTTAATAAAGTTTTTTTAAAAATTTACAGTGCAATGGCGGTGGTATTAATTATTGATACTTTAATTTTTACTGTTGGCTCAGGTATCATTTCAGCACAATCAGATTATATCGGGTTACTGGTATCATCAGTGGTCGGTAAGTTGCTTTTAGCCGTAGTTTATTCTTCGATATTGGCACTTTATATTAAGTTTCATCAAGATAAAGAATTGATCAGTACAAATGAAAGTACTGATATAAAAGATATTTTCACATTTCTTACTTACCGACAAAAATACGAAAAACTACGAAAAGAAATCTATCGAGATTCACTTACAGGACTATATAACCGTGGTTTTCTAAATGAAAACCTACCTAGAGAGCTTGATAGAGCGGTACGTAACGATGACTCTATTGCTTTTCTAATGATAGATATTGATAATTTCAAGCACATTAATGATACTTTCGGGCATCAAGAAGGTGACAGGATACTTGCTTTTTTGGCTATGGTTATTCATAAGTCAATTCGAAAAATGGATTTAGCGTGTCGATATGGCGGTGAAGAGTTCTCGTTAATATTACCTAAAACCGATAAGATTTCGGCCATACAACTCGCTGAAAGATTAAGAGATAATTTAACTATTTTATCTGCCTCACATAAGCCTGCCATAGCCCGTGAAATAACGTTAACTATCGGTATTGCAATGGCGCCAAAAGAAGCGATTACACCCGATGAACTTGTGTCTATTGCAGATAAAAGACTTTACTTAGGTAAAAAAAGTGGCAGAAACTGTATTATATCGAATGGCTAAGATGGCAGCGAAGATGTCGTTAATTTAATCACAGGTTGAGTGATATTAAACGGATAAAGCGTAACCCGTTTAAACTTAGCGGGTTACGTCCTTATTCAATTACTTTTACTTTTGATCAAGAGACATTTAAGTGTTGTGAAGGGCTAAGCATTAACTGCTGATAAGCAAGACCCGCTAATGTACGGTTATTCACTTCTAGTTTTAACAATATAGCGGAAACATGCTTTTTAACTGTGGTTTCTTTGATATCGAGATCATAAGCAATTTGCTTATTTAATTGGCCATCGGCAATTTGCGTTAATACTATGTATTGTTGCGGGGTCAGTTGGCTTAATTGTTTAGCGAGTTTTTGATGAGCTACATCAATTTGTTGGTCAGCATTAAACTCAATATGTTCTGGTAACCAAATATCTCCCTCTAAAACCGTAGCAATGGCTTTTGCTATTGTGGCTAAATCAGCAGATTTAGGTATAAATGCTGCTGCCCCAAAGTTAATCGCTTTTTGCATGGTTTCAGAGTTGTCGTCGGACGATACCATGATCACGACAATGTCAGGAAAATGGTTTTGCAGTTGCGTTAAACCGGTAAAACCGTCGTTACCTGGCATATGCAAATCAAGGAAAACTATTTCTAAGCTATCGTGTTCATTAACAGCTTTAAGTAAGTCGTGAAAGTTATCCACTTCTAGGGTTTCATCATCTTCAATACATTCTACAATTGCCTGCTTTAACGCAGTGCGAAATAGCGGATGATCGTCGGCGATGATTACTTTTGCTTGGTTCATTACAACAGCCTTTTATACGATTAAAACTAAAAACTCTCAAACTACAAAGCGAGAATGATAATAATGCATGATGATACAATATTGATTATCAAAAAAAGAGCCGGTAAAAACCAGCTCTTTTTATTTTTAAATAGTGAATAGCGTTTAGAAACTATAACCTATGGTTAATGAAATGGTTTCAGGGTCGCCGTAATAGCCAATCAGTGTGGTATCACCACCTAAACCAGGGGCATAACTGCCATCATCATTTTGTGCACCTAAGAAGGCGTAGTTACCGACCAAGTATTCTTCATTAGTAATGTTTTTCCAATGAAGTGCTGCAGTCCAATCACCATTGTTGCTATACCAATTAACACCAAAGTTGAGCAGTCCATAACCATCTTGAGTTAATAGGTTATCGGTAACGTTTAAGTCATAGTCACTACGGTAATAGTAGTTACCATTTACAACAAAAGCACCTGCTGAGGTTTCAATATCATAAGAAACACCAAGATTGGCGGTAGTTTCAGGGGTATTAGTAATCGTGAAACTATCGCTAATATCTATTTGACTACCGTCAGTATCAAATGATTTAACTTCTTTAAAAGATGAGTCGATTAAGCCTATGCTAGCAAAAATATTTAAGTTATCTGCTGCAGCATATTCTATTTCTAGCTCTAATCCAGACGCGGTAGATTTACCTATATTACCTAAACGTTGACTCAAAGCACTATTGTCTTCTGTCGGTAAAACGGTAACAAATTGTCTGTCTTTATGATCAAGGTAGAAAGCTGTGGCATTAACTCTTAAGTTATCATTCCACTCACTTTTTACGCCAATTTCAAATGAATCAACTACTTCTGGATCTACGGCTGGCTCAGGACCACTTGCTCTTGGGTTAAAGGTACCGGATTTAAAGCCTTGTGAGTAACTGGCAAAGAACATCATATCGTTCGAATATTGATATTCTGCACCTACACGTGGAGTAAAGCGCGACCAGTCTTCTTTGTCATTTAGTACTTCAGGGAAGGTAACATCACCACGCACGTAACCGGGTATCCAACCACTTTCTGGATAAACAGTTTCAAATGCTAAGCCATTATTAACGTTAGCTGTTTTTTCTTCTGTGGTGTAACGCGCACCTAAAGTCATCGATAATTTTTCGGTAAGGTTGTACGAGCCTTGTGCATAAACAGCATAGCTTTCACTATTGTTACAGCCGGTGACTTCTCGGGTTAACCCAGGTAAAGAGAGTGACTGGCCATAATTCTCTAAAATAGCATCGAAATGGCCACAAGATTCACCATCAAAGTAGTATAAGCCTGAAACAAAAGTTAAATTATCTGAATCATAGTTTAACTGAAATTCTTGGCTGAATTGCTCATCATCATAAATGGCTGGTACATCAAATACACGCTCTGGTGTATTATCAAAATCAATATTTGTTTTTGAGTAATTTTCACGGCTTGAGGTAACTGATTTAACCGACCAAGTATCATTGATATAGTATTCAGCTGTTAGGCTAAAACCTTCAGATTCAACACTATTCCAAGTAGGCATACTGGTGTAAGAGTCATATACGCTGTCGGGTACTGGCGCATCAGTTACGATACTTGGTAGTAAACGATAGCCGCCTTTAGCATTAGAGTCGTCGGTGGTTTTATCATAGTTAAAACGGAAAAATAAATCGTCAGTGGGTTCGAACTCGACGGTAATTCGACCGGCAAAAACATCTTTATTGTAGTTTTCTAAATCTTGATTTGGTAAATCAGATTGTAAAAATTCACCGTACCCATCGCGTGTCAAATTGGCTAAGGCAAAACCTACGTAAAGTTTGTCGTCTATTACTGGGATTTTCCCCGCCACTTTATAATCTTGACGACCATAGTTTCCAAAGGTAGCTTTAAGATCAAGCTCTACATCACCAGACATTTTTTTAGTGACATATTTAATCGCACCACCGATAGTATTTTTTCCATATAAACTACCTTGAGGACCGCGTAATACTTCGATGCGTTCAACGTCAAGAATATCTAATACAGCACCCTGTGGACGGGCAATATAAACATCATCAACATAAATACCTACACCCGGTTCATAGCCCCATAAAGGATCATCTTGACCTACACCACGAATAAAAGCAGTTAACGTTGAGTTAGTACCACGACTAGCTTGTAAGGTAGTATTCGGAGAAAACTGTTGAACTTCAGTCATCGCACTTATACCATTTTGCGCTAACTGTTCAGCGCCAACAGACGTAACCGCTACAGGCACATGTTGCAAGCTTTCTGCCGTTTTTCGAGCCGTAACTTCAATGCGCTCTAATGTTGGATCGTTTTTGATCTGTTGATCTGTTTCTGCCGCCATGATGTTTTGGCTAGTCAGTGCTGCTGAAATTGTTATGGCTAAAACACTCAGCCTTCCGTTAAAACGTTTCATAATAGTTCCCCGTGTTTTAAATCTAATAAATCGCTGATTTGAGCACTTTATTGTTTTTTATTAGTGTGGATAAAACTCTATAGTAAATTTGCTAGAAGATAATTTGTACTATAGTAGTATGCAGTCTACTTATGTTATTAACTTGTTGTATATAAACACTATATATGTGGTTATATTTATTTTTAAAATATATTTTTAGCTTAATTATCTGTTGATTTATATTTTCCAAGCCTCGAGTAAGTACAAAACCGTACTAATTGGCGTGCTAATGACAAAAGGAGCAACGTTTCCTCCGTCGACTTTTTCTGGTGCGACAGCTATGCCATGTCCCATGTTTTCAATTTCAATTAGCTCAACATTTAATTGCTGGTTTTTTCCTTGCCATTGACTGACTTGATAGCCCTGATGTTTTTCAATAGTTGGCTGCTGTGATGATTGAGTTAATTGCGCCCAATGAATGGCAAGTTGCTGTGAGTTTTTAGGGTTAACTACTGCGTCTTTATCACCTGTAAATATCGACAATGGTGGCCAATTCGATTGCGTGCCATTTATCTGTTTAACTAATGTGGTTAATTGAGCAGTATTTTGTGAGGGCCCGCTACGCATGCAGGCAATAGCGGTGATCAAATTATCTGCACAAGGGTAGGGTATGCCAGCAACAATGGCGCCAGCGGTGAATAGCTCGGGATAATTAACCACCATAGAGCTTGCCATCGCGCCACCTGCAGATAAACCGATAATATAAACATTACTAAAGTTATGCTCGGCGTTAACCGTGGTTATCATATTTTTTATCGACAAGCTTTCGCCTTGATTTTTTTCAATATCTTGTGTGGAAAACCAATTGAAGCAACCTTTAATGTTATTGTTCTGACTTTGCTGTGGGATCAGCAGTGAAAACTGCTTTTTTTTTGCTAACGCCAGTAAGCCACTTTGCTCGGCGAGAATTACTCCTTGTTGAACACAGCCATGCAGTAAAACAATAAGGTTTTTATTATTTTTAGTCCCTTGAAAGTAGCTGGCGCTTAGTTCGCCTGGGTTATTGCCAAATTCAATTAATGTTGGTTGTTTAGCAAAACTGTTATCACTAAAAAAGGCTACTGTAATGATGATAAACATCGATAAATATTTATACATATTAATTTTCCATAGTTATTAACTAAAGCTAAAAGCTATAAGTTTGAAGTTATAAGCTAAAAGTTAAGGCGATATAGGGCAATTCAGCTTATCAGCATGGCGTATTAGCTAAAGTTATAGAATGCTACTTTAGTTCCACAGCAATTGGTAAATGATTATTTTAAAAGATAAAACTAGTTGTTTGATAATGATTGGATAAACGCTAAGCTATGCAGGTAAAAGTACTACCCTAATTATTTCGGTTACTTGCATAAGAGACTTCAGCATGACACTTAAGACATTGGCGCAGCGTTTGTTTATTATCAAGCCATTATTAAATCTTACTTTTGCTGCCGGTATTGTTTCGATTGTTATTTTATTTCTCAATGGCTCAATTGAAAATCAAAACCTTTATGCTTTACCTTGTTTATTAGTCGCCGCATGGAGCTTATTATTAAGTGCAATATTGGGCTTATTGGTTAATACTCCAAGTCCTGATAAAACCGTAAAAGGTTGGTTTGCAGGTATGAAAAAAAGGCTAGCAAAAGCTATATTCAATTTTGTGGCTGCCGTGTTTATTTTTACCAGTTTAGCCTTGCTTTATGTGACAATTAAATTGTTGAATTTATGATGTTTTAAGGGGAGATCAACGATAAGAAGTCACTAGTATTACACTGACATATACCTGCCATAAACTTAACCTGTTCTAATACTCTCCTAGATATACACTGCTTAGTACTAAATATTTTTTTGTCATCAATTTCAGTAAAATTATCTCCACATTTAAATACATTTAATTATTTATTAATAAGGCGTTGCATGTAGGCTGTTAGATTTATTAGCGAAATATTTTCATGTTATTGCTGTATTCAACAGTAGGTAAATACAGCTCACTTAGTATACTATCTCCTCAAATCAGTAAATTATTCCGACATAAAAAGAGCAATAAATAATGGAACATGAACAGCACCTAGCCTTACTTGGCGCTATAGCCCAAGGTGATAAAAAGGCGTTTTCAGCGCTTTACCAAAACACCAGTAAACAACTTTATGCGGTGAGTTTAAAAATGTTAGCCCGGAAAGAATTAGCCGAAGAAGCGTTGCAAGAGGCGTATGTGCGTATTTGGCATAACGCGTCGGAGTATCGTGTTGGTAAGGGTACAGTACTGACCTGGATGATCAGTATTGTTCGTTATCGAGCGCTAGATATTTTACGATATAACAAAATTAGAAAAGAAGATGAATTAGACGAGAGTGAAAGCTTTGATCATGACGCCCCTGAGCAAGTAAGTGACTCAGAACAGTTATTATTAGATAAATGCTTGCAGCAACTTGACCAGTCACAACGCCAAGCAATATATTTAGCTTACTTTAATGGCTGTTCTCACCAAGAGGTGGTTAAACACCTAAATAACCCATTGGGTACCATTAAAAGCTGGATAAGACGTGGTCTTACTAGCCTACAAAGTTGTTTAACGTCATGAATTATCAAGCAGAAAACCTCAAAAACGCCTTAGCTGCAGAATATGTACTAGGCACCTTGCGCGGGCCTGCCCGTCAGCGCTTTCAAAAATTGATGATGCAATATCCACCGATCAGTGAGGCAACCACTACTTGGGAGCAGCACTTAAATGCGTTAGGACAAAAAATTCCGCCAGTAACACCTGACGAATCGGTATGGCAGCGCATTGAACAGCAACTAGGCTTTGTTAACGAGTCAACAAAAAGTAATGTTGTGCCAATAACGAAAGCTAAACCTAAAGTTTGGCAAGGCATTGCAGGTTTAGCGTCAGCTGCTGCATTGGTACTTGCTGTGCTGTTAGTGAATATTGAACCAACAACAGCCCCCGATGCTCAACAACTCGCTTTGGTTAATAACGAACAAACCGAACTACTATGGGCGTTGGAAATTGGCACAGACACGATTGATATTCAAGCAACTAAAAGCTTAGTGCCGCAAGCCAATGCTGATTATGAGTTATGGATAGTAGCGGCAGATGGTAGAGCGCCAATATCGTTAGGCTTACTCCCTAAAACGGGCAAGTTAACCTTAAGCAAGCCTGAGTTGTTCGATCAAATTGAGATTGCCGCATTAGCTGTAAGCTTAGAACCGCTTGGTGGTTCACCGAATGGCTCACCAACCACAGTGCTGTATACCTCTAAGCTAGTCACGCTTTAGTGATATTTAATTAGTTTTTAATTTTAAAGCACAACATTTATGAACGAATACAAAAGCGAAACGAAAGTTTCGCTTTTTTTATGACCTAAAAATAAAACCAATAATTAGGTGTTAATTATTGTCACTTCAAATAAATCGTAATTAAATCAAAAATTAAAACACTTTTTGCAGTTATAACCTAAGCTTTAGGTCATCTGCTGCTAAGCGATAATGTAAGCGATAATGTAAGCGATAATGTAAGTGAGAAAAACTGCAGAATTATCCCAATTAGCATAACAGTACCTGTGCAAAGAACATTGCACTTCAATTACGTGAACACGTGAATATGGAAAATTGATAAATTAAATTCAAATAAAAATGCTCATACAAAAGTGTTATTTAATAATGATTTAAGGTGTTAACTCCTAGGTGGCAATAATTAATTGAAAAATAATTTACTTTTTATGCATCCAATTCTGATTTTCAACCGTTTAACTATATGAGCTTTCAAGAAAGTAACCATTAAGAAGTATAAAATTAAAAGGAAACGTCATGAAAAAATTTAAAATAACGCTTATAGCCTCGGTAATAATGAGTGCCACTTTGTCTCAAGCTGTTTCAGCATCAAGTCATCGTGAAGCACCAAACCTAACGCGTATGCCAACAGTAGATTCCACAGATTTTTACGCATTCAATAGTTATGAAGAAGGTCGTGGCGATTATGTCACGTTAATTGCTAACTATATTCCGCTGCAAGACGCTTATGGTGGACCAAACTATTTCGCCATGGATCCAGCAGCATCTTATGATATACATATCGATAACGATGGTGATGCAGTAGAAGATATCACTTTTAGTTTTAACTTCAGCCAAATGTTAGGCAACAATAATGCCGGCATTGCCTTAATGGTTGGTCCAGAGGGCGAGCAGAAATCTGTAGGAGTACCGCTTAAAAATGTTGGTGGTATCAGCATGGCGAATCAAGATGCTGCTAACTTCTCTGAAAGCTACACGGTCAAAATGACTGCTGGCGCTATGGGAACAGGTACCAGTGTTGCCGTTACAAATATGACTTCTGGTGGCGCAAGTTTTGCTAAGCCGTTAGATTATATCGGTAACAAAACATTCACTAATGCCGCGCAGTATGCTGCTTACGCAAATAGTCATGTTTACTCAGCGGCTATTCCCGGTTGTGATGCACCAGCAAAAGTTTTCGTAGGTCAGCGTAAAGACGCATTTACTGTAAACTTAGGTAAAGTATTCGATTTAGTTAACTTTGTTCCTGTTGAGGGCGATAGTGCTCCTGGTGCTGGTGATGCAGGTGGTTTCCCCGGTGGTATTACACAGTCAGCAATGAATGATGATTTAGCTGATAAAAATGTAACCAGTATTGCTATCGAAGTACCTACCGCTTGTTTAACGGGTGAAGGTAATGGCGTAATCGGTAGCTGGACTAGTGCAAGTTTACCGCAAGCTAGAATTTTAAATCCAAACGCTAGTTTCGATAGCACTGAAGTTAACGGCGGAGCAATGACACAGGTTTCTCGTCTTGGTTCTCCTTTAGTAAACGAGCTAGTCATAGGTTTAGCAGATAAAGATAAGTTTTCAACGTCACATCCAAGTAATGATGGGCAGTTCGCTGATTATGTTACACATCCAACACTACCTGAGCTGTTAAATATTCTGTTTAAAGATGCTGTAAATACTACGCTAAATGCCAATATAGAAACCTTAGCGCCGACTAACTTCCCACGGGTTGATTTAGTTACTGCCTTTTTAACGGGTTTCCCTGGTGTGAACCAAATGTCGACAGTTACTGCCTCTGAAATGTTGCGCTTAAACACCGGTATTGCCGCAGTTTCAGCTGATATGCAATCTTCGTTTGGTGTCGCTGGTGATGATTTAGCTGGTTTCCCAAATGGTCGTCGTCCAGGTGATGATGTGGTCGATATCGCACTTCGCGTTGTGATGGGTCGTTTATGTTACCCAATTCCTGTTAATGGCACTGATACTGATTTAGGCTTATGTGCGCCTGAAGACGCGAGTGTTGGTAATGTACCTTTTACTGATGGAGCCCCTAGTAATGCCTCTATGATAGGAACTAGTTTTCCTTACTTAGCCATGCCGTTACCAGGTTCTGAATAAGGAACACTATGATGAATTATCGTAAAAACAATATGGCATTGAAAACCAATGCACGTCGTCCACTTAAGTTGTTAGCCCTAAGTTTGGGTGCAACACTAGTGCTTGCCGGCTGTAATGATGGCTACAAAGAAAGAGCTGAGGAACCTAACGCGGCGCCAACGACGATAACGGTTGATTTGATTACTCAAACAGAAATACCAATCACCGATATGTTAAGTGCAACTGACGCCGATGGTGATGGTTTGAGCTTTAGTCTAGATCAACAGGCAATGTTAGGTGTGGTTACTGTTGCTGGCAATGGTGGGTTTACCTACCAACCTAATAGCGAAGTAACGGGTAGTGACAGCTTCACGTTTTTGGTGACTGATGGTGTAAATGCCCGAGTTACTGGTACGGTTAACATTACTATTGAAGCGCTAGAAGTGTCTTTTTCTAGCTATAGTCGTGCAGCCTTTAATCAGCAAGCTACTGATAAACCTCTGTCCATCAATGGTCGTGCGTTTATTCAAGATGTTGATGATTCAACGGCATACGACGACTTACTTCCACAGTAAAATCGAGCTTGACTGCGCCACGGAAGGCGCCCTTTTATGGATGACAAAATGCCAATATTAACTTACACGTCTTATTTCGTTAAAAATCTCATGGAATGCGTCATGATAAATATCATGAAGCCCCACATGAAGCGTTATACCAACTGCTTATTAATATTGGCTTTTATATCCATCGCAACCCCCGCATATTCAGAAAGTTATACCCCCAAATCAGACCAAACTATCGTTGCCAGTTGGACGGTACCAAAACCCGCAGAACAACCGAAAGTGTTTATCGCTCAACTTATCAGTGATGCGAGTAAACCCGGTTTCGCCAGTCGATATTATGGCCGGGCCAGCGCATTACTTAAGCCTTTATTAGCAGAAGCGCCTGATGATTCAGAGCTACAGTTTTATACAGCGAGTGTTTTACAGCACTATCATCAATTTGAGCAAGCACAACAACTCCTCACGAAAATAGTTCAAAAACAGCCTGGTAATGTCTCAGCTTGGTTAATGAAAGCGAATATTCATATGGTACAAGGTGATTTAGTCGCGGCCAAACAAGCATGTTTACAAGTATTAGGCCATGGCAGTCTTTTCGTCAGTACAGCCTGTGTGCTGGAAGTTAATGCAGAACAAGGACAAGTTGAACAGAGTTATCAGCAATTAAAGCAAGTGGTTAGCGTTGCAGGTGATATTCCGCGAGAACAAAATATCTGGCTTAAGCAAATTTTGGCTGATCTTGCTCAGCGCCTGCAACTACCCCAGCAAGCAATTGACCATTTATCGGGTTATCCACTAGCACAAATGCCTGTAAGTTATTTAGCGTTGTGGGCAGATATTCATTTAGATCAGCAACAAGGTAAAACCGTATTAGATAAGCTGGGGCCAATTGTACTGGCCAGTGATAGTTTTGATGATGCATTATTATTACGACTAGCTTTGGCTGAAAAAAAGAGTAATTCAGCGAGTGCTTCAACCAACCATTTAGCAAGTAAAGCATGGCAGCAGCGTTTAACCCAACGCATTGAAATACGCTTACAGCGTAATGACACAGCCCATGCCGCAGACATTGCTCGCTATTATTTAGATATTGCACCTGATGCGATAAAAGCCTTGCACTGGGCAAGAATTAATTGGCAACAAGCTAAATTAGGCCCAGATAAACGTATACTAGCACGCGCAATGGCAGCACAGACTGCCCTTAAAAGTACAACACAGGCATAAGCCAAAAACACTTTATCAATTGATTAATTAGACTAGTGAGATCAGATATGCAGCAGTGGTTAAAAATAAGCTTAATCGGACTATCTTTTTTATTCGCTAATACCGTCGTCGCTCATCAATTGAGTACCAGTTACATTATTGCCGAAATGGACAACACAGGTCGCATTAATGGTGAATGGCAATTGAGCTTAACTGACTTGGAATTAGCCGTAGGTTTAGATTTAAATGCCAATGGGGAGCTAACTTGGGGAGAAGTAACAAGTCGCCAAGCTGAGATTGCTAGCTACTTGGCAGAAAACTTATTACTCAGCCGTGACGACCTATCATGTAACCTTCGCTTTGAAGTCGTAGACCGTTTACAGGACCATGCCAACGAAGCGTTCGCAGTGACTGACTTTTCTGGTCAATGTGCGATTAGCGGGTCATTAAATGTTAAATACAATGCGATATTTGCCTTAGATAGTAGTCATGAAATGGTGCTAAATATTGGCGATGGCAACAATATGCACAGTTTTGTTTTAGACGATAACACTCGACAAATAGATCTAGATTTAAAAGAAGGTAGTTGGCAGACCACTTTCACGCAGTTCGTATATCAAGGTGTAATACATATTTGGATAGGAATAGATCATATTCTGTTCTTGCTCGCGTTATTGTTGCCGGCGGTATTACAGCGTAGAAACAATCAATGGCAAGCCATAACTAGTGTTAAAACCATCTTGACCAATACGGTTTGGATCATCAGCGCATTCACTTTGGCCCACTCGTTGACGTTAACCGCAACCGCTTTAGGTTGGTTAACCCCGAGTAGTCGCTGGGTGGAACTCGGTATTGCAATTTCTGTTTTATTTGCGGCATTAAATAATATTTGGCCTGTGGTGTTGCGTTTAGCTTGGTTAACCTTTGCTTTTGGTTTGTTACACGGTATGGGGTTTGCTGGCGTATTAGGAGAGTTAGGCTTACCGGCGGATCAACAACTCTTAAGTATTTTAGCCTTTAACCTTGGTGTGGAAATAGGGCAGTTAGCGATACTGGCGATTTTATTACCAGTTTTGATTTTACTGCGTAACACCAAACTCTACAGCAAAGGCATTATACCCGTGGGCTCTTTATTAATTGCTATTATGGCAGTGCAATGGAGTATCGAACGTTGGTAACTATAGGTTACCGTTGCCGCGGCTATGAAGTGAAAATCAGTGGAAGTTATTGTTAATTATTAAATAGATTAGTTTGAATTATTTGTTAGTCATTCTTCCTAAAAATAAAAAGCCCTAGTTAATTTAATAACTAGGGCTTAATTTTTTGTATTTTGTCAGTGATTTAAAACTGTGCTTTACGGAAATTCTCGCAAGCTACTTCGTCTTCACATTCACCGTATAAGTATAAACTGTGATTGGTCAGTTTTACTTTATGCAATTTTGCTACATCTTCTTGGCGTTGCTCAATAACATCGTCTTCAAATTCAATAACTTTACCGCAGTTAAGACAAACTAGATGATCATGATGTTTTTTATGGCTAAGTTCAAATACTGACTTACCCCCTTCAAAATGATGACGAGTTACAATACCTGCGTCGTCAAATTGGTTTAAGACACGATATACTGTCGCTAAGCCAATTTCTTCATTATGCTCAAGCAAAATTTTGTATACGTCTTCTGCACTGATGTGTTGGTTATTTGGATTTTGTAAAATGCCCAAAATTTTAATGCGCGGCAAAGTGATTTTTAGTCCGGCTCTTTTTAATTCTTCATTTTGTTCAGGCATTAATTTTAATCTCTACATCAGGCTTTCAATTTATTGAAAATTATAGGGGGTTATGGGCTAGGTTGAAAGGGCTAGTTGTAAATGAATATCTCTTTTGTTGTTTTATTGGCTTAAAACGTCATAATACACCACTGGTCTGATGAGTTTGGTTTTATAAACCATACGGTTTACAGAAGTACTCACATTTTATTTAGCTTTAAAAGGAAATTATATGTTTAAAAAAGCTTGGCAAATGAAATTATTATTAAATATTTGGCCGCCATTTCTATTTACCGGTATTCGCGTTGTCGACGTTGCTGACGATTTTCGTAGAGCTAAGGTGCGTTTAAAACTCAGTACCTTTAATCAAAATGCGGTTGGCGTGCATTTTGGTGGGTCATTATATGCCATGACAGATCCCTTTTTTATGCTATTGATAATGTCACGATTGGGCAAGGATTATGTGGTTTGGGATAAGTCTGCAGATATTGATTACATTAAACCTGGTAAGGGCACAGTAACTGCCGAATTTATAATTACCGATGCTTTGATTGAAGATATTTTGGCACACACTGCTGCTGGCGAAAAATACCTGCCAGAACTTCCAGTTTACGTTAAAGATGCTGAAGGAGAAATTGTGGCTAAACTCAATCGGACACTTTATATTCGACGAAAAAATCAGCGCAATAGTTACGGCTAATGCGCTCAAATGCACTGTCTAGAATAAGACACTGTCTAAAATAAGGTAATGTGTAACCAATATAAAGTCACGTTATAGGGGCTGCGCGAAATAGAGCAGCAATGGGACACCTTAGCTAATGTGTCCCACTTTGCAGTGCTGTATCTCTGTGCTGTATCTCTGTGCGGGTAATCATGGTGCAGTTAATTGCCACCCAGTCTTTGGAAACTATTTATCAGCTTCTATGTTTAGCATACGTTTTTTTAATCTTTCTAAATCAATCGCGTTTGAGCGCACGGTAAGCTTAATATGGCTATATTCATATTCTTCTTTAGTAACACTCATGCTTGATCGAATTTCGCCTATAATACCTTTAGCGGTGTAAGGAATAATGAACTCATCTTCAATCATCTCTTCCTGTGCAGTATTAACAATATATTGATGTAACTTACTAATATCAGCTGGATTGCGAGTTGATGTCATCATGGCATCTGGAAATTCTGCCATTAACGCCTGTTGTTCTTCGGTGCTAAGTTGATCAGATTTATTCAGTACCAATAATTTCTTACTATCTTCAACGCCCACTTCTTCTAGTACTTCATGCACAACATCAAGCTGTGAGCGAAAACTAGGGTCAGAGGCGTCAACCACATACAACAATAATGAAGCATCATGCGCTTCTGCTAAGGTTGAATGGAATGACGCGACTAAGTCGTGCGGTAATTTTTTAATAAAACCAACAGTATCAGACACTAATATTCTAGGCTGAACGGTTGGGTACAATGCACGAACTGTAGTATCCAGCGTCGCAAAAAGTTTGTTTTCACCTTCTACATCACTCCCCGTAATAGCTCGCATCATTGATGACTTACCCGCATTGGTATAACCGACTAGGGCGACACAAAAAAGCTCTGAACGTTGGGTGCGTCGGCCTTTCATTTCATGTTGAACACTGACTAATTCGCGCTTAAGGTCTGCTAGTTGATCACGTACCGCTCGGCGGTTTAGCTCTAGGTTCGTTTCGCCTGCACCTTTACCCATTTGACGATCTCTATCGCCAGATGATGTTTCACGAAGGCGCGGTGCTACATAATTAAGACGAGCAATTTCAACTTGTAATTTCGCCGTTTTGGTACGAGCATGGCGACTAAATATTTCAATAATAATACCGGTACGATCAAATACCTCTACGCCTAATTGATTCTCGACATTACGCAGTTGTGATGGACTTAAATCACAGTCAAATACCACTACATCTGCACAGGCAAAGGGCAGATTCTCAGAAGGGATGTCTGATGGCATATTAGTCAGCAGGGTTTCATCTTTTATTTCTTTAGATGAGTCTTGAGATAGGTCGTCATTTTCTTCTTCTTCAACTTCACCTTTGTTACCAGTAAGGTGTGCTATTTCAGCCAGCTTACCTAAACCAAGTACGTTAACTTTATTGGTTGAACTCAATTTTTGCGACTGTGTGCCAACGACTTTAAAACCTAAAGTCGTGACTAAACGGGCTAGCTCTGCCAGTGACTCTGTTGCTTCATCACCTTTAAACTGAGGTGTACAAATGGAAATAAGTAAAGCGTGATTAAGTGATGCTTTTGCTGTTAGTTGCATAATTTTTTATATAAGTGCACTTGAGGTGCAAACCTAAATTTTTGTCTAAAGTAAGTTCATCCTACGCTGTTATAGGTAAGCTTTATAGGGGAATAAGGGACTAAATTTTAGTTAGTGAATGATCGTGGCTATAACTACCTACAGGACATAATAAAAATGTGCTAACGTTTGAGATATTTCCATGCCCAAAGGCTGATTATTAACAATGTCATTTGAACTCATATTTCTGTTTTTCGCAGGCTTTTTTGGCGGAGTGCTTAACTCAATTGCCGGTGGAGGAAGTTTTATTACTTTTCCTGCGCTGATCTTTGTCGGTATTACCCCTATTATGGCTAATGCGACTAATACTTTTGCGTCGTGCGCGGGTTATTTGAGCGGTACTTATGCTTTTAGAAAAGAGCTTGCTGAACATAAAAGTGAATTGCCTAAAATCATAATGATCAGTCTACTCGGCGGTATATCTGGTGCTTGGTTATTACTACAAACGTCTGAGGTTGTCTTTCGCTCGGCCATCCCATGGTTGTTATTATTTGCTACTGTGCTATTTATTTTCGGCGGACAAATAAATAAAGCACTTAAAAAAGCAGCCTCGAATAGCCAACACGCATCTGCTATCGGCGGAATTTTACTGATAATCATACTACTAGGTGTTTCAATCTATGGCGGTTTTTTTAACGCGGGGTTAGGTATTATAGTGCTCAGTTATTTAGCATTAGCTGGTTACACCAATATTAATGCCATGAATGGATTAAAGCTATTGGTATCATCGACCGTGTCGTTGATTGCCATTGCACTGTTTATTTATAATGATGTTATTGTTTGGTATGAAGGTACTATTTTATTATCGGGCACTTTAGCCGGAGGGTATATGGCAGCAAAGTTATCCCGAAAACTGCCCCAAAAGCATGTTAGAGGCTTTGTTATTGTGGCGAGTATTGCGACTACGCTGTATTTCTTTTTTGATGTTTATTCTGGCCAGTACATATAAATTAATATTATTACCCGCTATCTAAGTCCTATGTTTTCGCAGAAAAACCACAGCGATGAATGATTTAAAAAGTTTAATAGCACTAGCTCTATTATAACTTTAACGGTAAGCACTCAGTTTAGGTGCCTACCGTTTATGTTTTACTGAAATTTTATTGATACTTTACAAATATAATATGGTAATTAATGTTGCGCTATCTACCCAGCTTTATAATCTTCAAGTGTCACTATAGCGTCATGTAAACTATCTTGGTTTACTTGTATGATGCCTCGTTTGGGGCGATCTAAATCAATGATAATAAAGACTACCAAGACGATTAATGTGAATAATAAAATCGTTGGGAAAGCAGGGCGCTTTTTCCCTAAACCACTGTTGTAACCTAACATACCGCCAACGGTAACAAATACACCAAACAACAAAAATAATACCGGCTCTGGTACATGTAGTCTGAGCATAGCTGTACGCTTATTTTCAATTTGAATCATTGACGATAAAGACTGATAAAAGCCATTTGCGATTAACAATGATTTTGGATTAATCAATTCTTTTTGTGCTAATTCAATCAGGTTGGCTTGTGATTTACTCACTTTTTTATTGATGGCACTTCGCTGCTCAGGATTTGACAAGTCAACTTGGCTGAGTGAAATACGAAGCGCTAAATAAGCTTCTAATTCATTAAAAACAGCTTCCCGTATTTCCACTGGCAGTAACTTTGCCTGCATTGCAACTCTGTTAATAGCACCTGCTTCTTCGATAACGGCACTGCTTCTTGCATCGTAACGGTGAAGTGACATGTTAAAAGTGAAACCTAGTAATAAGGCCAATAATCCAATAATGCCTGTTTGAATAGCCGTTGATTGGCTTTTCATTTCGGCGTTTTCTACATCGACATTTCGACGCCCTAAGCTGTAGGCTATTTGATTAATTATTAACATCAAAATAAAAAGCGTGATAATAATTATAAGGCTATTTTTGTCGTACATTAATTCTTGGCTCACTAATTGAGTCTCTGTGCTTGGTTAAATAATTAAGCAAAGAGTGGGTTAAGGCGATTGAATGGTCAAGGGGTATTTTAAACAATATTGATAAGAGGTACAGCACTGATAAAGTATTAAAGTTAAACCCGTTAAATTATTAATCAATTCGTTAAATAGCGTGACGGGCTTATGTATTGGCTTTATCAAAGATCATCCGTCGTCGTATTTGGGTTAATATTCAGCTAGGGGTAAATCATATTGTGCTTTAATGGTTAATCGCTGCTCAGCAATATCATCAAACGCTTGCTGGTAGGTTTGTATTACTTCATCAGGCGTATTGATATTAAAGGCTAAATAATTACCTGTCTTGTTAACCTGCCATACCTGTTCGTAAGCATTAGCATCTAAGCTATTTTCTTTAATTAAATGATCAAAAGCATGAATAGATGCCACAATCATGTCTACACGATCAGATTCCATCAATGAAAAGGCTTGTTTTAATTGAGAAATTTTAGCGATATTAGCAGCTGGAAAACCAATTTTATGAAGTGAATTTTCTGACACATCACCTTTAACAGTGGCAACTGTATGTTTAAATACTTGCTCTGCATTAGAAAAGTTAAAGTTTTTTGATTTTTTGGCTATCAGAATTTGTGTCGCGTGAAAAATAGGCCCAACCCATTTAAATAAATTTTCACGAGGTTGGGTTTTAGACATTGTAAATAATGCCGTATTATTTTTATCTAAGGTAAATTTATAGCCGCGAGACCATGGAACTAGCTGGATTTCTTGTTCAGGCATATGTAAATGTTTCCACATAGCTTTTAAAGTATCTACAGAAATACCCTTCAGTTTATCATCGACCAGATAATTAGCCGGTGGGTAAATTTCGGTATAAAAGATGATATTTCCAGTTGGAGATGGTTGGTGATATGCATTCACTTGCGGGAGTAGTAGAAGAAATAACAAAATTGATTTTAAAATAAATATTTTCATTGGAATATCAATCCCCAAATATCGATAAACCATATTAACAATATTTTTGGTATTATTTAAGCTAACCTTGACTTTATATTAGGTATATTTTTTAGTTTACTCATTAAAGTAAATTTATTTTATGCCTTATTTGTCCCAATTTAAGTCAGAATATGTACAGTTCTACTGGTTAAAATTGTCTATTTCGGCGGTAGTTATTATCGCTGCAAGGATTTAACTAATACCAAGTTGATTAATTAACTTGGTATTAGTTGATAATGCTAGAGCATATTGTCGAACTGTGGCTAGGGCAGTCATTAGGCACAAAAAAGCCAGCTAACTGCTGGCTTCTTCAAATAAATTTTCGTTTAATATCGAAAAATTAGTCTTCTAATTCAGCGAGGCAAAGTTCGTCGTAAATTTGCTTAACCCAAGTATCAACGCGAGCTTCGGTTAATTCAGGTTGACGATCTTCGTCAATACATAAGCCGATAAACGTATTTTCGTCAGTTAGGGCTTTAGACGCTTCAAATTCGTAACCTTCAGTCGGCCAATTACCAACAACAATAGCACCTTTTGATTCCACGATATCACGCAATGGTTCCATCGCATCACAGAAGTATTCAGCGTAATCTTCTTGATCGCCTAAACCAAAAATAGCCACTAACTTATCGGTGAAATCAATTTCTTCTAACTCTGGTAAGAAGTCATCCCAGTCACATTGGTTTTCACCATAATACCAAGTAGGAATACCTAAGATTAATAAATCGAACTCGGCGATTTCTTCTTTGGTACTTTTGGCGATATCTTTAACATCGACAAGCTTTTTACCCAACTTTTTTTGGATCATTTTGCCTATGGCTTCGGTATTTCCTGTATCACTTCCGAAAAATAAACCTACAATTGACATGAATCTAACCTTTTATATCTAACTAAACTTTAATATCGTTGGTATCAAGCGACTGAACTAATAGTATTTCTATCAACTCACTTCGGCTCACACCTTTATCTTTTGCTAAAGCGTCTAAACGTTCAAATACGTCTTGATGTAATTTAAACTCTACTCGCTTTAGGCCATTGTTCTTATCACGCTTAACTTGATTACGTTTATTTATTTTAACTTGAACGCTGCGTGAATGAGGATTCGTTTTTGGTCGCCCCGGACGCTTATCATCGCTAAATAAGTCAATGGTTGTTAAATCTGCTACTTCTTTTGCCATCTTAATTACTTACTTATCCAACACCTTGGCTTTCGAAGACAAACTGAATTACGCCTTTGGCAATAAATCCGGCACATCCTAAAAATAATACAAAATAAACAACCAGCTTTCCCATTTTAGGGACATCGTTTTTTTTCATTACGTCATGGATTGTTAAGCCAATGAAAATAAAGATAAAAGCATAAAATAAATTTAGCCCTATGGCTTCAATTAATTCAAAGTGTTCTGCTAACATAATCAACCCTAAAATTTGCAGGCGGCACTATAGCATATCACTGCTTTTAAACACATTAATTTTGTCCTTTATACTCGGTTTTATCACGGCAACTTTGTTAATCTAGTCTCGGCTAGGCTCAACGATAGTTGGTTTTGTAGTGATAAAGCGGCAACATTTTATACTTTTAATATGCACTATCACTTTTAACTTGTTAAAAAGCTTTCAACGCTGCGATTAAAAGCGCTTGTTTTTTCGGCATGCAACCAATGGCCTGCACCTTGAATAATGCGTGCTCGACTTTGTGGAAATAAACGCAATATTTCATTGCGATGCGCTGGCAATATATAGTCAGAATTCTCACCTTTAATAAAAAGTGTTGGGCCTTGGTAGCTATTCTTACCTTGATAAGTTTTCATAATATTTGGATAGTTATTTGCAATGTTTTCAATATTACATACAAAAGCAAGTTGACCGTTGTTATTACTTAAATTTCGTAATAAAAATTGTCGAACACCCGTGTTATCAACGTATTCGGATAGTTTTTCATCAGCTTCTTTACGTTTTGTTATTATTGAAAAGTCGAGTGACTTTAACCCGGCAATTATTTGGTTGTGATGAGGTGGGTATTCAACAGGAGCAATATCCGCGACAATCAATTTTTCAACTAGCTCTGGTTGAGTCAGTGCTAATTCCATGGCTATTTTTCCGCCCATTGAATGACCGAGTACAACGGCATTATTTATGGCTAAGTGTTGCATAACATCGGCAATGTCTTGCGCCATAGTTGGATAATCCATAACGCTATCGTGAAAAGAATCACCATGATTACGCACATCTACACTGGTCACTCGATAATTTTCAGCTAAAACTTTCGCCACCATACCAAGATTTTCTAAGCGGCCAAATAAGCCATGAATAAGTATGATGTCTTTACCGCTGCCAGATTGTTGATAGTTTAAAAACTTGGTCATTGCTGTCCTGATAAGTGTGTTCTCGTTGGGATAATTGTCCTTGTTTTAGTAATTCGATGCAACGAAAACCCAAGTAGTTGTCGCTAAAAATAGCACTGTATATGTAACTTTATGCCTAGATTGTTGTGATTTAGCTTTAGCGATAATATTTTTCGGGTTAGGTTTTTTAAAAATATTTTCATCATTTGGTAATCCTCTATAGAGACTTCTTATTAACGTAAGTATAATCTTGCCGCGATCTATAATAATTTCCCTAGGGTCATCAATGAAAAACATCGAAATAGATGAAGAGCTTTATCAACACATTGCGTCAAATACTCAGTATATTGGCGAAAGTGCATCGTCGATATTACGTCGTCTAATTAAGTTACCAACAGAACACAATGCTGAAGTTGCAGCAGAACCAGAACCAGACATTGTTGAAGCAATTGAAGAAGAAGTCGTTGAAGAGCAAGTGACTACAGCAACGGCGACACTTGATGTTAATGGCTCAGTTTTTAACTATATTAATAAAGAAGAGTTGGCTATGCAGCGCGGTGCGGTTGGTCGATTTTTATTAATTTTGGCAGCATTATATCGAGTACATAATCAGCAGTTCTCTACTGTTTGCACTATTAGAGGCCGCGACCGTTTATACTTTGCTGCCAGTGAAGCTGAACTAGCGGCAAGTGGCAGCAGCACGAAACCGCGCCAGATCCCCGACAGTCCATTTTGGGTGATTACCAACT
This sequence comes from Cognaticolwellia beringensis, assembly GCF_002076895.1. Classification (NCBI taxonomy): domain Bacteria; kingdom Pseudomonadati; phylum Pseudomonadota; class Gammaproteobacteria; order Alteromonadales; family Colwelliaceae; genus Cognaticolwellia; species Cognaticolwellia beringensis. Next base: position 3,218,341 of record NZ_CP020465.1, read on the forward strand.
CAAATACTACACGTAAGAAAATGATGTTAACAGAGGTTGGACGAGCGTTAGGTTATAACGAGCAAGATATAGAAGATATTCGCGACTTACTTTAGTTACATTGGTTACATTGGCTATAGTAGTGGTGTGGCAAATTATTGCATAACAGGTACGGCTTAAGTTTTTATAAGGAATTTAAATGACAATACATCAACATGCAGGCAAACCGGCAAGACCGATAGATAGAATTAATATTGGCCGTTTGGTCAGTGATTATTTTTTGCAAACACCTGATGTTGATATTGCTGAGCAAAAAGTTACTTTTGGTACCTCAGGACACCGTGGTAATGCAAGTAAATTAAGCTTTAATCAACAGCATATTGAAGCGATTTGTCAGGCCGTAGCAGAATATCGTCAAGCGCAAGGGTTTAAAGGGCCACTTTATTTAGGTAAAGATACCCACGCTTTATCTGAACCCGCCTTTGCTTCAGCTATATCGGTATTGATTGCTAATAATATCTCTGTTGTTATTCAAGACGATGAAGGCTTTACGCCAACACCGGTTATTTCTCGTTTAATTATTGTTCATAATAAAACCCAATCAAGCCAAGCTGATGGCTTGATCATAACACCTTCGCATAACCCACCAACCGATGGCGGAATTAAATATAATCCTCCTCATGGTGGCCCAGCTGAAGGTGAAATAACAAAAGTTATTGAGCATCGTGCTAACGAAATTATTGCCAATAAAATGGTTGATGTTAAACGTCTCGATTATACACAAGCGTTGCAGTCTTCATTATTGATTCGTGAAGATTTTATCAGTTTTTATGTTGAACAATTAAGTCAGGTTGTTGATATGGAAGCTATTGCAAAAGCGGGTGTTCATATAGGGGTTGACCCATTAGGTGGTTCAGGTATTCATTATTGGCCAGTAATAGCTAAAAAATATGGCTTGAATTTAGCAGTAGTTAATCCGGTAGTTGATGCTAGCTTTGCTTTTATGCCGTTAGATAAAGATGGCAAAATACGCATGGACTGTTCATCACCTTATGCCATGTCGGGCTTAATTGCCCTAAAGGATAAGTTTGATCTTGCCGTGGGCAACGATCCAGACTTTGATCGCCACGGTATAGTTACCAAAACCGGGGGTTTGATGAACCCAAATCATTATTTAGCCGTAGCTATTCACTATTTAATGACGCACAGAGATTGGCCTAAAACTTGTAAAATTGGCAAAACACTGGTTTCTAGTTCGTTAATTGACCGCGTCGCGAAACTTATTGACCGACCACTTTCAGAAGTGCCTGTTGGCTTTAAATGGTTTGTTGATGGCTTACACGATTCAAGCTATGCCTTTGGCGGTGAAGAAAGTGCCGGTGCCACATTCCTCTCAAAAGATGGCAGCTGTTGGACAACCGACAAAGACGGGTTTGTCATGACCTTGTTAGCTGCTGAAATGCTAGCGGTAACCGGTAAAGACCCTTATCAATTATATCAAGCATTAGCTGCACAATTAGGTGAACCATGTTATGGCCGTGTTGAAGCTGTTGCTAACTTACAGCAAAAGCAGGTACTAACTTCGATCACCACTGATGCTATTACTACTGATGTATTAGCCGGTGAAAAAATCACGCAAATACTGTCACACGCACCGGGTAATAATGCGGCAATTGGTGGAATTAAGGTTTGTACTGAAAACGGCTGGTTTGCTGCTCGCCCATCAGGCACAGAAGACATCTATAAAATATACGCAGAAAGCTTTATTGATGATACGCACTTACAGCTAATTATTAGTGACGCACAAAAACTTGTCAGTGCAGCGTTTGTTGCTGCTGGATTATAGTTAAGCCTAAAAAGTAGTTATGTAAAGGTGTTAGCTATAGTTCACTGATTTAACATGCAAGGGTGCCCAATGGCACCTTTTTGGTTTTAAACCTGCGTAAACGTAACTCTCGATAGGAACAAGCATTCGATGTATAAAAAAAAGCAAGATACTAAGCCTCAGGTTATATCTTATGAGCGCGTGAAGTCATATATGCTTTGGATGATTGAACGCTATGGAGATTACTCTGCCAGGACTTTGCTGCAAAAAGCGAACTTATTATTTAGGGACGATACACAATATAATGAGGCTGCGCTAGCGTATCTCATTGAACGAGATATTGTGAATGATCTTCGTTATGCAAAGCGATTAACGATGAGTTTTTCAGAAAAGAATATTGGCCCCAACAAAATAAAAGAAAAGCTCTATGCCAAAGGGTTTTCATCTCAAACAATAAATGAATGTGTCAGTAATTTAGCAACAACGGATGAAGATTATTTTGAAAAAGCATTAATATTAAAGAAAAGAAAATTTGGCGATGAGCCAATTGAAGATTTAAAGTTAAAACAAAAAGCCTTACGCCACATAATAAGTAAAGGGTTTTCATATTCAATCGCTAATCAAGTGATTGGCTATACAGATGATGAGTGTTAATCCGCTTCAGTTGCATAGTGACGTGTTTCTGAAGGTATCAGCTTTTTTGTAAGTATGAGTTAATTATTTTCATCGGAATTGCTGTGTTATAGCGTTAATAAAATAAATATAGAAACATCTACCTTATATCTCACACCTCATACCTCACACCTTATAACTATGGTTAACCGTCACTTTGGGACTCGCTGCCTTTCCTATTTTGTCATTGATAAACTTTAGCCAGTTTAAATGCCACATCTTGGTTTATTTCAATTATACCTTTTGTTATTACGTATTTTTATGTCATGAAGTTCGATACAAAGCGTTGTGCTTTGATTATTCACACTTTATTTATATGAAATTTCTGTAGCTAGAGTTACATATCTAAAGTAAGTCGTGTCCGTTTAATTGTTTAAATTAAATACTTACATTTTTATTACATTTAATTTACATTGTGTATTGGAGATATAATTCATTCTATTTATATTCACGGAGAAGAAAGCATGACTGTAGAAAAATTAATAAAAAAACGACTTGCCGTATGTATTGCTATGAGCAGCACTTTACTGTCAGTTTCAAGCTTTGCAGATGTAAAAGATATTCAAACAGGTCAACTGCAACCGAACTTAAGCGCTATTGTTCAGCCTGAAGAATTAAGTATTGATCGCTATGCCGGTTATACATTTAGAGAGAAAGAAATAGCAGATTTACCCAGAGTTATTGAACAAATTTGGACCGGTAATTTAAACGCTGCAAACGGCGGTGTGATAACGTACAACTTCCCTAATGGGAAAGGGCTTACTGGACTTTATAATAATAAAAAATATGGTTTTACAGCCGGCGATGGTTTGAGCGGATTTTCAGAAGCTCAAAAAAATGCAGCACGTAACAGTATTCAATTTTGGGATGATTTAATTGCCCCTAAATTTATCGAGCGCGGCACAAAAGGTGCTGACATTCAATTTTCAAATAGTCATGATCCTGGCCAGGCATATGCTTATTATCCTGAATATGGTTTTACCAATGCCAAAGGTTGGAAGTTTTTCGGAGATATATTTGTAGCAACTCCCGATGTTAACTGGACAAATGCTTGGTTGAATTTTGGTGGCTATGGTGTAACTACATTAGTGCATGAAATTGGCCATACTTTAGGTTTAAGCCATCCAGGCGCTTATAACGGTTCTGGTGCAACAAACTATGTAAGCCAAGCTGAATATGCTCAAGATAGTAACCAATATTCGCTTATGTCGTACTGGGGGGATGAAGAAACTTCTAATCAACCATTTGGTGGCGGTATTGTCGATTGGAGTACAGGTTTCTACAATTACCCTCATACCCCTATGGTTCACGATATATTAGCAATTCAAACGGCTTATGGTGCGGATTCAACTACCCGCAGCGATGACACAGTTTATGGTTGGAATTCAACCGCAGGTAATGTGGTTTACGACTTCTCTGAAAACCTTTTCCCAATTGTTACTATTTATGATGCGGGTGGTATAGACACCATAGATATGTCTGGCGCGAATGCTAGCGTATTTATTGATCTAAACGACGGTCAATATAGTTCTGGTGCTGCTTCAGTGCCAAGTGAAGATGAAATTAACAGACGACGTCAGTTAATGCGTGATGCTGGTAACACTGGTTTAGGTAATGTTGGTGTTGGCACAACTGACTTTTGGCAAAACCTTACAACTACCGCTCACGAAGAGTTTCTTACTGCTGAAACCGGTGTAAGTGGTTTAGGTGTAACTTCACATGATAATATTGCCATTGCTTACGGTACTATCATTGAAAACGCGATTGGTTCATCTAAACGTGATTACCTTAGAGGTAATGCGGCTGATAACGTTCTTACGGGTAACGGTGGTGACGACGTATTAGAAGGTATGGCAGGAGCTGATACTTATATTGGTGGTGAAGGTTTTGATACCTTTGTGTTTACTAATATTGAATCAGGCGACATGGTTACTGACTTTGAAACAGGCCAAGATCTAATCGATTTATCATCAACAGGTGTTAGCTTTAATTTTATTGAGAAGGCTAGTTTCTCTAATACTGCAGGCGAACTTCGTTATGCTGACGGTATGTTAATGGGTGACGTTGATGGCGACGGATCTGCTGATCTTGTTATTGATTTAAAAGGTGCAAGCTTATCAGCTAGTGATTTAGCTTTGTAAACTTAGGATCTTTAGAATGATACAGCCCCTAAACTTAGGGGCTTTTTTATGTTTTCATTTTAGACATAGGCTATATAGTTAAATTAAAGCTAGGATTTGTAAAATTAAGTTGGCTGGGTATCTTTACCATCGACTTAAAACTACAACTTGCTGTAATAGCTTAAATTGAATAGTCATGCATAGAGGAGATTAAATTGCCAATACGAGGACGCGAAGCGGCAAATCTAGTATAATGGCGCGCAATAATTAAAGGGTACTTGAAAGGTTTTATATCAGGGCTCAAATTAATTCGACTATGACATTCGACATAAAAACAGGTGAAACCGCGTGAACGATTTATCTAATTCAACAACTACTTTGGCAGCTATTTTACAAGACAGTGGCGACTTTTTAACAATGACTCGTGCCAACGAATGGTCTTTACCTGGTGGTGGCTTTAGTTTTGAGGTTATACATCAAGCCACTAAATCAGCCAGTAAAGTTACGGTATTAGAAACCGGTTTAATTACCTTTGAGCCCATCAACCGTGTTACCCAACATGATATTGTTTTATCAAGCGCAGTACATGGCAATGAAACTGCACCCATCGAAATTTGTAGTGATATTATCGGGCAATTAATTCGTGGTGAACTAATGCTAGCTGAGCGCGTGTTATTTATTTTTGGTAACCCAGCGTCAATGAATATTGCTGAGCGTTTTGTTGAAGAGAATATGAACCGTTTATTCTCTGGTGGGCATTCACAAGACCAAGGGCAGGGTACTGGTTTAATTAATAAAGAGCGTCACCGTGCTTTATTATTAGAAAATACGGTTCGTGACTTCTTTGAGGCCGGCAGTGAATTAAACACTGAAGCAGGCACTGAACGTCAACGCAGCCATTATGATCTTCATACCGCTATTCGTGGCTCTAAATGCGATAAGTTTGCTGTTTACCCATTTTTACATGGCGCACCACGTAAGAAAAGCCAACTGCAATTTTTAAATGCTTGCGGTGTTAGTACCATTTTATTGTCACATGCTCCAACCACGACTTTCAGCTACTTTTCATCAAATGAATTTGGCGCAGATGCTTTCACTGTTGAATTAGGTAAAGTTCGTCCTTTCGGTGAAAATGACATGAGCCAATTTGTGCAAGTTAGAGAAACGTTAACTAAACTGGTTTCAGGGCAAGCGCTTGGCTTAACACCGTATATTGACGAGGATTTTAATCTATATGAAATATCACAGGTGATTAATCGCCAACATGAAGCATTTTCACTAACCTTTACTGATGACGTTGAAAATTTTACAGATTTTCCAAAAGGGCATGTGCTAGCTATTGATGGTGATATTGAAGTGAAAACTCAACAAGATGGTGAAGCTATCATATTTCCAAACGCTAATGTCGCCATCGGTCAGCGTGCACTATTAACAGTGACTCCCACTACTCTCGCCTAAATGAGCGTCAGTGTGAAAGCGAATAAGGTTGTAAGGTTATGTCTGGAAACAATAACCTGTGCTTAAATGGCCGTCATTATATTTTTAGATAGTGTCAGTGTTAACCAGCCTAATTTAACCCATCAAGTTAACGGCTTGTAAATCGCGAGTATAACTGTAAAGAATTATGCTCGCTGTATTGTAAATATCAGCACTAACATTTCTTACTAAACTTGTTTTTCAGTTTACGTAAAGGTAAAGTGCTTGCGATTATTACAACCAACAATTCATAACAACGATATTAATATTCCCCTTGCGCTGAAAGCTTCTATACTTTCAATGAGTAAAGCAAAGGTGAAATAGGTAATGTCACCTTGCATCCAAGGTTAATAAAAAAAGAGAAGGCTATGAACACTGACATATATAGCGAAAGCCCGGTCGTACATCAACCCGCTTTTATTGATGGTCATTCAGTTGAAATTCCAATCCTTAAGATATTGAAACAAGATGGTAGCATTTATAAAGACGCTGCCATGCCAAAAATTGATCAAGAACTTGCGACTAAAACTTACAAAACGCTCGCTTTCCACCGCGTTCTAGATGAGCGTATGGTGGCTGCACAGCGCCAAGGTCGTATCAGTTTCTATATGGCTGCACTCGGTGAAGAAGCTGCTAGTGTTGGTGGTGCTGCTGGTCTGAAAGATCAAGATATGATCATGGCGCAGTACCGTGAGCAAGGGGCATTAATGTTTCGAGGCTTTAGTCTTGAAAATTTTATGAACCAGATGTTCAGCAATGAAAAAGATTTAGGTAAAGGTCGTCAAATGCCAATTCATTACGGTAGTAATGCATTGAACTATATGACGATTTCATCACCGTTAGGGACGCAAATTCCACAAGCTGCCGGTTATGCTTATGGTCAAAAACTGCAAGGCTTAGATGCGGTTACTATTTGTTACTTCGGTGAAGGCGCTGCCTCTGAAGGTGACTTTCATGCCGGTTTAAACATGGCCGCAGTGCATCAAGCACCGGTTATTTTCTTCTGTCGTAACAATGGCTATGCTATTTCAACACCATCAGATGAGCAATACGTAGGTAATGGCATTGCCTCTCGTGGTGTTGGTTACGGTATGAAAACATTACGCATTGATGGCAACGACATTTTAGCGGTAATTTCAGCGGTACAGTTAGCCCGTGAATATGCCATTAAAGAAGGCAAGCCCGTATTAATTGAAGCGATGTCTTACCGTTTAGGTGCGCATTCTACGTCGGATGATCCTTCAGGTTATAGAACACGTGAAGAAGAAGCCAAATGGCAAGAACATGATCCTATTCTTCGCATGAAAAACTGGATGCTCGCACAAGGTTGGTGGGATGAAGCACAAGAAACTGCTTTGTTTGAAAAACTACGTGACGAAGTGTTAGCAGCGGTTAAAGTGGCCGAAAAAGTAGCTAAACCGCCTGTTGAAGATTTAATTACCGATGTGTATGACAAAGTACCCCCTTTGTTACAAAGTCAATTTGATGAACTTAAACTACATATTAAAAAATATCCCCAAGCTTATCCGTTTACTGCAGGGAGAATTAAGTAATGGCGCAAATGAATTTATTACAAGCGATTAACGACGCGCTTGATACTGTGATGGCAGAAAATGATCGTGCGGTGTGTTTTGGTGAAGACGTTGGCCACTTTGGTGGCGTGTTCCGTGCAACCAGTGGTTTACAAGAGAAATACGGTAAAAGCCGTTGTTTCAATACCCCTTTGGTTGAGCAAGGTGTTATTGGTTTTGCTAACGGATTAGCCGCTCAGGGTAGTACAGCCATTGCTGAAATTCAGTTTGCTGATTATATTTTTCCAGCCTTTGATCAAATTGTAAATGAATCAGCAAAATTTCGTTACCGCAGTGGTAATGAATTTGACGTCGGTAAGTTGACGATTCGTACGCCATACGGCGGCGGTATTGCGGGTGGTTTATATCATAGCCAATCACCAGAAGCTTACTTTGCGCATACACCTGGTTTAAAAGTGGTTGTGCCACGTAATCCTTATCAAGCAAAAGGTTTGTTATTAGCGTCAATCCGTGATGATAACCCGGTAATATTTTTTGAGCCAAAACGCTTATACCGTGCTTCGGTTGGCGAAGTGCCGGAAGAAGATTACGAATTACCTTTAGGTAAAGCGGAAGTTGTGCAACAAGGTAGTGATATCACGTTACTCGCTTGGGGCGCACAAGTAGAAATCGTTGAAAAAGCGGCTGCATTAGCTGCTGCTGACGGTATTTCATGTGAAATTATCGACTTACGTACTATTTTACCTTGGGATATTGAAACCGTTGCAAACTCAGTAACAAAAACAGGTCGTTTTGTGGTTAGTCAAGAAGCGCCATTAACCGCTGGTTTTGCCAGTGAAATTGCCGCGACCATTCAACAAGAATGTTTCTTGCACTTAGAAGCGCCAATTGCCCGAGTTTGTGGAATGGATACACCTTATCCATTAGCACTTGAAAAAGAATACGCTGCAGATCATTTAAAGATCTACGAAGCAATTAAAAACAGTATGACTTACTAGGATTTATTAGCATGAGCATTGATTTTATACTGCCAGATATTGGCGAAGGTATCGTTGAATGTGAACTGGTTGAATGGCTAGTAGCAGAAGGCGATGTAATTGCAGAAGATCAGCCCGTTGCTGATGTAATGACCGATAAAGCCTTGGTTCAAATTCCCGCGATGTATTCTGGCGTAGTAGATAAACTTTATTACGCAAAAGGTGATATAGCGAAAGTTCATCAACCCTTATTTGCGATGACACCAGAAGGTAACGCCGACACTCAAAGCTCTGCTGAGCCGTTAGTTGCAGAATCTGCGGCTGAAATACCCGCAGTTCCAACAGCAGCTGCCAATGCAGGCACACAAGTAGAAGACTTTATTTTACCCGACATTGGTGAAGGTATTGTTGAGTGTGAATTGGTTGAATGGTTAGTGGCCGAAGGTGATTTGATTGAAGAAGATCAACCGATAGCTGATGTAATGACAGATAAAGCTTTAGTGCAAATCCCCGCAATGCATAAAGGTAAAGTGGTTAAACTTTATTACGCTAAAGGTGAAATTGCCAAAGTACACGCGCCATTATTTGCCATTGAAATTGCCGCAACTGGGCAAACACCTGTTGCTGCTGCGCCTGTTGTAACAGAAGCGCCAAAAGCCGCTACTGCTCAGGTTGAGACTAAAGCACCTGTTGTCGAAGCTCAAACGGTATCAACAAAAGTAGTCAATGAAAAAGCGGTAGCCAGCCCTGCTGTACGCCGTGTTGCTCGTGAATTAAATGTTAATATTCATCAGGTGCCGGGTAGTGGTAAAAAAGGCCGAGTATATAAAGACGATGTTTTAGCGTTTAATCAAGCACCAGCAGTGTCTGTTAATACAACCGTTGCAGCCGTTGGCAGTGTAGTTGGTGGAACACGTGTTGAGCCTATTCGCGGTATAAAAGCTGTTATGGCTAAAGCTATGGTTCGTTCCGTATCGACTATTCCTCACTTTACCTATTGTGAAGAAATCGATATGACTAATTTGATCAAATTACGTGGCGAGCTAAAAGAAGTTTATGCCAAGCAAGATATCAAATTAACCATGATGCCTTTCTTTATGAAAGCCATGTCGTTAGCGTTGAAACAATTTCCGTTAGTGAATACGCAAGTCAATGAAGATTGCACTGAGCTGACTTATTTTGATGATCATAATATTGGTATGGCTGTTGACTCAAAGGTAGGCTTGTTAGTACCGAATGTTAAACAAGTACAAACAAAATCTATCTTAGATTTAGCCGCTGATATTACGCGCTTAACCAACGACGCACGATCAGGCCGAGTGCCTGCAGCTGATTTGAAGGGCGGGACTATCACCATTTCAAATATCGGTGCTATAGGCGGTACGGTGGCAACACCTATTATCAATAAGCCTGAATCTGCCATTGTTGCACTGGGTAAGTTACAAAAATTACCACGTTTTAATGATAAAGGTGAAGTGGAAGCACGCTCGATTATGCAAGTCAGTTGGTCTGGCGATCACCGTACAATCGACGGCGGCACTATCGCTCGTTTTTGTAATTTGTGGAAGTCATTCCTTGAAGAGCCAAGCAATATGCTAGTGCATATGTCATAAGTTTAGGTTGATGATAAAAATGAAGAAAGGTCTGCAGTGCAGGCCTTTTTTATAACAAAATTATAATAAAGCTATGACAACTAAATTTATTTAGTTATTTTAGGAAGATGAATCATATAAATTAAAAGATAATTTCTTGAATTCAGATATTTGCAGATAAGGAAGCCTAGTGGCGGAAAAGAAACTCCAGCATTTTTACATTGCCGAAGATCAGTCTATTTATTTATTAAACCACGAAGATGCAACCAAGTTAAAGCAATGGGTTGAGCTTTGTCGTCAGCAATTAACGCTGTTGGGATATCAAAATATCGCTTTGATTGGTAAAGGTGCTTATGGCTTTGTTTTTGGCGGTGAAGACGAGCATGGTCAATCGCAAGTGTTTAAATTTTCCCGTATTAATTTACCGCAACATGTACAAGACCGCTTAGCAGAAGAAGCCGATACGCAGCGACAACTTTCCCATGAACGTATTCCTAAAATTATTGGTTATTACAAAATAAAGCGACAATCCATTGTCCATATGGAACGAGCTCCCGGTATAGACCTAGAAAAACTTTCTTTCCAAAAAGGGCCATTAGCGAGTGAATTAGTGGTTAAAATTGCCATACAACTGGCCGAAATTTTAAGTTACTTACGTGATACTCAACAACACGAAAAAGGTCGGCCATTTGTTCATGGTGACATCAAACCTTCAAATGTAGTGTTTGACCCTGTAACTGAGAAAGTTTACCTAGTTGATTGGGGCTCGGCAGTGCCTGCACAACTTGATGTTAATGGCCAGTCAACCGCTAATAATATTATGGATTTAATGAGTAGTGACTTGCAAAATAGTAACGCACGCTTAGGTGATGTTTATTTTATTGGCGATGAACAAATTAGTGGAGAAATGTCCTCACCTCGCTTTGACGAACAAGGGTTAGCGGCAACATTATATGCCTTGGCTTCTGGTCAGTCATGTCGTTACGGCAGCGCGGTGATCACGCCATTATCTTTGGGTTTACCTAAATTACTCGCGCAAATATTATCAGGCATGTTAAGCAAAGATAGACGGACGCGAAATAGAGCCGGAGACTACTTTTTTAAACATTTAGCCTTGTTAAAAAATACTGTTATGGCTGATCCACCTTTACCCGTTGAAGTTAAACCATTGGTACCGGTTTGGTGTAAAAGTTTTCATAAAGATATGGATACCGTAGTGTATGGTTCACGTAAATCTTTCTTAAGGGAGTCTTCTGATTTAGATGAATTAAGTGAAATAGATGATGTGCAGCTAGAAAAATATTATAAAAATTATCTTATGGGGATGGGCGATACCGAAAAGGCTTTTATTGCTGCGGTAAGCCGTTTAGCTAATTTTCCTGTTGTAGGCGGATTAGCCGTACGCTGGGAAAAAAATGGTGTGCATATCGATTCAAATCTATCGCTTTTTGACCCGAGTTTAAAAACGTCATTTCAAAGTGCGGTGAATAATATGGTCCGTCTTGCTCAGGGGATTTTTAGAGTAGGGGTATTTAAAAGTTGTTTATTCAATGCCCGTAATACCTTACATTTTGAACGTGAGAATGAAGAAGACCCATTTCAAGCTAAACCAAGCCAAGCTATTAATTATGATGTCAGTGATGTTGCCGTTATCGACGACATAACGCGATTACATTCTTATTTTGAAGATGGGGTTGATCCAGACGAATACCTCTATTTACCCGATGAAATTATGACAGTATTAACGCGTTTAAATCAAATTCATCATACCGGTTGCATTATTTTTGAGGTGCTACCGCGACATTTGAAAATTCACAGTTATTTAATGTTGTTAAACCATGATAAAGAAGTGGAATTTAAACAGTGCTTAACGGAAATTTTACAGCTACTCCCCACCATTACCGGTAATGGTATTTCTGGCTTTATGAAACTACCTTATAAAGATACGCGATTTTTTGAACATATAAATGGCTTACCCGATAAATTCTATCCAAGAAACCCAAAACAACAAAAGGAGAGTTACTCATGAGTGATAATAAAATAGGCACAATGGCGTGGCTTGATATATCTGTAGATAATGCGACTGAGGTAAAATCTTTCTATGAGGATGTCATCGGTTGGAAAAGCGAAAATATTGCTATGGGCGATTATGATGATTACGCCATGCTTGAGCCAGCCAACAACGAAGCTGTTGCTGGTGTTTGCCATGCAAAAGGGGTAAATAAAGATTTACCGCCGGCGTGGTTACCTTATTTTTTGGTGGCGGATATTGAAGCCTCATTAAATGCCGTGCGAGCTAATGGAGGTAAGTTAGTTACTGAAATTAAATTTATGGGTAGTGATAAATATGCGGTGATTAAAGATCCCGCAGGGGCAGCTTGTGCTATCTATCAAAAAATAGCGCAGTAATAACCTTTAGAAATGTTCTCTAGGTCATTAATTGGCTATCTTAAGGTGTTTTACTCAACAACATTCTATTGGTTTAATATTTTTCGTGTTAACTGACGAAACACGCTGTGCAAATTCATCAGCCAAGCATTCTGATTCTTTTAACACAGTTTGCCAATATTTCAGTCGTGTTTCGGGGGCTAAATCAATAAAGTCTTTACGGTCAGGAATTTTCCCATAAGGTAGGCGAGCAATAAATTCGGTTGATGGCACTAACATGACAGTATTCTTATAATATTGTGCGTTAACCTTACGTGATAAGTTCTTGTCAAACCAACCGGCTTTTGGCGTTGGTGAAAAATGAGGGTAAAGCGTAAGGCCTGAGGTTGGTTTAATATCCACATCAAAGTGATAATCAATTATCCCACCGTCACGATACATACCTTTTGGCGAGCCGATAATATCTTTAATACCTTCCATAACAACAGGTATAGAGCCTGAAGCGAGTAAACTCGATGTTAGGTTTTCATGATTTAGCGCTTGATGCTGAGTATTAAAATTAAAACTGTCGTTGATGGTTAACTGGCTTTTAGGGTGATGGTAAACATAGCGTTGGTACTGTTTTGCCAACAAACCTCGATTGACTTGATTAAGCGCCATACTCGATATTAAACCAAACATTAACGGTATTTTGTGCTCTAAAGACGTTAAACCACGACACTTTGCGACAATGAAATGTGCCTTAAATACGGGGTTGTTGATGATTTCGTTACTACCGTTTGGTCCTAAAACTGCTTCAAGTAGCGCCAAAGCTTTGGTCGTAATTTCTTGCTTATTAGCTTTAACAGAATATGTAGTTTCTGAATACAGTGTGGCTAAACGGGTAATAGCAGCAACAGGATCGTTTTGGCTAAGCGCAGCAAATCGAAAGGCTCCGGCTGAAGAGCCGACTAAGTTTAATTCAGTACTTCGATCTTTAAAATATTCGCCAAAAAGGTATTTATCTAATCCAAATAAGCTAAACCATTTAGGCCCGCCACTAGCGCCCAGCATAGTGGTAAATAATTCTTGCTTAAAGCCTTGTTCTTGGATCGTTTTTAAAGCATCGCTGCCGCAATAAATATCTAGCATATTAGCCATCGTTAGATAACGTCTCTATTGGTTGTTGGTTGTTAGTAACTTAGCGCATTCATTTTATTTGTTAATAATCGTGTTTACCAAAACCGGTTTGCCCGATAGGTAAAAATAAGGTTTGATAAAGCCTAGTCGCATATTCATCGGTCATGCCGGCGACATAGTCAGCGATCACACGGTGTTGATTTTGATTATTTTCTTTTGCCATTTGCCAACGTACTACCGTACTTTTAGGCAGTAAGCGCTCAGGATCAGAAGATAGAGCCTCAAATAACTCCATAACAATTTGTTGACCACGATATTCCAACTGCTGGATTGATGTTTGCTTAATGACATATTGATAAACAAAGTCTTTAAAAATTTGTAGCACCTGAGCTGGAATTAGTGGATGCACCGCATTAAATCGTAAAAGTGGCTCTTGAAAGTTACAGCCTTTAGTGTCGTTAATATCAACCAATTCAATTGCGGTTATTAAGTAATTAACTAAGCCACCAATAGCTTCTTTTTGTTTATAACGTTGATTACTGAATAAATTATTCGCTAAACTTTTGCTGTAATCTTGCAACCACTCATCGTCAATTTTTAGTAAATTTTGAATAACATTGTGGTCAAAGTCTTGTTGATTTACGACGCCAGTTACTATGGCATCTTCTAAATCATGAATGCCATAGGCAATATCATCAGCGAGCTCCATCATTGAGCAATCTAAAGATTTATAGAGTGTTTTACTGTGCTTATTCGATTTAACCGCTATTTGTTGGAATAGCGCTTTATCTTCAGGACATAAAGGGGCTAATACCCAGTCAATCATTTCAATATCGTCGAGGTATAAACCTTTGGGCGGGTGCCACTTAGCGGCTTCTAGTTGACGAAAAGATGCCGGTAATACGGGCGGAATATCTTGCTGTAAATTACCCAGTGTTTGCGGATATTTTATTAAACCGAGCAATGTTCTGCGGGTTAAGTTCATACCAAAATGTTCACTAAAAGGCTCTAAGTGCGCAACGATACGAAAGGTTTGTCCATTGCCTTCAAAGCCGCCGTGATCACGCATCATGTAATGTAAGGCTACTTCGCCGCCATGGCCGAAAGGCGGGTGCCCAATATCATGCGCTAAGCAAAGTGATTCAATTAAACTGTCGTCATTGGGGAGTAGAACAGCACTCTGCTCTGCGTATTTACTACGTATTTGAGCAATGATGCCGCTACCAATTTGTGATGCTTCTAACGAATGAGTTAATCGAGTGCGATGAAAGTCACTTTGGCCACTGCCCATAACTTGAGTTTTTGATTGTAATCGGCGAAATGCGGCAGAATGGAGAATACGTGCTCGGTCACGTTGAAATGGGCTGCGGTGGTCTTGATGTCTTTTCGCTACGCGCTCTAAGCGTCTTGCTAGCCAAGGATTTTCCATGATACCTCTATTTCAAAGTGATTAACCGTACGATATAAATAGTATATTATTCTTTAAAGGAAGGTAATACCAAATCCATTAACTAAATCCCTGTTCAGCGAACACTAACAGTTTTACATCGACTTTTAGTGTTATAGCTCATTCAGTCCTCATTGTTTTCTCCCTGTGAATCATTTTCTAAATATTACAGGCAGAGAACAATGAGAAAATAAGGAGTAAATGTAACGTTAGAGAAGATCATACTTTAATTTTTTTCTCTTCTCGGTGTCGGGCGAAGTCCCTCGGTGCCTCTGTGGTAAAATGTTTTTGACCATCAAGTTATTTATTGGCAATAAATATCGCACGTTTTGGCGCAGGGTAACCTTCAATAGTTTTGCTTTTATCATTAGGATCAAGAAAGTCTTGTAATGACTCAGTGTCTATCCAGTCGGTTTTACGTTGTTCGTCAAGCGCAGTTATATCGGTATTAACTACACGGATATTTTTAAATCCACAGCGCTCAAGCCAGGCACACATAGCGTCACAACTTGGAAGAAACCAAACATTACGCATTTTTGCATAGCGTTCGCCAGGCACTAATACGGTATTTTCATCACCATCAACCACTAAGGTTTCTAATACTAATTCGCCGCCTTTAACGAGCTGTGCTTTCAGTTGGTAGATAAAATCTATCGGTGAGCGTCGATGATATAAAACACCCATAGCAAAAACGGTATCGAATGCATTCAGTTCCGGCAACTGTTCAACACCTAACGGTAAAAGATTAACATTATCGTCTTGGACAAAGTGTTGTATGGCTTGAAATTGCGACAAAAACAATTGTGTTGGGTCAATACCTACAACAAACTCAGCACCCGCACCGCGCATACGCCACAAGTGATAGCCACTGCCACAGCCAATATCTAAAACATAACGATTACGTAAATCACTAATGTGTGGGGCTAGGCGATCCCATTTAAAATCTGAACGCCATTCGGTATCTATATGCAGGCCATGAATATGATAAGGGCCTTTGCGCCAAGGTTTGAATTTTTTAAGTAAATTTTCTAGGCGTTTATACTCACCATCATTAATATCAGCGCGTTCTCCGGCACGCACAGTCGTGCTAATATCAATACTCGATGGTGATGTTTTTGGTAGTGCTGTTATGGTTTTTTGCCATTGGGCAAATTCGCCATGTAAATGTTGCTCGCGCCATTGCGTAAGTTGAGCAGGTAAAGTGTTGAGCCAGTGATTTAAACGGTTACCTGCTATTTTTTGATAAAAGCTGTTAAATGAAATCATAGGTTTATTTAATCGCGATTAGAGAAAAGAAGTTAAAACATTGAAACCAAGGTGCGTTATGGTTAAATCCAGCGAGTTTCAAGCGCTTTAAATGGGTGTCTAAATTATCAGTTAGCATAACGTTTTCTAGCGCAGTACGTTTTTGGGCAATTTCTAATTCGCTATAACCATTAGCACGTTTAAAGTCGTGATGAAGGTCGATAAGTAGCTCATTGCAAACGGTGTCGGTATGGGCTATTTTTTCTGATAAAAGCAATAAACCACCGGGGTTAAGACCTTTTGCTATTTTATTTAACAACAGCTGACGTTGCTCTGGAGCGATAAATTGTAAGGTGAAATTTAGCACCACCATCGAGGCATTTTTAATGTCAATATTAAGAATATTATCTTCTATTATCTCAACTGGCGTGTCACCTTTAAAAGCGCTAACGTGCATTTTACAACGTTCAACCATAGCACTAGAGCTATCAATACCGATAATTTTACAGTTTTTTGCTGTTATACCTTTACGCATTGCTAGCGTTGCTGCGCCAAGTGAACAGCCTAGATCATATACCTGGCTATTATCAGTAACATAGCGTTGACTTAGTCGACCTATCGTATCGATAATCGTACTATAACCGGGTACTGAACGGCTGATCATATCAGGAAAAACTTCTACGACTTGCGCGTCGAAAGCAAAATCTTTGATTT
This sequence comes from Cognaticolwellia beringensis, assembly GCF_002076895.1. Lineage (NCBI taxonomy): Bacteria > Pseudomonadati > Pseudomonadota > Gammaproteobacteria > Alteromonadales > Colwelliaceae > Cognaticolwellia > Cognaticolwellia beringensis. The sequence continues at coordinate 3,235,427 of NZ_CP020465.1, forward strand.
TGCTTTGCTTATTAGAAAATATTAAATCGGTATCTGATGTTTGCATGATGTTAAAGCTATACTAACGTTAGAAGATATAAAAAGGTATTTTACCTGATATTTTCAACGATAAACAAGATAATGTATTTTTATGTTATTCATTAGCGGGCAGTAACAGCCTATTTACTGCAAAATTTTGCTGACAGAAATAACTAAAGTAACAATAATGAGAATTTAAATTGGCTTCAAGATATTTTACGCAACTTTTAATCGCTTTCTCCTTGATGACAGTGCTATTGGCGCTGCCTGTTTCTGCGCAAAATGCTAAACAAACATATCGTGTTGCCATTAATAAAACCTCTTACCCTTATCATTTTCTCAATAAAGAACAAAAAGCCGATGGCATGATGGTCGAACTTTGGCAATTATGGGCAAATAAGCAAAATGTTCAGCTGGAATTTGTAGTACTTAATTGGCAACAAACCATCAAACAAGTGCAAGAGGGGGAATTGGATATTCACGCCGGTATATTTAAAAGCACTGAAAGGGCTAAGCACCTAGATTTTAGTATGACTTTTTTTAATCAAAGCCGGCACCTGTTTCTTCATCATTCAATAGCACATATAAAAAACATTTCACAACTTACGCCCTATGCCGTAGGTGTAGTTGATGGCTCTAGCCATGCAATTTCAATTAAAAGCAAGTACCCCAATTTAACATTAAGGTCCTTTTCTAATCGCAATGCTTTGTATAGCGCTGCCATGGAAGGTGAGATTTTGATGATGGCGGGGGTTGAAAAACTGTCTAAAAATTTTTCAGAGTATGAATTACTTAGCCAGCAATTTCCTGCGTTTGCGAAAGTTATTTATGACACAGGTGAGTATAGTGCAGCAGTCGCTAAAGGGGAAAGTCAACTGCTTGATTTTATAAAACAAGGTATGGACAAAATTTCTGACCAAGAGAAGTTAACCATTAAGAGGAAATGGCTAATAAACGACAAGTCAGAAAATGTTATTACATTTTCATATTCAAATAATCAAATGCCTTTTTCAAGCACATCTGTTGCTGGTAATGCTCAAGGATTTTTTATTGAATTATGGCAGATATGGGCAAAAGAGAATGACCAAGATATCGAATTCATTCTTAGTGATTCAAATGAGTCTACTCAGACTGATAAAAGTCTTGCAGATATTTATATAACTAACGTGACTAGTGAGAAAAATAGCCCTGAAAGTGTTTTAGGACCGGTTATATATAGTATTGATTATGGTTTATTTCTTTCTAACAATATGAATAAGATGCTTCATATATCTGAAATTGATAATAAAAATATTGGTGTTGTATCCTCACCCAGCCTTGTTAAAGATATTCAAAATAAAGCCAATAGTGCATCTATTATTAATTTTGATAATTATGAGGCAATGTTTGCAGCTGCAGAGCGGGGTGAACTTGATGTTATTGCAGGTCAAAGTGACATCGTTGAAAATTACTTAATTAAATATAAATTGCAGTCTATTTACTCAAAATTTAATGGTTACGTTTTCAAACGTGATATTCATGCTGTTTTAAGTAGAGTTAACCCGAAATTGAGCCAATTAATAGCAGAAGGCTTTGGAGAAAGTATATTAGATGACTTAGCCACGTTAGAGAAAAAGTGGCATTTAGATAAGTCATCGGCCTTTTTTAAGCGCCAATTAGCTGTATTGGCATTAACAGAGCCAGAAGCACAGTGGGTAAAAGATAATAATGTTGTTAAATTTGGCATAACCAAAAATTGGATCCCTGTTGAGTTTATTGATAAGTATGGTGAAGTTAAGGGCATTAATCCTGATATATTTCAGCTGATGAGTAGCCGACTTAATATAAAAGTTGACTATGTTGTTTATGAAAGTTTCAACGAGCTTTATCAAGCATTATTAGCCGGTGATATTGATGTTATTGGCAGTGTTGTAGCAACACCAGAACGTAAAAAAGAAGTGTTATTTACTGACTCATATTGGAGTATGCCTTGGGTTATTTTGCACCCACGTGAATTAGGTAAACAATTAAACTTAGCCGACTTTAGTGGTAAAACCTTAGCAATTGCTAAAGGTTACTATTTAATTTCTATTATTAGGAAAAACTTTCCACTGATTGACTTAAGATTAGTAGACGATAATGAAGAGGGATTATTAGCGATTCAAAAAGGTATAGTCGATGGCTATATTGATAGCTTATCATCAGGTACTGAGTTACTTAAAAGGGAAAGTTTGGTTAGTTTGTCAATGTCAGTACTTGAAGAAGTGGATGAAGATGGTAACCATTTAGCGGTCAATAAATCGTTACCCATGTTAGTAAATATCCTTAATAAGGCGGTTTTAAGTATTTCAGATCTTGATAGTCAGGAAATATATGAAAAGTGGTTCGATATTAATATAGAAACCGGCTTAGATAAAAATGTTGTGTTACGTGTAGCGTTGCAAGTGGGGGCACTGATAACCATCATCATCATCATTATTATGGTTTGGAACCGCCGTTTATACTTAGAGATTAAAAACCGTAAAAAATTAGAAAAAAAAATGCAATATATGGCCACTCATGATGACCTTACTGGCCTGGCTAATCGTGTTTTATTGAAAGACCGGCTCAACAGTGCTATTTCTTTTCACCAACGACAAAAGCTTTTACTAGCGGTGCTATTTATAGACCTTGATGGATTTAAAGATATTAATGACACCTATGGTCATGATGTTGGTGACGAGCTTTTAATTGAAGTGGCAACTCGCTTAACAGGTTGTGTGCGAGAGTCTGACACGGTTGTGCGGTTTGGCGGTGATGAATTTGTGCTGTTACTCACTGGTTTACATTATCAAGATGAGGCTGCATATGTTGCTGATAAAGTCTTAAAGCTGATTCAACAGCCGATAAAATTACCTGAAGTAACTGCGACTATCGGTTGCAGCATTGGTATTGCAATGTTTCCCGACGATGGTGATTCAGATAACGAGCTATTAAAAATAGCAGATTCATTAATGTATGACGTTAAAGCCGCCGGAAAAAACCATTATGCCTTTAATCGCAAAGACGACTCTGCGGTCTAATTCATAACATAACTATACTATTCAAAGAATGTCGGGTGACTTTACCTAGCTTTGCTTTATAATGTCGGCAATTTTTTATCATAATAAGTTATAGCGTTAAGACTTCCATTGAGGAGCATCTATGACTTATATAGCTTATTCGAATTTTCAGGGTAAATACATGCGTAGTCTTTATTGTGGTGAGGTTAATGAATCTCATGTGGGTCAGGAAGTCACACTTTGTGGTTGGGTTAATCGTCGTCGTGACTTAGGTGCGGTAATTTTCTTAGATTTACGAGATCGTGAAGGCATCGTACAAGTCGTTTATGATCCAGACTTTCCAGATGTGCTCGAAAAAGCCAATACTTTGCGCAATGAGTTTTGTGTGCAAGTAAAAGGCAAGGTACGCGCTCGTCCAGATGGTCAAGTGAATAAAGATATGGCCACGGGTGCGATAGAAGTTTTAGGCTTAGAGCTTACTATTTTAAATAAGTCTGCCCCTTTACCTTTAGATTCAAATCAAAAGAACTCTGAAGAGCTACGATTAAAATATCGTTACTTAGATTTACGTCGCCCAGAAATGACAGAGCGTATGCGTTTTCGCGCAAAAGTTACTTCAGCGGTGCGTTCATCACTTGAATCACAAGGCTTTTTGGATATTGAAACGCCAATATTAACAGCGGCTACCCCTGAGGGCGCTCGTGATTACTTAGTGCCAAGTCGCACGCACAAAGGACAATTTTTTGCTTTACCGCAGTCACCACAATTATTTAAGCAATTGCTGATGATGTCAGGTATGGAACGTTACTATCAAATTGTTAAGTGTTTCCGTGATGAAGACTTACGTGCTGACCGTCAACCAGAATTTACTCAAATTGATATTGAAACCTCATTTATGAGTTCAGATCAAGTGATGGAAGTTACTGAAACCATGATCCGTGGCTTATTCCAAGAACTGCTTAACGTAGACTTAGGTGAGTTTCCACGTATGGCATATTCAGAGGCGATGACTCGCTTTGGCTCTGATAAACCTGATTTACGTAATCCACTTGAAATTGTTGATGTTGCTGACATCTTAAAAGATGTTGAGTTTAAAGTATTCTCTGGTCCTGCTAACGACGAAAATGGTCGTGTTGCGGTCATTTGTGTACCAGGCGGCGCAGCTAAATTTTCTCGTAAAGGTATTGACGAATTAACTAAATTTGTCGGTATTTATGGCGCGAAGGGCATGCCATGGTTAAAAGTGAATGATCGTGATGCTGGCATTGAAGGTTTGCAATCACCAATCTTAAAATTCTTAACTGAAGAAGCGGTTAATGCCTTATTAGAACGCACTAATGCTAAAACCGGCGATATCATTTTCTTTGGTTCTGACACTTATAATGTAGTGACCGAGTCATTAGGTGCACTGCGCCTTAAAATTGGTGAAGACCTTGAGTTATTGCAAGGTGAATGGAAACCATTGTGGGTTGTTGATTTCCCAATGTTTGAAGAAGCAGATGGACACATGCATGCTATTCATCATCCGTTTACCGCACCGACTAACTTAACAGCGGCTGAATTAGAAGCTAACCCAGTAGGTGCCTTATCTGATGCTTACGACATGGTGCTTAATGGCTGTGAATTAGGTGGTGGCTCTGTCCGTATTCATAACCAAGATATGCAAGCAGCCGTGTTTCGTATTTTGGGTATTAGTGATGAAGAAGCACAAGAGAAATTTGGTTTCTTACTCGAAGCATTACAATACGGCGCTCCACCACATGCAGGTTTAGCGTTTGGTTTAGACCGTTTAGTGATGTTGATGACAGGTGCAAGTTCAATTCGTGATGTTATGGCATTCCCGAAAACAACGACCGCTGCTTGTCCATTAACTAATGCACCTGGCCATGCAAACCCTGTCCAGTTAAAAGAATTAGGCATTGCTTGTTTAGAAAAAGAAACTGATACTGACGAAAAAGCAGAATAACTTTCGTTTCAGAATTTTAATATTGATTTAACACTTAATATTAAAAAATTAAAGCGCACGAATGAATGCTACTTAGGCTTTATTCGTGCGTTTTTTTTCAATCGCACTTAAATGATTATTAAAGGTACTTTTTAGTGAGTATTATTTTAGGCATAGATCCTGGATCACGTTTAACTGGCTACGGTGTTATTAAACAGCAGGGACGAAATTTCATCTATTTAGGTAGCGGCTGCATTAAAGCAATGGCTGCAGGTGAAGATTTAGGCATGCGCTTGCAAACCATTTTTGCTGGCGTAAGTGAGATTATCTTACAGTTTCAGCCGGATATGTTTGCTATTGAACAAGTTTTTATGGCGAAAAATCCTGACTCTGCGTTAAAGCTAGGGCAAGCCCGAGGCGCAGCAATTGTTGCAGCCACAAACAACGGTTTAACGATAGCAGAATACTCCGCCAGACAAATCAAGCAATCAGTTGTTGGCACCGGCGCGGCAGATAAAACTCAAGTACAGCATATGGTAAAAACTATTTTGAAATTGCCAGGTACACCCCAAGCAGACGCGGCAGATGCATTGGCCGTAGCACTTTGTCATGCGCACAGTCATGATTCGATCAGTAAATTGTCAGGTCAAGCCAGTAAAACAGTGCGAGGGCGACTACGTTAGCATGGCATTACGTTTACCTTGTTGAAAATTTCACCTTGATTCAAATAATTCATTGCTTAAACTTTACTGTATAAATATCTAGTGGTATGGTGACGTCATATATTGTATCAAGTAGAAAGGTTAAGCGGTGATTGGACGTTTACGTGGCATATTAATAGAAAAAATGGCCCCCGAAATTTTAATCGAATGTCATGGTGTTGGCTATGAAGTAACCATGCCAATGACCAGTATTTACGCACTCGGCGAAGTTAATCAAGAAGCAACTTTATATACCCATTTTGTTGTTCGTGAAGATGCACAGCTACTCTATGGTTTCGCTAATAAAGTTGAGCGAAGACTGTTTCGCTTACTGATCAAAGTTAATGGTGTTGGACCAAAATTAGGCTTAGCTATTTTATCCGGCATGTCTGCCGATCAATTTGTCAGTTGTGTTATCCATGACGACTTAACCACGATTGTTAAAATCCCGGGTGTCGGCAAGAAAACAGCAGAACGTTTGTTGATTGAAATGCGTGATAGATTAAAAGATTGGCAAACTGACAGCAGTGATGCCCTTGTTCGTATGATGCCTACAGATGTTAATCAAGCCAATGCTTTTGTTAGTGATAACCGCGGTGATGCTATTAACGCTTTAGTGTCTTTAGGGTATAGTCAACAACAAGCAGATAAAGCGGTGAAGTCAGTGTTTGAAGCTGATAAGAGTAGCGAAGACTTGATCCGCAATGCTTTAAAAGCGATGTTATAGATTAAGCTAAACTAATTTAAGTCATATGACGGTAATTTATTGGTAAATAGTACCGTTTAGCGCGTAAAGCCGTAATTTCCCAAAGAGTAATACATGATAGAAGCAGATCGATTAATTGAACCAATAGCTAGCCGTGAAGATGAAACGGTTGACCGAGCTATTCGGCCAAAAATGCTGTCAGATTATACTGGGCAGGAACATGTAAAGTCTCAAATGAATATTTTCATTGCTGCAGCATTGAAAAGACAAGAGCCACTAGATCATTTATTAATATTTGGCCCTCCAGGTCTAGGTAAAACGACGTTAGCCAACATTGTGGCTAACGAAATGGGCGTCAGTATTCGTACGACTTCAGGACCTGTATTGGAAAAAGCTGGCGACTTAGCGGCATTATTGACGAATCTTGAAGAAAATGACGTCTTGTTTATTGATGAAATTCACCGCTTAAGCCCGGTTGTGGAAGAAATTCTCTACCCTGCAATGGAAGATTATCAGCTAGATATTATGATAGGCGAGGGACCTGCGGCACGCTCTATAAAACTTGATTTACCCGCATTTACCTTAATTGGCGCGACCACTCGAGCTGGATCGCTCACATCACCACTTCGCGACCGTTTTGGCATAGTTCAACGGCTAGAATTTTATAACACGCAAGAGTTAACTGAAATTGTTATGCGTTCAGCACATTTTTTGAATTTAGAAATTGCTCAAGCGGGGGCATTTGAAGTCGCAAGGCGTTCTCGTGGCACTCCACGTATTGCAAATCGTTTGTTACGACGAGTAAGAGATTACGCTGACGTGAAAACTGACGGTATAGTCAGTAAAGCAACGGCTGCTAGTGCTTTAGATATGCTAGAAGTCGATAATGAAGGTTTCGATTTAATGGATCGTAAATTACTGGAAGCGATAATTAATAAATTCGGCGGTGGTCCCGTTGGTCTAGATAATGTTGCCGCTGCCATTGGTGAAGAACGCGAAACGATTGAAGATGTGATAGAGCCTTTTTTAATACAGCAAGGCTTTCTTCAGCGTACACCGCGTGGACGAATAGCCACTAGTCGAGCTTACCTACATTTTGGCCTAGACTTCCCAAGCTAACGATTTAGTTTATTTTTACAAAGGCACCTTCGGGTGCTTTTTACGTTTAATAGAGCGTCATTATTAGGCTAAACACGTTGTTTTATGTTTCTGACAAAAGCTATCTGCATCTTATACCAAGCCATTGTAAATATATTTTGATATTTTAGGCAAAAAAAAGCCCACATAAAAATATGTGGGCCAACTTAGAATGTAAGTTGTAAGAAGGAAATGGGGTTCCTATAAAATATCAGAGAGAAAGGCAACAACACCTATTCAAAACATTTATGGGCTACATGAATATTTGTCAGCGAAACAAAATTCATACGCTAGTCCAGAAAACAACGTTATTCTAGTCCGATGAGCCAATCAAATCAAACGAAAATATTTTATCTTAATCATTAGAAAAACTAATGCGAAAATTTTTGGCATAACCCCATGGTTAGGCGCTTAATGGTATCGCTGATATAGTCTTATGAGTGAAAGTATTCTAATAGATGAAAGTTAATTCAATTTAATGCTGAAATAGTGAGAAAGAATGTGTCTTAGCCCTTGTCGGGTGTGAGCTTTATCTATTAAGATATGCACTTGAATTTTATATTTAGTTAAATTGAATAAATTAAATGTCATTAAACAATTTCCAACACAAGGTTCGCGTTTATTATGAAGATACCGATGCCGGTGGTATCGTCTATTATGCTAACTATTTAAAGTTTTTTGAACGCGCCCGTACAGAATGGCTTCGGGAACTTGGTATTAATCAATCAATATTTTTAGAACAAAACATCGGCTTCGTGGTCACAAAGGTTGCGATGGAAAACAAGGCATCTGCAAAACTCGATGATTTGTTAACAATAACCAGCTCAATAAGCCGATTAAAGTCTGCTAGTTTGGTATTTTCACAGCAGATTGTGAATCAAAACCAGTTAACATTATGTACGGCTGAAATTAAAGTCGCTTGTGTTAATTTATCTATCGCAAAACCTTGTAGTATCCCCAACAGCATATTAGGAGCATTAAAACGTGTCAGCTGAGATTTCATTTTTTGACTTATTTTTAGACGCCAGTTTATTAGTTCAACTGGTCATGTTGACGTTATTAGGTTTTTCAATTGCCTGTTGGACCATGATATTCCAACGCCGTAAAGTGTTGATGGCGGCAAGGGTACAATTACAAAACTTTGAAGATAAGTTTTGGAGTGGTGCTGATTTAAGTAAGCTCTACAGCGAAGTTTCTGCAAAAGAGCATATAGACGGTATTGAAAATCTTTTTGTTTCAGGATTTCGTGAATTTGCCCGCTTACGTAAATCTCATGCTTACGCACCGCAAGTCATTGTTGACGGAACACATCGGGCAATGCGCGTTGCACTGTCACGAGAAGTCGATAGTTTAGAAACCCATTTACCCTTTATGGCTACTGTCGGTTCAATAAGTCCATATATTGGTTTGTTCGGCACGGTTTGGGGGATCATGAATTCATTTATCGCCTTAGGTGCAGTTGAGCAAGCAACACTTGCTATGGTTGCGCCAGGTATTGCCGAGGCTTTAATCGCAACAGCCATGGGCTTGTTTGCTGCTATTCCTGCGGTAATGGCATTTAACCGTTTTAGTCACAATGTTGAAAAACTCGAAAATAGTTACGGTAACTTTATGGAAGAGTTTTCAAGTATTTTACAAAGACAAACAGCGACAGAACAACACGGCTAAGGTAGATATTAACTATGTATAATCGAGTTAGACGCCGCAAGGTTGCTGAGATAAATGTCGTGCCCTATATTGACGTAATGTTAGTGTTGCTGATTATTTTTATGGTAACAGCCCCCCTAATAACACAAGGCGTTAAAGTAGACTTGCCGCAAGCTGATTCTGAACCGCTAAGCAAAGATATGAAACCCCCTTTAGTTGCGTCAGTAGATGCAAAGGGCAATTATTATTTAGCGGTGGGTATCAGTAAAAATGAACCTATGTCGGCACAAGAAGTTGCTGCCTTGGTCAAAGAGCATTTAAAATCTGCACCCGACACGCCTGTCGTTGTTAATGGCGATGGCGCTGTCTCATATGATGCCGTTATTCAATTAATGGTGTTATTACAAAAAGTGGCAGGTGTGCCATCGGTTGGTTTAATGACTGATAGCCCGGAGAGTAAGTAGTGTCACCGAAGTTATCGTCGCCACTAGCGTTAAGTTTTGCTATCCACATTGTGCTGGCTGTGGTGTTGTTATGGGGCGACTTTTCTACGCCACCAAAACCAACACCAAGTGCAGTTCCAATGGAGCCTATTCAAGCGGTAGTTATTGAAAAAAGTAAAGTGGATGCGCAACTTAATAAAATCAAAAAGCAGAAGGCTGATGAAGCCCAAAAGCTTAAAGATATTGAAAATAGTATTGCCGCGGCTAAAGAGAAAAGGCTAAACGAAGAAAAACGCGTTAAAGATCTTGAAATTAAACGTAAAAAGCAGGAAAAAGAAAAAAAAGCTGCTGACATTGCGGCTAAAAAAGCTAAAGCTAAAGCAAATGCAGCAGAGAAACTACGTAAACAAAAAGAACTTGAAAGTAAGCAAGCAGATGAAGCGGCAGCTAAAGCTAAACGTATAAAAGAAGAGCAGGCAGCTAAAAAAGCGGAAGATTTACGCAAAGAGAAACTGGCAGAGCGCAAACGTCAAGCAGAAGAAGATCGAGAACGTGCAGCTCAGCAAAAGTTATTAGAGCAGCAAATGGCTGAAGAAATGGCAACTCGTCAACAAGCTCGACGCCAACAAATGATGACTGAAATTGGACGATTCACCGCATTAATCACACAAACTATAAAACGTAATTTGATCACTGATCGTAGTACGATGGAAGGTAAATCTTGTAAATTAACGATAAGTCTAGCACCATCAGGGTTTGTAACTAATGTTGTTACAGGTCAAGGTGACAGAAGGGTTTGTGAAGCCGCTAAAACAGCGGTATATAAGGCTGGTACTTTACCTGTTTCTAAAGACCCTGAAATATTTCGGGAAATGAGAACAATAAGTTTAACCGTAGCACCTGACAAATTTAATTAAGTTTTGTATAAATTAGGAAAACAATCAACTCTATGAAAAACGTAACTTTATTTTTACTATTCTTTGTATCAATGTTTTCAAAACAAGCGTTGGCAACTTTAGAAATTGTTATCACCGAAGGTGTTGATAGCGCACGTCCAATTGCTGTAGTGCCTTTCAAATGGGCAGGCACTGGCGTAATGCCAGAGCGTTTATCTCAAGTGATCAGTGATGACTTACTTCGTAGTGGTAAATTTAGCCCAATTAATCAATCACGTTATCCCCAAACACCTTACGACGCTAGCGAGATAGATTACACCGCATGGGCAAGTGAGGGCGTTGAAGCAGTTGTTATTGGTGAAGTTAGTGAAACGTCGATTGGGCGTTATCAAATCAAATATCAGCTCGTTGACGTTATTCGTGGCCAAGTTACCGGCGGTGAAACACAAATGTTAAGTAATGGAGAGTTAGTTCGCAGCTCTGATCATATTCTTGATGAAAGTACTGTTGAAGTAGGGGCTGACCAATTTCGCCGTTACGCCCACCGTATCAGTGATGCTGTTTATGAAAAGCTCACGGGTACACGCGGCGCGTTTTTAACAAAAATCGCTTATGTTATTGTTCGTGATCAAGGTGAATACCCTTATCAATTAGTTGTTGCTGACTATGATGGATTTAACGAACATGTTTTATTAAGCTCAAGAGAGCCCTTAATGTCACCAGCTTGGCACCCAAGTGGTAATCAATTAGCTTATGTAACATTTGAGAATAGACAAGCACAAATTCATGTTATTGATATTTATTCTGGTCAACGTAACTTAATCAGCTCTTTTGATGGCATAAATAGTGCGCCTAAATGGTCACCTAATGGTAAGCAATTAGCTATGGTGCTGTCTAAAGATGGTAACCCTGAGCTTTATGTGATGAATATCGCAACAAAAAAATTACGACGAGTAACTCGTCATCGCGCAATTGATACTGAACCAAGTTGGACGCCGGATGGTAATTCATTGATATTTAGTTCAGAACGAGGTGGAAAAGCGCAGTTATATCGCGTAAGTTTAGTTGATGGTAAAGTTAGAAGATTAACATTTGATGGTGAAATGAACCTTGGTGGCTCATTAACACCTGATGGCCGTCAATTAGTGATGGTAAATCGTACACGTGGCAAGTATCATTTAGCAAAGCAAGATTTTGATTCAGGGATTTTCCAAGTGTTAACTTCAACACGCTTAGATGAATCCCCAAGTATTTCACCTAACGGTGGAATGATTATTTATAGTACTTTACATAATAATCGTCAGGTACTAAGTTTAGTTTCCGTAGATGGAAGGTTTAAGGCAAGATTGCCAGCACTCAATGGCGAAGTGAAGTCACCTTCATGGTCACCATTTTTATAATAATTATTAGTAACTTACTTTATATATAATAAGGACACATAAAATGCGCTTTAATAAAACAGTAAAGGCCTTAGCGGTTGTTTTACCAATCATGGCTCTATCGGCCTGTAGTTCGTCTGATTCAGCTAGTGAAGACGCTAGTGCGATGCAAAAAAACCAAGCTGCGATGGCAGAGCAACAAGCTCGTGAAGATGCAGAACGTGTAAAAGTAGAAGCCATGCAACGTGCTGACGCAATTGAAGCTAAAAAACGTCAAGAAATTGAAAAGCTACGTTCAGAGCATATCGTTTATTTTGATTTTGATAAATCATCTGTAAGTGGTGACTTTGCTGCTATTCTTGATGCGCACGCGAAGTTTCTTAACGAAAACTCAAATGTGAATGTGTTAATTGAAGGTCATGCTGATGAACGTGGTACACCTGAATATAACATTGCACTTGGCGAGCGTCGTGCAAAAGCTATCGAAACGTTTTTAGAAAATATGGGCGTTTCAGCTTCACAACTTAGCACGGTGAGCTACGGTGAAGAAAAACCAATGATTAAAGATCGTAGCGAAGGTGCATTTGCTAAAAACCGTCGTGCAGTTTTGGTCTACTAATCAGGTAATTTAATGAAACCCAATAGTATTCTATTCGGGATGTCGTTTGCTGTTGCTGCCAATTTGGCAGTGGCAGCAGAACCCGCTCCTGTTATCGAAGTTACCGCAGGCACGCCTTCAAATGGTGCCCAATCAAGCTTAAGTGAACAGCTTGTTAGTCTTGAACGTAAACTTGATGCTCGTAACCGTGCGCAAGTAAACGTGCAACGACAACTTGACGAGTTGCAAAATGAAGTAAATGAACTTCGTGGTATCACTGAATTACACACTTATCAATTAAGCCAAGTGCTTGACCGTCAACGCGAGTTGTATCAAGAGCTTGATCGCAGAGTATCAGAGGCGTTAAAACCAGCGAATCAGACATCCGCGACCATCATTGATCCAAGAGATAGCGCAGGTAAGGTAAATTACAGTAATAATTTAACTGAAAATGAAGCCTATGATCGTGCTGTGAATATGGTACTTAAAGATAAGCGTTACGATCAAGCTATTCCAGAGTTTGAGGCGTTCAATAAAAGATACCCTAATTCGAGTTATTCAGCGAATGCTCATTATTGGTTAGGTCAGTTATTATTTAATAAAGGTGAATTAGCTAAAGCACGTCAAGAATTTGATGTTGTGGTGAATAATTACCCTGATTCTAGTAAACGTAGTGATGCAATGTTAAAGCTTGCTATGGTAGAACAAAAAGAAAATAATCAAAATAAAGCTATTGCTGTCTATAAGAAACTTATCGCTGAGTATCCTAATTCAAGTGCGGCTAAATTAGCGCAACCAAGATTAAATAGTATAAAACCATAATTACTGCTGATAACTTGTTCGCATTGCCGACTTTTTGTTCGAACAAACAATAAAGTTTAAAAAAGCGAAAGATTGTTGTTGCACTTAAAAATATTATGAGTATTATATGCCCCGCGTTGACCGAGTAGGGCAACGCAAAACAAATACCGGTCGTTAGCTCAGTTGGTAGAGCAGTTGGCTTTTAACCAATTTGTCGAAGGTTCAAATCCTTCACGACCGACCACTTTTACCAAAGAGTGTTTGGGTATTTGTTTTTGAAGTATATATCGGTCGTTAGCTCAGTTGGTAGAGCAGTTGGCTTTTAACCAATTTGTCGAAGGTTCAAATCCTTCACGACCGACCACTTCTTCTTAGCCTTTTTATGTTAAGAGTCAGTGGCATTGAAATAGCGTCTTGCAATTTCATTCTAAAATATTAAAAGTAGTTTATCGGTCGTTAGCTCAGTTGGTAGAGCAGTTGGCTTTTAACCAATTTGTCGAAGGTTCAAATCCTTCACGACCGACCACTTTTAATTATCATCAAATCCCATCGTTAGATACTTTTCAATGTTATTTAATTAACTTGATAAGATATATTCTTCTTTTATTTATATTTTACATCCCAAATACTCATTCACACATATTCTTAGTACACTTTTATTCTTCTATACCTTATAATTCTCACGTTTTTTAAGGCACTCATTGAGAATATATATGACCCAAGCAAATTTAGCCGTTGATTTTGACTTTCAATTTCCGAAAAAGCCTGATCCATTAAGTGATGTAGAGCGTGAAGAATATAAAGCACGCATCAAAATATTATTGAAAGAAAAAAATGCTGTGCTTGTGGCACATTATTATACTGATCCTGAAATTCAAGCATTGGCCGAAGAAACGGGTGGTTGTGTTGCCGACTCACTAGAAATGGCTAGATTTGGTAATAACCATCCAGCTGACACGTTAATTGTAGCGGGTGTTCGCTTCATGGGAGAGACAGCAAAAGTTCTTACCCCAGAGAAAATTGTGGTTATGCCAACATTAGAAGCTACATGCTCACTCGACTTAGGCTGTCCAATCGAAGAGTTTAATGCTTTTTGTGATCAACACCCAGACAGAACCGTCGTTGTATATGCTAATACGTCTACCGCTGTCAAAGCGCGTGCTGATTGGATAGTAACATCATCTTGTGCTTTAGAAATTGTAGAGCATCTTGATAGCTTGGGTGAAAAGATTATCTGGGGTCCTGATCGTCACTTAGGTGCATACATTGAAAAGCAAACCGGTGCCGACATGTTAATGTGGCAAGGCGCTTGTATTGTTCATGATGAGTTTAAAACTAAAGCGCTAATGGATATGAAAACACTTCATCCAGACGCGGCTGTGCTTGTTCATCCTGAATCACCAGCAGAAATAATTGACCTTGCTGACTCTGTAGGTTCAACAAGCCAATTAATTAAAGCGGCTCAAGCACTACCTAACAAAAAATTCATTGTGGCAACAGATCGCGGTATTTTTTATAAAATGCAGCAACTATGTCCTGACAAAGAGTTCTTTGAAGCACCAACGGCAGGTGAGGGAGCAACTTGTAAAAGTTGTGCACACTGTCCTTGGATGGCAATGAATGGTTTAAAAGAAATTGAAGAAGCGTTATTAAACCCACAAGGTCGAGAGGTTTTTGTTGATATGAAACTGCGCACAGGCGCACTTAAATCACTTGATCGCATGCTTAACTTTAATTTGGAAATGAATCAAAATAAGTAAATTTTAAATAAGCTGCTTGTTAAATAAGCAACCACTTTAACTTTATTTGAATTAGGTTGCGTTATGAAGATTATTTTCCTAACATAGCGCAGCTCAGTACATGGAGCTCAGTACATGGAGCTCAGTACATAGTAAGAATATACGGTGAGGTGTCCGAGTGGCCGCCAAAGTTGTAATGACACGCCTCGCGTGCTCATCGGCTTAAAACCAAAGCGTGTAGAAAGCACGTTAACAATTCAAAATTTTAATGGTGAGGTGTCCGAGTGGCCGCCAAAGTTGTAATGACACGCCCCGCGTGCTCATCGGCTTAAAACCAAAGCGTGTAGAAAGCACGTTAACAATTCAAAATTTTAATGGTGAGGTGTCCGAGTGGCCGCCAAAGTTGTAATGACACGCCCCGCGTGCTCATCGGCTTAAAACCAAAGCGTGTAGAAAGCACGTTAACAATTCAAAATTTTAATGGTGAGGTGTCCGAGTGGCCGCCAAAGTTGTAATGACACGCCCCGCGTGCTCATCGGCTTAAAACCAAAGCGTGTAGAAAGCACGTTAACAATTCAAAATTTTAATGGTGAGGTGTCCGAGTGGCCGAAGGAGCACGCCTGGAAAGTGTGTAAGGCGCAAGCCTTCGAGGGTTCGAATCCCTCCCTCACCGCCATAGAAGATGCAATTCGTATATTGCCAAGCAAAGCCGCTAGTTATCTAGCGGCTTTTTTTGTGGCTAAAATTTACATTTAACTGACCAAGAGATCATTTGTATCACTTATAAGTGTTTAATGATTATTACTATGGTCTTATATAGTAATGTACTTATTGCAATGTACTAGCCAATAACGAAGCGTTTATCATTATCTAAGCGTTTTAATGAAGTAAATGCCAATTACAATAAATATAAGCAAGATTAAATGGCGTCTAAACTCTTTTATTAAGGAAAAGTGCTCAACTACTTAAGTTAATTTAATAGTGTGGGAGCAATATACAGGTAAAGTTCAGCTATTTGCTTTAGTGAAACTCCTTATTGTTACGCCTTTTATTGTGATTTTATGCACTTCCTGATGCATATTTGCTCACGTTGTTTAATTAAAAAGCAAACAAACATCTTTTCGCAATTTAATTGCATTTAGGTGTTGACGTGAAGCGAGAAATCTCTAAAATGCGCTCCAGTTCCAAGGGGTAACCCCAACGAGCTGTTTTAATAAGTTATCTAGCACGGTTTAGGCTGAATGAGTTAACTTAACGTTTTAAAGTAGGGTTTTGAATCTTCTGAAAAGAAAGTTTAAAAAAACGAAATAAAATGTTGACATTAAAACTGAGTTGCGTAGAATGCGCATCTCGCTTCAGGCAAGGCCTGCAGCAACGAAGCAAAGCGAATGAGATTTTGTTTCGGTTAGTTTTTTACTTCGAGTATAAACTAACGTTCTTTAACAATTAGTTATCATGCAATTTGTGTGGACACTCACATTAACGTTGATTTTACATAGTTATCCTCGGATAACAAAAAAAACAGCTTAATATGATGTCACACAAAAAATAAGTATCATTTAGACTTTCGAGTTTAAATAATACGTTTTATGTAGTTTTTATCTTCTTTAGTCGGATAGATAGAAACACGACAGAATTCATTGAGCAGATGTCTTTTCTTAGTTAACTTCGGTTCGTTAAGGTAAGCATCACAAACGATTTTTAATTGAAGAGTTTGATCATGGCTCAGATTGAACGCTGGCGGCAGGCTTAACACATGCAAGTCGAGCGGTAACAGAGATAGCTTGCTATCTGCTGACGAGCGGCGGACGGGTGAGTAATGCTTGGGAATATGCCTTTGAGTGGGGGACAACAGTTGGAAACGACTGCTAATACCGCATAACGTCTACGGACCAAAGGGGGGGACGCTTCGGCACCTCTCGCTCATTGATTAGCCCAAGTGAGATTAGCTAGTTGGTAAGGTAATGGCTTACCAAGGCGACGATCTCTAGCTGGTTTGAGAGGATGATCAGCCACACTGGGACTGAGACACGGCCCAGACTCCTACGGGAGGCAGCAGTGGGGAATATTGCACAATGGGCGAAAGCCTGATGCAGCCATGCCGCGTGTGTGAAGAAGGCCTTCGGGTTGTAAAGCACTTTCAGCGAGGAGGAAAGGTTAGTAGTTAATAACTGCTAGCTGTGACGTTACTCGCAGAAGAAGCACCGGCTAACTTCGTGCCAGCAGCCGCGGTAATACGAGGGGTGCAAGCGTTAATCGGAATTACTGGGCGTAAAGCGTGCGTAGGTGGTTTGTTAAGCAAGATGTGAAAGCCCTGGGCTCAACCTGGGAACTGCATTTTGAACTGGCAAGCTAGAGTTTTGTAGAGGGTAGTGGAATTTCCAGTGTAGCGGTGAAATGCGTAGAGATTGGAAGGAACATCAGTGGCGAAGGCGGCTACCTGGACAAAGACTGACACTGAGGCACGAAAGCGTGGGGAGCAAACAGGATTAGATACCCTGGTAGTCCACGCCGTAAACGATGTCAACTAGCCGTCTGTAGACTTGATCTGTGGGTGGCGTAGCTAACGCGCTAAGTTGACCGCCTGGGGAGTACGGCCGCAAGGTTAAAACTCAAATGAATTGACGGGGGCCCGCACAAGCGGTGGAGCATGTGGTTTAATTCGATGCAACGCGAAGAACCTTACCATCCCTTGACATCCAGAGAAGAGACTAGAGATAGACTTGTGCCTTCGGGAACTCTGTGACAGGTGCTGCATGGCTGTCGTCAGCTCGTGTTGTGAAATGTTGGGTTAAGTCCCGCAACGAGCGCAACCCCTATCCTTATTTGCCAGCGAGTTATGTCGGGAACTCTAAGGAGACTGCCGGTGATAAACCGGAGGAAGGTGGGGACGACGTCAAGTCATCATGGCCCTTACGGGATGGGCTACACACGTGCTACAATGGCAAGTACAGAGGGCAGCAATACCGCGAGGTGGAGCGAATCCCACAAAGCTTGTCGTAGTCCGGATTGGAGTCTGCAACTCGACTCCATGAAGTCGGAATCGCTAGTAATCGTAGATCAGAATGCTACGGTGAATACGTTCCCGGGCCTTGTACACACCGCCCGTCACACCATGGGAGTGGGTTGCAAAAGAAGTGGCTAGTTTAACCCTTCGGGGAGGACGGTCACCACTTTGTGATTCATGACTGGGGTGAAGTCGTAACAAGGTAACCCTAGGGGAACCTGGGGTTGGATCACCTCCTTATCTTGAAGTAAAACAGCTTAATGAGAACCTTGGTTCTACGAGTGTTCACACAAATTACATGATAACAAATTAGAAGAAGTCCAAACATGCTAGCTTCGGACGTAAATTCTTGAAAGAGAAATAGGTCTGTAGCTCAGCTGGTTAGAGCGCACCCCTGATAAGGGTGAGGTCGGCAGTTCAAGTCTGCCCAGACCTACCAATTTACGCCACTTGCGGCGTTGGTTCATCACTCGTGTAGAAATGCCTACACTTCGCGATAAACCGCCTTGCAACTGACGTAAATCTGCGTTTATGCTCTAGCTAAAAGTATGTTTCCCATTGCGGGGCTATAGCTCAGCTGGGAGAGCGCCTGCCTTGCACGCAGGAGGTCAGCAGTTCGATCCTGCTTAGCTCCACCACTTCTTCACTAAGAATTGAAAGACCAAACTTAAGTTATGCTTCATTTAAGCTACTTTAAGTTTGGTTTTTAACCAAGTCACCACCGAATGCGTGTGAATGACAAGTTCTTTAACAATCTGGAAAGCTGATATAAATACCGGTATTTATATGATGAACACGGTGTCGCGCTGTTGTTCATAAATTATAAATACCAAGCTGTTGTTAACGGGAATATCGCCTGTTAATAATGGTGATTACGGTTCCTCCTCGGAAACGTAATCAACCCGGTAGTTTATTTACTTTTAGTTTACTAATCGTAATGAATTACCACTCTTATTCAAGACACACTTTGTGTGCGTGAAAATGTCAGACTTTACAATTGAGCAGGTTTTGTCACCTGCTTGTACCAAATAGGAAACTACTTGGGGTTGTATGGTTAAGTGACTAAGCGTATGTGGTGGATGCCTTGGCAGTTAGAGGCGATGAAGGACGTGTTAATCTGCGAAAAGCTTTGGTGAGGTGATAAAAACCGTTATAGCCAAAGATATCCGAATGGGGAAACCCACCCGTCGTAAGGCGGGTATCATTAAGTGAATACATAGCTTAATGAGGCGAACCGGGAGAACTGAAACATCTAAGTACCCCGAGGAAAAGAAATCAACCGAGATTTCCTTAGTAGCGGCGAGCGAACGGGAATTAGCCCTTAAGTGGTTTGTAAGTTAGTGGAATCTACTGGAAAGTAGAGCGATACAGGGTGATAGCCCCGTACACGAAAATAAACTTATCATGAAATCGAGTAGGTCGGCACACGTGAAACGTTGACTGAACATGGGGGGACCATCCTCCAAGGCTAAATACTCCTAACTGACCGATAGTGAACCAGTACCGTGAGGGAAAGGCGAAAAGAACCCCTGTGAGGGGAGTGAAATAGAACCTGAAACCGCATACGTACAAGCAGTGAGAGCCGGATTTAGTCCGGTGATTGCGTACCTTTTGTATAATGGGTCAGCGACTTATATTCTGTAGCAAGGTTAACCGAATAGGGGAGCCGTAGCGAAAGCGAGTGTTAACTGCGCGTTTAGTTGCAGGGTATAGACCCGAAACCCGGCGATCTACCCATGGGCAGGTTGAAGGTTGAGTAACATCAACTGGAGGACCGAACACACGTATGTTGAAAAATGCGGTGATGACTTGTGGGTCGGAGTGAAAGGCTAATCAAGCCGGGAGATAGCTGGTTCTCCCCGAAATCTATTTAGGTAGAGCCTCGCACGAACACCATTGGGGGTAGAGCACTGTTAAGGCTAGGGGGTCATCCCGACTTACCAACCCTTTGCAAACTCCGAATACCAATGAGTGATATGCGGGAGACACACTACGGGTGCTAACGTCCGTTGTGAAGAGGGAAACAACCCAGACCGCCAGCTAAGGTCCCAAAGTACTAGTTAAGTGGGAAACGATGTGGAAAGGCATAGACAGCTAGGAGGTTGGCTTAGAAGCAGCCATCCTTTAAAGAAAGCGTAATAGCTCACTAGTCGAGTCGGTCTGCGCGGAAGATGTAACGGGGCTAAACTAGTCACCGAAGCTGCGGATTTGAACTTAGGTTCAAGTGGTAGGGGAGCGTTCTGTAAGCCGTTGAAGGTGTGTTGTAAAGCATGCTGGAGGTATCAGAAGTGCGAATGCTGACATGAGTAACGATAAGGGGAGTGAAAAACTCCCCCGCCGAAAGACCAAGGTTTCCTGTCCCATGTTAATCAGGGCAGGGTAAGTCGGCCCCTAAGGCGAGGCGGAAACGCGTAGTCGATGGGAAACAGATTAATATTTCTGTACTTCTATATATTGCGAAGGAGGGACGGAGTAGGCTAGGTGAGCACGGCGTTGGTAGTCCGTGTGAAAGTATGTAGGCGGTTATCTTAGGTAAATCCGGGATTTCATTTAAACGCTGAGATACGAGACGAGACTCTACGGAGTTGAAGTCATTGATGCCATGCTTCCAGGAAAAGCTTCTAAGCTTCAGATATATAGGAACCGTACCCCAAACCGACACAGGTGGTTAGGTAGAGAATACTAAGGCGCTTGAGAGAACTCGGGTGAAGGAACTAGGCAAAATAGTACCGTAACTTCGGGAGAAGGTACGCTCTCTAATGTGAAGCCCTTGCGGCGTAAGCATCGGAGAGTCGAAGTAACCAGGTGGCTGGAACTGTTTATTAAAAACACAGCACTGTGCAAAATCGAAAGATGACGTATACGGTGTGACGCCTGCCCGGTGCCGGAAGGTTAATTGATTGGGTTATCTTCGGAGAAGCTCATGATCGAAGCCCCGGTAAACGGCGGCCGTAACTATAACGGTCCTAAGGTAGCGAAATTCCTTGTCGGGTAAGTTCCGACCTGCACGAATGGCGTAATCATGGCCACACTGTCTCCACCCGAGACTCAGTGAAATTGAAATTGCGGTTAAGATGCCGTATACCCGCGGCTAGACGGAAAGACCCCGTGAACCTTTACTATAGCTTGACAGTGAACATTGCTCCTACATGTGTAGGATAGGTGGGAGGCGTTGAAACTTTGTCGCTAGATGAAGTGGAGCCAACCTTGAAATACCACCCTTGTATGCGTGATGTTCTAACCTAGGGCCCTTATCGGGCTTGGGGACACTGTCTGGTGGGTAGTTTGACTGGGGCGGTCTCCTCCTAAAGAGTAACGGAGGAGCACGAAGGTTGGCTAAGTACGGTCGGACATCGTACGGTTAGTGCAATGGCATAAGCCAGCTTAACTGCGAGACAGACACGTCGAGCAGGTACGAAAGTAGGTCATAGTGATCCGGTGGTTCTGTATGGAAGGGCCATCGCTCAACGGATAAAAGGTACTCCGGGGATAACAGGCTGATACCGCCCAAGAGTTCATATCGACGGCGGTGTTTGGCACCTCGATGTCGGCTCATCACATCCTGGGGCTGAAGTCGGTCCCAAGGGTATGGCTGTTCGCCATTTAAAGTGGTACGCGAGCTGGGTTTAGAACGTCGTGAGACAGTTCGGTCCCTATCTGCCGTGGGCGTTTGAGAATTGAAGAGGGCTGCTCCTAGTACGAGAGGACCGGAGTGGACGAACCGCTGGTGTTCGGGTTGTTATGCCAATAGCATTGCCCGGTAGCTACGTTCGGAACTGATAACCGCTGAAAGCATCTAAGCGGGAAGCAGGCTTTGAGATGAGTTCTCACTGGAGCTTTAAGCTCCCTAAAGGGTCGTTGGAGACTACAACGTTGATAGGTTGGGTGTGGAAGTGCTGCGAGGCATTGAGCTAACCAATACTAATTACCCGTGAGGCTTAACCATACAACACCCAAGTGGTTTTGTAGGTAAGTTTGACACACATCACGCATAACATAGTGATGAATAAGAGAAAACAAACGTATTTATTATCATTGAGACAACGTCTCACTGATACAGCTTTCAAGATTGTACCCTTTTTGTCTAGCGACAATAGCGACATGGCCCCACCTGATCCCATTCCGAACTCAGAAGTGAAACGTGTTAGCGCCGATGGTAGTGTGGGAGTTCCCATGTGAGAGTAGGACATTGCTAGGCTTCTATTTAGAAGAGCCCGATTCGAAAGAGTCGGGCTTTTTGCTGTCTGGAATTTGAAAATAAAACTAGCGCATGAAACGTGTTAGCGTCGATGGTAAAGGGCGTGTGGGTGTTCTTCTCTTTATGTGAGAGGGACGCCGTTCCTGCACATCCATGTGCCCACGGCATTAGTGCATCTCGGTAATTGCTCCTGCATTACGCTACTAACCTACATCCATGTAGGAACTTGCACGTCATTGCTAGGCTTCTATTAAGAGAAACCCGTAGCTGATGCTACGGGTTTTTTGCTTTCTGCGATTTATACAATAAAACTTGTGCATGAAACGTGTTAGCGTCGTTGGTAAAGGGCGTGTGGGAGTTCTTCTCTTTATGTGAGAGGGACGCCGTTCCTGCACATCCATGTGCCCACGGCATTAGTGCATCTCGGTCATTGTTCCTGAATTGCGCTACTAACTTACATCCATGTAGGAACTTGCACGTTATTGCTAGGCTTCTATTTAGAAGAGCCCGTTACGAAAGTGACGGGCTTTTTGCTGTCTGGGATTTATAAGCGAAAAGTATTTAGCTATTAGCGATCAGAAACTGACAGCTGATAGCTTTAAACTTAAAACTATTCTTTACCTTCTATTCAACAAACAGAATTAAATTAAGCCTTATTATTTACTTATTAAAAGAAAAGTATATTTTTTCGTATTTACCCCTACGCAAACGATGATTGTCGAAGTAAAATAGCCCTATGAAAGCATTATATTGTAACCCTTATGAATAACAGTCAAAGTACTCATCAGCCATTAATAGACTCAGATACTAAAATTGCCATTATTGGTGGTGGTGTTGCAGGCTCTACTATCGCTTTACGTTTTGCAGAATTAGGCATTGACACTACTTTGATAGAAAAAGGGACGAGTCTTGTTAACGGGCCTCCCTTTTGTCATTTACATGCAGGTGGCAATTTATATCGAGAGATCTCTGAACAACAATGTTTAACCTTATTGGAGCAATCGATAGACACGGCAAAGGTTTACCCACATAGTGTTAACTATCGCCCAACCATTATAGCTTTACCAAAAACTGATCAAGGTGAAGTCGCTGACTTTTTACCTCGCTTAAAAAAGCTGAGTGAACGTTATGCAGAACTAGTTGAGGAAGATCTCAGTAATAAAGTATTGGGTGATCCTGAACAATATTTTTTGCTATTTGAACGCAATGCACTAGAGAGACTAAGACAACGAGAATTACCAACACAAGCGAAAAGTAATGAAGATTGGTTAGTAGCCTTTGCCCAACAAATTGATTTAGACAAATTAAAATTCCCAGTACTATTAGTACAAGAATATGGTTGGTCTGCTTTTCGTTTAGCGGCTATTGCGACTCTTGCTATTGAAAAGTTACCTCGTTGTCATCTTAAGCTTAATAGCCAAGTAGTGAATATTAAGCAATTACACAGTAATAAAAAGTGGCGAGTGACTTATAACGATGGTCAGCAAGGTTGTCAAAGTGAGGCGGATTTTGACTATATTATTAATGCCTGTGGTTTTAAAAGTGGTGAAATTGATGACATGCTGCAAGCTAAACGACAACGTATGGTCGAATTTAAAGCGGCTTATGTCGCCCACTGGCCACAATGTCAAGGTCTTTGGCCTGAAGTGGTTTTTTACGGTGAACGTGGAACACCTAATGGCATGGCACAATTAACACCATATCAGGACGGTTACTTTCAATTACACGGGATGACACAAGACATTACTTTATTTGAGAAAGGTCTCGTGGCCAGTGGTGACCAGAGTGCTCAGCCAATATTGTCCGATCGCTTTATCAAAAAAATTGATCAGCAATGGCCATCGAAATTAGTCAACGATAGAACCCTAGGCTCTATAGAACACCTTGCGAAATATATTACTAATTTTTCTCAAGCAAGCGTTGCGGCTAAACCTATGTTTGGTGCGCAACAAATTCCTGGCAATGATGCGACCTTACGTGCAGCAGACGTATCTTTCTATGGCATGCACTATGCTCGTACTGAAATAGTAAAGGCATCTTCTGCGTTGGCTGCAGCTGATGCAATTTTAGAAAATTTAGTGGAGGTTGGTTTGGTCAGCCCAGTGCAATTGGGTAAATATTTGGATTGTCATTATTTTCCGGTCACTTTGGCATGTACTGAAGCAGAGGTGACCGATAAAGCTATTTTATTTGCCCGCCAACGAGAATACCCCGAAGCGTTAGCTAAAAACTTTATGTAAATAATGGTAATAATTCTTCAAATGTTTCTAAGCACCAATCTGGCTGATAAACGCTAATTTTTTCACCATAGTTATAGCCATAAGTTAAACCGATACTTTGCATATTGGCCGCCTTAGCTGCCAATATATCGTTTTTAGAGTCACCTATCATTATGCATTCATTAACCGACACGTTTAGTGCTGTAGATGCATATAACAGCGGTAAAGGATGCGGTTTACGCTCTTTTAAGCTATCGCCACCGAGTTGTAATTCGAATATACCACTAAGACCAAAACCTGTAACAATAGGCTCGATGAATTCTGCGGGTTTATTGGTGATTATAGCTAAACGATATCCTTGCTTTTTTAAAGCAAGCAAAGTTGTTTTTACACCAGTATATAAGACAGACTCAACACATAGATTACGTTGGTAGTATTTTAAGAAAATTGCTACAGCGCTATTTACTTCTTCTTCGCTATACTTATCATTGGCAGCTACATTATCTTTTAAAGAATGATGTAAAGCGCGTTCAACCAAAGTTCTCGCACCATTACCAACCCAACTGCGGATCTTATCTTGAGGAAATACCTTTAAGCCAAGTGTGACTAACATTTCGTTTATCGCTGCTGCAAGATCTGGAGCACTATCAACCAAAGTGCCATCGAGATCGAATAACAGAACGCTTTTATTTTCTGGGGTCGTCATGGGCTTTCCTATAATAAATCGATTTACCGCGCTAATATGCCAACAGTATCGAGTAATACCAAACAGGTAATTTGATTAATCTAATTAGAATTATTCAATGAAGGCTCGACTTAGCTCAAGGTATTTAATAAATACACCCAATGCAGATAACTTAAAAATGATTTTTTATTAAAACAAACCATTTTATTAAGTTATTGCCTAATTGTGTTGGTAAAAAAGATACCAAGCAGTAATATTTCAATACCAATAGCTAGCTATTAGAGCAATCGAATGGTTTGTCTACCATCAGCTCAGTTGTATAAAAGTTTATTTTAATGCTTGGTTATTTTATATTTAAACAACACCTTGTTCTAACATCGCATCTGCAACGCGCTTGAATCCTGCTATATTTGCACCTAATACAAGGTTACCGGGTTGACCAAACTCTTCAGCGGCTTGATGGGCTGTTTCAAAGATGTTTTTCATAATTTCTTTAAGCCTTTGGTCTACTTTTTCAAAAGACCAGGTTTGCATACTTGAGTTTTGAGCCATCTCTAATTGACTTGTTGCGACCCCACCAGCATTTGCTGCTTTGCTAGGCCCGTAAGATATCTTAGCGTCAACAAATGTGTTTATAGCCTCTTGTGTTGACGGCATATTTGCGCCTTCACTGATGATAGTACAACCATTAGCAATTAACGCCTGCGCATCCGTTACGGTTAATTCATTTTGTGTAGCACATGGGAATGCAGCGTCGGCTTTTAATCGCCAAACGGCATGGCCGTCTTCAGGGTATTGATCAATGGGGATAAATCTTGCATCTTTATGGGTTTCTAAATAAGCATTGAGGCCAGTTCTCGTTTGCTCTTTTAGTTCTTTAATCAATGTTAAGTCGATGCCTGTTTCATGATAAATGGTGCCGGTAGAGTCGCTACAAGTAATAGGTTTTGCACCTAACTGATAGAGTTTCTCCATAGCGTAAATAGCGACATTACCAGAGCCTGAAACTAAACAGGTTTTATTTTCTAAAGTGTCTTTTTTAACCGCTAGCATATTTTCTGCAAAATACACTACACCGTATCCGGTAGCTTCTTTGCGCGCTAATGAACCGCCCCATAATAAGCTTTTTCCGGTTAATACACCTTCGTAGCGACCGGTAATTCTTTTGTATTGACCAAACATATAACCTATTTCTCGAGCTCCTACGCCGATATCACCAGCCGGAACATCAGTTGTTGGGCCTATATGTCGATATAGCTCCGTCATAAATGATTGACAAAAACGCATTATCTCACCGTCAGACTTACCTTTGGGGTCGAAGTTTGAGCCACCTTTGCCCCCACCAATGGGTAAGCCAGTTAAGGCATTTTTAAAAATTTGTTCAAAGCCTAGAAATTTGATAATACTTGCATTAACACTGGGGTGAAATCTCAAACCACCTTTATAGGGTCCTAAAGCTGAATTAAACTCGATACGATAACCTTTATTGACTTTTATATTACCATTGTCATCAACCCAAGTTACACGGAACATTATTTGTCTTTCTGGTTCAACAAGGCGTTGGATAATCGCTTGCTGTTGATAGAGTTTATTGCTTTCTAATATAGGAGCTAATGAGTCTAAGACTTCTTCAACAGCTTGATAAAACTCAGCCTGAGCAGGACTGGTATTTTTTAAATCAGAAATAGTCTTATGAATATATGACATATATATTTGATCCTTCATAATATGATTGTAGTTTAAGGTATGCCCAATCTTGCTTCTGATCGGGGAAAGGGAACTTAAGGTAAGCTAAAGAAATTACCAGTTGTAATCGTTAATAAAATTCGTTTACGTAAGTTAATTATCAAAAATATAGAGTGTAAAGTATATCTATTTTGAACTATTGACCTACTCAGTTTAATCTTATTTATGCATTTTTATTCTACTAAAGTGTATGTTTTATCGGTTTTTATAAGCTCAATTTACCTTCAATAAAATGTGAAGGCAAGGTCATATATTTTAATGCTAAGTATTGAAGAAAGAAATCGATAATAATTGTTTATTATATAGCCAGTAGAAATGTGTCCATTAAATATCCTATTGATCAGCCATAATAATTATCTAGTCGATATTTAAGGTTTTTTTAGTGATTTTGTCTGACTTTATAATTAGCATTGGTCATTGTCTATATAAATGCTTTTATACTTTTATTTATTAGGTGTTCATCTTTTGGAGTTAAGGGGCGTTGTCACCAAATTCTAGTATATCTATGACTCTTCTTGCTTCCGCTATGGTGCAATCAGTACGCTGCATAAGTTCAGATATGGTAATGCCTGGTTTTTTCTCTGCAATCGTTAACAGCATATCAAAGCCTAAGTTTTTACGCTGTTTAGATAGGTGTGCTGCCAACCATTGCCAACTTGCTTCTTCGCTTTGTTCTATTAGGTCAATAGTTTGTTCAAGCTGTTCAAAGGTGGCTTTTAATTGCCAGTTACGTGAACGACCAATACGGTTGAGTTCGCAACCTTGGTCTCTTATCAGTGTTTTGAGTGCGTAAGCTTTTAATACCCGGCGTAAAAAAGAGGGTAAAGTAATATAAGGGATTTGATTTCTTGGTGTTTTCATAAAGAATTAGAAGTGAGAACCAGCATTACTGCTAGTTCTTTGCTGCAGGTATTGATTACCATTTTTTCTTTGGCTGAAACAATATATCTAAATCATCTTCTTCTGCTTTAGCTTTTTTCGCGGCATCTTTCGCATTAGTATGCTTTAACGAAGAGGTAATCTCTTCCAATATGTTTGCTATTTCATCACGTTTTCTGGTGCAATACTCAGTTTGGATCGGGCTTTCTGAAATCGTGTTTAGTGCTTTTTCTAGATATTGTCTTGCCGAACCTAACATTTCTTTTTGGTAAGCTATCATGCCACGTTTTTGTAAGGTTTCTACACCAATTTTAAGTTGCATAGCTGATAACTTATTATCTTCTTGAGTAAAAGTTTGTGCGTCTAAATTACCTTTAGATTGCTCTGATTTTAATGTCACTCGCAGTTTTTTTATGCATTGTAAAACTGCGACTAGTTGTTGCTCATTATCCGGTAATGTAAAGCTTTGCTCACTCGCTGCTTCACTTGTATTCTTTTTGCAGGTACTAATGCGTGCTTCCATATCCTGAATGCGTGTTAATAATGATTTATTTTCCGGTAAAATACTCGCCATAGACTTTGTGGCATTCAGAGTACGGTTGTTAAGTATCATGACTAAATTAGGATTATTCGGAAGGTTTGCGATGCTGATGAGTAATTCTTCAGTTTCATCTATTATGGCTTTTTGTTTCGCTGCTTTACCTCGCTTTTCTTGTTCTACTTTTTCTTTATGCTGTTGTATTGCATTCACTACCACGACAATGATAATTAAAGCGATAATTAAAGCGATAATAATGCCCATGTTTAATTCTCTATATTGAAAAAATAATTTGCTAATACCGCAGTCTACAAAAATTGTCCGTTGAAGCAAAGGAGAAAGCGTTTTCTTTTGAATATTTTAGCGCATTAGCTTGTTAGTTACATTGTAGGAGGCTATTTCAGTGATTGAATTAAAGCCAAAATGTATAATTACAAATTTTTAGCAACTGAAATAAATAAGCTCTATTCTAGAGTGGCGTAAATTTACTGTATCGGTGTTGATTTTATCCGTGCCGATTGTATGGTCGTTTCTAGCCATATTCTTCCACAGGTATCAGTCATTATAGTAATGCAGGAGAAATTACCTATTTGACGATGAACGGATATTTAAATTTCAATCAATTAGCTGCCCGTGAATATTTATGCTTACTTATAATCGTTCATTTACTTAATTCAATTGGCATTATTTACCTCTAATGCAAAAATAATATGGAATAAATGTGCATTTAAGTATATATTTTTCGTCTAAGAAAACTCTGAATGGTAATTATGAAGCTGCAACAACTGCGTTATATCGTCGAAGTACTTAATAATAACTTAAATGTTTCTGCCACTGCTGAAAGTCTTTTTACTTCGCAGCCTGGTATTAGTAAACAAGTACGGATGCTGGAAGATGAACTTGGTATCCAAATATTTGGGCGTAGTGGCAAACACTTAACCCACGTTACCTCTGCTGGTAATGAAGTTATTAATATCGCTACTGAAATTTTATCAAAAGTTGAAGCGATTAAAGCTGTTGCTCGCGAACACACACAACCTGATGAAGGTAAGCTTCGTATTGCAACAACGCATACCCAAGCACGTTATGCATTGCCTGAAGTCATTCAGGGTTTTATGAAAAAATATTCTAAAGTTTCATTGCATATGTATCAGGGCACCCCAGCACAAATTAGTGATGCGTCTAGTAAAGGTGATGCTGATTTTGCCATCGCGACTGAGTCTTTACATTTGTATAATGATTTAGTTATGTTGCCTTGTTACCGTTGGAATCGAAGTATTATTGTTAAGGCTGATCATCCATTAGCCACCAAACAAAATATAACCATTGAAGATATTGCTAAATACTCTTTAGTTACTTATGTTTTTGGTTTTACTGGGCGTTCAGAATTAGATATAGCTTTTAATCAAGTGGGTGTTGAACCTAAAGTTGCTTTTACCGCGACTGATGCCGATGTTATTAAAACTTATGTTCGATTAGGGGTTGGTGTTGGTGTTATTGCTACTATGGCAATGGATCCGAAATTAGATAATGATTTAGTAACCATCGACGCTAGTCACTTATTTAGTCCAAGTATGACCAAAATTGGGTTTAGACGAGGCACGTTCTTACGTGGTTATATGTTTGATTTTATCGAACGTTTTGCACCGCACTTAAATCGTGATTTAGTCACCAAAGCTATTTTACTCAAGAATAATGCTGAAATAGATGAAATGTTTGCGAATATTAAATTACCTATGCGTTAAGCAATAACTAATTTAGTAAATGAAAAATAATAAAAAACCGTATCATATAATACGGTTTTTTTGGTTTTGTCTGCAGGCTATTTACAAAAGTAAAAGTAAAAGTAAAAGTAAAAGTAAAACCCTAACACTCAGTAATGTTAACAGCTAAACCGCCACGAGAGGTTTCTTTATATTTAGTTTTCATATCATTGCCTGTGTCCCACATGGTTTTGATTACTTTATCTAACGATACCTTTTGCTTGCCTGTACCACGAAGTGCTAAACGTGAAGCATTAATGGCTTTCACTGACCCCATAGCGTTACGTTCTATACAAGGAACTTGCACTAGTCCGCCAACTGGGTCACAAGTTAGTCCTAAATTGTGCTCCATACCTATTTCTGCCGCATTTTCTACTTGTTCAGGCGAACCGCCCATAATTTC
The DNA here is from genome assembly GCF_002076895.1 of Cognaticolwellia beringensis. Taxonomy (NCBI): domain Bacteria; kingdom Pseudomonadati; phylum Pseudomonadota; class Gammaproteobacteria; order Alteromonadales; family Colwelliaceae; genus Cognaticolwellia; species Cognaticolwellia beringensis. The sequence goes on from NZ_CP020465.1 coordinate 3,265,895, forward strand.
TGTCAATGCGCCTGCCGCCATTGAGCATGCAACCCCAACTTCAGCTTGGCACCCGCCTTCTGCACCAGAAATAGTGGCATTGGTTTTATATAAAATGCCGATGGCTGCTGCCGTTAATAAGTATCGAATGCAGTCTTGCTCGTCAACGGGTTTTATAAATTTATCGTAATAAGACAAAACTGCTGGAAGAATGCCTGCAGCGCCATTTGTTGGGGCTGTTACTACTCTGCTACCGGCCGCATTTTCTTCATTTACCGCAAGGGCAAACAAATTAACCCAATCCATAGCTGACAGTGGGTCGGTATTTTTTTCAACGCATAACGCTCGATGTAATGCAGGCGCTCTGCGGATAACTTTTAAACCGCCAGGTAATATACCTTCTGTAACAATACCACGGGCAATACTTGCTTTCATGGCGTCCCAAATTTCTATTAGACCAGAGCGGATATTTGACTCGTCTTGCAAGCACTTCTCGTTATCCATCATGATAGTGCTAATGCTTAAGCCTTTTTCGTTTGCTATTTGTAGCAATTCATCTGCACTAGAAAAGCGGTGAGGGCGATCAATGTTTGAATGAGTTGATAAGGCTTTATTTTTTTCTTTTTCAAAATCGCAATCTTTAACAATAAAACCGCCACCAATGGAATAATAAGTTTCTTCAAAGATGACAACATCATTGCTATAGGCAAAAAATGTCATGGCATTGGCATGCGCGGGTAAAGTTTTTCTACGATGATAAATAATGGCATTAGCTTTAGGAAACGAGATTAAACGCTGCATGTTTAGGTTTATTTTTTCGCTTGCCACCACTTCAGCCAAAATAGACTCGATAGAATCTACTGGGATTGTTTCAGGGCTTTGTCCTGTTAATCCTAAAATCACCGCTTTACCAGTACCGTGCCCAATACCGGTTTGACCTAATGATCCAAACAATTCACATTTTACGCGATCTGTTAGGGCTAACTTATTATCTGCGATAAGATTTTCAACAAATAACTTTGCGGCTTTCATTGGGCCAACGGTATGAGAACTGGAAGGACCAATTCCGATTGAAAACATATCAAATACACTAATCATAATAAAACCTGAATAAAGACTGTTAAATACAAGTGAATGTAAAATTTTGTTCGGTTATTGTAGCTGAAAGCTTTCAGCATGCAAAATAAAATGTCTGTTTAGTAAATATAAGTATAGCTAAGGTATTTTACTTGCTAGCTAAAAATGGTTTTCACGAATGGCGAGATTAATAATGCTATTTTAATTATCTTGGTTTAGTAAAATGCTAAGATCATGCAACATAGCAGCGGTTGCGCCCCAAATATTATATTGCTGGTAAGGCATGAAGTGCACATTGTGGTGTTCGCCGTGGTGGTAAACTGGAATTTGAATATGGTGCTGCCGTTGTAAAAAGTGTGATAAAGGCACGTGAAATATTTCAGACACTTCATTTTCGTCTATTTGATAGCTTTGGCTATTTGTTACCGTGGCTACAATAGGTGTAATTTCAAAGCCTGATATGGTTTGATAGGGCTTAAGTTGTCCTAGGACGTTAATATAAGTTGATTGCAGACCTATTTCTTCTAAAGTTTCACGCAGTGCTGTTGCGGTCATATCAATATCAAAATTTTCTACTTTACCACCTGGAAAGCTAATTTGCCCAGGGTGATGGGTCAGGTGATTTGCACGCTTGGTGAACAATACTTCAAGCTTGTCTTGATTGCAGACAATGGGAATTAACACCGCGGCACTTTTAAGTTTATGCGGGTAGCGAAATTTATGTGCTGAAGCGGGTAAGGCCTGCATTTGAAATCGCTGTATAAATTCGTCTTTAGTCATACATACCTTAAAGTTTACTATGCTACAGCAAAGGTATTGGGCTTGCTCGGCGTAGGCGGAAGTCGTATTTAAACCAAAATATTAGCCTTGGATACTTTCACAGGGACTATTTATACCAAGTTTAGTTTGCTTAATACGGGTAGAATTTTATTCACTTTATCGTAAGTTTCTTGATACTCGCTGTCAACATTTGAATCTGCTACTAGGCCACCACCAGCCCAACAGTGTATTTGCTGGTTATGACAAACTAACGTTCGAATGGTAATGCTAGTGTCCATATTTCCACACGCCGATATATATCCTATTGAGCCACAATAAACGCTACGTTGATGGGGCTCTAATTCTTCAATGATATCCATGGCTCTGATTTTAGGGGCTCCAGTTATAGAGCCACCAGGAAAAGATGCGCGAAGTAAATCACTGCCGTCATATTGGCTATTGATTTCCCCTTCAACCGTGCTAACTAAGTGATGCACGGCAGGAAAACTTTCAATGGCAAATAAAGAGGGAACCATTACCGAACCTGGGATACAAACACGGCTAATATCGTTGCGTAAAAGGTCAACAATCATCAGATTTTCTGCACGGTCTTTACTTGCTTGTTGCAACTCTGAGGCGTTAGCTTGATCAACCAATGGATCGCTACTACGCGGGCGAGTTCCTTTAATGGGCTTACTTTGTACTTTATTGTCCACTAATCGTAAGAATCGCTCAGGTGATATACTTAAAATGGCACTATTGTCAAAGCGTAGAAACGCTGAAAACGGCGCCTTGTTTTCTTGCCTCAATGCACAATAGGCTTGATATTCGCTACCGCTGTATTGTGCGGTAAAACGTTGAGCTAAATTTATTTGATAACAATCGCCTGAAAGTAGGTATTCATGTACTTGCTCAAATTTCTCACGGTATTGCGCCTGTGGCATATTAGACTGCCAAGGTGTTTTTAATGTGAATTTAGTTTCTGCTACTAAGTTTTCTGATGCTTTAAGTGCTAACTTTCTGATGGCGAGATTAAAAAAAGCAATAAATTCGGCCCTTTTATTATCAAGACAGGTTAACCAACACTGTTGTAACTTTCGATCATAGATAATAGCTTGTTGGTATAGGCCAATTGCCATTTCAGGGATAGCAATATCTTTAGTGGTTTGCTGGTTTATAACTTCAAATCGCTTACCTAAGTCATAAGAGAAATAACCAACCGCGCCACCGTTAAAAGGTAATTTACTATCTTTGAGCTTAGTATCAGAAAAACACGCCGTTTGCTCACGCTTTAAAAGGAGTAACGGGTCTTCGTTGCTTTGATATTGGCTGTTATCAAGCTTATTTATGACCGTTGTAACTTCACCGTCGGTAGTTAACGTAGTGCAAGGTTGCCAAACCATAATGTCATAACGGCTATCAACATGATCGCTTTCACAAGAATCTAACCACATAGCCCAAGGCTGATCTGCAATTAGCGAGAAAAAGCGTTGGCTATCAAATGTGGCATCTAGTTTTAGTAATTCTGTTGTCAGCGCTATCGTTGTATTTGTTGGCAAAGTTTTCTCACACTCTTTTATTTATCGACATTATCTTATGGTCATATTAGACCATTTGATACTGGTAGGGATTTAACAAGCAAGGTATGATATCGGCAAATTTGTAACTTTCAACTTATCTCTCGCCCAATTGATAAAAAAAGAGACCGTTATGGCTATTATTAAACAACAAGACTTAATCGACAGTGTTGCAGATGCTCTGCAATATATATCGTTCTACCATCCGTTAGATTTTATTCAAGCACTTGAAAAGGCTTATCACAAAGAAGAAAGTCAGGCGGCTAAAGATGCAATCGCACAGATTCTAATTAATTCGCGTATGTCAGCACATGGTAAACGACCTATTTGCCAAGACACTGGTATTGTTACTTGCTTCGTTAAAATTGGTATGGCCGTACAGTGGGATAAAACTGATATGACCGTGCAACAAATGGTTGACGAAGGTACACGACGTGCTTATTTAAATCCTGATAACCCATTACGTGCCTCAATTGTTGCAGACCCTGCAGGCAAACGAATTAACACAAAAGATAATACACCTTCTGTTGTGCATATTGATATGGTGCCGGGCGATCACATTGAAGTGATGATCGCAGCTAAAGGCGGCGGGAGTGAAAATAAATCTAAAATGGTGATGTTAAACCCAAGCGACTCTATTGCTGACTGGGTGGTAAAAACGTTACCTACTATGGGTGCTGGTTGGTGTCCACCAGGTATGTTGGGTATAGGTATTGGTGGCACGGCTGAAAAAGCAGGTGTATTAGCTAAAGAAAGCTTAATGGACCCTGTTAACATTCAAGACTTGATTGACCGTGGTCCAGAAAATGCGGAAGAAGAGTTACGTTTAGAAATTTATGACCGAGTAAATAAACTAGGTATTGGCGCACAGGGGTTAGGCGGTTTAACGACGGTAGTTGATATTAAAATTATGTCAGTGCCGACTCATGCTGCGTCTAAGCCAGTAGTGATGATCCCAAACTGTGCCGCAACTCGTCATGTGCATTTTCACCTTGACGGTTCAGGTCCTGCTGACTTAACACCACCAAGACTTGAAGATTGGCCTGAAATTACTTGGGAAGTGGGTGAAAATGTTCGTCGTGTCAATGTTGATGAATTATCAAAAGCTGACATTAGCTCTTGGAAAACCGGTGAAACGGTATTATTGAGCGGTACTATTTTAACTGGCCGTGACGCAGCGCATAAGCGTATTCAAGAAATGCTAGCCGCTGGCGAAAAACTACCGGTTGATTTTACCGATAAGTTTATCTATTACGTTGGCCCTGTAGATGCTATTGGTGACGAAGCCGTTGGTCCAGCAGGCCCTACAACGGCAACACGTATGGATAAGTTCACTGAAATGATGCTGTCTCAAACGGGTTTATTAGGCACAATCGGCAAAGCTGAACGTGGTCCTGAAACAGTTGAATGTATTAAAAATCACAAGTCAGTATATTTAATGGCCGTTGGTGGTGCTGCATATTTAGTTTCTAAAGCAATTAAGAAAGCCAAAGTTGTTGCCTTTGAAGATATGGGCATGGAAGCGATTTACGAGTTTGTGGTTGAAGATATGCCAGTAACTGTTGCTGTTGATAGCTTAGGTGAATCAGCGCACGTAACAGGCCCTGCAATTTGGCAAGCAAAAATTGAAGAGCTTGATAGTAAATTAAAAGGTAAGTAACCTTTTTACTACTCGCCATTAAACGCCCGTGAAGGGCGTTTTTTTTGATCTCAACGTTGCTTTCAGAAAATACAGCATTTGGCAGTCATAGCAAATAAATAATGATTAACCTTATCAATAAAGTATGCTTTAATAACTGTTAATATTTACAGTGTTTGGCATTGCAATGAATTCTATATTCAACTCCCCTTGGTTAGCTTTAGATAATTTTCCGACCTTAATTACTATCACGCTAGTGCTACTGTGTAGCCTAGTTATAATTGTTTTTGTTTTGCTTCGACAGATTAAAACGAGCCGAACTTCCTTTTTAACTCAGCAACAATTATTGCAACAATTAGCTGAAAAGGTAAACCTGAGTTATGAAGTTAGCGCTAGCAATCAGCAGCAATTACAACAACAGTTAAGTTTTAATCACCAGCAATTAGCGAATAAACAAAGCGAACTTAAAACCTACTTTGAACAGCAAATTTCTGATTTTAAGTTAAAGCTTTTACGTCAACATGGCGAGCAAGGCGAAAAACAAGCGCAGCAACTTTATAGTCATAGTGAACAGCTGAAAAAAACTTTATATGAACATCATGTGGCCTTTAACAATAATCAACGCACGGCTACTGAGCAATTAACCACTCAACTTACCGCTACATCTAAGTTAGGCCGAGAAGAAATGGCTAAATCACTGCATTTGTCTAGTGAGCAAATGGCTAAGCGAATTGATGAGCTAACCGTTTCGACAGACAATCGCCTGAAAGACATTAGTGGTCAGGTCGAAAAGCGTTTGGCTGATGGCTTTGAAAAAACCACCAAAACGTTTAATGACATTTTGCAACGATTAGCCTTAATAGATGATGCACAGAAAAAAATTACTGAACTCTCCAGTAATGTGGTGAGTTTGCAAGAGGTGTTGTCAGACAAACGCTCGCGTGGTGCATTTGGTGAAGTTCAGCTTAATGCTTTAATTAGAAATGTCTTACCAGAACAGCATTTTTCGCTACAACATACCTTGTCGAATGGTAAAATTGCTGACTGTATTTTATTTCTACCTGAGCCTACAGGAAACGTAGTCGTTGACTCGAAATTTCCGTTAGAAAGCTATAAAAAAATGGCTGATAATACTTTAGGTGAGTTTGAACGTAAAGCGGCAGAGCGCCAATTTAAACTCGATATTAAAAAGCATGTTAACGATATTAGTGACAAGTATTTAATTGAAAAAGAAACCGCTGATGGCGCGGTCATGTTTATTCCTGCCGAAGCTATATTTGCCGAAATACACGCACATCACAGTGACTTGGTTGACTATGCCAATAAAAAGCGAGTGTGGTTAGCCTCGCCAACGACATTAATGGCAATTTTAACCACCGCACGTTCGGTATTAAAAGACGAAGCAACACGTAAACAAATACATGTTATTCAAGCACATTTGACCCATCTTTCTGCTGATTTCGCACGTTTTAAAGGGCGCTTTGCTAATTTAGCAAAACATATTGATCAAGCGGCGAGCGACGTAAAACAAATTCATACATCAGCAGATAAAATTAGTAGTCGTTTTGAGAAAATAGAGCAGGTAGAATTAAAGCCAGAAGAAAAAGAAGAGAGCGTCGCTATTTCGGCTGATTAAAAGTCACCATTACTGAGTGGTTTTAACCGTACTAAGTAGATGCTCATAAATATAAATATGTTAAGTTTTCTGCTAACGTTAATAGCTAAAAACGTAGTCGCACTTGCCGACATTTCGCCTTGGAGTTACGCTTGATTCAGTTTTTCAGCGGTTTTAAAAGTAGTGCTATCAGTTTGATTGCTTTTTTTGTAGCCTTCATACTAATCAGTAAATTTCAAAGTTATTGGTTTGCTAAAATCAATCTCATAGAGCAAGTACTTTATGGCATATTTGCCATCACTATCATGTTATCTGGCTACTTCAATCGTAGCCGACTGGCGTTAGCCGCAATAACTTTATTAGTATTTTATGCCACGCTTTCACAAGCATTACCTTGGCAATCATGGGTGTTTACTCATGGCGAATGGTTGGTACTTACTGGTGCAGGTATGTTGTCGGTCTTAAGTGTCATTAAAGATAGAGGGTTACTGTCGATTCATGGCTTTTATCGCCTTGTATTGATGATGTGCGTTGGCATTGCTAGTTACTTTTGGTTTGATATTGCTGATTTTTTAGTCGCCAAGTTTACCCATATTAAGCAACTTACGCCTTGGCTGAAATACCTATCTGTCGAATTACCCTTAGTGATTTTTTCCTTATTATTGGTGTGGCGATGTGTCCGTGAAAAAAGCTTAGTAACCACTGCTTTGTTAACCAGTTATTGTATTTGGCTTGGGCAATATTATCAGCTGATTACACTGCCGTGGAGTGTGTTATTAAGCTTAATGATCTTACATTACTTTTTTGCTGTGGTGGTTGACTCATATTTTTTGGCTTATCGAGATGAACTAACCACGTTACCTTCTCGTCGAGCGCTTAATCAATTGTCTTTATCGTTAGGTCGAAAATACACTCTTGCTATGCTTGATATTGATCACTTTAAAAAATTTAACGACACTTATGGTCATGACATTGGTGATCAAGTGTTAAAACTGGTGGCTAGTAAGTTAGCGCAAGTTAAAGGCTCAGGTAAAGTTTTCCGTTATGGTGGTGAAGAGTTTACGATTGTATTTCCGGGTAAAACTACCGAGCAAGCAAAACCTGCATTAGAGGCGGTAAGACAGGCAGTTGAAGACTATAAAATTGTTATTCGCCAAGAACAGCGACAAACTAAACAAGCACGTAGTAACAAAAAAAATAGCCAAGTTAAAACCGTCAGCGTCACCATCTCAATCGGGCTTGCAGCGCGTTCATCAAAGCTAAGTTTTGATGAAACGTTAAAGTTAGCGGATCAAGCATTATATCGCGCGAAAAAATCTGGTCGTAATAACGTTAGTGAATAAACTGTAACAAAGCTCATAAAAAAGCCCATGAAACGTATCATGGGCTTGTTGGGTAAGCTTTTACATTAGCGGCATGTAAGACATGCTTTTATGTTAAGTATTAAGTATTAAGTGCTTAATTTAATATCGCGACATTAACAAATACTACGGTTAGTAATAACGGACAAACAAAACGTAAATAATTACCCCATATGGGTAACCATTTTCTACCTTCCTGCAAAGATACATCACGAAGTTTATTACCTCGCTTCCATAACCAGCCGACAACAATAAAGTAAAACAAGCAGCTAAGCGGCTGTAAAATAGTGGTAAGCACGCGAATAACTAAGCCAAACAAACTATCAAAGAATGTGATTAAAGTCATACTGGCAGCTAATACAATGGCAGATACTATCCAAGTTGCTTTCGAGCGACTTAGCTTTTTAGCTTCAACAAGATAAGCTACAGGGACTTCTGTAGAAGAAATAGTTGAGGTAAGTGCTGCAATCGATAATAACGAGAAAAAGCCAATGGCCACTATCATGCCTATGTTACCCATAGAGCTAAAAAGTTCAGGTAATATATTGAATATTAGCTGTCCTTCACCAATTAACTTATCGCCTTGAAATATTTGTTGTCCTGCGGCTTCTGCAACATACAGCGCTGGAATAATTAATAAACCTGCCATAAAAGCAATAAAGGTATCTAGAGCTGTGATCGAAATAGCGAGCTTGCCAATGTCTCGGTCTTTTTTCATATAAGAGCCGTACACCATCATGCCACCAACACCAATTGAAAGTGAGAAAAAGGCTTGCCCCATGGCAGATATAATCAACTCGGGATTAGTCACTTGTGAAAAGTCAGGGATTAAATAAATTTTTAAGCCTTTTTCTGCGCCTGGTTGTTGCAGTATGTAGGTAATTAATGCCACTAGCATGATTAATAAAACCGGCATTAACCGCGCTGACCATTTCTCAATGCCGGCGTTAACCCCTTGATGAATAATTGCGGCGCCAAGTAATATAAATACGGGGGTGAACATTAAGTTACGTAAGGTGCTTGAGGTAGCAAGCCATTGTGAAATGTCATGATAACCAAGCAGTTCTGCAAGTGGCGATATAGCATGTGCAAGCATCCAGCCAGCCACAATGGTATAAAAACTTAGCATCATAATTGCACCACCAAGGCCAATTAAACCGGCAAATTTACCTAACTTTGGTGCGGTTTCACGACAAGCGTCTTCTAATGCCGAAACCGGATTTTTTTGTGCTTGGTTGCCAATATAAACTTCAGCATAAAGGGCAGGTAGTGCAAGTAATACGGTAACCACCAAATAAACAAATAAAAATGCACCACCGCCATTATTTGCTGCTTGAGTGGGAAAACCCCAAATATTACCTAAACCGATTGCTGAACCAGCAGCAGCGAGAACAAAACCAATTCTCGAATGAAATGAATCTCTCATATTACTCATAAATGATAATAATTATTGTTGTTAATACTTTGGTTTGAGCTTACCTAGTTAACACTCGTTAGCAAAGTATTTTTAACAAATTGTTGGTTTTGATTTTAGCTTTTTGTAAATATATCTGAGATAGGGCACTTTTGGGGAGAATTTAGTCATAAGTTGCTAAAAGCATCTTACTCATTAAAATCTATTTTTAATGAGTAAGATGTCGTTATTTAGTGTTAACTGTTGGGCGTAAAGTCTAGCCTAAGGACGAATTTGTCCTTGGCCAGCAACACGGTATTTGAATATTGTTAATTGTTCTAAACCAACGGGACCACGGGCATGTATTTTCCCGGTAGCTATGCCTATTTCAGCGCCCATACCAAATTCACCACCATCGGCAAACTGAGTTGACGCATTATGCATAACAACGGCTGAATCTACAGCGCGCATAAATACTTCTGCTGTTTCATTATTTTCAGTAATAATTGCATCGGTATGCTTAGACGAATGTTGGTCAATAAAATTAAGTGCTTCTTCTAGGCCTGAAACAATTTTTACAGACAAAATAGCATCAAGGTATTCAGTGTCCCAGTCAGCATCATTAGCGGCAATAATTTTTGCATCACAAGCTTGTGCAGCTTTGTCACCTCTAATTTCACAGTTCTCTAAGGTGTCAACTAATTGCGGTAACAAGGTAGCGGCTATTGTTTGGTCTATCACCAAACTTTCGGTCGCACCACAAACACCTGTTCTGCGTAGCTTGGCATTCTTAACTATACTTAATGCTTTTGCTAAGTCGGCATCTTTATCGATATAAATGTGATTATTGCCATCTAAGTGCAGTAAAGTTGGTACTTGTGCTTCGTTTCTAACAAGTTCGACTAGGCCGCGACCACCGCGAGGAATCACTAAATCGACATATTCGGCACAGCGCAATAGGGCAGCAACAGCAGAACGGTCATCAGTGTCTACTAGCTGTATACATGAAGCAGGTAAATCAGCCGCACGTAGCCCAGTTGCCATACATTCCACAATAATACGAGTAGAGTTAAGGCTTTCAGAGCCACCACGTAAAATGACGCTATTACCAGATTTTAGACATAGCGCGCCTGCATCTGCACCCACATTTGGACGAGATTCGTAGATCATACCAATCACACCAATAGGGGTTGATACACGGGTTATTTTTAGGCCATTTGGACGATCAAATTGTGCTAAAGAACGACCTACAGGATCTGGCAGTTTTGCAATATCCTCTAAAGCTACAGCCATAGCTTCTATTCTTTCTGGAGTAAGCTTTAATCGGTCAATAAATGATTCAGCTTTACCTGCTTTCATAACGCTTAAAACATCAAGTTCATTGGCTTCGAGAAGTGCCGGCGTATTATTACGTAACGCTTGAGCTGCAACCTTTAATGCCTGGTTCTTTTGTTCGGTAGTTGCACTGGCGAGAACTTTTGCCGCCGCTTTGGCTTGCTTGCCAAGATTTGTCACCATAGTTTCGATATTGATACTGTTATTGCTGTTTGACATGTATTAGTTTCCTGATTCTTTTGCGATTACTGATAAACTGTTTGAATAAATCCAATGTAATTGAATTTCAACTTTTATTACTTCTTTGCCGATGTATATATTAAAAACAATATTAAAAGTTCAGTCTATATAAATTTATAGTATTCAATGCTTAGCATACTATTTGAATATTTCTAAGATGATCCTGTTATGTTAATCATCTTAGCGTGTTAGTGAGCCTTTCGTATATATAGAAAAAGTCAACGTAACGCTACTGCGCGCTCATAAGCTGCTGAAACTGTTGATTGAACGAGATTCTCTAAGGTTGAATCTTGCATAAGCGCTGTTAAGCCAGCAGCTGTTGTACCATTTTTACTGGTCACTGAATTTCGCAAGGTCTCTACGCTTTCATTGCTGGCCATCGCAAGTTCAATTGAGCCAGCCATTGTGTTCAATACTAACTCTTTTGCTGTTTGCGGTGAAAAGCCTAGAGATATGGCTGATTCTATCCAACAGCGGGCAATTTCAAAGGCATATCCAGGGCCGCTACCCGCTACTGCAGTCACTCTGTCTAATTCATCTTCACTAGCAGCTAAGTGGGTATAACCAACAGCATCGGTTAAGGCAATGGCGGTTTCTAATTGTTCAGCACTACAGCTTGCGTTTGCATAAAGTGCGCTAACGCCTCGGCCAATTTGCGCGGGTAAATTTGGCATTACTCGCATAATGGCTTGTTTGCCCATTAGCTTTTCTATTGAAGCGACAGAAAAACCAGCTGCAATGGAGATTATGCAACCTGAGTCAGCGAGATGGTTACGATAAGCGGGTAATACAGTGTCAATAAGTTGCGGTTTAATCGCAATAACGATGATATCGAATCGTTGGTCTGACAGCTCTTTAATAGTTTGTGTGACGGTAACACCTGCAGGCGCTTTGATTAAAGAAGGATTTAAAATAGTAATTTTGTGATCTGTAGAGGTTGCCCAGCGAGTCAATAATGAACCGCCCATTTTCCCACAACCAATCATAAGTAATGACATAAAACTCCTAATGTTTTTAGTTTGCTTTTGAACAAGAGCAGCGAGTTCTGCAAGTGTTCAATATAAACTTTGTTGAACCTTAAAAGCTCGTCTTTAGCAGAAGTGATTTTAAGTTCAATTGAAAAAAGAGGGTTTATAGTATATGATATCGCCACTCATTTGTCGATTGTTGTCAAAAATTAGCGTTTTTTTTAAACGTTTTAGCAATGTTTTATAACCTATTTTCAGATCAATTAATCGTTACAAAAATCGATTTTTTTGATAATAAAATAATTGCAATTCGACAAGAGTTTTACACCGAAATATCAAGAAAATATCTGAAGTAGCGTTAACTAGTTCTGTTATCGCTTAAAGTTATTTATTTTAATCAATCAAAGTACGGAGTCATTTTGCCCACATTTGAACAACCAAAATCAGAAAAAACCTCTCGAATCAAACCTCGCATAGTTATCAAAGTAGGCTCGAGCCTTTTAGCAAACGTTAAGAATTTAACACCTAGTTTTGCATTTATGCATGGCTTACTAAGTGACATTTCTACGTTGCGAGACCAAGGCTACGAAGTTGTACTCACCTCTTCAGGATCCGTAGCATTAGGCCTTAATACTGTTGGCTGTACCATCGAAAATGCCAGTGTACAAGACAAACAAGCGGCAGCCGCTTGTGGTCAACCGATATTAATGCATGCATATAAGCAAATCGCGCTGGAGTATGGTTTTGATATTGCTCAGGTGCTAGTTACCCTCGATGATCTGGAAAATAGACGTCGATTTCTCAATATCAAAAACACAGTTCATCGCTTAATAAAGCAAGGCGTAATGCCTATCGTTAATGAAAACGATACCGTTACCACCGAAGAAATTCGTGTTGGCGACAACGATAGACTAGCCGCTAAAGTTGCTCAGATGATAGGTGCAGAATATCTGTTTATTTTAACCTGTATCGATGGCGTTTATGACCGTGACCCTTCTGAAGAAGGTGCCATTTTTGTTGAGTCTATCGAAGATGTGAGCAGCTATATGGAAGCTGCTAGCGGCACAAGTTCTTTAGGAACTGGCGGTATGCTGACTAAATTACAAGCAGCTAATATGGCACAAAATGCCGGTTGTACTACCATCATTGCTAGAGGAACAATGGAAGCTCCTGTTACGGCAATACTTCGTGGCGAACGTAGGCACACCAAATGTATCGCTCATTCATCACCTTCATCAGCATGGAATATTTGGCTGACTGATCGCCTGCAAATGGCCGGTAGTTTGGTTATTAAACAGGATGTTGCTGACTCATTATTTGGTGGTGACGACGGCTTCTCATGCCACGATGTTGTTTCAATTCATGGTAACTTTGAGCGGGCAGATGTACTTCATGTCTATGATGAAAAAGGCGAGGAAATCGCTCGTGGTTTGTGTAACTTCTCATCAGATGAAACGGCCATTATTTCAAGTCGTCCAGAAGAAACTGTTAAGAATATACTCGGTTATGCCGCTTCACATCGTTTGATAAATAGCGAAAATTTAGTTGTATTGGCTGAACATCATCTGTCTTGGGATGAACCTGTTCAAAGTGAGTAATTAATCACGTTGACATAATTATTGCGTAATAGTTATTTTAATTAACTATTTTAAGTAGTTATTTTGAAATAATATAAAAGACCTCGTTGAATACTGGTTTGCTTACAGAGCTTACCGTGTATTTAACAAGGTCTTTTTTTTAAATACACCTATCAAGCTGATCTTTGTCAATTTTCCTAAATGTTTAAACCTTAAGTAAAAAGGTTACGTTTAGTTTAAAATTTCGGCTAAATTCTACTCTAATTACCGTTATAAACAGGTCCACTGTTTCTTTCATATTTTTTCAATAAATTGCTGCGTTCGTTTGATATTTAATTTTCTAAGTTAAATGCAGTTGCAAATGCGTTACGCAATAACTCCACTTTAGTCGACTCTCTTGGCGTTTTCTTATTCACTAAGGATAAATTAAATTTATAAGTACGAGTACTCGGTTGAATAATACGTATGTCACCTGCATTAAGCTCTTGTTGAATGTAGCTTTGTGGCATAAATCCTATGTATTTTCCTGATAGTATCATCGCTTTTCGCGTATCAAATTGATAAGCCCTTGCCGATAAGTTTAGCTGCTGTAACTGTTCACGCCCGTCAATATCAATATCTATACCCGGGTGTATAGCATTAGCTGTAGCTAAATCGTTATTGTTAATTTGGGTATCTACTTGATTATAAAACGTGTGCTTTTTTCCACAACAAAGAAAAATAGGTTCACTAGATAACGGTACATAATGTAAACCTTCAATTTGTTGATAACCCGGGAATATCGCAATATGGGCTTTGTCTTTAAGTAATAATTTTTCTATATTCGAGATTGAGTCGCCATCTAATACAATATGCAAATTTGGAGAGCTGTTCGATACTGACTCAATAACTTGTGCCAGCTTTTGCTGCCTTTTTCTATCTAATAAGTCGGCACATAAAATCACTAATTCGCCGCTGAGCTCTTTTCCTAGCGTACCCACTAATAGTGAGAAGTCGTTTAGTGAGTCAAATAGCGCTATTACCGCGTGATAAACTAATTGCCCATCTTCGGTAAGTGAGAAACCCCCTCTGCCTCGTAAACACAATTTAAGTTTCATGCGTGTTTCTAAGTTCGACATATGAACGCTGATGGTTGAACGGGTTATGCCGAGCGCTTTTTCAGCCGCGGAAAATCCCCCATGCTCAACTACCGACGTAAAAATCCGTAATAAGCGTAAATCATACTCAGTTATGGGCTTTGGAATGATTGAATTTATCGACATGTGCTACTCTAATGTTTTGTCATTGTAAAACTTAAGGTTGAATGTTTTGTATTTAACCGGAGTTTGAATTGATATTCAATAGCTAAAATAGATTGCAACGGAGTTTAATATGCAAAATCACTCAGACCTAGGTTTACAAGATAGTCAGTTAGTTAAAAATTTTTCTTATATTAATGGCAGTTGGCATAGCAGTGAATCGCAAATTTCTGTTACTAACCCTGCTGATGGTAGTGAAGTGGCAAAAATAAGTAATGCTGGCGTTGCTGAAACAGAATTAGCCGTCGTTGCTGCCAAAAGTGCATTAAAAATGTGGTCGGCAAAATCGGCCAATGAGCGTGCTGGACTTATGCGGAATTGGTTTAACTTAATCATGCAGCATCAAGATGATCTGGGTCGTATATTAACTTTAGAGCAAGGTAAGCCACTAGCCGAAGCTAAAGGTGAAGTCGCTTACGGTGCCGCTTTTATCGAATGGTTTGCTGAAGAAGGTAAACGTGCATACGGTGACATTATCCCTGGCCCATCAAGTGATAAACGTGTTGTGGTTATTAAGCAACCCGTAGGCGTTGTTGCTTCTATTACACCGTGGAACTTTCCTAATGCCATGATCGCAAGAAAAGCTGCAGCCGCTTTAGCTGCTGGTTGTACTTTTGTTGTACGCCCGGCAACACAAACACCTCTGTCAGCACTTGCTATGGCCGAACTTGCTGAACGCGCAGGTATTCCTGCAGGCGTATTTAATGTGGTTGTCGGTGACGATGCAAGTGGTATGGGTAAAGTATTAACTCAACACCCTGACGTGTCTAAGTTTACTTTTACTGGATCTACTCCAGTGGGTAAGACCTTGTTGAAGCAATGTGCAACAACAGTAAAGAAAGTATCAATGGAGTTGGGCGGTAATGCACCTTTTATCGTTTTTGCTGATGCTGATATTGATGCCGCGGTGCAAGGGGCTTTGGTTTCAAAATACCGTAATGCAGGCCAAACCTGTGTGTGTACTAACCGTATTTTTGTTCAAAACAAAGTGCTACAAGAGTTTACAGAAAAATTCACAGCCGCGGTTGAAAAACTAGCCATAGGTAATGGTCTAGATGACGGCATTATCATAGGACCTATGATTTCTAGCACGGCCTTGAATGACGTTGATAAGTTAGTGAAAGAGTCGATTGCTGCTGGCGCGAAAGTTATTTCGGGCGCGCAAAAACATTCTGCAGGTGAAAATTTCTATCAGCCAACTATTTTAAGCCATGTTACCAATGATATGCCGGTTGCTAGAAATGAAATATTTGGTCCAGTTTCTCCTATTCTCTCATTCGATACAGAAGAAGAAGTTATTGCCATGGCTAATGACACAGAGTTTGGTCTAGCTGCTTATTTTTATGCCAGAGATATTGGCAGAGTTTGGCGAGTTGCTGAAGCACTTGAGTTTGGCATGATTGGTATTAACGAAGGCATTATCTCTAATGCTGCAGCACCATTTGGTGGCATGAAGCAATCGGGTAGTGGTCGTGAAGGTTCTAAATACGGTTTGGATGATTATTTAGAAATTAAATATTTATGTATGGGCGGTTTAGATAAGTAATCGCGCGTTAGTCATTATTAGCTGAGCACATTAGCAATATAACAGAATTAGGTAAGTACAATGAAAAATGAAGAATTACAGGCAAGAAAAAGTAAAGTTATCGCCCGCGGCCAAGGTAATGTTTATCCGGTATTTGTAGATCACGCGAAAAACGCTGAAATATGGGATGTTGAAGGTAAGCGTTATATCGATTTTGGTGCTGGTATTGCAGTATCAAATACGGGTCATAGCCATCCAAAAATTATCGACGCAGTTAAAGCACAAGTTGATAAGTTTAGTCATACCTGTGTCATGGTTAATCCGTATGGAGTTGCCGTTGAATTGGCTGAAAAACTAACCGCTATAGCACCGGGTCCATCAGAGAAAAAAGCTATTTTTGTTTCAACAGGTGCTGAAGCTGTAGAAAACTGTGTGAAAATTGCTCGCGCCCATACTGGTCGTCGTGGCGTTATTGCTTTTAATGGTGGCTTTCATGGTCGAACTAATTTAACGATGGCATTAACGGGTAAAATTTCACCATATAAGCATTTGTTTGGTCCGTTCCCTGGTGATATTTTCCATGCCCCTTTCCCAATGGAATGTCACGATGTTTCAGTAAAAGATGCCTTAAAAGCGTTAGATAATTTATTCAAAGTCGATATTGCGCCAAGTGATGTTGCGGCTATTATTATTGAGCCGGTACAAGGTGAAGGTGGTTTTTATGCTGCACCTACTGAGTTCTTAGTTGCATTGCGTAAAATTTGTGACGAGCAAGGTATTGTTTTAATTGCTGATGAAATTCAAACTGGTTTTGGCCGAACGGGCAAAATGTTCAATATTGAATACTCAGGTGTTGAACCTGATTTAATCACCATGGCTAAAGGTATTGCGGGTGGTTTCCCAATTGCTGCTGTTGTTGGTAAAAGTGAGATTATGGATGCGCCTTTACCGGGTGGTCTTGGCGGCACTTACGGCGGTTCACCCGTTGCGTGTGCAGCGGCTTTAGCTGTGCTAGAAATTATCGAAGAAGAGAACCTTGTTCAACGCTCAAATGAAATTGGTGCTTTGTTTAATAACAAGTTATCGCAGTTACAGGCTAAACATCCAGATCTTATTCTAGATGTGCGTAACAAAGGTTCTATGATAGCGATGGAGTTAGTGCAAGGCAGTGACGCAGAGCAACCGAATACGGCATTAACGCAAGCCATTATTGCTAATGCAGCAAAATATGGCCTAGTACTATTAGCTTGTGGCTTTTACGGTAATGTTATCCGATTTTTACCAGCCCTTACGATTAGTAATGAGCTAGTTGAAGAAGGCTTATCAAGCTTTGTTCGTTTATTTGAAGACCTTGCTAGTAAGTAACTAGGAAGTGTAATTTCAAGTTTGATAAATAGCACATAAAATTTTAATTCCCCCCATTATTAAGGTTTTATGTGCTTATTTATTAAATCATCATTTCGTATTATTTTTTACATAAAAAGCGTTCCTTTGACGAAAGTTCAGAATGTCGAATTCACGCGAGTCCCCCATAGCATCGTGTGCTTGTGTCTAATAGCCAATATCGAGTTTCTTGTTGTCAAACATCAAGTTAAAGCAATTATCATGCTGTCCATAAGTACGTGTAAAGTATAGTTTAAAATTGTTTATCTTATTGTTTTTACAAGCTTAAATAAATAATCATAGTGATATTTAATTAACGTTTTACTGCGTTAGTCAAGGCCACTTAATGAATGAAACTGACTTGAATCAAGCTGGCCAACAATTAGTCAAAGTGAGTTATGGTTGAAGCGTTTTTAAATTCGAAATTCATTAGACGTTCAATATTTTAATATGCTACTGTTCATTAAAACGAACAGTGGTTATCAGCAAAGGAATTTATGAGCGAAATAAACTTACCCGTTGTTGGCATATTATGTGACCTTGAACAAGTCGGGCCACACCCATTTCATATGTCGGGAAATAAATACGTACAAGCCGTTATTCAGGCCGCTAATTGTGTTCCTATTCTCATTCCTGCTATTGCAGGGCAAACAAATTTTAAGCAGCTGTTAACATTAGTCGATGGCGTATTACTGCCTGGTGGCTATTCAATGGTTGATCCTTTGAACTATCAAGCAGCGGCGGCGCCACATGAGACAAAATTAGATATAGCGCGAGACCAAACAAGCTTTGGCTTGATCAAGCAAGCTATCGAATGTGGTGTGCCTATTTTAGGTATTTGTCGTGGTTTTCAAGAAATGAATGTTGCTTTTGGTGGCTCATTGCACCAAAAACTGCATGAACACGAAATGTATCAAGAACATCGAGAAAACAAAGACCTTATTCTTGCTGAACAATATGCCGATAGTCATAAAGTCACTTTAACGCCAGCAGGTCAGCTGTCAAAAATAATGGATGCACAAGCCATAAATGTGAACTCTTTACATACGCAAGGGGTTGATAAGTTAGCAGACAATTTATCAGTAGAAGCGGTTAGCGAAGATGGCTTATGTGAAGCTTTTTCTGTCGTGAACGCAAAAGCATTTGCATTGGCAGTTCAGTGGCATCCTGAATGGCAAGTAATGGACAATAATAAAAACGCTAAACTTTTTGCCGCATTTGGACGTGCGTGCAAAGTAAAGCAGTCAGCAAAGCAAACAATGAGAAATAATCATGGATAAAATAAAGCAGTGGCTCGTCGAACATCAGGTTAAATACGTACAATGTGTGATCACTGATCACACCGGTATTGCCCGTGGAAAAATATATCCAGTTAAAAAATTTATTGAAGAAGGTGGTAGCCGTTTAGGTGAAACTATCTTATTAATGTCTGGCACAGGTGACTTGGCAGACGACAAGTTTTTATATACTTTAGCTGATCCTCGCGATATTGATATGCTATTACAGCCGGATGAAAATGCCTGCTTTATGGTGCCTTGGGCGAATGAACCCACGGCAATGATCATCCATAACTGTGTCGATCAAAAAACCTTAAAGCCGGTTGAACAGTCTCCTCGAGATTTGCTTAAAAAAGTTGTTAAATTGTATGATGAACAAGGTTGGAAAGCAGTAATTGCGCCTGAAATGGAGTTGTACTTAACGCTTACCAATAACGATTCTACGCAACCTTTAAAAACACCATTAGGTAAGTCTGGTCGCTCTGAAGCGGGCAGACAGTCATTTGGTATAGAGGCGATTACCGAATTTGAACCCGTGATGACCGATATATATGAATGGTCAGAGCAGCAGGGCTTAGCCATTGATGTCGTTGTACATGAAGAAGGTACCGCGCAATTTGAATTTAATTTTAATCATGGCGACCCGTTATCTTTAGCTGATCAAGTCATTGTTTTTAAACGCACGGCGAAAGCTGCTGCCAACAAACATGGCATGACAGCGACGTTTATGGCAAAACCAATAACCGGGCAACCGGGCAGCGCCATGCATATTCATCAAAGCATTGTTGAAAAGTCTACCGGCAAAAATATCTTTGCCGGCTCATGCCAGCAAAGTACTGAGTTTAGCGAACATTTTATGCATTACTTAGGCGGGTTACAGACTTATATTCCGCAACTAATGCTGATGTTTGCCCCAAATATCAACTCATACCGACGATTTTTAACCGACTCTGCAACACCAGTAAATTTAGAGTGGGGTATCGAAAATCGCACCGTGGGCTTACGTGTTCCTGATGCACCTGATGATGCTAAGCGCGTTGAAAATAGAATTCCTGGAGCTGACGCTAATCCATACCTTGCCATTGCTGCAACGCTTATTTGTGGTTATATCGGCATGATGGAAAAAATAGTGCCTGCTGATGAAGTAACGGGTAAAGCTAACAAAATCATCAATAAAAGCATGCCCATTAATATCGAGGCCGCGATGGAGCAAATGGAGCAAAGCGAAAAAATTAAGCACTATTTAGGTGCGAACTTTGTCGCTGGCTTTATTGCCACTAGACGTGCTGATTATGACAATTATAAAAGTGTGATTTCCTCTTGGGAACGTCATTACTTGCTGACTACAGTTTAAGTTGAGACTTTATGACATCAAAGATACAAGCATTAGATAACAAACATCATATTCACCCCTTTAGTGATTCGAAAGAATTGCATGAAATTAACCCTCGCGAGATAACACATGCTGAAGGTGTTTATATTTATGATGATAAAGGTAATAAATTACTTGATGCTATGGCGGGCCTATGGTGCGTTAATATTGGCTATGGCCGTCAAGAGTTAGTCGATGTTGCGACTAAGCAAATGTCAGCACTGCCTTACTACAACTTATTCTTTAAAACTACTCATGCGCCTGCTGCAAAACTAGCAGCTAAAATAGCTTCTTTAGCGCCATCTCATATGAATAAAGTATTCTTTACAGGCTCTGGCTCAGAAGCAAATGATACCGTTTTTAGAATGGTGCGTCGTTATTGGGATCTAAAAGATAAGCCCACTAAAAAGCAGTTCATTAGTCGTGAAAACGCTTACCATGGCTCAACAGTTGTGGGCGCAAGCCTTGGTGGTATGGGTTATATGCATGAGCAAGGTGATTTGCCTATTGCAGGTATTTCTCACGTTGAACAGCCTTATTTTTTTAAAGATGGTGGCGATCTTACGCAAGAGGCTTTCGGTATTAAAGCAGCACAAAGTCTTGAAGCGAAAATTCTTGAGTTAGGTGAAGATAATGTTGCCGCCTTTATTGCCGAACCGTTCCAAGGTGCCGGTGGCGTTATAATTCCGCCGACCAGTTACTGGCCTGAGATCAAAAGAATTTTAGCCAAATACGATATTTTGTTAGTGGTTGATGAAGTTATCTCTGGCTTTGGTCGCACAGGTGAATGGTTTGCCAGCCAATACTATGATTTAGAACCTGATCTTATGCCAATAGCCAAAGGATTATCATCGGGATATTTGCCAATTGGTGGTGTTATTGTTGGCGATAAAGTGGCAGAAACTCTGATCGATAAAGGCGGAGATTTTAATCATGGCTTTACGTATTCAGGTCACCCAGTGGCTGCTGCTGTAGCGCTTAAAAATATAGAACTGTTAGAGTCTGAAGGGATTGTTGAGCGAGTGAAAAACGAAACGGCGCCTTATCTACAAAAGCGTTGGAAAGAACTAGCTGCACATCCAATTGTGGGTGAAACACGCGGTTTAGGCATGGTTGCAGGCCTTGAGTTAGTCAGAGATAAAGATACCCATGAACGCATAGCGCCAAACAGTAAAGCAGGCGGCATATGTCGTGACTTCTCAATGGCGAATGGTTTAATCATGCGTCCTTGTGGCGATACTATGATTATTTCTCCTCCTTTAGTTATTACTAAAGCAGAAGTCGATGAATTAATGGAAAAAGCGCTTAAAGCTCTAGATGAAACGGCTAAACATTATAATTTAATGTAGGTTAAAATTTAATTAAGCCACTGTTATAGTGGCTTAATTGTTTTTGCCGTGTAATACCTATAACTAAAAAAAGAAGAAAATTATGGCAGAGTTATCGATGAATCAAACCTTTATGAAACACTTTCACTCATGGGGCTATCAAGGCTTTAAATATCTTATTTATACTTTATTAGCGATTAATGTATATTTATTTTTTAGTGAAGAGTGGCTAGCCAGTAAAGTTATTTTTGCCTCAGGGGTTAACCTTGATACGATTATTGAAGCTTTTTCATCGACTATTGATACCGCCGCATGGTTGGTTTTATTGCTGTTGTTTGAATTAGAAACCTCTGTTATTGATGACGAACACTTAAAGGGCAAAGTAAAATGGACCTTGCATGGCGTTCGTGCATTTTGTTATATATTTATAATCTACTCACTGTACGGTTACATGACTAAAATTGGTCTAATAGGGCAGTTTGCTCCGCATAAAATAACCGATCTTTGTACCTTAACCGGCGATTGGAAGTTTATGGAAACCCTTAACGTTTATAATGCATTTACCAAAGAAACGTGTAAAAGCTTATCAACGGTAGGTAGTGAGTTTTTCTCTCATGAAAAATACAAAATCATAGCGAATACGAAAACCCTTGCCGACGTTAAAGGGCTTGCTTGGGTTGATGTAATTAACGCTTCTGCTTGGGTCTCAGTGGTCTTGATGTTAGAAATTGATGTCCATACTCAGCTTGGAAATATATCGAGTCGATGGTGGACTAAATATAATAAATTTGTAAAAACTACCGTTTACAGTGTGTTGTTTATCGCCGCTGTTTATTGGGGGGTTACCGGTAATTTTCTTGAGTTTTGGGATGCTTTTTTATGGATTGTTGCGTTTGTATTGATTGAAATGAATATGTTTGAATGGCAAGCTGAAGTGGCAGAGCGAAAAAACAAGCAAGTGAGTAGGTAAGTCAAATTAAGAGATAATATTTAGGTAAAATCATATAGGGGTTTGAAGCGACTCATAACGATTAAAATTATGAGTAAGCCTCTATTGTCTGTGTGATTTAATTACAGCTTCTGATTAAGCTAATTAATGTTCACCTCAGATATAACGGAATAGTTTGCCTTATTGCAGATTAAATATTTACCATTTTCATATATGAGTATATTATTTCAAACAGGCATTAAACAATACTTTTTGCCTTGTTGCTTTTAGGTTACATTTTCAGTTATTAGGGTTAGATATGTTTTATGAAATAATAAAGCCGCGTGTCGGCGAAACGGACGCGCTTGGACACATTAATAATACGGTAATACCACAATGGTTTGAAGGTGGAAGAAACCCAATATTTAGGCTATTTAGTCCAGAGTTTAATTTAAACCTCAGCCAATGGGGATTAACCTTAGCAAAAAGTACTATCGAGTTTCATTTACCGCTTTTATTTGATTATGATGTTGAAATAAAAACCTATATTTCTCGCATTGGTACAAGTTCGCTAGATGTGTATCAAGAGGCTTGGCAGAATGGAGTTAAGCATGTTTCAGGCACTGCAGTGATGGTTCACTTTGATTTTATTACTCGAGAATCACGTCCTATTTCTAATAGCTTTAAACAAAAATTACATATGCATTTTAGTAGCTCTATTTCTGAAACATATTATTAATTAAACATGTAAATTTGTTTTAAGTTTGAGCTAACTCTTCTAAATAGGCTTCTAAAATTAAGTGGCTCCTTGCGCCCTTACTCGTAATAGCTGAGAATTTGGTATTAAACTTTCTATTGTGCGGTTCAATTGCCCGTAGTTTATCTCTTGCTACCCAGCGCTGTGCAAAGTGAGTCGGTAAAAAGCCAATGAACCGCCCAGTCAATATTAGAAAGGCAATACCTTCTCGGTCAGTCGAAGTTGCTGTAGCATTAAGTGTTTTTTGTTGCTGCTTAATTTCTACAGACTGAGGGTAGCTCGGTACAACCGCGTCATATTTTATTAAAGACTTAGCACTAATTTGATGTAAATCTTGCTGAAATAAAGGATGTTGCTCGCTGCAATAAAGCAGGGACTCTTCTTTATACAAAGGTAAGTAATTGAGTCCTGGTAATGTTCTTAATTTAGGAACAACACCAATATGTAATTGCCCATTCAAAATTGCCGATTCAATATCATTCGGCGGTATCATTCGAATATTAATAATTATTTCAGGTGCGCGATGCTTTAATGCACTTAATGCTCGTGTGATACGCATTTTTTCAATGGTGACCAGGTTATCTGTAATACCAATATTTAACTCACCAACAAGATCAGTATTTATCGCATTCATTTCAGCTCTAAAATTTTCAATACTGCCTAATAGTTGCAGTGCCGATTGATATACCTGCTCACCTTGCTCTGTAATTGAAAAACCAGAACGTCCTCTATGGCAAAGCTTCATATTTAACAATGACTCTAGTTCAGATATTGCAAGGCTTATTGCCGGTCTGCTGATGTTTAGCTCCACTTCTGCTGCAGAAAATCCACCGGATTCAATCACCACTTTATAAATTCTTAAAAGCCGAATATGAGCATCGCCTAACTGCTTGGGTAAAATGTTTTTATTCTTCTTCATTTATATTCTGCCTGTGTAATGTTAATAGGTAAGTAAATGCTTAACTTAAGTTTTTAAAGTATAGATTTAATAACCTATTAAATCATTGATAATAAGCACATGCAATTAAACATACACTTTGTAAACGTTATAAAGCGTAAGGTGGGATTATGAATAACAATAACAATAACAGTAAACAAGCTAGCCACGGTTTAACTCAAGATCAGTTAGACGCGCATTGGATGCCATTTACGGCAAATCGAGAATTTAAAAAAGACCCTCGAATTATTGTTTCGGCTGAAGGAAATTATTACACCGATGCCGATGGTCGTAAAATATTTGATGGTCTCTCTGGACTCTGGACTTGTGGTGCTGGTCATAGTCGCCCTGAAATTACAGAAGCAATAAGTCATCAAGCTAAAACTTTAGACTATTCACCTGCATTTCAATTTGGTCATCCTAAATCATTTGAATTAGCTCACCGGATTACTGAGCTGATGCCTGAAGGCCTCAATCGTGTGTTTTTTACCGGTTCGGGTTCTGAATCTGTTGAAACAGCGCTGAAAATAGCCCGTGGTTATTGGCGTAAAAAAGGCATGGCGAGTAAAACCCGTTTTATTGGTCGTGCAAAGGGCTATCACGGAGTTAATTTTGGCGGTATTAGTGTCGGTGGTATTGGCCCCAATCGAGCAATTTACGGCCAAGGTATTGAAGCGTCGCATTTGTCGCATACTATGTTACCAGAAAATAAATTTAGCCAAGGTATGCCAGAAGCGGGTGCTGATTTAGCGAATGAATTAGAAGAAATGATCGCGGTATATGACGCGTCAAATGTCGCTGCTGTTATTGTTGAGCCTTTAGCGGGTTCTGCTGGCGTAATTCCGCCGCCTAAAGGTTACTTAAAACGTTTAAGAGATATCTGTACAAAGCATAATATTTTATTGATTTTTGACGAGGTGATCACCGCGTTCGGTCGTATGGGGTCAAATACTGGTGCCGCTGAATTTGATGTGACACCCGATATTATGACTGTGGCGAAACAATTAACGAATGGTGTTATCCCTATGGGGGCCGTTATTGCGAAGCAAGAAATTTACGATGCATTTATGGAAACCGGCGGGCCTGAGTACATGCTTGAGCTACCTCACGGCTATACTTATTCAGCACACCCTGTTGCCTGCGCGGCGGCACTGGCTTCTTTAGATATTTTAGCTCAGGAAAATTTGCCTGAAAGAGTGAAGTCTATTGCGCCTTATTTTCAAGAAGTCTTGCATAGCTTGAAAAGTTGCAAGCATGTGGTCGATATTCGTAACTATGGTTTAGCTGGCGGTATTAGCATTGCTCACGCGCCAGGTGAACCAGCAAAACGACCACATCAAATAGCGATGAAAATGTGGCAAAAAGGCTTTTATGTCCGTTACGGTGGCGACACCATTCAGCTTGGTTTACCGTTTACTTCAACCTTGCCAGAGATAAGCAGCCTAATGAACGCACTTGGCGAAACCCTAAACGAAATTGACTAATCTGTATTGATTACCATTTTATAATCACAGGTTTTATTAACACCGTTTTTATTTTCAGACATTTTACTTCACAGTAAGTGAACTACAGCATTAAAGGAAAAAAGATGACAACTATCGGCCACCTAATTAACGGCGAAATATACAATGATAATAATCGCACGCAAGATGTTTTTAACCCTGCAACGGGTAAAGCAGAAAAAAAAGTATCACTTGCCTCAAAAGCAACCGTTGAAAAAGCGATTGCCGCTGCACAAGAAGCTTATCCAGCTTGGCGAAATACCCCTGCGATTAAACGTGCCCGTGTTATGTTTAAATTTAAAGAGTTATTAGAGCAAAACGCTGACAAAATTTGCCAATTAATTGGCCAAGAGCATGGCAAAATATCGCATGATGCGGCTGGTGAATTACAACGAGGTATTGAAAATGTTGAATTTGCTTGTGGTGCGCCAGAATTATTAAAAGGTGAACACAGCAAGAATGTTGGACCCAACATTGATTCTTGGAGTGAATTTCAACCACTGGGTGTTGTGGCGGGTATTACTCCGTTTAACTTCCCTGCGATGGTCCCTATGTGGATGTTCCCGCTGGCGATAGTTTGTGGGAATACTTTTATATTGAAGCCGTCTGAACGTGATCCAAGCTCAACGTTATACATTGCTTCTCTATTAAAAGAAGCTGGTTTACCTGATGGCGTAATGAATGTTATCAACGGAGATAAAGAAGCCGTTGATACCTTATTAACCGATCAACGCGTTAAAGCGGTGAGCTTTGTCGGTTCAACGCCGATTGCCGAATATATATATGCAACCGCCAGTGCTAATGGTAAACGTTGTCAAGCATTAGGCGGGGCTAAAAATCACGCTATTGTTATGCCAGATGCAGATATGGATAATGCGGTAAATCAATTAGTTGGCGCAGCATTTGGTTCTTCAGGAGAGCGTTGTATGGCCTTGTCGGTGGCGGTAGCTGTTGGCGATGAAGCAGGTGATGCATTAGTAGAAAAAATGCAACAAGCCATGCAGAGCTTAAGTGTTGGTGAATACTCAAACGCGAATAATGATTTTGGCCCTGTGATCACGCAAGCGCACCAGGATAAAGTGGTTGGTTATATCTCAAGTGCTGCTGAGCAAGGTGCAACGCTAGTTGTCGATGGCCGTAATCCAAAGGTTGAAGGTTATGAAGATGGCTTTTTTGTTGGAGCAACGTTAATTGATAACGTTACGGCCAGCATGGACAGCTACAAAGCGGAAATTTTTGGTCCAGTACTACAAGTTATTAGAGTTAAAACTATGGAAGAAGCCATGCAACTGATCAACGATCATGAATATGGTAATGGCACTTGTATCTTCACCCGCGATGGCGAGGCGGCTCGCTATTTCTCTGATCATATTGAAGTCGGTATGGTGGGCATTAATGTGCCATTACCTGTTCCAGTTGCTTACCATAGTTTTGGTGGCTGGAAGCGCAGCCTATTCGGTGATTTACATGCCTACGGCCCAGATGGCGTAAGATTTTACACAAAACGTAAAACTATCACACAGCGATGGCCGTCAAGTGGTGTGCGTGAAGGCGTAAGTTTTGCTTTTCCGAGCTAAATTTAATATTCGATAAATATAACGAGCACCAGATATGACCTTAGAACACACTATTATTCGCCTATCTGTTAATCCTGAAGGGTTTACAGATAACGTCGATGATTTAACTGCAGATATGTTTGAATCAGCCTTACCGGTTCAGCATAGTCATGACTATTTTGCAGATGATGATCTAGGGTTATATATCGGTGTTTGGGATACTACGGATATGGTTGAAACTGCTGCGCTTTATGGTATGGACGAGTTTATGGTGCTTATAGAGGGCGCTGCAGTTATTAAGAACAATAATACCAACACCAGCGAAACAATTTTAGCAGGTGAAAGCTTTATTATTCCCAAAGGCTATGATTGCCAGTGGCTGCAAACCGGTTATTTACGTAAGTTTTATGTAATCGCCGAGAAAGCCTGTACTAAAAAAGTAAGCTTAGCTCCATCGAAAGATGGCATAGTTAGGTTTGCAGCGACAACCGCCTTGGGTAATAGCATTTATTATAAAAGTGCTGATCAGCACTTTATATCAGGGGCTTTTAAAGGCAATATCGTTGATTCGCCCATAGCGAGCAGTGTGCAACGCCGTTTTATCTATTTAAAAGCAGGTTTCGTGACCTTAATAGATAGTAATTTAACCGAATACAACTTTAAAGCAGGTGATGCTTTTCTGTTGACCGGAACACAAAAATTTTGGCGTGCTAGCGAAGAAATAACCCATCACTATGTGGAGCTATCTTAAAAATGAGCAGTTCAATGTCGAATTACATCAACACAATAACAAAAAAAATTCCTTTAATTGCAGAGCTCCAGAACGGCGGTTCAATGCAAAACAAACATTTTATTAATGGTAAATTCCAAGATGCTGAGTCAGCCGAAACATTTACGGTTATTAATCCTGCCAATGAGCAAGTTATTGCTCACTTGTCTGCCGGTAATCAAGCTGACATTAATAATGCCGTAGCTGCCGCCAAAAATGCTTTTTATCAAGGCCCATGGCCAAACATGAAAGGCAGCGAAAGGGCGGTTATTTTACGTAAAATGGCCGCGATAATTACCCGTCGTTTAACTGAATTATCAGACCTAGAAGTACTCGACAACGGTAAACCTTTCCCTGAAGCAAAATGGGATATTGAAGACACCGCAGGTACTTTTGAATTTTACGCTAATCTTGCTGAGTCATTTGATGAGCAGGCAAGTAAAGAAATTAGTTTACCTGAACCAGGCTTTACTTCAAAAGCCACCAAAGAACCCTTAGGTGTTGTTGGCGCTATTATTCCTTGGAATTTCCCAATGCTAATGGCCGCATGGAAAGTTGCCCCAGCGTTAGCGGCCGGTTGTACGGTGGTATTAAAGCCTTCAGAAGTTACGCCGTTAACTGCATTAGCCTTGGGTGAAATTGCCCAAGAAGCCGGTTTGCCAGCGGGTGTATTAAATATTGTTACGGGTTTAGGACAACCAGCCGGGCAAGCGTTAGCAGAACATCCTGATATTGATAAGCTTGCTTTTACCGGTTCAATTCCCACCGGTTCAAAAATTATGGCCTTAGCGGCCAAAGATATTAAAAATATTAGCCTTGAACTGGGTGGTAAATCACCTTTGGTTATTTTTGAAGATACTGATATTGATAAAGCGGTTGAGTGGATCATGTTTGGTATTTTTTGGAATCAAGGCCAAGTATGCTCAGCAACGTCACGTGTGCTGGTGGCAGAAGCTATTTATCCGGCACTATTAAAACGGTTAATTGAAGAAACTAAAAAAATAACTATCGGCGCTGGCGACCAAAGTGGTGTGCTACTTGGTCCGTTGGTCAATGCCGCGCAATACGACAAAGTAAAAGCCGCTATTGCCAGAGGTGTAAAAGAGGGAGCTACTTTAGCTTACGGCGGCGTAAAACCAATTGACGTTGATAAAGGTTATTTTTTAACGCCTGCCATTTTTACTAACGTTGATAAAAATAGCTGGATTTGGCAAGAAGAAATATTCGGCCCTGTAGTCTGTATTAAAGCCTTTAAAACTGAGCAAGAAGCCATTGAGTTAGCCAATGATTCCCGATTTGGACTTGCCGCGGCTGTTATGTCGAAAGACCAAGCCCGTTGCGACCGTGTTGCTAAAGCTTTTAGAGCCGGTATTGTTTGGGTTAATTGCTCACAACCTACTTTTGTCGAAGCGCCTTGGGGCGGTTATAAACAATCAGGTATTGGCAGAGAGCTAGGTGAGTGGGGCTTTAATAATTATCTTGAAACCAAGCAAATCACCCAATTTACTAGCGATGAACCTTGGGGTTGGTACGTAAAGTAATACCGATAAATTGCGCAAGTTTGACTATTAAAACTTAGCACTCAATAAGTAAGTGAGATAAAAATGCAGCATCTTAACGCGCTGAAAGATTCGACGTATCGGCCAATATGGTTTGACCTAGCAGAGCAGCCTGAAACACTTCCTCCGTTAACAGCAGATAGTCAATGTGAGTTATTAATAGTAGGCGGAGGTTTCACAGGCTTATGGGCGGCATTACAAGCAAAAGAGCGTAAACCTGACGCTGATATTATCTTAATCGAGAAAACCTTTATTGGTAATGGCGCATCTGGCAGAAATGGCGGTTTCTTAAACTCAAGCCTTGCACATGGTGAAACCAATACCGATCACCATTTCCCTGGAGAAGCTGAAAAGCTTCACGAGTTAGGGCAAGAAAATATTACTGAACTTCTTGCCAGCTTAAAACAATATGGCATTGACGCTGATTACGAAGCGGTTGGCGAAACTGAAGTGGCTACTAATCAAGGCGCGGCTGACGCTATTCGTAAATATTTTGAAGCAGAAAAAGCCGAGGGTGATGATGTAGTTTGGCTAGACCAAGCTCAAATGCAAGCAGAGGTTAATTCGCCTACTTATTTAGCTGGCTTATGGCGTCGTGGCGATCAAAACGGCACGGTAAACCCTTTAAAAATTTGCTGGGGTTTAAAGCGCGTTTTACTTGAGCTTGGCGTTAAAATTTATGAACAAACTGATCTTGTCGATGTTCAGCCATTAGGCAAAGCACATATGCTAGCTCAGTGTGAACATGCCAGTATAAAAAGTGAAAAAGTATTAATGGCCACCAATGCGTTCACCAGTTGTGTTGGTAAAATTCGCCGTAGTGTTATTCCAGTGTGGGATTATCAATTAGCTACTGAGCCATTAACTCAAGCGCAGTTAGATACGATCGGTTGGCATAAAACACGCCATGCAATTGGTAATCATGCCAATATGTTCCACTACTATAGAATGACCAAAGACAACCGTATTACTTGGGGCGGCGGTGGTGCAGTGCGATATTATTTTAATCGCGGTATAACTGACAATTATGCTGATATTCCTGAGCGTTTTGAGCAACTCTCTAAAGAGTTCTTTGAAACATTCCCACAACTTGCTAATGTAAAATTTAGTCATCGATGGAGTGGTATTATTGCGACGTCGTCACGTTTTTGTATGGTGCCAGGGGTAACGCATAATGGTCGACTTTCATGGGCGGTGGGTTATACGGGGTTAGGCGTTGGCGCTTCACGATTTGGTGCGCGCGTTGCTATTGAGTTACTGGGTTATCAACCAAGTGATATTATAAAAATGCAGTTCGTTAGAAAATGGACTTTGCCTTGGGTACCAGAGCCGCTGCGTTGGATTGGTGTGCGTTTAACTCAGCATGCTTTAATTCAAGCCGATAAAAACGGTGGTAAACGTGGCTTATGGTTGAAGTTATTAGATGCCCTAAATTTAGGCTTTACCTGCTAAAGCTCAATTATTATTATCCCATTAAAAACGGCTCTTAATTGAGCCGTTTTTATTTTATGGGTTTATTAATCGCTATTAAATACCTAATTTATCTCTTAAGCCGTAATACCAGGCACCCATCATGGTCATTGGTACTCGCATAGCTCTGCCGCCAATAAATGGGTAATGAGGTAAGCTTGTAAAAACTTCAAAACGAGATTGTTCACCTGATATGGCTTCAGCCAATATTTTACCGGCTAAATGCGAGGTATTAACGCCGTGGCCACTATAACCTTGCGCATAGTAAATATTATTACCTATTTTACCCAACTGCGGTAAACGACTTACCGTTAAGAGAAAGTCGCCGCCCCAGGCATAATCGATTTTATAATCTTTCATGGCCGGGAATATTTTTTCCATGTGGGGTTTTAAGAAGCGTTTGATACTGGCAGGATCGCCACCACCATAAGTAACGCCACCACCGAAAAGTAAACGATTATCAGCGGTCATTCGGTAATAATCTAATTTGTAGTTCACATCTTCAACACAATATTGCGAAGGAATAAGTGATTTAGCAAGCGCTTCAGGTAATACCTCAGTGGTCACTATTTGCGTACCACAAGGCATCGATTTTCTCGCTAATTTGGGTTCAAGGTTACCCATATAGGCATTACCAGCCAATACTAATAGGTTTGCTTTAACATGGCCTTTCTCGGTGCTAACAATGACTTTTTCGTTACCATCTTCTGTAATGTTTTTAATATCGATAACTTTCGATTGTTCAAATACTTCACCGCCAATAGAAACTAATGCAGCCGCTTCGCCTAATGCTAGTTTAAGGGGGTGTATATGGCCACAATGTTCATCAACTAAGCCACCAATGTAGGCGTCAGTATTCACAATTTTACTTACCCCAGCTTTGCCAACCATAGTTAGCTTTTTATTACCAAAACGCTCCCAAAGGGCTTTTTTACTCTCAAGCTCTTTTAGTTGTTTTTCGGTAAAAGCGGCAAAAAATCCACCGTGTTTATAGTCTGCGTCAATATTATATTTTTTGATTAAACCACGAATACAATCAGCACCTTCAAAGGCCATATTACCCATGGCATTGGCAGTATCTACACCATAATGCTTTTCAATATGGTCAATATCGCGGCTAAAGCTATTGACTAACTGACCACCGTTTCTGCCTGAGGCGCCAAAGCCGATATTCGCCGCTTCTAACAATGCTACTTTGTAGCCTTTCTCTTGTAAGGCAATAGCAGTTGAAAGGCCGCTATAGCCGCCACCAACTACACAAACATCTGCCGTAACCTCTCCTTCTAATGTCGGGTAATTTACGGTTTTATTTGCTGTAGCGGCATAATAAGAGTCAGGGTAAGCTGTCATTGTTAAGTCCTAAAATAATGTATTTATGATTATAGTGTTTATAAAATAACACGTGTGTTTTAAATAACAAACAGTCAGTCGATTTTTTTAGGCCTAAAAGCTGATTTAATAAAAAAAATAGATATATCCAGACGTTATTATTTGGCTATTTATCTAATTAATCTGTTATTAAGTTTCTGGTAATGAAGTCGTACTTCATTACCAGAAACTTGATCAGGATCAAGGTTATAGATATTACAAGGTTTATACTTTTGGAGTGTTTAAAGGAAACTGATTATTCTCATGAAAAATCGATTGAATTGGCTATTAGTAATAATGATATATTTGTCTGTTAATGGACAAGTATTTGCTAAGGCTGTTCATGTCTGTACCGAAATGGCGTATACCGCTTCTGCATTATCATCCGCTAACACAACGATTAATATTCATGAACATCATCAGCCAATTGAGCCGAGAAAAGATAATCACCAAATAAATGAAGAGCATAATACCGCTAGGCCTAAAGCAATGGATAATTGCCATTGCGTAGATTGCGATTGTGTACAAAACATTACAGGACAAGCAAACTCATCATTGTTGCAAGATAACAGTTTTGCAAATTTCTTCCCTGTCATTTCAATAAATGTGGTTAAGCTAAATAGAAACTTTATATCTTTGCCATATACCAACCCTTATAAACCTCCGATTACAATCTAACACGGGATCAGTGTGCCTTTTTTTCAAGGTAGCTGAACTTGTATTCTATTAGACGTTTAGTGCAATAATTTGTCAAAGTGATTTACATCGCCTAACAAATTAGAACTTCCCCCTGTGCTTTTCGCCACTTATTTAAAAACATTTAATTATACTATTTGGCGTAGAGGAGCTCCTCTGCCCGCCATAAAATACTAAGGCCATATCATGAAAAATGGACTTCTCCAATCGGTTGTAGCAGCAACCTCAATGTCATTAATGACAACTGTTAATGCGCAAGAAAATTCTACTTTAGATATTGGTCGTTTCGCTATTGCAGGTTATGGCGATGTGACTTATATCAACCAATCGAACATGAAAGATGAAGCAGGAAACGATATTCAAAATAATGTAGTTGCACGTTTTGTTCCCATATTTTTGTTTCAACTTTCTGAAAAAATTCATATTGAGGCGGAACTAGAGTTCAGTACTAATGCCGAAGGCGAAACCGAAACTGAACTTGAATACGCCAACATGGATTACTTTTTTAATGACAATACCATCATTACCGCGGGGAAATTCTTATTACCCTTCGGTCAGTTTGGTGTGAATTTACACCCAAGTTGGATCAATAAAGCGGCGAGCAACCCAGGTCTTTATGGTGGTCACGGTGGTAATGGTTCGTTAGGTGGAATTACAAGTATTTTGGGAGACACGGGTATAAATATCGCTAATACATGGAATCTAGGTGATGCAGGGAGAATTTTTACTGATTTTTATACGGTAAGTGGTCCAAGGCAAGAAGCCGGAGATCATGGCGGTGGAGTAGAAATGTCAGCTAAAAATGGCGACAACAATAACACCATGGCATTTGGTGGGCGTATCGCTTATGCATTTTTACCTGAATGGGAAGTCGGTGTTTCTTATTACTCAGGAAAATATAGTAATGACGGCGACTTAAATTACGATGCTTATAATATCGATATTAACTGGGTAGGTAGTTATGCCAGTGTTCGAGGTGAAATTTTTGGTTCTAGCGCCGAAACAGAGGGTGAGGATGACCCCATTGAAGTTGATGAGCATGGAGAGGAATGGGTAAAAGATTTTGATAAAAGTGGCTGGTATATCCAAGGTACTTGGCAAGCACGCGAGCTAGGTAAAGCCTGGTTAAATCCAGTTGAGTTTGTTGTGCGCTATTCAGATATAAAGTCAGATTTTGACGGCAGCATTGGCCATGATTTTGAAGAAGACGCAGGTAAGATGGGCAGTCGTATTTATTATGGTGTCAATTATTGGTTAGAACCAAGTGCTGTATTGAAGTTGGGAGCAGAAAGTACATCAATAGATAATGAAGGTGCAGGTCACGGCGGCATAGTTGATGATCGTGTGTTTTTACAGTTAGCGTTTGGCTTTTAAGGAGATTTACCATGAAAATATTAATATTATTATTGACCATATTTACCTTAACCATCAGTACATTTTCAGTCCAAGCACAGCATGTCAGCGATCCCTCGTTAGTAGCCGAAGGAGCTAAAGTCTACAGTGAAAATTGTGCTCGTTGCCATAATGCACGTCCTGCAGAAGAGTACACAAAAAAAGAGTGGTCTGTTGTTATTCCTCATATGCGTGCAAAAGCACATATGACAGGTAAGGAAGCATTGGCGGTAGAAGCTTTCTTAGCAAGCACTTTAACTGCTGATGTGCGCAATATAGCAAGCCATGAAAACACGAATTTACCTAAGAAAACTGGTGCTGAATTAGTCACTCAATTCGGTTGTCAGGGCTGTCATCAACTTAGAGGAGAGGGAGGTAAATTAGGTCCTGCTTTAGACAATGTTGTTGCAGATAAAGGTGAGGCATTTGTGCTTAAGAAGTTAATGGAGCCTAAGTTTAATAATGCGGCTTCGGCTATGCCTAAATATCCAATGAATAAGGAAGATATCGCGGCAATTATTGAGTTCTTAAAGCAAGAATAAAACAGCAGGTATAGAGGTGGTTTTGACGGCATTATTTACAGTTTATTTATATTGTCGTCATTAAATTAATCACTGTTTAACTTTTCAGGTAAATAGAATGCCTCTACTCGTTAATGTTTAAGTCTCAGACCTGATATTTGTCAAAAATGATGTTTTTACAAATAGTCACTTGACCTGTGTTTAACACATAGGTGTAAGTTAAGTGTAGGTTTTATAGTTCTTTATTTTCATATTAAGCATCAGCACTTATGTAATTAGAGCAATAGGTGCAGTAAGCGCTATGAAGTCAACTTATACCAAACATATGAATTGTCACCTCGTTGTAGATAAGAATGAAAGTGACGCGCACTAAGGAGATAACCATGAATAGATCAACCGCTAGTATTGCCAATAAAAACATCCAAGAGTTAACCATTGAAGGAGCTTGCTGTGCAAGTTGTGTCAATAAGATTGAAACAGCATTAAAAGATATTAACGGCGTAAACAGCGCTGAAATGAATTTTGCCTTACGTTCTGTAGTTGTAAACGGAGATGTCGGCTCTGCTGTTCTGATTAATGCCATTGAAAGAATAGGTTACAGGGCTAGAACCGCAGCAAGGAGCTAGAAATGAATAAATTAGTCGGTAGAAATACCAGTATAAATACCCAAAATTTGATTGATAAAGGAGGCTGTTATGTCTGATTTAGACCATAGAGTTGGCGTTAGAGAAATTAACTTAGTAGTAAGAAACCTAAGACTTACCAAGGTAACAGAAGAAAATATCGATGGGCTAATTGCGGCAATAGATCAAATGTTCGGCTTAGATGAAGTCTCTTTCAATCGCAAAGAGCAGAGCATTCATTTAGCTTACGATGCAACCAATTTAGACCTTGATGGCATTGAAAATGTTATTAGAAATCATGGGGCGGATATTCACAATGATTGGTGGACCCGCACAAAAGACAGCTATTACAAATACTGTGATCAAAACGTCAAGGATAATTTCACACATGAACCTTGGAGTTGTCATAAATCGCCACCAAATTCGAGCAAAAGAAAACGTTAATATCGCGTTAAAAACAACTTAATTAGGAATTACTTATGTTAACGAAAATATCCAAAATAATTGCACTTGTCATTTTTACTGTAGTGCTTACAGGCTGTGCAAATAGCGATTTGTCACATCGGTATCTCATGCGTGGCCAAGTAGTGTCAGCAACACCAGACAATATTGTTGTTTGCGTTGGTTTTGATGACGGTGCAAAAGTAGGGCAAATTTTGGAAACGTATCGATTCACCCTGAACGATGACAACGATGACGGTGCCGATTTTTTTCAAAAAGTGGAAAAAGGGCAAGTGAAAATAGAAGAAATTATGAATGAACACTTCGCTAAAGTATCGGTTGTAAAAGGTACGGTTAAGAAATTCGATATGGTGCAGTTAAAAAAATAGGAACTTCTCGCTTGCGTGATGTTGGCAAGCTAGGCATCACGCTTTTTTTAAATTAGTTAACTGTTATGGAGGCAGCAATGGAAAGTCTATTTTCATTTTTATTATTTGCCGGGATATTTTATCTCATGATGCGCTTTGGATGTGGGGCTCATATGACCCATGGACATCATGATAAAAAATCCGCCAAAAATAGTTTTATAGATCCTGTTTGTGGGCATGAAGTTGAAGAGGATAAAGGATATGGCAAACTCGAAGAAGGGCATTTATATCGTTTTTGTTCAAGAGAATGTTTAGATAGGTTTGACCGTGAACCAGGAAAATTTATTGATAAGCAACATGCAATAACACCAAAGGATAATGAACATGAAACATAAAATATCACTGGTTGCATTTGGCCATGCAACAAGTCTATTTCTTGCCATTAGTTTTACTTTATGTGTCATTTTTGGCTTGTTGTTTCCTCAACAAGCCATGTACCCCGTATGGTTACAACTGTTACCAGGTTTTGAATGGATAAGCTGGAAAAGCTTCTTTTTAGGGATAGTAGAAAGCTATTTTTATGGTTGGTTTATTGCCCTTGTTTGGGGGCCGATATATAACGTCGCGGGTAGTAAAAGTAGGTAGTTTAAGCTTTTTATTTACCACTAAAATATTTTGTAATTTTTAATTTAGGAATGCGTATGTGCCCTGTTAAAGAATCATGAATCATTAATTTATATAGGGTATTTCAAGAAGGATGAAAAATATGCGAATGATAAACACCTTACTGATAACATTATTTTTATTATCAGCTGAACAATTGTCTGCCAAACAAGTAAACATGCATTCTGCCTCAGAATATGACGTATTAACTGAGCAAAATGCAATTGCGCTTGCGCTAGCAAACAATCCTAACCTTGCACAAATTAAGGCCCGATATGAGGCGATGAAAAGCATATCTTCACAAGTTGGTACTTTACCAGATCCAATACTAACCCTAGGGGCTATGAATTTTCCAACGGACAGTTTTGACAGATCACAAGAAGGGATGACCCAATTACAAATAGGCGTATCACAGGCTTTTCCTTTTCCAGGTAAGTTAAGCTTGAAAGAAGATATCGCTGAATTTGAAGCCAAAGCCGCTTATTATGATGTTGCTGAAATGCGTTTACTATTAACGAAGAATGTCAGTAATAAATGGTGGCAGCTGTTTTATTTAGACAGAGCAATAGAGACGGTTGATAAAAATCAAGCATTGCTAAAGCAATTTATCGAAGTGGCGAAAACAAAATACACAACAGGCAAAGGACTACAACAAGATGTCTTATTGTCCCAATTAGAATTATCAAAGCTAATAAACCATAAAATTCAAATAGTGGCTTTAAAAGCAACCCAGATAATTCAATTAAATATTTTAATGGATATTACGCCACGTTCACCTATTACCCTGGCAAATAAATTAAGTTTCAATCAACCGCATTTATTGGCCGAAGAACAACTCTATCAATTAGCCATAAGGTCTCGGCCATTACTTCAAAAGCACAAACAATTAATATCAGCGGCTAATTCTCGGCTTGATTTAGCTGAGCGAGACTATTATCCCGATTTTAATATTGGTGTTACATATGGTGATCGCATAGGTCAAAACTCACAACCGATGGGCGGCGATAGAGCGGATTTATTTTCTATTAAACTCGGTATTAAAATTCCCTTATTTGCCAGTACTAAACAGTCATATCGGGTAAAACAAAGAATCAGCGAACAGTTTAAATCCAAATATGCTTATCTCGATGAAAGCAACCAGGTAAAGGCTGATATCGCTAGATATATCACAGATTATCGTCGCTCTGAACAGCAACGTTCTTTATTTGAAACAGGCATTTTGCCACAAGCACGACAAACCGTTCAGTCCATGTTAGTCGGTTATCAAGTCAGTGAAGTGGATTTTTTAAACCTAGTCGGCAGCCAAGTAACTTTATTTAATTATGAGCTACAGTTTTGGCAATCAGTCTCTCAAAGTAATCAAGCATTAGCATCGATACAAGCCTCTATTGGCAAGGAATATATATATGAATAAATCCACGTTGTTCACCGCCATTATTATGTTGGTTATTGGCTTAGGAATAGGCTATTTTTTATCTGACCAAGAAAGGGGGCCTGCTAACGCGCTAGCAGATAACGTTTCCGTACCGAAAAATAATGAAAATCCCCTATTTTATCGAAATGCTATGAATCCATCGGTTACTTCACCTGTACCAGCAAAAGATGCCATGGGAATGGATTATACGCCAGTGTATGCTGCCGAAACTGATCAAAAAGCGGTATTGGGAACGGTTAAAATAGATCCCGTGGTAGTTCAAAACATTGGGGTTCGCACCGGTATTGCAAAAAAAGAGTCAATGAGTCGCACTATTCGTGCTGTTGGTCGGGTTGATTTTGATGAACAAAAAATGGCACGTTTACATCCAAAAGTTGAAGGTTGGATTGAAGACTTATACGTCGATAAAACAGGTGAAACGGTAAAAGAGGGAGATGTTTTAGTTAGTATTTATTCGCCAAAATTAGTATCAACTCAGCAAGAATATTTATTGGCGTTGAACAGCCTCAAATCACTCGAAAATAGCCCTTTTGAAGATGTTGCTCGAGGTGCTAAAGACATGGTTGCCAGCGCCCGAGAGCGCTTAAAGTTACTTGATGTACCAGAGCATCAAATTGTTGAACTTGAAAAAAGTAGAAAAATTAAAAAACAGCTACACATCCATACACCCGTAGATGGCACTGTGACACGTATTGGTTCTAGGCAGGGGCAATATGTAACGCCTAAAACTGAGTTATATATGGTGGTAGATTTAAGCCAAGTATGGGTTTATGCCGATGTATATGAATATGAATTACCCTGGATTAAGGTCGGCGATGAAGTCGAAATGACCTTAGTCAGTGTGCCAGGAAAAATATTTTCAGGTCGTTTAGGTTATATCTATCCTTATGCCGAAGCAAAAACGCGTACCACAAAAGTTAGAATTATTTTTGATAATCCGGAACAGTTACTCAGACCAGATATGTTTGCTGAGATAACCATACATTCAGACGTTAATGAAGCTGCCATTGTCATTCCTTCACAAGCCGTAATTCGCTCGGGTGAGCGTTCTCAAGTTTTTGTGGTAACTGAACCCGGTCGATTTGAACCAAGAATAGTTACATTAGGCATAGAGTCAAATGGCAAGGTTGCCGTGCTCTCTGGTTTGATTGAGGGGGAAGAAGTCGTGACTTCTGCGCAATTTATGGTTGATTCAGAATCAAAGCTACGTGAAGCCACGGAAAAAATGATGCTACAGCTACAAAACAAAAAATCTAGTAATAATAAAGTGCCTCCAATGGACATGAAAAACTCTGCTGAAATGAAAGTTAAGGAGCAATAACAATGATTGAAGCCATTATTTCAGCCTCCTTAAAAGACCGTTTTATGGTCATTTTAGCGGCGTTAATTATTACTTTAGTGGGTTTGTTTGCTTATAAGAACACCCCGTTAGATGCGATACCTGATTTGTCTGATGTGCAGGTGATTGTTTTTACTAAGTTCCCAGGGCAATCACCGCAAGTTGTTGAAGACCAAGTCACTTATCCATTAACTACTTCAATGCTTGCTGTGCCAAAAACGAAAGTAGTGCGAGGTTATTCTTTTTTTGGTATGTCATTTGTTTATATTATTTTTGAAGATAATACTGACATGTATTGGGCAAGATCGAGGGTATTAGAGTCTTTAAATTACGTGAGTGGTCGATTACCACAAGGTATTACTCCCACTTTAGGGCCTGATGCAACGGGTGTTGGTTGGGTTTATGAATATGCTTTAGTGGATAAAACTGGCAAACATGACTTAGCACAATTACGTTCAATACAAGACTGGTACTTACGCTATCCCTTGCAGACAGTTGATGGCGTTGCTGAAGTGGCCTCTATGGGCGGTTTTGTTAAGCAATACCAAGTTGAAGTCGACCCGAATGCACTCGTGCGTTACAACATACCGTTAAACAAAGTAAAAATGGCAATTAAAGCGTCAAATAAAGATGTTGGTGGTCGCTTAATTGAGATGGCTGAAACAGAATATATGGTACGAAGTAAAGGCTATATTAAATCTATTGACGATCTCAATGCTATTCCTGTATCCGTAAGCCAAGATGGTACGCCCGTGAGATTAAAAGATGTTGCTCATGTTCACATAGGTCCGGAGTTACGACGTGGAGTGATAGATCTTAATGGCGAAGGTGAAGTGGCGGGTGGTGTTGTCATCATGCGCTTTGGTGAGAATGCCTTAGCTACTATTCAGGCGGTGCGTGCCAAACTTGAGGAGCTTAAAGCGGGTCTACCTGAAGGTGTGGAAATAGTGCCTGTATATGACAGAGGTGACTTAATAGAACGCGCTGTTGATAGTTTAAATACCTCATTGTTACAAGAACTTGTTATTGTCAGCTTAGTGGTGATTTTATTTTTATTGCATGCTCGCTCGGCTTTTGTTGCCATCATCACTCTGCCCTTAGGCATATTAATGGCATTTATTGTTATGAGATTTCAAGGCTTAAATGCCAATATTATGTCATTAGGTGGTATTGCTATCACGATTGGAACAATGGTCGATGGTGCTATCGTTATGGTAGAAAATGCCCATACCTGTTTAGCAAAAGCACGTGAAGAAAAAGGGCAGGATCTTACTAATGATGAACGTTGGAAAGTCATAGGTGATAGTAGCCGAGAAGTCGGGCCGGCATTATTTTTCTCTCTATTGGTGATAACGGTATCTTTTCTTCCTATTTTTACTATGCAAGCCCAAGAAGGTCGTCTATTTAGCCCATTAGCTTTTACGGCAACCTACGCAATGGCAGCATCAGCGATACTGGCGGTAACATTAGTACCCGTGATGATGGGATATTTTCTGCGTGGTAATATTATGCCAGAGCATAAAAATCCAGTAAATCGTCTACTCCATAAACTACACAAGCCCACATTAACATTCTTGATGAAGTTTCGAGGCCTCACAATGGTCTTGGCTGTTTCATTGCTTGCAGTGACTTACTATCCTTATTCACAACTAGGTAGTGAATTTATGCCGCCATTGGATGAAGGCGATATTCTCTATATGCCAACGTTATTTCCTGGTATCTCTATCACTAAAGCGAAAGAATTTTTACAACAAAGCGATAAAATATTAAAAACTTTTCCTGAAGTTCATCATGTTTTTGGTAAAGTGGGTCGTGCTGAGTCAGCTACAGATGCAGCACCCTTATCTATGATTGAAACAACTATTCGATTGAAACCCAAAGAGGAATGGCCAGATCCCACAAAAACAACAGCTAACATTATGGCTGAAATGGATAAAGCGATAAACTTTCCTGGTGTAGCAAACGCATGGACTATGCCGATTAAAACGCGTATTGATATGCTCTCAACGGGCATAAAAACACCCATAGGAATTAAAGTCTCTGGACCTGATTTAGTTGTTCTACAGAAAATATCGCAAGATATAGAACAAGCCATGAAAGGCTTACCTGAAACAACCTCTGCTTTTGGTGACAGAACCATTGGTGGCTATTATTTAGATTTTGATGTCGACCGTGAAAAAGCAGCACGTTATGGTTTAACCGTAGGTGCAGTACAAGATGTAATTCAAAGTGCCATTGGCGGCATGAATATAACTGAAACGGTTGAGGGGTTAGAGCGATATCCGGTTAATTTACGTTATCCCAGAGAGCTAAGAGATGATTTAGAGTCGCTTAAACGCGTGCTTATTTCAACACCAACAGGCACTCAAATACCTATGGCTATGGTTGCCGACGTGGTGTATCGACGTGGTGCGCCCGTTATTAAAAGTGAGGATGCTCGTCCTAACGCATGGATTTATGTCGATATTTCAAGTTCTGATATTGGCGGATTTGTGCGTGATGCTAAAAAAGTATTGGCAGAGCAAGTAGTTATTCCTTCAGGCTATACCGTAACTTGGTCCGGACAGTTTGAATATATGGAGCGTGCTGCGCAACGTTTAAGTATTGTTGCACCCGCTACTTTGTTCATCATATTTTTACTCTTGTATTTAAATTTTCGTAATGTCATTGAACCTCTGGTGGTGATGATGTCGATGCCATTTGCCTTAGTGGGGGGAATTTGGTTGGTATATCTCAACAATTATAATATGTCGGTTGGTGTCGCTGTTGGTTTTATTGC
The DNA here is from genome assembly GCF_002076895.1 of Cognaticolwellia beringensis. Lineage (NCBI taxonomy): Bacteria > Pseudomonadati > Pseudomonadota > Gammaproteobacteria > Alteromonadales > Colwelliaceae > Cognaticolwellia > Cognaticolwellia beringensis. The sequence goes on from NZ_CP020465.1 coordinate 3,308,701, forward strand.
TTTAGCTGGTATGGCAGCAGAAATTGGTGTATTGGTGTTAAGCTTTATTGATACTGAGATCGCTAAGCGTCGTGCAGATGCGAGTGAACCTTTATCAGTGATTGAAATTAAAGATGCCGTATTGTCTGCAACCTCTAAGCGAGTAAGGCCTATTGCTATGACGGCAATTTCTACGATGGCAGGGTTAATTCCTATAATGCTTAGCTCTTCAACTGGCTCTGATGTAACTCACCGAATTGCTGCGCCTATGCTTGGCGGTATGTTAACTGTATTGATACTAAATTTACTGGTTTTACCTGTACTTTATAGTTTTATTTTACAGTTTCAAGAAGCCGCAAAGAAGAAGAGTGATCAAGCTATAGCGCTAACATCAGGTTAATTCTCTCAAAAAACGCCTTAGTGATATTTCATATTGCTAAAGCGTTTTGTTATTAATTAAGTGGTACATATGACGAATATGAGGCATCGAGTTGCTTAGCTAAACTTGGTCTAACGATGTTAAATCGCATCAAGCTATTTACCTGTTACTTTATTCTCACCTTAATATATTTGGTGAGTCTTTAAAAAGTCTAAAATAAAGTCGCGATAACAATTAGTTCTGTTATGTGGCTTGATGTGCCATTGTTCTTGAATTATCTATGAGCAATTAGATTCAATACACCGCATGACCTTTAAATCAACTAGAGACAATTGAAAATGCTAAGCAGGAAAAAGGGAATTAAGGTTAGATAAAATGACGAAAGGGATTAAGTAAGCCATGAAAAATTAAATACCTTAAATATTGGGGGTTAAGGGTATTTCAACCTTATTAACATAATTAAAAATTAGCTGGTGTTGTTGCGCTAATAATTTTACATACTTCACTAAAAGGGTTTCTAAAGCGATGAGGTTTATTATTATCGAAATAATAACTGTCGTTAGCATTTAAAATAAATACATCGGTGCCAACGGTAAGCTCAATTTTGCCTTCTAAAATATAACCGCCTTCTTCGGCATCGTTTTGCAGCATTTCAGTGCCTGTATCCGCATTTTCAGGGTAGGTTTCAACTAAAAAAGTCATTTGTCTTTTCGGGAAAGATTTACCGACTAAATGCATATGCACATCGCCTGAGCCAATATCCATTAATTCATCAGAGGTATAAACTACTTGTTGAATTTCTTCCCCATCATTATCTTCTGTGAAAAATTCAACTAACGAAATAGGAATGCCGTTCAACACTTTTTTCAGCGAGCTAATAGATGGGCTTACGCTATTTTTTTCAATCATTGAAATTGTACTATTGGTGACACCCGCTCTTTTCGCTAGTTCACGTTGAGACATATTTCTGATTAATCTAATAGACTTAAGTCTTTTGCCTACATCCATTTAATTTCCTTTGAGATTCAAACTATTATTTTGAATATATTTTTCTGAATTATATAACGAGAACTTGGCTTAAGTCATTAGTTGAGTTAAGTTGTTAATTATATTTTACGAGGTGTTTGTTTTTGTGGGCGCTCGTAACTTAAATTTTATTTAATAATAAGAGCAATTATCGATGACTAAAGTTCATACACCTAACCATGCGGATTCTTATTACTTTTCTTCTTTAAAATATCAACAAGATTATCCAAGCCTTCAAGATAGCATAAATGCTGATGTGTGCATTATCGGGGGAGGGTTTAGTGGTATTTCAAGCGCAATTGAGTTAGCCGAACGTGGTTACAAGGTTGTTGTGCTTGAGTCACATAAAATTGGTTGGGGCGCTTCTGGCCGAAATGGTGGTCAAATTATTCGAGGTCTAGGCCAAAATATAGAGGGCTTTAGAAAAACCATCGGCCAACACGGTGTTGATACCATCACTCAACTAGGACTCAATGCGAACCAAATTGTTATCGACCGTATCAATAAATACAAAATAGATTGTGATCTCACTATGGGCTATTGCGACCTTGCTACGCGTGAAAAACACATGAAGTCGCTCGAAGCTGAAGTGGCACACTTGAATCGTTATCAATATCCACACCCTATTGAATTATTAGATAAAGCTGAGCTGAAGAAACAAGTGATAGGCTCAGATGCTTATATTGGTGGCTTAATCGATATGGGGAGTGGACACTTACACCCGCTCAACCTTTGTCGAGGTGAAGCGCAAGCTGCAAGTTCAATGGGCGTAAAAATATTTGAAGACTCTAAGGTAGAAAAATTTACGGCCGGTGAAACTATTGTTATAAAAACTGCAAAGGGTGAAGTACAAGCTAAAAAGCTTATTCTTGCAGGTAATGCTTATTTAGGAGATCTTGCCCCTAAAATAGCACATAAAGTATTACCCGCAGGTAGCTACATAATAGCTACAGAGCCACTGGATGAAACAGTTTATAAAAAGTTATTGCCCAATAACCACGCGGTATGTGACCAAAAAATCGATTTAGACTATTTTCGTTTATCTGCTGATAAGCGTCTGCTATTTGGTGGTCTTTGTAATTATTCAGGTCGAGATCCTAAAGATATAGCCGCAACGTTAACCCCTAAAATGCTGAAAGCTTTTCCAGAATTAGCCGGCATTAAAATCGATTATCAATGGGGAGGAATGATAGGTATTGGTGCTAATCGATTGCCACAGATTGGCCGTTTAGATAAAAATATATATTACGCCCAAGCGTATTCAGGCCATGGAGTAAACATTACGCATGTAGCTGGAAAAATACTTGCTGAAGCTATTAATGGTGAGTCTGAGTTAATTAATCACTTTGCAAAAGTGAAACATTTTACTTTTCCTGGTGGTAAGCACCTGCGTTCACCATTACTCGCAATGGGTATGATGTATCATCAATTACTCGACAAGTTTTAGCCCATACGACATTCGTTAAAGTAATCAAATAATAAAACAGCAAGGCGGAAAGTTGGTTTTATTTTCTGTAATTTATTGCGTTTTAACCCCTTAAGTTGCGCAGGGCATTTGCAGCGGCTATTCTTCGTAATATCTCATTATAATAATAAAAGGAATTACCATGAAAATTCAGCTCAAAACTGTGCAACTATTTGTTTTTGGTATCGTGTTTATTACAACTTTAGGTTGCTCTGGGCAGCATCATAGCTCAGAAGGAATAGCCAAATCTGCGCTACCTGAGCAAGAAAAATTTAGCGTTATTTTCGGTGAAACCGACGTTGGCAAAATGGTAGTTAAGCGCAATGCTAAAAATATTAATATTGATTTTTCATTTAGTAATAATGGTCGTGGTGCAAGCAGCAAAGAAACTCTAACCTTATCAGAGACAGGGTTACCCATTGCTTGGCACATTACCGGGAAAACCGTATTCGGTAATGAGGTTGATGAACAATTTGGCGTGCAAGGCAATATGGCGAATTGGCAGAGTTCAGCTGAAAGCGGTAACGCAAAATTTAACAACAAGGCAATCTACATCGCACAAAATGCAAGTCCGTATGCGCTTTATATATACGCTAAAGCTTTGCTAGAACAATCTAATCATTCTTTATCGGCACTTCCGTCTGGTGAGTTAACCCTTACCCAAGTTGAACAAATTGAGCTGAAAGACGTAAACAATACTTTGGTCAAGGCCACTATTTATGCCATCAATGGGATTGAACTTGACCCTAGCTATATTGCACTTGATGACAACCACCATATGTTGGGCTATTTGTCTCCACGCTTTGTCGTTATTCGCGAGGGTTTAGAAAAGCATAACAAAGTTTTGAGCAATTTAGCGGCCAATTTAAACGCGAGTCGCTTTGAAAAAATAGCAAAGAAAGCCACACATCAATTTAACACTCCAGTACGTATTAATAATGTCAGAATATTTGATCCTGTAAGCATGCAGTTAACGACCCCTAAATCTGTGCTGATTGAAAAAAACAAGATCACGGCTATCGAGCCAGTGGTTGATAACGCTATAAATAGCGAAACGCTGATTGAAGGTAATGGCGGCACATTAATTCCTGGTCTATATGAAATGCATGGCCACATGAGCGATAACGATGCCTTACTGAATGTAATGGCAGGTGTAACATCAGTAAGAGATATGGGTAACGAAATAGCGGTACTCGATCCTTTAATAGACAAAATAGAAAGTAATCGAATTATTGGCCCACGTATTACAAAAAGCGGCTTTATTGAAGGACAAAGTGATTTTTCAAATGCAACGGGTGAAATGGCTTCAACTGAACAGGAAGCGGTAGACTTAGTGAATATGTATGGTGAAAAAGGCGGTTACTTTCAAATAAAGATTTACAGCTCCGTTAACGGTGACTGGGTTCCTGCAATGGCAAAAGCGGCGAAAAAATACGGTATGCGTGTGACCGGGCATATACCGGCGTTTTCTACCGTTGATGAAATGATCGCTGCAGGTTATGACGAAATAACTCACATAAACCAAGCTATGCTCAGCTGGGTGCTAGATAGAGAAGAAGATACCCGCACACTTTATCGGATCACTGGCATGAAACGCTTTGTCGATTTAGACCTTAATAGCGATAAAGTACAGAGTACCTTAAACACTATGGTGGCAAAAAATATTGCTGTTGACCCCACTATGGTTATTCATGAATTTGGCTTAACGGCTAGAAATGGTGAAACTCGCATTGGCACAAGAGATTATATCGACAACATGCCGGTTGGTGTGCAAAGAAGTGCAAAAGTTGCCTTATTAAATGTTGCTGATCCGCAAGAAGATAAAGCTTATCGATTGGCTTTTGATAAAATAATTTCCACCCTCGCAATGATGCATAAAAAAGGAATATTCCTTGTACCCGGTACCGATTTAGGTGGTGCATTTGCACTACACAGAGAGTTAGAGCTGTTTAAAAAAATAGGATTGTCTAATGCTGAAGTACTGCGTAGAGGCTCATATGATATGGCTAATTATTTAGGTTATGGTGAACAGCTGGGCAGTATTGAAGTGGGTAAGCTTGCAGATTTCTTCTTAGTACCGGGTAATCCAATATCAGACCTTGGCGCGATAAAAACAGTGTCTATGGTATCAAAAAACGGTGTGATTTATTTCCCTAGCGAAGTTTACCCAGAGTTTGGTATCAAGCCTTTCACTACAATTCCTACCATCATTGAAAGCCATTAGTTTGTAGCTAAAGCTCATGGCAATATGTTTATGTGCTGTTATCATAGCGGCGTGTAAACATTATTTATCTACACTCATTACGTGAAAGCCACTTTTAAATTCCGCATACATTTCTGGACTTAACTCACACGTACAACGTACACCTATAGCTTACGCGGATAAGTTACCTCATAACTTATGCAGTTCAGTTGAACCCATTCATGGCTTTCTTGCTACTACCCAAGTAAATTATTCCTGATTTATAGCTCTGTTTAAAAACCCGCATATACCATCCCCAGCTTAGGTTAAATTTTTTGAAATTTAGAATATTTCAACTCAAATTAATACTGTACAAATGGTCAGGTAATTAGGGCTGTAATGCAGAGGTATATTAATATCATTGTCTGTAGGCTCTATATTGAGCAATATTTTTATAATGGCAGATTAAAATTTGACCAAATGGTTATGTTGTGAGATATTTTAGACTTAATACAGATGAAATTGATTAGATGTGTAACGCTGTAAAGGGCTGTAATACTTTTGACATTTAATCATGAAATACTATGTAAAAGACTACTAATAGGAATAATAATAATGAAGCTAAAGTCCCCCATAATATTTGCTTATTTCTGTGCGTCACTAGCTCAAGCTAGTGATATTGCGGATGCTTGTTTTAACTGCCCGCCATTAGATAAAGTTGCCGATGCAACCAATTTTAACGATGGAAATTACTACGCTGATGCTTTTGCGGCTATCAATAGTAATTTGCCTGCAAGCGAAATAAAAACCAAAATAACTAACGCTATCAGCCAAAACCACAAGAATTTATCCTATTCAGAAGTGTGGTCGGCCTTAACGCAAACCGATGAAGATCCCTCTAATACCGCCAATGTAATTTTGCTTTATAGCGGAATTTCATTACCTAAAATGTCAAATGGTAGCGGTTCTCAAAGTACAAACCAAGATAACTGGAACCGAGAACATGTTTGGCCAAAAAGTCATGGTTTTTCAGCTTCAAGTTTAGAAGCCTATACTGATATTCATCATTTACGTCCTACTGATATTTCAGTGAATTCGTCGCGCGGCAATTTAGACTTTGATAACAGCGATTCACCTTTGTCAGAAGCGCCGGAAAATAGAGTTGATAATGACTCTTTCGAGCCTAGAGATTCAGTAAAAGGTGATGTTGCCCGTATGGTTTTTTATATGGACACGCGTTATGAAGGCTCAGACGCAACACCTGATTTACGCGTTGTTGACCGTTTAACGTCGGTTGGCGACAGTGAAATTGGTCGTTTATGTCGACTACTTGAATGGCATGCAGCAGACCCTGTTGATGCTACAGAGCAAAACAGACATAACCGCATTTATGAATATCAAGGTAACCGCAACCCCTTTGTTGATCATCCTGAGTGGGTAAATCTACTATTTAGTGCTGATGCTTGTGCGGGTACAGGTGACACAGGCGGCGGTGATACTGGCGGTGGCGATACCGGTGGCGGCGATACTGGTGGCGGCGATACTGGTGGCGGTGATACAGGCGCACCTTCATCTTCAAGTGCTTTGTTTATTTCTGAATATGTTGAAGGTAGCAGTTACAACAAAGCCATCGAGCTTTTTAATGCCTCAAATACTGACATAGATTTAGCCGCTGAAAATTATCAATTAGGCCGTTTTAGTAACGGTGGCACAACCGCATCAATGATCAACTTGGATGGTATCGTCGCTGCCAATGGTACATTTGTTCTTGTCAATACAAGAGCTTCAACGGACTTGCTAGCACTTGCAGACCAAGAAAGTGGTTCACTGAGCCATAATGGTGATGATGCTTACGTGCTGTATAAAAATAATGAAGTAGTCGACTCTTTCGGTCTTGTCGGTGAAGACCCAGGCTCAGCTTGGGGTAGTGAAACTTATAGCACCAAAGACAATACTTTACGTCGTAACAGCAATGTTGTCAGTGGTGATACCGTTATCAATGATACATTTGAACCATCACAACAGTGGACAGGCTTTGGTAAGGATGAATTTTCAGATATAGGTCAACATGTTGTTGTTAATCCTGAAATTTTTATTTCTGAGTACATTGAAGGTGGTAGTTTAAATAAAGCTTTAGAGTTTTATAACCCAGGTCCTAATGCGATAGATTTGAGTGCAGGTAATTATCAATTAGGCCGGTTTAGTAATGGCAGTATTGACGCCGTTATGATTGACCTTGATGGTGTTATTGCTGGCAATAGTGTTTATGTTATTGCTAATTCAGGCGCTGCCACAGCAATTCTCGATGTTGCTAACCAAACATCTAACAATGTTAGCCATAATGGCGATGACGCTTATGTTTTATATAAAAATAATGTTGTGATCGATTCAATTGGTCGTGTTGGTGAAGACCCTGGCTCGCAATGGGGAAGTGATTTACAAAGTACAAAAGATAATACCTTAGTGCGTAAAAGCACAATCACAATGGGTGATACTGTTGTTGATGATGCTTTTGACCCTGCGCTAGAGTGGGATGGTTATGCTAAGGATACTTTTGACTATATTGGTGCCCATACAAGTAATGGTGCTGGAGAGCCCATTAGTTTAATTGGTGAATGTGCCGATCCAACAACCTTAATTAGTGCTGTACAAGGTGCAGGGTTTTCTTCACCATTTGTTGGCGAAAGTCATATTATTGAAGGGGTTGTAACAGGTAGTTTTCCTGCGCTAAACGGCTTCTTTATGCAAGAAGAAGCCATTGACCAAGATGCCGACCCACTAACATCAGAAGGTATTTTTGTTGCAACTACTGGTACAGAATTCCCTGCAGTAAATAGTGTCGTTAGGGTTATTGGTAAAATATCAGAAAGTTACGGAAAAACACAAATCAATCAATCAGAAGCGACGTTAATTTGTGGTGCTGATAGTGTATTAGCCAGTAATTTAAGTTTACCTTTTAGCTCAAGTGAAGCACGTGAAAGCATCGAAGGTATGTTAGTTACTATCTCAGGAACGTTAACGGTTACTGACAACTATAATCTAGGTCGTTATGGTGAAGTTGCTTTATCAAATGGTCGTTTATATGTGCCAACAAATATGCATCTTCCAGGCACTGTTGAATATAGCGCATTAGCAGCTAGAAATGCCCTGAATAAAGTCACGCTTGATGATGGTATCAATGGTTCAAATCCTGAAAACATTATTTACCCGACTAACGGTTTATCAGCAGCCAATACGTTACGTGCTGGAGATACGGTAACATCGTTAACTGGTTTGGTTGATTATAGTTTTGGTAATTATCGAATTATTCCTGTCGAAGCTCCGACTTTTGATAGTGCTAATTTAAGAACTGAAGCACCTGAGCTAGTTACCGGCAACCTGCGAATAGCTAGTTTTAACGTATTAAATTACTTTAATGGCGACGGCTTAGGTGGTGGATTTCCAACTTCAAGAGGCGCAGATAGTTCTGAAGAGTTTGACCGTCAACGCAGTAAAATAATTGATGCTATTACCAAAATGGATGCTGATATTATTGGTTTACTTGAAATGGAGAATGACGGTTTTGGAGAGCACAGTGCCATTCAAGATTTGGTCCACGGGCTAAACTTAGTTGCCCCTGCGAATGTACACTACAGTTTTGTTAATCCTAATATTTCTGCTGATCCAGCTACTGGCATTGAACTGCTAGGTGGTGATGCCATTAAAGTTGCCATGATCTATAACGATAAAGCGGTAACGGAGTTTGGTACCACAGCTTATTTAACTGGCTTTCCATTTGAATATCATAATCGTCCACCTATGGTTCAGTCTTTTAGAGCCACTGAAACGGGTGAGCGCTTAACGGTAGCGATTAACCATTTCCGATCTAAAGGTTGTTCAAGTAGCGGTGGTGTTGAGAACGAAGATAAACTTGATGGTCAAGGTTGTTATAACTTACGTCGTGTTCAAGCAGCAGAAGCGTTAACGGCATGGTTATCGACTTATCCTACGGGTATTGCTGATGACGATATCTTAATCATCGGAGATTTAAACGCTTATACTAAAGAAGATCCGGTCAGTACCATTGAAAATGCTGGCTACACTAACCTAGCGCAAAAGTTTATTGGTGATATGGCCTATAGCTATGCTTATCAAGGTGAAATAGGTACTTTAGATCATGCGTTAGCTTCGGCTTCTTTGACTGACAAAGTGCTTGATGTAACTGAATGGCATATCAATGCTGATGAACCGACAATTCTTGATTACAACGTGGAATATAAAAGTGACGAGCAGTTAGTCACCATGTATGACAGCACGGCTTATCGCGCGTCTGATCATGATCCAGTGTTAGTTGAAATTGAAGGTGTAACGCCACTTATTTCAGTGAAAGAAGTGCATACAGACCTTGGTACAAAATCACGCTGGAGCACTTTTAAATTTCAGGTACCAGAAACGTCTGTAAGCTTTACCGCTACAATTACGGGTGGTGCAGGTAACGTTGATTTATATGTTAGAGAAGGTAAAAAGCCTAATACGCAGAAGTTTGATTGCCGACCAATGTTAGCGGGTAATGAAGAGAGCTGTGTGATGGATTTACCCGCCTCAGGGACTTGGTATATAAGATTACGCGGCGAGCGTCATTACAGTGATGTCACCCTAACTTTAGAAGCGTTATATCCGGAGCCGCTATAATTAGGCGGTGAATACTCAGTGAGAAAATTGTTTTATATAGATTTGCTACTGACTTGAGTAATCTAAGAAGAACGCTGAATTAGCACTGTTAAGTTAATTTAGCGATATCCATTAAAAAAACATCTACCCATTGGGTAGATGTTTTTTTATGCTTATTTAGTGGTTTGAGATGGTTTGATTAGCGGGCGTTAAAGCTTTTTTCCTAATCTCTTTTCAATTTGTTTCTTTTCCCAGTCAGCACCAAAAAAGCTGTATACCTCAAATACACTGATCCCATGCGATATCACCCCAATACCCCAGCCAAATGCTGCCCACCAAGCCCAATAATAATCAGGACTAGTAATAAAGTTAACGATAAACAAACCTAGCATTACCACGCCATAATTAATAAGGTGACTATAAAATCCTTTAATGTCTCTCACATGCTCAATAACACGATTTTCTTCTTCGCTGTATTTGTCTGAGTTATCCATGTTTTTCTCCTCCAGTAATTCATCAAGTTCAATTTCAAAAACAGCGGCAAGAGACTTTAATGATTCCAAACCTGCTTTTTGACCTCGTTCAATGCGTTGAATCGTTCTTATATTTAAGCCACTGAACTGGGCTAATTGCTCCTGAGACCATGCTCTTTTAAGCCTTAATTTTCGGACGGTCATTTACTTCTCCTTGTTGCTGCTCGTATTGAACTATTCATTATTAGATAAGGTTTTACTACGACTTTTACCTGACATTATAGTGACAGTTATTAAAAATCAACAGCTTATGGCTACTGTGTTACTGGCTGATTATTTAATTATAATTTCTTTTAGTTGTTTGGCCGCGTCGTCAAACTCATAAACTTCAACTTTTGCCATAATGTTTTTTAGTTGCTGGTGGTATGTTTGCTGTTGGGTCATTGATAATAATGCATGAATGGTATCAATCGCCGCCACATCATAGTTTTCAACGTCAACTTTTAATTGCGCAATCAGATTTTTGCAGGTTGAAATATTGAAATCTACATCCGTTGGCTCAGGATGTTTTAGCGCAGCTAATGCTTGTTGAGTACGGCTGAGTTCAAGCTGACACTGTGTTAACATATCAGGTTTAATAGCTTGCAGGGCAGCATTGCTTTCTAACTCTTGGCAAAGCTCATAAAGCTGCTTAGCACCAATGTTACCCGCTACTCCTTTCAGGGTATGAGCAAGTTGTTCAATAGCCGCAAAATTATTGCTGGCGTATGCCGCTTCTATTGGTGCCATTGCGTCGGCGTAATTGTCTTTAAATTTAAGCAGTAGGCGCTGATATAGTTCATGATCATTTTGCGCTATCGCTAAGCCAGATTCTCTATCTATGCCGTCAAATTCAGGCATAGTGATTGTGCTATTTTTATTGGTAAATAGTAGCGCTGAGTCGTCAGTTAATGTCCTTGAATGAGTCAAATTAGCCGGATGGCTTAAAACGACCCATTGGGCCAATTTTACAAATAATTCAGGCGGATTAATTGGTTTACCAATATGTTCATTCATGCCCGCTGCTAGCGCTTTTTCACGATCGCCGGCCATCACGTTGGCGGTCATAGCGATAATGGGTAAATCGATAAACTGTGGATTTTGACGAAGCTCGCGCGTGGTGGAATAGCCATCTTTAATTGGCATTTGGCAATCCATTAATACCCCGTCAAAGTGCTCCTGATTAAGACGTTCTATTGCTTCTTGGCCGTTATTCGTTACGACTACTTCAATACCGTTGCTGGTCAATAATTCAGTCGCTAATTCCTGATTTATTTCATTGTCTTCAACCAATAATATTTTTGCCCCTTGCAGTATATTTATTGCTGGTACTGATTCGTGGGAAAATAAATTATATTTACGACTGCGCAAATGTTCGTGACCTAAAGCTATCAATAAACAGTCAAGCAAATTAGAAGAGTTTATTGGCTGCTCAATGATGGAATACTTATCACCGTCTTCGAGTACTTGCGGAGCGTTATCTTGCTTACTTTCAAGAATATGTAATAGGGGTAACTCAGCATGGGCAGCTCTAATTAATGCTATGTCTTGAGTGCTTTTATTGTCGTTGCTGTGTTTAATGTCGAATATTAAGGCATCAAAAACCTTAGTTTGCTGTTTTAATTCAGGCAGCGCTTGTGCCGCCGAGGTAAAGTTCTCTACCATAAAACCAAACGATTGTAGAATTCTCAGAACGGTGGGCTTAGCCCCTTCATTATTGGATATTAAAGCAATGTTTAAATCGTTAATCGAGGTTGTATTTTCACTTGTAGCATTGATACTCTTCATCGATTGGCTTTGAAAATTTACGGTGAAGTGAAAGTTACTGCCAATATTTTCTTCGCTTTCGAGCCAGATTTCACCACCTAGTAATTCAACAAGGCGCTTGCAAATTGCTAAACCTAAACCTGTTCCGCCATATTTTCTTGTTGTTGACGAGTCTGCCTGACTGAATGATTGAAAGAGTTTTTCTTGTTGCGGTTTACTCATCCCTATACCGGTATCACAAACGGAAAATTTTAAGGTCACATGTTCGTCATGTTTATTGATACATGCCACATGTACTTTAATTTTTCCTTGCTCAGTAAACTTAGCGGCATTACTGCCAAGGTTTGTTAATATTTGACTGAGGCGTAGCGGATCTCCAATCAGATTGAGGGGGACATTATTTTCAACATCAAAAATTAGCGCAGTTTGTTTCTCGTTAAGTTTATCAACTAACATATTACTGAGGTTATCGAGAATATCATTTAAGCTAAAAGGGATAGATTCAAGTTCGAGCTTATTCGCTTCAATTTTTGAAAAGTCTAAAATATCGTTAACGATACCGAGCAACGACTCAGCCGCTAGGTTAACCTTGGTAATATGGTTTTGTTGTTCAGGTGTTAAGTTTGTTTTCAATGCTAATGCCGACATACCAATAATAGCGTTCATTGGCGTTCGAATTTCATGAGACATATTCGCTAAAAAATTAGATTTAGCTTTCACCGCATCTTCGGCTAAAGCTTTAGCATGGACGAGCGTTTTCTCTGCCATTTTTTGTTCACTAATATCGACAAATGTACCTAACAACCCACCAGCACTGCCATCTGCTTTGGCAAAGCTTTTTACCCAATACATAATGTTATGCTCTAACCCATCGGCGTAAACAATCGATACTTCTTTGCGTATCATACCCATTGAAGCAATGATTTCAAGATCCTGCGCGTGATAGGATTTACGGTCTGCTAAGGGTAAGTATTCTAGGTCTAGTACCGTTTTGCCGATAACATCTGCTCTTTTTACATTGAACGTTTCTTCATAAGCACTATTCACGTTAGTAATTTTTGAATTTGGGTCTTTAACAAATATAGGGTAGGGAATGGTGTCAGCCAGTGCCTGCTGGAAAAGAATGTGTTCAGCTACCGCAGCATCGTGAAGTTTACGATCGGTAATATCTCGAATAATAGCGACGATAAAACGGTCATTATGAATATCAAGCGCGTTAACCGTTACTTCAGCTGAGAACTCACTACCATCTTTACGTTTGCCGGTAAGTTCAAGCAGTTGCTTTTCTGGTGTCAACTCATGCAATATGTGTTCAAAAATATGCAGTTTTGCTTCTTCAGGTAATAAGAGTTCAATTTTCTGTCCAATGATCTCTGACTTGTCGTAGCCAAACATGGTCAATACTTGCGAGTTAACAATATTGTGAACTCGGTACTTATCTAACATTAAAATAGCGTCAGGCGCTGACTCCATTAAAGCGGCAAACTGTGCTTTGGCTGCATTTCTTTGCGTAACATCAATTAAGGTTAATCGTACCTCGGTTAACTTTTCATTTTCGTCATAAACGGGTAGGGCTGACATCATAGTGTCAATCGTTTGTGTCTCACTTATGTTAACCGGTATTTCATACTCTAGTAGGTGCGACTTAGTATGAAATATTTGATGTACATAATGAGCAGGCGCAACAAAATTTTGCCAATTTAATGAGGTGAATGTTTCGCGTGGGCGCTTAAACATTTGCGCGAATACACAGTTGTGTTTAATAAACATACCTTGTGCATCTAAGGTGGCATAGGCGACTGGCGCATGTTCATATAACTCCCACAATGCCCGTTCACGTTGGTGAAGCTCAGCGGTGCGATGTGCCACTTGTTTTTCTAGTTCTTCTTGCGAACGGCGCATATATTTTGTTGAGCGTTGGCCAACAGTAATGGTAAAAATGTTCGAGGTTAAAGTTAATAGTAAAGTAATAAAAGCTATTAACATCAGTTTATTACGTAAAGAATCTACCCCTTTCATCGCTTCATCGGCATCAATTTCTGTTGCGATACCAAAACCGTACTGGTTATCCCATAACCAAGCGCCAAATACTTTAACTCCGCGATAATCGTTATAACCTAAGACATTGCTGGTAATTTTTTGGTTAGTGATCAGACTAATGTTATCTGCCCGCGCATTATTGACCAGATGATTGGCCATAAGTGTCAAGGGGAGTTGCTGAGTATTATTAGGAATAACTCGATGCTTAGTGACATTTATTTGTGGATCTTTCAGTACAATAAGTTGTTTGTTATTGCTGTGTGCTTGAAAGTAACTGAGCGATGATAATTCAGTTTCAAAACGACTCTTTGAGAGCATTTGTCCCAATTGGCTGACTAAATAGCTTTCGCCTGTTTGGCCAATACGACCTTGTTGCATAATGTTAGACAGCTGACCGCTGGGTTTAATACCCACAGCTAAAGCCGCTATAACGTGATTGTTGTCATTTAGTATTGGCGTGATCATATACAAACTGTATTGATCTATCGGGTTAATGGTATTGCCAAATAAGCGCTTAATATCAGTCTTCATTGCTGGTACAAAGCGGCTTTCACCCGAAAAAACTGCGGCGATAACTTCTGGGTGTTGCTCTGCGATTAAGCTACTTTTACCTAGGTTTTCATTGTTATTCGAGCCAATATTAATGAAGTCTTGATTAATAACGGAAAAGTCTTGGCCTTCGATACTGCTTTGGCGAAAATATTGACGAATATTTTGCATTGCTCTAGATGTAATCAGGCTGTTTTTTGCCGCAGGTTGAAAGAGTAATGCTTTAGTGAGGCTAACCAGATTGTCATCTTTAGCCATTTGTTTTAATAAGTTTTCTTGATCACTAATCCAATCATTGAGGCGTGTTTTTGTTGCTTCGACAACGACCTCAAGATTTTTTTGCATATTAACTTTAGTCGTTTTTTCATTGTCTTGTAGCGTCAGATAAATAACACTAAAAATAATTGCTACATTCAATATTGATAACGAATGTACGATAAATGGAAAATTCCTCGAAGACATAAAAGAAGCTAGGCGCTGCTGGCTAATTAATTTTGGCAACAGCAAGGTAATCGCAATTAATAAAAACGATAACAACACCATGAAAATGATCAGCGAAGTGCTGCTGTCATCAGTAGTCTTATTGGCAGAAAAATTTATTAGCGCATCTTCGAGTAGTAAATTATCGGGTATAAAAGGCGAATCTATCATCTCAAGTTGATGATAAATTTCACTAATCTTTTCCATACGGGTACGAGCAATTGAGCCAAGAGGAATAAATTTAGCTAATATTATTTTACTAATTTCGTCCGCTTCAAAAGCTAAGTGGCTATGAGTCTTACCTTGGCTATTATACTTTTCTTCAATTAACTTAATTATTTCTGTTTTATGGCTGAGTGCATATTGCCAACCTTTTATAGTTGCTTGGCGAATAGCTTGCACCCGTTGAGGGTTGTTTTTAACCTCTGATTCACTGGTAAATAAATTATCACCATAAAAATCAATGCCGTAGTCTCGAGGACTGATGGTTAAAATATCAATGTTTTTTTCGGCCATTTCGAATGGCTCATTCGTACTGTAAATTAAAATGGCGTCAGTTTCGTCTGCCGTTAACGCGGAAAGTTTGCCTGATCTTTCTTGCCAAATGAAAGCTGATATATCTTGCTCTGCTTGTAAAAGCATCGCCGTTATTGAAGCCGAATTTTTAAACTTATAATCCACCATGATGCGTTTGCCAATAAGGTCGAACGGACTGGCAATGCCTGAAGAGCGCAGTGTCGCAATTGTGGTGGGCGAATGTTGAAATATTTGTGCGACAATAACGACTGGTTTGCCCTGATTTTTGTCAACGATTAAACTTGAGTCACTTATGCCATAATCTGCTCTACCGTCAATGACATAGTCGGTTATAACACCGGGACCATTGAATTCTCTTAATTCTACGTCTAATCCGTGTTCTTTATAAAAACCCTGTTCTTTCGCGGCATAGTAGCCGGCATATTGAAATTGATGAAACCAGTTTAGCTGTATAGACACTTTATCAAGTTCTTGACTTAAACTTTGGCTACTGAAAACGAAAAAAAGCAAACAAAACATAGCTTTTAGGGAATTGATATTACGGAAAAAAATTAACATATTATGTGTGTTCAGCCCATTGCTGGATAATGTTAGCGAGTTGCTCAACGCCATCAGTCAACGCTGCTGGTCCTGGCTGTAAAATATCAGTAGAGTTTATCTCATAGATATCATCATTTTTTATTGCTGTTATGGCTTGCCAACCGACTCTCGAGGTTACTTTTTCTTTATCGAATTTACGTCCACACCAAGAGGCAATATAAATATCTGGATTTTTAGTAATAACATCACTGGCATCTGCAACAATGCGATTTTTTGCTAATGACTGTGTGGAGAATTCTTGATAGCAATCGATTCCGCCAGCAATCTCTATTAACTCACTCACCCAACCAATACCGGTGATAATAGGGTCAAACCATTCTTCAAAATATACCATTGGCCGAGCAGGAAGTTTATCTGCTTGCTGTTTAATTCTGCGTAAATTGTTTTGCATGTCAGTAACAAGCTTTTCGCCTTTTTCCGGTTGTCCTATTAAGCCAGACAAAGTACGTATCATCTGCAATATTTCACTGATACTGCGATGATTAAAACAGTGGACTTGTATGCCTTCTTTGATCAAATCTGCGACGATATCAGCTTGCATGTCAGAAAATGCTAAAACTAAATCTGGTTTTAACGATAATATTTTGTCGGTTCTTGCGGTTATATAGGCACTGACTTTTGTTTTTTCTTTTCTTGCCCGTTCAGGGCGCATGGTATAGGCCGAAATACCAATAATACGGTGATCTTCTTCCATAAGATAAAGCGCTTCGGTAGTTTCTTCTGTTAAGCAGATAATTCGCTCAGGCCATTTTGGTTCAGGAACAGGGGTCATGCATTTTCCTTGTGACTCTCGGTAGTCATTGTTAATAGCAATATCAATGGATGTAATTTTTTCTTTGTCTTAAAACTAAATGTCTTAAAACTAAATTTATTTAGGCTAGCTGCTTTTTACTTTATCAAAAACTGAGCAGCAATGATTAGTTATTTATGCTCTAAATGCTCAATAGTTAGTGTTAATACAATAACTATATTTGATAGACTGTTGTTATTGATTTAATTTCAATTTGTTTAATGAAGTTTGCATAATTAGGAGCAGGGCTTGTCGGTATTTAATGTTTATTTATTACGCCACGGAGAATTAGTTCAAACAGGCATTCTCTGTGGGCGAACGGACATTGCGCTTTCTAATACGGGTAAAAGTCAGCTTGTTAACGCCACGAAAAATTTATCTGACATTGTTAATTGCTATAGCTCTCCCCTTATACGATGCCGAGAGTTTGCTGAACAATATTGCCAACAAAATCAATTGCCATTAAAAATTTCAGTTGAATTGCAAGAAATGGACTTTGGTGACTGGGACGGAAAAAGCTATCAAGCGCTTTGGCAACCTGAGCAGGGGGTGGAGCAGCAAGGGGAAATAGCTACCGTTAACAACGCGCCAACCTTAGGTGATTTTTGGCAAAACCCGTGGCAATGTCAGCCACCTAACGGTGAAACCATGGCAAGCTTTACTGAACGCGTTGATAGTTTTTGGCATCATTTATTACGACAACTGGTACAAGAGGATAGCCAAAAATATAAATTAAAAAACAAGCCAAAACATCAGCAAAAACCATTAGGAAATACCTTAGTGATATGTCATGGCGGTGTTATTCGGTATATTTTGGCTAAAGTATTGGGTTTGCCGATACCAGGTGTCAATCATATGGCTAATATTGATGTTCCTTATGGTGGATTAATTCACCTACAAGTTACGATTGATGATAACGCTAAAGCTTGGCCTAAATTGATGTTATAGCAAAAATTTTAGTTGTTTAATTTGGCTTTATCGTTTGCCATGTCTAGACCGTGACTCATTTTAATCTGCTGGCAGTCAGCCAATAACTGCTAAATAAATATATAACAGCGAGGCTTTATATGTTTTTAATCGATAACTGCGTTAAAAAAAACTTGCTATTTTGTCCTAGCTGTCGATAATCTCGCCATTAAATCAATAATGTCATATTCAATTTTACCTTCTTTGATGGGAAAACCATTGTTGAGAATGTAAAACTGGGAATGTGGTGAAAGTCCACAACTGTACCCGCAACTGTAAACAGAACGATATACCGGCAAATCTTCATGTAATAAAGTGATTTGTGTAGGAGTATATCTAGATGCTGTAAGTCAGGATACCAGGGGAAATATGTGCATTAATTACCACGTCGAGCGGGTTACTCTGGCATTGGAATTTTTATCTTTTTTCATTTTGACCATGTCATTTTTGAAACTAGATTTCTCCCATTAAACCTCAAAACCGTATCGACGTTAATCATTTATATCAACCAACTTAATTTTTGGTTTGATACTGTTTAGGCGTTGAAATGTTTGATATACAAGCGGTAAGTGACGAACACTCAGAAAAAATTCAAGCGGTAATTAATGGTAAAACAAAGCCATTAGGTGCCTTGGGAGAGCTTGAACACTTAGCAAAGCAAATCGCTAAAATTCAACTAACAACTCACGATTTTGAAACCCCTAAGATCAACCAGCATAAGTTACAACTAACGCATCCACATTTAACTGTTTTTGCGGGCGACCATGGTGTTGCTAGCGAAGGTGTTTCAATTGCGCCTAGTGAAGTAACTCGCCAAATGGTGGCCAACTTTGCTGGTGGTGGCGCAGCCATTAATGTGTTTAGTCAGCAACTGGGGTGGCAACTTAATATTGTCGATGCCGGCATTTTGCAGCCAGTTTTATCATCCAGTGTTAAAGCACAACGATTAGGTAATATTACTCAGCCGATTAACCAACACGCGGCGATGACTAAAGCGCAAGTTCAGCAAGGCTTTGCTTATGCTAAACAGCATGTTGTTGAGATAAGCAATACCGGCTGTAATATCATCGCCTTTGGTGAAATGGGTATAGGTAACACCACGATTGCTTCTGCAATAATGGCCACCATGATGAATATTCCTGCCAGCGAAGCAGTGGGTCGTGGTACCGGTATTTCTGATGAAATAGTGCTGAAAAAACAACAAGTGGTAGAGCAAGCGTTAGCACTTCATCGAGATAATCTCACGGATACTGAATCTATTTTACGCTGTTTAGGTGGCTTTGAAGTTGTTCAGATAACTGCGGCAATGTTAGCTGCAGCAGAAAATCGCATGTTAATTGTTGTCGACGGCTTTATTTGTACCGCTGCGGCCATGTTAGCCATTAAGTTTAATGCCAGCGTGAAAGACTATATGGTATTTGCACATTGTTCAGGTGAGCAAGGTCACGAAAAAATGTTGCAATGGTTAGAGGTTAAACCCTTATTACATTTAGGCTTGCGCTTAGGCGAAGGCACTGGCGCGGCATTAGCGCTGCCAATCATACAAGCAGCAGTGGCATTTTTTAATGATATGGCAAGTTTTGCCGATGCCGAGGTAACCAATGTTACCTAAGCCTGATGAACAGCCGTCAAATGTAGCTAAACAAGGGCAGTGGGCAGAGCAATGGCAATTATTGTTGTTAGCCACAAGTTTTTTTACCCGTATTCCCGTTAACATTAGCGCAGAGGTAAGTGCAAATATGTTAAATGAAGCGAGTCGTTATTTCGCTTTAGTTGGGGTGTTAATTGGTTTGTCTTCAGCACTGGCTTTTTATCTTTGTGCTATCTTCATACCTGCTGAGATTGCCTTGTTAGTTGCCATGGCAATAAGTGTTCTATTAACAGGTGCCTTTCATGAAGATGGATGGGCAGATGTTTGGGATGGTTTTGGCGGTGGTTGGACGGTAGAAAATAAACTTAACATTATGAAAGATAGTCGTTTAGGCACTTATGGCGCGGCGGCATTGTTTTTTATTTTAATGATCAAATACCAAGTGTTATTAGCGTTAATTAATTTTGAATTAGCTAACAACAATGTTGAAGCAGAAGTACTAAGCTTGCTGTCTATTTTAGTCTTAGGTCATTGCTTAAGTCGAGTGCTAGCAACAAGTTTGATTGCTGATATGCCTTATGTCAGTGAAGATGCCACTTCAAAAGTGAAACCGTTAGCGCAAGCATTATCAAACAACAGTTATTTAACTCTGCTTGCTACGGGCATAGTGATCATTATGTTGACGTTGTCTTTGAGTGTCGCGTGGAAGTTAGTGGTTATTTTATTACTGACACGTTGGTGTTTAAAACGTTGGTTTACCCAACAATTAGGCGGTTATACCGGTGACTGTTTAGGCGCTGCTCAACAGTTGTCAGAAGTCGTTATTTACATCACATTATTGTCACTTACTTCGGTCGTTATATGAGCCCAATTACTCTGAATAAAGTACAGTTAATTATTGGCGGCGCCCGTTCAGGCAAAAGCTCGCTGGCCGAGCAATATGCGAAGTTGTCAAACTTGCCAGTCACCTATATTGCTACAGCGCAAGCATTCGATACTGAAATGCAGCAAAGAATTGCCCAACATCAAGCTGAGCGCCCTGAACATTGGTCGTTGGTAGAATCACCTTTTTTACTAGCAAAGGCTATTGAGTCTGCGATTGCTAGTTCAGCCAGTACTTCAGGTATTTGTATCTTAGTCGATTGTTTAACACTTTGGCTAAGCAATAGCTTGTGCAAACCTAGTGTTGATAATGACTCGATTGTTGATGGTAATCTGAATTTTTGTAACCTTGACTATTGGCAGCAAGAAAAAGCGCAATTGCTGACAGTTCTGGAACGCATTCAGCTGCAGAAAAATACCCAAACATCCGCTTCTTTTGAAAGACGTGTTGAAATTATCTTAGTCAGTAATGAAGTGGGGCACGGCATAGTGCCAATGGGCGAGTTGTCTCGTCAGTTTGTCGACCAAGCGGGTTGGTTACATCAAGCCATTGCTAAAATTGCCGATAATGTCGAGTTTGTGATGGCAGGTTTACCCTTAACACTAAAGTCGTCTGAAAATACTAACGCTAAGGTGCCATCGTGAAAACATTAATGGTGCAGGGCACAACCTCAGACGCAGGAAAAAGTACCTTAGTGGCAGGGCTGTGTCGTGTGTTGGTTAATGCCGGATATAATGTCGCGCCATTTAAACCACAAAATATGGCACTAAACAGTGCAGTAACAAAAGATGGTGGTGAAATTGGTCGCGCTCAAGCGTTGCAAGCTATTGCAGCAAAAGTTGAAGCTCGGGTTGATTTTAATCCCATTTTATTAAAGCCGAATAGCGATACCGGCGCGCAAGTTATTGTTCATGGCAAAGCTATTTCAAATATGGAAGCAGGCAAATATCACGATTACAAAAAAGTCGCGATGCAAGCCGTTTTAGAGTCGCATCAACGCTTGGCGAATGATCACCAAGTATTATTAGTTGAAGGTGCAGGTAGTCCTGCTGAAATTAATCTTCGTGCACATGATATTGCCAATATGGGCTACGCTGAAGCGGTTGATTGTCCGGTTATTTTAGTTGCAGATATTGACCGAGGCGGCGTTTTTGCTCATTTGGTTGGTACATTAGCGTTATTATCTGAGTCAGAGCAAGCCAGAGTGAAAGGCTTTATTATTAATCGTTTTCGCGGTGATATTAAACTACTTGAATCTGGTTTAGATTGGCTTGAAGAGCGAACAGGCAAACCGGTGTTAGGTGTATTGCCTTATCTACATGATTTAGCGTTAGACGCGGAAGATGCCGTAGCACTCGATAACAAAATAACACAGGCGAAAGTAAAAATATTTGTGCCTTTATTACCTCATATGAGCAATCATACCGACTTTGATCCGTTGCGCTTACAAGCCAATATTGATTTGCAATACATTAAAATAGGCCAGTCGTTGCAAGGCGCTGATTTAATTATTTTACCTGGCAGTAAAAATGTTATTTCTGATTTAGCTTTTTTAAAACAACAAGGTTGGCAGCAAGAAATTGAGCAACACCTGCGCTACGGTGGCAAGTTACTCGGTATTTGTGGTGGTTATCAAATGCTGGGTAAGCAAATATTTGATCCTGAGCATATTGAATCACACGTAGAGAAAATTTCTGGTTTAGGCTTATTAGACTTTACAACAACGCTGACGCAAGACAAAACCTTAAGCCAAGTCTCTGCCACTATGACGTTAAATGGCGAAACATGTCAGCTAACTGGCTACGAAATACATTGTGGCGTGTCAACGGGGCCAGCGTTAAGCAACTCGTTACTTAATATTCACTATGAGCCGATAGCACAAGCACAAAGCAATCCTGATGGTTGTATCTCTGATGACGGACAAATTATTGCCACCTATTTACATGGTTTTTTCGATTGTCCTGCGCCGACACAATTGGTGCTTAATTGGTTAGGTATTAACGATTTACAAACGCCTGTTATCGATATAAATCAACATCGAGAAATACAACTTGAGCGCTTAGCTGATGTTTGCGAACAGCATTTAGCTATGGATAAAATTTACGATATTATTAATCAAGGTGTTGATACGCCAAGTAATAAATTGGCGAATTAGTCAGACAAAAATTTAGATAAGCGACAGTGGTTAAATACTTTAGCTACTGTTTTATATAGTAAGTTTAAGGGAAGAAGATGAGATTTCTTCACTGCCCCCGCAATGGTGATCATAGTGATATTTTGTTAACTATGTCAGTCCGAGCACTTGAATTTACTTAATTACACTGTGTTTTAACGCAGTCAAAACTACGGTGCGGAGGGTATCGTTAATGAGGTTATATGAACATTAAGCAAAACAATTTTTTCAAAAAATCATTATTATCACTTGCTGTTGCCGGCGCTATGTCGACAGCTTTTATTGCGTCAGCAAATGCAGAAAACAGCGCAAAAGATATCGAAATTTTAACGGTAACGGCGACACGTACACAGTTAAATATTGATGACACGCTCACTAGCCAAGTGGTTATTACACGAGCGGATATCGAACTTGCTAATCCTATTTCTTTATTAGACCTACTGTCTACAGTACCGAGTATTGATATAGCAACGAATGGCGGCAGAGGCCAAAATTCTTCTATTTTTATGCGTGGTACTAACTCAGATCACACCTTGGTTCTTATTGATGGTGTGCGTGTCAGTTCTGCTACATCGGGTGGCACAAGTTTAAATACTATTTCACCTGAAATGATCGAGCGTATCGAAATAGTACAAGGACCTCGTGCAGCATTATGGGGTTCAGACGCTATTGGTGGTGTTATTCAAATTTTCACCCGTCAATTATCTGCAGGTGAATTATTTGCAGGCGCTAGTTATGGTAGCGACAACTTTACTAAATTTAATGCGGGTGCCGGTATTAGCCATGGTGATGGCCAAACAACGATTACCATTAGTAAAGAAGAAAGCGATGGCTATGATGTGCAAGAAGGTGACGAAACTGATGATGACGGTTACGACTTTACTTCTGTTGCGATCAGAGGCCAGCAAAAAGTTAGTGAAGATTTTTCATTAGAATGGATGCTTTCAAGTGATAGCGGCGATAACGAGTACGATGGTTACTATAATGGTTCTGATATTAAAAACCATGCATGGTTACTACGTGCTAATTACGCTAGCAATATTAATGGCGTAAACAACAATACGGTATTTTCTGTCGGCCAAAATCGTGACAGTACTGACAGTCTTAGTGATGGTCAGTCACAAGGTGTTTTCGAAACTCGTCGTAATCAATATTCAATTGTGAACAGCAGCCAACTTTCAGCTGACTTACAAATTAACCTTGGTGTTGATTACTATCAAGATGACGTGTCTAAAAGTACCACGGTATATGACAAAGAAGAAAGAGACACCACAGGTGTTTTCGCTCATGCTTTATATACTGAAAACGATTGGACATTTGAAGCAACAGTAAGACACGACAACGTTGAAGACGTTAACTCAGAAAACACCTATAACGTTGGTGTTGGTCAAAAAATTGATCAAGATACTCGCATTGTGCTTAATTACGGCACAGGCTTTAAAGTACCGACTTACAATGATTTATTTTACCCAGGCTTTGGCACGCCAACGCTTAATTCTGAGCTTTCTGAAACGGCAGAGCTATTTTTAGAAACTAAAATTTATGACGTAAATACCAGTGTTAGTCTTTATCGTTCAAAAATTGATGACTTAATTGGTCGTAGAGATGGCGCTGCAGCGAATTTCGAAAAAGTGGAAATTAACGGTATTGAAATTTCAGCGAATTACCTTGCTTTGGGTGGCACGCATGATGTTAATATTTCGTATACAGATGCTGAAGATCAATCGTCAACAACATCTACCGGTGAATTAGGTTATGAGCAATTAATTCGCCGCGCTAAAGAAAAGTTTAACTATAAATTTGTTACTACGATCAGCGAAGTCGATGTTTATGCAGAATACCAATTTGTTGGCTCAAGAACAGATGATGTTTACGGTATTGGTAAAGTTGATTTAAGCAGTTATCAATTGATTAACTTAGGCTTGAACTATGACGTGTCAAATAACTTTAGTGTTTCTTCACGCGTGACCAACCTACTTGATAAAGAGTATCAAACAGCAAGTAGTTACAACTCACAAGAACGTGCTTTTTACGTGGGTATTACTTACAAAAACTAAGCGCTATTTAGCGGTTTGATAGACCGTTAACTTGTATCTAGTTACTTGTATACATTATAACTAAGGGCACCCAATGGGTGTCCTTTTTGTATTATCCTTTTTGTATTAGCGCTACTTCGATTTGTATATAAATTTGATTACTGATTACTGATTACTGAAAGATATGATTAGCTCAGTTGCTTGCAAGCCTTAGCACAGGCAATGGCTAAACGCTCAAGCGTGTCTGCTGTTGTTATGCCAAATCTCAGAGTGTCTTGTTCATCGGCAAGGCGACAATAAACACCTTGTTGGCATAACAAATGATAAAGTTTTTTTGCGCTATCGCTTTGTCTAAATTCTACGGTTAGAAATAGATCACAGCCTTTAATAGCCAAAATTAATGTGTTGGGAAATACCTGTAAAAGTTTATTTTCCTGCGCGGTGCTTAATTGCTTTAAGGTCTGTTTTTGTTTTTCTTGCCAGTGGGTATCACATAATGCTTGCTCGGCAACGGTTTGTGCGGGTCCATTGACTTGCCATGGCCCTAATAACGCTTCGAAGGTTTTACACCAAGCATTGTTTGCGACTAGAAAACCAATACGAATACCGGCTAAACCAAAAAACTTCCCAAAAGAACGCAGCACTAAACAGTGACTGTCATTCACCTGTTGACAATAAGACTGCTCAGCGGGCATAACATCGACAAAGGCTTCATCAAGCACTAATAAACCGTTAAGTTGCTTTAATTGTTGATGGTATTGTTTGATGATATTAACGTTGAAGTACTGGCCTGTGGGGTTATTAGGATTAATAATAACAACAACACAACCTGCGGACAACGCGGTTATTTCTGGCAATGCATTGCGGTAAAAATGCAAATTATATCCTGCCATTTTCCAAGCATGTGCATGCTCTTTATAACCACGCTCGGGTAAATAAACATCTTCTGAGCTGGCATTTTTTTGTCGATAAACGCCAGGTAGGGCTTTTATAATAGCTTGGCTGCCGTTGGTGATCACCAGTTGTGAACATTGATAATACTGTTTTGCCGCTGCAATGAGTGTTGGGTTTTGTTGTGGCAACTGCTGCCATACATTCAGTGGAATGTTGGGGATTGAGTAACACGTAGGTGCAATACCGGTTGATAGGTCGAGCCAATCAGCCATGGGTATTTTATAGTGTTCAGCCACTTGTTGCAGTTGGCCTCCATGCATTAATGCCATATCATTCCTGTGCTTAAATCATCAAATCATTCAAAAAATTATAATAAAACGTTGCCAAAACCACTTGCCAGTTGAAAAACCAATACACCCGCCAATAATAACAAACTGGCGCGGCTCACCAACTGTAAACTGCTAGTAATGTCATCGGTACTAATATTTTTTCCTGAACCCAGAGTGACAGATTGAATGACTTTACCGTGGTAGAGCGCACTTCCGCCCAATTTTCTATTTAAAACCGTTGCACCAGCAGCCATAACCCAGCCACCATTATGACTTTTGTATTTATTACCTTGTTGAAAGGCGTTAACCATTGCAGGAATAAATCGTCCTCGTGCTAAACCTTGTATAGCATAAAGCAGGGTACAACATTTACCAGAAATAAAGCCCAACAAGTCATCAAACTTAGCACTGGCATAACCAAAATGTTGATAGCGTGTGTTTTTATAACCCCACATTGCATCTAAGGTATTGGCAAATCGGTGTAAAATAACCAGCGGGGCACCGCCAATTAAATAATAAATAAGGGAAGCGATAACCGCGTCGTGGCCATTTTCTAGCATTGACTCTACGGTTGCTCTGGACATTTCTTGCTCGGTAAGTGCTGCGGTTTCTCGACTGACAATATAACCCGTAAAATGACGTGCGCTGCTAAGGTCGCCAGATTTTAATGGCCGATATATTTGCATCGCATGCTGATACAAGCTCTTAAGACCAATACATAAGTAAAGCACGTAAGCATCAAGTAAAATTTGCCAATACCAAATTAAATTATTACAGAAATAAAAATAGCTAATAGGCAAAGGTAACACAAGTAAACACCACGCAAGGGTGCCTAGTAATTTAGCTTGTATAGCACCTTGAGTTGAATGTTCAGGATTTAATTGCTCTGCTAGCTTATTTGCCAGCCATCCAAAGCCGACTAAATAGTGGAAGTACTTTGCTTCACCAAACACTTTATCAAGTATTAACGCCAATAATAGCGTGCAAAAGACGGCAAAGTTGGGCAACCATAAAAGGGCGAGGTCAATTACATTGTCGATGGATATGGCCATAACTTAGCAACTTATAATATGCGAAATTTACAGGGTGATGAATCACTTAACCTAATAACTGAAAACGTTGGTTGTCATGCTGGTAGCTTAATGGAAACAAACAGCCATTTTTGAATAGCTGATAAGCATTTCCCGTTGCACTGTGGCCTAATTTTGCTAAAAAGCAGCGTAAAGCTTCACCATGAAAAATAACTAATAAATTTTTATTGATATTGTTTTTAGCCAAGGTTTCTAATGCTTGATAAATTCGGCTTGCACAGTTTACGGCACTTTCGCCATCTTCCGGGGGAAGCGCCGTAAATTGATGTAATATTTCGTGATAGCTTTTATCGCTCTTAATATCATCAACATACTGTCCTTGCCAATGGCCTAAATCTCGTTCAATCAGTTTGTCTGATATGCACAATGGGGCATTTAATTGCTGTTGGCATAATTTAGCGCTAGAAACGGCTCGACCTAATGAAGAAGACACAATTAAGTTTATCTCTTGATCCGCAAGATGCATCGCCAGTGCTTTTGATTGCTGTTTACCTGTTTCGGTTAATTCGCTATCTAATTGTCCTTGAAAGCGTTGGACTTTATTCCATTGCGTTTCGCCATGTCGAGCTAAATATAAGTTTGTTGTCATTTATTAGCTTCTAGAGCTTGGTAGCGGTTGAATTGAATTCATTGGACGAGGAGAATAACCAAATCATCCACGCGATTCAATGCAAATATTGCGTCAAATGGTGATTGTATTTTCAAAGTCTAATTTGTCACTGACAAAGCTTGTTAGTTGTTGAATAACCACTAGACATGGCGTAATATCAGCGCTGATTTAGGTGTCTTCAGTTTTATTTTATTGATAACTACAATGAGTAAAATTACACAAACGAAGATGAAACGTGAAACTGGTGAAATACCTGTACTGCCCCCGCAACGGTAACTGTGAGCAGCAACAAAACCACTGTATGAGTCATGATTGAACTTAGTTCGAAAGTGAAGGTATGGGAAGGTGTTGCAAATGCGCTGATCAGGAGTCCGGAGACCGGCCTGATCATATCTTTTTATGCAAATTAAGACGTAATTGCACACATGAGATATTACTCGACAACTGCGGTGGGCGGTGATTCAGAGAACAGTAAACGGTCTGGATTTTGTTACCAACGCATTATTTTATTACTGTATTTTCAACACGTTAATAATTAAAAATGCCAGCTACACCGTTTACCAACTTTGATTTCCTACACCGTTAACATTAGATATGTTTTAGACAACGGAATCGTTATGAAATCAGTTAACCAAAAATTACCTATGAGTTTGCTCATTGCTGTATTGGCAGTACTTACTTTGCTTATGCTCGCAACACGCACCCATCACTTCGCCAGTTTTAATCACTTACCAAGCGCATCAATTGCTATTTTCTTCTTAGCCGGTATGTATTTACGAAATATTAAAGCTTTTTGGTTTTTTTATATTCTGACGCTAACGGTAGATCTTGGCTCATCCTATTATCGCGGACAGTTTGGCGACTGCATTACCACCTCATACCCTGCGCTAGTATTAAGTTACGCGGCTATGTTTACTGCCGGTTACTTTACTCGACCTAACTGGGAGAAAAATATTTGGCAAACCAATGTTGTTAAAATAGCAGCAGCCTTGTTTGTCGCTAGCTCTATTGCCTTTTTCATATCAAATGGCAGCTATTACGCATTTTCAGGTAACTTTCCTGACTTGTCATGGGCCGAATATACCTCTCGTGTCGATAAATATTACTTAAAATCTATTTATAATCCTGTTTTCTATGTTATTTCGGCTATTGTTATTGATTTTACGTTGAGTCATTTTTTCGTTAATAAAGCGATAAAAGATAACCTTCGTATCAACAATGGTCATTAGTTTTAGTTGTTCATTACGCACTAATTTTTATAACAGGAGTTTTTAATGGCTACAGTGAATAAGCAATCGTCAGCAGCTAAAAGTAAAGCGACTCAAGCGCCATTATTTCAAGACAAGTCCAAGCAGATACAAGGTAAAGGGGTGATGTGTTCGGCATTAATTATTGCCGCACCGCATTCAGGCTCAGGTAAAACTACAGTTACCGCAGCAATTGCACGTTTTCATCGTAATAAAGGCCGTAAGGTCGCGGTATTTAAAGTGGGCCCCGACTTTATTGATCCGATGATTTTGCGTAAAGCCAGTGGCGAATTAGTTTATCAATTAGACTTATGGTTGGTCGGTGAACAAGCTTGTCAGGATTTACTTTATCGGGCAGCCATCGAGTCAGATCTCATTTTAATTGAAGGTGTTATGGGCTTATTTGATGGCACGCCCAGTAGTGCCGACTTGGCGGAATATTTTAATATTCCAGTACTCGGCGTTATTGATGCTAAAGCGATGGCACAAACCTTTGCAGCAGTCACTTTTGGCCTCGCTAAATATCGAGAAAACTTACCGTTTTCTGGCGTAATTGCTAATCGTGTTAATAGCGATCGTCATGCTGAATTGTTAAGTGATAGCTTACCCCAAGAGTTTACATTTTATGGTCGTATGCCCAAAGATAGCGCCATCACCTTACCCGAGCGTCATTTAGGTTTAGTACAAGCGCAAGAGCTAGCCGATATAGACGCTCAATTAGATCAAGCGGCGAGTCATATTGCTAATACAGGGTTGATTGATTTACCAAAAGAAATTGAGTTTTTTGCCTCTGACAACGATAGCCAAACAGACTTTATTCATCGTGCATTAGTCGGCACGCGCATTATTATCATTAGAGACAATGCCTTTAGTTTTATTTATGCTGCTAATATTGCTTTTTTACAGCAAGCAGGTGCCGAACTCGTGTATTGTTCAGCATTGATTGATGAACACTTACCTGAAGGTGATATTTTATATATTCCCGGTGGCTATCCCGAATTATATGCTGAGCAGTTAATGAATAATGTCAGTTTTATAAGTGATGTAAAAAAATTTGCAGACAGCAACAAGCCCATTATTGCTGAATGTGGTGGTATGTTGTATTTACTTGACCAATTAATCGATTTTTCAGGCAATTTATTTTCAATGCTTGGGCTTATGCCGGGCAAAGCCATAATGCAGAAAAAACTCGCCGCTATAGGATCACAGTGGGTTGATTTACCATTGAGTAATCAAGACCTTGATAGTAATGCTGTAAATAATATAATGCGAGGACACAGTTTCCATTATTCCTCTGCGCAAATTGATTTAGAGCCCATTGGCCAAACTACGCACCACCCGAGTGAACGCGCAGGCGAGTTTGTTTACCAACATAACAATATTATTGCATCATATATGCATTGGTATTTTCCAAGCAATCCAGGCTTAACCTTGCGTATTTTTAATAAAGCGCGCTGTTTGTAGAGGCTTGCAAAGCTATAAATAATAATGAGTGTATTTATGAATGATATTAATAAAGATCCTGCGGCTCAATCGCAAGTGGAAGTAGCCAAAACAAAAGAGCAAAAACACATAGAACGACAAAAAAAAATTAAAGCCAATGTAGATAAACGAGTAGCTCAAGCAACTGAAGAACGCGGTGTTTTTGTTGTTATAACGGGAAATGGTAAAGGTAAAAGTACTTCTGGCTTTGGTACCGTACTGCGCGCTATTGGCCACGGTCAAAAGGCCGGTGTTGTGCAATTTATCAAAGGCACAAAGTGGGAATGCGGAGAAATGAATATTTTAAAGCAATTCTCTGTTCAGCATCATGTCATGGGGACTGGTTTTACTTGGGAAACCCAAAGTACAGAAACTGATATAGCGGCAGCTAAAGTGGCATGGCAAAAAAGTAAAGAAATGTTGAGTGATGAAAGCCTTGATATTGTTTTACTCGATGAAATGACTTACATGGTTAAATATGGCTACATTGAACTAGATGAGATTATTGAAGCAGTGAATAACCGCCCTAAAATGCAACATGTTTTAATTACGGGTCGAGCGTGTCATCGCAGATTACTAGAGCTAGCTGATACTGTTTCGGAAGTACAGCCCATAAAACATGCGTTTAACGCAGGCATAATGGCGCAAAAAGGCTTAGATTGGTAAGTTAAAGAACTCAATAATACCAAACCCATTAAAATAATGGGTCAATAACCGTATAACAAAATGCTAAAGTGGAACAATTACATAAGTTGGCTGCTCCTTGTACCACGCGCATTATAGCCAGATGAACTTCCCCTATAGTTTGGCTAACAGGCAAATAAAATAAGGAGTAATCTCAATTATGGATGATAAAACCAAAGACAATCTCAAAACTAGTGCTTTATTGGCTACTGGAACATTAACTCAATTTGCACTTTTAAAGTCTATGACTCAATCTAAAATACTGACTGTTATGGTAATTGTTGGAGCTATTTTATTTGGTGGTTTGGTTATGTTTTTAATTAAAATGTCTGGTACATAAATCCTCCATTTATTTGGAGTGCTAGTTAGGTTTTAAGGTAGGGCTAATGTCCGTAGGTTTTTCTCCTTCTTTACCTTTTTTTAGTCTGCTATTTCATTGTCTCAGATTGGGGCATTTACATTTTCATTTACTGAGGAGTTACTGTGGGTATCAGCAATAAATTAGACTTGTTTATTTTTTTATTAATAGTTATTCCAATACTTATCGATTTGATAAAACCATTAAAACGTAAATTAAGAACGATGTTTAACAAAGGCCATTTTTCTGCCATTAATGCGTCGTTAGGCGCTGGTTTAATCTTTGTTCACGATTTTTCAGACCCTTACATTAGTTTTACTTTATTGATGCTTGGATTTATTCTGTTCTTTGTAACATACTCAGTTTCTTTAGCTTCGATAAAGTCGTTAAGTATTGATAAGTATTGATAAGTCTTTATAAATGTAACTGAGGCATGAAAACAGAATATTAGTAGTTGGAGGTTTTTTATTTGAGTTAGCTATTTTAATCGCTAACTCAACAACATGTTCGCTTGAACGGACGAAACAACGACAAGGATGGTTCAATGGATCGCGAAAATATTATTAAGGTAACAACGACGGCTTTAACATTTCCAATATTGTTTTTTTTATTAGCGTATTTTAATGAGAATGGCACTTTATCAATATTAAGTTTTCTCTCTTATTTTCTGCTTGCTGTCGTTGGTGGTTTGATTGGAGCCGTATACGCCTATTATGGGCATAATTGGTTTTTCAAAAGCTCGTTTATAGCAGGTTTTATTCCTTCGTTAGCCATCATGTTTATCATTATAGATATGGAGGTAGAGAACTTTGTTGTATTAGGCGACTTATGTTTAATTATCAGCTGCTGGACAGTAGCGGCGGAAGTCGCCTTTATTAAAAATAAAGCTATTTGAAATCATGATAACAAAGCGCATAGCGTGAAGTTGAACATGTAATTTTACCGTTTAATTAAGCTTGTGCTGAGGTGGATATAAAAAAGCGAGTACTTCAATAATGAGTACTCGCTTTTAATGTTTGTAATTATTTAACGTAAACTTATATTTTTAATTATCTTTTGTTAAATAATTAAAGATTCTTTTTTTCATCGAGTTTTAAAATCAGTGACTTTAACTCGGTTATTTCTTGCTTTAATTCACCTAAAGTTGGCTGACCTTTATTTTTCTCTTTCGAGTGTTCTTCTTCCATTACATTGACCACAATGCCAATAACCATATTTAAAAATGCGAATGCGGTAAAGAAGATGAAGGTCATGTAATAAATCCAGCTATAGGGATAAACTTCCATGGTTTCGTACTGAATGTCGGTCCAATCTTCGAATGTCATTACCCTAAATAGAGTAAGCATTGAAATGGCTATGTCGCCCCATAATTTTGGATTTATGGTGTTAAACATAAAGCTGCCAATAGCCGCATAAATATAAAATATTATAAACATTAACAACACGACATAGCCTAGTTGAGGCAGAGCTTTTATTAATGAGTTAATCAATATTCTTAGTTCAGGTACAACTGATATCATCCGCAAAACACGGAAAACCCTCACTAATCTAGCAAGTAAAGCCATTTCCGAATCATTTATCGGGATAAGGCTTATAACAACGACTAGCGTATCGAAGACATTCCACGCAGATTTAAAAAAGTTCTTTTTATGCTCTTCAGTTATAAACCTCAGCGATATTTCAAACAGGAAAAAAAGCGTGATAAAGGTATCGAGCACAGCCGTAATCGAAACAGCTGTATTTGACAAAGAGTATGTTTTAGCGCCAATTTCAAGGGCAGAAATTATGATGACACATATAACACTTAATTCGAAAAACTTGTTGTTTTTTAGCTTAATAAAAGCTGCTTTAGTGTTTTGGTACATTGAGATAACTTAAATAATTGTTTAAAGATAATTTCGAAGCCGAATTATAAGCTTTTTGTAATCTACTTGGCTAAGTTTTTATAAAATTTTAATAACGACTAGTGTAAAAAACAAATGCTACATTCTGTTACAAATTCATTGAGTTAAGGCAATATAAAATACAATGGAGCTTAGCATTGTTAGTAGAATGGTAAAGTGATATAACTGTAACCAAGTACTTTTTTATCAATTGAAATAATAGATTATAGTTAAATGATTCAAAAAAATAATTCACTTGATAGAAGAAAAAATTCGAGCTTGAAGTTGTTATGGGTAATTGCTTTTAGCAGGCTTTTTTTATTTTCTTTATTGTTTATATTTACCAGTTTTTTCATTAGCTTTAACGCTCTAAGTCAAAACCCATTTCAATATACAGAGCAAAACCTTGGTCAGAAACTAGCCTCTGTTGAAGCGATGAATGATAAAAACCAAGCCTTAGATTTAATCACTTCGCTCAGTAAAGACAAAACATTATCAACATTAAATAAACTCTCTGTATTAGTTAGCCAAAGTAAGATATACCACCAATTAGGGCAACTTGATAATGCGATTGAAACTACCAAGTTAGAACAGCAACTTGCGAATGAATTTGATTTAAAACAACTGGAAGCTGACGCCTATAAAAGAATGGGCATATATGCCTATTATAAAGGTAACAATAACTTAGCCTTGCATTCATACCAACAAGCGCTTGATTATTATCTTACTATTGATGATCCCATTGCCCAAGCCAACTTATACAGTAATATTGCCCTAGTTTATGGGAATACGGCTCAGCATGCTCAAGAGCTAGAAATATATGAAAAAATTAAGCCAATTTATGAAAAATTTGGCAGTCCAAAAGATCAACTTGACGTGCTAAATAATATTGCAGTTTTCCATTTACGTTTAAAACGATTTGATACATCAATTCCAATGTTCTTTAATATAATTGAACAGCTTAAGAGTACTTCTGATCAAGTAGGCCTAGCCAGAGCCTATAGTGATTTGGGTTCGTCTTACAAGTATGCAGGTAACTATAAAAAAGCTGAGCACTTTATGAAGTTAGCGTTGAGTTTACATCGTGAAAATCAAGATGATTATAATGCTGCTTCAACATTACATAACTTGGCTGAACTTAGCATTAATTTGCAAAACATCGACCAGGCTATAATTTACGCTGAGGAAAGTATACGTTTAAGTCTTGCTCAGGGACACGACAATGCATATGTTGGCGCAGTATACAGTTTAGCTACAGCTTACTTTCATCGAGAACAATTTGATCTCGCGTTGAGTTATATCGAAAAATCGACTGAAGTGGCTGAAAAAATGCAATATAAAGAGCAGCTTAAATTTAACATAGTGCTAACCGCACTTATATATGCAGCACAACATGAAACATTTAAGGCAACCACCAGCCGGAATGACTTTTTTCAAGTCCAAATAGCCCTTGCCAATAACGAACTTAATTCGCAGTTAGCAATGTTCGATTCAAATCAATTAAAACAACAAGTTGAACAGTTAAAGCAAAAGCAACGTTTACAAGAGTTAGAAATTGAGCGTTCTTCGCAAACACGAGTTATTATTATAATTGTCGTGGTTGCCGCGCTGCTCATTGGGTTTTTAATTGCCCGCAGAGGAATAGAGCGTCGTTCAAAAAATGCCCTTGAGACCAAAGTAAAGCAAAGAACCACCGAACTTGAATATCTAATGCAAGAGTTACAAAATGCTAACAAGATTAAAAGTCAGTTCTTAGCAAATATGAGCCACGAAATTAGAACTCCATTAACTACAGTTATTGGCCAAGCTGAAGCGATAATTAGTGGCGATGTTGAAGAAGAGTTCATTGGTAAAGAAGTTAAAATTATTCACGGGAATAGTCTGCATTTACTTGAGTTAACTAACAATATTCTAGATTTAAGTAAAATTGAAGCCAATAAAATAGAGCTTGAAATACAAACGCAAAACTTGCACGACATATTGCAAGAACTCGCTAATATGTTTAGTTTACAAGCGAGATCAAAAGGCTTAACGTTTGAAATCATTCATTATTTACCAAAGCCGTTTTTAATTGAGATGGATGGTTTTCGCGTAAAACAAATTTTGATCAACTTATGTGCTAATGCCATTAAATTCACGCCTAAAGGGCACGTAGAATTGAATATTAGTCAAAAAGAAAATAATCTGATATTTAAAATTACCGACAGTGGTATCGGTATGAGTAGTTCGCAACTACAAAATTTATTTGAAAGCTTCACCCAAGGAGATAGTAGTATTAACCGACGCTTTGGTGGTACAGGTTTAGGTTTATGTTTGTCAGGCCAGCTAGCCAAAATTATGGGCGGAACAATTGAAGTTGAAAGTGAGCTTAATCAAGGCAGTGTTTTTGCCTTTAGTTTACCGTGTAAAGCAAGTTTGAGTGTACAATGTGGCGAAAGTAAAGTATCGGCTACTGAGTTTGATAATAGTAAAGAACACCAGCAATTGCAGGGTACAATCCTACTTGCTGATGATCATAACGATAACCGTCGACTCATAGCGCGCTTGCTCACTTCGTTGGGATTAGAGGTTATTACGGCACGTAATGGTTATGAAACACTCGCCTTATTCAAACAACACCAGCCAACGTTAATCTTAATGGATATTCAAATGCCAGAAATGGATGGTATAGAAGCGTTTAAAATTTTGCGTCAAAAAGGGTGTACAACACCTATTATTGCCTTAACCGCAAATGCAATGTCGCATGAAATAGAGCATTATTTATCACTGGGTTTTAATGATCATTTATCTAAACCCATTGAACGAAAAATTTTTATTCCAACCGTTGCAAAGTATTATGACGGTAGTATTTCGCAAGCCATGGCGAACGAAAGTTTTAATAACGTGGATATGTCAGATTTAGTACAGGAGTTTAAATCTAACTTGGTATTAGAGCAGCAAGATTTAGTGTTACACATTAACAATAAAGACTTTGATAAACTGGCTAAACTCTCGCATCGTATTGCTGGTGCAGCACAAATGTTTGGTTTTGCTGATTTATCTATTTATGCCATTGGTCTAGAAACAGCGATTAAAAATAATCATAGTGACAGTATTAATGAACACACCCCAAAATTACTGAATGAGATAGATAACGTCTTGTGGTAATAGCGCTTCGATAATAAACCCAAGTTATCTAGAACCTTAAACGCCAGTGATAGGTCGCTGAACATTTAGTAACCTTATATATCACTTCTAAATGCCAAAGGTGCTGCATGTAAAAAGTAGAAGTGACATTTAAAGGTAAAATTGTTGCGTCAGGCGTGTGAAGCCATTTGAGCTTAGCGTTGTTAGTGGAATATTAAAATGCTATAACTAACTTCTACAGGGTTATTTATCGATTGAAGTAATAGAGTATAACTAAATTCGCAAGAGTAATAATTCACTTGATAGTAAAAATAGGCGTGTTTTAAGGTGTTATAGATGGCGGATCCTAAGCGAACATTGTTATTCTATTTATTGTTTTTATTTACAATTTTTACGAGTTTTACGGTACAAAGTCAAAATCAGAAATCTACTCAATCTCTAGATAAAAACCTTACTGAGCAGCTATCCATAATTGAGGCCATGAAAGCTCAAAAACAAGCCTTAGATTTAATCACCTCTCTCAGTGCTGACAACACTTTATCATCGCAAGATAAACTCTCCGTTTTAGCCAGTCAAAGTAGAATCCATCATAATTTAGGACAACTTGATCATGCCATTAACGTTGCACAAAAAGAGCAACGTCTTGCCAATCAATTTAAATTTAAACGACTTGAAGCAGACGCCTATAAAAGAGTGGGTGTTTATGCCTACTATAAGGGGAAAGGTGACTTGGCATTATATTCCTATCAACAAGCGCTTAAATATTATCTTACGCTTGAAGAACCCATTGCCCAAGCAAATTTATACAATAATATAGCCTTAGTATATGCCGGAACAAGCGAGTTTGAAAAGGCATTGTTAAGCTATCAACAAGCAGAGTTGAGATATCAAGAATTTGGTAGTGAAACAGATAAAATTGATGTGAAATTTAATATTGCAGGCTTTCATTTAGAGCTAAAACGATACGATCTCGCTATAGCTATGTATCACGAAGTGATTGAAAGGCGGATGAAAATTTCAGATCATAGTGGGCTTGTAATGGCATACGGTGATATCGGCACTTCCTATAAATATGAGGGGGACTACGAAAAGGCAGAGCATTATATGAAGCTTTCACTTGATTCTGCTCGCAAAAATAAAGATGATTATTATGTTGCTTCTGTTTCACATAATTTAGCCGAACTCTACAACGATATTCAAAAACCTGACCTCGCCATAATTTATGCAAAGGAGGGGATTCGATTAAGTATTGAGCAAGGGCACGACAATGCTTACTCAGGCTCATTATATTCTTTAGCTAAAGCTTATTTTTATCAAGGGAAATATGACTTGGCGTTGCGCCATGTCGAAGAGTCAAATGATATAGCTGAACAAAGAAAAAACAAGGACCAAATACAATACAACCTATCTCTATTGGCACTTATATATGCTGCACAACATCAAAATTTTGAAGCAATTGCCAGTCAAAATGACTTTTTGAGAGCTAAATTTGAATTAGACAATAATGAACTTAATTCGAAGTTAGCTTTGTTTGACTCTGAACAATTAAAACAACAAGTTGAGCAGTTAAAGCAACAGCAACGTTTGCAAGAGCTTGAAATTGAACGCTCTTCACAAACACGCGTTATTATTGTGATTGTGGTAGTGGCCACGTTGCTTATTGGGTTTTTAATTGCCCGCAGAGAAATAGAGCGGCGCTCAAAAAATGCCCTTGAAACCAAAGTAAAGCAAAGAACCACTGAACTCGAATATTTAATGCAAGAGTTACAAAAAGCGAACAAGATTAAAAGTCAATTTTTAGCGAATATGAGCCACGAAATTAGAACCCCATTGACTACGGTTATTGGTCAAGCTGAAGCGATAATTAGTGGCGATGTTGAAGAAGAATTTATTGGCAAAGAAGTCAAGATTATTCACGGCAATAGTCTGCATTTACTCGAGCTGACTAACAATATTCTCGATTTAAGTAAAATTGAAGCTAATAAAATAGAGCTTGAAATACAGACACAAAACTTGCACGATATTTTGCAAGAACTGGCAAATATGTTTAGCTTACAGGCGAGGTCAAAAAGCTTAACTTTTGAAATTATTCATTCCTTACCAAAACCCTTCTTAATTGAAATTGATGGTTTTCGTGTTAAACAAATTCTGATCAACTTATGTTCTAATGCCATTAAATTTACCCAGAAAGGGCAGGTTGAATTAAATATTAGTCAGCATAAAAATATCCTTTTGTTTAAAATTACCGACAGTGGTATCGGTATGAGCAGCTCACAATTACAAAACTTATTTGAAAGCTTTACCCAAGGCGACAGCAGTATTAACCGACGCTTTGGTGGTACGGGTTTAGGCCTGTGTTTATCAGGCCAACTAGCCAAAATTATGGGCGGAAAAATTGAAGTTGAAAGTGAGCTAAATCAAGGCAGTGTTTTTGCTTTTAGTTTACCTTGTCAGGCAAGTATGAGTGAGTTGTGTAGCGAAAGCAGAATATCGGCTACTGAATTAAGTGCTAGCGAAGAGCAGCAGCCATTGCAGGGCACAATATTACTTGCTGATGATCACAATGATAACCGTCGACTTATCGCGCGTTTACTTACTTCTTTGGGGTTAGAAGTTATAACGGCACGTAATGGTTATGAAGCGCTCGCTTTATTCAAACAACACCAGCCAGCGTTAATTTTAATGGATATACAAATGCCAGAAATGGATGGTGTTGAAGCGTATGATATTTTGCGACAGACAGGTTGTAAAGTGCCGATTATTGCCTTAACTGCTAATGCAATGTCGCATGAAATTTCTCATTATTTATCATTGGGTTTTAATGAACATTTATCTAAACCGATTGAACGAAATATTTTTATTCCAACCATTGCAAAATATTATAACGGTAGTGTTTCTCAAGCGGTGGCAAATGAAAGCTTTAATAATGTCGATATGTCGGATTTAGTACAGGAGTTTAAATCTAACTTGGTGTTAGAGCAGCAAGACTTAGTGTTACATATTAACAATGATGACTTTGATAAGCTTGCTAAGCTATCGCATCGTATTGCTGGTGCAGCACAAATGTTTGGCTTTGCCGATTTATCTAAATATGCACTGGGATTAGAAATGGCGATTAAAAATAATCACAGTGCCAGTATTCATGAGCATACTCAAAAATTGCTCAATGAGATAGACCAAGTATTATGGTGATTGCACGACAATACTTTTGCTTATTATTGATACTGAAAAACAGACTCTAAAGGGGTGTCGAAATACTGGGCAATTTTAAATGCTACTTCTAATGAGGGCGAGTATTTGTCTTTTTCAATCGCGACGATGGTTTGTCGTGAGACACCAACCGCGTCAGCCAACATTTGCTGTGTCATTTCATTGTTATTGAAACGCAAACGACGAATACTATTGGTTATATTTTTTGCCATTCTAAAAGCCTCGACGATAATAAAATACTTGCGTCGCAAACTTTACAATTTCCGCAATTAGAGCACCAAAAATAATAATATTTATAATGACATACTCATTTGGTAAGTTAAGCAACGTTTCTAGCCTTTGATTCATAAAAGGAAAAAGTAAATGTACTACTGCGGCAATCGCAGTAAAGTTTAGAATGTAGTAGGCATTTTTAGTCCCAATAAGCGTGATTTTCTTATCTCGCTCATCCTCATCATAGTTCGCATTTTTATTATCAATTATAGCGATAACCATATGATGAAAAATCTCTAATAAAATGGTCATGATAACCACTGTCAGCAATGCAGATTGCATAATACTTGTGGTTAAAGTCTCTTGTTGCGCTGATAAATAAAGCGTAGAGAAGTAGTTAAACCAGATATAAACCGTTATGGCTAAAGAGATCCAAATACTGCGTTCTTTGTATGACATAGTAAACCCTCAATTTCATATTAATCGAACTAAACTTATCTAACTCGTTGAATATTATTGGCTGTTTAAACACCAAGCACCCTTTAACTGGTGTATAAAAGTGGTGTATAAAATATTTGACATTATGTATCAATAATTTGACTTTAGTTGCACTCTATTTCAAAGTCAAATATTTTATACATTATGTAAGCTATGTTTTACTTTTACTGTGAGGGAATTAAAAGATATCGTTAAAGCAGGGAGCGACATTATCACGTTAATATCGAGCATAATCATACTGCTGAATGCGTTTTACGTATATATTTATTAACAATTGACGCGTCTTAATGGGGTAAAAGTTTGCTGCCATGTGTAAGCAACATAAACTTGTGCTTTAATTAATATTTGTAGCAGCGAGAGTAATGAGTTTATCAACGGTTTTTAGGTTACGAGATGTAGCATTAACGTTTAACTTTTTTTCAATAATAGTGTGAGTTAATTTAGAGCGACCATAGCCATCCTCGCAATGTAAATAAAGGACTTTATCTATGATCTGTAAATGTTCGTTTTCTTTTAAGTAAGGCGATAATAAAGCAGTTGAATTACTCGGCACATCAGATAAGAAGCATAACAATACTTTGCTACCCTCAGCGCTGAGGTCAATATTTTTAAACGGTAAATTTTCACGGGCGGTTTGTAAATCAAAAGGCGTTAAAACAAATACCGGTACCTCAAATTGATAATGTACAAAAATAGCTAGGTGTATTTGCTTGGCAAGTTGTGAGCAATAACTTACTCCACCTTCATTATGATTAAAAACCACATTGCCGCTTTGAATATAGCTTTTCACATTTTCAAACGATAATTGCTGATAGAGTGCTCTCAAATCAGCCATTTTTATTATTTTTTGGCCAGCAACATTAATACCGCGAAGTAATGAAATATAAGTGGTCATATTTTTTTCTCAAAAGTCATTATTTAATTGCTTTAACTGGATTATAAAAACGTACCACTAATAAAGTTCGTGTTTAGAACTTAAGCTTACCCAGTAACATGTCTTTATACATAACCCAGTCGCCTAGAAAACTATACCAAGGATAGGTAAAAGTGGCAGGCTTGTTTTTTTCAAAGAAAAAGTGCCCAAGCCAAGCAAAACCATAACCGAACAAAGGTAAAGTCCAGAGCAATAGCCATGCTGCGTTCATTAAAATATAGCCTAATGTTATTACAATTAGGCTAGAGCCGATAAAATGCAGTCTTCTGCAAATGGTATTTTGATGTTGGCTTAAATAAAAAGGGTAAAACGATTTAAAGTCACTGTAGTGTTTTATGGGTTCATTAGTCATATATTATCTAATTTATTTTACTGGTAAGTACTTTTAAGCCCATTAATAACATAGCGCCACCAAGTACACGATCGATCCAATGACCTAAGCGTTGAAATTTTGCATTAACACTGGGTCGAGAGAGTAAAGCTACGACGGTAGAAAACCAAAGCAGCTGTAATATCATCATCCAAACACCGTAAATAACCAAATGTAATATCGGCAAATTAGGCGACAAAACTACGGTAAACAAAGCAACAAAGTAAATTGGCGCTTTGGGGTTTAAAGCATTACATAAAAAGCCTTTTGCGATAGCTTTTAAGTTTGAATGTTTTTTAATTGATTGTTTAACAACTAAATTATTAATCTTGCTCACTGGTTTTGCGCTTAAACCTTGAAAGCCTAAATAGAGTAAGTAGCAACCGCCGATAATCTTTATTAACCACAACAAGGTTGCTGAATTAGCAATAACCGTGGCTAAGCCTAAAGCAGAGTAAATAATATGAACCGACAAACCTAAGGCGATGCCAATGCTGACCATAAAACCACTTTGTTTACCATTCGATAATGTTTGCTGCGAGACTAAAACAAAATCAGGCCCTGGTGATGCCGCTGCTAATAAATGAATGGAGGTTATTAATAGTAAACCTTGTACTAAATCCATAAGCAATCTCTAAAAAGGAGCCTTAAAAGTAACGAATAGCAATAATGCTGATATTAATTGTGATGTGTGGTTCCGTTCAGTTCTAAAATAACACTGCTTAAATTTAGCTGCAAACTTATTAATCACCTATAATAATGTGTCTGTAATTTAATGAATTAATTGTTGAAGTGTCAGCTATGCAATGTTCAGCGATTGATGGTTAAAGTAGCTAAAGCGAAAGAGCTTTTTGATTGTTAAAATTAATCAATCCAGTTAGAGTATTTCAAAAGCGCAATAATAGTTTCGGTATTCGTAAGCCTAGTTAAATCATTAAAAAATAAAGCGAAGGGTTTAAGAAATAATTATCAGCTTATTAAAAGGACGTGACTCCCAATCTCAAGGATGCAGATTTGTTTAATCTATTAGAAAATACTAATCAATCTCTTCTATTGTATATATTTAAGGTACATATATTAAATATTTGTATAGGGTTACCCATTGCTTTTTTTCTAGGATTTTATTTTCCAAACGCAGAGCTTCCAGACTTTGAGTTAGGCTTTGAATCTTTTATAGGGCTTGTGTTAGTTGCGCCTATTTTAGAAACTTTTTTTATGATCCCTATAATTTACTTATTCAGAAAAATAACGCCTAATAAATTCTATGTTTCAATACTGAGTGCGGTGTTTTGGGGCGGAGTTCATTCTCTTCAAGTGCCTTTGTGGGGCGTTGGCGTTTTTAGTCTTTTTTTCTTTATGTCAATGGCATATCAATACTGGGACACCCACTCTAGAGGTCATGCATTGTTTGTTGTAATGATGATTCATGTGTTAAACAATGCAACAGTTTTTCTATTAGTGCTCTTTTAAGTTTAATTAAACAATGTAAAGTGCTGTTTTATTTCGTTTAACGTTCAGCTAACTAAAATCCATTATTAATAAGGTTGTCTTGAAGGAGTTAGGGTGCAAGCTAAAGAAATTGTAGAAGTAATTTTATCCGAGTATGAAGGCGTTATTGCCAAGTCTAGTTGGGGAGAAACTGCTTTGTTCTACAACCCAAGTAAAGTGTTACCTAATGGGGTCTACTTTTGTACGATAAAAGAAAAAAACGGTGAAAATGATAAATCGTCAGAGCTTGATCGAGAGGGGGTTTTCAGGCTAAGCATTGGTGTCAGCAAAAATAGCTATGAAAAAATGTTTGGTTTGAGGCCTAAACGCCCGGCCAAAGGTGATAAAGTTGATTTAAAAGACAGCTTTGTAGCACTTAATAAGCTAATGCCTCACCCCATTTATGCATGGATGTCTTGGCTTCAAGTGTTAAACCCTGATGAAGCTACTTTTTCAAGTATGCGACCACTACTTAATGAGGCTCATACAAATGCAGTCATTAAATTCAATAAAAAAATGGCTAAAAAGCCCAAGCACTAGCGCTTATTAACTTAATAAGAAAGAGTATGGATTATATAACCGCAATCGTATTGTTTGCCATAGTGTCAGCTGTTACGCCAGGACCGAATAACATTACTGTTATGGCTTCTGGAGCAAATTTCGGTATTCGTAAAAGCCTGCCTGTGTTTCTGGGAATTTGTATTGGTTTCGCAATAATGTTATTGCTGTTCGGTATCGGTTTTGGGCAAATATTTGAAAAATTTCCCGTTTTACATTTAATGGTAAAATTATTTGGCACACTGTATTTACTTTATTTGGCTTATTTAATTGCAACAGCAGCTGAAT
The DNA here is from genome assembly GCF_002076895.1 of Cognaticolwellia beringensis. Taxonomy (NCBI): domain Bacteria; kingdom Pseudomonadati; phylum Pseudomonadota; class Gammaproteobacteria; order Alteromonadales; family Colwelliaceae; genus Cognaticolwellia; species Cognaticolwellia beringensis. The sequence goes on from NZ_CP020465.1 coordinate 3,352,569, forward strand.
TGTCTACAGCAAATACCCAAGCTAAGCCCTTAAGCTTTATGCATGGCGTTTTATTTCAATGGTTAAATGGTAAGGCTTGGGTGGTAGCAACAGGAGCCATAGCGGCTTTTACGACAGTTGGTGCCGATTTTTATACGCAAAATTTTATTATTGCGTTTATTTTTTTAATTTTCTCATTTCCTTGTGTTGGTATTTGGCTGTTTTTTGGTTCAATGTTAAAGACTTTATTAAAGTCTAGGCAACATCGGATAATGTTTAATTATGCGATGTCAGGATTACTGGTAATGTCGGTAATTCCTGTGGTTATAGAATTAACCGTTATATTTATTAATAAATAAAAAGAGGCGCTCAATGGAAGATCAAGTTGCTAAAGTTCGACGAAGTTCGAATCTAATAAAGGGCTTTATGGCGTTAGTCGTTATCATGCAGGCCGTACAAGTTTATCAGACCAACACCCTAGATTTTGGTGCTTTAGCCGGATCTTTGGGTGTTTTATCTGCACTTAGAGGTTTGCTTTTATCTCCTGCATTGTTAGTAGTACCTATAAAAGGCTGGTTTAAGCCAAATTTAGCTTTAACAAAAGCGAGTTATAAATACCTACTGTTGGCCTTTGTGCTAATTTTAGTCAGTTCATTTTAACTTCACTGCTGCAGGCCTTCTTACCGAATAAATCGAATTTGTTTTATCAAGAGAAAAACTACTATGAAAGCAGTTAAAAATGAAGTTAAAGAAGAGATAAAAGCAAAATGGCTGTATTGGAATAATATTAAAAGTAAGAAAAATAAAGTGTTGCTGGTGATTTTATTGTTAAGTTTGATCGGGTTAAAAATATTTACAACAGTTTTGACTTTTGATTGGCTCGCCAGCTTATTCAACTAGCTATAAAGTTTTAAAGCTTAGAACTTTATTAAAATATATTGCCTGAAACAATGTTGATTAGTTGTGTATTTTGGTAATTCAACTCACTTTATTTGTTGTTTAAAACTGTGCTAGTAGCCTAAGGTCTATCATGATTTCAAAATTACCTCGTTGGGTAGAATATGGCTCATTCATACTGTCTTTAGTCGCAGGGCTTGTTAATTCTGTTGGTTTATTAGGATTCAAGCATCAATCAATATCACACTTATCGGGCATTGCCACACAGTTTGGTACCGGCATAGTAAACTCGACGTTTATTGATGTTTTTCATTTGCTTCTTATTCTCTTAAGTTTTTTAATTGGCGCTGCCATTTCAGGATACTTTATACGCGGCGGAGCGCTTAAATTAGGCCGTAACTACAGCAGTTTACTTTATCTAGAAGCTGTATTACTTTTTGGTGCTATTTACTTCTTAACAAAGGACTCTTTAAACGGACATTATTTGGCTTCAGCTGCGTGTGGCTTGCAGAATGCACTAGCAACTACCTATAGTGGAGCGGTGATCAGAACAACTCATGTGTCGGGTATATTTACCGATTTAGGTATTATGTTAGGTGCAAAAATAAGAGGAGAGGAGTTCGATAAAAGAAAGGCATTGTTATTTATGCTAATTATTGTCGGCTTTATAACGGGTGGAATATTAGGCGCATATTTATTTAGTCTCTATAAATTTTACGCGTTAATTATTCCTGCAACTATTTGTATCTTATTAGCCCTAGCTTATTCATTTTACAAGGCGAAAGTAAGTCAATAATTCGTTTGAAAACACTGTATCTAGCGCCAACTATATCTGTCATCAATCAATACTTAGCCAAACAGGCTATTTATCACTGGTTGAGCAATAGATTAGCCTGTTTGGTATTAATATTTTAAAGCGAGCGCTATGGTAGTGTGCAAATATCTTGCGCTTGCTTATGATAATGTTCAGCAGTCAAACCTAATATTTGCGGAACAGTCGCTGATATGGCAATTGACGAATATGTACCCACTAAAATTCCGGTAAATAAGGCAATAGCAAAGCCCTGTAATGACTCTCCTGCAAAAAGCCCTATCGCTAAAACTGTTGCAATAGTGGTACCTGAGGTAATTAATGTTCGCACTAAGGTGGATTTAATCGCCTGATCAATAATGTTATCAATATCGCCATCTTTGTTTCGCATTATTATTTCTCTGACTTTATCTCCGACGATTATCGAGTCGTTAAGCGAATAACCGATAATAGCGAGTAAGCTGGCTACAATGGTTAAATCGAAGGAAATTTTAAACCATGCAAATATGCCTAGTACGATCACTACGTCATGAACGAGGGCGACGACAGAGCCTGCTGCCAATCGCCATTCAAATCTTAATGATAAGTAAACTAATATCACAATAACGGCAGTTAGTAGCGCAAGACCGCCTTGGTCGATGAGTTCGTCACCCACTTGACTACCAATATACATCGCGTCTTGTGGCGTTATTGATAGGTCGCTTTGTTGGGCGAATTCAGTCAACCAACTGCTTTGTTGTTGGCCTATGTTGCTTTCCGTTTGTCGAACACTCCAATGTGTGCCGTTGTCTGCGGCAGATAACTGAAAGTCTGCTGGTAAATAGCGACTAAGCAGTTGCTGCATATTTTCTTGTGCTATAGGTTGCTCTGTAGAGAATTCAGTTAAGTAACCGCCAGTAAAATCCAAGCCAAGGTTTAGGCCATTTTTAACTAGGCCAAATAATGAAATAGCAATAAGCACTGCTGCAAAATAAAAGCTGGCAAAGCGAAATTTACTGATGCGTGATGTAGATTTTATCGTGTTGTTATTCATGACTTAACTCCCGTTTTTTTCGCTATTTTAAGGGCTGGCTTAACCGGCAATTTTTCCGCTGAATGATGACTGATTTTATTTGCTGATTTAATGCCCATAAGATGGCTTTTATTTTCACGAATTACCATGTTGGTTAATGCTTTTGCGACAAAAACGCCCGTAAACATGCTGGTCAATATTCCCAAGCACAAAATAATGGCAAAGCCTTTCACTGGACCATAGCCTATAGTGTATAAAATAATACCCGTAATCATTGTGGTGATGTTGGCATCAAGAATGGTTGAAAAAGCACTTTTATAACCCGTTTCAATGGCCGATAACGTCTGACGTCCTCGTCTTAATTCTTCTTTAATTCGTTCAAAAATAAGCACGTTTGCATCAACCGCCATGCCAACGGTAAGGACTAATCCTGCAATACCGGGTAGCGTTAATACAGCGCCTGGTAATAAGGACATCAGACCAAGTAAACTGACTAAATTTAGCGCTAAAGCTACATTGGCTATAACGCCTAAAGTTCGGTACCAAACAGCCATAAATAAGAGCGTAAAGACAATACCGATACTAAGCGCTTTAATACCGTTATCTATATTATCTGCACCAAGTGTTGCTTCAATATTGCGCTGCATAACGATGGTGACTGGCGCATTTAATGAACCTGCGCGTAACAACAGTGACAACTCTTGCGCCGCTTGTGGGCTCGACATATGGGTAATACTAAATTGAGAACCTAAGTGTTGAGAAATATTAGCGACATTGATTATTTTACTTTTCTTAACGATTTCATTGTCACTGTTGCGGTGAAATTCAGAGAACACTGTCACCATAGGTTTACCAATATTAGCTTTAGAGAAAGTCGACATTTTTTTGCCGCCGATACTGTCTAGGGTTAAGTTTACCAATGGCAGTCCCATTTCATCTTGACCAGCACGAGCATTTTTAATGCTACTACCAGAAAAAACCGCTTTGCTATTCAAGCTTAACTTACGACCGCTGCTATCAGTCATGTGCATAATGCCGGCAGTATTTGAACTATCAGCTAGTTGGTAAAAGTCTAATGTCGCGGTAGCACCAATAATACGCTTTGCTTCTTCTGGATTGTGCACACCGGGTAGTTCAATACGTATTCTATTTTTACCTTGCTGTTGAGTTACCGCTTCAGTAATGCCTAACTCTTCAATGCGTCCGCGCATGGCTTTTAAGGTGTGTTTCATGGTCGTTTGTCTAAATTTTACTTGTTCTTGCGGCGGATAGAGTAGTGTTATTTTAGTGCTACTAATTTTATTAATGCTAAGTTCTGGCGCGCTTTGAGTAACAGTGCTAAGTAGCTTTTCAACTTTACTTTGCATAGATGACGGAAAGTTAATATCTATAGAATTGTTTGTAGGCTGAGTTAACGTTATACCGCGTATACGGTTTTCTATACTAAGCGTTTTAATGTCGACCGCGATACCTTTAAGGTGTTCAAACAAAGCTCTTTCGGTGTCTACATCTAATACAAATAACACGCCACCACTCAAGTCTAAGCCTAGCTTTATTGGTTCCATATTCATTGACTTAAACCATGCTGGCGCATTACTGTCTATTGCGCTGTCTACCGTGTAACGCTCACCTAATTCAGCTTTTAATAAATCTTTAGCGACTAGCTCATCGGCCTTATTGGCTAAAGTAATGGTAATACCGCTTGCGCTAGTGGTTATTTTTTCAGCTTCTAGCTGATTACTCTGTAAGAACGTATTTAATTTTTGCGGCGATGTTTGCTCTATTTGGCTGCTATTGCTAGTTAGCTGAATGCTTACTTTCTCTGGGTATAAATTTGGTAGGGCATTAATAATCATAAATATCAGGGTGATAAGGATGACTGCATTTTGCCAGCTAAAATACTTTCTGGTGGATTTGTTACGTGTGTTCATCTTGAAATCTCTAAATTAACACTATCTTGGAGCACTGAGCTTAAATTGCTGAACGTGCACAATAAGTGACCGATGACTTTGCATCAGTTTCTAAAAAGGAAAATAGTCGATTTTGGGTAAGTAATAACTAGGAAAAGAGATTATTACTTGTACATATGTTGATGAACTAACTGTGGTAGGTGGTTCTAGCGCTGTATAAAAAGTTACCGTCTTTCCAGCCGGAAATACGAGATGATTTTGCTTGATGATTTAATTGTTCAAACCAGTTATTTAATTTTACGGGCGGTGCTAAGTTTCTAAATTCTCTTTCACTATGGTTAGTTTGAAAAAATTCAATCACTAGTACATAAATTGGTGCTGTTTGCGCTTCTACAGAGAATGTCGCCGGACTAATACTATTAATGCGAGGTAAGGTAAATAAATCTTGAGAATGCTGAGCATCGAAAGTTGTATGGGCTTTTTGGTCTAGCTGAGTAATATCATTATGTTGTGCAATTGTATTTTGGTTAAATTCTGAATGTGACCAGGCATTAGCATTTTGAGCTAAGAGAAATATTACCAATAATATTGTTATGTAACGCCACATATATTTAAATTTCTTACCATTAACAAACTTAATGTTAGGTCTTTTTTTTATTTTTCAATAGCCAGTGGATACTTTAAATAAAATAAATATTATTGAGCTTAATTAATATATTGAGCACTTTTAATGACACCTTACAACATTCACCGTGTTCAGGGTGGAGTTATTGAGGTTAGCCCCCATATCAATTGATATCGAAAGTACAAATCACCAAATTAGCTTTTTAATAGGAGAAGTAATGCAAAACTTGGAACAGCAATTAGATTTTATTCTAGAGTTAGATCGCCTCAAAGCCGTATATCGGCAGGTGATGGTAAAATCGGATAACAATAGGCGTGAAAATAGTGCTGAGCATAGTTGGCACATTGCCATGATGGCTCAAATGCTTCATGTCTACGCCGCAGAGCCTGTAAATGTTGCACGTGTCACCACCATGTTGCTGATTCATGACATAGTAGAAATTGATGCCGGTGACACCTTTGCATTTGCAGCACAAGCCGAACTGGACGCACAAGAAGCGAAAGAGCTTGATGCAGCAAATCGAATATTTGGATTGTTGCCTCTAGAGCAATATCAAGAAATGTTAAGCTTGTGGACAGAGTTTGAAGCAGCCGAAACAAATGATGCTAAATTTGCCAAAGCGATGGATCGGGTGCTGCCATTATTGCAGAATATGAAAAATGACGGAGGTAGTTGGGTTAAGCATAATGTAAGTAAGTCAGACGTTATTGCGCGTAACAATTTATTGGATGGGTTAGCGCCAAAATTATGGACCTATGTTGCAGCTCAAATTGAACTTGCCGTAGGAAAAGGCTGGCTTCGTAACGATTAATTTAAGCAATGTAGTAGCTTGCTAATATGAGTAAGCTACTAAAATTTATACCATCTAACTCACTATCTAAATATATGTTTTGGTTGAAAAACTAACTAAAGTGTATGAAATGACTACCTAATTAAATTAGTATTACCTTTTAAATTTAAGAGTATACCCTGTAAGTTTTGCTCAATTTAGTGAGTGAGTTCAGGCTTTATATGTTTAAAACTAAAACTTAGCTAAGCTTTATGGTTAATTTACTTTTTAGCCCCTGCCTATAATTGACAAGGGTAACTTCACAATTTTTGTCCGCATGGCTTTAAATAAACTTTGCGAGTAATGTCATATATTCCTCTTAAGACAATTAATCGCAGTCCAGAAACAAGTCAAAAAACCTAAAGTGTCTTACTCGATTAGTCAGTTTAATCATGCTTGAGGAGGGATTTTTGAAGCAGAAGTGGGTCTGTTTCGGGGGATTTATTGCTGTTACATTAGTTAATTTCGGTTAAAACTCATTATTTTTTCATTTAAGCGTGTTAAAGTATTTTAGACGTCTATACGTTTAGAGGTTGACATAGCTAGAAATCCAAGTCACATTATACTCAGATAAAAATTGTAAAGAACAATACTGTTTTTCAGCGTTATTATATATAGATACAAGTTAATTAATTACCCGATATTAGGTTAGCAATATGCCCATAAAAATTCCCAATGAATTACCCGCATTAACGATTTTAGACAAAGAAAATATTTTCGTGATGTCTGAACGCCGCGCCGCGGATCAAGAAATTCGCCCTATGGAAGTGGCAATTCTTAACCTAATGCCTAATAAAATTGAAACCGAAGTACAAATTTTGCGTATGTTGGCGAATACGCCACTGCAAATTAATGTTGAGTTTGTTCGTATACATGCCAATGTATCTAAAAATACACCGCAAGCGCACTTAGACAATTTCTATCGCTTGTTCGATGATATTAAACATAAACAATACGATGGTTTGCTTATTACAGGTGCGCCGCTAGCGTTATTAGATTATCAACAAGTTACGTTTTGGGATAAAATTTGCGAGGTGTTTGACTGGGCAGAGCAAAATGTTACCTCAACCATGTTTTCTTGTTGGGCCGCCCATGCTGCGCTTTATCATCATTATGGTTTAAAGCGGCATTTGAGAAAGCAAAAACTATCTGGTGTATATCGCCACCATTGTTTAAAGCCAGATGAGCAACTAACCCGCGGTTTCGATGAAACCTTTAGTGTGCCACACTCTCGTTATGGTTTTATTGAAAAATCGGATTATCAGTCTCTTGAAGATATTGAAATATTGGCAGAGTCTGACGTTGCTGGGGTTTATTTAGCGGCGAGTAAAAATAAGCAACAAGTCTATTTAACCGGTCATCCAGAATACGATGCAAGTACACTCAGTGAAGAGTATTTTCGAGATATTGCGGCCGGGGGCGATGTTTCAATACCTGTAAATTACTTTACCGATGATGACCCAGAGCAAGAAGCAATAAACATGTGGCGCAGCCATGGCAGTTTACTGTACACCAACTGGTTAAACTATTACGTTTATCAAATTACGCCGTATCAATTAGATGCAAACCATATTAAAGCCATTCACCCAGGGAAATCTCGTGTCTAAGCAATCAAACTCTCAATCAAAAACCCCAGTAGTGAAATCTGCTTCTTATGGCCTTTTACAAGCTCAGTTAGATAAGCGTATTTTAATTTTAGATGGCGCTATGGGCACCATGATCCAAGCGTATAAGTTTGAAGAGCAAGACTATCGCGGCGAACAGTTTGCCGACTGGCATAGCGATGTTAAAGGTAACAACGACATGTTGGTACTGACCCAGCCTGACGTTATTAAAGCGATTCACCGTGAATATTTAGTCGCTGGCGCAGATATTCTTGAAACCAATACTTTTAATGCCACCACTATCGCCATGGCCGATTACGACATGGAAGATTACAGTGCCGCTATTAACTTAGCAGCGGCGCAGATAGCGCGTGAAGTGGCAGATGAATTTACCGCGAAAAACCCGGGTAAACCACGTTTTGTTGCCGGTGTTTTAGGGCCAACAAACCGTACCTGTTCAATATCACCTGATGTAAACGATCCTGCGTATCGTAATGTAACTTTTGATCAGTTAAAAGATGCCTATATTGAATCTACTAACGCCTTGCTTGATGGCGGCAGTGACATTATTTTAATTGAAACGATATTTGATACCTTGAATGCTAAAGCGGCTATATTCGCCGTTGAAACGGTTTTTGAAAGCCGTGGTGAACGTTTTCCTGTGATGATTTCCGGCACGATTACCGACGCCTCAGGACGGACGTTATCAGGCCAAACAACTGAGGCATTTTACAACTCGTTACGCCATGCTAAGCCAATTTCAGTAGGTTTAAACTGTGCGTTAGGCCCAGTTGAATTACGTCAATATGTTGCAGAGTTAAGCCGTATTTCAGACGTGGCTGTATCTGCTCACCCCAATGCTGGTTTACCGAATGCTTTTGGTGGCTATGACTTTAGCGTTGAAGAAATGGACAAGCATATTGAAGAGTGGGGAACATCAGGCTTTTTAAATATTATTGGTGGCTGTTGTGGTACCACGCCAGATCATATTAAAGGTATGGCAGATGCAGTGGCTAATATTGCTCCGCGAGAAATAAAGCCGAAAGAAATTGCTTGTCGATTATCAGGGCTAGAAGCGCTTACCATTAAAGAAGATAGTTTATTTGTTAACGTTGGTGAACGTACTAATGTTACAGGCTCAGCTGTTTTTAAACGCCTTATAACCGATGAAAACTACGATCAAGCTATTGCGGTGGCTTTGCAGCAAGTTGAAAACGGCGCGCAAATTATTGATATCAACATGGATGAAGGCATGTTGGACTCGCAAGCCGCTATGGTGCGATTTTTAAACTTAATTGCCGGTGAGCCAGATATTGCTAAGGTGCCAATTATGCTCGATTCTTCTAAATGGGATATTTTAGAAGCGGGCTTAAAATGTATTCAAGGTAAAGGTGTTGTTAACTCTATTAGTTTAAAAGAGGGCGAAGACAACTTTCGCGAGCAAGCTGAATTGTTACGTCGCTACGGCGCTGCGGTTATTATTATGGCGTTTGATGAAAAAGGCCAAGCCGACACTCGCGAGCGTAAGTATGAAATTTGTCAGCGTGCCTATCAAATTCTGGTGCATGAAATTGGTTTTCCTGCAGAAGATATTATTTTCGATCCTAATATTTTTGCCGTTGCCACCGGTATCGAAGAGCATAACAACTATGCGCGAGATTTCATTGACGCGGTAGGTGATATTAAACAAAACTTACCACACGCTATGATTTCTGGTGGTGTATCTAATGTGTCGTTTTCATTCCGTGGTAATAATCCGGTGCGTGAAGCGATTCATGCCGTTTTTCTCTACCATGCGATAAAAAATGGTATGGACATGGGGATAGTTAACGCAGGTCAGTTAGCCATTTATTCAGACATTCCAGATAATCTGCGCTTAGCGGTTGAAGATGTTATTCAAAACTCTGATGACGGCGCGACCGAGCGACTTCTTGATATCGCTCAAGAGTATCGTGGTCAAGCGGGCAGCCAAAGCAGTAAAGCGGATTTAACATGGCGCGAATTAGAAGTTAATAAGCGTTTAGAATATTCACTGGTTAAAGGTATCAACGAATTTATTATTGAAGATACTGAAGCGGCTAGATTAGTCGCTAAACGACCGTTAGATGTTATTGAAGGGCCGTTAATGGACGGCATGAATGTTGTTGGTGACTTATTTGGTGCTGGCGAAATGTTTTTACCACAAGTGGTAAAGTCAGCGCGGGTAATGAAACAAGCCGTAGCGCATTTAAATCCCTTTATCGAAGCGGAAAAAACCGAGATTAAATCTAACGGTAAAATACTGCTAGCAACGGTTAAAGGCGATGTTCATGACATTGGTAAGAATATCGTTGGCGTAGTATTGCAGTGTAATAATTACGAGATTATTGATTTAGGCGTTATGGTGTCATGTGACGATATTTTACGTGTAGCTCGCGAAGAAAAAGTCGATATTATTGGTTTGTCGGGTTTGATCACTCCATCGTTAGATGAAATGGTGCATGTTGCCAAAGAAATGAAGCGACTAGACTTCGACCTACCATTATTGATTGGTGGTGCTACTACCTCTAAAGCACACACTGCGGTCAAAATTGAGCCGCAGTATCAGCATCCTGTTGTGTATGTACCTAATGCTTCACGTTCAGTTTCAGTGGTAAGTACGTTACTTTCAGATGAAAATAGAGCCGCCTTTGTTGAGCGCCAAAATGCTGAATACGTTAAAGTGCGCGAACGTCATTATAAAAAAGGTCCACGATCTAGTTTAATCTCATTAAAAGACGCGCGTGCTAATGCTGTGCCGATTAGTTTTGATAACTACACACCAAAAGTGCCTAATAAACTAGGCGTAACTGTACTTGATAATATCGACCTAAATATTGTGAGACATTACATCGATTGGACGCCATTTTTCATGACTTGGCAGTTATCGGGTAAATATCCGTTAATTCTTAAACATGAAGTGGTAGGCGAAGAAGCCACTAAGCTATTTAATGATGCCAATGCTATGTTGGATGATGTGATCAACAATAAAAAATTAACAGCAAAAGCGGTTTTTGGGTTATTTCCAGCGAATCGTGAGCAAGATGATTTACAGCTTTATACCGATGAAACGCGCACTGAACCCTTAATGAAACTGCACCAGTTACGTCAACAAAGTAAAAAACCTAGCGGTCAATATAATCGATGTTTAGCCGATTACGTTGCTGATAAAGCCTCTGGTGTTGATGACTATATTGGTGCTTTTGCAGTCTCAGCAGGTTTTGGTGTTGAAGCCTTAGTAAAAGCCTTCGATGCGGATCATGATGATTACAACAGTATATTAATTAAAGCCGTTGCCGATAGGCTTGCTGAAGCAAGTGCCGAGTATTTACATGAACAAATTCGTAAAGACTATTGGGGCTATGCTCCAGAAGAAGATTTACCGAATGATGATTTAATTCGTGAAAAATACCAAGGTATTAGACCTGCACCGGGTTATCCTGCTTGTCCAGAGCATACAGAAAAGGGCTTGTTGTGGGAGTTACTTAAGGTAGATGAAAACATAGGTATGGAATTAACCTCAAGCTTCGCCATGTGGCCGGGCGCTGCGGTCAGTGGTTGGTATTTTGCCCACCCAGATTCTAAATACTTTGCGGTTGCCAAATTAGCACAAGACCAAGTAGAAAGTTACGCCGCCCGTAAAGAAATGACCATGCCACAAGCTGAGCGTTGGTTATCGGCTAATTTAGATTACGAGCCATCGTAAGTTATATTTTATAACGTTATGGTGTCATAGGTTAGCGTAATAAAGTTGTGTGATAAAACATAAAAGTGATATAACTTAATCGGTTATATCACTTTTTATTTCTCAATTGTTATGGGGGAAATTAAAAATCAATGACTATGACCCATTGGCTCGTGACCCCATTGGTTCGACCCTATTGGTATCAGTTCATCGTCTGCCTACAGGCCAATATCTACCTAATACGATATCGTCTCCTCACCAAATTCCGGCTCAAACTATAAATCTTTACGATCATGGAGTAAAAAGCTTCGATGGCATACTTTTGGAATCCAGAACAACCAATTCGGATCGCTAACGAATAGCTAAATTGGGGAAAGGCATAGATATCAAACAAGCATCTTGGCACATCATGTGTGCATATATTTTACTTCCTCCTCGATCTTCTATGAACTGTATACAGTCCGAATAGCAGTCATTGCCAGTATACCCGGGAACATTGGGTGCCATCGCGCGGTAGAATTGAGACTTGGCTAATGCAGGAAGCGGCATTGATATATAACAGATTTCTTGACAGACACGATAAGCCTCTGCCGACGAAGCCCCCCCGCCTTCCATATGGTCTCGACAGTCATAGTAGCAATCATTACCCGAGTACCCAGGATTGTTTGGCACTGCTAAAGACCGAACAGCCTGGGCAGTGGAAGTTGATGAACAGCCACAGGTCTCTGTAGCGTCTCCACTAAGCATTGAGTGGCAGTGCTTACACTTTATTGCATCTGCTTTTATGGCTTCTTTGCAAAACGGACAAACGCCCTCATGCTTAGGGCTAATGGACGGAACGCTGCTATGGCAATGTTTGCATTTAATAGCTTCATCCTTAATGGATTCCTTACAGAACGGGCACTCGCGATCATCTGACATTGGGTGAATCTCCTTTCAAATCGACTGAAAGCTACATTATCTTTTGTACGTCTTTCAGTTTCAGCCTAGCACATAGCGAGTATTTGTCCAATAAATGTATTGTATGTCATCTACAACTATGCTATGTGGATTTCCTTGAGACTAATAAATCGGCTTAAATCTCCTGAACGTCACTTATAAGTTATTTACTCATGCCAGTGCAAAAGGGCAAAGCAGACTAATTTTGGAAAGCCTTTTCTCCAGCCAATAGTCAGTACATTGAAGGCACAAGCGCTTTGTATGCTAATGGCTGCTTCTCTGGTAATGCGGCCATAAATGTCAATTATTACTTTTAGCTTTATTTTGCTAAAGCGGACATTATGTTCACCCAAAACCGACATATAGTTAGCGTATTAAATATAAGGCGTAATCACCAATCATTGCGCAGTAGAAACCTCAAACTATATAACCGAATTAATAACTACAGCTACAACATCATCGATTCAGATAATTCAAACATCACTAATCCTATATAGAGACAAGGTGATGCATTCTTAAAAATTCAGCTCTGGCGGCGAGCTATATGTGCCTATATCATTAAAAGGATTAACATCTACTTTAAGCTGGGAATTTGGATGATATATTAAGGTCATGTTGATATTTTTATGGGTAAGGCTGCTTATAGCAAGTGGACCAAATAAGTGATTAACTTGCTATTCGTTAGGGCCTAAAGCCAGGTGTCTTTGACTTTGCCATATTGGAAAAAGCCCCACTGGCCAACACGCCGGAAGGGAGCAAAAGGAAATTTAGGCAAGGCCTTTTGATATAGGGGGATATTCGGCGTATCTTGTCCTGCGACTTTTTGTGCGAGGCGTTTACCGGCCTGGACTGAAAATGACACACCAGCGCCACAATAACCCATGGAATAGAATACGTTTTGTTGCTCATTTTGATATATATGCGGTAAATCATCAAGAGCCATGCTCAGCCAACCTGACCAAGTATAATCATACTTAATATTTTGTAACGCAGGGAAGTTGGTTTTTAAAACTTTCAGTAGACGTTTAGAAAAATAGGGATCTTCCGCCCCTTTGCCAGTAATAGCACCGCGGCCACCAAACAAGATCCTATTATCTGGTAGCTTACGGTAATAGTACTTCAATGCCCGAGTATCCATGATCACATTGCTGGTTAAAAAATTACAAGCTTCTAGCTGCTGTGGAGATAAAGGTTGGGTTACTATGATTTGAGATAACACCGGCAAGGTTCTATTTTTGACCAAACCATGAAAGCCATTTGGTGTATACCCGTTGGTGGCGATAACGACTTTCTTTGCTTTAACAATACCATTCGGGGTATGTAACACCTGTAACGTTTTTTCGTTTTGACCTTGTTCGTACCAGTTTTCAACCGGGGTAGCACAATGAATCTTCACCCCTTCTTGACGTGCCAACCGTTGATAACCCCAGGCTAATTTTAGTGGGTTGATACCAAAACCATCTTGATAACGAATTGCACCATGGGCATTTTGATCGGCCATATATTGCTGATGCAAGTCTTGCCTCGATAATATCTGTACATCATAACCAAACATTTTCTGCTGTAATTTCGCTGCGGATACCAGCGCTTTAAACATGCTAGGTTTATGGGCAACCCGGATATAGCCGGGGTCTTGTTGCTCGCAGTCTATGCCTTCATCGATCAAGCTCTTAACCGTATCTACGCCTTCACACATCTCATGATAAATGCCACGCATGACTTCCTCACCCCATTGCTTTTGCATGGTAGCGTAAGGTTTTCTACCCGATGATTTTAAAACAAATCCACCATTGCGGCCACTGGCCCCCCAAGCAGTTTGGTTTGCCTCTAAAACAGTGGCCTTAATGCCATGCTCACGTGCCAAATGCAGCGCACAGGATAAGCCTGTGTAACCGGCACCCACAATTGCAACATCTACCTCTATATCACGATCAAGCTGGCCTTCATGCTTAGGTGGGATGCCAGCGACATCGGCCCAGTAACTGTCAGGGTATTTCTCATCGCAACCTGGCGATTTATCATGCAAGGGATCGTACATTTATTGTCCTTATTTATAATATCTTTACATTAATTAAACTTACTACTGCACATTAATTGTTTGTGCTGCTAAATATTTTAACTACTGAAGCGGCAATCAATCTCGTATACACACTACTCGTATGCATGGTGATAGCTTGACTAAGGATTAATTGATAACAAGGCGACTTGATTAATTCTCAACCATTGTTAACCAGTCTCCGTCTATAACATTTAAGGCAAGCGCCACCTCGGCAGTGATCAGCACATATTCTATGGTTAAGACGAGGTTAATTTGTGCAGCCCTAAAGCCCGACAGCTTGTGGTTACATGCTATATATTTCTTTTGGTTGTTTTCTACAGTGGAAATTTTTACCCTTTTTGTTTCACTGAACATCACTGTTCTGATCTTCTCAAGCGGGCATATAACCGCGGGGCCGGCATCATTGACCCCTATGTAGTCACCGGATTTAAATCCTTCTTTTTCTAACAAAGCCAGTGCAGGTAGAGTGTCCGGATGCACCTGATTTATAGCATCTCGTGCACTTTTCGACATCAGGCTGGTATACAAGGGGTGCTTAGGCATTAGCTCGCTTGCAAATCTCATATCTCCTATACCAATACAATGATTTGAGAGAGAAAAACTAATGTTGCAAAAGTGCTGCTCAAACCAAGACCAAAACGGTGATTGATTATGCTCGTCACCATAACCACGCATTTCTGCCATTATTTTCGCAGAGAATCGCTGTTTGTGTGCAGCCATAAACATAAACCGAAATCGAGACAACGCACGGCCATTGCCGTTAACTCTGTGACTACCTTTTAGGTATAAAGAACAAATTTCTGTGCTTGCGGCTAAATCTGTACACAGGGTTAAAGTCTGATGTTCTTTGCGAAGTTTCAGATGTTCAGAGTTATGCACACATTGCTCAATGCGATGGTGATATAAGGGCGTTTTTACTCCAACTGAGGCCTCAATGCCACTGGTACCGACAACTTCTGAGTTTGAGGTATCTTGCATTACAAATAGGTAGCCCTGCTGACCTGGCTCAGTGATTTTGACATCAAATGAACGCAATGAATGTTCAATCCGCTCTTTGAGAACTAGCCTATCATCAGGAAAGGAGGTAAACCCGTTGCCAGAGTCAATGGCTATCTGATGCAAAGCGTCAAAGTCATCTAGTGTGATAGGACGAATAATGATCATGACATAACCATCGCAATTTGTTTATTTTGCCGATGTAAGGTGTCAACTAAATCCGTAGGACAATGTCGTTGATTATTCGAGGCTATTGTCTTGGTAAAGCCAACAAATACGATGTTATGTTGGTTCCTATTCCGAGTCGCTTTATCTTTAACTCGTGTAATCTGACTAGGGGAATAACTCTGCAGTATTACCTGATCATATAATTCATTTTTTATTTCACAAAGGCTCGACATAACAGATCTTTTTGTTGAATGATGCTTGCCATTATCTTTTAAACACCTGTCAACTTTAAGTAGCATAATTATCAATTTAATGTATTATTTTTTACAAAACGTCACACATATGTAGCAAAAGTTATAAAGGTAGTTCCATGATCACTGAAGCGGAAGAGAAACTTCTTACGGTTTTAAAGAAAGATGTTCGGGCAAGCATTTCGGATATTGCTCGAGAACTGAAAATTTCACGGGCGACCGTACATGTGCGCATTGAGAAACTTGAGCGAATTGGAGTGATTAAGGGCTATAGTTTGGAATTAGGAAAAAACTATCTGAATAATTTTATTTCAGCACACGTTTCCATTGCAACCCAACAGGAAAAATCATTGCAAGTCAGATCGACTTTATTAAAAACACAGGATATTACAGAGGTTCATTCAGTCAATGGGGAATATGATCTTATCGCTGTGATCAAAACGAAAACCTCAGAAAACCTCGATGACATTCTACATAAGATTGCCACGATTGAGGGGGTCTTACGTACTAATTCTTCGATAATACTGACGACTAGATATTCTGATTAAAGTATTAAAGAATTAAAGTATTGAAGTGACTCAAGCTAGTAAAATTTCAAGCTATTGAAGATAGGTCTTAGCTATTTTTATTACGCTTTTATTTCGCTGTAATTAAAAGATCTTTTTGGGTTTTACCTCTATAGAACAAGGGGTAGGTTTTATAAGGGGAGGGTATTGTCATGTATGAACATGACCAATCCCGTACTGATATTCTTATAGGCTAATGCAACTAACGCTTTTATTAACTATTAACTTTAATAAGTACTTTATTGAAGCAGTAAAATTACAAATTAACTACAGGTAACTACAGGTAAGTTCAGCTGCTGATATCATTAACCGTTGTGTAAAATAACTCCCTAAAACTCTCTTGAAGTCGCTGAAAGTGGTTCGGGTATAGGTTTTCGGGTATAGGTTTAAGTCTTTCAAAGCGAATTGTGATCAATCATTGAGGAGACTTTTTTTATCTCACACGCCGCAATACCCCTTACTTCAGCTGTATCTTGGTTTGTGCAGTCACTCACTTATATGATTAAATTATACTGACTGACTGATTGTTAGCTTCAATACTATGTAACGTAAGGCCGTGAGGTTTTGAGTGGTAAATTTGACCATTTTGTGTTCACAGTTTCCATAAAGCAGATAGATTATTACGTCTGCTTTTATAAATACTTAACGTTTACAGTCTCCAAAATAAGAATATAATTGACTGGCAAGATCAGATGCAATTGAGTGGCACTGATGGTCGATATTTGCCACTCAGCTATCAATCTACTATTTGATCAGCTCAATTAATTCATGAATAGTTTTTACCGGGGTAATTTTTGCGCCTAAACCTTCCATCGATTTATGGTAATTTCTAAACGGAATGAATATTTCCTTAAAACCATGTTGAGCGGCTTCTTTTACTCGCGGAACTCCACTGTCTATCGGGCGTACATCGCCATTTAAACTCAGCTCACCCATGATACAAGTTGTCCTTGGAATAACAAATTCATTCAAGCTGCTTAACAATGCGGTGACCAGCGCAAGATCAATACAGGTTTCAGACTCATCTATTTTAAGGCCACCAATAATATTGAAAAAAGTATCATGATAAATTTTAGTTTTGGTATGTTTGCGTAAAATGCCGGTAAGCATTTTTATGCGATTCATATTCAAACCAACACAAACTCGTTGTGGAAATTCGGCTTCGGTTTCTGTGGTTAAACACTGAATTTCTAGTAATAAATTCCGGTTGCCTTTTCGTATACAAGTTATCGCTGAGCCCGGAGATTCAGTGCTCGAGCCCGATAAAAATATTTCGCTTGGGTTGTCAACGCTTAGCATGCCGCGTTCACACATTTTAAAAATACCGACAGTATCAATATCACCAAAGCGATTTTTATTGGCTCTTAATGTGCGTATTTGGCCATCATTTGTGTCGATATGCAGTAGTGCATCAACAATATGTACTAAGGTTTGAGGCCCAGCTATTTCATTATTTTTATTAACGTGGGCAATAAGAAACATGGTGACGTTATTTTGTTTACAGTATTGCGTTAATGCCTGCGCAGCACTTTTTACTTGTGACGGAGAACCAGGGCTGCCATTGGCATTATCGGTAACTACTGCTTGAATAGAGTCAATAACAGCAAACTTAATTTTCTTTTGCTCTAGCTCTTCAATAATCGCTTCAACACTGGTTTCAGACAATAAATACAATTCGTCAGGATTATAATCAAGCTTTAAGCGTTGCACCCTGTTTTTGAACTGCGAAAGCGATTCTTCCGCGGTACAGTAAAGTGAAGGCATTAATTGTGACATACGGGAAACTAAATCGGAAAGCAGGGTGGTTTTACCCGCCCCCGGATCGCCTGAAATAATATTGACTGAGCCAGTAGTAACACCGCCACATAATACACGGTCAAGCTCACCAATGCCGGTTAGCTGTTTTTCAGCCTCAGTGGTTTCAACCTCATTAATTTTTTTAGAACCACCCCCCGTACCACCAGCGTAACCTCCAGATGAGGTACGACTTTTGGTGGCACTTTTACTCTGACTAGGAGAGATTTTCATTTCAGCTAAGGTATTCCATGCGCCACATCGGCATTGACCTTGCCAACGAGGGTAGTTCATACCGCAGTCGGTACAAACGAATTCTATTTTTGCTAACTTTGCCATTTGCTGCCTATTTCAAAAATTAATATTTTAACCAATTATCATTAGTCAAAATTATGACAAAAAACCAGATTAATATATATTTATAGCTGTTTGTCAGTGAAATTGTTTATCTATATTTTTATGTTTATAATCAGTTGCTTAAATAGTTTGGTGTAAATTTTATTGTTTCAAGCGAAGGTTTATTGTTTTTCTACCTCTATAGTTATTTAACAGGTATGGTTATTGCTTTAAAACAGTTAAATATAAATGGGTTACTTTTCAAAGTAGTGTCTAGTCATGTAGTGTTAATTTTATAACAAGCCACATATACTAGCGCAAAACACGATAAGTAGTTTTCTTTATTGTAAAGATATTGAAGCGTAAATGAATAAAGATTTTTCAAAATATCAAAAAATTATTGATGAATTTAGTGGCCAAGTCTTAATTAGTGACTTTGAAGCTAGGTTTAACGCTGTCACAAAAAGCATGTCGAAGACTGAAAGCTTCCTGTTAAAAATGGAATTAAAACGACTTGCAGCGCCTTGTAGTCGGCTGATTGATTTACGAGGACATGTGGATGGCGAATGTAAAGCTTTTGAGCATGAAGAAAGAATTCACTTTTTAGATAGAATTGCCAGCGTGGTTTTCACTGAATTTTTTTCGCGATATGGCGGCTACACTATAGGTGTATACGAAGCTGTAATGAATACTGAGAATAACTTTCGAGTTATTTATCAAAAAGAGAAAAGTAAGGTAACTAAAAGCCAACCTGAGGACACAGGAAAAATATTAGAAAAACCTCAGTTTCCGGCACAATTTTACCGTTTTGGCACTTATTATGATCGCGCCGAAGAGCGAATGAACTTTGTTATTCCAATTAAAGTTTCGATAGCTGATGAGCGTGATTTTGAATGTTCAACTTCAGATCTAAGTATTCATGGCTGTAAATTCAGAGTTAATGATTTAAGCACTATTAATATAGGCCAACAAATAACGCTGCGCTTTACTGGTTTAGAAGAACAATACCAATTAACTGATGATAGCGACTTAATCTACGAAGTTAAAAATGTCACCATTTTAGATAATATGCAATTGGTCGGTGTTAAAAGAGTGATCGAAGATCTATCGAATTCAGATAGTTTTTCAAAATACCTGATTAGTTTTATTCAGAGCAATAAGCGACGTTACAAAATCAATTTAGATAATACCATTAGCGCATTAAAAACACGCAGTTTTGAACAGTTTGTTATGCCAAAGTCCAATGAATTGCCGGTTTTTATTGAAAAGAACGCTAAGCTTTTAACCCCTAAATATGCGCTAACTTGTAATAATAACCAAGATATTTACCAGTATTGGCAGGATGAAAGTCATTATTCGACGTTATATTGTTTAATATCGCAAGAGCGAATTATTCGACTTAAAAAATTAGCTTTATCCGGGAAATCATTATTAGTATTTAGTTTTATACATAAAAGTAAAGGTAAGTCATATTTTTATACTGCAGATGAAATACAGCTGAGTGATGATCCTGAGTTTATGCAGCAATTCTTGGGGTTTTCTGCGTCAAAAGAGTATTTCTCGGTTTCTCAATTAAGCTTGTTGGATGTAGATACAAGCCGCGCCGAATCTCACTTTACGTTATCAAATAGTATTACGCAGAAAAATGAATATTTAAATGCCCCTGTATCTGAAGAGGTTAAGGTACTTTTAGCTAAAACACCTTATATTGTTGTGATAAGTGATGTTACGCATGATGAAACGGTACAAGCATATAAGGCGTTGTCTTATGAGGGAATTAATACGGTTAAATTGAAAAGGTTTGGTCATAAACGTTTAAGTAAACCGTTCAGTGTTGATGAAGTTGGCATAAACTATAGAAATCAGCGACAAGAATTACGCTTTACATATAAAACACCGGCTAATATTGAAATTGACAATGTTATCTCGCCAGGTTTTTCACTTAATTTCTCAACATCGGGTTTAAAAATTGTGCTTGATAAAGCAACAGCCTTGGTGGCAGGTAATATTGTTCATTTAGCTTTGCCTAAATTGCAACAAATCACTTCGGCGTTCGATTTAACTGGCTTACCCTATGAAGTCATACGGGTTAATCGTACTAAAACTATCGTTAATTTAAGAGTTTATATTGAAAAACATCAACATATAGGCCGTAAGTTTTTTAAAGCATTAATTGATAAAAACCGTCATAAATTAACCTCAGACGAATATGCTCAGTCTAATCCTGGCTTAGCTAAAGCCCTGAGGAATATTTACAGTGCAAGTACAAAGCTACCGACACTTGTTGTGCAAACAAGTGGTAGCCGTTATAAGTCAAACGTTATTGCAAGTGGCGACCCTAGTGGCAAATTAATGGCACAAATGGCGCAATTAAGCGATCGTGAATCTTATTACAACTTATACCCCATATTGGGGCACGCAGATTTTATGAATAACTTGACGGTTAAGCTTAAGAAAATGCAGAACACGGAAACTGCGAGTTCTAAAGTACTTTATATCGCGATTAATCCTAGCGTCGATAGGGTAGATAAGGCAGTAACAATAAAGCTGTCTGTAGAGTTAGATAGTGATGAATTAAAGCAATCTTTTATTCATCAAGCCTTGAAAAACGGCCAGTTTTTCTGTGTGTTGGTGAAACTATCGCGTGCTGGGGGACCTGATATGAACCACTTGAATCCAGAACTTAGCTATATTAGTTCTTACGCCATTCATCGCGGCAAACAAATTGAACAAGAGATTTGGAGCGTCGCGGGTATTGCGCAAGTTTTTGATATCACGCAAGAAGTGATTTTTCGTTATCGTTTAATGCGCAAAGGCTAAATTATAGTGTTAATATTTAGGGCAACTGTGCAACTAGCGAGTTGCCCCTATTATTGATTATTTAAGCCAGTGCAATAAACAATCTAGGCCAGACGTTGTTATGCAAGCATCTGCTTGAGCGAGCACTAAAGGTTTTGCATGAAAGGCAACACCTAAATGTGCAGCTGCCATCATTACCAAATCGTTAGCGCCATCACCCATAGCAACGGTTTGTGTCGTCGCAATATTAAATTCGCTTTGTAATTGCTGCAAACAATCTGCCTTTGCTTTTGCGTCTATTACATCACCTAAAACTTTTCCAGTTAGTTTATGATTTGTGATTTCTAAAACGTTAGCTACGGCGGCGTCTAGTGATAACATTTGTTTTAAATGATCGGCAAAATATGTAAAACCACCTGAGGCAATCGCCACACGCCAATGCTGTTTTTTAAGCGCGATTACTAAGGTTTCTAAACCTTCCATCAGCGGTATATTCTTCGCTACTTGCGCTAATATTTCTTCAGGTGCATTTTGTAGTTTAGCAACACGTTGATGCAAACTTTGGCTAAAATCCAGTTGTCCTTGCATCGCGAGTTCAGTTACTGCTGCTACTTCTTCACCAACACCGGCAAGTGCCGCTATTTCATCAATACATTCAATTTTTATGGTGGTTGAATCCATATCCATTACTAGCAAACCGGGTGATGAAAGTGTTGGTGCATTGAGTAATAATGCGGATTCAATTTTTTCGGCAATATTGAATGTCGACAAGCGATCTCTGGCTTGTTTAATATCGATTACTTTTACACCCAATCTATAGCTTATAGCGTTATTTCGCTGATTAATTTTATACAGGCAGAGCAAACTTATTTCGCACTCGTTGATCAAATTTACTAAGGTGGCTACTTTGATATCACCAAAAACAACAAGCTCGATAGTGTCTGTTACATTCTTTTGGGCTGTCGCATTATCCTGTTCACCTAAAACAAAGGTTTGCTGTGCTTGATCATAATTAATAGCCATATTGTTGGTGGTAGAGTCGACAGGTAACCATTGTGCTAAATTTAAGTGCTGAATATCGTTCAAAGGAAAAGATTTATTTTGGTTTGTCACGGTAATGCCTTATTTGAAAAACACGCTTTAAAACGATTATCCTAGTATAAAATATTTAAATTTAGTTCTATACTGTAGTTATAAAAATGTAGGAAGCAATTCGTTTGATGAAGCAAATAGAACAGCCTTTATACCCTAAATTATCGTCGATTTATAATAAAATATTGCAATTAGCTATAGCTATTTTGTTGATTGTTTTATTGATGGATTTTTGGGTGACTAGTCGCGACACTCAACAAATGCATATTCAAGATCATGCCAATAAAATTGGTAAGCTTTACTTGGCACAAGCCGCAACAAGCGCTATGCCTTATTTAGCGCAAAAACCAAACCAGTTACAACAATATACCGATACCTTAGTTCAGCAGCCATTAGTAAAAAGTGTCCATATATATGGTATTACAGGGCAAGCCATGGCAAGTTCTGAGCAAGCAGAGTCGATTAATGATCTTTTTGGTATTAGCATTAGAAAAATAAACCAAACGGGTGATGTATTTCCTTTTGTGCAGGAACTTCGTAGTGACAAGTTACACGGGTATATTAGACTATCGCTTCATCGTTCGATGTTGGCTGATGAACTGGCCGATAATAGCCGTTCTCAATACGATATTATGCGCATATTGATGATAGTTGCGGGTGTTATTGGATTTCTCTTAACGCGTGGTTTAAATCGCTTCAGCCGCCAAGGATTTAGACCTCCAACTAAATAATGCAGTTAAGAACTTAGCTTAGGTAAAATAGCGGTGATATTTTCTTGCAGTGCGTGGGCAAGAACTTCAGTTGATTCATTGCGTATTTTAGCCAGAGCTTGAAAAACATTAATAAGCTGCAGCGGTGTGTTATTTTCGCCCTGAAAACCATATAATGGCATTGAAGGCGCATCGGTTTCTAATACCAAGCTTGTTATCGGTAAGCGTTTAACTGCTTTAATGGTTTTCTCAGCTCTTGGGTAGGTAATAGTCCCACCAATACCTAATTTAAAACCTAGATCAATGTACTGGCATGCTTGTTGATAACTGCCTGAAAATGCGTGAATAATTCCACCTTGAGGTGTTTTTTTTTCTCTTAGTATACGGGTTATATCTTGATGTGTTCTGCGATGATGAACAATGATAGGTAGACTGAATGATTTTGCTAAATCAATTTGGTGCTCAAAAACTTGAATTTGTAATGCTAAATTATTTTGCTCTTTATCAATTACACCGTCAATCCCTGCTTCCCCAATAGCCACTATATCATCGATATTATTTTTCACTAAGTGAGCTAAATCACTCAAACTATGCTCGGTTAAATCATTAAGAAACCATGGATGAATACCTAAACAAGCATGCAGTGATAATTTTTCGTTTCTGTGTGTTTTGGTCAGTGTAAGCACTCTTTGCCAATTTTTAGGACCAATACTAGGTATAACAATATTACGAATTTTTGCTTGATAACATTGATTAAGTAAACTGGGGAAATCGGCATTAAAATTATCAAAGTCAAGATGACAATGGCTATCGGTAAAGCTCAAGGTATTTTCCATCTTAACTCCTGTGGTGTTTATTAATGCCATGCTTAGACTAAGGAGCAGGCTAAATTAATTTATTCGCCCGTTGGGTGAGTATATCAATAACGTCGTTTAATTTATAATGACTAATAAATTCAGCGTTGGGTGTTTGTTGATGAACAAGCACATTGGCAAGATAAACAGCTTGTGCTGTGCCGAAGGATTTTTGTAATAGCTTTTCGGGGCGGTGATGTAAAATAATGGCTTCAATTATGTGGTAGGAAAAACCCCACATATGCAATAAATAACCACCAACATGGCAGTGATCACTAGCAAACATTTTATTTTCTAAATCGATATTATTGTCATCGCTCACACGGTGCAAAAAGAATAACTCGGTGGTTTTTTCATTCATCTCAAATAATACAACTTTACCAATGTCGTGTAATAAGCCCGCGATCATGGTGTCTTGTTTTAATTCTGGCTTGACCATTGAAGCCGCAAGTTTTGCTGTGGCTAAACAATGCAATTGCTCATCCTGGATTGAAAAACCTTTGATCTTTGGCGCATAAGAGAATAGTTCGGCGGTCATTACAATGCAGCATAAGGTGTCAATGCCCATTTTAGTGATGGCATCTGAAATATTCATCATCGGCTTTGAACCGGTCGCAAAAGTATGATTAGAGAACTGAAGCACTTTGGCTGTTAGTGCAGGGTCTTGTTGAATAATTTGAGCAATTTTTTGTGAGTCTGTATTACTTTCTTTTAAGGTAGCATTTAGCTGCATATAAACTTTAGGCGGGCTAGGTAGCGTTTTTATATTAGCAACGGTTTTTACAATAATATCTTTAGTGATGGCTTTATTATGATTCGCCAAATTAGCGATGGTGCTAATAATGGTTTTACATTCTATAGGTTGAGCAAAAGAATAATGTGCATTGTTTTGCGTTTGTTGTTCATTATTGCTAATTAAAATACGAACAATGGCTGGAAATTTTTTGGCGATCATTGCAAAAATAGTGTTGCCATCTTTTTTATCAACGATGGCAGCACTTATTACAACTGTAAACTTGTGCTTTGAAAGTGCTGATATTGCAGCGTTTAAGCCATTTACATGCGCAAACTTAGCTCGAGACTTAGTAAGGTCTTGTTTAAGCTCGAGCAGCTGGTTCTCAGTGTTATCAATGAGTAATATTTTCATTTACAGCATATTGTCCCGTAGATATTTTACATGCGTTCCATAACGTCGATACCTAAAATATCTAATCCTTGCTTTAAGGTATTTGCAATAATGTAGCTAAGGGCTAGCCTTGATTGTTTAACGTCATCAGCAATATCATCTTTTAATATTGGGCAAGCTTCGTAAAAGCTCATGTAAAGACTCGCAAGTTCATACAAGTAATTACACAACAGGTTTGGTGTACATTCGCTAATGACAGAATCTATCACGTTTTCTAACTGTAATAGTTTTAGCGCTAGCGCTTTTTCTTGTGGCTCGATAATAACAATGGCCGGTAAGCCATCGTTAGCTGAGAAATCAGCCTTAGTGAAAATACTTTTAATACGCGAATAAGCATATTGTAAGTAGGGTGCTGTAGCGCCTTCAAAACTGAGCATGGTTTTCCAGTTGAAAATATAATCGCTAGTACGGTTTTTTGATAAGTCAGCAAACTTAACCGCGCCAATCCCTACTTTTTCAGCAATTTCAGTTAAATGCGCTTCGGTATAATCAGGATTTTTTTCGGCGATAACAACTTTTGCTCTAACCACTGCTTCATCGAGTAATTCGGCGAGTTTAATCGTGCCACCGGTACGGGTTTTAAAAGGCTTACCATCGTCTCCCATCATCATGCCAAATGGGCAATGGTCATAACCTACATGCTCCGGTAAGAAACCGGCTTTACGGGCAACGATTTCAACTTGTTTAAAATGCAACGCTTGGCGAGCGTCAGTAAAAATAATAATTCGGTCGGCTTTTAATTCACCAACACGGTAGCGACACGCAGATAAATCTGTTGTTGCATATAAGTAACCGCCACCGGATTTTTGTACAATAAATACAGAAGGGTCGCCGTCTTTATTGGCCATTTCGTTAATAAAAACAACTTTAGCGCCTTGGTCTTCAACGGCTATTTTTTGTGCCATTAATTCATCAATAACATTTGATAAATCATCGTTATAAGCACTTTCGCCCATAATGTCTTTACGCGCTAATGTGACATTAAGTTTTTTATAAATGTCTTCACTGTGGCTAATTGAAATATCAATAAACTGCTGCCATAGTGTTGCGCAATGTGCGTCGCCACTTTGCAATCTTACGACATAATCGCGGGCACGATCAGCAAAGCCGTCTTCGTTATCAAAACGAATTTTTGCTTCACGATAGAAATTTTCTAGATCTGATAGGGCCGTTTCAGCCACTTCATTCGAGGCTAGTTTATCGCTTAAGTGAGCGAGTAACATACCAAACTGCGTGCCCCAATCACCCATGTGATTTTGACGAATAACATGTTCACCACGAAACTCAAGCGCACGAACAACCGCATCGCCAATAATGGTTGAGCGTAAGTGTCCTACGTGCATTTCTTTAGCGAGGTTTGGCGCAGAATAATCAACCACAACGTTCTGTGGTTTTTCTGACTGGTTTACACCTAAGTTTTTATCGTTCGATATTTGGTTTAATTGTGCTGCTAACCAGTTTTGGTCTAAATGAATATTAATAAAGCCAGGGCCTGCTAATTCAACTTTTTCAGCAATACCCGTTAAGTCGAGTGCTTCAACCACTTTGGTTGCTAATTCACGAGGGTTGGTTTTTAATTTTTTAGCTGCACCCATAACACCGTTGGCTTGGTAATCACCAAAATTTGCTCGGTTAGATAAACTTATCGCAGGATTTGTGCCTTCAGGTAAACCTGCTGCTGTCATTGCTGCACTAACTCTTTCACTTAGGATGTTACTAATATTCATTTTATTTAACTCTTATTCTATTAAGGCTCAAGTGTGTGGCATTTACTTGAGTGAATAAGCCTAATGTTATTGACTAGGCTTATGGGTAAATTACGTGATTAACTTTTACTTGTCATCAACTGCTTGTCATCAACTGCGCTAAATTAACCTACTGGAGATTAATGCTCGCGTGTTTTGTGAAACTTAATATCTGGATGACGTTCTTGCGCTAGGCTTAAGTTCACCATAGTCGGGGCGATGTAAGTTAAGTTATTACCGCCATCCAATGCTAGGTTGTCATAAGCTTTCTTTTCAAATTGCTCAAACGTGCGTTCATTGTCGCAAGTACACCAACGCGCTGTTGCTACGCTGATAGGTTCGTAAATAGCGTCAACTTTGTATTCAGTTTTTAAACGTTGCACAACCACTTCAAACTGCAATACACCGACCGCGCCAACGATCATATCGTTAGAGTTGAAAGGTCTAAATACCTGCACTGCACCTTCCTCTGATAACTGGATTAAACCTTTTTGCAATTGCTTCGCTTTAAGTGGATCGCGTAATCGAATTCTTCGGAACATTTCAGGGGCAAAGTTTGGTATGCCGCTAAACTTCATATCCTCACCAGCGGTAAAAGTGTCGCCAATTTGAATACTGCCATGGTTATGTAATCCAATAATATCGCCAGCATAAGCTTGCTCAACATTAGAGCGGTCACCGGCCATAAAGGTTACAGCGTCAGCAATTCTTACGTCTTTGCCGATGCGCACTTGTTTCATTTTCATGCCTTTTTCATACTTGCCTGAACAAATACGAATGAAAGCAATACGGTCACGATGTTTAGGATCCATATTGGCTTGAATTTTAAAAACAAAACCTGAGAATTTTTCTTCTTCAGCATTAACAATGCGAGTATCAGTTTCACGAGGTAAAGGTTTTGGTGCCCAGCGAGTTAAGCCGTCAAGCATATGGTCAACACCAAAGTTACCCAATGCGGTACCAAAAAATACTGGTGTAAGCTCACCTTTTAAAAACTCTTCAAGGTTAAACTCATGTGACGCGCCAGCAACCAGCTCTAATTCTTCGCGTAAATCTTCAGCGTAGCCACCAATAACTTTATCTAATTCTGGGTTATCAATACCTTTAATAACGCGCTTTTCTTGAATGGTGTGGCCTTGACCTGTTTGATATAAAAATATCTCATCGGTTAAGATGTTATACACGCCTTTGAACTCTTTACCCATGCCAATTGGCCAGGTAATAGGGGCACATTTAATTTTTAGTACGTCTTCAACTTCATCCATGACTTCCATTGGGTCACGTACATCGCGATCCATTTTATTCATGAAAGTAATTATCGGGGTGTCACGCAGACGAGTAACTTCCATTAATTTAATGGTACGGGCTTCTACACCTTTAGCTACATCGATTACCATTAAACAAGAGTCAACGGCGGTTAAGGTACGGTAAGTATCTTCTGAGAAGTCTTCATGACCCGGCGTATCGAGTAAATTAACTAAGCAGTTGTTATAGGGAAATTGCATCACAGAAGTAGTAATTGAAATACCACGTTCTTTTTCCATTTCCATCCAGTCAGATTTCGCATGTTGCCCCGACTTTTTACCTTTTACAGTACCGGCTTTTTGTAAAGCTTGACCAAAAAGTAAAACCTTTTCAGTGATCGTCGTTTTACCCGCATCAGGATGAGAAATAATAGCGAAGGTGCGTCGAAGGTCGACTTCCTGCTGTTGTACAGACATGCAAATTACCTGTTTTAAAAGTGGATGAATAGAATTTAACTAAAATTTTAAAGCGCAACATTATATCGAAAACAAGTGCGAAGGGCAGTAACAATATCTTGTATTTTAATTTTAATTTCAATTTTTTACCACGATAGTTAAAGGTTCCTGCCAGGAAGTGCTTAACTTAAACAATAACAGTGGATATTTCAGCTCATTACGCACTTTAAAGTAAGAGTGAATAAGTCGTTATTATGTAAAAAACACTTCAAAAATTATTTAAATGTACATAGCTAAAATGAAAATAACTTCGCATGGTTAACAACTAATTTCATTTTAGGGCTAATCATTCTTACCTTATTCAGGTTTTATCTATTAAGTACAAGAGAAACTTGATTTACATCAAGTAACGCACTGATTAAATGCAGTATCGTCAGTTAATAATGTTTGCATGTGATCTATGTCACTTAATTAACTTGGAAAAATATAGTTGTTTTATCTTTTCAGGTAGAGGGGATTTATGGTTGATTTAAGCCGTCGTAACTTTATGCGAGCTAAGCATGTTTCTACACCGTCAGCGATTAGATTACCTTGGACCGTGGACGAAAAGTTATTTACCCAAGGCTGTACGCAATGTGGCGATTGCATGGATGCTTGTGAGGAAAATATCATTGTTAAAGGTGATGGTGGTTTTCCTGAAATTAATTTTTTTGCTGGAGAATGTACATTTTGTCAACAATGTGTAAAGGCTTGCAAAGAGCCATTATTCACACCTTTGGGCGCTGTCCCTTGGCAGTTAACTATTGAAATTGAAGCAAGTTGTTTAGCTAAAAATCAGGTGCACTGCCAAGTTTGTCAGGACAGTTGTGAGTCTGAAGCCATTAACTTTACCTACCTTCATGGAAGTGTGCCTCAACCTGAAATTACATTGGTTGATTGCACGGGGTGCGGCGCGTGTGTTGCTATTTGCCCTGAGTCGGCAATAAACCTGTCAACAGGTCTGTTAGGAGTAAATAATGAGTGATTTAGAACAGTTAATATGGAATGTTTTGGGCTATACCTCAATGCCATTGATATTTATTTTTGGCTTTATCGCCACAGCCTTAGTCGCGGTATTTATTTTAAAAGTATTTGGCGCTAAGCCTGCAGCCGTGCTTGAGCATTCAGCAAAAGCAAATGAAAAATTATAAGAGGGCAAAAATGTGATTAATCTTTTAGAAGAAAGCCCAGTAAATATTGCCGGCGTTATGTTTATGGCTTACCCAGACAAAGCGGCTAAAGTTGCTGATGATTTGCAAGCATTTCCTGGTGCTGAAATACATGCAACTGGCGAAAATGGCAGTTTGGTTTTCACCGTAGAGGGGCTTGAAGGAGAAACCAATCCTGCCAAACGCATCATAGATACCATTACAGACATGAGCAATGTCTCAGGTGTTATCTCTTCATCACTAATATTTCATCATAACGATGCCGGTTTACCACAGCATCAGGGGAAAGCATTATGACCTTAACTCGACGTGATTTTATTAAAGCTAATGCAATTGCTGCAACTGCTGTTGCCGCTGGCGTTGCGGTCCCTGCGTCAGCGACTAACTTGATCACTCAATCGTCTCAAAGCACGATTAAATGGGACAAAGCCCCTTGTCGGTTTTGTGGCACGGGTTGTAGTGTATTAGTCGGTACTCAACATGGCAAAGTGGTAGCAACGCAGGGCGATCCCGAAGCAGAAGTTAATAAAGGCTTGAACTGTATAAAAGGCTATTTTCTCTCGAAAATTATGTACGGTAAAGACCGATTAACCCAACCTTTATTAAGAATGACTGATGGTGAATACGATAAAGAAGGCGACTTTTCGCCGGTAAGTTGGGGCAAAGCCTTTGATGTCATGGCTGATAAATTTAAAGCCGCAATCAAGAAGAAAGGACCAACATCAGTCGGCATGTTTGGCTCTGGTCAATGGACAGTTTGGGAGGGATATGCTGCTTCTAAGTTGATGAAAGCAGGCTTCTTGACTAATAATATTGACCCGAATGCCCGTCATTGTATGGCCTCAGCTGTTGGTGGCTTTATGCGTACCTTTGGTATCGATGAACCTATGGGCTGTTACGATGATTTGGAAAATGCTGATGCCTTTGTACTTTGGGGCTCAAATATGGCAGAAATGCATCCTATTTTGTGGTCGCGACTCACCGACCGCCGTTTAAGTGCACCGCACGTTAAAGTTAATGTGCTATCAACTTATAAGCACCGTAGTTTTGAACTTGCCGATAATGGCATGATTTTCACACCACAAACCGATTTAGCTATTTTAAACTTTATCGCTAATTACATTATTCAAAATAATGCCGTTAATAAAGACTTCATGAAAAAGCATGTTAATGTGCGTGAAGGCGTTACCGATATTGGTTATGGCTTACGTCCAACGCATCCATTAGAAAAAGCGGCTAAAAATGCCGGTAGTGGTGAGTCAAAACCGATGACATTTGAAGCTTATGCTAAGTTTGTCAGCACTTATACGGTTGAGTCTGTATCAAAATTATCGGGTGTGCCAGAAGCTAATTTGATTGAAATGGCGAAGTTGTACGCTGATCCTAAAGTGAAAGTCACCTCATTTTGGACCATGGGATTCAATCAACATACTCGTGGTGTTTGGGCTAATAATTTAATGTACAACGTGCATTTATTAACGGGAAAAATTTCTGAACCAGGCAATAGCCCGTTTTCTTTAACCGGGCAGCCTTCAGCTTGTGGAACCGCGCGAGAAGTCGGAACATTTTCACATCGTTTACCGGCTGATTTACAAGTTGCAAACCCTAAACATAGAGCGATAGCTGAGAAAATTTGGCAGTTGCCAGAGGGGACTATTCCACCTAAACCTGGTTATCATGCCGTATTACAAAATCGTATGTTAAAAGATGGCAAACTCAATGCTTATTGGGTGATGTGTAATAACAATATGCAAGCGGCGCCGAATATTAATGAAGAGGCAATTCCGGGTTATCGTAATCCAGAAAATTTTATTGTCGTGTCAGACCCTTATCCCACCGTTACTGCACAAGCTGCTGATCTTATTTTACCGACGGCGATGTGGGTAGAAAAAGAGGGTGCGTACGGTAATGCCGAACGTCGGACACAATTCTGGCATCAACAAGTGAATGCGCCAGGTGATGCGCGATCAGACCTTTGGCAATTGGTGGAGTTTTCTAAACGTTTTAAAGTCGAAGAAGTGTGGCCAGAAGCGTTGATTGCGAAACAACCAGAGCTTCGCGGTAAAACGTTATACGACGTGCTATACGCTAATGGTAAAGTGAATAAGTTCCCGATGAGTGAGTCAAAAGGCGATACCAACTTCGAAGGCGATGCTTTTGGTTTTTATATCCAAAAAGGTTTGTTTGAAGAATATGCTGAATTTGGTCGCGGCCATGGTCACGATTTAGCACCGTTTGACCGATATCACGAAGAGCGTGGTTTAAGGTGGCCAGTGGTCAACGGTAAAGAAACCAAGTGGCGCTTTAGAGAAGGCCATGATCCTTACGTAGAAAAAGGCAGTGAAGTGCAGTTTTACGGTCATAAAGATAATAAAGCGGTTATTTTTGCTCTGCCATATGAACCACCAGCGGAATCGCCAGATGAAGAATATAACTTATGGCTGAGCACCGGACGTGTTCTGGAACATTGGCACTCAGGTTCAATGACTGCGCGAGTACCTGAACTTCATAAAGCTTTTCCTGATGCGGTGATTTTTATGCACCCTGATGACGCTAGAGAACGTGATTTACGCCGAGGCGATAAGGTTTTAATGGCGTCTCGTCGAGGCGAAGTTGAATCTCGAGTTGAAACCAGAGGCCGAAACCGCCCCCCGAAAGGATTAGTGTTTATGCCATGGTTTGACGCTAAGCAGCTAGTAAATAAAGTCACCTTAGATGCAACCGACCCGCTGTCAAAGCAAACTGATTATAAGAAATGTGCGGTTAAAGTCACTAAAGCTTAATGTTGAAAAATTAATACATCGATAAATCTATCATCGATGTGTAGGAGAGAGAAATGAAATTATTAACTTTATTAGTTGCTGTTTCTGCGTTTGCTATAACGTTTATAACCATAGCCCAAGAAACGGTTAACCCCGGCGGCTTAGCCACCATTCGAGGGGCGGCAACTATTGATGAAACCCGCCCAGCGGAAAAATTAAAGCGTGTAATTAAGGATAAGAATCCTATCGCGCGTAATTATGTGCATCAACCGCCAGTAATACCTCATCAAATACGAGGTTATCGTGTCGACTTAAACAGTAATAAATGCTTGAACTGCCATAGTTGGAAATATGCCGCAGAAACAGGTGCAACGAAAATTAGCTTAACGCATTATGAAACCCGCGATGGTAAAACCTTATCGGATGTTTCTCCTCGTCGTTATTTTTGCCTGCAATGTCATGTTACACAAGCTGATGCAGCGCCTCTGGTAGATAACACCTTTGAGCCTGTTGAATCTTTAGGTCATGAGTAAATAGTTGCAAAATATAGGAGATTAACATGCTAAAAAATTTGTGGATGTTTTTGAAGTCACCAAATAGTGCCGCATTATGGTTTATTTTAGTGATCGGTTTTGCCGGTGGTGTTATTTTTTGGGGTGGTTTTAACACCGCTTTAGAAGTAACTAACACTGAAGAATTTTGCATTAGCTGTCATGAAATGCAAGACAATGTCTATGAGGAATATCGTGAAACTATTCATTATGCTAATCGCTCAGGTGTGCGAGCTACTTGTCCAGATTGTCATGTACCTAAAAAATGGACAGATAAGATCGTACGTAAAATTGCCGCCAGTAAAGAAGTTTGGGGAATGTTAACCGGCGTTATAGATACTCGCGAAAAATTTGTTGACCATCGACGTTCTATGGCTGAGCGTGAGTGGAAACGAATGAAAGCTAATGACTCTTTAGAATGTCGAAATTGTCATGATTTTGATTATATGGACTTTTCTGAGCAAGGTAATCGCAGTGTTAAGATGCACTCTGACGCTTTAGCTTCAGGTGAAAAAACCTGTATAGACTGTCATAAAGGTATTGCTCATCAGCTTCCAGATATGAAAGGTGTTGATAATTGGTAATGGATAAACCTGAAATACATTCAACATAATTATTTTATCAGGAGTTAGGGCAACAAAAAGTAAAAAAAAGCAAACCCTTGGGTTTGCTTTTTTAATGTTTTTTTTTACTAAATAACTTTGTTACTGAGCAGGATATATTGACTATTTGATTGGCGAAAGAAGTTCAGGATTAGTTACTAGGTTTCTAACACCGTGGGCGTGATCTTCTTTAAACTCATTCCCTTCACACCATTTAGCAACTGAAGCAATGTTAACCTTAGCCACTTCAGGTCGAACACTCCAGGTGACTTGAAGTGGTGAACCCGCTTCGTTATAGCTAGGACCCGTTGTTGAACCGCTATATACAACAGGTTTACCCGTGTTTTTAGGGATATTTAATACTTGGTATTTTCCATTGTTTTCATTAACAGCTGATAATTTATTAAAGTTCAGCGCGTTATCATCATTAACGAGCACATAGACTTGAGTTTCTACTCGCAACTGTGGATTTTTAATTGACTCACTTAAACAAGCACCCAACGTAGCTCCAGGTTTTACTTGCGCTGAAGAGTGGACGTAATGCACTTCAATGGTGTCGCCTGATTGTAAGCTATTATGCGTGCTTGGACATACCGCACTTGGTAATGGTTTACGTTGTTGAGCGGTTAATTCACCTGAATATAAGTAACCCGTTTGATAACCGTGACCATCACCATTGCCGGCATACTTGGTAAATTGACCTCCTTTATGTTCAGCATTCTTGTGAAAATGTATGTTACATAAATTCATGTGGTTGTAAGCAGGGGCTGCGCCAAAATGAATGGTGTTGGTTCCTGCTACAGAATCGATATCTCTTGGCGATTGAGGACCGAAACCTTTATTTTTTGTGTTTTGGGCTAGCTCTGTTCGTTGTGTGGCGACAAGTTCGTCGCTTATTGCGTTCAAGTGAGTTGATTTTGCCTGAACAGTTAGTGATAAAGCCAGTGGCATAATGGCTAAAAGATAATTTTTTTTGTTCATATGTGCTCCATAATTTTACTTGTTCTGTTTAGTAAATATATATTCATCAGCTATTAGATATTATGTGGCCATTAATTGTTTTATTAAAAGCACTAAAAATAATTTTACGAATAGCGCTAAGTAATGAATCATTTAAGTGTTGATTACTGTGTGTTAACTTTTTATTTTGGAAAGTTCGCCTAACATCATGTAATTGCTGACTAATAAGTATTAGAATAATAAGTCGTAGATTAATTTTAACGGTATTTAGAGTATATTACGGTGATATTCGTCTTTATCGATACATTGCAGGATTTTTATAGTTTTTTTGACATCACTATGGCGTCTTCATAGCCAAAACCAGTATTACTTGGGTAATAACCTGTGCGGCGTGATATTTCAGTAAAACCATGATTAATATAAAGCATTTGTGCACTGATGTTTTTTGCTCGCACTTCTAGGAAAATACTTTTGGTCTCAAGTTTTTTACACTGTTCGAAGAACTGTAATAATAATGCTTTACCGTAGCCTTTCCCTTGTTGCTCAGGTGCAACACAAACATCCATCAAGGTTGATTCACCTGCTACGTGCTCACCGACATAAAAGCCAACGATTATATTGTCGATTGTTAGGTATTCAGCAAAATATCGTCCATCAATACAGCTGCGAAAAGTTTTTTCACTCCACGGATGAGGATGACAAGCTAGTTCAATCACCATCAGTTGTTCGACGATATCCTGGTTAACAGGAGTAAATGTAGTGTTTACTGTTTGTGTCATGTTGAGCTTAAAGGTCCAATTGATTGCCATAAATATTTTTTTAATTCTGGCGAGTTTGCAAGGGTTTCTAAATCGGGTGTTTTTAAGCAGTTATGCTTAAATTCAATATTTTTGTTTTGGGTAAACTGCCAATTAATAATACCAAGATCAATTTGATTATGAGTAATAGATAAATCGGCACTGCTTGCACCTATAGAGCTTAGAATATCTTTGAATAACTGCTGTTTAAGTAATGCGTTTAGATTTATTGCAATACTTTCGTCGGGTGCAGATTTTTGGCTAGCATCATGACTTATGTCTTGGTTTGATTTTGATAATAATTGAGAGTTAACAGCAGGAGTTGTGTCGTTATTTTGCTCGGTGCTGTTTTCTGTCTTAGGAGAATTAGCTGACAATGAATTACGGCTGGTTAATGACCGCCTTTGCCAAACGGTAATGCCCATGGCTTGTAATAAATCAAATTGTCTTTTGTTAATGCTCATATCATTTTAGCTATAGTTAAAGTCAGGGTTATCATGACAGAATTTTCAAATAGGAAAAACTAGAATTTGTAAAAAGCTTAAAAGGAAAAGAAAACAAGAAGATACTAGAGAATATTAAGTAGGTTAAATTAATACTCGAAAAAAAATGGCAGGGGTGGAGAGATTCGAACTCCCAACCGTCGGTTTTGGAGACCGCTGTTCTACCAATTGGAACTACACCCCTGCAACAGATTCGAATTATACTGATGCCAAGCTAAAGGTAAAGGGCAAATTTAAAAAAAACGACTGTTCGCCTAAATAAACAGCATATGTGTCGATATTTGCCCAATTAATTTAAGGGTTGTTGCTTTTTTGTTCAGTGCTGGCAGCTTTCCAATAACAGAAACGGGTATTTTCAGGGTAAGGGTAAACATCTGCAAAAACGCCCTTAGCAACACTGGTTTGACAGTCTTGCCAATATTTAGCTTCTAGTAAATTAGCATGGTGTCGTAAAAATGCTTGTCGATATCGATTATTCGCTAAAGCAAATGTGGCGATCTCTTCAGGAAATACATCACCAGGTGCAACTGAATACCATGGTTCAGCAGCGTAAATTTGCTCTTCTGTTACCGCTTCAGGTTTAATACGAAAATTTACTTCATTCATATAAGTAATTTCATCGTAATCATAAAAAATTACCCGGCCATGTCGTGTTACACCAAAATTTTTCAACAACATATCGCCTGGGAAAATATCCGCAGCAATAAGCTGTTTAATGGCTTTACCATAGCCGTACATT
Source organism: Cognaticolwellia beringensis (assembly GCF_002076895.1). Classification (NCBI taxonomy): domain Bacteria; kingdom Pseudomonadati; phylum Pseudomonadota; class Gammaproteobacteria; order Alteromonadales; family Colwelliaceae; genus Cognaticolwellia; species Cognaticolwellia beringensis. The sequence continues at coordinate 3,389,256 of NZ_CP020465.1, forward strand.
GCATCGTCTACTTCTTCGTCACTTGCTGTTGCTAAGAATAAATTTAGTGGCGTCATTTTACGTTCAATGTACATATGTTTAATGATCACTAAATCATTTTCATAGCGCAGTAATGAAGGAGCTACGGTATTGAGTTCTTCGAGTAATTCAGTTGAAAACCGCTGCTTAGGAAAGGCAACTTCTGAGTACTCCATGGTATCAGCCATTCTACCCACTCTGTCATGCAATTTAACTAAGCGGTATTTACCTTTAACATCGGCTCTGGTCATATTTTTACTCGGGGAGAACTTGTCTTTAATGATTTTAAAAACATAAGGGTATGATGGCAGCATAAATACAGACATCACCATGCCTTTAATACCGGGCGCTAGTACAAGCTTGTCATCACTGTTATCGAGGTGATTTAAAAAATCACGATAAAACTGAGTTTTTCCTTGTTTGTGAAAGCCAATAGCGGAATATAAATCAGCACTGGTTTTATGAGGAATTAAGCGATTGAGAAAGTCGACTAAGGCATGCGGGTGCTGGCAATCAACAAAGAAATAGGCACGAGCAAAACCAAAAACTACCGCCATTTGTTCACCCTTGGTGATCAATGCATCAATAAATAAGCCGTCTTTTTCAGTATTTAATAGCGAAATAATAAAGGGAATTTCACCGGCTGGGGAAATTACACGACCAATAACATAGGCACCTTTATTACGGTAAAAAACAGAATCTAAAATATCAAATTGTAAATCTGATAACGGATAGCGTGTTTTATCGGCTTGTTGGCGAAACTTCGAAATAAGGATATTGATGTCTTTTTTCAAATGAGAAAAGGGTACTGAAAATTTATGTCGTTTCATGATTAGGCTAATGGTTTTAAATAGCCCATGTTCATCGGGGTGATAACTGGTGAATATTTTCGGGGTGGGCAATGTGTCTAATCTTGTTGCGGTCGATTGCACAAAAATATAGGCATTATGATAATATTCGCGGGCGAATAAGTGACAAAATATTGAATTATAAAAGCTTTCAGCTAACTCAGGCTGAGGGTGCTTACTCAGTAGTTCTATGTAGCAATTTTTAACATACTGCCAAAGCTCATCATCGAGTTCAGTGATACAAAAGTCTTGCTTGATAGTTGCTAATGTTTCTTCTATGCGTTGATCGTAAAAGTCTGTACGTGCTTTAGCCGCGACTTGAATGTCTTTCCAGCGATGTTGTTCAAAGCGTTGTTTTGCCGTTTGTGTTATTTCACTATAAAGGTAAATATGTCGTTCAAAACCATTGATAATGGTTTTGGCGATGGCGAATGCAAGATTTTTCATTAGTTTACCTACTAAAGTGTTGTTTGATTTCAGCATACGTCAAAATATAGCTTTTAGGTGATTATTTTTAAACTATAGTCGCTATTTATTAACGTGATAGCCTTAAACGCTTAAGCTATATTGCTGCCATAATCCAAGCTTAGTTATATATCTTCACCACTTCAATATAGAGCTTCAGAGTTAAGCTGGAAATTGATCAAGGCACGATACGATAATAATGGCTACTCTCTTAAATCGCTAACCGCTCTCTAACCCTTTCTCAACTTACTGAAATTTGCAACTTGAAGTGGAGTAGGTATACAAGTTAATACTTGCTATTCGTGCCGTGCAGCACTAAAATTACGCGTTTTTTAATCTTTGAACTAGTTTATTTACCATGCGCGTTGCTGATTTTTCATTTGAATTACCTGAAGAGCTTATCGCTCGATATCCAAAAGCTAACCGTTCTGCCAGTCGTTTAATGACGCTAAATGGTAATGATGGTGTGCGAAAAGATGAAACATTTACTGATATTATTGACCATGTTAAAGCGGGAGACTTGTTAGTATTTAACAATACACGAGTTATTCCAGCTCGTATGTTTGGTCAAAAAGCCAGTGGCGGTAAATTAGAGGTTTTAGTTGAACGTTTATTAGATGAACATAGAGTACTAGCACACATTCGCTGCAGTAAATCGCCGAAACCCGGTAGTGAAATAGTCCTTGAAGGTAAAGTTAAAGCCACGATGGTGGCAAGACATGACGCCTTGTTTGAACTTGAATTTCATGGCGAGCAATCGGTGTTATCAATATTAGATGAAGTTGGCCATATGCCATTACCCCCTTATATTGACCGACCTGATGAAGACAGTGACCGTGAACGTTATCAAACGGTTTATAACGAAAAACCTGGTGCGGTCGCAGCACCAACAGCAGGTTTACATTTTGATGATGAATTAATGGCACAACTTAAAGCCAAAGGCGTCGATTTTGCTTTTGTAACTTTACATGTAGGTGCTGGCACATTTCAACCGGTAAAAGTTGATGAAATTGCCGATCATATTATGCATGCTGAATACGTTGAAGTGCCGCCGAGTGTTGTGGCACAAATTGAACAAACTAAAGCGAGTGGCGGCAAAGTTATTGCTGTTGGTACTACATCTGTACGTTCACTTGAAAGTGCCGCTAAAATTGCTGCTGAACAAGGTAAAAGCTTTAGTGAATTCTACGGTGATACCGATATTTTTATCACCCCAGGTTATGAATTTAAAATTGTTGATGCTTTAATTACAAATTTTCACTTATCGGAATCAACCTTACTGATGTTAGTCAGTGCGTTTGCCGGTTATGACAACATTATGGCGGCCTATCAACATGCAGTCGCGCAGCAGTATCGCTTCTTTAGTTATGGTGATGCGATGTTATTGACAAAAAAAGATTTAAATACTGGCCAGTAAAAATACTGACTAGAGAAAACAATAGTTGGCTAGAATTCTAGCCATTATAACGAAAAAGCTGCTAGCCTGTTTCGCTAGTGGGCGAAGGATATAATATGACAGAGAAAACAGAAAAAAATCCGATGAAATTCGAGTTACTGACCAAAGACGGTAAAGCTCGTCGTGGTCGTTTAACATTTGATCGTGGTACGGTAGAAACTCCTGCGTTTATGCCAGTGGGTACTTACGGCACAGTAAAAGGCATGAAAACAGAAGAAGTTGCCGATACTGGCGCAGAAATTCTGCTTGGCAACACCTTTCACTTAATGTTGCGCCCAGGCACTGAAATTATTGAGCAACATGGTGGCTTACATGGCTTTATGAATTGGGATAAGCCGATTCTAACCGACTCTGGTGGCTTCCAAGTATTTAGCTTAGGTAAAATGCGCAAAATTACCGAAGAAGGTGTTAAGTTTAGCTCGCCTGTAAACGGTGAAAAAATTATGCTAACACCTGAACGTTCAATGGAAGTTCAGAATAGCTTAGGCTCAGATATCGTAATGATATTTGATGAATGTACACCTTATCCTGCCAGTCATGAAGAATCTAAAGTGTCGATGGAGCTTTCATTACGTTGGGCACAGCGTTCAAAAGATGCTCATGAAGGCAATCTCAACGCGCTGTTTGGTATTGTACAAGGCGGCATGTATGAAGATTTACGTGAAGTATCCGTTAATGGTTTAACCAGTATTGGCTTTGATGGCTATGCTATCGGTGGTTTATCGGTAGGTGAGCCAAAAGAAGATATGATTCGAATATTAGATCATACCGCACCCTTGATACCGGAAAATAAACCCCGATATCTTATGGGAGTAGGCAAACCTGAAGACTTAGTTGAAGGTGTACGACGTGGTATCGATATGTTCGATTGTGTCATGCCAACACGTAACGCCCGTAACGGTCATTTATTTGTGACTAATGGTGTTATTAAAATTAGAAACGCACGTCACAAAACGGATACTGGCCCATTAGATCCTGAATGTGATTGTTATACTTGTAAAAATTATTCGCGTGCTTATTTACATCATTTAGATAAATGTAATGAAATTTTAGGTTCGCAATTAAATACCATGCATAATTTACGTTTTTACCAACGTGTAATGCAAGGATTGCGCGGTGCCATAGAGCAAGGCAAACTAGATGAGTTTGTTGCTGATTTTTATGCACTACGTGATTTACCTGTCCCGCCTTTGGCTGGCAGTGAAGCAGAGTAAAACGTTAACAGGTTCAATTTCACCATTTTATAAAATCAATCAGAAAAAATAACAAGAGGTATTTATGAGTTTATTTATTAGTCAAGCCCACGCTGCTGCAGGTCCCGCTCAAGGGGCAGACGGTATGTCAATGTTAATTATGTTAGCGGTATTTGGTTTAGTGTTTTATTTTATGATTTATCGTCCGCAAGCAAAGCGCGTGAAAGAGCATAAAAATTTAATGTCTGAATTATCAAAAGGTGACGAGGTATTAACACAAGGTGGCATTGTTGGGAAAATTGTTAAAGTTTCTGATGAAAAAGATTTTATTGTAGTAAGCATTGCCGAAGGTACTGAAGTAACAGTACAAAAAGGCGCAATTAATGCTGTATTACCTAAAGGTACTATGAAATCTCTATAATGAGATTTAGTAACCTTGCTGCTATAGCTTTTTAAAAGTGCGCATTGATCATTATCAATTGCGCACTTTTGCATAGTTAAACAATAGTGATAATAAAAAATTATAATAAACTTTCGCGCATCCACTTACTTTAAGTGATATAGCGTGATTCAAAAGAAAATAGGGTGATATTGTGCTAAACAAATATCCATTATGGAAGACATTGATGGTGCTATTTATAGTAGCCTTTGGTGCTTTGTATGCGTCTCCTAACCTTTATGGTGAAGATCCTGCTGTACAAATTTCTGGCTTGCGCGGTATAGAAACAAACGCAGCGACGTTAGATCTAGTTAAGTCTCATTTAGATGAAAAGAAAATTTCCTACGCGAGTATCGTGATGGAAGGCGGCCAGATATTGGCGCGATTTAGAGACACGGAACAACAATTACGCGCACGTGATTTACTTGACGAAAGTATCGGTGATGAGTATTCAGTTGCCTTAAACCTGACGCCTGCCACACCAGCGTGGCTAGCAAGTGTTGGCGGTACGCCAATGAAGTTAGGTTTAGATTTAAGTGGTGGAGTGAGCTTCCTAATGGAAGTGAACATGAAAGAAGCCATTATTAAGGCACAAGAAAGTTTAGTTGACGATTTTAGAACGGGTTTACGTGGCGAAAAAATTCGCTATCGTTCAGTTAAAAAAGTTGATGATGCTATTGCCGTGCAATTTCGTAATCTTGAAGATTTAGAGAATGCAGAAACTTTTCTAGAAAAGCAAAACCAGAATTTAATATTTGTTAGCGACGAAGCGAATTTAACCTTATCGGCCAAAATGACCGAACAAAGATTAAAAGAAACGCGTGAATATGCCCTACAACAAAACATTACTATTATTCGTAACCGTGTAAACGAATTAGGTGTTGCTGAACCACTGGTACAGCGCCAAGGTCAAAAACACATTGTTATCGAATTACCGGGTGTGCAAGATACCGCGAAAGCAAAAGAAATCTTAAACGCTACGGCTACCATTGAGTTTCGTTTAGTTGATACTGACGGTGACTTAGGTGCTGCACTTAACGGTCGCGTACCGGGCAGTTCTCAGTTGTTAAAAGAGCGTAACGGCCAACCTGTTTTATTGAAAAAACGCGTTATGTTAACCGGTGATCATATTGTTGATGCGGGTTCAAGCTTCGACGAATATAGCCGTCCACAAGTTAATATTACTTTGGATTCTGCTGGCGGTAGTAAAATGTCAAACGGCACCAAAAACAGTATTGGCAAGCCGATGGCAACAGTCTTTATAGAATATAAACCTACTGACCGAGTTGACTCTGAAGGCAATACTGTTTTTGAAAAAGTCGAAGAAGTTATTAGTGTTGCCACTATTCAAGCCCGTTTAGGTAAAACCTTCCGTATAACGGGTGCAGGTAGCCAAGCTGAAGCGCATAATTTAGCGCTATTGCTAAGAGCCGGTGCCTTGATAGCACCTATTCAAATTGTTGAAGAACGTACTGTTGGTCCTACTTTAGGTGCTGAAAATGTTCAACTAGGTTTCCAAGCCATCATGATGGGCTTTGGTTTAGTATTCTTATTTATGTTGATTTATTACCGTGCCTTTGGTGTGGTGGCAAACTTAGCGTTAGGCGCGAACTTAGTCTTGATTATTGGTGTAATGTCGATGATCCCTGGCGCAACATTAACTTTACCGGGTATGGCAGGTATCGTGTTAACGGTTGGTATGGCGGTTGATGCTAACGTACTTATTTTTGAGCGTATTCGTGAAGAAATACGTGAAGGTAAGTCGATTCAACAGTCAATTCATCAAGGTTACGACGCTGCATTTTCTACCATTATTGATGCCAACATTACCACGCTAATTGCTGCGTTGATTTTGTTCGCGGTAGGTACCGGTCCAATTAAAGGATTCGCTGTCACATTATCAATCGGTATTATTACTTCAATGTTTACGGCTGTTATTGGTACTCGTACTATCGTTAACGCTGTTTGGGGTGGTAAACGTCTCGATAAATTGTCTATATAGGGCTTCAATATTATGCAAATTTTACAATTAAAAGAGACTGTTGCCTTTATGCGCTACCGCAAGGTAGCGGTGGTATTTAGTCTTTTACTAATGGCAGCTTCGGTTGTTTCATTAGCAACAAATAAACTTAACTTCGGATTAGATTTTACCGGTGGTACTTTAATCGAAGTTGGTTTTGAACAATCGGCTGATTTGACGAAAGTTCGCGCTATTATGGACTCAAACGGTTTTGATGACGCTGTTGTTCAGTTGTATGGTTCAAGCCGTGATGTGGTGATCCGTTTAGCAACACGTGAAGACGTTAAAGCAGAAATGCTAGGCAACCAAGTACTTGATGTTTTACAAGCTGGTACTGGGCAAACCATTGATATGCGTCGTATCGAGTTTGTTGGCGCAAGCGTCGGCGATGAGTTAGCAGAACAGGGTGGTTTAGCTATGTTAACTGCGCTTATCTGTATTTTAGTTTATGTCGCGTTTCGCTTTGAATGGCGTTTTGCTTTAGGTTCAGTAATCGCGCTATTTCATGACGTTTTGTTAACCTTAGGTCTATTCTCTGTATTACAGTTGGAATTTGACTTAACGGTACTGGCGGCAATACTGGCGGTGATAGGTTACTCACTAAACGATACGATAGTTGTCTCAGATCGTATTCGAGAAAACTTCAGAAAAATACGTGTAGGAACGCCAGAAGATGTAATAAACATCTCTCTTACGCAAACGTTATCACGTACCATTATTACCTCAATTACTACACTATTAGTACTTGCTGCCTTGTTCTTTAAAGGTGGCGCTCTGATTCATGGTTTTGCTACGGCATTACTATTGGGTGTTTTTGTTGGTACTTACTCATCAGTCTACGTTGCCAGTTCAGTGGCTTTAGCATTAGGTATTTCGAAAGAAGACTTAATTCCTGAAGTGATTGAAAAAGAAGGCGCGGATCAAGAAGAAATGAGACCGTAAAATCTAGATTGGTTATCGTTTTATCTTTAATACGGCTCGCATCACGCGGGCCGTTTTTTTTAATCGCTATTTTAATCGCTATTTAGTCAAACCAATATCATTGCCACGATGACAATTAATTGTCGCTGATAATAACCAATGGTCAGGAATGTTCACTTATAATACTGCAATTGATTAACTAATTAGATGCCTAGAGTTAGGTAATATTGGTTATCTGGTTAGTCAATATTATAACTTACAAGCAAAACTCAATTATCTACGAGATAGCCAATATAATTATTTTTGGCGGCGTATGAACTAACTTATTCATTATTAAAATTAATCTACTTGGTATATTAGTATTAGCGTAACTATCCGCGGTTTTATAAGGTCAGTAGGTGCACTAAAATGCGATTTTCCTATTGATTGTTATGCGCAGTATGCTCTCGCTAATTACTAACAGCACAGCGATGCCAAAGAAGGAATAGCTCCACAGTTGCTGTGGACTTATAAATTCATTTAATAGCAATATTGCGACCAGCATCATTAATATGGGCTCGCCATAATTCAACATGCCAAATACCGTAAATCTTAAACGGGTTGATGCGGAAACAAAAAAAATCACGGCAATGGTTCCTAAAAATCCTGCGCCTAATATCATTAATACTCCCCAATCTAATGAAGGTAATAAGGGCAATTGCTGTTGATTGGCAATATACAGCAGAAATAAAGCAACTGGCGCTATAAAAATGTTCTCTGCAACAAAGTTACTGATTGTAGATACTCGGCTTTTTCGGCGTAAGATAAAATAAGGGGGATAACCTAAGCAAATAAGTAAGGTAACCCAAGAAAATGAATGGCTTGTATATAGTTCAACGCACACGCCAATTAAGGCCGCACCAACAGCTGCCCACAATAATGGACTCATGCTTTCTTTAAAGTAAAAACGTCCCGTTAAGCTAATAGTGATAGGCAATAAAAAATAGCCCATCGCAATATTAATAGTTTCGCCATTCACGGGACCCCAAAAAAATATCCACCACTGCAATGCGATCAAAGGCGATGTTATACACATCAATAACAGAATTTTTGGCTGTGAGAAAATAGCCTTAAGATCAGCAAACTTTCGAGCCATAGCTAAAAATATAAAGCCAAAGCCTATTTGTGATAAAACACGAAAAGCGAATAAGGTATTACCATCCACAGGGGCTAAAAATTGTAAGTAGTATGGCAGTAATGAGAAAATAAGAATAGAACCCAACATTAAGGCATAACCCTGCAGTTCTTGCTTAACAGTGGGGGAAATAGGCATGTATTCTCACTAATAGTTTACGGTTCGTTGATAAGATGTGAAGCGTGCGTGAGGACAGAGTTAGTGTCAATCATAAAAAAGCTCATAGGCACTTTAAATTCGATAACGACGCGTATTATTCTATGTAGATAGACATATATTGAAATCCTGCATTGTTCTCATAAGTAATATTGCGGCTACATATTTTTTTAGCTGATTTAAGCTTTACTATATCCTAAAACTTCACTTGTATTTACTTTGTTTAGGAATGCAAATTAAGATGCTTTTTATGTCATTACGTCTTTCTCAAAAATAGAAATAAACAATCTTGCACAAAAAATTAACTTCATTTGAATCGGCAACATAACCTGAATAATTAAAAAATATTCTGTCTTTTACCATTAGGCCTAATATTTTGATAAATATTAGGCCTTAAATATAGGGCGCTTTCTCTGACTGGAGTCGACCTATAACTCGTGAGTTGGTCATAGCACTCATGAAACTTAACGAAGCTATAAGTATTAAGCTAAAAGTTTTTTACTTGCTTAAAGTTTAATCAGAGACATGTTTATTGGTTAAAAATTCATGGTAAAGCATCAACAAATGAGCAGCACTCCAACTAAAATTACTCGCACCTTGAACCTCACCAGTCTCAGGATTGTAATTTTCTCTGATCGCTTTATGTTCTTTCATCCCTTCGGAATTTTGCAGTAGCTTGTTTGCTAGGCTTTTAGCATCATTATGGTAGCCATAATTATTTAAAGCGATTAAACCGAAATAAACTTGGTCAAGCCAAACACGTCCACGCCAATAAATATTGGCATCGTAAGCTGGGTTGGACAGAGCAGCGGTACCTAAAGGCACTTTAGTATTAAACTCCTTTTTATTAAGCATAATGTCTTTAACGCGTGACGCTTTATCTTTATCCGCTATATTTGCCCATAAAGGACTCCAACCTTCTGGACCTCGACCTCGCATGGTCAATAGTTCACCAGTACAGGTATTGGTTAAGCTTTTGTCAGTATTGACAATTTTTCTATCATAATAAAAACCACTTTCTTCATCGAAAAAGCATTGATTAACTCTGTTGGCTAGTTCTGTCGCTGAACGTTTATAATCAGATGAAATTTTTGATAGTTTCAGTAGAGCAGCCATTTTAGATAAAAGTGTTTTTTCGTGGGCTAAATAAGTATTTAATTCAACTGACTCTTGGTTGATAGAGAAACCTAATAATTCACCTGTTTCATCTCTATTTTCATAAAACATCACTTGCCAATCTTTACGCGCTTGTTCAATATTACCTTGATAATGTAGCTTGGCGTAAATACTTAACTGCTCAGGATTAATAAAGCCAAATCTGGCTGCATTATCCATACCTGATTCCCACGCCGCACCATGCTGAGCACCAATATCAATATCATCATAATCGGCTCGTTCAATGACTTGTTGGTATAATGCCATTCCAGAGCAGTGATACCAGTATTGCTCTTCTGTTTTACATTGCTTTAAATTAATTTTGTCTTCTGTCGGTAACTTTACATACTTAACTTTAAAGCTAATATTTCCATTGTCGTCATTATGAAATCTATGCTTAGTTGCACCATATTCAACAAGCCCATTCTGATTATGATCGCGATTTCGATACCACCATTGATGATAACGTTGCAGTTTAGGGAACATTTCTTTAATAAAGTCTACATCTTTAGTGGTTAGATAAACTTGCCAAACCGCCCAACTGGCTAGAGGTGGCTTGCTATTACGCTCATTCCAATTACCGCCGTAACCACCTCGAGGCGTATCTTTATTGTAAAATACTGCATCAATAACCATACCTTGATCTTGAGGTCTTATCTCGTCATCGGCTGTAATTTGATAGTCGAACATTGCCCTAATATTATCTTTTGCTGTGCTTGGATTAAAGCGAGCCATAGCATAAGCATGTTTCCAACTATCCCATGCCCACGCGCCATTAAACCATCTTGCAGTGACCGAAGGTGTTACGCTATCGTGCAATAAATCACCTGCCGCGCTGCGCCAATTTCCTGTCAGTGTTTCAATCGCTTTAATCGCAATTAACGTTTGTTCTTTATTATCATTTTCTGGCAATAACCCCTTTGCCAAGTATGAGTGCCATCTTGATTTAGATTTTTCGAAGTAAAGCTCCGGGGTCTTTAATACCGATGTAATAAATGCTTGCTCTTTTATTGCTTCATCGGTGTGATGAAAATAACTTTGTGTTGTAAATAGGTTGAAGGCGCTTTTAGGTGCTATTTCGATATCACTATCGCTTGAATACGAAAGGCGGTCTTGCTCTACTTTACTTATTGCAGGGATTGAACGGGTAATTTGATATTGTGAACTTTCACTGGTTAATATATCCCAAGTTTTGCGCACCTTGCCAAAATTTATGACAATGCCCGAAGCATTACTAGATAAAGTACGAGTCCAGTTGGGCAGGGCTTGTTCAACCGTAGACTTAGCATCCCACTGTGATAACAATGCACCTTGCCAATTTAGCGTTAGACTTATATTTTTAGGTGATAAATTAATTATTTCCGTTTTTATTAATGCTGTTCTATTACTAATGTAGCGCAGGTTGAATCGCACCATGAGTGAGTCAAATTGATATTGTTGTATTAGCTCTCCTGGCATTGAATAAACTTGTTTCTCTGCTTTAGAAAAGTTAAAAATTTTATGGGTGTTTTTATCAACAATAGAAAGCTTCTCCAATTTATCGGCAATATACAAACTATATTCTTGCGCAATAATCATCGGCCCCGTAAACGCGCCATAAGCACTTTCATTATCAGGCAATAGGAAGCCATGCCAAGCACCTAGGTCAAATAAAGGGTTAAATTTTTGATTCTGATTTTGATCGTAATCTTTATGCTTACTCGGTATGCCCTTTCTATTAATTGTATTTTTAGCCATGTCGTCAGTTACTAAGTTCTTAGTATTTTCTTCATTTATATTTTCTTTTTTCAGATCTGCTAGTACTGAGAGTGAAAGGAGAAGCGTTAAGCTCATAGCTATTATTTTAACGAGTACATTTTGATTCATGGGTTTACCTGTCGGTTATTCGGCGTCTAATTTTTAAACTTATTTAAAGAAGAAACTCAGTTACAGAAACTATCATAACTTCAATATCTTCCAAATAATATTATATTAATACTACTTTTAAGACTAATACTATTTATATTATAAATATTGCAATCTGCTTTTTGACAGAATAGTATTAGGTTGATCGATTAGAAAATCGGCATATTGCATACAAAACTACAAAACTACAAAACTATAAAACACAAACGGAAGTGCTATTTGAAGATAGCAATACCATTGGAGAGAAAAATGCACAGTAAAAAGCCAAAGTTAAATTATTTATCTATGCTTGTTATGCTCAATTTGGGTGTCATGACCACAGTAAATGCTGCTGAAGATAAAGTTAAAGACGTAGAAACAATTACCGTTACTGGAATTAAAAGTAGTTTAATTAAAGCGATGGATTTGAAAAAATCATCCGATGGAATTGTTGATGCGATTGCATCAGAAGATATTGGCAAATTTCCTGATCAAAACGTAGCCGAGTCATTACAACGTATTTCTGGCGTTGCGATCGATCGAGATGGTGGTGAAGGTCAACTGATCAGTGTTCGTGGTTTAGGTCCGGAATTTAATGCTGTACTAGTAAATGGTCGTACTATGGCTACAGTCAGCGGTGGTAGAGCATTTAGTTTTGATACGCTTGCGTCTGAACTTATTAATGGCGCTGAAGTTCACAAAACTCAGTCTGCCAAACTTCAAGATGGCAGTATCGGTGCAACGGTTAATATTACAACGCATCGCCCATTAGATATTGGTGAGTTCAAAGCCGTCGCGAGTGTAAAATCAACATTTGATAAATTAGCGGATAAAAATAATCCAACATTCTCTGGCTTAATTAGTAATACCTTTGATGATGGCAAGTTCGGTGTACTAGCTTCTCTCTCATTAAGCGATAAAGAAAGCCGAAGTGATACGGCACAAACTTGGGGCTATTTACTTGAAAATCTGAATTCTTTAGACAGTGGCGATACGCTAAATGACGTTTACATGCCGCAAAATTATGATCAGATTGTAAAAACAGAAAAACGCGAACGCACGAGTGGTAGCTTGGTGCTGCAATATCAACAAAGTGATGACTTATTATTTACTGCCGACGCTTTGTTTTCAGAATATGATGTGAGTTACCGCGAAGATATTCTGGCTCATTGGTTTGAAAGTGGCAATATTGTGGATGCGACATTAGATGAAAACCGCACGGTGGTGAATCTAGCGACCGGTAACAATAGTGCTACAGATTACTTAAACCGATTATCTTACCGTCCTACGACCACTAAAGCATTCGGCGTTAATATGGACTGGCAAGTTAATAGTGACGTAAACGTTGCCATTGATACCAGTTATTCGAAAGCAGAATCAAATGGCGGGAACGGCACGACTGATACGGTTGCTGGTTTTTTTAATAGCTATACCTTTGATAATACACAAGGTGGCGCCACACCTATTTTAGGTTTTAGTGAAAATCTGAGCAAAGATATTTTAGGAGCAAACTGGGCAAGTATATTCGGCGATGACATTGAAGATGAGATTTATGAATCTCGTGTCGATATCGAATGGGTTTTAGATACGGGCGTTTTAGCAAAAATTAATTTTGGTGCGTCTTACTCTGATAGAACATTGTCAACCATGCCTACGAATACCGATAGAACCGTTCGTAATGGTTGGGGTGGTTATAATGTCAAACTACCAGCGAGTTTATTTACTGACTTTAATGCGGATGGCTTTTTATCAGGTGTGCCGGGTAAGCCTGTTTCGAATTGGTTAATTTTCGACTCTTATGAATATATGGCATTTTTGGAAAGCGATGCAGGTTATACCCAGCTAGATCCTGAAGCAGCGGCAGAAATTAAAGCCGCGATGGATGCGAATGGAGGACATACAGCTTTAAATGTTATTTCAAATTCTTTTGAAGTGTCTGAAAAGCTATCTGCGGTTTATCTTGATGCTTACTTCGCTGGTGAATTAGGCGAAATGCCGTGGCAAGTAGTTGCTGGTGTTCGATATGTTGAAACTGATACTAAATCAGCGGGTTTCGGCAATGAGTTACTTGATTATACTGGCCCTGATAGCACTGGTAAGTATGTTCCTATCGTATCTGACGAACTTCGCCCAATTAGTGTCGATGGTAGTTATAACAACTTTCTACCAAGTATTAATGCCAATATAGAGGTCGTTGAAGATATCTTTGTTCGTACCGCTTACTCAAAAAGTATCACACGTCCAACATTAAGTGAATTGTCAGCATCTACTTCATATAGTGAAGGGAAAATTGGCAGCTTATCAGCTTCAGGTGGTAACCCTCATTTAGAGCCATATGAATCAACAAACGTTGACTTAAGCCTAGAGTGGTATTTTGATGAAACCAGTTATGCGGCCATCTCTTATTACACTAAAGACATTGATAACTTTGTTGATGGAGGGATTTCATCGGAAACTGTCAGTGTTCCTAATGGTGATTTTGATATAACTGTTAGTCGCCCAATGAACTTAAATTCAACAAAAATTGATGGTATGGAGTTAGCACTACAGCACAGTTTTAGCTACTTGCCAGCGCCTTTTGATGGCTTAGGTATTATGGCTAACATGACTTTCGTAGATAGTGAATCAAGTGCGGATACGGAAGAAAATCCTTTACCACTTCCAGGTTTAGGTGATTCGCAAAACTTAGTATTATTTTACGAGAAAGATGCCGTTCAATTTCGTGTAGCGTATAACAACCGTGATGAATTCATGCAAGTTACCACCAATTGGGCAGGCGGGGCTCCTATCTATGTTGAAGATTACTATCAAGTGGATGTTAGCGGTAGTTACGACATTAACGAAACCTTTACAGTATTCTTCGAAGGTATCAATGTAACTAATGAAATAACTAAAAAACGCGGCTTATATAGCAATCATGCCTTGTATACCATTGAAACCGGACCTCGATATTCGATTGGAGTGCGTGGTTCTTTCTAGTTGAAACATGGCAAACGGATTTGCCAAACACTTCAGGCGTTAATGCTACGAGAGTCGCATTAACGACTTATTTATCTAACTAATGATTGAATTAAATACTATGAGTAAAGTACATATTTGGCTTCGAGCTGAAACAAAACCAGATGAAAAAAGAACAGCGTTAACACCCGAAGGCGCAAAGTTACTTATCGATGCTGGCTTTAAAGTAACAATAGAGTCCTCGTCACAAAGTATTTTTCAACAAAACTTATATCAAGCGTGTGAAGTAGAGTTTGCGACAGCAGGTAGTTGGGTTAATGCGCCTAAAGACGCTATCATTTTGGGTCTGAAAGAATTACCTGAAGATACTTTTCCGCTTATTCATCAACACATCTATTTCGCCCATGCTTATAAAGAACAATCAGGCTGGAAAACCCTACTCGCGCGCTTCAAAGCCGGAGGAGGCCAATTATTTGATTTAGAGTATTTAGTTGATGAAAAGCAAAGGCGCGTGGCCGCTTTTGGCTATTGGGCTGGTTTTTCTGGCGCAGCATTAGCTGTATTGGCTTGGGCTAATCAGCAACAAGACATCTCACCCGCTTTAATTGATATTTGTTCTTACACAGATCAGCAACACTTATTGACTGAATTAGCGCAAACACTGGCGCGCTGTGAAAACAAACCTAAAATTTTAGTTATCGGGGCAAAAGGCCGCAGTGGCAGTGGTGCAGTGGATTTGGCCAAAGCGCTTTCGCTTGATGTTGTGGAATGGGATTTAGCAGAAACACAAAAAGGCGGGCCTTTTGCAGAAATTAATCAGCACGACATCTTCGTTAATTGTGTATTAATTAATCGCGACTTACCGCCTTTTATTACTGATGAGTTACTTGACTGTGAGCACAGAAAACTATCGGTTATTGTCGATGTTAGTTGTGATCCCTATGGTAGTTATAACCCTTTACCTATTTACCAGCAATGTACAACATTTCAAACGCCTTGTTTAACGATTAGAGAGAAAAACAGATTAGATTTGATCGCGATTGACCATCTACCATCATTATTACCAAAAGAAAGTAGTGAAGACTATTGTCAGCAGTTATTGACTCATTTACTGACCTTAACAGATAAATCTCAGGGGGTGTGGCCAAAAGCGCTTGCACTTTTTAATGAAAAATCAAAAGCAATATAAGAAGTAATAAATATTATGAAAAATACTATTCATTGGCTTGGAGCTGGTCTTTCATCAGCGCCAGGTATTAAAGCCTTAGCTAATAAAACCACGCCACTTATTGTCTGGAATCGCAGTTTAGAAAAAGCTAAAAAAACCTTGTTAAATAGTGAAATTGATATCCGTCAATTAGATTGGAATGTTTTATCTGATACCGTTAAAGCAGGTGATGTTATTGTTTCAATGCTACCTGCCACTAAGCATGTTGAGATAGCAGAGCTCTGTTTAAAGCATAAAGCACATTTTGTCTCAAGCAGTTATATTGCACCTGAAATGCAGGCACTAGACAGCCAAGCAAAAAGTGCCGGAGTTTGTTTCGTAAATGAAGTGGGCCTTGACCCAGGTATTGACCACTTACTGGCACATTTATTAGTTGATAAATATCGAAAAAGTGCTGTTTATGCGGCTAAAAATCAACACTTTTTTCGTTCTTACTGTGGTGGCTTTCCAAAAGTCGCTAACGACTTTAAATACAAATTCAGTTGGTCGCCTTTAGGTGTACTAAAAGCATTACGCTCTAAAGCGCAATGGCAAGAATATGGACAAGTCAAAACATCAAATGCACCTTGGGAGGCACTCAGTCGATATGAAGCGCAGTTGAACAATGGCAATGAAGTATTCCAAGCTTATCCGAATCGAGACTCTTTACCCTTTTTGAAACAATATCACTTTGGTGAAGATTGGGATGTTCAACAATTTGTACGAGGGACCCTTCGTCTTGATGGCTGGTCAACTGCTTGGCAGCCTTTGTTTGATGAGATTGCCCAATTATCTGGTGATAAAGGCGAGCAGCGCTTACAAGACTTGAGCGAAGAGCTTGAAACTAAGTATGGTTATGCAGAAGGTGAAGCTGACAGAGTGGTGATGTGTGTTGAGCTAGAAATTCGTTCAGCCGATGACGTTATATGGCATCAAAGCTATCATCTAGATAGTAAAGGAGATGAGCGAGGACAAGCAATGGCTCGATTAGTTTCATTACCGGTATGTCTTGCCATTGAATCTGTACTCAATAACGAAATTTCTCAGGGAGTGACGGCCGCACCAGACCAAGCAGAACAAATTAATTTATGGTTAAAGTCACTTGGTGATGCGGGTGAAAAAATCACTTTTAAAAACCACTTAGTCTAATAAAAAACCCCATTAAGCTTTTTATTTAATGGGGTTTACTTTATTAGCTATTATAAAAAGTGGATAGACAAAATCATCGAGGTACCAATGAAAAATAATAATAAACAACCTTCACTATTAGATGCACTTTTCCCTATCGCAATATTACTCTTGCTGCTTGCTCTAGCTGTGTATTTTTTCGGCGATGATTCATCTTCTGGCCCGAATCAAATTGCTTTGATTTTATGTTCTGGATTAGCCTGTTTAATTGGCTTGAAAAATGGTTATAAGCGCCGTGAAATAGAAGAAGGCATAATTAAAGGTATTAGCATAACACTAGGGGCAATATTAATATTATTAGCAGTTGGATCACTCATTGGTACTTGGTTATTAGCGGGCACTGTACCCACCATGATTTATTTTGGTTTGCAGTTTATTAATCCACAGTATTTTTATGTTAGTTGCACACTTTTATGCGCACTAGTGGCTTTATGTATTGGTAGTAGCTGGACTGTAGCGGCAACTATTGGTGTCGCTTTAATGGGCGTTGCCAGTGGTTTGGGGGCTTCTGCGCCTATTACGGCTGGTGCTATTATCAGTGGTGCTTATTTTGGTGATAAATTATCGCCTTTATCTGACACCACAAACTTGGCGGCAGCAGTATCGGGCACTGAGCTTTTTTTACATATAAAAAATATGCTTTGGAGCACTATACCAAGCTTCGTCATTGCCTTAGTCATTTTTTTCTTTCTTGGTTTAAACAGCTCCGCGCAATTTGATAATCGTCAGGTGAATGAATTGTTAGCTAACTTAACGCATGAATTTCATATTGCGTGGTATTTATTACTGCCATTATTGGTCACGCTATTTCTAGCGATGAAAAAAATGCCCGCATTTCCTGCTATTGGCATTGGTGCATTAGTCGGCGCTTTGTGGGCGATATTATTTCAACAGAACCTGATACTTGCTTATGCTAACGAAGGACTTTCGGTGCTTGAGGCTAACATCATGGTGGTTTGGCAGGTAATGTTTGCTGGCGTTGAACTTAATAGTGGTAACGCCTCGATAGACCGTTTGCTCAGTGGTGGAGGTATGGCTTCTATGCTCAATACCATTTGGCTGATTATTTCAGCGATGGTATTTGGTTCCATTATGGAGAAAGTCGGCTTATTAAAACGGGTCGTCGAAAGTTTAGTCAGTGCAACGTTAAAAGCAGGCGGCTTGATTTCCACCACGATAGTAACGGCATTTAGCATCAACTGTATTTCAGCTGATCAATACATCTCAATTGTCATGACCGGACGCATGTATAAAGACACTTATACGGAACAGGGTTTAGCCCCTGAAAATCTCTCTCGAGCACTAGAAGATGGCGGCTCGGTGACTTCAGCCCTAGTGCCTTGGAATACGTGTGGCGCTTATATGCAGTCGGTTTTATTAGTCAGTCCATTAGAATATGCGGTTTATTGTTTTTTCAATTGGTTATCACCTATTATTGGAATTATTTGTGCATTCGCTGGCTTTAAAGTGAAAAAGCTATTGGTTAAAAGCAAGCCAAAGCCAGCAAATGTTTTAGAAATAACAGCAAATTAAGTTGAGTAACTTATGACAAAATCATTAAAACACGTCGTTATTGTTGGTGGTGGCAGTGCCGGTTGGATAACCGCGGGTACGATTGCTGCCATGCATAACAGCCAATCACCGCAAGGTATTCAAGTAACCTTAATCGAATCACCTGATGTTAATATTATCGGTGTGGGTGAAGGTACATGGCCTACGATGAGAACAACGCTAAAAAAAATGGGTATTTCTGAAACAGACTTTATGCGCCAATGTGACGTAAGTTTCAAGCAAGGAGCGAAATTTTCAAAATGGGTAACAGGTGAAGAAGATGACTTTTATTATCATCCTTTAGTATTGCCAGAAGGGTATTTCGACTTAGACTTGTTCAATTACTGGCAAAAAAATTATAAAGATAAATCTTTTTCTGACGCGGTATGCTTTCAAGAGCAATTATGTGAAAAAGGTTTAGCACCAAAATTAATTACCTCTCCTGAATATGCAGCAGTAGCAAATTACGCCTATCATTTAGACGCTGGAAAGTTTGCCAATTTCCTCAAGCAACATTGTATATCTACCTTAGGTGTTAATTATATTTCAGATCATGTTGAAGATATTATTAATACAGAAAACAATGATATCTTAGCGGTTACCACGAAAGAGCATGGCAATATTGAGGGTGATTTATTTGTTGACTGCACAGGCTTTAAGTCATTACTGATAGGTCAGCATTACCAAGTACCTTTTATTAGTAAGAAAGACATTTTATTTATTGATACGGCATTAGCGGTACAGATACCTTATGAAGAGGGTAAAGATGACATTGCGTCTCATACCATATCAACCGCTCAAGACTCTGGCTGGATATGGGATATAGGCTTACCTTCTCGCCGAGGTGTGGGTCATGTTTATTCCAGCCGTCATACTAACCAAGAAGCTGCGGAAAAAGCCTTAAGGGCATATTTACGTCAGTCTATAGGTGATAAAAGTGATACGCTGACTTTTAGAAAGATTGATATCAATCCAGGGGTTAGAGAAACTTTTTGGGTAAATAATTGTGTTGCGGTCGGTTTGTCTGCTGGATTTTTAGAGCCCTTAGAAGCATCTGCTTTAGTGATGATTGAGTTAGCAGCAACAGCAATCAGTGAACAATTACCCGCTAATAGAGCAACAATGGATATTGTCGCAAAACGCTTCAATGAACGTTTTAGTTACAATTGGGATCGAATTATTGATTTTCTGAAACTGCATTATGTCGCCAGCAAACGCGAAGATAGCGCATTTTGGCGCGATAATCGCGACAAAGATACTATTCCTGAAAGTTTGCAAGAACTGCTGAGTTTATGGCGCTATCGTGCCCCCTCAGAGTATGATTTTAGTCATAAAAGAGAAGTGTTTTCTGCCGCCAGTTACCAGTATGTTTTATACGGTATGGCTTTTGATTTTACAACGCCGGTATGCAAAACAAATGAAAAGCATGAGCAGTTAGCTCAACGGCTATTTGCTGCCAATGAAAATAAAATCGAAAAATACACTACGGCTTTACCGACCAATAGAGAACTAATTTCAAAAATTAACCAGTATGGCTTTAGTAAAATATAACATCTTGGAAGTAGAGAATAAAAAATGATGAAATTAGCACGAGTTTCCAGTTTAATACATAAAGACTTAAGGGTTGATTGCCAAGACGAGTCTTATCACGGCAAACAAGTACATCTGTCTCATATTGTTATGGCAGAAATCGTAAAAGCCGCACAATATTTTCCAATATTTTTCGCTAAAGACAGCGATACGGGGCAATTGCAATGCGTTGCGTTATTTGGCTTAAATGTCGATGAAAACCTTTATCAAGTTAATGGCTTATGGACAAACTGTTACATTCCTTTGAAAATTATTAGCCAACCATTTTATCTCATTAATGATGAAGAACAAGAGGGCAGTGGACATCATAAACCCTGTTTAGCCATTGATTTAAATGATCCTCGTGTACAAATAAAACATGGCGAACGTTTATTTACTGATGAGCTCGCAGCAACGCCATACCTGCAACAGCAGGCATCTCATTTATCTAATTTAACTCAAGGCTTTATCTTAAATTGTGCCTTTGTTGAGGCGTTAAGCCAATATGATTTAATAGAGCCGTTATCGTTAGAGATTAAGTACAACAATGGCCAAGAAAATAATCTTACGGGCCTTTATACTTTAAATAAACAGATGTTGAAAAAACTACCTAAAGCAGTACAAGGTGAATTTGAACGAAAGGGCTATGTTGAAATAATAACAAGTATGCTCTCATCTATGGGCCATATGAAAGCCTTAATTAATTTGAAAAACAATACTAATTTGACTAATTAAGTGATCTACTTTTTTATGAGAAAAATGAATAAAAAACTAAAGCTTTAGTTTAATCATTAAAATAAAGCAGATAATAAATCAACTTGCTATAACACCATATTTAAGTTCTAACATTCAATTGTTTTTATAAAAAAAGGCCACGTATTAGGTGGCCAAAGGAAGTCTTAGGATATACCTAACGAACAACAATAGTCTTAGATATCGAACTTTATGCCTTGAGCTAGCGGTAACTCTGTTGAATAATTTATAGTGTTTGTTTGACGGCGCATATAGGCTTTCCATGCATCTGAGCCAGACTCACGTCCACCACCGGTTTCTTTTTCACCACCAAAAGCACCACCAATTTCTGCGCCTGATGTACCAATGTTTACATTCGCAATACCGCAATCTGATCCCCAGTGAGAAAGAAAATTTTCGGCTTCACGTAAGTTATCGGTAAATATTGCTGAAGATAAACCTTGTACTACATCGTTTTGGATTGCGATAGCATCGTGTACGTCACCAGCATATTTTATTAAATAGACAATGGGGGCAAAGGTTTCGTTTTGTACCATGTCAAAGCTATTTTCAGCTTCTACAATCGCTGGTTTTACATAACAGCCAGATTCAAAACCCGGGCCAGATAACACATCACCACCGCAAAGTAAGTGACCGCCTTCAGCTTGAACTTTCTCAAGTGCTTGGCTAAACATGGCGACGGCTTGATGATCTATTAATGGCCCAACATGGTTGTTTTCATCTAACGGATTACCAATTTTTAAACCGCTGTAGGCTTTTACTAATATATCTTTAACCTGTGTGTAGATGCTTTCATGCACGATCACTCGGCGCGTTGTGGTACAGCGTTGGCCAGCCGTTCCAACAGCACCAAAAACAATACCAGGTATGGCTATTTTTAAATCGGCTTGCGCCGTTAAAATAGTGGCATTGTTACCACCTAACTCTAAAATAGACTTGCCAAAGCGCGCAGCCACACTGACACCAGCATGGCGACCTACCGCTGTTGATCCGGTTACCGACATTAGCGGAATGCGTTTATCATGCAGCATGCCTTCACCAAGCACATTACCATCACCAATAACTAATGAAAAAATACCTTCAGGCAAATCATTTTCGATAAGTACATCTTTTAAAATATTTTGACAAGCAATAGCGGTAAGTGGTGTTTTCTCAGAAGGTTTCCATACGGTAACATTGCCACATATTGCCGATATCATGGCATTCCAAGCCCATACAGCAACCGGAAAGTTAAACGCTGAAATTACACCAACAATACCTAAAGGGTGATACTGATCATACATGCGATGTAATGGTCGTTCAGAGTGTAATGTTGAGCCATCGAGTTGGCGTGAAAGGCCGACAGCAAAATCACAAATATCGATCATCTCTTGAACTTCACCTAAACCTTCTTGTAGAGATTTGCCCATTTCATAAGCAACTAACTCACCTAAGGGTTGTTTTGAATCACGTAATTTATTACCTATTTGACGAACAATGTCACCACGTAATGGTGCAGGGACGGTACGCCATGATTTAAAAGCTTCACTAGCGGTTGAAATTACTTTTTCATAGTCGTCATTTGAGCATTTATAAACACTGGCTATTTGAGAGCCGTCTGCAGGCGTAGAAATATCAAATTGACCATTATCTTCGGTCTTAAGCCATGCAGTACCGGTAGAAGCGCCATAATTTATTGCGTTAATGTTGAGTGTTTTTAAAAAATTCATAATAACCCTATTAATTTTATTTGTGATAAATGTTTAATAATTGATTTGTTGTTGAGCAAAGCGCTATTACTGGCTTAGCGCTTTTAATCCCAATTCAAGCACGTGAATAAATTTATCTGCATCATTGATATTAAATGCCATCGGTGGCTTTATTTTTAAAATGTTATAAAAACGGCCTTCGGTACTGAGCAATATTTGATGTTGTTTGAAAAACTCGACTAACCATGACGTTTGTTCAGTCGCAGGGGATTTAGTGTTTCTATCTTCGACTAACTCGACACCAATAAATAAGCCTAAACCACGAACATCGCCAATTAAGTGGTATTTATCCTGCAGTTTACGTAACTTGTCTTGTAAATAATTGCCGGTTTTTTTCGCATGCGCTATAAGGTTTTCATCTTCAATAACATCGAGCACCGCCATACCAATCGCGCACGAGACCGGATTTCCACCGAAGGTATTAAAATATTCCATTCCGGTGACAAAACTATCGGCAATGGCTTGGGTGGTAATAACCGCAGCCATTGGATGGCCATTACCAATCGGTTTTCCTAGCGTGACAATGTCAGGCACGACATTTTGTGTTTCAAATGCCCACATATGTGAACCCACACGGCCAAAACCAACTTGCACTTCATCGGCGATACAAACCCCACCTGCGTCTCTTACATGTGAATAAACAGCAGGTAAATAGCCAGCAGGCATAATTATTTGCCCAGCAACACCTTGTAAAGATTCACAAATAAAGGCGCCTACTTTTTTTCCTGACTGCTGTAATTGCACAATGGTTTTTTGCACACTATCAGCATAAGCAATGGCGGTATCTGGGTTATCGCCTAAGAATTCTCCGCGATAAGGGTCTGGCAAGGTCACGGTATGTACATGCGGTTGTGCTCCTTCACCGCCAGGACCATTAAACTTATATGGGCTAGCTTCAATACAGGCATTAGTGTTGCCATGATAGGCACCATCAACAACAATAAGCTCTTTTGATTTTGTGTGACAACGCGCAAGACGAAAGGCCAGTTCGTTGGCTTCGCTGCCCGAATTTACTAACATACACACAGATAGCTGTTCAGGCATTGTTGCTAAAAGCTTCTCGGCATAATTGACAATATTGTCATGCAAATAACGGGTGTTGGTATTTAATTTTGCTAATTGTTGTTGACCTGCCGCAACAACTTTAGGGTGACAATGCCCAACATGGCAGACATTATTTACCATGTCTAAGTAAGGCGTGCCTTGCTCATCAAATAAGTAAGCACCTTGGCCACGTACCATTTTCAATGGTGTTTCATAGCTTAAACTTAAGGTTTTACCTAAATGTTTTTTACGATAATTAATAATATTATCTTTTGCTTGGCCACTATCAACTGACATAGTGCATGCTTGTCGTAATTGACATAAAACAGCGTATGGGTTTAATACTTTTAATTGTTCAAGTAGTTGCCAAGCGGGTTTAACTGAGACTAATAAATATTCATTATCTGGTTGTTGGGATATTGCCAATGCGGCATTACACACTGAAGTGCATAAACGTAACGTGATTAAAGAATATAAGACTTCTAATTCAGCATCGCTTAACGGGCGAGCTTGATGATAACTTGCCACCATTGCTTTTAATACGCTTAATAAGTCCTGCTTATCTGCCTTTTTCCCCATAAGGGCATAGGCGCAAGTAATCGCCAGTTCATTGATAATATGGCTATGAACCATATCGCCAAAATCAATCAAGCCTAATATTTTTGTTGGCGCGTTAACGTTGTTAATCAGTAAATTGTAATCATTGGCATCATTATGAATAACCCCTTGCGGCAGTTGTCCAAGTAAAGGCAGGGTTTGTGTCTGATACAGCGTTAAAAAGTGCTCAACTAAGCTAGTTTGTTGGCTATTTAGCAAAGACTTTTTACTCATGCAAACACGATAACCTTGCGCTAAATCCCAGTCTAGATAGCGATACGCCCCCGGATGTTCAAAATCAGCTAATGCGAGATCTATATTGCCCATGAATTGACCAAGATCAGACCATAATTCTGGGTTGTGGCTTAATGAGTTTGCGTCAACATAAAAGTCGCCCGGTAAATAAGTTAACACTCTTAAACAAAAAGCTTGCTGTTGCGAATTCTTAATGGTCGTTATCGTTTGTGCATTTTTATTTACCAAGGCATGAGGAACAGCACATTTCTTCAGTGTTAAATGTGCCATTGCTGCATTTTGCATTTCAAGCTCGAGTCTCGGCTCTGCAGAATTAGCAACTTTTACAATGTAATGCACATTATCTGTCGTAGTTAATCGTAAGTTTTGATCACAATAACCAGGTAGTTTTTTCAAAGTTCCGGCTAAATTGTAATGTTCTGCTAATATATCGACTAATTCATCATCAGAAAATGAAGGAGTTATCTGTGCTGTCATAATTTGCCTCTAAGCATTAATGATGTAAATAATTTATTTAATAAGTGAACGTGCCAGCACTGCTACATTAGCTTCTTGTTGGCTAAAAGGTACTAACGTGAAGCCATATTGGTAGCTTTTTGCAGGTATCGTATATTCAGGGTGAACTAATCGTCCCCAAGAAGTATCTCCTCCCACACCCATTTGTTTATGGTCAATATTTACCGTCACTAAATTACGCATAGGTACTTCTGCACCACGTTTTGTTGTGACTGGAACTAAGCCTGAAGCAGACTCTGAACCATCTTTTCCGGCAATAAAGTCAATGTCACTTTGTTTGTATGGCCAAGCGCTTGCATTAAGAGGCTGGTCGCCTACCGCAAGTAACCCCGTGCCTTGTACACTTTTTAATGCTATCCAACGAACATCGGTTTTATTGGCATTTTCTTGTGGACGAATATAATGATGTATTTGATCTTTAACCGCACTTTTATAGAGCGAAATTTTTGCCGACGTATTGCGATCTGCATAGTTCTCATGTGGTCCGCGGCCAAACCAAGATAATTGCTGATAATCGCCAGGCATTGCTAATTGCATGCCTAATCTTGGTAAATTCGGCAATGTTTGACCTTCAGCAATAGTTAACTGATTGCTCACATGTACTTGTCCGTTATTTTTTATATGATAAACAACGTTATATTGACCAGCAAAGTCTGTGTTTTTATATTGTGTAGTGACTTGGTATCCGTCAGTTGTTGCTGCGTGTGATATTTTTTTTAGTTGCAATTTATCAGCGGCTGATTGCCAAATAGCCGCCCATTTTTGCATACCATTACCTAAATCATTGTCGGTTGGAGCACGCCAAAAGTTTGCTTTCATTGGCGATTTAATTAACGCTTGGCCTTGGTGAGTATAGTTGCTTAGCCATCCGGTAGTTTTATCAAAAGTTATTGTTGTTTTGCCATTGTCAAAACTCAGTAATTTAGCGCTGTCTTGAACTTTAGATATTTTATTTTCGTTTGCTTTAAGCTGTTGGGCGATTAACTTAACCGGTAATTGAAATTGCTCAAAAGCTAATTCATGGCCAGCATCTAATAAACCTTGAGGTGCGCGTAATACTGCACTTAGGGTGATAAAGTACTCTTTGTTATCCTGTGTGGGCAAACTAGGCACAGCAAGGTTAATGGTACTTTTTTGACTGGGTTTAACCGAAGGTAATGCTTGAGAGCCTTTTGCAAATACTTCACCGTCAGCTTCTATTAACCAATGTAAATCATATTGATTTATATCGATAAAATCATAACGATTTTCAACACTGAACTGGCCGTTTTTACCGTCTAATTCGTCAAAGCGAATTGCTTGATAAACTTTTTTAACTTCAAATGCGTGCGGATGAGGTTCACGATTTGGATTCATTAAACCATTATTTAAGAAGTTTCCATCACTGGGTATGCTTGGGTGGAAGTCTTTACCATAAGCCCAATATTTAACACCATTTTCATTGGTATATTCTAATGACTGATCAACCCAGTCCCAAATAAAACCACCTTGTAGTACGTCATATTTTTCAATGGCCTGCCAATAGTCTTTTAAATTACCCACAGAATTTCCCATGGCGTGAGCATACTCAATCATAATTGCCGGACGTTTTGGCTTTGATTTTGCGTATTCAACTAAACGCTCAATAGAAGGGTACATAGGGGCAAATACATCAGTGTAATGTTCTTCTTCTGCCGGTTCATATTGTACTAAACGACTATCGTCTTGGTCTTTTAACCATTGGTATGTCGCTTCGAAAACTTTACCTTTGCCAGCTTCATTGCCTAACGACCAAATGATGATAGAAGGGTGGTTTTTATCTCGTTCGAACATACGTTGCGTGCGATCTAAATGAGCCGGTAACCAACTCATTTCATTGCCAAGCTGTGTTTTTTCATTGATTGCTAATGGATGTGACTCAATGTTTGCTTCATCAATTACATATAAACCGTATTTGTCCGTTAAATCATACCAATAAGTGTCGTTAGGATAATGGCTTGAGCGCACGGCATTGATATTAAATTGCTTCATTAATTTAATATCTTTTTCCATTGATGCTCTCGTCACCACATGACCATGCTGGGGATCTGTTTCATGGCGATCTACGCCTCGAATAGTAATCGC
The DNA here is from genome assembly GCF_002076895.1 of Cognaticolwellia beringensis. Classification (NCBI taxonomy): domain Bacteria; kingdom Pseudomonadati; phylum Pseudomonadota; class Gammaproteobacteria; order Alteromonadales; family Colwelliaceae; genus Cognaticolwellia; species Cognaticolwellia beringensis. Next base: position 3,416,474 of record NZ_CP020465.1, read on the forward strand.
TTTACCATTAATAGTTAACTGACTATTGACGACGGCTAAATGTCTAAAGCCGATATCACTACGAATTGATTCAATGACATTACCTCGACGATCTTTCAAATTAATGAGTAGGGTATATAAGTTAGGTGTTTCAGCTGACCACAGTGCTGGATTTTTAATCCCCTCACTGATAGAAATTGTTTTTAAGCTGTTACCATCAAGGGTAAACTTTTGTTGTTGTGAAGCAATGACGGTCATATTGTTGCGAGGATCTAATAACTGCACCTCAATGCGTTGCTTTGAGCGTTTGTCATTAAAGTTTTTCAGGTCGATATCAAGACTAAGTGTGCCTTTTGTAAAGTCACTATTAAGTGTTGGCTTGGCATGAAAATCAAAAACATGCTGTTTTGGCGTTGCATATAAATAAACGTCACGTTCGATACCTGAAATTCTTAACATGTCTTGGCTTTCTAAATAACTCGCATCAGTCCAGCGACGAATTTGAAAGGCAAGTAAGTTTTCATCTGCTTTTATATAAGAGGTTATATCAAATTCAGCTGGCGTTTTAGAACCTTGGCTAAAACCAACTTTTTCACCATTAAGCCATACATCTAATGACGACTTTGCAGCACCGACATGCAGAAATACTTGTTTGTTTTTCCATGAACTGGGCAAGGTGAAAGGTTTACGGTATGACCCTATAGGATTGTAATCTTTTGGAGCATCAGGCCAGGTAGTGGCAAAAGGAAAGCGTTCGTCTAGATAGATTGGGTAGCCAAAACCTTCAGTTTCCCAATTGCCAGGAACTGGAATATGTGACCACTTATCGTCGTTATAATTAATTTTTTCAAAATCAACAGGTTTATTTACCGGTGAGCGCTGCCAATTAAATTTCCACAAACCATTCAATAAAAGAAAATTATTGCTTTGCTCTTTTACATTACTTAAAGATTCATAAATTGATTGGTAAGGAAAAAGCGTAGCATGCGGGGCTTCTTTGTTTATCGAGAATACTTCATGGTTTTCCCAAGGTTCTCGAGTGTCTGCAAAGGCGTTGATAGAGGTTGCTAATAAAGAGCTTACAGCAACTTGAACTAATAATTTTAATTTCATTATAAATCTTAAATAACTAAACAATAGTATTTATAATACAATTAAAAAAAAGAAGAGCAAGTGTTTTATGAAATTGCAGTATTTTAAATCTACAAAGAGATATTAATTTATATTGCAAAAAGCTAGTGTATTTACAAACTCTCATTTATCATACAAATATTATTAGTATAAAATAGAACCATTTAATGGAATCTTCACATCTAAATTTGACCCAACAGTTAGTGCATGCTTTGGGCAAAAAAATTATGCAAGGCAGCTATAAAGTTGGCGATAGTTTGCCTTCTGAAGCTGATTTATGTATTGAATTTAATATCAGCCGAACAGCAACACGAGAAGCGGTAAAAATGCTAACAGCGAAAGGGCTGATTAGCTCAAGGCCAAGACAAGGCATAAGAGTCGCCGAATCTAAGCACTGGAATTTGTTTGATGCTGATGTATTGAACTGGATTTTAGTGGGTAAGCCTGATTTATACCTGCTCAGACACTTCCTGCAATTACGGTTAGCGATAGAAACTAAAGCGGCGTATTTAGCGGCACAATATGCTCAAGAATCTGATCTTAAAGCCATAGAAAGCGCGTTGGTCAGGATGAAAGATGCCACTAATGGTAAAGACGACACTCATGAAGCTGATATTGCCTATCACCAGAGTGTGTTAACTGCGAGCAATAATCCATTCTTCATTCAATTAATCAACTTCATTACTACCGCTTTAAAAGTCAACATTCGTTTTACCAATAGAATGATTGCGGTAACACAAGAAGAATATGAAGCACACGTTGAAATCTATGAATACATTAAAAACAAAGACCCTGAAGCGGCATCAAAAGCAGCACTTATTACTCAAAAAGCTACGCTAGCACTGGTTGACGTTCAAATTCATGAGTATGAAAATAAATCACCGTTAACGTAACGGATTATATTAGCTAAAAACACTGACTTTTAAAGTGAGCTAATTGATTATATTTTTCAGTCAGTTGAGTAATGACTTAAACTGTTTTAGTTGATACTAATCACGGTTTTTTACACATTAGCTTTGCTTGTATTTTAGCTATTTCAGCGGTTGAGATTAGCCAATTTTGAGCTTGTATTTAATTTGTTCTTAGAGTGATTTAAATACAAAAGGGGGCAGAATGGCGCTTGAACTAGTTAAAAGTAACCTTTGGCAACAAACATCAAAAAGTACACTGAAAACTAATCATCTCAATAAAGATAAGTCTGTCGATGCTGTCATAATAGGCGGCGGCTTCACTGGCGTTTCTTGTGCATTAAGAATGGCAGAAAAAGGCTACAAAGTTCTTTTGTTAGAAGCAGAGTCAATAGGGTATGGTGGCTCAGGGCGTAATGTTGGCTTGGTCAATGCTGGACTTTGGATGGAGCCAGAAAAAGTTGAGTCTGTAATGGGACCAACAGCGGGTAAAAAGCTTAATCAATTACTTTCACGTGGACCTGAATTAGTTTTTGCTAATATTAATCAATACAATATTGCATGTGAATTAACTCAAACGGGCACATTACATTGTGCGCACTCCAAAGCCGGCCTTGAAAACTTACAAAATAGATTACGACAATATCGCTCTAGAGGCACAAAAGTAGATTTATTGTCTAAAGCAGAAACAGCCGACAAAATAGGGTCATCCGTTTATCACGGCGCGTTACATCTTCCTGACGCAGGCACTATTCAACCACTTGCTTATATACGGGGGCTTGCTCATGCCGCTATAGCCGCAGGCGTATCAATTCATCAAGAAACACCCGTTACGGCAATAGAGCGCAAAGCACAATCTTGGCATATATCAACAGCAGAATATAACATTAAGTCAGATGCTATTGTTATCGCCACAAATGCTTATCATCAAGGTTTGCACAGCTCTCCTGCACCGAGTTATACCGCGGTCAATTACTTTCAAACGGCTACTAAGCCTCTTCCTAGTGACTTTTTGAACAAAATTTTGCCAGAACGTCAGGGGTGTTGGGATACGGCGGTGATAATGTCTTCTGTTCGGTGCGATCAAGCGGGCAGGTTGATCATTGGCTCGGTAGGTTCACTTAATCTACCATCAGGTGCCATTCACTATAACTGGGCTCAACATAGGCTAAAAACCCTTTTTCCTTTTATAAATGACATAGGCTTTGAACATGCTTGGCAAGGCCGTATCGCGTATTCAAACGATCATTTACCTCATATTACTGAGTTTGGCCCAAATGCGATAAGTGTTTTTGGCTATAGTGGCAGAGGAATAGGTCCAGGAACCGTCTTTGGGCAATCAGCCGCAGACTACTTAATTTCCGGTGATTGCTCTTATCTTCCTGTTGAACCTGTTAGCGCTTATACAGAAAATTTTAGCCAGTTGAAAGGGGCTTTTTATGAGCTTGGCGCAACGCTTTACCATGGTGGTAAAAGCATCTTTTAACGTTAATAGTTCTCTTGGCTAATATCACTACAGCGCTTTACTGCCATATGCTTGAACTATAACGGCATAAACATAAACTAAAGTAGCGCAAACTGATAAATAATTGTTTTGTGGTAGCTTTCACCCGAGCTTAAAATAGTCGAAGGAAAATGATCGACGTTAACTGCATCAGGAAAGCCTTGTGCTTCAAGACAAACCCCTTGATAGGCTTTAAACTCATTACTTAAATAGGAGCCTGTGTAGAGCTGAAGGGCAGGTTGATCGGTAAAAAGGCTCATCGTTACCTTTTTCGACTTTGAGGTTAATACCGCACAGGCTTGCTGTAATGATGGTTTATCAAGCACCATACAGTGATCAAAGCCTTGAAAACTATTTATTGCTTTAGCTCTTTGTTTTTGTTGTTTTTCGCCGATACAGCTTTCATTTCTAAAATCAAAATTACTATTAAGCACCGATAATATTTTACCGGTTGGCGTATTCGATGCGCTTGATTGTAAATAGTTTGATGCGTTTATGGTTAATAATAAAGCTTCGCAGCTTGTTTCACCTAAATTGAAATAGCTATGATTGGTGATATTAACTGGCGTAGGGGCATCCGTTACGCCGCGGTATTGAATGATTAATTGATTTTCTTCAGTTAATTCAAACTCAACGTTAATCTGCAAGTTACCTGGAAAGCCTTGATCGCCATCGCATGACTCTAATGATAAGGTCACATGCTGTTTATCTTGGGTATTTTTGTCTATTGTCCACAGCCGATTGGCAAAATTATCACTACCGCCATGTAGACAGTTATCACCATCATTTTGACTTAAATTATAGCTGCTGCCATTCAAGGTAAACTTAGCGTTGCTGATTCGATTGCATACTCGTCCGCACGTGGCCCCAAGATAAAAGCTATCATGCTTATAATCATCAACCTTTGCATGGCCAACGATCATTTCAGTTGCGCTGCCGTCGATATTAAGTTTTATCGACGATACCCGCGCGCCTAAATTGCATAATGTTACGCTCATACCCTTGTTATTAGATAAAATAACACTTTCAATCTGAGTCATGATTTATTTATATCCATCGGGGTTTTTCGACTGCCAATGCCAGGTATCACGCATCATTTGTGCTAAATCTCGCTTTGCATGCCAATGTAATTCGGTATTGGCTTTACTAGCGTTTGCCCAAAAAGCCGGTAAATCACCAAGTCTTCTCGGGGCTACATCAAAAGCGATATTTTTTAAGGTAGCTTGTTCAAAGGCCTTAACAATTGCAAAAACAGACGTGCCGCAACCTGTACCTAAATTAAAGGCTTCTACCCCTGTAAAGTGAGCGTTAGCATGTAGCCAATTTAATGCGCAAACATGTCCTTCGGCTAAATCCATAACATGTAAATAGTCACGTTCACAGCTGCCGTCTTTAGTGGGGTAGTCATCACCAAAGATATTGAGCTTTTCTCGCTTACCTACGGCAACTTGGGCTAAATAAGGTAATAAATTATTTGGGATACCGGTAGGGTCTTCACCTATTTCGCCACTTTCATGTGCTCCAACAGGGTTAAAGTACCGCAGGGAAACACCTCGAAACTTAACATCGGCAAGCGCATAGTCTGCCATAATGCGCTCAACCATCACTTTGCTTGCGCCATAAGGGCTTGATGGGCTGCCAAGTTTCATGGTTTCTACATAAGGTACGTCATTATCTTCACCATAAACCGTTGCTGAAGAGCTAAAGATAAAATCATGCACCTGATATTTCGCCATTACTTCGAGCAAATTCACTGCGCCGTAAACATTGTTTTGATAATATTGAAGCGGTATTTCACTCGACTCACCTACCGCTTTTAAGGCGGCAAAATGAATCACGGACGAAATTTTATGTTGTTGAAAAACGCGATCAAGGACCGCCGTATCACGAATATCTCCCGCAACAAATTCTACGGTTTTACCGGTAAGTTGTTCAACACGCTTTAAGGACTCAATACTTGAATTGACTAAATTATCAAACACCACTACTTGAACATTATTATCAAGTAAACTTAATACTGTGTGAGAGCCAATGTAACCCGCACCACCAGTAACTAAAACTTTCATTGTAAAACCTTAATATTATTCATTTATAACGACCTATTTATAACTATCTACATATAACTGAAAGCTGAAACCTTATAGCTAAATACTGGCAATTATTTGCGTAAAAGGCCTACGAATAGGCCTTTCTTATGCTCAATAAATAATTTACCGTTACCACCAAGTTGCATATACTGCGATTAAAATGATAACCACACCGAGTGCAGCAATATTAAAGTTACTTGAGGTTTCAAAGTTAATATCATCTAATTTTACGCTGCTATTTTTTCCTTGGTCGGGTTTAGCGAGGGAAACAATGACACATACGATTAAACATAATAAAAACACCAAACCGACTCTGTCCATAAAAGGTAATGCAACCCAGTAAACTTTTAACAAGATAGAGAAAATCGCTGAGCCAATGGCGGCCGCTAATGCGCCGGCTGAACTAGCTTTCGACCAGAACATACCCATCATGAATATCACGACAATACCTGGAGTAAAGAAGCCGGTGAATTCTTGAATATATTGAAACGCTTGGTCGAATTGTCCTAGCAAGGGCTCTGCAACGACTAAAGCAATAACGAGTGACGTTAATGTCGCTAAACGACCCACGCCAACATAATGACGTTGAGATTTCCCCGGCTTTAACTTGCTGTAAATATCCATAGTGAAAATGGTGGAAATGCTGTTGGTCATTGAAGCTAGAGATGACACGATAGCGGCAACTAAAGCGGCAAAAACAAGGCCTTTAATACCGGTAGGCATTAAGTCCATCATTGACGGATACGCTTGATCAGCAGCACTTAATTGGGGATATAAAACAACCGCGGCTATACCTGGTAAAACAACGATGAACGGCATCAACAATTTAAGATAAGCAGCAAAGGCAATACCTTTTTGTGCTTCATTAATATCTTTTGCCGCTAACGCACGTTGAATAATATATTGATTAAAGCCCCAATAGCTTAGATTCATGATCCACAAGCCACCAATCAATACAGATAAGCCTGGTAAGCTCATATAATGTTCGCTATCTGGGCTTAAAATCATGTCAAAGTGATTAGGTAATTGCTCAGTTAAAATACCAAACCCTGCCAAAACACCTTTGCCTTCTGAAACTGCATCCAACGCTAAGTAACTTAAAAGTAAACCACCAAAAACTAACAAAACCACCTGTAAAATATCAGTGTACGCAACCGCTTTTAAACCGCCGTATAATGAATAGGCAACGGAAAATATCGCTAAGAAAATCATCCCGTACATCCAGTCAACACCCGCTACAGTTTCAATAGCCAAACCACCTAACCAAAGTACAGCGGTTAAATTAACAAAGATATAAACCGCCAACCAGAAGAGTGCTAAGGTTGTTTTTACCTTACTATCGAAACGTTGCTCTAAATATTGCGGCATGGTAAAAATTTCATTTTTCAAGAAAATAGGTAGCATGTATTTACCCACTATAATCAAGGTAATTGCGGCCATCCACTCATAAGACGCAATGGCTAAGCCTATAGCATAACCTGAGCCAGACATGCCAATAATTTGTTCTGCTGAAATATTAGCGGCAATTAATGACGCACCTATCGCCCACCAAGGTAGGGCTTTACTGGCGAGAAAGTAATCTTCGGTGCTTTTACTTGCGCCTTTTTCTTCGCGTGAAATCCACAGTGCTAAGACCAATAAACCCATGACATACGCAATAAAGATGCTGATATCGAGTATTTCTAATTTCATACCTTAAACCTTATTTTATTTATTATATTTATTTAACGTTAATAGTAGTTTTAGTCGTTACTAAAAGCACCTTCAGCGGCGATACAAACATAAACGTCAGCTTGCAATCCTGTTTTTGCTTGATATTGAGCCTGTATTGTTGCTCGCACCTGTGCAACTAAATCGTCGGGGGTTAAGGCAATAATACAACCGCCAAAGCCACCACCGGTCATTCTAACACCGCCGCGCTGACCTAAAGTCGTATCAATAATGTCAACCAAAAAGTCTAACTCTGCGGTAGTTATTTCAAAATCATTCTTCATTGAAAGGTGAGATTGCGTCATTAACTGACTCATGGTCACCATATCATTAGCATTTAATGCTTTTAGCGCCTGTGTTGTTCGGGTGTTTTCAGTAATGATATGCTTAGCACGCTGATAAATAACCGGTGTTAAATTAGCTTTTTCCTGCGTTAACTCGGTCAGCGTAACATCGCGTAAAGCCGGTTTATTAAAGTGTTTTGCTGCTGCTTCACATTGCTCACGACGAGTATTATATTCGCTATCAACTAAACCACGCTTAACGTTTGAGTTAACAATAACCAACGACATACCTTCGGGAATAATGGCATGTTCAAAGGTTAAACTTCGACAATCAAGTAACATGGCATGGCCGGCTTTACCTAGTGCAGAAATAAGCTGATCCATAATGCCGCAGTTGCAACCGACAAATTCGTTTTCAGCTTTTTGCCCCATTAATGCTGCTTTTACTCCATCGAGTGGAATATTATTTAAGCTGGAAAATGTTTTTAAAATAGCAATTTCGAAGCTTGCTGATGAGCTAAGCCCTGTGCCTTGTGGAACATTGCCCGAAACGACAAGATCGGCACCACGCATATCAGGAAAAGCACTTTGTAATACCTTTAGTGTGCCACGGATGTAATTAACCCACATTTGTTCGGTGCTAAACTCAATATTGTCTAAATTAAAGCTATTTGTTTCGCCGTTACAATCAATTGCCAGCACGTTAATCGTTCTATCTGAGCGTAGTGTAGCCGCGATATCTGTGCCAAAATTAATTGCCGCAGGTAATACAAAACCATCATTATAATCGGTATGTTCGCCAATTAAATTAACTCGCCCAGGAGCATGAAAAACCTGCGCTGGCGCATAATGATAATGCTGAATAAAGTGCTCGCTGATCATTGCTTGTCTTGATATTACTTTTTTTGACATGAAGCAGAATCCTTATAATGTATATTAGGCACATCACGTAACCTTTGAGCGGCTTGTTCTGCGGTTAAATCACGTTGTGATTCTGCCATCATTTCATAACCGACCATAAATTTTCGTACCGTCGCAGAACGCAATAATGGTGGAAAGAAACTAGCATGTAGCGTCCATTCTGGGTGAGTTTCTCCATCATAAGGCGCACCATGCCAACCCATAGAGTATGGGAATGAACAATTAAATAAATTATCGTATCTGATGGTGATTTGTTTAATGGCATCGGCTAAAGAACGTTGTTGCTCAGCGGTTAAATCTGTCATGCGCGTAATCGCAAAACGTGGCAATAATAAGGTCTCAAAAGGCCAACCCGCCCAATAGGGTACAACCACTAACCAATCATCATTTTTTACGACAACACGTTCGCCAAGATCAGCTTCGCGTTGAGCATAATCGAGTAATAAGTTGCTGTTATATTTATGATAATAGCTTGATAAAGCGTTTTGCTTTTTATTTACTAAGGTTGGTAGTTGCTGCTGCGACCATATCTGGCCATGGGGGTGTGGGTTTGAGCAACCCATCATAGCGCCTTTATTTTCAAAGACTTGAACCCATTGATATAATTTACCTAACTCTTGACACTGACGCTGCCAAGTAGCGACCACTTCAGTAATTTCAGTAACACTCAATTGTGGCAGGGTTTTACTATGATCGGGAGAAAAACAAATAACCCGACTTTCACCTTGCTCTGTTGCCATTTTAAAAAGTGGATCGTTAGTCACTGCTTGCGGTGTATCAGTTTTTAATGCAGCAAAATCATTAGCAAAGACAAATGTATTAGCATAATGGTCGTTAACCTCACCGTTTATGCGGGTATTACCCGGACATAAAAAGCAGCTTTCATCATATTGAGGTCTTACATCTTCATCCACCGTCTCTACTTGACCCTGCCAAGGTCTTTTAGCACGGTGGGGAGAAACTAGCACCCATTCCTCAATCAGTGGATTGAACCTACGGTGGGGATGCTCTGTTGGATCAAAAGTGGAATCCATAAAAAACCTCAATTTTTGTTTCAATTAAATTACAATACAAAAAGGGTAAACGTTTTCATTTTTTAGTTCAATAGTTAATTTTAATTTTATTTAAAGGGTCTTAACATATTTAAATAAAGGGTGTAGTATCGATTTAAAATTAATAAACGTTTACATTATGTCTACTATTAAAGATGTTGCTCGCATTGCTGGAGTGTCTATTGCTACCGTTTCTAGGGTCGTCAATAATGGTCCTAAAGTGGGCAGTAAAACCCGCGAAAAAGTATCGCTTGTCATGAAAGAGCTAGGTTATACGCCTAATGCCAATGCTCGCGCATTAGTCACTCAAAAATCTACTACCATTGGTGTCGTGGTACCTGAATTAACTGATCCATTCTTTGCGTCATTAGCAAGTGGCGTGGATAAAATTGCCCGAGTTAACAATATGCAATTACTGCTTAGTACCGCGCAACAAAGTGCGGAGTCAGAGCGAGCAGCGATTAACCTCCTTATTGAAAGGCGTTGTCAGGCAATTGTTTTACATAGTAAAAAATTACCAGATGCTGAATTGATTGCTTTATGTGAAAAAATGCCTGGATTAATCTTAATCGACCGCCTAATAGAAAATATAAAAGATAAATGTGTTTGGCTAGATAATGAAGAAGGTGGAAAAATTGCCGCTCGACACTTAATGTCGCTTGGGCATAAAGAAGTAGCGTGTATTAGTAGCAAATATCAGATTGAAGATCCGACATTAAGACTCAAAGGTTTCTCTCAAGAGTACCGTCGTGCAGGTATCGAAATTAATGCAGAACATATTGAATATGGAGAGCCCAATCAACAAGGGGGGGAGGTAGCAACACAGCGACTACTAGCCTCTGGTCATAAATTTTCAGCTATTTTCGTTTACAACGATGCGATGGCAATTGGCGCAATTTCAACCTTAGAAGATAATGGCTATAAAGTGCCGCAAGCTGTTTCAGTCATCGGTTTTGATGATGTGCTAATCTCCCGTTACTCACGCCCAAAATTAACTACGCTGCATTATCCTGTTGAGGAAATGGCCCAACAAGCGGCCTTACTTTCACTGAATAAACCCATAGAACATGAAAAGTTAAACAATGGGGGTTATAAGTATATTCCACACATAGTTAAACGTGAATCTACCAGCGAAAAGTCATAAGTATTGGAGATCCTATTGTTTATAATAAAGCATGTGATTTAGTCTGCTTTACTCGCTTAATGCTTTATTTAACAATTTAATCCCTGCGCAGTAATGACCTCTGATCGAGAATACGGAACAGATACGTATTCTTTTCATGGTAACTTGGCTTCCGCTATTAATTTTATTTATGGTTTGATAAATTGATTTGTTGCCAAGCGTTATTACTGAATATACTCGCAGTGTTCAGCGTGATTTAGGTCCTTATACCGGTGTTTTTTTGATATGGCCTAGTATAATTTTACTGTATGATGCCCGATTTTATGAGGATATTTACAGACATTGCAGCGCTCTATTTTTACTGAACGTAATTACCTGACCTATTTATGTGGTAGTCTTTTTTCTACTCAGGGTCTCTGGATTCAACGCATGACCCTAGGCTGGATGATGTGGGATACAACCCATTCAGAAAGTTGGTTGGGTATGTTGGTCTTTCTGATGTTTTTCCCAACCATATTAGTAGGTCCATTGTTTGGCGTGATGGTTGATCGCATCAACCGTCGTCAAGCGGCCGTTGTAACCAGTATTATTCTCGGACTGATATCACTATTATTGTCTTTATTAGTGTGGCACCAGTTAGTTAATGAGTTAACGCTGTTATTTTTTGCCTTGGCAATAGGGATTGCCAATAGCGCTTATCAATCGATACGGCTGTCTTTAGTACCTGAATTAGTTAGCACTTCGAATATGCCTAAAGCAGTCGCTATTAATGCCGTTTTATATAATACCTCGCGCTTTATTGGACCTGTTATTGCCGGGTTTTTAATTAAATTTCAAGGCAACGCTGTCGCATTTGCCGTGGTATCTGCCACTTATATACCGCTAATTATCGTTTTATTACTGTTAAAACTCGATGATCATCACCAGGGATCAGGGGCAGAGAAATTTACTTTTTTCATGGATATAAAAGCTGGGCTGGCTTATGCTCGCAATTCTGATCTGATTTTACGTTTACTAATGTTAATTGCTGTATCTGCTATTTTAGGTCGCGGTTTGTTAGAGATATTACCTGCCGCGGTTGATGTGCTTTACGGGCGAGGTGTGGAAGGTTTAGCCTGGTTGAATTCAGCTGCGGGAGTCGGTGCAATTATTGCGGGTTTATTACTGTCTTCTTCCAGTGCCAAACACTTGTTACTTGCCACGCGCTTAGGCGTTATAGCGGCCGGTATATTACTCATATTGTTTAGTTATACTCATAGTTTTGAACTAGGTTTGCTGATTGTGGCAGGCTTAAGTTTTTGTGCGACGGTTTGCGGTGTAGGTACACAGTCACTCATACAGGTTTCCGTAGCAAGTGCTTTTAGAGGAAGAGTCATGAGCTTATGGGGCTCGGTTAATATTGGAGGAGGAGCATTAGGAGGCTTATTATTCGGGGTGCTTACCGAGTTTATGGGCTATTCGTTTACACTGATAACTCTGGGTTTACTGAGTGTTATTATCGCTTATGTCGCCTCGCGCAAGATTTTATTACCAGCAGCACTGAAACCAAAGCCATCGGGGCAATAATGGCAGTTTATGCTGGAACTGAACTAGCCGAACATTGACTTTAATAAGCTAAACTTGCACAGTTTTATCTTGTTCAGTAGTAGTCTGATTATCTCTTTAAAAAAGACAATATCTCATCCTAGCGTATTAAAAAAGCCAACAAGTTTCCTTGTTGGCTTTTGCTGTATTTGTTTTTATAAAATGCTAACTATAACTGCGATTGGATGTAATTCTCTAAACCTATAGTTTTAATCAGACCAAGTTGTTGCTCTAGCCAAAAGGCGTGGTCAACTTCAGTGTCATCAAGTAACTTTTCGAGTATTTCTCGGGTTACGTAATCTTTTTCTTTTTCACAAAGCGCAATCGCTGATCTTAGTGCCTTAGCTACGTCATATTCTACATCTAAATCACTTTGCAGCATTTCAGGTACGGTTTTACCAATATTTAAACCCGCACGCGTTTGCATGTCAGGCATGCCTTCTAAAAATAGAATGCGCTGAATTAGCATTGATGCGTGTAATTTTTCATCATCAAACTCGTGATCGATGCGTTCAAATAATTTATTAATACCCCAATCTTCATACATGCGTGAATGAATGAAATATTGGTCCATTGCTGCTAATTCATAAGCGAGTAGGCCATTTAATGCCGAAATAACTTGAGTATTACCTTTCATTTTTCTTTCCTTATAACGGGTCTAACTTATGACTGTTAAAGCTGTGATTGAATGAATTTTTCAATACCCATAGCGTCAATTTGGTATTGCTGAGTTTCCAGCCAGTCTAGATGTTCTTCTTCATCGTTTAAAATAGCATCTAGCATTTCACGGCTAACGTAATCTTGTTCTTGCTCACAAACGGTGATGGCATTTCGTACTATCGCAATTTGTGCCGTTTGAAAGCCAGTATCGCACTTGATCATTTCTTGGGTATGTTCACCAATAGAAAGTGGCGCTAATTGTTGTAAGTTGGGTAAGCCTTCGAGGAATAATATGCGCTCAATAACCTTGTCAGCTTGCTTCATATCGAGAATTGATTTTTTATAGCACTTGCTATTTAAGGCATTGATACCCCAGTTTTTATACATGCGGGCGTGAAGAAAGTATTGATTAATCGATGTTAATTCACTGGTAAGTACTTTGTTAAGTATAGCCAGTACTGTTTTGTTGCCTTTCATTATAGCCTCAAATTTAAGGTGATTAAATATTGACTGTAATTATAGGAGAAAAGTGGTGATATGCCAAAGGTTTATTATAAAAAACCTTTAAAAACAAGTATTTGAAAATGCTAATCGTTATCACTTAGAGTCAAACAATTAGCGGGAATTATTTATTTAACCGACTTCTTTAAATAAGCTTTCATCCATGATGGTGTTATCTATAATATTTTGCGCAACTTTCACACAAGTACCACATTGAGAACCTAACGGTAAATGTTGTTTTAGTTCACGTATAGAACCAACACCTGATTCAGTGACTAATTGTTTAATTTGATGATCTGTGATGCCTTTGCAAATACAAACAAACATGGTAAAAATTCGCTCTTGATTGGTAACGCGATTGATAATAGTTCTTATTTGAATTCGTTTCAACAATTAATTTACGCTTTTTAATAGAAGCCTGATAAATATAATAATTTAATTCGATAGAGTGTACTTGTTTATTTATTAGACTATAAATTTCCAGGTTATTAGCATACCAATTCAATTTACTTGTATTCTATTTTTCATCTTTATAATGAAAATATTATATAATTATTTTGTTATGTAGTGTGTTGAGTTATGATTACCTGCAATGAGCATTAACCTGATGAATAATGAATGAACCCTACTGAGTTTTATAAAAATTTAGCTGATGACATCCGTCTTAAAAGTATATTACTGATCGCCAAGGAGGGAGAGCTTTGTGTTTGTGAGCTTATGGCAGCATTAGATGAGCAAAGTCAGCCAAAAATATCTCGGCATTTGGCGGTGTTAAAAAGCTCAGGTTTATTATTAACTCGTAAACAAAAACAGTGGGTTTTTTATGCTATTAATCCAGAGCTCCCCGGATGGGCAAAACAAGTTATAACGTTAACGTTAAAAGACAACTTGGACTTTATTACCCCAAATTCACTGGCGTTGAATCTTATGGGGGATAGGCCCAAACGAATCGCAATCTGTTGTAAGTAACTAAATAACGCTAAACAGCTATGCAGTTTTTTAATTTTTAATAGGAAAAGCATGATGACAATTAAAATAGGTATTAACGGTTTTGGCCGTATGGGGCGGTTATCTATGCGTGCGGCATACGATTGGGATGATGTTGAAATTATCAAAGTTAACGATCCTGCTGGCAACGCAGAAACCTTAGCTCATTTACTGAATTTCGACTCTGTACACGGTATTTGGCAACATGATGCTCAGCATATCGCGGATAATATTATTATTAACGAAAAAAAAATTACGTGTAGCCAAAATAACAATATTGCTGACACCGATTGGTCGGGATGTGATGTGGTTATTGAAGCATCGGGGGTCATGAAATCTAAGGCTTTATTACAAGCTTATTTAGAGCAAGGCGTTAAGCGGGTGGTTGTTACTGCACCAGTGAAAGAAGATGGTGTATTAAACATTGTCATGGGCGTTAATGATAACGAATACGATGCTGATAAGCACCCTATAGTAACGGCGGCGTCTTGCACTACTAATTGTCTTGCGCCTGTTGTAAAAGTTATTCATGAAAAAATTGGCATCAAACATGGCTCAATGACCACCATTCATAATATTACCAATACACAAACCATATTGGATGCGCCACATAAAGACTTACGCCGGGCTAGAGCTTGCGGCATGAGCTTAATCCCAACGACTACAGGTTCTGCAACAGCTATTACTCATATCTTCCCTGAGCTTAAAGGTAAGTTGAATGGTCATGCCGTGCGTGTGCCACTAGCTAACGCGTCAATCACAGATTGTGTTTTCGAGCTCGAACGCGCTGTAACCGAGCAAGAAGTTAATGACTATTTACAAGCGGCGGCGAATGCAGAATTAAAAGATATTTTGGGTTTTGAACAGAGACCACTTGTGTCAATTGATTATAAAACCGATCCTCGTTCGTGCATTATTGATGCTCCGTCGACTATGGTGATTAATGGCACACAAGTTAAGCTATATGTGTGGTATGACAATGAATGGGGGTACGCAAACCGTACCGCAGAAATTGCCCGCATGGTCGGTCGCTCGGACCTTTGATTTTAGATCTAATTTGATATAAATAAAAAGATAAGTAAGTTTTAAGTTAACAGAAGATTGTGACAAATGAAGGTATTAAACGGCGTATCAGCTCAGGTGAAGCAGTATTTTATAATCACAGGAAATTATTGGGCATTCACCTTAACCGATGGTGCGCTGCGGATGTTAGTTGTGCTGTATTTTCATCAGTTGGGTTATAGCCCGCTAAGTATTGCATTGCTATTTTTGTTCTACGAAATTTTTGGTGTCATCACCAATTTAGTTGGTGGTTGGCTAGGCGCTAGGGTAGGGCTTAATAAAACCATGAATATCGGCTTAGGCTTGCAAATATTCGCCTTAGCTATGCTATTAGTCCCGACAAGTTACCTTACTGTTGTGTATGTGATGGTAGCGCAAGCTTTGTCTGGTATTGCTAAAGATCTAAATAAAATGAGTGCAAAAAGTGCGATTAAACTGCTAGTTCCAGCAGGTGATAGCAGTAAGTTATATCAATGGGTAGCATTATTAACAGGCTCTAAAAATACCTTAAAAGGCATCGGGTTTTTTCTTGGCGGTCTGCTATTAACCTGGCTAGGCTTTACAGGCGCCATTGCGTTGATGGTGGTTATGTTATCCTTGGTTTGGCTATTTAGTCTCTTAAAATTGCAAGCAGACTTAGGTAAAGCCAAACAAAAACCAAAATTCAAAGAAATATTATCAAAAAGTCGAGCTATTAATTTTCTTTCAGCAGCCAGATTATTTTTATTTGCTGCCAGGGATGTTTGGTTTGTTATTGCTTTACCTGTTTTTTTAGCCACAGAATTTGGTTGGTCGCATAGCTGGGTCGGTGGATTTCTTGCCATGTGGATTGTGCTTTACGGTGTTGTTCAAACGCTTGCACCAAAATTTACATCAAGGCGAACAGGTCAATCACCAACAGGTAAAGATGCCGCAATTTGGGGCGGAATACTTGTTATCGTACCTGCTGCTATGGCCCTCGCTTTACAGAGTGATTTTTCCGCCCAATGGGTCGTTATTATTGGCTTAATTGTGTTTGCGGTTTTATTTGCTATTAACTCTTCATTACATAGTTTTTTAATTGTGGACATGGCTGATAAAGATGGTGTCTCACTTGATGTTGGCTTTTATTATATGGCTAATGCCTGTGGTAGGCTGCTAGGTACCGTACTTTCAGGCTGGATTTTTCAGGTTTATGGCTTAGTTGCTTGCTTGTTTATATCAGCAGTTTTTATTGCTTTAGCGGTGCTATTTTCAAGCTTAATTGAACTAGATAGTGGTGACGATCTTGAGTAAACAACACCAGCTAAATAGATGTAATGACATGTTTATTACAAGTAGGGCAGTTTAGTGACTCTGCCCTTATTGGTAGAGTCGACTTTTAATTTATTTTTAATATCTTTCCAGGCAGTGACTTTACCGCCAACATTAAGTTTTTTAAAGTTTAAGCCTTTCGTTTCTTTGTCTTTACCTAGAAAGCATAAAAGTTCGGTATAGCTGTGGCTATCGCTAATATCAATCGATAATAAGTCATTTTCTCGGTCTTGAAAGTAGGCTCTAACTTGTCTTTCGTGCTGCTGGTAACATTGTGCTAAAAATTCAATATTATGGATGTTTTCTAAATTATAAGGCGCGAATATTTCTTGATAGCAACGTTTGATTATAGGGTTAAAGCCGCCATCATCGCGAATAAGGTTGCTATGCATGCGAGCAAGTAATTGTTGAATGGAGGGCAGCCATTTATCCATAGTGCGTGTTAAATAGATAAATTTAGCATCGGGATAAGCTTTATCTAAGAGTTGATAATCACAAAATATTGGCGTGTCTGCTATCACTTGTGCTTCAACAAATGAACGGTCGGTATAAGCGGTATGCGCTACCCTAAAACCTAATTCAAGCATAGCAGCACATACGCTTGTAGTACCGGTTCTAGGTAAGCCAATAATAAATACTTTGGTCATAATATTTGAGATATAAGCAACTTAAAGCATACAAGTTTAATAAGTGTCGGCAATAATAAGTAAATTAATACATGTCATGATTAATTGTTGCTATTAACCGAGACATTTAAATCTTTTAAAATACCGTCATGCAAATTATACACAAAGCCATGAACGGTAACGTTTTGATTAATTTCCCAAGCATTTTTTAATATAGTTGTGTTACAAACGTTAGCCACTTGTTCGATGACATTTAATTCACAAAGTAGTTTTAATCGTTCAGTTTTGTCTTCAACAGCATCTAAGCTAGCTTTATGGAATCGATAAACGTCTTTAATATGATGTAGCCAATTATCAATTAAGCCATAGCTTTTATCACCTAAAGAAGCAATAACGCCACCGCAGCCATAATGACCACACACAATAATATGTTTAATTTTTAAAACATCAACTGCAAACTGTATAACAGAAAGGCAATTTAGGTCGGTATGAATAACTTGGTTAGCGATATTACGATGCACAAAAACTTCACCAGGTTGCATACCAAGTAATTCATTTGCTGGTACTCGAGAGTCGGAGCAGCCGATCCATAAATAATCTGGGTTTTGTTGGTCGGATAAGTTTTTGAAAAAGTCAGGGTTTTCTTTTTTTACATCATCAGCCCATTGCTGATTTTTCTCAAATAAATGCTGTATTGAACTCATGTGGGTAGCAACTAAGGAATATATACCGTAATTTTAAGTGGTTGTGCTCACATGTAAAGAAAAAACTATTTTGAAATTCATTGAATTACGCTTAATTTTACTCGGAATTGTTATTGCAGTGGTTACAAAAGGCTGTTTTTATTCAAGAATCATTCGCTACAATAACCTATTAATAATGAGTGGGATATTAATAGGACTTCTGCACGCGCCAGTCATACTTTAGATAAAAGCGAAAAACTTGCGCAAGAACTCGGGACTAACGTTAGCAAAAGTGCTGTTTTAATAAAGCTAGTAAACAAAAACGCGAATCACCCGTCAGGTAAGAAGAGCGTGGACTTAGGTAAGTTTAAGCTTGGTCAAATGGTAAAAGCGTTTGATAATGTTGTTTTTAAAAAAGCGTTATTAACAGTAAATGGCCCGATTAAAACGAAATTTGGCTAGTATCTCATTCAAACCATTTACAGACATTAAATATTGATCAAAAGCATTTAATTGGTGATAACGATTACTCTTGTTCTTTATCTTTTTTGACTTGTTCTGCTTTTCGGGTTTCTACTTTATTTTGTTGTTCGTCTGATAGTTCAAATTTACGAGCTGATTGCTTGATCAGTAAAATCCCGGCAATGACTGAGCCTACGGCAATAACGATAATAAGAATGGTGGTAAAAGTCATGTATCTATCCTTATAGATAAAATGTAGAACTAGGTTATCTTCTTGCTATTGAATATGTTTGTTTTGACTAAAACAATAGCCAAAGAGCACAATAGCATGTAATTTATTTGTAAGCTCGAGCATGTTGATAAGAACTTTTTCGCTGAGCTCCTATAATAAATTAATCTCATCAAGTTACTATTATTAAATATTTGGAAACAATGATGTCAAACCGCCTTAGTGTCAAATTGTTAGTGCCTAGTTTATTCATTGGAATTTTAAGTGTCATCTCGATCGTTTTTTTTGGTGATAGCCTTAGTAAAAACCAAACTGCGGTATTATTGTTAGTGATGGTTGCTGCACAATGTGTTGTAGGTTATTTATATTCTCAGCAAAAGCTAACTAAACGACTCGCACATTTGCAGCAATATATAAATCAGGTTGCGAGTGTTGACGAAGCACCGAATATGCTGACTAAAGATGAAAATAATGATGATTTAGCAAAAGTAACTAATGATCTTTCAAGTTTTATAACAAATTTAGCCGATGTTATTCATGAGGTCCGCGCTGAGTCTGATACTTTGAAGCAAGGTTCAGCGTCGTTAGCTGCTCAGATGATTGACTCTGTTGGTGCGGTTGATGAGTCTGCAAATCAAATTGAACAAATGGCCAAATCGATTGATCAAGTAGCATTAACCTCGACAACACTGTCTGATGGGGCAACACAGGTTAGTGAAACTACCGGTCAAGTTCTTGCTATTTTAGAACAAGGGTCAAACGCTTCAAATACTAGCCAACATACCATTGTAGACTTCGATAAAGAAGTGACAATAATGGCTTCTGACTTAGCTTTGTTACAAGAAGAGTGCTCACGCATAGGTTCAGTGTTAGAAGTTATTCGTGGTATTGCTGACCAAACTAACTTACTGGCATTGAATGCGGCGATAGAAGCCGCCAGAGCCGGTGAGCAAGGCCGGGGCTTTGCAGTTGTTGCCGATGAAGTTCGGGCCTTAGCACACCGTACACAAGAATCGACCGTCGAAATTCATGCTATGGTTGAAGGCTTGCAAGAAAAGTCGACCAATGCAGTAAACGCAATTAGTCGCGGTCAAAGTTTATCACGAGAGAGTTTGTTACACTCAGCTGAAGTCGTTGAAGCACTTGGTAAAATTGGACAAGTGTTTTCCGAAGTTGATACATTAACAACCCAGATAGCTCGAGGTACATCGGAACAGCAGCACTCTACAGCTTCGTTAAATAACAATATGTCGATGCTAGTAAAATTGAGTCGAGAACTTAATAGTAATTTATTGTCAGTTGCAGAGCTTGCCGAAATGCAACAACAGACCGCAGCAGAAGTAGACATCATCTTAAATCGAGTTTGTGTATAAAAAGCCACAACAGCAAATGAATATTTGCATATAAAAGCGGCTGTTATAGCACCGTAACTATTCGGGTCTTGTTATTTAGCGCTAAGTATAACCACGGGCCTGTATTTACCGGCTCCAATTAGTTGCATCACTATAGCATCTAATCTGCTTATTATATTTCCCAAAGCCTATTGAGAAATTCCATTGCACGTAAACACTACCCGCTAATGTTGTGTGACATTAAGTAAAAACACGCTTGTAGACTGGGTGCAGAAGCTCTCTCAAGCACATCAAAAACTTTATCTAAATGGTAAAGTTATCTGCAACGTTAGTGCTCAGTTGGACTCACTCGACTCATTTCCTACATAACGCATAAATACCATTGTTGGAATCTACTATGCTATTTATGCTCATTTATAATATTATTAAAATCAATATACTACGGCTTATATTTTTAATTAGGGTTATGAATAATAGTGAAGGTTTGATTATATAAAATTTTGTTGGCAAAAGTGACGAGCTCTATCTGAATGATAGCCTAATGACAGAATCACGCAGACCTTACTTTATCATTTTGATTTCTAAAGAATTCGAGAGTTGATTTGCTGCCGCTATGATTATTCAGCTACTTTCGCTAGAGCTATTAGATATACAACCTAGGTCTTTTTTGTGCTGCCTTTTAAACAGTTATCAGCATGATGTCAAAATACATTATGGCCTTATCTATTTAATAAGTCGCTGTGCAAGGTTATGCGCTAAACATCGAAAGTATTGGACATTACGAAAACTAAATAGCTGTTATTTTTATATTCACTATGGCATTAAATTGATATTACTCAATGGGCTAAGATAGTTGAGTAGCAGTTATATTGAAAGGTTTATTCATACAGCACATAAGATTTAGAAAGTATTTAATTTCCCTATAAATTTTATAGCGCTGAAATTTTAATTATTAAAAGTAAATAAAAAACTTGATATAAATATAGTTCAGTTCACCGACTGAACATAACTTCAATGTTAAGCGCTATTTGTATGCCGACGACAGGCGTTTAAGGTTATTTACATTGTTAAAGGAGTGAATTATGTGGATTATCTATGCATTATTAGCCGCTGTTTTTTTTGGCGCTAGAGGCATAATGTATCAGTGGACATCACAGAAAAATATTGATCGTAATTTATTATTATTTGGTGTTTTTTTTGTTGGCTTTATATTAAGCGCTAGCGCAATGTATTTGCTCGAACAGCAGTGGCATGCATGGACAGATATTTCAGTAGGCTTAGCATTGGGCGTAGGATCATTCGCTGCAAATACATTTTTACATAAGGGATTTTCAGTAGGTAAAGCCTCTCTTATTAGTATCTTATCGGGATTACCTCCGCTATTTGTTGTATTACTGGCTTTTTTATTTTGGCAAGAAACATTAACAACTCAACAATTAATCGGTTTCGTAATTATTTTTGCTGGGCTTTATACTATCCGCTATTCAAACGATATTTCCTTTCGCAATTTGCAAGGGGCTCAATGGGGCTTTCTTGCAGCACTGTTCTTCGCATTTAATGATTTATTAGGCAAGCAATCAACTCGTATTGATGCAGATATATTCGCTACTTTAAGTATGATGTTTGGTATTGGCAGCTTTCTATTTGCTGCTAGTTGGTTCAAAAAACGCAAAAACAATGTACATGATGATAATGATTTTCGCCCGCGATGGTCTGCTTTAAGAACATTTTCTTGTGGGTTACTTGTTGGGTTAACCAATTTCGTAGGTATGGTAGCAATAATATCGGCTTTTGCGATCGGAACCACAGGCTTAGTTTCGGCGATCGCAGCGATGAATATTCTAATTATATTACTGTACTCACGTATTTTTCTAAAAGAATCGTTCAGTCGCCAGGAGATCTTAGGATTAACAGCGGCACTTGTAGGGATTCTAGTTTTACGCTTAAGTCAGTAGAAAGTTTTTGTTGTTTTAGTTTTATAAACTGCGGCTTCCAACCAGGTGATTACAACTTTAAAACTGCTGAAGTTACAATGAAGTTTTATTCAACTAAAGCTACAGCAGTGAAAATTTAAACGAGGAGCAATATCACTCTAGGTGAAGTGCTGGAGTGTATAGTCAATGAACAGCCTTACACGCAGCGGCATATTTTTTCTATCACGGTAATGCATAGAAAATGTCTGCTCTTCACTTTGCCAATTCGGAAGAATACGCTTAAGTTGACCTTGCTCAATCATAGGTAATGCTATGTAGTCAGGTATATAACTAATGCCAAGGCCTTTTTTAACTGCGTATGTCACCATCTGTATCTCATCAACTTCAAGACGAATCAAGTTACTTGGCTGATAATTACACTTTTCACCGGTGAGCTGATTTTCTAATTGCCACGGAACTAAACCAATGCAAGTTATTTTAGAAAATTCCTCTAATTGCTCTGGGTGAGTAATGTGTTCAAAAATTTGACTTGGATGACAACACAAGAGATTACGAGTGAATTTAAGTTGCCTAACAATCCAGTCATCAATGGTTGGGTTCCTTATCCTAAAAGCAATGTCTATAGCTTGCTCTTCAACATCAATTAAGTCGTTTGAGAAACGTAAATCTAATTGTATTTCAGGATATTGTAATAAAAAATTGCAAAAAATATCGCTTAATAAATGCTTACCTAAATAAATAGGCGCCGATATTTTAATTTTTCCTTTCGGTTGCTCTTTATCTTCACTTAGCTCTAGTGCGATACAATTTAGCTCATCAAACAAAGTACAGTAGCGCTTGTAATATTGCTCTCCTGTATGTGTAAGCGTGACACGATGAGCATCTCGATTCAGTAACCTTAAATGTAGATCTTTTTCTAGCTGACGTATTCTGCGGCTTAAAGTTGATAATGGCATAGCTAGGCTTTCAGATGCTCTTTTAAAGCTACCTAGTTTCACAATTGCGCAAAAGCAGCGTAAATCGTCAAGGGAGTAATTAGATTTCATTAGAACCACAGGTCATTGTTAAATTCATTTAATTTTTAAGGTGTCGATACTTAATCGTAATTTATAGACAGGAAATTAAGAAATATGATTGCTCAATACTGACCTAATCTTCGGAGCAAGCTGGACAATTTTTCACCTTTGCTTATTTAAATTATAGGTTGATTTACATCATCAGACTGAATACGTTTGCTAGAAGCCATGATTGTTTATGGCTTCACATCTTAGCCTTAATTAATACAGCAATAATTTACCTAGATTTAAGTGCCGTTACTATTTTGATAATACTCTCGGCTTTTATCCGCTTGCTGACATAAATCGGTTAGGGCGTGTAAACTCCGGGTGGTCATACGATGCACTACATCAGCATCCAGTGTGATGATTTGTTGATGTTTAACCGCTGGCAGTATTGACCATTTTTGCCAATCATAACCATCTTTACCGGTTTGACTTTCTGACAGTGGTTGGATAACTATATCAATATGGCTTTGTAATACTTGCTCAATGTTAACTTGCGGGTATCTAGCATCTGCTTCAATAAATGGGTTGCTAATACTGCAAATATCTAAAAACTGCTGTGGCCAACTGCCTTTAGCAATAGTGGTTAAAGGTCTCGACCACACTTCGTAAAAGCCAGTTAATGGTTTTTTCTGACCATATTGCTGTTTAATACTGGCTAAGTCGGCTAAAAATTTAGCCGCAACACGCTCAGCTTGTTCACTATGACCTGATAGCTTGCCAAATAAACGTAGTTCTTTAGCTACATCTTCAAAGCTGTCGGGCTGGGAGTAAACCACATTAAAGCCAAGTTGCTTAATACGCGCTAAATCATCACTGGGATTACCACTTTGCCAAGCGATGACTAAATCAGGTTGCAATTCAATAACTCGTTCTAATTGAATACGTAATGAACTACCAATCCTAGGGATTTTCTTTGCCGCTAATGGATAATCTGTATGTTCAGTAGCCGCGATGATTTGTTCACCTGCGCCAATATCAAACAACATTTCTACAATGTGCGGTGCAAGGGCAATAATACGAGGCTTATCAGTTGCAATAGCCGTTACAAGTTTACTCTCGCTATTGTTAGCTTGTGCGTTCGTTATAAAGAGCACACTACTTAACACTAGCGCAAGACAGTGAGTTAATTTCATAAAAATTCCATTTTGTTATTTCGCCGCCGGTAAAATCACCAGTCAATACCCTTTTGCGCTTTTATACCATTATCAAACGCATGTTTTAGTGGTTGAACTTCACTGACGGTATCGGCAAGTTCAATAATACTTCGATGACATGCACGGCCAGTAATAATGACATGTTGCATAGCAGGTCGGTTAACAATAGCTTCAATAACTTCATCTAAATCTAAATACTTGTATGACAGCATGTAGGTTAATTCATCAAGCAAAATTACGTCGACACTTTCATCTTTTAGTAAGCGTTTTGCCTCTGCCCAGACTTGTGTTGCGGCGGCTATATCCTTTGATTTATCTTGGGTGTCCCAAGTAAAACCAGTCGCCATTACATGAAATTCAACACCATTGCTTTCTAATAAATTACGTTCACCACAAGCCCAGTCGCCTTTAATAAACTGTAATGCAGCAGCTTTATAACCATGGCCAACAGCGCGTGCTAATGTGCCAAAGCCTGAGGTCGACTTGCCTTTACCATTTCCGGTAATAACAATTAATAAGCCGCGCTCTTCTTGTGCTGAGTCAATGCGGGCATCAACCTTTTCTTTGATACGTTGCATGCGTGCTTGGTGTTTTTGAGTTTTATCTGTTTCTGTTGTCATAAGAATTATCCTGTTTTACGAGTGCGATACATAATCGCTAAAAAGAAAATGCTGCCAATGGCTGAGGTAATGATGCCAATAGGAATTTCGACATTGCTTAGCGCGCTGCGTGCTGCAACATCAACCCAGACTAAAAAGCAGCCACCGACCAGTGCTGAACCGATAATTAACGGCATAGTTGTGACGCCAACTAATTGCCTAACAATATGTGGGATCATTAAGCCAACAAAGCCGATACCTCCACAATAAGCAACGATGGTGGCGGTAACTGCCGCGCATAAAGCTAAAAGTATTAAGCGTAATTTATCAACGTTAACGCCCAGGCTTGCCGCGCTTTCATCGCCGAGTAATAGCGCGTCAATTTGTCTGTGTAAGGCAAAAATAGTCAATAAAGTTATTAACACCATGGCACCGATCAAATAAAAATGAAACATTTCAACACGAGCTAAACTGCCCATCAACCAAAAAATGACGCGGTTGGTTGCAAAGGGATCGCCAAGATAAAGAATAAAATGACTGATAGAACCTAGCATGAACGAGACGGCAACACCTGTTAGTAATAAGTGATTCATGTTCCGTAATAACGTGGCAATACCAAAAACAATAACCACGGAAAATAAAGCGCCAAGAAATGCCGCCAATGGCAGTGTCAGTGACTGTTGATCGCTCACTACTAACGTGGCGATAGTCGCCCCTAAACCTGCACCAGAAATAATACCAAATAAATAAGGGTCGGCGAGAGGATTTCGAGTAACATTTTGCAGAATAGCACCGGCACAGGCTAAGCCCATACCAGCGGCTAAACCGACTAATACGCGTGGGATCCGAATCTGCCAAATCACCATGTCGTGCATCGGCGAAGCACATTCATTAATCACACATTGAAATATATCAGCACTGGTAATCGTTGCAGGTCCATAGGTAATCGACAAAACGATGGAGAAAAGGGTGAAAATAATTAAGCCTGAAAATACCCAAGTATTTTTACCTTTAATGGTACGGATAATACTCATGAACTTTCACCTTGACGGTTATTCGACAAAGCTGAATTAAGTGCTGAAGGGATAACAGTAGAAACATCAGAAGCTGGATAAAAATACACTCTTGGCACGCCACAATGTTTTGCATCGTCTCGATAACAAGGTAATCCAAAAACGTTGGTTAGTAACTCAGGCTTTAGCACTTGGTCTACACTGTTGTCACAAACTAAGTTGCCTTTATCTAACAAAAGTAATCTATTGCAGTAATGTGCGGCAAGATTGAGATCATGTATGGTCATAATTACGGTAATGTTTAATGCTTTAACCAGTTGTAATATTTGGTGTTGATAGAAAATATCTAAGTGGTTTGTCGGTTCATCAAGTACGAGTATTTTTGCTTTTTGTACTAGGGCTTTAGCGATTAATACCCGTTGCTGCTCACCGCCGGACAGAGTGTTAAAATATTTAGCTTCGCTGCTGGCTAAGCCGACTTTTGCTAATGCCAGCATAATATTTTTTTTATCAGCATCGTTGTCACGAGCAAACAGCGCTTTATAAGGCAGTAAACCCATTCGAACAACATCGTAAACTTTTAAATCAAATATCGGTGGCGCGTTTTGTACCACTAAAGCAAATGTTTGTGCTAATTCATGGGGTTTATATTGTGTTAATGCTTTATTTTTTAGTTTAATGCTTCCTTGCCAGTTTTTGTATTGGTTTAGTAAGCACTTTAGCAGTGAGGTTTTTCCTGCGCCATTGGGGCCTATAATGCCAATAATATCGCCGCGTGAAACGTCAAATGAAATGTTATTGAGAATAACTTGTTGATCAACTGACCATGAGACTGCTTCAACACTGAGTAATTTTGTCATTAAAGGCTGCCTAGCTTAATGCACAGTAAGTGTGGAATATTTTGAATAATGTGCAAGTTGTATATTTTCATTACAGCCTAAAGCTTTTTTAAAGCCTATGTTCAATATTTAAAAACATAAAGTAGATAAAGTCATTAAGGCGCGGCAATAGGATACAAATGTCTTGTTGACAGTGTAACTCACGTGTATTCCCGCACGGCGTTAACTTTATTAGCGTTGTAAAATTTTTGATACTAGGTGTCCTGACTTATAACTTTAAAGTAAAGCTATATACAGTTGCGGGTACAGTCACGGCATTAAACCGTGTTCCCTATAAATTAGCCAATAAAGAACAATTATGTTTCTGGCTAAAGGTATCGTTTATTAAGTGGGGGATTTTACGGTTAAGTATACGGCTTTACAATGAAAACCTTATAGCGATGACAGTGATGGCTATACAACAGGCATAAAAAAGGAGCCGAAGCTCCTTTATAGTTTTCTAGTAATCTAGCATTTAAAGCTTACCAAATTTTAACGCGCTTCTCAGGCGCTATATACATAGCGTCACCTTCTTTCACATCAAATGCGCGATAAAACTCAGGCATGTTAGATAATGAGCCTAAAGCACGGAATTCAGCAGGAGAATGCGGGTCAGTTGCTACAAGGTTGCGTAATGATTTTTCAACCATTTTTCCACGCCATACTTGCGCATAGCCCATGAAGAAACGTTGATCGCCAGTTAAGCCGTCAATTACGGTCGCTTCTTTACCATTTAATGATGCTTTGTAAGCTTTATACGCGATACTCACACCTGATAAATCACCAATGTTTTCGCCTAACGTTAGTTCACCATTAACGTTTAAGTCATCAAATACCGCATAATTACTGTATTGTGCAACTAAGTTGTCAGTACGTACTTTAAAGGCAGCTAAATCTTCTTCAGTCCACCAGTTACGCATATTGCCGTCACCGTCATATTTACTGCCTTGGTCATCAAAACCATGGCCCATTTCATGACCAATAACCGCGCCAATTCCACCGTAGTTTACAGCGTCGTCTGCGGCTAAATTAAAAAATGGTGGTTGTAAAATTGCGGCTGGAAATACAATTTCATTTTTAGTTGGATTGTAATAAGCGTTCACAGTTTGAGGTGTCATACCCCATTCTTGACGGTCGATTGGCCCACCTAGTTTAGCGACCTCTTTATTGTGACCCACTATGCCAGATCGTATTTTGTTACCCACTAAGTCGTCACTTTTAATGGTTAGTTCAGAGTAATCTTCCCATTTATCTGGGTAGCCTATTTTAGGATCAAAGCTTGCTAGTTTTACGTGTGCTGCTTTTTTAGTAGAATCTGACATCCACTCTAGGTCATCAATGCTTGCGCCGTAAGCACCGCGTAAATTTTCAACCAACTGTGTCATGCGTGTTTTAGCTTCAGGTTTAAAGTGACGGGCAACATACACTTTACCGATAACTTCACCTAAGTTGCTATTAACTACCGAAACGCCACGCTTCCACATTGGGCGCTGTTCTTCACGACCACTTAATTGCTTAGAATAGAAATCAAAATTTTCATTATCTAATGCTGTGGTGAGTGAGCTAGCAAAATTACTTAAGGTATGGAAAGTTAAGTAAGTCTGCCAATCAGCAAGTGATGTAGCAGCAAAAGTTTCACCAAAACCTTTCACAAATGAAGGTTGGTTAACAATTAAATCTTTCTGAGCAGGAACACCCTGTGCTTCAAGGAAAGCTGTCCAGTTAAAGGCATCAGTTACTGTGTTTAAATCGCTAACATTAAATTTGTTATAGCGTTTAGTGCTGTCACGTGATTCAACTTTAGTCCAATGAAAACCTGCAAGCTTTGTTTCAAGTGCCATAATGGTTTGCGCTGCCGCTTTACCGTCTTTTAAACCTGCTAGGTTAAACATATTTTCAATGTGGGCAATGTAACCTGTACGCAGTGCGGCAAAACGTTCGGTTTCATTAAAGTAGTAATCTCGGTCAGGTAAACCTAAACCGTTTTGCCATACATGTGTGGCGTAACGAGTAGAGTCTTTCGCATCAACACTAATGTAAAAAGCTAACGGGCTACCAACACCAATTTTTTGATTTTCACCAAAGAAAGTTGCGAGTTCATTTTTATCTTTCAGGCTATTAATGCGGTCAAATATAGCTTGTATTGGCGCAGTACCCGCAGCGTTACGTGCATCTGTATCCATGAATGAACGAAATAAGTCAGCAACTTTTTGCTCGTCGCTACCCATTTTTAAGTCTTTAGTTGCGGCTAATTCTTCGATAATGGCTTTGACGCTATCATCAGCTTCATCACGTAAGTCGTAAAATGAACCAATTGAGGTTTTGTCGCCAGGTATTTCATTGTTGTTCAACCATGCGCCGTTAACGTAACGATAGAAGTTGTCTTGAGGACGAACCGATAAATCCATATTGGCTTTATCAATACCAGATGCTAATGCTGTTTTTTGCATTACTGGTGCTTCAACAGCCGCTTTTGGACTGGTGTTATCATTACAACCTGCAATGAATAGTAAAGAGGTGCAAACGGCACTTGTTATTATTTTCTTCATTCAATACTCACGATTTAATTTATATTATGTAGGAGGCTCAGAGGGTTGCAGAGCATTTATTTAAAGTACTCGATATTAAAGGCTATTAAGCCGATTTGCTAGAATAATGTTAATTTTTTTAACACTTTATTAACTTTAAGGTGTGGTTTTAAATTTACACTGCAATTAATAGGGCGATTAATCGACTAAATTAGCGTGGTTGTTCGGGGGGCGGTTTCGGCTTAAAGCATTGGTTATCTGTCGGCTGTAATTTTTGATACGCAGGTTTTTGCTTATTGTTTACCACATTTTTCGTAAAATATGGAAAAGTTAATAAAGTCAGAAGATATATCTTTATGAGCTGTGCTATGATTTTACGCTCAATAATCTTGGTACTATTACCATTATCAATAAAGAAAGAGTTCATGTTTCAGCCAGTTAGTGTTTACATCGGCTTAAAGTACAGTCGTAGCAGTCATGGAAAAGGTTTTGTTTCTTTTATCACCTTTTTTTCTATTATCGGTATTGTGCTTGGTGTCGCCTCTTTGATCACGGTTGTTTCTGTCATGGATGGTTTAGAGCGCGAGCAAAAAAGGCGAGTATTGGGCTTGGTGCCACATGTGTTAATGTCTACCCCGCAAACCCACATTAATAATTGGCGAGATTTACAGCATGATATTCTCGCTTTACCTGGCGTTACGCAAGTTACACCTTTTCAGGAAAGTGAAGCATTAATTCAGTCTAAAACAGCGCTACAAGGTGTTTTAGTACATGGCATTATGCCTGAGTTTGAAGAGCATAATATTATCAATAGTGCCATGGAATATGGTCAATTATCCCATTTAGATACACAGCCATTTAGCCTTGTTTTAGGGCAAGCTTTAGCGCTAAAATTAAATGTTAGCTTAGGTGATGTTGTACGCTTAACTTTACCCAATAAAACCTTGTTTACCCCTATGGGCCGGGTGCCAGTTCATCGTACTTTTACTATTGTGGGGATTTTTAATGTTGGATCTCAAGTAGATGAGGCTATGGTCTATATTGAAATTAAGGATGGCGCAAAACTACACCGAAACAAAGGTAATGGCGTTAATCAATTAAGGCTATATTTGGATGATGCGTTTAACGCTCAGCAAGTCATTTCACAGTTATCAGTTAAGTACCCAAACTTTCAATTTGTAAGCTGGCAAGAGAGCCAAGGGGCATTGTTTGCTGCGGTGAGTATGGAAAAAAATATGATGTGGCTAATGCTGAGCTTAATTGTTGCCGTTGCAGCTTTTAATATTGTTTCAGCATTAGTAATGGTAGTTATTGATAAACAAGGTGAAATTAGTATTTTACAAACACTAGGTTTAGATCGAAGCGGCATTGTTAAAATATTTATTACCCAAGGCTTAACTAATGGTATTTTGGGCGTTATTTTGGGCGTAACATTTGGGGTAATACTAACGCTGAATTTAAACACTATATTTGGTTTGCTCGGGGTTAATTTATTAGGGGCAGGGCAAACATTACCTATTGCGCTTGACCCCGTAAATATTTTAGTCATTGTCACCTCTGCGCTAGCAATGAGCTTTTTAGCGACGCTTTATCCTGCTTATCGTGCCGCGCAAACTCTGCCTGCAGAGGTATTAAGAAATGAATAGTAAATTGAAAAATAAAATGGACAGTGAATTGAATAACAACATAAACACAGACGGCGATGAATCCAAAGTTAAAGCTGGACTTGCACTGGGGCTAGAGTGTCGTCAGCTAAGTAAATCTTATCAGCAAGGACCTGTTACAACACAGGTATTGTCGAAGCTTGATTTAGCGGTTAAAGCAGGGGAATTAGTTGCTATTGTTGGCAGTTCTGGCTGTGGTAAAAGTACATTTTTGCATTTAGCTGGCGCGTTAGATACGCCAAGTGCTGGTGAAGTGTTTATAAATGGTGTCAATATTCATCAGTTAACTGAAAAACAGCGAGCGAAATTTCGCAACCAACATATCGGCTTTATTTATCAGTTTCATCATTTAATGATGGAGTTTACTGCAGAAGAGAATGTAGCTATGCCATTGTTGATTCGTGGCGATAAACCTAAAGCAGCGATTTCCCAAGCTCAAGCTATGCTTGAACAGGTTGGTTTGGCCCATCGCAGTCATCATCGACCGTCAGAGCTTTCCGGTGGTGAGCGTCAGCGTGTTGCTATTGCTCGTGCGTTAGTAACTAAGCCATCGCTTGTTTTAGCCGATGAACCAACGGGTAATTTAGATTTTGATACGGCTGAACAAATTTATCAGTTGCTACAGGAGTTAAATCGCACGGTAAATACTAGCTTTGTTATCGTCACTCATGATTTAACGTTAGCGGCAAAAATGGATCGGCAACTAAAATTAGACCACGGACACCTAAAGCCGCTTGAAGAAGCTAACGACATAAGTAAATCGAACGATGGGGAAGCTTAGGTGCTAAAACCGTTAAGTGTTTTTATTGGCTTACGATATGTTCGAAGTCGTCATAGTAAAGGGTTTTCATCATTTATATCAGCATCTTCAACCATTGGTATTGCCATTGGCGTTATGGTGCTAATTGTTGTGCTGTCAGCAATGAATGGTTTTGAACGGGCTTTAGCTACGCACTTATTATCTATTGTGCCTCATGCTGAAGTGCTGGCTGTTAATGAGCCTATTAATAAGTGGCCGGAAAATGTTGCGTTAATTCAGCAAAACCCAAAGGTGATTGCCGCCGCTCCGTTTATAAAAACGCAAGGTATGATGCAAAAGTCTGCGGCACTTAAAGGTGTTGAAATACGTGGTGTAGACGTAGAATTAGAACAGCAAGTTTCGGCTATCTCACGTTATATGATCGCAGGTGACTGGCAAGATTTAATGCTTGAAAATGGTGTTGTTATTGGCGCAGGTATTGCGCGTAAGCTTTCGGTACAGGTGGGAGATACGGTTCAGTTGTTACTACCACCCGTTGTTTCGAATAACCAACAATCGAGAAAAAATCAACAATTTCCAGTACCCATGACCCAACAGGCAACCATTGTTGGTGTGTTTAAATTTGGCGGTACCATTGATGACACACAAGTATTTATTAACTTAGCAAAAGCCAG
Source organism: Cognaticolwellia beringensis (assembly GCF_002076895.1). Lineage (NCBI taxonomy): Bacteria > Pseudomonadati > Pseudomonadota > Gammaproteobacteria > Alteromonadales > Colwelliaceae > Cognaticolwellia > Cognaticolwellia beringensis. The sequence goes on from NZ_CP020465.1 coordinate 3,448,880, forward strand.
TGAACTACTCGGTTATCAAGCAGATGAAGTGCAAGGTATACGTCTAAAAGTCGCGGATGTTTTTGCGGCGCCACAAATTGTTCGAGACGTAGCATACAATTTTGACTTTTATGTTTATATGTTGGATTGGACGCGCAGTCATGGTCACTTATTTAATGATATTCAACTGGTGCGTTTAGTGATGTTTATTGTTTTGGTGCTAGTGATTGCCGTGGCGAGTTTTAACATAGTGTCGACCTTGATTATGGCCGTAAATGAGAAAAAATCAGATATTGCGATATTAAAAACCATGGGCGCTAAATCAAGCACGATTATGACCAGTTTTATGTTTCAAGGTTTAATGAATGGCATTGTTGGATGTGCACTTGGCGCTAGTTTGGGGATTTTAATTTCGTTGAATTTAACGGATATTATTCGTGCCATTGAAACGACATTATCGATGGAGTTTTTATCTTCAGATGTTTATTTTATTGATTTCTTACCAACACTGTTACGCCAGCAAGATGTTATTAATACCGTTATCACTGCGTTGGCTATGAGTTTGTTAGCGACTATTTATCCTGCATGGCGAGCAACAAAAGTTGAACCTGCACAAGTGCTAGGGCAAGCATAAATGGGATGATTTTATAACATAAAAACTCGTTGTTTTTATGTTAATGAGAATGACTTATTCGGTAAACGCCAATATGTTTTAACTTCGGCGCTCTTTTCTTTTCTTCCATTCTTTGGCAACGGAAAAGCGCCAAAATGTATTTATCGCTAAATATCCTAAGATAGAAAAAATAGTCGCAAGCACCACACAACCGAGCATAAATGCGGGACCAATCGTGGAAACGCTATCGACTAACCATTGCCAGTTCGCTTCAAAAGCAAACTTTCTTGTTGGAACACCAATAATCCAAGTGCCAACTAGGTAGCAGAAATAAAAAATTGCCGGCATAGTCAAAGGGTTAGTGATCCAACAAAGGACAATCGATAAAGGAAGGTTTGCATGTACTATAATTGCAAAGCCTGCCGCTAAAACCATTTGAAATGGTACGGGCATAAAGGCAAAAAATAACCCCACAGCAAATGCTTTACTCACTGAACGGCGGTTAAGATGCCATAAATTAGCGTTATGCAGTAGCGTACCGAAAATTTTTAAATGCTTATTTTTTTTAATCGTTTGATGATCTGGCATTAGGCGTTTAATGAGTTTTTTCGGCATAAATTTACTTAACTTTAATGGCTAAATGGATATTGATCACTATGGAATGGTGGCTACTAACATTTTTTATCAGTGCTATTTTGTCATTATTCATGCCTATAGTGCCAGAGTTTTCTTTACTACTTACAATATTGTTAATTTCATTATTACTTATTGTTATTAATAAGTTTAGATTAATGGCTATTGCTGTATTTGCCATGGTTTGGATCCTACTCGCTGGCAACCAATACCAGCAAAGCTTAGAAAAAAATGACATTGAGCTTGCACAACTTCATAAAAAAGTACAACTGATTCAAGGCGAAGTCAGTAATATTGTCCATACAAAGTCCGGTAATAGTCGTTTTAATTTCCTTATAAGTCATTGGCAAGGAAGAGAGATTAATGAAAAGTTCACGGTGCGCCTAACGTGGAAAGGTGCAGTTCAGCCATTATTACAAGGACAAATATGGCAATTAGCGGTAAAACTAAAACCCGCGCATGGCTTGGCAAATGTTGGTGGTTTTAATTATCAAGTGTGGCTGAGGCAACAACAAATAGTGGCTACAGGTTATGTAAAACCAGATAAAAAGTCTAAAACGCTAATCAAGACTAAAAAGAGAAATATTTTACTGGATGAACAGACGAGTTGGCGCCAAACATTATATCAAAAATTAACTGTTATTCTGGATGAAGAACCCCTTGGCGCGTTAATTTTAGCCTTGGGTTTTGGCGAGCGAGGCAAGTTAACGCCCGATCATTGGCAGGTGCTTTCAGCAACAGCCACTCAGCACCTTATCGCAATTTCTGGGTTACATATCGGCATTGTTGCCTTTGCAAGTTTAGTTTTTATACGTATGCTTATTCGCTTATTGCCATTGAGTTTATTGATGACGAAGCATTGGCAGTTAAAGCTGATGCAAATAAACTTAAGTTACATTGCCGTGTTGTGTAGCTGTTTTATGGCTTGGTATTACGCCTATTTAGCTGGTTTCTCTATTCCTACCGTACGCGCATTAGTAATGCTGCTATTGTTTTGGTCGCTTAGGTTTTTGAATATAAGAGTTAATCTGTTACGTTGGTTTCTATTGGCTATCGTTATTATTTTACTCGTTTGGCCGTTAAGTTTACTCAGTGCGAGCTTTTGGCTTTCAATTTCAGCTTTAGTTATCATTTTTTCAACATTTTCTCGTTTTTCAATGCATAAATCAGAATTTGAAGAAACGACAAAGCTCCCATCATTATTAATCTTTGAAAAAGAACCTGATACGGCATTGAAAAAACAATGGCGTAACCTTAAATCGCGCTCATGGCTATGGATTAAAACACTGGTTGTTATGCAGTTTGCTTTAACCATGGCTATGTTACCCATTGCGGCCTCATTAAGTTATCAACTTCCATTAGCGGCGTTTTTAGCTAATATTGTTGCCGTACCTTTAATGAGTATTACCGTAATCCCTTTAACGCTACTTGCGGTAATAGCCTTGCCATTCAGTACTTGGTTATCGCACTGTTTTGCTGATTTTGCCTTAGTAAGTTTGTCATATGTTTGGCATTGGCTAACTTATTTAGCCAATGCCAAGTGGGCAATGGTTGCTATTTCATATCAGCAAATACAAGTCATGTTATTCTTTTTCGCTTTTATAGCGTTGGCGCTGTTTTTTAGACTCAGCAAGATGAAGTTTATTGCGACGCTAAGTTTATTTTTGATTTCAATCTCGTTTGACTATTTTAGTGCTCATCAGCATAAAGAATGGCAATTATCTGTTCTTGACGTTGGTCATGGACTTGCCATTGTTATTGAGAAGAACAACCATGTTTTTATCTATGATACTGGAGCAAGTTACCCGAGTGGTTTTAATATGGCTGATGCCGCGCTATTACCTTATTTAAAACACAAAGGCTATCAATCTATTGATGGTGTTATGATCAGTCATAACGACAATGATCATGCTGGCGGTTTACGTCATTTACGAGAAAAAATAGCCATTGATCTTGTTATTGCCAACGATATTAACCTAAATCCGGACCAACATTGTTTATCAGGGCAGCGTTTTGATTGGCAGGGATTAAATTTTGAAATGCTATCGCCAATGCAAGCCATAGGTGATAAAAATGATGACTCTTGTGTGCTGACTATTAGTGATGGTATTCATCGTGTTTTATTACCGGGCGATATATCGATAAAACAAGAACGGCGGCTATTAAATGTTGCGGGCATGGATAATAAACTTAGCAGTGATTTGTTAATTGCTCCGCATCACGGTTCTAAATCTTCTTCTAGTCGTCGATTTCTATCAGCAGTTTCTCCGCGTTATGTGGTATTTAGCGCAGGTTACTTAAACCAGTGGCATATGCCTTCGAAGGAAATATTAACGCGCTATAACGCTTTTGATATTACTACCTTCAATACAGCCGAAGTGGGAATGGTAACGTTTAAATTTAGCCAAATTAATACAGCAGATAATTTAACTAATAATAATGTTGGAGTAACTGTTGAAGGAGTAAATGTTGAAGGTAGTAAAGTTGTAGAGAAAATTAAGGGCAAGATTGAAATTATCAATTATCGAGAGGATATTCGGCCATATTGGTTCGGAAATTAATCAGCTGTTGATAGTTTATTGTCGTCATTAACGAATTTATATTACCAATAAATGTTTATCAGTTGGTTGATTGGCAAAATAACGCTAAAATACTGAGGCAATTTAATAATACCAATTGGTATAGTCCCTTAGGGATGATATTTTTTGATAACGCATTGAGAGTATGAATGTCGACAAAACCACTACAACCGACTACAGAAGAGACCACGCGACAAAACTTTAAGCGCCTATTGGCTTATGCCAAAGCTTATAAAGCGGCCGCCGTTGTTTCGATTTTAGGCATGTTAGGTTATGCCGCTATCGACAGTTTTGTCTTTTCTCAACTGCAACCGTTAATCGATAAAGGCCTTGACGGCCAAGACCCCGAATTTATGAAATGGGCGCCGTATGTCATTGTGGTGATGTTCATTTTACGCGGTATTTGTCACTTTGCCGGCAATTATACCTTGGCTTGGTTAGGCAATAATGTGGTGGCTAATATTCGTCAAGAATTGTTTGAACACGTTATGTCTATGCCGGTTGCTTATCATGATAAAGAATCTACCGGCAGCTTGATCTCAAAACTGACCTTTGATACTGAACAGGTACTAAGTGCCGTTTCTAAAGCCTTATTAACGTTAGTACAGCAAGGGGCGTTTGTCTTGGGTTTACTCATAGTTATGTTTTATAACAGCTGGCAGTTAGCGTCGATATTTTTACTGATCACGCCAGTTATTGCGGGCATAGTGACTGTGGTTTCAGGGCGTTTTCGTACTATCAGTAAAGGTATACAAAATGCGATGGGCGAGGTTACAACGGCGGCAGAGCAAACCTTTAATGGCCACAAAGTAGTATTAACCTTTGATGGTCAGCAACGAGAATTTGACCGTTTTTCGAAAATTAATAAACACAATCGCCAACAGCGTATGAAAATGGTTGCCACTCAAGCGGCTAGTGTGCCGATTATTCAAATTATTGCCTCATTCGCTTTAGCGTTTGTTTTGTATGTTGCCAATTTAGATTCAATGCGCGCCAATATCTCGGCCGGTGTTTTTATGACGGTACTGATGTGTATGGTAACGCTACTTCGCCCTTTAAAACTTTTGACTACAGTGAATAGTGAATTTCAAAAAGGTATGGCTGCTTGTGTCAGTATTTTTGGCGTGCTTGATCAAAAAACAGAACATGATACTGGTACTATTGCGATAGAACGTGCAAAGGGGACATTAGCGTTTGAGCATGTCAATTTCTTTTATGATGATGATAAAGAAAAACAGGCACTTACTGATTTAAGTTTTACGGCCAATGTTGGTGAAACGGTTGCGTTGGTAGGGCGTTCAGGAAGCGGAAAATCTACCGCAAGTTCGTTATTGTTACGATTTTATAATGCCACAACCGGCAGAGTTTTAATCGATGGCAAAGATATTAAAGATTACAAATTAAAAGATTTACGTAAACAATTTGCTTATGTTTCTCAACAGGTTGTGTTATTTAATGATTCTATCGCTAATAATATTGCTTACGGTAAGCCTGAGGCAACTCGTGAAGAAATTGAAGATGCAGCCCGTAAAGCGCATGTAATGGAGTTTGTTGAAGATTTACCTGAAGGTTTAGATACGAATATTGGCGATAATGGTGCGATGTTGTCCGGCGGGCAACGTCAACGTGTAGCCATAGCGCGGGCATTATTATGTGATGCACCATTCTTAATTTTAGATGAAGCAACGAGTGCTTTAGATACCGAATCTGAACGTCATATTCAAGATGCCTTAAGCATATTGCAACAAAATCGCACTTGTATCGTTATTGCCCATCGTTTATCAACGATAGAGAGCGCAGATAAAATTATTGTGATGGAGCAAGGTCAAATAAAAGAGCAAGGTGACCATCAAACATTATTAGCGAAAGACGGCGCCTATGCTCAGCTACATAAATTTCAATTCGGTGATTAGATTTTTATGTATTTAACATGTTACAGCAGCGATAAAATATGCGCTTAATTGAAAAAGTATGGTTTCAGGGCCATCCAGCGAAATGGCTAATAGTGCCATTGTTGTTACCATTAAGCGTGCTTTTTGCCGTACTGAGTTTTCTGCGCCGTTTAGCTTATCAGGTGGGATTATTTAAGCAGGTAAAAATGTCGGTGCCGGTTGTAGTGGTGGGCAATATTGGCATTGGTGGTAATGGTAAAACGCCAGTAACCTTATGTTTGGTTGAAAAGCTAACTGAGCAAGGTATAAAAATTGGCGTGGTGAGTCGAGGTTATGGTTCAAAAGCACCACACTATCCTTATCAAGTGACTGATGAAAGTAGTGCAGAAACAGCCGGTGATGAGCCGTTGTTAATCTTTCAACGTAGTGGTGTTCCTGTAGTTATTGGCGCTGATAGAATTAAAGCTTGTCAGTGCTTAATTGAACTAGGCTGTGAAATAATTATTGCTGACGATGGCCTGCAACATTATCGTTTAGCACGAGATTTTGAGTTTGTTGTTATTGATGGTAAACGTTTATTTGGTAACGGTTTATTATTACCTGCAGGGCCATTACGAGAGACAACAAGCAGAATAGCTCGTGCAGATTGTGTTATTGTTAACGGCTTGAGTACATGGCAAAAACAAGCAAGTGCTTTCGCATTACCGATATTAACCATGGTGCTAAAGGCAAACCAAGTGATTAATGTTAAAAGCGGGAAGAGTGTTGATCTAGATATCTTTTTAGCACAAAACCTCGCTATGAATAAACGCATCAATGCGATAGCTGGAATTGGCGATCCTCAGCGATTCTTTAATACCCTTGAGCAAGTGGGGTTTATTTTGTCGTCGGTTCAAGGTTTTATTGATCATCAAGCTTTTTCAGCACATGATTTAGCACCGTTCTCTGGTGAAATTCCGCTATTGATGACCGAAAAAGATGCGGTGAAATGTGCGAGCTTTGCCCAAGAATATTACTGGTATTTACCGGTAGATGCAGAGTTTACACCTAATACGAATGGCGACTCGATAGCGACGATAATCACTAAAATTGCTGGGCTTGTTAACATTCATCATTTATAAGCATGAGCAAAAAATAATAATAGTTCTGTTAGTTAGCATTATTAGCCTAACTGGCAAGCATTAACAAAATTTAACGCTTGATACAGAGTTATCAAGCGATGTTACCTTTAAGAGAGAGAATAATGGCGTTTGATACTAAATTAATGGAAATCCTAGCGTGTCCGGTATGTAAAGGAAAGTTAGATTACAATAAAGAGCAACAAGAGTTAATTTGTAAATTTGACCGTTTAGCTTATGCAATAGAAAAAGATATTCCGGTGTTACTAGAAAATGAAGCGCGTCGCATTACTGCAGATGACGCATAATTTTTTCACTAAAGTACGTATAGCGTTCTTAGAAAAACAAGACTAATGAGGTTTTTATGTCGTTTGTGGTAGTGATCCCTGCAAGATTTGAGTCATCACGTTTACCGGGTAAGGTACTCGCTGATATTGCTGGAAAGCCTATGATTCAATGGGTGGTGGAAAAGGCCTTAGCCAGTGGCGCTGAGCAAGTCATTGTGGCGACTGACAACGATGAAGTTGCCCGAGTGGTTAAAAGCTTTGGCGGCGAAGTCTGTAAAACCCGAGCCGATCACCAGTCGGGTACTGAACGTCTTGCTGAGGTTATGCAAACCTATCAGTTTTCCGATCAGCAAGTTATTGTTAATGTGCAAGGGGATGAGCCTTTTATTCCTGTTGAAAATATAGCTCAAGTTGCTGATAACCTATCAAGCCAAAACCAAGCACGTATGGCCACGTTAGCGATGAAAATTAATAATGTAGAAGAAGCACTAAATCCTAATGCGGTTAAAGTGTTATGTGATAAAAATGGCTATGCACTTTACTTTAGTCGCGCGACTATTCCTTACGATCGAGAACGTTTTCTAAATAATGACAACATTGATGCCATTGGCGACTTCTATCTTCGCCATATTGGTATTTATGCTTATCGTGCCGGTTTTATTAAGGACTATGTGCAATGGCCAGCTAGCCAGTTAGAGCAAGTTGAGTCATTAGAACAGCTTCGCGTTCTCTGGCAAGGTGAAAAAATACATGTTGACGTTGCGAAAACACGTTTAGAAGTTGAAGGCGTTGATACCCCGGAAGATTTAGAAAAAGCTCGTGCTTACGCAAAGTCACTGTAAATAATTCAGTTTTATGAAGCAAAAAAAAGAGGCGATTAAGCCTCTTTTTGGTTTTTGGTACTTAGGTAGAAATTACTTCAAAAGCTTAAGTGCTTTTATGCAACGTCCGATCTCTTGGTGAGTCGCTTTAACACTTTTCAATGCTTGTGGTTTCATTTCACTGTACGCGGTAATTAAATCAGCAAGTTCCTGCTCACTTGTCGCTGTACATTTTGCAGGTAATAAGCTTGAGGTGAATGATTCTAACATTGACAAATCACTACCCTCATTGAGTTTAGGGATGTGCGCCAGTATTTTAGCTTTGTAGGGGGCTGCCAAAGCTTGTTGCTCTGACGGAAATAAGCCCCACATAATATAACGTAATGTCGAAAGCTTTAACTTTTCAGGGTTATTAATCACCACATTAAACCATTTATCTTTAATTGCGGCTTCAGGGCGCAATACTTCTGCATAAATAGCATTTTTAACACCGGTATCTGAATTATCCTTAGCTTGCTCTGCAACTAATAACGCTTGGTAATTACCCTGCTGGTAACGGTTCATTTTTGCCACTAACGTCCAGCGTTTATCTTGATCAATCAGTAAGCCGTCAAAGCTCAGTTCACCGTGTAATATATTTTGTAGGTTAGCTAAATGCTTACTCGTTTTACTCACATTAACATAACGGCTGTACCACATTTTTTGAAAGTCAGACCCCGCTTCAGCTTGTTGTAAAAGTGATAAGTAAAGGTCTTCTACTTGGCTATAAAGTGCTGAGTAATCTTTTTGCCCTTGGCGTGTCGCGGTAGTTAAGTAACCTAATGCAGACGTTAAACTGCCAGCTATTTTACGCACTACATTGTAGTCTTTTTCACCGGCGATATTGGTAATGGCAAAACTGACAAAAGCTTCGGCTGAAAGGTTGGCGTCATTTACACTGTCAGATAAGCTTTGCCATAGCATAAGGCGCATAGTGGTGTTATCTATAGCGTTAATATGTTTTTGTATGGCGTTAAGTGATTTGTCATCTAAGTCGACTTTCACATAACCCCAATCCGCTTCATTTGGATAGACTAAGTCAGGACAAGCTTTACCGATCACGGCTTTAATGTCTGTGTTTGCACCTTGATACATTATCGGTGTTGCAGACGATAAGGTCATGGTGTTGTCGTTGATATTGTATAGGCCAATTTGTACGCGTTGTTCACGTAATGTAGGGTAGCCTTCAGGCGCTGATTGGGTTATAGAAAATTGACTAATTTTATCATCATTACACTGATAGTTTACTTTAATGGTATTTAAGCCTGCATTGTATAACCAGTCTTGCGTCCATTGGCTCATATCTTTATTTGCCGCTTTACCAAGCTCGCCAATAAAATCATCAAGATCGGTATTTTTATAAGAAAATTTCTTCAAGTAGTTACTTACGCCCACTCGAAAATTTTCTTCACCCAAGTAATAAGGTAACTGCTTAAGCACCGAGGCACCTTTACCGTATGTTATACCGTCAAAATTTGAGAGTGCTTCTCCTGTTGATGCAACGGGTAACTCAATGGCGTGAGTGTTTACCGAGTCATCACTACGGTAGGCCCATTGTTTAGTACCAGAGTAAAATACGTCCCATGTGTTCTCAAAGTCGCTAGCTTCTGCAATCGCAAGGTTGGCCATATAAGTGGCGAAACTTTCGTTTAACCATAAGCCATTCCACCAACGCATAGTAACTAAATCGCCGAACCACATATGGGCCATTTCATGGGCAATCACATTAGCTAAACTCATTTTTGCTTGCGTAGATTTTTCACCGCGCGCAATATAGCCTTCATTAAATGTGACAGCCGCTACGTTTTCCATCGCTCCAGCATTAAAGTCAGGCGCTACTATTTGGTCATATTTAACAAAGGGGTATCGAACATCGAAATATTGATTGAAAAAAGCAAAACTTTGCTTCGTCGGTTTAAACCATTCCTCTTTGTTGACATACTCAGCCAAACTCTGACGAGCAAACAAGCGCAGTGGAATATCTTCAAAGTTATCCTCCCAAACCGCATAATTTCCGGCATGTAATGAGAAAACATAAGAAGAAAACTTAGCAGAAGCAGGAAATACCCAATGTTTGGTGTCGCCAGTTTCTTCGATAGAGGTTTCGCGAGTAGCACTGATAATTTGCCAATGACTCGGTGCATTGACCTCAAGTTCATAGGTAGCTTTTAAATCTGGTTGATCAAAATGAGGGAAAAGACGATTAGCGTCATAAGGTTCAAAATCTGTATACAGATATACCTCTGCATTTTCTGGATCAACGAAGCGATGTAGGCCTGAGCCATCGGTGGCGTAAGGGCGTTCATAAGCCACTTTAATTGTATTTTCTCCGGCTGTTAATGCATTAGCAGGTACAGTAATAAACCATTTGTCATAACTAAATTCAGCTGGCTTTCCGTTGACTTTTAAAGCGGTAACAGTACCTTCATCAAAATCAATGGTTAGATCATTAATGTTATTTTTTGCCAACTGAAAATTAAGCACTGAAACACCTGAAAAACGTTCACTTTCAGTATCTAGATTAACGCTTAATTGGTAACTAACATTGCTAACTTGTTTGGCACGCATTTCGGCATAGTTTGCGTTAAGAGACTCACTTAATTGGCGCACTATTTTAGTCGCTTTTTCAGTGGCTTGTATACCAGGAGTTTCTGTTGTTGACTTATTATCACTACAACCACTTAGAGCAATTGTTACTGCAATCGCAGATGAAAATATTGTCATATTGAGCGATTTTGCCAATATCGACGCTTGGGTATTCATATGGGATTAATTCCTTGTCATTTAAATTTACATTTTTATTACATTTGGTAGGCTATTTATACCACAATCAATAAGTTAAATATTACCGTTTAACTGATTTAAATAGTGATTTACCTTAAATAGTGATTCAACTTAAATAATGTTTTAAATTTTTGAGCAACTTTGAATAATTATTAACAAGTAATTATTCCAATTGTACAGAATGATTTTTTCCCCATATGACTGATATTTTAACCGCAAGCTTTTGAAAAAATGATAGTATTATTTTCCTGTTTATATCAATGCATATTTTAGGTTTACCTTTCATGGCTCTTACTAAGAAAAAAGCGCGCTGGTTAATGGCGAAAAAAGGATTTTTAGACATGCTGCCGCTTAATTTAGCGGTTTTGCCTTGGGGGATTCTTTGTGGCTCTTTAGCTATTCAGCGTGATTTTTCTGCCCTCGAAGCTATTTTAATGCCTCTTATCGTATTTGCTGGCTCAGCTCAGTTGGTTGCTATTGAATTAATTGCGAATAATGCCTCATTGGCTACTATTTTGTTCACCACTTTTATTATTAGCTCGCGACACTTTTTGTATGGTTTGGCTTTGCGAGATAAATTAAAAATTTTACCAACCAAGTGGCGCTACGGACTAGGCTTTTTATTAACCGATGAACTATTCGCCTTGTCGAGTCATAGCAAGTCTTTTGTTGGGCAGTTGAGATTAATATATGCCGTAGTGGCTGGCGGAAGTTTCTACGTTTTTTGGTTATTATGGAATGTGACAGGCGTTATTGCCGGTAGTTATTTACCCGATTTAACTCATTTAGGCTTAGACTTTGCAATTGCTGTGACTTTTATTGCTTTAGTTATTCCAACCATCATTAACATACCTATTTTGGTTACTGTGATTGTTGCTGCGCTGTTATCTGTGCTGTTTAAGTTAATGCAGTTTGAATTAGATTTAGTAGCGGCGGCATTAATTGCTATGTACTGTGGTTATCTTACTGACCGTTTTCAACATAAAAACAAGGATGTAGATGCTCCTGATGATGACAATAATACATTGAGCCCATCAGTTAAGGACAACGCATGACATTACTGACTATTGCGTTAATGGCGCTGATCACTTTTACCACGCGTTATTTATTTATTCATCCACGCTTGCCTGTACGCTTGGGGGCAAAAATGGCGAAGCTGTTAAGTTTTAGTGCTCCGGCGGTATTAACCGCTATTTGGGTACCTATTATATTTATTCAGCAAGGTGAGTTAAATGTGTCACTGCATAATCCCTATTTAATTGCTGCATCATTTGCGATCGTGGCAGCGGCAAAAAGTAAAAGTATCTATTTGACCATGTTTATTGGACTTATTGCTTTTGTTTTAAGTCGTTACCTTCTAACACTATAAATTAGTTCATTCACAGTAGAGGTTAGCTTCTTTAATGTTGATCTATTATGCAAGTAATGCATGTTTTTATGGTATTTATAGCTAAAAAGGCACTGCTTATCGAATAAAGCTTGTCAGTTGATATTGATAGCTTTTAAGATGGCGTACGCCTTTTATCTGAGATTATCATTATAAATATTGCTATGAATTTAACTAAATCATTAACTACTATTGCCATTGTAAGCGCTTTGACGTTTACACAAACTAGCTTTGTTCAAGCGGCAGACACCAAAACTAAGGCTGAATCTCCATCTAGCTGGTTAAACTTAAGTGCTAAAGAGCTGAAAGCAGTAGAACGCTACGCAACTGAATATAAAGATTATATTTATAAAGCACCAACGGAATTAACCTTCGTTACAGAGACTATTAAGCGGGTTAAAAAACAAGGTTTTAAAAAACTAACCGAAAAAAGCAAATTATCACCAGGTGCGCGCTTTTATGATGTTAACCGTGATCGTACTATTACCCTGATTGTGATCGGTAAGAAACCACTAGAGCAAGGCACACGTATCGTCGGTGCTCACATTGATGCCCCGCGTCTTGAGATTAAAGGGCGACCTTTATTTGAAAAAGAAAAGTTTGCTATGTTTCAAACTTATATTCACGGCGGGATTAAAACCTATCAATGGGTTAATATTCCATTAGCCCTAGTGGGACGAGTGGATAAAAAAGATGGCACCACGGTAAATATTTCAGTTGGCTTTGATGAAAATGATCCTATCTTTTTAGTGACAGATCTTGCTCCGCATGTTGACTCGCCTAATCGTAAGCGCACCAGTCGCGATGTTATCGGTAAAGAAGAGCTTGATATTATCGTTGCTGCCAAGCCTGAATTAGATAAAAAAATTAAAGATCAAGTCAGTGAATATTTAAAGTCAGAATATGATATTTCAGTGGAAGATTTAGTATCAGCCGAGCTTGCCTTAGTGCCAGCAACTAAACCACGCGATGTTGGCTTTGACCGCAGTATGATTGCAGCGTACGGCCAAGATGATAAAGCGTCTTCAATAGCTGCTGTTAAAGCATTAACTGAGCAAAAAACACCAGAATATACGGCTATTGCTTATTTAGTTGATAATGAGGAAGTCGGTAATATCAATAACACCGGTGCGAGCTCTACTTATTTAGTCGACTTAATTAGTGGTTTACTGCATAACCAAAAGGGCGATAGTTATAATGACTACCAATTGCGCAAAGTATTACGTAATACTAAAGTGATTTCTGCAGATGTAAATCCTGGTGTTAATCCAACATGGTCAAATGTCTGGGAACTAGGGAATGCTCCGCGTTTGGGCAATGGCGTTAACTTAAAGCTTTATGGTGGTGGTTTTAATGCTAACTCTGAGTATATGGCATGGACGCGCAATTATTTAGACAATTCTGATATTAAGTGGCAAACATCAACTTATAAAGGTAAGGCTTCTGGCGGTACAATTGGCAGTGATTTATCTAACGATAATATGGAAGTCATTGATTTTGGTATTCCAATTTTATCAATTCATTCACCTTATGCCGTTGGTTCAAAAGTTGATTTGTATTCATTGTACAAAGCGATGTCAGCGTTTTATCAGGAAAAGTAGTTATTAATGCTTATCGGTTAAGTTTAGCAATAATGATGTAATATCTTGAACTGAAAACAACAAAGCCGTATTTAATCAATACGGCTTTTTGGTTTCAAGGGCTAACCCTTTTATATTTTTACTGACTTAGTTAAAGTCACTTTGTAAGTCACTTGTTACTCGGCATTTATGCCAACAACTATGCTAATTAAAACCTAACCTTTATGTTCAATCTCTCGAACAATATAGGCATGTTAAATGATGCAATTAAATGACTGATGTAATCTTAAATTAATTATAGCTTTAACTGCTGCTTTGCAGCGACAGGGTTAGCATACATGGTTAATAACCAATGCTGTTGTGCTAGCGTCAGGTTTTCCATGCGTTTGTTAAGTTGTTCAAGCACAGTATCGTCAGTTTGTTGCTGATTAAGCTTTGCATGTGCCACTAAGTTACTGTCGTATAATTTATAGTTGCTAATAATCTCTTTATCGATAGCAGCGGCGATGGCTTTACTGTCGGCGTAATCGCCTTGAATCGGCTGACAAAACTCAATATGTACTCGGCCCTTTTGACCAATTAAACCTTGTGTAATACTTTTTAAGTCTTCGCCTTCTTGTTTTTGATAACTGCCGGTGGCTTCTTTTTCAGCAAGCTCTATTGCTTTGTCATTATCACAGGGATCAAACTCATAAGAAATTGATACTGGTACTATGTTAATTTCCGCTAGGTAATCTGCTATAGGGATTTGTTTATCTTTATTAAGTAAGAGCATAGAAACTAATGCTGAATTAGTTTTGTCTATACCATCTTTGGCTCGTCCTTCACGTTGTGCTATCCAAATGTTTTGGTTTCGGTTAGCGACTGTGTCATGAATATAGGCAGATAATTGTTTAGACGCTTTAAGCATCGCGCGTTTATTTTCTTCGTTACGTTTTACAATAAAGCTTTTGTTAATACGCATTAAGTCGGCAACCCAAGGCTGATGCAGTAAGTTATCGCCTACTGCCGCTTCTACCGTATTTATACCACTTTTGTATAAAGCTAAATTCACTAAGGCTACATCTAAAACAATATCACGATGATTACTTATAAACAGTGCAGGTTTTGTGTTATCAAAATTATCCATGCCGCTATAGCTAAAGCCGTCAGTACTTTTTTTGATTAAATGATGTAAGTATTTTGCAACTTCAATTTGGATTTGTTTAATATTGTGAAATTTTTGAGCGCGAAACTTTAACGACCACTTTACAATGGTGCAAGCAAGTTGCGGCAGAGCTTGATATAAGCGTGGCATTTTTAAACTGGCGATCGAAGCTTGTAAGCCTTTTTCGTTAATTAACTTTTCGATTACGGCAACTACCTCATCATCACGATAAGGACGTATATCATCAAACATTCAAAAATCTCTTTTATAGCCAAACATAAATAATCACTGAATAGCGATTATAACCGAATCATATTGAAAAATGCTTGTATTGTTTAATAGTTTATCGATTTAATTCGGTAAATAAACTTACAAGTAGCAGTTGATAAATAAGTCTGCATTATTTGCTAATGCTAACTTCAATACCTCATTGAAAAGTATTATGCTTTAGCTTAGGTCTGTTTTTTATAACGTAATGTTTTTAAATTGGTTAATGATGCGAATTTCATTGCTTATTTGGTTTACTTTATACGCAGTGGTTGGCTATTTCCCCTGTAATAAGTGAACAGAAATTTTGTGTTCTTAGTATAAGTTTAACGCTTGGAGGTAATTTGATTTTAGATACAGCTAGATTGAAACTACGACTACTTAACACTAGTGATGCAGAGATGATTCTAGCATTATTAAATGAAGAATCATTTATTAAAAATATTGGAGATAAAGCCGTTAGAAATCTGCAAGATGCTCTAAATTATATCAACAATGGCCCATTAGCTGTACAGGCAAAGTTTGGTTTTAGTTTTTACTGTTGTGTTAAAAAAGATGATGGTCAAGCCATTGGTATATCAGGCTTAACTAAAAGAGATGGCATTGACTATCCTGAAATTGGTTTTGCATTTTTCGCTAAGTATTGTCGCCAAGGCTATGGTTTTGAATCTGCACAAGCGATTATTCACTATGCCAATGCTCAACTAGCCATTAAGCATCTACAGGCAATATGTAATCCAGATAACGAAGCGTCTAAAACTTTATTGCAACGGCTCGGTTTTAGTTTTGATAAACACACCACCTTAGCGGATACTAATCAAACAGTTATGCTGTTTGATCTTAACGCGTCGTAAGTTTTATAAATTAACACTTGTATTGATCAATATCGAACTAGAGCAAATTAATTTAAATAGTTACTATATTTACTGTAAATCACTTGCATTTTTATCATTTAGGCCCAAGATTAATAATGAGTAGCTAATAAAAAGGAACACCTTATGAAAATAAATCTTTCAGGTCACCATGTAGACGTTACAGAATCAATTAAAGAACATATCCATGAAAAGTTTTCAAAAATAGCCACACATTTTCCAACCTTAATTTCACTAGACATTATTTTATCTTACGAACATCACAAACATAATATTGAAATTCGCACTACATATGAAGGTGGTCGTATGTCGGTATCAGCGAACGATAGTGTGATGTATCCTGCCATTGCCACAGGAGTAAAAAAATTGGATGCTGCATTGAAGCATCGTAAAGGTTTATTAAAGGCTAATTTACATAGCAAACCGGTAACAACAGCACCCGAAATTGCTCACGAAAAAGTTCAAGAAATGAACCTGAATTAATCTACCATTAAATTAATCTTATTCTGATAAGGAGGCGAAAGCCTCCTTTTTTAATGCTTGTTTTCTACCATTTGGCTTGAATAAACAGCCAATTAGTTTGGCATCACAAGGAAATACCCTTAATATATAGACTATTAAAATCGGCTTTTAGAGGTTATATGTTAGAAATTTCCAACAATGTCACTATTGCTGATTGGGAAATTGAACTTACTGGGATTAGAGCCACTGGCAACGGAGGTCAACGAGTCAACAAAGTTGAAACCGCAATTCATTTACGTTTCGATATCAAACGTTCATCTTTACCTCCCATATACAAAGATAGGCTATTAAAACTCTCAGATAGTCGAGTCTCAAGTGATGGCATTATCATTATTAAAGCGCAATCTTTTAGGACACAATCAATGAATAAAGACGACGCGTTAAAGCGACTCAAAGAGTTGATTAACTCGGCAATGATAGTAAAGAAAGCTCGAAGACCCACCAAGCCGACAAAAGGCTCAAACCTTCGGCGTTTAGATTCAAAGAAAAAGACCAGCACAAATAAAGTATTACGCGGAAAAGTAGATCATTAATATTTTTCAATAAGTTAACTTTATTTAATTCACATAAAATGACCAATAGATAAGTAAAACGCACAGGAAATACGCATGGATAATGATTTGACGTTTTGTCAGATGCCACTTGATCGCGCATCAACGTTAAGGAAAAGCAACACCTGGCTACAAGAAAAACTAAGCGCTGTAGATAGCCGTTTCTATTTTTATTGGCGTGGCAATTACCTTTATATTGAAGAAAAAATATGTGTATTTACTGAGAAATGTACCGTGGATACAGATGTCGATTTTTCAAAGACTCTAGCATTTACCGACGTTATCACTAGAAGCCCGATAACTTTTTTAGGCACGAATGAAGATGTTGCCCATTTTGTTTGTGATCTATCGTTAATGACTGATATCGAGATCACACCATGGTTGGGTAAAGTCGCTTTCGATAAGGTAGAATTTATTGATTTTAGGCGTTCATTGTCGTTACTTAACCCTCAACAAGCGGCTATTATAAGTTATGCAAAAGCCTTAATACATTGGCAGAAAAGTGCTCTGTTTTGTGGACATTGTGGTGGTAAAACAAAGCCTATGGATGGTGGTCATCGTCTAGTTTGTGAAAATGACAGTTGTCAAAAAGAGCATTTTCCTCGCACTGACCCTGTTGTTATTATGTTAGTTGAATATCAACCTAAATCTGGCCCTGCCGTCTGCTTATTGGCTGAGCATCATAGAACGCCTGAGCAAGTTTATTCCACGCTTGCGGGCTTCGTAGACCCCGGTGAGTCTCTGCAAGAAGCGGTTAAAAGAGAAGTTTATGAAGAAGCTGGCGTTACCGTTTCTAGTGTTAGCTTTATTGACTCACAACCTTGGCCATTTCCAAATTCTTTAATGATAGGTTTTATTGCCCAAGCACAGGGTATGGATTTATGTTTGGAAGAAGCAGAGTTACGTAGCGCTGGTTGGTTTACTGCTCAACAGTTAGCAGACTTTAGTGAGTGGGGAGATGAAGGTGATGCACCTAAGCTACCAAGGAAAGAGTCAATATCACGATTGTTAATCGATCTATGGTGTGAGCGGCAATTACGGATTGCTGATAATGCATTAAGTCTGGATACAGTGTAAGTTCAATGAACAGGGCACAACTCGTTATAAAATATTTGCGATCACATAACAAAATTACCACTCGGTATTTTAATCTGCAACACTAGTTTGCTTCTGTCATTATCCACGACTTAAAGCACTGAATTGCAGTAGATGAATGATGTTGTATAAGGTAGTAACCTGCATTAGCTTCAATGGGCTTAAAAGGTGCTACCAAACGGCCTTGCTTAAAGTCATCCTCCACCAAGGCATACCGAGCTAAGGCGATACCTAAACCGGCTTCTGCTGCCGCCATTGCCATATCAGTTCGATTAAAAAAAGAACCTCGATGACTGTCTGCTTTTATTTTCATTTCAGTAAACCAGTATGCCCATTCCGCATTTTTCTTAGCATGTCGCCATGGCATTGCATCATGTAACAAGTTCACAGACTGCCAAATTTTTTGTTGATTTTTTGATGAACTATCTTGCCAGTCAAAGCGTTGAAAATAATCAGGGTTCATCACCGGAATGAGTTTTTCAGGCAATATTAATTCAGCGGCTTTATTCGCATAAGGTGATTGTCCATAATCTATAGCCAGATCAAAGTTATCATCTTGATGATCAACCAAAGCGCCTTCCGCGAAGGTTTGAATATTAATATTTGGATAAAGGGTATAAAATTTATGTAGGCGTGGAACTAACCATTTATAGGCAAAAGAGGGTGTAAGCTTTAGTTTAATGTCACCGTCTTGAGATTGGCCTTGTTGTAATTTAGTAATAATACTTTCTATTTCATAAAAGTTGTTTTTTACTACTTGATAAATCTGCTGGCCAGCGAAGGTTAGCTTAATTCCACGGGAGTGCCTTTCAAATAGCTTAATCGAAAGTTGGCTTTCTAATAAGTTTATTTGTTGGCTGATTGCCCCTGTGGTGATATGTAAATAACTCGCAGCTTGAGTAAAACTGCCAAGCTTTGCAGCGATCTCAAAAGTAACTAAACCAGAAAATAGACTGTTTTTTATTGCCATACATGTATCGAGCCTTTAGAAATACTAAAGGCAGAGTTTAATAACTATCGTTTGCTAAATATAGTCTATTTTTGCATTATCCTGATAAATTTACTCTTTAGACATGTTGAAGCTTTATTTATGAAAGTTATCGTTTTAGGTGCTGGTGTAGTTGGACTAACATCGGCATGGTACTTAGCCCAAGCAGGTCATCAAGTTGTTGTTCTTGATCGACAACAGGGCAGTGGTAAAGAAACCAGTTTTGCGAATGCAGGTCAAATTTCCTATGGCTATTCATCTCCTTGGGCCGGGCCAGGTATCCCGTTAAAAGCGCTTAAATGGTTAACTCAAAAACATTCTCCACTGGTTGTAAAACCCGGTACTTCACCAGCACTATACCTGTGGGCAATGGCAATGTTAAAAAACTGCAATGATAAAAGTTATCAAACTAATAAGGGCAGAATGCTACGCATCGCAAATTATAGTCGCCAATGCTTATTAGATTTACGTAAAGAACATGCTATAAAATATCAAGATCGTCAGCAAGGAACACTGCAAGTTTTTCGTCAACAGTCGCAAGTTGATGCAGTGCAAAAAGATATGAAATTATTAACCGACTACGGTACGCGCTTTCAACTACTGGACGTCGCAGATTGCATTCAAAAAGAGCCAGGATTAGCTTTAGTTAAAGATAAAATAGTTGCGGGTTTACATCTGCCTGATGACGAAACAGGAGACTGTTATCAATTTTGTCAGCAACTGACTGAGCTAGCAATAAAAGCAGGCGTGGAATTTAAATTTAACGTTCAGGTAAATAGAATATTAACAGAAAATGATAAAATAACCAGCGTTGATACCTCTATAGGTCAACTTAAGGCTGACGCATATGTTGTCGCATTGGGAAGTTATTCGGCGAATTTATTACACCCACTTGGCATCAATTTACCGGTATATCCAGTTAAAGGTTATTCACTTACCGTGCCTATTATCGATGCGGACCTTTCACCTGTATCAACCGTCATGGATGAAAGCTATAAAGTGGCATTAACTCGTTTTGATGATCGCATTAGAGTAGCAGGCACGGCAGAGCTAACAGGGTTCAATTTAGACATAGCCGAGAAAAGAAAAGCGACTATTGCCATGGTAGTTGAGGATTTATTTCCGCAAGCTGGAGATATGACTAAAGCCGAGTTTTGGACCGGATTACGACCAATGACGCCAGACGGTACACCAATTATAGGTAAAACTAAAATTAGTAATTTATATACCAATACCGGGCATGGCACATTAGGTTGGACAATGGCATGTGGATCAGGGAAATTACTTGCTGATATCGTCTCTGGTCAGCAAACCGATATTGACCCTAGTGGTTTGAATTCGTTTCGCTATTAGCTAGATTTAGGGGGGGCAAGACAAAATCAATATGACAATATTCAAGTCCGTAATAATGAGCAAAGCTGTAAAAATGCTGTAACTTACGATTGAAAGTTACCATTGAAAGTTACAGCTACATCTTATGCTTATTAATTTTTAGTGCGATTATTTAAAGCGTCTTCTTAATGCGATTAAGCCGGTAAATAGCAAGGCAAGCCAAGCGATAGAACCACCTCCGCTACTAGATTTCTCTGGCTCTGGATCTGGATTGGTAGTCGATAGCGATGAGTTTTTAACTGCGGCTAGACTACTTGCGGTATCAACGGTTGCATCAATAATATCCACAGAGACAATTGTTATAAAATTATCTACTCCAGGAACCAACTTGTTTGCACAATCACTCATACTATAATTAGGCATCGGTAAATCATTAAAACCGTTCTGAACTCCTGGGTCTGTATTGCACCTTGGTACGAGAGCAATGGTATCAATCGTTGTCATGCCATTTTCAATAACCTCACCAAACACCGTATAGCCGTAATTTTCTTGGTCTAATCTAGTATTATCATTAATATTTATAAACCATTGACTAGTGGCACTATCGACAGCCTCGGTTTTCGCCATTGCTATAGTACCTAAAACATTTGAGTAGACTGGTTCGTTTTTAATTGATAAACGGGTTTCAATCCAAGTGGGTGGTAGAACACCTTCAAATCTAGCTCCACCACCTTGAACAACAAAATTATCAATGCTGCGGTGAATAATAGTATTATCGTAATCCTTATTCATAACATATGTTAAGAAGTTATTAACGGTGATAGGTGTGGTTTCGTCATGTAAGTTAACTTTAAAGTTACCCTGAGAAGTAGTAAATTCCACAATAGTGGCAGATGTAGAAGCACTAGCAATCATCAGTGCTGTCATAGATATTTTTGAAAATGTAGAGAACGTCATAAAGTTATTACTTATTGCTGAACATGTTAATAGTGCAAGAATCATAATGGGCTTTTAAGAAAACAACAAGTTAAAGCATGGCTTAACTTTGCATCTGTAGATAATCTTTCATCGATATAAGTAACGGCGCAAATTTGATATTTACGCCGTTATATTGTGTGCCCGTAACTAACCTTTAAGTTTATTAGTTCAGCGCCGGATTCTTATCAAAAATGACTATGTGAAATTGACCTTACATTGACCTTACATTGATTTTAAAAAGCGTTCACTGCGCGGTATTAAATAATTATCATAATTTAATGAAAAAGCCACCATGGTTGACCGACCAATAATTTCAGTACGTGGCACTAGACCTATGACACGAGAGTCAGCACTGTTGTCGCGATTATCCCCCATAACCAGATAAAAGCCCTTGGGTATTGTTGTTGGTTGAAAACTTTCTAGCTGATAGTTTCTAGAATCCCCTGGTTTCAACTGAGTGCGAATTAAGTGACTCTGACCAGTGATATGTTCTTCACTCAATATAAAATTATCGTGTTCGGAAATAAGCTTGTAGTTAGCGGGCTTGTTATTTATCAATAATTTATTCTTATGCAGTGATACCGTATCGCCCGGAACGCCTATAACGCGTTTTACCAGACGTTTTTCTGCGGCTTCTGATTCAAAAATGACAATATCATTTCTTAACGGATCAGCAATTTTTACCAGTGAGTATTGGCTAAATGGTAACCTTAAGTCATAAGCCATTTTATTAATTAAAATGCGGTCACCTTCGACAATGGTTGGTTTCATTGAGCCGGTTGGAACATCATTCCAGTCCGCAACGGCACTGCGAAAAACTAGCATTAAACTAACAAATAACAATAAAGATTTGTTTTCTTTTAACAGGCGCGACAGACTTTTTTTCATGATATTCCTCTGATGTAATAGCTAAAATCTATAGATGAAATAACGACTCATCTTTGGACTGAAATTGCATTTTGAAGTTCATTTTCTAGCAGCTTATCAGCGATATCAAATGTAATTAATTATGTCAGTGGAGCTTTGTTTTTTCGCCTGCAGCATGATTTTTAATGGGTATATTTGCACTATCTACCTACTGTTCGTCACTATAACCCCAAGATGCGACAGGTGGTGTTACCGGCGCTGATAAGTCAAAATCAACACGAAATTCACGACCTTGACGAATTAACCTATAGGTAAACTTTTCAGGGTAGATAAACATTTGCCATGTATTACCGGCTGACTGTGGAATACCGGTATTAACAAACAATTGTTTTGAATATTCATCAGCAGGAAAAGACTGAACTTGCGCCCAGCCAGCGTCAATAGTATGACCACCATACATAGTGCTTTCATCATGACTGCCATCGCGGTGGCGGTGATCATGCTTTAAAGATAAACCTGAACCTGTTTTAGTGATAATCCAAGTTCTTGAGGCATCGTCACCAACATGGAAAGGAATTTCGAGCTTTTCATCAGAACACTTTCTAATATGCATGATGAGATCTTTGTTAGCAAAGCCATCACCGCTAGCATTGTCTATAGTGACCTGGCCTTGGAAGGCTTTATCACAATGAGCTTTTATGCTGTTAAAGAAACTATTATGTGTGTCGATAGACACTAAAGGCGCTTCACTCGCCGCGGTTGCAACATTTGCAAAATAAAAAATACTGCTGGAAAGTATTAACGTTAAAATGTTTGTTTTCGCTTTCATTAAATACACCTAAGTTGACTGAGTTTAAAACCTTAAGGTGTGATGCTATCAGATAACTTCCTAATAGGGTGTCGAAAAATTTTGTGATAGCAATTTAAGCACTAATACCGTAAAAATTTTCTTGTAGTCTTTTCGCTGGCAGCGCAAAATTGCCCGCAATTGCGGTGTAAAACTTTTGAGTGCTATAAAAATGAATTTAAAAACTGAACATGTCGTCATAGGGCTAACTGATCCTAAAAGCCCAACAAATGTCGGTGCGGTTATGCGAGCCGCTGGTTGTTATCAAGCGAATGAAGTGCGATATACCGGTGCTAGATATGCCAGAGCTGCAAAGTTTCATACAGATACTAAAGATGCATCACGTAAAATTCCCTTAAATGCGGTTGAGTCATTAATCAGTAATTTAGCGCCAGAGCAACGTATAGTTTGTGTAGATTTAGTTGAGGGCGCAATACCTTTACCTGAGTTTGAACATCCAGATAATGCGCTTTATATTTTTGGCCCAGAAGATGGCACCATAGCACAAGAGGTTATCAACCGTGCTGATGCCGTAGTTTATGTGCCAACCATAGGCTGCATGAATTTAGCCGCCAGCGTTAATGTTTTGCTTTACGACCGATTAGCTAAATCAAAGCACGCTATAGTGGGCGACGATTTAATTAAACGCAGCCGAGATACTAATAATACGGTCAGCGTGAAAGCTGGTTAAGTCTATGAACAAGCCCGCGGATTAACGAAATTAGCGGACTTAACTTTGTCGCAGAAGTGTTTTTATTTAATATAAAGGAGACTTTTAAATTAAATGGGTTGACTATTGTTAGAAAGTAGATACAATACGTCCCAGCTAGAAAGTAAGACCTATATTTATGTACAAAGTTTCGAAGTTATATTAGTAAGTAGCTCGTCCTGTTTAATAAGTAATAGCAACACTCTCTGCAACACCGCCTTACTTTTGAGGCATCAATTACGAATAAATAGGATAATACAATGTCTAATACAACTACTGGTACAGTAAAATGGTTTAACGAGTCTAAAGGCTTCGGTTTCATCGAGCAAGAGTCTGGTCCAGACGTTTTCGCACATTTCTCTGCAATCTCTGGCGACGGTTTCAAAACTCTTGCTGAAGGCCAAAAAGTACAGTTTACTGTTACTCAAGGTCAAAAAGGTCCTCAAGCTGAGAACATCGTAGCACTTTAATTAATATTTCTTAGCTGGCTACGCTAGCTTAAATATTAAATGTGTTAAAAAAAGGGGAGACTTAGTCTGCCCTTTTTTGTGCCTGTAAATAAATACAATGTCAGTAATTAATCAATATATACAACTTGTTGCGCAGAACACACTTAAACAAGATGCTGAGCAATACAAAGCCGCCCATGCGTTAGATGAACTGTCGCAAAAATTAATACTCGCACAAGATCAAACATCTTTAGTTTCCACGATAAAAAATCTATTTTCCAAGAATAAGCCCATTCAAGGGATCTATTTTCATGGCAGAGTAGGCCGTGGGAAAACCATGCTGATGGATTTATTTTATCAACAGCTCAACATACCCCGTAAGAGACGTATTCACTTTCACCACTTTATGGAAAGTGTGCATCAAATGCTGAAAGACTGTAGTGGTAAAGATAATCCCCTAATCTTGATTGCAAAAACGTGGTCTACGGAAGTTGATGTACTATGTTTTGATGAATTCTTTGTTAATGATATTGGCGATGCCATGTTATTAGCTGGCTTACTCCGTGCTATGCTTTCAAACGGTATAACCTTGATAGCTACGTCAAATTGTCCACCCGATCAGCTCTATAAAAATGGCTTACAACGCGCAAGGTTTTTGCCCACCATTGATGTTATTCACCAGTATTGCCAAATTATCTCTATTGACGGGCCGCATGATCATCGATTATTAATGACTGATATCCCAGATCTTAAATATCGAGACTTTTATATTGGCTGTGAAGTAAAAAGTAACTTCTTATTACATCACTTTACTGAGCTAATTACTGACAATGTTTGCTATAACGACAGCATTATTATTCATGGTAGGGTCGTTAATTTCTTAGCTTGCAGTGATAAAACTA
Source organism: Cognaticolwellia beringensis (assembly GCF_002076895.1). Lineage (NCBI taxonomy): Bacteria > Pseudomonadati > Pseudomonadota > Gammaproteobacteria > Alteromonadales > Colwelliaceae > Cognaticolwellia > Cognaticolwellia beringensis. The sequence goes on from NZ_CP020465.1 coordinate 3,474,118, forward strand.
TTTGGTTTGATTTTATGACACTTTGTTCAAGCCCAAGAAGCCAAAGGGATTATATTAAGTTAGCAGATAATTATGCCACAGTGCTGATAAGTAACGTGCCGCAATTTAGTGGTAAATTAATTCCTGCGGTATTCTCCGGTGTTGAAGATGGTTACCAAAGAAGTGGTGTGGTGATGGGGCAATTAAGAGGGCTAGATGATGAGGCTCGACGCTTTATTGCACTTGTCGATGAATTTTACGATAGAGGTATTCGCTTAATTATTGCCGCTGAGGTTGATATTGCTGAGCTTTATCAAGGCACACAACTTAACTTTGAGTTTGCCCGTTGCCGATCACGATTGTTTGAAATGCAGCGATTAAATTACCTGTAGCCGTATTTATTTCCTTAACGCATCCATTGTTAAATTAACCATAAATTTAATTTACTGACTAAATTATGGCCTTATTAGTTTTTTATAAATAAAATATTTATTCTAAACTATTGATATAAAGGGAGTTATAATTTTGGCATTAGACTTGTAAATAATAACGTTAACAGGTGGTTTGTTGATATTAAAATCGCTCTAGAAACGCTAAATTTATAAAGGAAGATTAAGATGAAAACATTGATTGCTACAGCACTAATTATCGCAAGTTCAGCGAGTTATGCACACGATAACTCTTTTTCTAGTGAGTCATGTAATGTTGACTTAAATGGCGGCATTAATATCAATGCTAAAGAAATCATTTTTTCTAAAAATAAATCGCCACTTTATACCATAACCAACAATGATACTTTGATAATCAAAGGCGAAGAAGTTACTTTAACATCCCATCAGAAGTCATTAATACGTGATTATTCAAGCCATATACGTGATGTTGTACCCGAAGTAAAAAGTATCGCCTTAGATGCAATTGATTTAGCCATTGATGGCGTTAACTTAGCCTTTAACGAGTTGTTAGGTGAAGGGAATAACGTTAGTGCTGATCTCACCACACAATTAACGACTATACGTGGTGAAGTTGACGCTGAGTTTAACAAACAAAATAGTTTCTATATTGATGAAGATGGTTTTTCGGGTAAAGATTTCTTTGGTGACGATTTTGAGCAACGAATTGAGTCTGCAGTAGAAAGTACCATTAAAAATTCTTTAGGGACTTTAATGATTGCGGTTGGCCAAGAAATGCTATTTTCAGGTGGCGATATGGATGCATTTGAAACAAAAATGGATGATTTTGGCGAACTTATTGGCAATGAAATGGAAACTCGTAGTGAAGGAATAGAAAAGCGCGGTGAAGCTTTGTGTCAGTCAATAATGGTGATTGATGAAATGGAAGAGCAATTAAAAGACAGTATCGATGAAATTTCAAATTATAATTTTATCACGGCTAGCTCAAAATCAAGCCATAATAAGATTTAAATTATTGTGATCCCTTAGGTTAATAGCTTGCGGGTAGATAACAGATAAAGCGTAGCCTAATTTCGGTTGCGCTTTTTTATTGCCAATGCAACAGCTGCACGTTAAAGTAGCGCCCTCAATAGTCCTGACATACTCTTTATGCACGCTGTACAGCAACTTCACCAATATCGTAAAAGCCTAAGTACCACTACCTACAAATCGAGAGGCCAACGAGTGATTCGTTGTGAGTTGTGCCGTTTAGCAAAACCTTTTTGTATTTGCGCCTTGGCACCTAAGGTTAGCTCGCAAGCCGGATTTTTGATGTTAATGTACGATACTGAAGTATTAAAACCGAGTAATACCGGTAAGTTAATTGCAGATTTGATCCCCGACAGTTTTGCCTTTCTTTGGTCTAGAACCCAAGTAAACCCTGATATTATCACCTTGTTAAACGATCCTATGTGGCAACCTATGGTGGTTTTTCCAAAAGCTTATGCGGGTGATGAACGCGAAATTTTCGATAACAAAATTACGGTTACTTCAGGGAAACGTCCGTTATTTATTATGCTAGATGGGAGTTGGCGAGAAGCTAAAAAAATGTTTCGCCGCAGTCCTTATTTACAAAACTTGCCTGTGGTGTCATTTACCCCAAAAACACCTCAAGACTCGACCGAGCTTAGCTCACGTTATCAAATTCGTTTAGCGGCTAATAATACTGAATTAGCGACAGCTGAAGTTGCTGCACAGGTTTTGTCTTTAGCGGGAGAGCAAACTAATGCGGATTTACTCGATCTTTGGTTTGATGTTTTTAGTTATCAATATCAGCGCGGCGTTTGCCAAATAAATAAAGCTAATCCAAATGCTGTGGCAGATTACACAGAGTTTGCCAAACTTAATGGCATTACTTTGGCAAAAGATATAACTAACTAAAGCAGTTAATTCTAAAAGCTTAACTTTAAATGCATGAAAACACTGCAGCTAAAGCAAAACTATTTTATAATAATGCACATTATAGTAACGAGGTTAATTTATGAAGATATGTGGTGTTGAATTAAAAGGTAACGATGCAATTATTTGTATCATGTCGCGGGAAAATGGGTTGTACGACATACCAAATACGCGCGTACAAAAAATTAGTCTTGTTGATGCTGGCGATGCAGAACAAGTTCAAGGTTTTCAGTTTGCTTTTGCCAAACTGATGGAAGATTACAAAGTTGAAAAAGTAGTGATCAGAGGACGCGCTTTAAAAGGAAAGTTTTCGGGCGGTCCGGTTGGCTTTAAATTAGAAGCCGCTATTCAATTGATTAAAGATTTACCCGTGGAAATATTATCGGGTACTTTTATCAAAAAAGCGCTAACACGCAGCCAAGTCGATATTGATTTTCGTGATACCGGTTTAAAGCAATATCAGGAAAGTGCATTCGAAACGGTGTTTGCTTTTTTTGAAGGTAGTATGTATTTACAATAATATTGCACTGTATTGATAGATTTAAAAAGGGTCGCTATTTAGCGACCCTTTTGTATTTATGATGTATAAAATTTACTTACTCGATAAGCCTCGACGCTCAAGTAAAGGTTCTACTTTAGGGTCTTGGCCTCTAAAGCGACGGTACATAATTGTAGGGTCGTCTGTACCACCACTTTCTAATACATGCTTACGGTATAAGTCAGCGGTTTTTTGATCGAATATGCCATTCTCTTTAAAAGCTAACCAGGTGTCAGCGTCATAGATATTTGACCATATATAGCCGTAATACCCCGCAGAATAACCACCAGAAAAGATATGTGAGTAATAGCCTGTTTTATATCTTGGTGCTATTTGCGCTATCAAACCTATTTCTTTCAAGACATTTTTTTCAAAAGCATTAGCATCTTGCAGCTCAGCTGTTTCTAATGAATGCCAGCTCATATCAAGCAGTGCTGCAGCTAAATATTCTGTAGTACCAAAACCTTGATTGAATTTTCCTGAAGCTTGAATTTTTTCAACAAGGGCCTGTGGAATAACTTCACCGGTTTGATAGTGTTTAGCAAAATTGGCTAAAACTTCCGGCTCTGTCATCCAGTTTTCCATTACTTGTGAAGGATATTCAACATAATCTCTTGGTAATGATGTACCGGTTTGAGAACGGTAATAGCCATCAGATAATAAGCCTTGAATAGCATGACCAAATTCATGGAATAAGGTTGATGCTTGATCAAAGGTTAATAGCGTTGGTTTATCGCCAATAGGGCGAGGGTAGTTCAATACGTTGTAAATAATCGGAGTGACATCTTCACCATTCATACGATATTGCTTACGGAAGCTGCTCATCCAAGCACCACCACGTTTGCTTTCACGTACGTAGTGGTCTGTCATGTAGATACCAATATAACTACCATCTCGATCATACACTTCAAATGTCCGTACTTCCGGGTGATATTTTGGTAAGTCGTCACGCTCTTTAAAGGTAACACCCCAAAGTTTTTCAGCCGTAAAGAAAACCCCTTTTATTGTCGACTCTAAGGAGAAATAAGGTTTCGTTTCTGAGGCATCGATATCAAAGCGTTGTTTACGAATTTTTTCAGAGTAATACCACCAATCCCATGCGGCTACTTTGAAGTCGCCACCTTGAACATCGATCATTTTTTGAATATCTGCCGTCTCTTCTTTTGCACGTTCTAATGCAGCAGGCCAAACTTTATTTAATAATTCAAAAACATTTTCAGGGGTTTTTGCTGTAGCATTTTCAAGCACAAAATGTGCGTGAGTTTTATACCCTAGCAACTGCGCCTTTTGAAAACGAAGGCTTGCCATTTCGCTAGCGATTGCCTGGTTGTTATTAGCGTTATCATTATTACCACGTTGAGTGTAACCTTTATAAATAGTCTCACGTAGTTTACGATTGGTTGAATAAGTTAAAAATGGATTTTTACTCGGACGATGAGTAGTGAATACCCATTTGCCTTCGTGACCGCGAGCCGTTGCCGTTTCGCTTGCCGCAGCAATGATGTCTGCAGGTAAGCCATCAAGGTCAGCTTTATTGTCAATCACCATTTCAAAGCCGTTAGTTTCTGCGAGCAGGTTTTCACCAAACTTTAAACTTAAGCCGCTAAGTTTTTCATTTAACTCTCGTAATGTTAACTTGTCAGCATCATTTAAGTTAGCACCACCACGAACAAAACCTTTATAGGTTTTTTCTAATAGCCGCTTTTGATCTGTGCGTAAATCAAACACTTCTTGATTATCATAAACTTCTTTAACGCGCATAAATAAAGCATTGTTCAGCGCTATATCATCACCTAAAGCAGAAAGTTTAGGTGAAATTTCTTTTGCTATGGCACGCATTTCTTCATCTGACATGGAGCCAATTAAACCGTAGAAAGTTGTGCTAACTTTATTTAAAAAATCACCAGACTTTTCCATCGCCACAAGAGTGTTTTCAAAAGTAGGGCGTGATCTAACTCGTGTAATTGCTTCTATTTCAAGCTTTTTTTGTGCAATGCCGTGATAAAAAGCGGGTAAATAGTCACTCTTTTTAATTTTATTAAATGGGGGTATGCCATGAGGCGTATCGTACTCAGAAAAAAATGGATTGTTTGCGGTGCTTTCTACTTGCTCTACTTTTGCGACATCAGTTGCTGCAATATTTTGCTGACAACCGGCTAATGCAATGGCAATTGCCAATGGTGCGAGATAGCGAATTTTCATTAAATGACCTGCTTAGTTTCTACCCAGAGGGCTGATAAGATTTATTCAAAGTGATATATCACGATGAAGCTGTTACTGATTCTATGTTGCACTCGACATAGGTACAAGCGCATGATTAAAAAATTCGATGAGTGGTTCGTTATCGACGTTAAAAGCCTACTAATAGTGAGAAATATGTAGCGATTAAATATCATTTAACTATGGTGTACATGTGCATGATTAAAAAACACTCGACAAGGTGTTTGATAGTTTATAAAGTTATATACGATTTCTTTCGTATATTCTGGCGTCAATGGAATTTATTACATAAGGATTTGAAAATGAAATATATAAAATATATGCCGATTTATCTACTTTTAGCGTGTTTAGGTTGCACGAGTGTTGAGCGTGAAGAAGAGCAGAACACAAGAGTTGACTTGAATACGAGTTTATTTCCAGCAGATATACCGGTAGTGTCTGAAGCGGATCTATTTGCACTAACTGAGCAACAGCAACAAGAATTTTTAAATTTTTATCAGCAACGAATAGCGAAAGGTTATTTGCCACATGAAGGCGTTCAACACTTTTTAGTCAGTCACTTATCTAACTTTACTTATTACGGGAAAACTCATACAGCGAGTGAAGCAATGACTAAAAATAGCGGTAATTGTATGAGTTTAGCGGTATTAACCACAGCGTTTTCTCGACTCGTTGGAGTTGATATGGACTACCAAAAAATGCACTCGTTACCTATTTATGAAAAGCACGGTAACGTTATTCTGTCGTCAAGTCATGTGCAGTCTTTGTTGTATGATCCTAGTTTTGTCGCTGAAGATGATTACATTTACCTTAACCGTCCCGCGATAGTTATCGATTACTTTCCTCAAGACGATAATATTCGCTCAAAAAAGGTAAATTCTAATAAATTTTTGGCAATGTATTATGTCAATAGAGCGGCTGAATTTTATCTTAGCAAAGACTTCGAAAGTGCGTTTTCTTATGCAAAACATGCTTATTTATTAGATGAAAACAATGTTTCATCGATTAACTTATTGGCTTTACTGCATAAGAAAAAAGGCGATGAAGAAAGTGCAGAACGTTTGTATTTAGCGGCAATGGCAAGTAGTGATGTTAATATCAGCGTTTTAGATAATTATGTTAACTTATTGATTAAACAAGGTAAGCTAACAGAAGCACAAGAGATTAAATCTCGTATTGAGAATATTTATGATCCTAATCCGTATCACTGGCTTGAAAAAGCCCAATTAGCGAGATATAAAAGTGAATATGATGATGCTGTACGCTTTTATCGTAAGGTGATTAAGCTAGCCCCCTATGTTAAGCAAGCTTATTTTGAATTGCATGAGGTTTATCTTTTGCAAAATGATAAACAACAAGCAATTTCAATTTTGGAAAAAGCACTTCCTTGGTTACATGAGCCAAAGAAAAAGCGTCAGTATAAAAAACAATTATATCAATTAAGCGCTGCTAGTTAATTTTTACTCAACTATCTCAAGTTCTTCAAATGATGTGTTATTTCCCATATTTATAATTCATTATAGGGATTAACTTTACGGTTTGACCTTGTTATTTAACTAACTCTTTAACCGCTAGTTCAAGGCGAGGGTCTGAAGTATCAGAACTAGTATATTTGAATATTACTTGCTTGTGCTTATTGATGAAATAAGTGGTAGGAGTACCCTTTACTCCATAAAGCATGGCGACTTCATCGCCGTTAACTGCAGTAGGGAAGCTATAGCCTCGTGCGGCTAGCTCATCTTGCGGTAGAGCGCCGTCATCTTCATTAAAACTAATGGCAACAAGTTTCACACCTTGGTGTTGATATTTTCTCTCAAGCTCAACAAGTTTAGGTTGTAGTACTTTACAATAAGGGCACCAAGTCGCCCAAAAATGTAAAATTGTCGCTTTCCCGTCTAATTGAGCTGAAGATATAACGTCTCCAGATTGGGTTTTAAGTTCCCACTCGGGTGCTTGCGGGGCAACTGATTTAATTTCTTCTGCATTAACATTAATTGAAAAAATAGTTAATGCAAGTAATGTGACCGGGATGAGCTTTTTGCTAAAGGTTTGTAAATAAATCAATTGGGTTACCCATGAAATAAATGATGTCGTATCTCAATTGACCTAGTAAAGTGGATTATCGTTTCAAAAAAGTTTAGTTATTTTACTTTAGTTAATTTAATTACATTAGTTATGCTAATTCGCGTTAGCCAAAGATAAATTGTGCTCGGCTAAAATCAAATCGGCTGCTTTAGCTGCAATCATCATCGTTGGTGCGTTAGTGTTACCACTAATTAGCGTTGGCATTATTGAGGCATCTACAACACGCAATTGCTTAATTCCTCGAACCTTTAATTGCTCGTCGACAACCGATAATTCATCTTGACCCATTTTACAGGTGCCAACAGGGTGATAGATGGTATTACACTTTTCTTTTAAAAATTGGTGAATTTCTTGATCTGTACTGCAATGTTCATCAGGGAAGATATATTTTATATGCGTAGATGATAATGGCGGTGATGATAAGATCTTTTTAGCAATTTTTACGCCTTTAATCATGGTATCAATATCATCTTGATGGTCTAACATATTCAGTTGAATACGCGGATGTTGAGATATTTTATTGCTATTAAGCGTCACCGTGCCACGACTTTGGGGCCTAAGCAAACAAACATGGAGTGATATGCCATAGGTACAAAGTAATTTATGATTTCTGCCGTGGTCATCCATAGCCGCGGGTACAAAGTGCAATTGTAAATCAGGTTCTGACAATGTTGGCTCTGATTTGATAAAACCACCCGTTTCTGCAATAACTGTGGTTAACAAGCCCGCACGTTTGGTGATGAATTTTAATGCTTCTTTTGTGCCCCACCAAATGGCTTTCGGGCGATAGGCTAATAATTCCGTTCTTTTATGTTGTGCGACAGTGAGCACATCAACATGATCTTGCAAGTTTTTACCCACACCTTCTAGCGCCTGTACAAGCTCAATATCATGTTTTGCTAATTCTGTTTTAGGCCCGATGCCAGAAAGCATCAATATTTGTGGAGAATTGATCGCACCAGCACTGACGATGACTTCGCGCCTCGCTGTTAATTGCTCAATCTTACCGCGGTGTTTAAATATAACACCCGTGGCAATGCCGTTTTCAATCACCACTTTTTCGACTTGGGTTTGGGTAATAACCGTTAAATTACTGCGGTGTAAATTAGGCGTTAAAAAGGCTTTCGCTGCACTGTGTCTTAAACCGTTTTTTTGAGTGACCTGATAGTAGCCAATACCTTCCTGTGACGCGCCATTAAAATCATTGTTTTCGGGGAAGCCTGCTGTAATTGCAGCTTCTATGAAGTCTTGGTTAATCGCTGGCTTTGATACCGAGTCGGCAACATTAAGGGCACCGTCGACACCATGAAAATCGTCTGCACCACGCTCTTGATGTTCAAGGGCTTTAAAGTAGGGTAACACTTCATCAAAGCTCCAGCCTGGGTTACCTAAACTATGCCAGTGGTCGTAATCTTGTTTCTGACCTCGGACATAAAGCATGGCGTTTATCGAACTGCTACCACCGAGCGTTTTGCCGCGAGGAGTAAATATTTCTCGCTTATTTAACGTGTCTTCCTGATGAGAGTTAAATTGCCAATTTAAAGTGCGACTTTGCAATAGGGCTATAATGCCAATAGGTAGGTGAATTAACCAGTTTTTATCGGCTTTACCGGCTTCTAAAAGGCAAACGCTATGCTCACCACTAGCTGATAATTTATCAGCTAACACACATCCAGCGGAGCCACCGCCAATTATTACAAAATCAAATGTTTTCACATAGCACCATAAAAGTTTACGTTAATTTATTGTCATCACTAACACGTCGGACCACTATGGTGCAAAATAATTATTTATTCAAGTATTCAACTGACTTGTAGGACAAAAAAAAGCTGAACATATGTTCAGCCTTTGTAAATACAATTCGAAAAGTAACAAGTTCTAGTTACGGCGAGTTAATTTAAGCCAAGTACTTTTTTACCTTGTTTAAAAGTGATGTCGACAGGAATCTTTGCCGTTTCTAAACTGGCTAAATCTGCTGCCAAACTACTGTTAATGACCCCACTTTTTGCGACTAACTTATCAACACCATCGTAATCGCCGTTTCCTTGTAGCGTTAAAATAAGTTCAGATAAAGAATCAATAGCGGCGGTCATTTTCTCAACATTAACGCTATATAAGCCTTGTTCATTGCGTGAGAATGCTTCATGTTCAGCAAAGTAGTTAAATCGAACCATATTGGCTTTACCATGAGCTGAACTTGCACCAAAGCGCACCGAGCGGAATATACCGGTTAAGAACGTTGTGTAATAATCCTCTAAGGTCCCTTCAGTGATAACGTTTTTGGCAAGCAATTGACGTATCATGTAAAGGCCGAGAATATCTGCTTTGCCTTCTTCAAGCGCTGAAGCATGTTCTTTTAATGATTGACGTACACTGCCTTTGTCATTAATGGTGTTTTTAATACCTAAACCGTGCGCCACTTCATGAAACATAGTATTAGCGAAGAATGCCGTAAAAGTAACGTTTTTACGTTGCTCTGGCACAATCAATGTTTCAGCAATTGGGCTCATAATGGCATCAAACTTTGCTCGCATGGCATTTTTTAACTGTAAGCGACGTGTCCCTTTTTCTAGTTGTACTTGTTCATCGTTTGGTAAGTTAATCGCAATGGTTTTACCGCCAGCATTTGCATGACCGGCATAATAAATAACGTCATAAGCGTTTAAGTCAGCATCTGAGCCTGGAACTTCCGCTTTATATTTTTTACTCACCGGCAAACCACGTTGTAATTCAGGTAAAAATGCGGCGTATTTAGCAAGCTTTTCACTCCATGACATATCTTTGATCAGTACGTAAGATTCAAACGCAGCACGATAACCAAAAAGTTGATCTTCATAGGTTTCAATTGGACCGATAACAATATCAATGGGATTGTTTTTCATGTCCATCCAAGCAAAGTCAGATGCTTGGAAGTCATCATTACGTATTGCTTTAGCGCGCATATTAAGATAATTGGCGAATTCTTTGTCATCAGCAAAGGTGGCGGCTTTTTCTAAAATTACCGCAATGCGATTAATTTCATCACTATAGGCTTCTGAAAAGGCAATAGTGCTTAAACCACCATTTTTGTTTCTCAGTACCAATGAGTACAAACCATTTTTGTCATCAAAAGTTGCTTTTTCAAATTCAGCTTTGCTCATATCGCTAGGATAGAACTGAGCGCCATGATTTTTAGTTGCTGTATTAGTTAGAAAAGCTTTGTCGCCATTTAATCGATCCCAAGGACCATAATTAATACGAGCAAACTCTCTCACTTTTTCATCACTGATTGAAGCTAAGAAACTGGTTTTATCTTGGCCAAAAGCTTGTTGCCAGAATAAATCATCAATAATGTCTGAAGCTTCGATCAGTAAAGACAACATTTTTTTCTGGTTAGCTGATAGATGCGATAAGTCAGCTGTTAAGGTAACAGTTTTGTATATATCTAAGCGGTCTTGATATTCGGGTAATAAGTTAACACTTGCCGACGGTGTTACTTCGATGTTGTTGCCACCGCAAGCTGTTATTGTGCCAGCGATGATGAGCATAGAAGCGATTTTTGAAAGTTTCATGTAAGGTTTCTCTTTATAAATACCGGCTAGAGACTAACAAAATTAGTGATAAGCGCAAGCTCAAAGAATAAAAAATTATTCATCTTAAGGTTTTTCAGGCATAAAAAAACCGGCAGAAGCCGGTTTTTTAATTCTGTACAAAAATTAAAGCGCTTTGATAGCAGCGTTTAAACGGCTCTTGCTACGAGCTGCTTTATTTTTGTGAATAAGACCTTTGCTTGCATAACGATCTAAAATCGGTGCAGCAGCAGCAAATTCTGTAGATGCTTTTTCTTTGTCACCGGCTTCGATAGCAGAAATTACTTTTTTAAGTAAAGTACGCATCATTGAGCGACGGCTTGCATTGTGTTGACGGCGCTTTTCAGATTGTAATGCGCGCTTCTTAGCAGACTTTGAGTTAGCCAAGGTGAACTCCTAAAATTGAATAAATATTGCCTAAATTTAAGGCGACGAAATATGCCTGTTTTTAACTGGTTTGTCAAATAATTTACTGCTTTAATTTGACCGTTCGGATTATTACCCGTTTGTATAAATAAAACCAATGGCGCATTCTAAAGTTTTTAGTCAAAAGTTGGAAGTGTTGTTGTACTTTGATTTGAATAATTTTTGATATATTTGCTATTTATATTGTTTTTTTTTCAAAAACAGCACATTTAGGCCTTAGATAGTGGGGTATCATATTTTTAACAAAACTAGATTGTTAAGGTATTAAAGTATTGTCTATCAATTTATAAAAGCCTCATAATAGGGAAATATGAACTATTGAACGAAAAATCACGTTTTTTCATTGAGAAAAAATTAAATAAACTAATGAAATTGACATTCGTTTGTCAAAAATATTTCAAAGAAAAAATTTAAAATAATAATATTATTGAGGCTGTCTGTTTGAGTAAAAAATTAATTAAGTCGGGACTTATTGTTAGTGCTATGACATTAATTTCTCGTGTCCTTGGCTTAGTACGAGATGTTGTCATTGCCAATATAATGGGAGCAGGGGCGTCAGCTGATGTTTTCTTTTTTGCGAATAAAATTCCTAATTTTTTACGCCGTCTTTTTGCTGAAGGCGCATTTGCCCAAGCTTTTGTTCCGGTATTAAGTGAATATCACACGCTTGATGAAGAACATACCACCAATGAAACAAGAAAATTAATTGCGCAAGTATCAGGCACGTTAGGTGTAATTATTACTTTAGTTACCTTATTTGGCATGATCGCGTCGCCATTGATTGTGGCTTTGTTTGGCTTTGGTTGGTTTTTAGATTGGCTAAATGATGGACCCGCTAGTGCAAAGTTTGACCTTGCTAGTACTTTATTAAAAATTACCTTTCCCTATTTGTGGTTCGTTAGCTTTACCGCACTATCAGGCGCAATATTAAATACTTATGGTCGCTTTGCGGTTTCAGCATTCACTCCTGTACTGTTAAATGTAGGGATTATTGCTTGCGCTATTTACCTAGCGCCGGTGATGGATAATCCGGCTTTTGCACTTGCTTGGGGGGTATTTTTAGGTGGTTTTATCCAATTTGCTTTTCAATTGCCATTTTTATATCGCGCGGGGGCTTTAGTTAAGCCTACATGGTCATGGCATTCTCCTGGCGTAACAAAAATTCGCAAACTTATTATTCCTGCGCTCTTTGGTGTATCAGTAACACAAATAAATTTACTACTCGATACTATTATCGCCAGTATGCTGATCACCGGTTCTATCAGCTGGTTATATTACGCTGACCGTTTATTGGAATTTCCACTGGGCTTATTTGGTATTGGTATTGCAACAGTAATATTACCGAGTTTAGCTAAATTACATACCAAGAAAGACACCCAAGAATTTAGTGACACGATAGATTGGGGACTGAGAATTGTTTCGCTATTTGGTTGGCCGGCTTTAGCTGGTTTAATGGTGTTAGCGCAGCCAATTATAATGGTGTTGTTTATGCGAGGTGAGTTTACTGAATTTGAAGTTTTACAAGTGTCATATGCATTGTTTGCTTATCTCTCTGGTTTGCTAAGCTTTATGTTTATTAAAGTATTAGCGCCGGGGTTTTACGCACGTCAAGACACTAAAACACCGGTAAAAATTGCCATTAAGGCAATGGTTGCCAATATGGTGTTTAATTTGATGCTTGCACCGTTTTTTGGTTATGTTGGGTTAGCCATAGCGACAACTTTATCAGCAACGCTAAATGCGATGATGCTTTATCATGGTTTGAAATCCGCTAATGTCTTTCAGCTTTCAGGTAAAACTTGGTGGTTTATTGCACGCCTTGTATTCTCTGCAGGGGTAATGGCGTTAATTGTTTACCAGGTATCTCCTGAGTTTGATGTCTGGCTTGCTTATAGCTTTGTAGAACAAGTTCAGCAACTTATTATTTGCATTTTTGGTGGTATATCAAGTTATTTAATTTGCTTACTTTTATTAGGTATTCGACTTTCAGATATTAAAGTTACACAAAATAGGCTTAATTAAGGTTAGATTAATCTTAAAATATCTATCGCTAAGGGCTGATTCTTATTGCTGACTAATATATAATTCATCGGTTTTTATTCTTTAATGATTTAGCTAGTACAAAACATGACTAGCAGTAAGGTTTTTAATTTCATGCAATTAACACGTGGCATTCATAACATGCGCATTAACGTTGATAACAATCGTCAAGGTTGCGTGTTAACTATCGGGAATTTTGACGGTGTTCATTTAGGCCATCAGCAGGTTATTACTGCGTTAGTTGAAAAAGCAAAAATGCTGAACTGTGAAGCCGCTGTATTGGTGTTTGAACCCCAACCACAAGAGTTATTTTCGCCTGAAACAGCACCGGCAAGATTGTGTCGATTACGTGACAAATATGCCTTATTAAAAAATTTAGGTATAGATAGATTAATTTGTATCAATTTTAATAGGAAGTTTGCTAGTCTAACCGCCGAGACGTTTATTGAAGAATTATTAGTTAAACGTTTATCGATAAAACACTTGATTGTTGGTGATGATTTTCATTTTGGTAAAAATCGCCAAGGTAATTTTTCCATGCTTAAAGCCGCAGGGAAAAAGTTTAATTTTTCCGTCTCCGATACCGCCAGCCATAAATTAGCCGGTTGTCGAGTGAGTAGTACGGCGATTAGACAACTATTAGAAAACGATGATTTAGACGCCGCGAAAGCTATGTTAGGGCGTCCATACTCTATCATTGGAAAAGTTTTTCACGGTGACAAGCGTGGTCGTGAAATGGGTTTTCCGACCGCTAATGTAAGATTGAAACGCCGTGTTTCACCTGTCTCAGGGGTATACGTGGTGCAGGTTAACAGCCAATTTGGTCAGCACTACGGTGTGGCCAATATAGGCTCAAGACCAACAGTTGCCGGTATTAGGCAACAATTAGAAGTACATATATTTAATTTTGATGACAATTTGTATGGTGCAGTCATTGAAGTAGTTATGTTGAAAAAACTACGTAGCGAACAGAAGTTCAGCTCGCTATCTGCACTTATTGAACAAATTGGTATTGATACAGAACAAGCCCGCACTTTTGTGCAGCATTTAGCGATAACTTAACGACATCGTAGCTATTAATTAACGTTAAACTAGCGATAAATTAAGAACAAAATATAACATCACACTGAGCAACGCTTTAGTGAGACTATGACAACGGATATTTATTTTAATGAGTGATTACAAGCAAACCCTAAATTTGCCCGCAACGTCTTTCGCGATGAAAGGGAACATGGCAAATCGTGAACCTAATATGCTAAAAGAATGGGCTGAGAAAGACTTATACGGTCAAATTCGTGCCGCTAAAAAAGGCAAGAAATCATTCATTCTGCATGACGGTCCTCCGTATGCAAATGGTGATATTCATTTAGGTCACTCTGTTAATAAAATTTTGAAAGACATTATTGTTAAATCAAAAACTTTATCAGATTTCAATGCGCCATACGTGCCGGGTTGGGATTGCCATGGTTTACCGATTGAATTAATGGTTGAGAAAAAGGTCGGTAAACCCGGTCATAAAGTTTCTGCGAGTGTTTTTCGTGAAAAGTGTCGTGAATATGCTGCTAAGCAAGTTAATGCTCAACGTGAAGATTTCAAACGTTTAGGTGTTTTTGCTGACTGGGATAATCCTTACCGCACGATGGATTTCGATACTGAAGCTAACATTATTCGTTCATTGGGTAAAATTGCTGAAAATGGGCATTTACACCAAGGTTTCAAACCTGTGCATTGGTGTACAGATTGTGGCTCTTCTTTAGCTGAAGCAGAAGTAGAGTATCAAGATAAGCAATCTCCGGCGATTGATGTAAAATTTATCGCCGTAGACCAAAGTATTGCTGATAAGTTTAATCACCCGGAAGATCATGCCGGTGAAGGTTCAGTTTCCGTTGTGATCTGGACTACCACACCTTGGACATTACCTGCTAACCGTGCAGTTTCAGTTAATGCGGAAGTAGAATATAGCTTAGTACAGGCTGAAACTGAGCAAGGGAAAGAACGCTTTATCCTAGCCTCTGATTTAGTGACTTCTTGTATGGATCGTTTTGGTATCAGTAAATACCACGCATTAGGTTTTTGTAAAGGTAGCGATTTAGAGCTTGTACAATTAAAGCACCCTTTTTACGATTTCACCGTTCCAGTTATTTTAGGTGAGCATGTAACTACCGACTCTGGTACGGGTTGTGTTCATACTGCGCCGGGGCATGGTGTTGAAGATTTTGTTGTTGGTAAATTATATAACTTAGAAGTAGCAAATCCTGTCGGTGCTAATGGTGTTTATTTAGACGATACGCCATTGTTTGCTGGTCAGCATGTTTTTAAAGCCAATGCTAATGTAGTTGAAACCTTAAAAGAACATGGCACATTAGTGCATCATCATGCACTAGAGCATTCTTACCCACATTGCTGGCGCCATAAAACTCCATTGATTTTCCGTGCTACACCGCAATGGTTTATCAGTATGGATAATAAAGGTTTACGTAAAGACTCATTAAGCGAGATTGAAAAAACTCAGTGGATCCCTGATTGGGGTCAACGTCGAATCGAATCTATGGTTGAAGGTCGTCCTGATTGGTGTATTTCACGTCAGCGTACGTGGGGCGTGCCAATGGCATTGTTCATTCATAAAGATACCGGCGCCTTGCATCCTCGCAGTATCGAGTTAATTGAAACCGTGGCAAAACGTGTTGAAGAAAAAGGCATTCAAGCATGGTTTGATCTAGAGGCATCAGAGCTGATTGGCAATGATGCACAAGAATACGTAAAAGTCCCTGACACGCTCGACGTTTGGTTTGACTCTGGTACTACGCATTATTCCGTTGTGAATGCTCGTGAAGAATTTGACGGTATTGCTGACTTGTATTTAGAAGGTTCGGATCAGCATCGCGGTTGGTTTATGTCTTCAATGATCTCTTCTGTAGCGATGAATGGTAAAGCACCTTATAAACAAGTGCTAACGCATGGCTTTGTGGTTGATGCTAAAGGCCATAAAATGTCTAAATCTTTAGGCAATGTTATTACGCCAAAAGAAATTACTAATACCCTAGGCGCTGATATTTTACGTTTATGGACCGCATCGGTAAATTACACGCAAGAAATTACTGCAGGCGATGAAATATTTAAACGCCAAGCTGATGCGTATCGTCGTATTCGAAATACTTCACGCTTTTTATTATCAAACTTAAACGGCTTTGATCCAAAAACAGATTCAATTGCCTTTGATGATATGGTGGCGCTTGATCGTTGGGCGGTAGATAAAGCGGCGCAATTACAAGCTGATATTATTGCGGCTTATGATGAATATGAATTTCACGTGGTTGTGCACAAGTTAATGAACTTCTGTACGACAGAACTGGGTGGCTTTTATTTAGATATTATTAAAGACCGTCAATACACAGCGAAAGAAGACAGTGTTGCTCGACGTTCATGTCAAACGGCGATGTATTTAATTGCTGAAGCGATGACGCGTTGGATGGCACCAATTTTGTCTTTTACAGCACAAGAAATTTGGCAAGCACTTCCTACAGCATCAGGTGATACTCGTGAAGAGTTCGTTTTCACAGGTGTTTGGTTTGATGGTTTGCCAAAAACTTCTACTACCAGTGCTTTAAATAATGATTATTGGAACGAGCTTTTATTAGTGCGAACCGAAGTAAATAAAGCGTTAGAAAATGCTCGTAAAGAAAAGCAGGTAGGTAAAGCACTTGAAGCAGCCGTTACATTATATACGACAGCTGAACTTGCAGAAAAATTACAGCAATTAGGTGAAGAACTACGCTTTGTCTTAATCACTTCTAAAGCGGTTGTTAACGTTGTTGAAAGTGCGCCAGCAGAAGCGTTAACCACTGAGGTTAGCGGTTTATGGCTAACCGTTGCCCCAGCTGAAGGTGCTAAGTGTGATCGTTGTTGGCATGTCACTGAAGACATTGGACAAAACGAAAAGCACCCAGAGCTTTGTGGTCGTTGTATTAGCAACGTAGATGGTGATGGTGAAGTGCGTCAATTCGCTTAAGTTCAACAATTATTCATGTGATTAAACTAAAACGTGCAGCGCTTTAAAAGAGTCTGCACGTTTTCTAGTTATTAAAACCTTAAAGTATTGCGTCTTGAACGCGAATAATAAAAGTGAAGTTTTTGTGCTATGAAAAATTTATTTACCCAAACAGGTTTACGTTGGTGGTGGTTAACCGTTATTTTTTTAGTGGCGGATCAAGTAACTAAGCAGTTAATCGTCAGTAATATGGACTTATATCAATCCATCGATATTCTGCCTTTTTTCAACTTAACTTATGTCCATAACTTGGGTGCAGCCTTTAGCTTTCTTGCTGACCAAGGTGGCTGGCAACGTTGGTTTTTTACGGTGATTGCCGCTATTGCTAGTATTGTTTTCATTGTTTGGCTAGCAAAAACACCTAAGCAACAAGTGTTGTTATCAGTGGCATTCGCTTTAATGCTAAGTGGTGCAGTAGGCAACCTGATTGATCGTCTGCTGTTTGGCTATGTTATCGACTTTTTAGACTTTTATGGCTTTGGTTATCATTTTCCTGCCTTTAACATTGCTGACTCAATGATATTCATTGGGGCCGCATTAATGATTTTTGATTCATTTAAAAATGATGAGTCGAGTAAACAAACACAAGACATTAATTCTTAAAGAGATATTTCATGACAAATTTAGTAACAGCTTCTTCAGAAATTATCGCCCATATCACCATGAAACTGGCTGATGGCTCTGCTGCAGATAGTACCAAAGTTAATAAAAAACCAGCGAAAATCATCATGGGAGATACCAGCATTTCTCCAGCATTTGAAGCCCAACTTCTCGGTATGTCAGCCGGAGAAAGTAAAGAGTTTGTTTTAGCTGCTGTCGATGCCTTCGGTGAACCATTACCAGAAAATATTCACTATATGGATATTAGCAAATTCAGTGATGAGGCACCGGCTGTAGTAGGCAACATAATAACTTTTACTCAACCAGGTGGTGAGTTGCCTGGTATGATTAAAGATGTTTCGGGTAGTTCAGTAACCATCGACTTTAATCATCCTTTAGCTGGTCAGGAAGTCACGTTTGTAATTGACGTTGTTGAAGTTATCTAGAATATTTAAGTTAACCCGTTTAGTAAATTAAGCAATAATGAGAATACTATGGAAATTATTTTAGCTAACCCTCGAGGTTTTTGTGCCGGCGTTGACCGGGCTATCAGTATCGTCGATAGAGCACTTGATTTATTCGAAGCACCTATTTATGTTCGCCATGAAGTGGTACACAACAAGTTTGTAGTTAACGGATTAAAAGACCGTGGTGCCGTATTTGTTGATGAACTTAATGAAGTACCTGATGACAGTACGGTGATATTCAGTGCTCATGGTGTGTCGAAAGCCGTTCGCAATGAAGCGAAGAATCGTGGCTTAAAAGTGTTTGATGCCACTTGTCCGTTGGTTACCAAAGTGCATATGGAAGTTTCACGAACTAGCCGAAAAGATATCGAATGCATTCTAATCGGACATGCGGGTCATCCCGAAGTCGAAGGTACTATGGGGCAATATGAAAGTACCCAAGGTGGCATATATTTAGTTGAATCTACAGAAGATGTGGAAACACTTGAAATAAAAAACTCAGAAAAACTGTATTATTGTAGTCAAACTACGTTATCGGTAGATGATACCAGTGATGTTATTGATGCTTTAAGAAAAAAATTTCCTTTAATTCAAGGACCGCGAAAAGATGATATTTGTTATGCAACACAAAATCGTCAAGACGCTGTGCGTGCTATTGCAGAACAAGTACAATTATTGCTGGTTGTTGGTGCTAAAAACAGCTCTAACTCTAATCGTTTAAGGGAGTTAGCAGAAAAAATTGGTACCACATCCTATTTAATTGATACCGCTGATGATATAGATGTTTCTTGGTTAAATAACGTCAATAAAGTTGGCGTAACTGCTGGAGCATCAGCACCTGCAATATTAGTTCAGCAAGTGATCGAAGCACTTAAAACCTTTGGTGGTCAAGAAGTTATCGAATATCCTGGTCGAGAAGAAAATACAGTGTTTGCGGTGCCGATAGAATTACGCTAGTCTTAATTGATACTATTTGTAGTTATTGCCTGTATTGGTTACCCAAATATTTTGTAATCATTTATAGCTACAAATTAACATTTCGAGTAGTAAAGGCTGAAAATAAGGAAGATTACTCGTCATAATATTTTAAGGTATGGGTTAATGCAGTTCACCAATGTGATTTTTAACACATATATAAATTTGTTCAGTAGTGATTTCCCAGATCTCTGCTTACCTATTTTCTTGCCTAAAACATTATTTTTAACTCTGTTCGATTTTTCAGCTATAGTTACATCACCTATTTTTAACTTATTCTTATTTAAAGGGAGATTAAATATTGAATAATTCATTTATCCGATCAACTCGAAATAACCCGTATCGAAATAAAGGCATGACCTTCATAGAAGTGTTAGTCGCTGTGTTTATTCTAGTTACTGGCATATTAGGTGCTGTAGCAATGCAAGCTTCGGCGAAAAAAGGCAGTTTCGACGCTATGCAACGCTCTGTTGCTTCGGCCTTAGCGCAAGATATTATCGAGCGTATGCGCAGTAACAATTCGACAGCATTAGCTTCTTATGCTGCTACAGATTATGGTGTAACACTGAATTCATTACCAGGTAAACGGTGTAATACACTTGCAGGTCTTTGTACTCCGGCAGAAATGATCACTAATGATCTATATGAATGGGAAGTTTCTCTAATGGGCGCTGATGTTGTGAATAACGGCAACAATAGAGCTGGTTTAACGGGGGTCAGGGGCTGTATAAGTCAGGCATTGAATGCGGTAACTGTAGTGGTAAGTTGGGAAGGGCGCACAGATATAGCCGATGGAAATAAAGACAGTTGCGGTACTGCTAGTACCAAAAGGCGACAAGTAATTGTTAAGGCATTTATAAATTAATATGAAAAATCAACGCGGCTATACTTTAATAGAAATATTTATTTCCTTAGCGATTGGCTTAGCACTCTTTGCTGGCATCCTGAGTGTTTTTGTAGGTATGAAAACTACAACCCAAGAAACAGCTACTTACGGTGAGTTACAAGAAAATGGACGTTTTGCCTTAAGTGTACTTAGTGACGATTTATTAAGGCAAAATTTTTGGGGTGATTACACTGGCACATTAGACCGATCAATGTTGAATGCAGTACCAGGAGCACCTGGAAATGAATGCATTGGAGCAGGCTTAAATAATGGCACTTTCCCGAACGCTATTGGGCACTTTAGAACGCTTTGGGGGCAAACAGTCACTAATAGTTCTATTATGGGGTGTATTGATAATGCAAAAATAACCTCTGATATTATTCAATTAAAACGGGCGGTTTCTGATCCTTTAACGGCGAGCACTAGTAATAACTACTATATAATTTCAAACTTAAGTGAAGCTGAAATATTTACGGGTACAGTTATACCAACGGTTGCTAATAGTCAGATTTGGGAATATCAACATCATATTTACTATGTTAGAGAAGAAGCACAAGGTAATAATACAGTACCTGTTTTGATGCAAGGACGACTAACAACGAATATGACTTTTGATCCTATAATTGACGGTATTGAAATGATCCGTTTTATGTATGGAATAGACACTGACGCGCCGGGTAGTGCCGGTTATGGGGTTGTGAACTCCTTTATTCCAGCAAATAATATGACGTTAACTCAATGGGATAATGGTAGTAATACTAGAATTTTAGCTGTTCGTATTTATGTGTTAGCACGTAGCATTTTGCCAGATAACAAATATACTAATACAAATACCTATAATTTGGGTAATTTGCCTGTTACATTTAATGACAACTACCGTCGATTATTATTCAACTCTACGGTTACAATTTATAATGCTGGAGTTGACTCATGGTAACCAGAAAGGTTTATCGCAACTATTTTCTGAAGAATACTATTTCCTTAAGTCGACAGAAAGGTGTAGTGCTGATTGTTGCTCTAGTGTTTTTAATTGCCTTAACTGCTGTTGCTGCCGCTTTGATGCAAAACTCAACCTCAGATATGAAAATGTCAGGTGCTAGTGAAGAAAAAGTTATAGCTACACAAGAAGCTATAAGTGCGAGTGATGAGGTAATTTTCCGACAAGTTAATGCAGCGCCAGGAAATAATAGATTTGCCTCAGCTTTAGTGAGATTTAAAGACGAAAATTTTAGAAATGTTACTGATAGTTTAAATATTACTAATACCGATGTCGATACTACGGCAAATATTAATATTGCCAATAATGAACTTGAGCTAGAGCCAGATTGCCCCCACTCCCGATCTGCTTCATCAGCCCAAGTATTCACTTGTAATGTGCTACGCGTTCAAGTGGTCCGAAAGTATGGACGAAAAAGCACCAATGAAGTTGAAGTAAATACAGGGGTTGCACAGCAACTTTTACGATGATTTTTAGGTGTTCCAGCTAAATATTGGAGTTAAAAAATGAAAAGATTTCTGGCCATAAGCCTACTATTAATAATATCAAACGTATCTTTTAGTGAAGATATTGAGTTATACGTAAGCAATGACGTAAAGCTTGCTGGCAATAAAACCCAAGTACTTATTATTTTTGATAACTCAGGCAGTATGGGTACCACGCTTTCTGTAAATGAGGACTATGATCCTACAGTAACTTATCCGGCTGTTGGCAATGATAATTCATTAAGTGAACGCTTTATTTACTTTACAAAAGGTGGTGCTGATGGTGGCTCAGGTTTACCTGTACCTGATAAAAATAATGAGTCACGTCGCTTTTTAGATTCTATCAATAGTTGTGAAACAGCGAGAAAAATTTTAGCAGAAACTGGCTTCTATTCAGGACATATACGCGAATATAGCTTTAAAGGCACTTCAGGTAGTTGGAATGAAATTCCCGATAATAATGGAGCAAATGTTGAAGTTATTGATTGTGAAGATGATGTTTTAAAGTCTGAACCTAAAAACATAGCTAGCTTGCCTGACGGCTACCCAGTTAATTACCTCGGGACTAAACAAATCCCTATTTATCATAGCCCTCTTCTTTTGACGTCGAACGTTGACTGGTCTGGTCAATACGTAACACTTTATACAGATAATTATTTACGCTGGCATCATGGCGAGACTATTGCTCAAACATTAACAACTCGTATGGAAATAGCGAAAAAAAGTATCGCCAACGTGGTTAAAGCGGCCCCTTCTATCGACTTTGGTTTACAAGTGTTTAACTACAATTACGGTGATGCTGCAGATCACCCGAACGGTGGGCGGGTTGCTTTTGGTATCCAACAAATGACCAATGCCAGTGAAGCTGAATTTTTAGATATAGTGAATAACAAAGTATCTTCAAGAACATGGACGCCTCTTTGCGAGTCACTTTATGAGGCGCAACAATACTTTGCCGGTAAAAATGTAGACTTTGGCGATGATGATGTTGATCTTTATTTCAATAACGGAACACTCGCATATCAAAAAAATGTACCTCCGAGAGATCTCTCAATCGAATCCTCAGGCAAATATATTAGCCCATTCTCTAATTGTAGTAGTAAAGCTTTTGTTATATTAATCACGGATGGAGCACCAACTTTTGATAATGGGGCAGATAGTAAAATAGAAGCATTAACAACAGTTGACGAGGGGAAAACTGTTAATTTTAGTGGTAGTAAGTTTGCCGGTAATTATTTAGCTGGGCTAGCTGAATGGATGAATGAAAATGATCTTAATACGAGTTTACCCGGCAGACAAACAGTGTCGACATACACTATCGGCTTTAGTGAAGGTGCGCTTGATGCTGCGCCATTATTAAAAAGAACGGCTAAATTAGGTGGAGGAGATTATTATCCTGCTGCAGATAGCGCGCAACTAACCTCCGCGTTATTGAATGCACTAGAAAGTTTAGAGCCAAGTAATGATAGCTTAACTTCAGCATCCGTTGCAGCTAATAACTTTGATAGAACTGAAACCTTGAACTCTGTTTATTATGCAATGTTTCAACCTGAAAATGGACCACGTTGGCAAGGTAATCTTAAGAAATATAAGGTGGTTAGTGGAAATCAAGTTGGCAAACATAGCAAGTTAGCCCTTGATGCTAATAGCGGACACTTTTCTCCAGATGTAACGAGCTTTTGGTCGCCAAATAACGCCAAAGATGGAGATCAAGTACCAGAAGGCGGTGTTGCTGATATGTTACGTAAAAAAACTAATAGAGTTATATACAGTGATATAGGCGCTAGTGGCACAATGGCTTTATTAACTAAAACACAAGCAGAAACATCGTTTGGTGGTAGCACTGCACTAGCAACAGAAATGAAAGTTCATGAGGATGACGTCGATACATATTTAAATTGGGCAAAAGGTAAAAATGTAGATGATGTTAAATTACCAGACGGTACTAAGCCTGCTATACGCCCAGATGTTTTTGCTGATCCGCTTCATTCTAAACCGTTAGTTGTTAATTATGGGGATAGCATTCGTATTGTTATCGGTACTAACGCCGGCGTGCTTCATATGTTTGAAGATAAAGGCGATTCTGTCGATGAAAACTGGGCTTTTATGCCGAAAGAGTTTTTTAAGAATATTAAGCCACTAAGACAGAATTACTCAACAGCTGAAAAAATTTATGGTGTAGACGGTAATATTACTTCATATACGCAAGATAAAAATGGTGATGGCATCATCAATGGTACGGATAAAGTGTGGATATTTTTTGGCTTACGTCGCGGTGGTAGTTCATATTATGCATTAGATATAAGTGATCCAAGTGCTCCTAGTAAACTTTGGCATATCGATGCTTCGTCAACAGGTTTTGGTGAATTAGGGCAATCTTGGTCTCAACCCAAACTCGGTTATTCGAAGGTAAATGTTATCGGCTCTGGTGCAAGTGCTGTAGCTGCACCCGTATTATTCTTCGGTGGTGGTTACGATGCAGCTAAAGATACAAAAGCTCCTGGAACTCCGGATTCAAAAGGGCGTGCTATTTATATGGTAGATGCTGGTACTGGTGCTCTGAAATGGAGTTTAGCACCTGGAAATGCAAATACAACTTTTAGTGGAACTGACAGTATACCATCTAGTATTGGTATACTTGATAGTGACGGTGATGGTTTAACTGACAGGCTTTACACAGGCGATACTGGTGGTAACGTTTGGCGTGTTGATATGCCAAGCGCTGATCCCGTTGACACCGAAGCCCCATGGACAGTGTTTAAATTGGCAGAGTTAGGTGGAAATACAAATACTACAGACTTACGGTTTTTTAACGAGCCGTCTATCGTGCGGACCTTTATCAGTGAAACTATTGAAGAAAACGTAACCGATATAAATGGTAAAACAACTACTATTGTCAGTCATCAAGAGAAGCCTTATGACGCTGTGCTTATTGGTAGTGGAGACAGATCTAACCCATTAGGTATCGATACAAGTGACACATTTTTTATGATTAAGGATGAACATATTAAGACTAAGTCTTTTTATAGTTCAGTCGAACCAAAGGCCCCATTAGCCCTCTTAAAAAGTGATTTGTATAACTATACAGATAACCCTTTTGATAAAACACTTACTACTCAAGAGCGTGATAAATTATCTATTGCAGTGAGTAATAAGTCGGGTTGGTTTATGGACCTTAAAGGCTCAGGAGAAAAGAGTACCGCAGAGGCCATTGTCATTAATGGCGTCGCTTTTTTCACGACATTTATTCCACCTAACTTAGACCCAACTATTGTCCGTTGTGAACAACCTAACGGCACCGGACTACTATATGCAGTTGACCTTGCTTTAGGTACTGCCGTATATAATTGGAAGACAAATAATGGAACAGGAACAGGAACAGGCGAAGGTCCACCTGATGATGCTAAAAGAAGTATAGTGATTAGCGAGCAATTTTTAGGTGCGCCAACGTTAATTGTCGTACCAGATGCTAAAGGGGAGACAGTTGGTAATATTATTGTTGGAAGAAAGGTTGTAAATACCCCTTTTACGCTACAAACGATGAGAACTTATTTGTACATTAAAGAGGAGCAATAATGCCAAAAGTCAAAGTGATTAATGGTTTTACACTGATAGAGCTGTTAATAGCTGTTGCTATAGTTGCAATTTTAGCATCTATAGCGCTTCCTTCGTATACTGATTTTGTTACGCGCTCAAACCGTACGGAGGCGCAACGAGAGTTATTAAGAATAGCAAATATGCAAGAGCAGTTATATGTCGATACAAGAGCATATACAGCTGATATGACAGCGTTAGGACTGGGTAGTGACCCATTTGTTACTGAAAACACTTACTACAGTATCGATGCGGCACTCGCGAACGGTGGTTTCGTATTAACAGCAACCGCCCTGGGTACGCAAAGTACAAATGACAGTAATTGTCAGGCGTTGTCTGTTAGTGAAACGGGAAAAAAATTGCCGGCAAATGCCTGTTGGGAGAAGTAACATGAAAAATAAAATATTTTTTATTAGTTTAGTTGTATTAATCAACACCAGCTTTAGCACAATCGCAGCTACTAAAGCGGCTAAAAATTACAATGTTGATGCTAAATGCCATGTGGAATTGGTTAATGGCGAAGAAATGATTTACCTTGCATCAGTTAAGGAAAATAAAATAAATAAGCTTGTTGATACCTTGCCAAATAGAAAAATACCAACACATCTTTCTAGGGAAAAGCAGCAAGTACTTCGGGCGTTTGAATGCGTTTTGATAGATGCAAAGTTTATCTCAAATAAAGCTAATGAGTTATTTGATAAGCAGCCTCGGTAATTATACTGTTCATTTTTAGCTAATGTAAATTTACGTTGATTATGCCCAGTAGTTTACTGGGCATATTTTATCAATTACAAGAAACCTCAGTACCATTTCTATTTTCATCTTTGCCGTCATTATCTGTGTCAGAAGTCGCGTATACTCGACCTGATAAGGATATTTCAACGCCTCGCGATAAGTCATTATTGTCTTGAGGGCAATAACTGAAATTGCCATTACCACCAGCAACTAAGCGACCAGTAGGTGCAAAAACAATAATGTTTTGGCTGAACTGCAACGTATCACCGGTGCTAATATTGCCTTTAACTTTAATTAACTCTTCGTTTGCACTGACAAATGTATTATTGTTAGCTAAGGTATTGTCACTGTTAATAAATACACTAAGCTCGTTTTGCCAATTTGTACTGCAACTCGTGCCACTTAATGGGCAAAGTGTGACATTTCTGCCACTATTTATTGCACTATTTCTTGCCGATAAAATTAACCTGTGGAGCTCACTTATTTCATTATCGACTCTTGATTGCACTATAAACTGACCTAAACTTGGCCCTGCTATTGCTGTTAATATACCAACAATGGCAATCCCAATGAGTAATTCTGTGATGGTAAAGCCTTTAACTCGCTTTTTATTTTGAATTTTTTTAATATATAACTTAGACATAACTACAGCTACAGTTAAGATTGATGTTCTATTTATAACATTGTTGCTGAAGCTCAGCTAGCAAATTTTGTAAAGGAGGTCAGCGTTAATTAAATATAATTTATGAAGAAACTAGTGTTTACTTTGCACGTCAAACTTCTGCAGCTGAATCATATCTTATTAGATAATTGCAAATCGTACTTATCGTTAGGTTATAAATGTCGCAAGCTATTAGACTGGCAAAGCTTTATATGACTCATAAACAAAACTCAGCTATAGAGTAAATTAATACTCATTAAATCATTAAAATTAAGCAACTTAATCACATTCTAGCTAAAAGCACTTTATTTTCGCTCCTGTTCTCCTCACATTCTTACCGCTAGTTTTATTCGCGGCACTGACGTAGGCTCTACCTGAGTTTCTAACCACAATGCCGCGGTTTTTATCATTATGGTATTCTGGACAGTAACTAAAAGTAGCGTTTTGTCCCCAGCCCAATAAGTGCCCAGTTGACGCATAAGTTAAACCGATACGTGTTTTGCCATATTGAAGTTTATCTCCAACTTTTATTGCTGCCTTATTAGCAACAAGTTGCTCATTCAGCTCTGGCTCATATATTTTATTATTATTAATATCGGTAAACACACTTAATTCTTGGTGCCATAAATTTTTACATTTCCCTTGGTTACTCAATGGGCAGAGTGTGACGCTAGTATTATGGGTTAAGGCACTATTTCTAGTAATTAAAATTAGGCGGTGGAGCGTTGAAATTTCATTGTCTACACGCGTATAAACAATGAAATTATTGAGGCTTGGAACACCAATGGAAATTAAACTAAGCAGAATTGCTAGCGCAACCATTGTTTCGATAATCGTAAATCCATTACACTTTGACATAACAACCAATCCTTTAGTTGAATAAACTTTTCAGAGCTAGGTATAGTCAAAATTATCGTATTTTCCAAATTTAATTAGCTAATTTTCGTATATTGTTGGAATTGCAGAGCGCTTATGTTGAGTTTTCATATAGATAGCAATGATTTTTTCTTCAACTAATTTATCTGTGTTTTTACCTTCCAAAAAATCATCTAATTGATCGTAACTAAGGCCTAACGCGTCTTCATCTTTTTTACTTGGTGCTAATTCTTCTAAATCAGCCGTTGGTGCTTTATTAACCAATTGAGCTGGTGCACCCAGCGCATTGGCGAGCTGCTTAACTTGGCGTTTTGATAAACCAAACAGAGGCGCTAGATCGCAGGCTCCGTCACCCCATTTAGTAAAAAAACCTGTAATGTTTTCTGCAGAGTGATCCGTGCCCAGGACTAATCCACCTAATATGCCGGCAATATGGTATTGCATGACCATACGAGAGCGTGCTTTAACATTACCTTTAGAGAAATCTATTTGCGCGACAGATGCGGTTAACAGATCAGCATTTTGCAAAGCACTGATGGTTTCATTATGAATACCCTCAGTACCGTCGGCGATATTAGTGATTAAACTATGTGTAGGCTTTATAAATTCAAGTGCAAGTTGTGCATCATCTTCATCTGCTTGTATATCAAAAGGGAGTCTTACGGCAATAAACTTATAAGATTGAGGACTTTCGCTATTTAATTCATCAATAGCGAGTTGTGCTAAGCGTCCACAAGTAGAAGAATCAACACCACCACTGATACCTAAAACAAGCGATTTTAGGCCTGATTCTATTAGTTTATTTTTGATGAAATCTATTCGACGCTTAATTTCAAACGCAGCATCAATTTCAGGTAATACCTTCATCTCTTTGATTATTGCCTGGGCGTTCATGCTATTTCCTTTTGGTGATGGGTTATTTTCTATATTCAAGCTGATTAACAGCAGCAGATAGGGCAGTGTAGCAAAGTATATCTTCGATTAGAACTTTTGCACTATAGCTGTACAATCACTAGATATTATGTAGATAATGATAATTATCAACATAATGCTGTAGCGTAAATCAACTTATAGGCTGGAAAGATGAAAAAAATAGAAGCGATAATTAAACCATTTAAAATGGATGATGTACGTGAAGCGCTTGGCGAAATTGGCGTAACGGGTATGACAGTATCTGAAGTGAAAGGTTTTGGGCGCCAAAAAGGGCATACAGAGCTTTATCGTGGCGCTGAATACATGGTAGATTTTTTGCCGAAAGTAAAATTGGAAATTGTCGTGAAAAAAGAAAATGTTGAACGTTGTGTAAACACGATCCTAGAAACAGCACAAACCGGTAAAATTGGCGATGGCAAAATTTTTATAACGGATGTTGAGCGTGTAATACGTATTCGTACCGGCGAAGAAGACGAAGAAGCGATTTAAATACAACATCAGTAAAAAAAATACCAGCGAATGCTGGTATTTATAATATATGTCTTAATAATGTATTTACATTAAATATTCAATCTAGTGCTGAAACCGTTTATTGAGCCACTAACGGATTATTAGGGTAATTTGCTGCTAATACTTGTTTAGCATTAATCTGTAAATCCGTTAAGCCTAACTTTTCGTAGCAGACAATCATAATTTCTAATGCTTCTTCTGTTTCTGGGCTAGGCGAAAAATATTCTACAATATATTTTCCTCTGTTAGCTGAAGAAACATAAGCTTCACGCTTCAAGTAATAACGCGCCACAGATAATTCATATTTTGCTAGGCGTGACTTTATGGCAATCATACGTTGTCGAGCGTCGGCCGCGTATTTACTGTTAGGATACTTCTCTAATACTATTTTTAAATCTTTAAAGGCGTCACGCGCCGCAGTTGGATCACGGTCTGAACGGTCAATCCCTGCTAAGTTCTGAAATAAATTTTCTTGAGTCGCAACATTGATCAACGCTCGCATATAGTAGACATAGTCTATGTTTGTATGTGAAGGGTTGAGTCGTAGAAATCTATCAGTAAGCGCTAATCCTTGGGCTGCATTGCCACTTTTGTAATATGCATAAATTAAATCTAATTGTACTTGATGAGAAATTGGCCCATAAGGAAATCGAGAATCTATCGCCGATAATATTTGGATCGCCTTTTGATATAATCCATTATCAAGTGACGCTCTAGCATCAGCAAATAATGCTTGGGCTGACTTGTCAGGCACCTTTTGAATATCTTTTTCGTTTGTTCCTGAACAGCCTGTTAATGCTAAGACTAGTGCCAGGCACATTATTTTTATTGTCACTTTTTCCATAGACTTCAATATCACTACTTTGTTTTAGTTAAAATAAATATCTTCCTCACCATAATTACTTAATGTAATTGCTTTAGCAAAGAGGTAAAATAAGCACTGGCATTCTAACCTAGCAATCCTGCCTTGCACAGTGCTAATTAATAGAGAGTTTAATGGCTGAGATAATTCAACACCGGGACACGGTTCCCGAATCATGCTTAGGCAAACGTTTCGACCAGACTTTGGCGGAAATGTTCCCTGATTATTCACGTTCACGTTTAAAAGAGTGGATTTTAGCCGGTCATGTAACGGTTGACGACGTTGTCGTCGATGTACCCCGCGAAAAAATGTTCGGTGGTGAGCTTATTGCCATTGATACTGAGGTCGAATCGGAAGTTCGCTTTCAAGCGCAAGATTTACCTTTAAATATAGTTTATGAAGATGATGATATATTAGTCATTAATAAGCCAGCAGGTTTTGTTGTGCACCCTGGTGCCGGTAATCCTGATGGTACAGTGCTAAATGCTTTACTACATCATTGTCCACAGCTAGACGTTGTGCCTCGTGCCGGTATTGTCCATCGTTTAGATAAAGATACGACTGGATTAATGGTAGTCGCTAAAACGATTGCAGCTCAGACAAATTTAGTTGAATCATTGCAGGCGCGTGAAATTACCCGTGAATACGAAGCTATTGCCAGTGGGATTATGACCGCAGGTGGTTTAGTGGATGAACCGATTGGTCGTCATGCTACAAAACGTACTCATATGGCGGTAACTCATTCAGGTCGACCTTCGGTTACACATTATCGTGTGATGGAAAAATTCAGGCTGCATACTCGTTTACGTCTACGATTAGAAACGGGTCGAACTCACCAAATTCGTGTTCATATGGCGCATATTACTCATCCGTTGGTAGGTGATCCAGTTTACGGCGGCCGCCCGCGTCCGCCCAAAAATGCATCAGAAGAGCTACGTGAGTTATTACGTCAATTTAAGCGCCAAGCTTTACACGCGGCAATGTTATCATTATTTCATCCTATAACAGGTGAAGTTATGACTTGGCATGCTGATGTTCCTGAAGATATGGTGGCGTTAGCTGATATGTTGCGTAAAGATACAAAAATTCATCTCAGCGATAGTGATTACTAAATTACCTGATAATTTACTATGTATTAAATGGCCAACAACCAATGTGTTGGCCATTACTACTACCCGTTTATCAGCCAATATCCCTCCAGCATCTAGCAATGATGAATACCCGCAATTAAACATTAAAGACACAAAAAATAACCCCTCAGAATTTCATGCTTTTAATTTAGGTGAGCATGTTGGTGATTGTGCTACTGCAGTTGCTCAAAATAGAAAGTCGCTACTTAAATATCTTCCTAGCAAGACAAAAATTCAATGGCTGGAACAAGTTCACGGTAATAATGTAGCCATTGTCGAAGCACACGATAATACGCCAATTGTTGCAGATGCAGCCATAACACGTAGTCGACATATTGCATTAGCTATAATGACAGCAGACTGTTTACCAATTTTATTATCAAACAAAGATGGTAGCGAAATTGCTGCAATTCATGCTGGTTGGCGACCACTAGCTGCAAATATAGTTGAGCGAACAATCTCAACTATGCTTAGCCCTGCAGATGAAGTTTTTGCATGGCTGGGACCTTGTATTGGTGCTAAGGCTTTTGAAGTTGGCGAAGATGTAAAGCAGGCATTCTGTAAAGTATCGCCAAAATTCAACGCTGCTTTTCAACCTATATCGCCATTAAATGATGATTTAAAACCGCAAAAGTATCTTGCTAATTTACCGTTAATTGCCGAATTACAACTCTTTGCATCAGGTGTGAAAAGTGTGGCTAAACTTGCTGAATGTACTTTTGAGCAAAGTGATAAATATTACTCTTATCGTAGAGATGGAAAAACTGGACGCATGGCGAGTGTGATCTGTCTAAATTAGTCATTTATCCACACTATTTTTTAACGCCTATCAATTGACCTATATCAAACTTTCGTTATTCTTTGCTTGAAAATGCTCCTTACTGTCCTTATGTCATAGGTAACTATACTGTAAGCCCAGTAACATGGCATTAGGAGAACGTTAATGCGTTTAGAACGATTTACCCAGACATTTCAAGTAGCAATATCTGATGCACAATCCATTGCATTAGGTAAAGATCATCAATTTATTGAACCAATTCATTTAATGTTGGCGTTATTAAACCAAAACGCTAGCAGTATTATTCCATTATTAAAAAGTGCCGGTATTAATGTACGAACGTTAAGAACGCAAGTTGAAGCTGCTATCGCAGAATTAGCGCAAGTTTCTGGTACAGGCGGCGAAGTGCAACTGTCTTCAGCGATGGGGAATATTCTAAATCTTTGCGATAAATTTGCCCAAAAGCATGGCGATAAATTTATCTCCTCAGAAATATTTATTCTGGCGGCGTTACAAGATAAAGGCAAGCTAGGCCAAATTCTAAAGGGTTTAGGTGCCAGTGAACAACGTGTGCAAGACGCAATAGTGCATATTAGAGGTGGTAAAAATGTTGATGATGCCAATGCTGAAGAAGTTCGCCAAGCCTTGGATAAATACACGGTAGATTTAACCGAACGTGCAGAACAAGGTAAGTTAGACCCCGTTATTGGTCGCGACGATGAAATTAGGCGAACCATTCAGGTACTTCAACGCAGGACTAAAAATAATCCAGTCTTAATTGGTCAGCCGGGCGTAGGTAAAACAGCAATTGTTGAAGGTCTAGCCCAACGTATTGTAGATCATGAAGTACCAGAAGGTATTCGAAATAAACGGGTTTTATCACTTGATATGGGCGCACTTGTAGCCGGCGCTAAATATCGTGGAGAATTTGAAGAACGCCTTAAAGCCGTACTTAGTGAGTTAAGCCAGCTCGAAGGGCAGGTGATCTTATTTATTGATGAACTGCATACTATGGTTGGGGCGGGTAAAAGTGACGGTGCTATGGATGCAGGTAATATGTTAAAGCCTGCACTTGCTCGTGGTGACTTACATTGTGTTGGTGCAACAACGTTAGATGAATATCGTCAATATATTGAAAAAGATGCCGCATTAGAGCGACGTTTTCAAAAGGTATTGGTAGATGAACCGAGTGTAGAAGACACCATTGCTATATTACGTGGTCTTAAGGAACGCTACGAACTCCATCATAATGTTGAAATAACAGATCCTGCTATTGTTGCAGCAGCCACATTATCGCATCGATATGTTAGTGACCGTCAACTGCCAGATAAAGCCATTGACCTTATTGATGAAGCGGCTTCAAGTATTCGAATGCAAATGGATTCTAAGCCAGAAAATTTAGATAGATTAGAGCGTCGCTTAATTCAATTAAAACTAGAGCAACGCGCCTTGTCGAAAGATTCAGATCCTGCCTCTAAAAAGCGCTTGGATTTAATCTCAGATGATATCGCTACCTGCCAAGCCAGTTATGACGAATTAGATGAAATATGGAAAACTGAAAAAGCGGCATTGCACGGTACACAAGCTATTAAAACTGATTTAGAGCACGCACGTATTGAACTCGAAGCAGCTCGACGTGTTGGCGATCTTAATACCATGGCCGAATTACAATATAGTCGAATTCCAGATCTTGAAAAACAGCTAGATCTGGCTAGCCAAGCAGAAATGCAAGAAATGACTTTATTACGTAACAAAGTTACTGATGTAGAAATCGCGGACGTGTTGAGTCGAGCAACGGGAATTCCGGTAGCAAAAATGCTCGAAGGTGAAAGTGATAAATTATTACATATGGAAGATAATCTTCATAAACGTGTGATTGGACAATCAGAGGCAGTTGTTTCCGTCTCTAATGCTATTCGCCGCTCAAGAGCGGGTTTGGCAGATCCTGATCAACCCATAGGATCATTTCTATTTCTTGGGCCTACCGGCGTAGGTAAAACAGAATTGACTAAAGCATTGGCGCACTTTCTATTTGATAGTGAAAACTCACTGGTACGAGTCGACATGTCAGAGTTTATGGAGAAACACTCAGTCGCGCGTTTAGTTGGCGCACCTCCAGGCTATGTTGGCTATGAAGAAGGTGGCTATTTAACAGAGGCAGTAAGACGTAAACCCTATTCAGTTATTTTACTTGATGAAATTGAAAAAGCACATCCTGATGTTTTTAATATTTTATTACAGGTATTAGACGACGGTCGTTTAACTGACGGGCAAGGACGTACAGTCGACTTTAAAAATACCGTTATTATTATGACCTCAAATATTGGCTCTGATATTATTCAGGAATATGGTGATGACAGCCAGTATCAACAAATGAAAACTCGAGTGATAGCTGAATTAGGCAATCACTTCAAACCGGAGTTTATAAATAGGGTTGATGAAACTGTGGTGTTTCATCCATTACTTGCTGAGCAGATTAAAAGTATCGCTAGTATTCAAATATCAGCTTTAACAAAGCGATTAGAAGAAAGAGATATAACCATGACATTATCAGAAGAGGCATTATCTTTTGTTGCAGCGGCAGGGTTTGATCCAATTTTTGGTGCTAGACCATTAAAACGCTCTATTCAACAAGAAATTGAAAATCCATTAGCACAAAAATTACTTGCTAATGAATTCTCTGCTGGTGATCATATTTTTGTAGAGCTGAATGATAATAATTTAAATTTTACGGTCAAAGCAAGTAAACACTAATCACAAATTTAAGGCGCTTTAGTGATTAATATAAAACAGGCTGAATTTTTATTCACTTTAATCAGTGCAATAAACTTCGGCTTGTTTTGTATTCATTGATAATTGTTGTTTTTTATCTAAAGCACTCAAT
Organism: Cognaticolwellia beringensis; assembly: GCF_002076895.1. Lineage (NCBI taxonomy): Bacteria > Pseudomonadati > Pseudomonadota > Gammaproteobacteria > Alteromonadales > Colwelliaceae > Cognaticolwellia > Cognaticolwellia beringensis. The sequence continues at coordinate 3,508,744 of NZ_CP020465.1, forward strand.
ACTTTTACATTTCCTTTTTCATCTTTAAATTGAATTTTCTCAAAATTTTGTAAAGTATCTATGTTTTCACGTGCAGAGACGCACTTGTCATTATTAAGGTTTTCAATGGCATCATTATTGGCGTCAATACTCACAAGCGTGTTGTTTATAGCTTGATTAGTCGTAGTCGACTTTCCTGTATCGTTATTTATCGAAGATTTTTGATTATTTGCCATACTAATTTCAATATAGTCATCGTGTTCAGGCTGATGCTGACTAAAATGGACAACTTTATCTTTATCAATCCAACGATAAACGGTAATTTGTTCAGCTGCGAAAACATCGAAATACACTAATGTCATTAAAAAAAGTGATAATGTCTTAATGTTCATAACGGTACCTATCCATAAATTAATGCTTAATTGCTCTATTATTGACATAAATAGTGCAAGAAATAATTGCTGGCAACTAAAAATGTAATATCTACAGTGTTTTATAACAACACAAAGAGCAGTTTACAAATTTTTATCCTTTTATTGAACATTCATTTGTATTGAAACTATCAGAAATAATTAAACTTATAGCGATTGAGTTAAGTAATTGAACATATTGTAACTAAGTATAAATATTTAAGAACAGATGTTTTCTGTTCCGGATAAACACAACTACTTGCAGGCACATGTTTATAGTTCCAGACAAAACATAAGTACCTACATCCCTGTAGGCACATGTTTATTGTTCCAGACAAAACATAAGTACCTACATCCCTGTAGGCACATGTTTATTGTTCCAGACAAAACATAAGTACCTACATCCCTGTAGGCAGCGTGATATTGGTGATTTAGATCACTTAAGAATGATAGGCTCTTTATTTCAATTGGTAATATGCTAGATTACCACTATATTACTCACTTTAACTTATGACGGTTTTATTTATGCCAGACAACAATAATGATGAATCGCTACAAACCCGTGGCATTTATCTTTTACCTAATTTATTAACTACCGCGGGACTGTTTTCAGGATTTTATGCTGTGGTTTCTTCTATGAACGGACACTTTATTAGCGCGGCCGTTGCTATATTTATTGCGATGATTTTTGATGGTTTGGATGGCCGAGTCGCTCGAATGACTAATACCCAAAGTGAATTCGGTGCTGAATATGACAGTATGGCTGATATGTTATCGTTTGGTATTGCGCCAGGTATAGTGGCGTATAATTGGGCGTTATCAAGTTTTGGTAAATTTGGCTGGTTGGCGGCATTCGTTTATGTTGCTTGTGCGGCTTTGCGTCTTGCCCGTTTTAATACCCAGGTTGGAATTGCGGATAAACGGTATTTCCAAGGCTTAGCAAGCCCAGCTGCAGCAGGTGTTGTAGCTAGTATTATTTGGGTTGGTAGTGAATATCAAATTAACGGCCAAGATTATGGCTATATCATCGGCTTAATTACTATCGTTCTTGGCTTATTAATGGTCAGTAACTTTAGATACAACAGTTTTAAAGAAGTCGACTGGAAAGGTAAGGTTAATTTTGTTGTTGTATTGCTGATAGTGCTAGCCTTTGTTGTCGTTGCTTCTAGCCCTGAAAACATACTGCTAATCATATTTGGCTTATATGCTTGCTCTGGGCCGTTTACAACTATTCGCTCAGTCAAAAAATTGAAACTAGAGCATGTAGTAGGTGATGACCAAGACGCTGACTTTCATCGCTATAGTGAAAATAAAGCGTCAGATACCGCAGAAGTAGATATTAAATCAAAAACTGACGAGCCAAAATAAAATGTATTTCCTTTATATTGTATAAAAATTTAATAGATAACCAATTAGCTACGAGTAAAAACTAGGTAGTTAATGCGATAATATGTATATAAAGAGGCGCTGTTAGGCGTTTCTTTTGTTTGTTTAGCACGAAAAACCAACGCCTTGCTCAATTAAAAAGCAAACAAACACTTTTTCGAAATTAAATGCACTTTAGGTGTTGACGTGAAGCGAGAAATCTCTAAAATGCGCTCCAGTTCCAAGGGGTAACCCCAACGAGCTGTTTTAATAAGTTATCTAGTACGGTTTAGGCTGAATGAGTTAACTTAACGTTTTAAAGTAGGGTTTTGAATCTTCTGAAAAGAAAGTTTAAAAAAACGAAATAAAATGTTGACATTAAAACTGAGTTGCGTAGAATGCGCATCTCGCTTCAGGCAAGGCCTGCAGCAACGAAGCAAAGCGAATGAGATTTTGTTTCGGTTAGTTTTTTACTTCGAGTATAAACTAACGTTCTTTAACAATTAGTTATCATGCAATTTGTGTGGACACTCACATTAACGTTGATTTTACATAGTTATCCTCGGATAACAAAAAAAACAGCTTAATATGATGTCACACAAAGAATAAGTATCATTTAAGTCTTCGGATTTAAATTATACGTTTTATGTAGTTTTTATCTTCTTTAGTCGGATAGATAGAAACACGACAGAATTCATTGAGCAGATGTCTTTTCTTAGTTAACTTCGGTTCGTTAAGGTGAGCATCACAAACGATTTTTAATTGAAGAGTTTGATCATGGCTCAGATTGAACGCTGGCGGCAGGCTTAACACATGCAAGTCGAGCGGTAACAGAGATAGCTTGCTATCTGCTGACGAGCGGCGGACGGGTGAGTAATGCTTGGGAATATGCCTTTGAGTGGGGGACAACAGTTGGAAACGACTGCTAATACCGCATAACGTCTACGGACCAAAGGGGGGGACGCTTCGGCACCTCTCGCTCATTGATTAGCCCAAGTGAGATTAGCTAGTTGGTAAGGTAATGGCTTACCAAGGCGACGATCTCTAGCTGGTTTGAGAGGATGATCAGCCACACTGGGACTGAGACACGGCCCAGACTCCTACGGGAGGCAGCAGTGGGGAATATTGCACAATGGGCGAAAGCCTGATGCAGCCATGCCGCGTGTGTGAAGAAGGCCTTCGGGTTGTAAAGCACTTTCAGCGAGGAGGAAAGGTTAGTAGTTAATAACTGCTAGCTGTGACGTTACTCGCAGAAGAAGCACCGGCTAACTTCGTGCCAGCAGCCGCGGTAATACGAGGGGTGCAAGCGTTAATCGGAATTACTGGGCGTAAAGCGTGCGTAGGTGGTTTGTTAAGCAAGATGTGAAAGCCCTGGGCTCAACCTGGGAACTGCATTTTGAACTGGCAAGCTAGAGTTTTGTAGAGGGTAGTGGAATTTCCAGTGTAGCGGTGAAATGCGTAGAGATTGGAAGGAACATCAGTGGCGAAGGCGGCTACCTGGACAAAGACTGACACTGAGGCACGAAAGCGTGGGGAGCAAACAGGATTAGATACCCTGGTAGTCCACGCCGTAAACGATGTCAACTAGCCGTCTGTAGACTTGATCTGTGGGTGGCGTAGCTAACGCGCTAAGTTGACCGCCTGGGGAGTACGGCCGCAAGGTTAAAACTCAAATGAATTGACGGGGGCCCGCACAAGCGGTGGAGCATGTGGTTTAATTCGATGCAACGCGAAGAACCTTACCATCCCTTGACATCCAGAGAAGAGACTAGAGATAGACTTGTGCCTTCGGGAACTCTGTGACAGGTGCTGCATGGCTGTCGTCAGCTCGTGTTGTGAAATGTTGGGTTAAGTCCCGCAACGAGCGCAACCCCTATCCTTATTTGCCAGCGAGTTATGTCGGGAACTCTAAGGAGACTGCCGGTGATAAACCGGAGGAAGGTGGGGACGACGTCAAGTCATCATGGCCCTTACGGGATGGGCTACACACGTGCTACAATGGCAAGTACAGAGGGCAGCAATACCGCGAGGTGGAGCGAATCCCACAAAGCTTGTCGTAGTCCGGATTGGAGTCTGCAACTCGACTCCATGAAGTCGGAATCGCTAGTAATCGTAGATCAGAATGCTACGGTGAATACGTTCCCGGGCCTTGTACACACCGCCCGTCACACCATGGGAGTGGGTTGCAAAAGAAGTGGCTAGTTTAACCCTTCGGGGAGGACGGTCACCACTTTGTGATTCATGACTGGGGTGAAGTCGTAACAAGGTAACCCTAGGGGAACCTGGGGTTGGATCACCTCCTTATCTTGAAGTAAAACAGCTTAATGAGAACCTTGGTTCTACGAGTGTTCACACAAATTACATGATAACAAATTAGAAGAAGAAAACGTAAACCCTAGCATAATAAGGGGCTATAGCTCAGCTGGGAGAGCGCCTGCCTTGCACGCAGGAGGTCAGCAGTTCGATCCTGCTTAGCTCCACCACTTATTATGTAGTATCGATTTTTGATACGATGCAGGTCTGTAGCTCAGCTGGTTAGAGCGCACCCCTGATAAGGGTGAGGTCGGCAGTTCAAGTCTGCCCAGACCTACCAATTCTTCGTTACTCCGCGTTAGTTCGCAGCTCGTGTAGAAAACCTACACGTCGCTACCAACTGCCTTGATTAACAAAGAATGCATTTACTTCTTCATAAAGAAAGAGACCAAACTTAAACTATCTCAAGTTGATAAGTTAAGTTTGGTTTTTTAAACCAAGATTTATACCGAATGTGCGTATGAATTTAGTTCTTTAACAATCTGGAAAGCTGATATAAATACCGGTATTTATATGATGAACACGGTGTCGCGCTGTTGTTTGTAAATTATAAATACCAAGCTGTTGTTAACGGGAATATCGCCTGTTAATGATGGTGATTACGGGTCCTCCTCGGAAACGTAATCAACCCGGTAGTTTATTTACTTTTAGTTTACTAATCGTAATGAATTACCACTCTTATTCAAGACACACTTTGTGTGCGTGAAAATGTCAGACTTTACAATTGCTGTGGATTAGTCTCCACGGTGTACCAAATGATTAGTTTTTTGTTCTTACAATAAAATAATCAATGGTCGAAGGATTTTGCTTGTTAGGCAAGACGCTTTAATACGACGTGTAGTTTACTACATGAGGATTAACGCAACGCTGCATAACAGGGGAAAGACAAGAACATTTGGGGTTGTATGGTTAAGTGACTAAGCGTATGTGGTGGATGCCTTGGCAGTTAGAGGCGATGAAGGACGTGTTAATCTGCGAAAAGCTTTGGTGAGGTGATAAAAACCGTTATAGCCAAAGATGTCCGAATGGGGAAACCCACCCAACGTAAGTTGGGTATCATTAAGTGAATACATAGCTTAATGAGGCGAACCGGGAGAACTGAAACATCTAAGTACCCCGAGGAAAAGAAATCAACCGAGATTTCCTTAGTAGCGGCGAGCGAACGGGAATTAGCCCTTAAGTGGTTTGTAAGTTAGTGGAATCTACTGGAAAGTAGAGCGATACAGGGTGATAGCCCCGTACACGAAAATAAACTTATCATGAAATCGAGTAGGTCGGCACACGTGAAACGTTGACTGAACATGGGGGGACCATCCTCCAAGGCTAAATACTCCTAACTGACCGATAGTGAACCAGTACCGTGAGGGAAAGGCGAAAAGAACCCCTGTGAGGGGAGTGAAATAGAACCTGAAACCGCATACGTACAAGCAGTGAGAGCCGGATTTAGTCCGGTGATTGCGTACCTTTTGTATAATGGGTCAGCGACTTATATTCTGTAGCAAGGTTAACCGAATAGGGGAGCCGTAGCGAAAGCGAGTGTTAACTGCGCGTTTAGTTGCAGGGTATAGACCCGAAACCCGGCGATCTACCCATGGGCAGGTTGAAGGTTGAGTAACATCAACTGGAGGACCGAACACACGTATGTTGAAAAATGCGGTGATGACTTGTGGGTCGGAGTGAAAGGCTAATCAAGCCGGGAGATAGCTGGTTCTCCCCGAAATCTATTTAGGTAGAGCCTCGCACGAACACCATTGGGGGTAGAGCACTGTTAAGGCTAGGGGGTCATCCCGACTTACCAACCCTTTGCAAACTCCGAATACCAATGAGTGATATGCGGGAGACACACTACGGGTGCTAACGTCCGTTGTGAAGAGGGAAACAACCCAGACCGCCAGCTAAGGTCCCAAAGTACTAGTTAAGTGGGAAACGATGTGGAAAGGCATAGACAGCTAGGAGGTTGGCTTAGAAGCAGCCATCCTTTAAAGAAAGCGTAATAGCTCACTAGTCGAGTCGGTCTGCGCGGAAGATGTAACGGGGCTAAACTAGTCACCGAAGCTGCGGATTTGAACTTAGGTTCAAGTGGTAGGGGAGCGTTCTGTAAGCCGTTGAAGGTGTGTTGTAAAGCATGCTGGAGGTATCAGAAGTGCGAATGCTGACATGAGTAACGATAAGGGGAGTGAAAAACTCCCCCGCCGAAAGACCAAGGTTTCCTGTCCCATGTTAATCAGGGCAGGGTAAGTCGGCCCCTAAGGCGAGGCGGAAACGCGTAGTCGATGGGAAACAGATTAATATTTCTGTACTTCTATATATTGCGAAGGAGGGACGGAGTAGGCTAGGTGAGCACGGCGTTGGTAGTCCGTGTGAAAGTATGTAGGCGGTTATCTTAGGTAAATCCGGGATTTCATTTAAACGCTGAGATACGAGACGAGACTCTACGGAGTTGAAGTCATTGATGCCATGCTTCCAGGAAAAGCTTCTAAGCTTCAGATATATAGGAACCGTACCCCAAACCGACACAGGTGGTTAGGTAGAGAATACTAAGGCGCTTGAGAGAACTCGGGTGAAGGAACTAGGCAAAATAGTACCGTAACTTCGGGAGAAGGTACGCTCTCTAATGTGAAGCCCTTGCGGCGTAAGCATCGGAGAGTCGAAGTAACCAGGTGGCTGGAACTGTTTATTAAAAACACAGCACTGTGCAAAATCGAAAGATGACGTATACGGTGTGACGCCTGCCCGGTGCCGGAAGGTTAATTGATTGGGTTATCTTCGGAGAAGCTCATGATCGAAGCCCCGGTAAACGGCGGCCGTAACTATAACGGTCCTAAGGTAGCGAAATTCCTTGTCGGGTAAGTTCCGACCTGCACGAATGGCGTAATCATGGCCACACTGTCTCCACCCGAGACTCAGTGAAATTGAAATTGCGGTTAAGATGCCGTATACCCGCGGCTAGACGGAAAGACCCCGTGAACCTTTACTATAGCTTGACAGTGAACATTGCTCCTACATGTGTAGGATAGGTGGGAGGCGTTGAAACTTTGTCGCTAGATGAAGTGGAGCCAACCTTGAAATACCACCCTTGTATGCGTGATGTTCTAACCTAGGGCCCTTATCGGGCTTGGGGACACTGTCTGGTGGGTAGTTTGACTGGGGCGGTCTCCTCCTAAAGAGTAACGGAGGAGCACGAAGGTTGGCTAAGTACGGTCGGACATCGTACGGTTAGTGCAATGGCATAAGCCAGCTTAACTGCGAGACAGACACGTCGAGCAGGTACGAAAGTAGGTCATAGTGATCCGGTGGTTCTGTATGGAAGGGCCATCGCTCAACGGATAAAAGGTACTCCGGGGATAACAGGCTGATACCGCCCAAGAGTTCATATCGACGGCGGTGTTTGGCACCTCGATGTCGGCTCATCACATCCTGGGGCTGAAGTCGGTCCCAAGGGTATGGCTGTTCGCCATTTAAAGTGGTACGCGAGCTGGGTTTAGAACGTCGTGAGACAGTTCGGTCCCTATCTGCCGTGGGCGTTTGAGAATTGAAGAGGGCTGCTCCTAGTACGAGAGGACCGGAGTGGACGAACCGCTGGTGTTCGGGTTGTTATGCCAATAGCATTGCCCGGTAGCTACGTTCGGAACTGATAACCGCTGAAAGCATCTAAGCGGGAAGCAGGCTTTGAGATGAGTTCTCACTGGAGCTTTAAGCTCCCTAAAGGGTCGTTGGAGACTACAACGTTGATAGGTTGGGTGTGGAAGTGCTGCGAGGCATTGAGCTAACCAATACTAATTACCCGTGAGGCTTAACCATACAACACCCAAGTGGTTTTGTAGGTAAGTTTGACAAACATCACGCATAACATAGTGATGAATAAGAGAAACCAATACGTATTTATATCGACATAGAGCTAAGGCTTTATGTAAACAGCTTTCAAGATTGACCTTTTTTGTCTAGCGACAATAGCGACATGGCCCCACCTGATCCCATTCCGAACTCAGAAGTGAAACGTGTTAGCGCCGATGGTAGTGTGGGAGTTCCCATGTGAGAGTAGGACATTGCTAGGCTTCTATTTAGAAGAGCCCGTTACGAAAGTGACGGGCTTTTTGCTGTCTGTCGTTTAAGAAAATTCAGTGATAAACGCTAAAACGACCATAGCGGGATAGCTCCACCTGCTCCCATTCCTAACTCATAAGTTAAACCGGTTAGCGCCGGTGGTAAAGAGCGTGTGGGTGTTCTTCTCTTTATGTGAGAGGGACGCCGTTCCTGCACATCCATGTGCCCACGGCATTAGTGCATCTCGGTAATTGCTCCTGCATTACGCTACTAACCTACATCCATGTAGGAACTTGCACGTCATTGCTAGGCTTCTATTAAGAGAAACCCGTAGCTAACGCTACGGGTTTTTGCTTTCTGGTGTTTAGAAAATATAATATATCAAAAATGAGCTTGAAACTTGTGGGGGCTTTAGTCACCTTTAGTTGATTTTATTCAGGCGAATAGATTTGTCTTACACTGCTAAGAGCACTGCTCGGTGAAGCGCGAAGCGCCTCAGTACTTACTCGGTGGTGGATAATCTTTTAGTTTTTAAACACACAACAAGGTTCACCACAGAGAACACCGAGGGACTACGTCCTACACCGAGGAAAGATAAGACACAAAGGCCAAAATCACTCGTCACTGCTCGGTGAAGCGCGAAGCGCCTCAGTACTTACTCGGTGGTGAATAATCTTTTAGTTTTTTAAACACAAGACAAGGTTCAACACAGAGAACACTGAGGGACTGCGTCCTACACCGAGGAAAGATAAGTCACTAAGCCCAAAATCACAGGGAGTAAGCAAAGAGAAGTCAATGAGAGCTTAAATCAAATGAATATGCTTTCTTATGTTTTACGTAAAAAAATCACACGTCACTGCTCGGTGAAGCGCGAAGCGCCTCAGTACTTACTCGGTGGTGAATAATCTTTTAGTTTTTTAAACACAAGACAAGGTTCAACACAGAGAACACCGAGGGACTGCGTCCTACACCGAGGAAAGAGCAGACACAAAGCCAAAAATCACTCGTCACTGCTCGGTGAAGCGCCTCAGTACTTACTCGGTGGTGAATAATCTTTTAGTTTTTTAAACACAAGACAAGGTTCACCACAGAGAACACCGAGGGACTGCGTCCTACACCGAGGAAAGATAAGTCACTAATCCCAAAATCACAGGGAGTAAGCAAAGAGAAGTCAATGAGAGCTTAAATGAAATGAATATGCTTTCTTATATTTTACGTAAAAAATCACTCGTCACTGCTCGATGAAGCGCCTCTGGCAATATCGGTGGTAAAGAAAAAATAGCTATTAGCTTTGAGTTAATCTCAAAGCTATGCGTGTAGTGCTTGTTTTAACTTATAGCTGATAACTTATAGTTAATAGCTTTGAACTTAACACTTTACTGTCGGCTAAAGTCACACCTACAATTTAATTATTGCTTGAATAAAATTACACACTATAAACTTAGATGGAGTTCTGATTGGACAAGATAATTAAACTATAGCGCTTTTTATAAAGATAGGAGTAACAGATCAGGCTAAAAAAAGGGAAAGCACCTACGTACTCTCCCTAATTAAAACACTAGTTGGGACTAGTTAAAAGTTACTATGGATTGTAAGTTACATTTAAACTTACACCGCTGGCTGCAGAGTATCCGTAAATACCAATGTGCCATGTATCCGCGATAGGGTTAGTAAATGGACATGACTCTGTATTACCACTTTTATATGGACGACAGTCATAAGTTGAAGAGGTAGGTTTTGCACCGCGACGAATGTATAAATCTGCATCACCTGTACCACCACTCATATTAAAATCTAGTGTGGCCATGCCAGCAGGAACGTTGATCGTATAATAAGTCCACGCACCTTTAGCTACACTAACATCAGTTACAGAAGCACTTCCACCAGTCGCACCGCCGCCAGTAGTTGGTTCTGTGAAGCTTCCGGTTAAATTAACACCGGTAAATGCTGAATAACCTATGACCTTAACATGGTAAGTTCCTGCTTGTGCTGAAGCGATAGGACAAGACTCTACATTTCCACCTTTGTAAGGGCGACAATCATAGCTAGATGTTGTTGGAGCAGAACCGAATTTAACGTAAAGGTCGGCATCACCTGTGCCACCAGCCATATTAAAGTTTAGATCTGTTGCACCAGCTGGAACTACCATAGTAAAGCTCAGCTCTTGTGATGCTGAGCCTGTCAAGTTTGTTTTAGCTACACCGTTTGCAAGTTCGTTGCCACCGCCTGTTGGAGGTGGTGTAGTACCACCACAGCTTGCTGCTAAAGCGTCGGAAGCCGCTTTAGCTTGAACTAATCCGTAACCAGTTTTGTCATCACGACCCGCAACATCTAAGTCAACTGCTGTCGATTTCAAAGCATTACGAACTTCAGTTGCGCTACAGCTAGGGTTATTGCTCCAAACTATAGCAGCGACACCAGTAACATGTGGTGTTGCCATCGATGTACCGTTGTAATATGCGTAGTTTTGATTGCCAACTACATTTAAATTAGCTGATGTGCCTAACTGGCCCATAAGTTGTAAACCTAATGTACGGTTTATTGAAACTGTTGGGACAGTTACATCAGTATTAGCATCGACTAAAAAAGGATTTTGTAAACCAGGACGAGCGCTATTACTATATACAATAACACCTGATGCACCTGCATCAGCACAAGCTTTGGCTGGGTTTATTTCTGGATAGTTACTACCTTTTTGGTTGTCATTACGTTCTGCTAAACAAATATTACCTGAGACGTTTGAACAGCTGTAGCTACTACCTGAAAGAGTACAAGCTGATAAAACACCATTAGCTGAACTGTTTACATTGCTTACGGTGAAGCTACCAGCACTTTGAATGTAATGTGTTTGCGGTACAACTTCATCGTTACCATAAATTGTAGAACCTAGTGTGATATAACCTAAGCGGCCATCACCAGCAACGGTAGATAAAATAGCTTCACCTGGGGCTGAAATTTCAACTTGTGGTGTGTATTGAGAAAACTCTGCATGTTGACGGCCTTGATCAAGCGCACCAACGGCCATGACTGAGTCATAAGAAGCAGGGTAAGATAAAGTAGCATCACCATCATTACCTGATGCAGCAATTAATAACACACCAGCATCTGCAGCTGCTTGTAAAGAATTCTGTTCAGCCGTACTTGAGCCTGCTCCACCTAAACTCATATTAATCACTTTAGCGCCATTATTTACACAGGTATCAACAGCATCAACTAAATCACCAACATAACCCCAGCCGGCTTCGTTGAATACTTTAACAATGTGTAAATTCACATTAGTGTTCGGCATAATACCGACAACACCTTCTGAGTTATTAACTGCTGCGATAGTGCCGGCAACATGTGTACCGTGAGAGCCGCCATTTTGATACCAGTTACCTGTACCTGAGTTATTTGTGCCTGATGCATTGTTAGCATTTAAATCTGGATTTACACGCTCATAACCTGAATCAATAATACAAACCGTCATGTTTGCTGCATCATTATCAGTAAGCTGATCTGATTGTGTATCCTCAATACCCCATGGTTGATTTTGTGCCATTAAGTAACGCTTGAAATCTGGTTCTGCAAATTCTACATCTGCATGGTTATTAAGCTCCATGACCATAGTTTTAACATCATCAATGTTCTTTTGTTGGCCTAGAGAAATAACATGGCGACCATTTTTCAATTTCTTCAAATGTTTTAAGCTTTGACCTGCTTTTTTAGCTAAACCTTTGGGCAGGGTTTTCTCTGAAACTAAGCCGTTTAAAGCCTGTGCTTCAAAACCGTTTTTATATTTAACAATAATACGGTCTGTAAATTTGTGGTTTTTAACTTTTTGACTATTTTTCCATTGTCCAAATTTTACATTTTCCGCGGTCATAGTATTGTTTGTATTTACAGGTGTTAGCTGTAATTCAGCGGCTTGAGATGTTTGCGCGTTACTTGCTGCTAATATAGAAAGGGTTAATGCACTTAAACCTAAAATTTTGTTGTTTATCATTTTGGGGTAACTCCAATTTTTACGCTGAATGAAGCAAAGTAAGGCTACATCGGACGTATTGTTTTTATCGTTGGATGATTTGTCATCGTTATCAAGCTTCGCGTTTTTAACAGAAATTGAATAGTAAAAAAAAGACTGTTTTTAATAAAATAACGACAAGTAATTAATTTTATTTATATATTAACTTATTGTTTTATAGTGTATTTACTGTTTAATGTCGTTTTTTCATGAAAAAAAGTCGTATTTTTGCTAGGGGGTTTTTGAGTAGCTGTTAGTATCGAAGAACGTTCAAGGCAAAGCGCCCTGACATTAAACAATAATAATAAAAGTTCATTACAACAGAGATACCTGGAGCATCTATGAAAATTTCTAAATTTACAAATTCTATCCTTGCCATTGCGGTAACTACAGCATTTTCTGCGCAAGCAGCTGACGACAGATACATCATAAAAGTTGACGAAAGTAAAAAAGGAATTGTTAAAGCATTAGCTAAAAAGTTAAATGCTGAGTTAAAGATAGATGGTAAGGGATTCTTCGCCGCATCTTTTAAAGGTAAAACTTTAGCGGAAGTAAAAGGCTTAATGAACAACCCGCATATTCAAATGATTGAAGAAGATCAACGTCGCAGTGCCAGCTCGTTATATAACGATGATGTTGGCAACGCGATGACACAACAGTTAACGCCTTATGCGGTATATCAATCACAAGCAAACCAAGTCGTTTTTAATAATGCTTCTGGTATGAAAGTTTGTGTTATTGATTCTGGTCTAGACCGCTCAAATACTGACTTTATTTGGAACAATATTACGGGTGATAATGACTCTGGTACAGGTAACTGGGATGAACATGGTGGTCCTCACGGAACGCACGTAGCAGGTACTATTGGTGCCGCCGATAACAATATTGGTGTTGTGGGTATGGCGCCAGGCGTCGATATGCATATTATCAAAGTATTTAACGCCGCTGGTTGGGGATATTCTTCAGACTTAGCATTTGCAGCTGATAAATGTAGTGCTGCAGGTGCAAATATTATTAGTATGAGTTTGGGTGGTGGTGGTGCTAACAGCACTGAAGAGAATGCCTTTAAAGCCTTTACTGATGCTGGTGGTTTAGTTGTAGCTGCAGCAGGTAATGACGGTAATAATGTACGATCTTACCCCGCAGGTTATCCATCAGTAATGATGATTGGTGCTAATGATGCCGATAATAACATTGCAGACTTTTCTCAGTTCCCTAGCTGTACAGTCTCGACAGGGCGTGGCAAAAAAGTAACAACAACTACCGATGAAACCATTTGTGTTGAAGTAACGGCAGGTGGCGTAGATACGCTTTCAACTTATCCTGCAGGTTTAGCTACAAGTGCTTCTATGAGTGCAGATGGTACAGCATATGCGTCATCTTCAATGGAGAATACCGGTAATGCTAGTGGTAATACTTATTACATGGGTACCGCTGAAGCTACAGATAGTGGTGCGAACGGTAATGTCTGTGTTATTGATCGCGGCGTGATTTCATTTCACGATAAAGTGCAAAACTGTGAAAACTCAGGTGGTATTGGCGCTATTTTGATCAATAACGAAGCCGGTATGCTTTATGGTACATTGGGTGATATTAATGCAACAACAATTCCGGCTGTTGGCGCAACGCTTGAAGACCGTAGTGCTTTACTTGCTGCTACAACGGCTAACATATCAATTGGTGCTACTGATTACGGCTTTATGAGCGGTACTTCTATGGCAACTCCAGCTGTTTCGGGTATAGCAGCACTAGTATGGTCAAATCATAATGAGTGTACAGGTACTGAAATTCGTGAAGCTTTGAAAGCTACAGCTGAAGATAATGGCGCTGCTGGCCACGATGTTTACTTCGGTCACGGTATTGTTAAAGCGGCAACTGCCGATGCATATTTAACAGCAAATGGCTGTTCTGGTGGCGTAACACCACCACCTGCGGGCGGCGACATTAGTTTAATGGCTAACGGTTATTTCGCTAAAGGTAAGAACAAGGTCGATTTATCATGGTCGGGTGCATCAACTAGTAGTGTAGATATTTTCCGTAATGGTGCTTTAATAACAACGACTTCTAACGATGGTGCTTTCACAGATAGTTTTAGAACCTCAGGCACATTTACCTACAAGGTATGTGACCAAGGTACGACTAACTGTTCTACGGAAGCCTCCGTATCGTTTTAATTAGTTTAAATCAGTAATTAAAATATCCGGCTTTTTATGAAGCTGGATATTTTTGTTTACTCAGTTTAGTAAATAAAATGTAATTATATAGTTAAAAGATGTTAAGTGGTGTGGTAATGTTTGCTGGTCGCTTGAAGATATAGCGATTTTATAAAGTGATATTGACATGACTTTTGTCGTTGTTAGTTGATGTAAACATATGAAGTTATTCACCCTACTGTTTTTAAATAAAGTTTAAAAAGATGTAACGGGCAAAGGGGATTAAAATGTCGTTCACTTCGAACCAAAATAAGATAAAGCTTTTTTCAATCATGGCAGGCTTATTTACTTTAGCATTGCTAATAGGATTTAAATCAACAGCGAAAACTGATGATGCTGTTCAGTCATATATCATTAGTGCCAAGAATTTCACGTTACTTAAAAACAATCTAAAAGCATTAGGTGTACTGCCATCACATGAATTAAAAATAATTGATTCGGTAGCCGTAGATTTAACCAATGCACAACTTAACGAGTTGCAAAAAAAGCAACAAATTACCGTGTCTACCAATCATAAAGTTGAATTAAGTGGCCAAGCTTATGGTCAGCGCAGATGGCAACCTAAGTCAGTTGTTACTGAGCAAGTTGATGCGACTTACGTGCATCAAACAGGTAATTTTGGTGAAGGCGTTACCATTGGCTTTTTAGATACAGGCCTTGATCAATTACAGGGTTTAGCAACCGACTTACAAGGTCGTGATAAAGCTTGGGGCACATATGATGCCATTAATGATACGGTAAGTAATTATGGCGTCGAAGCAAGTGGGCATGGTACACACGTTGCTAGTATTGCGGTAAATAGTGACTATGATAGCAATGGTCAAATATACGGCGTTGCACCTAATGCTGCACATGTAGGTATAAAAGCTTTTGATGACGAAGGCAAGGCTACATATGCAGACGTTATTCGTGGCATAGGTTGGGCATTAGAAGTTAAAGATCAAATAAACTTACGTGTGCTTAATATGTCATTTAGCGGGCCCGTTCGTTCAAACTACTGGGAAGACCCGTTAAATAAAGCGGTAATGAAAGCTTGGCAAGCCGGTATTGTCGTTGTAGCTTCAGCAGGTAATAAAGGCCCTGATCCTATGTCTATTGGTGTACCAGGTAATGTACCTTATATTATTACCGTTGGTGCGATGACTGACGATTATACGTCATTCAATTATTCAGATGATAAAGTTGCGAGCTTTAGTGGTGCCGGACCGACTGCCGAAGGTTTTGTTAAACCTGATATTCTTGCACCTGGTGGACATATTTCGGGTCTAATGTCATTTGATTCGCAAATTGTTATCGACCATCCTGAATTTCATGATGGTGGCCGTTATTTTGAAATGTCAGGTACCTCACAAGCTGCTGCTGTAGTTTCTGGAGTCGTTGCTTTATTATTAACCGATAACCCTGCATTAACACCCGATCAAGTTAAATGTAAACTGTTAGCTAGTGCCTATAGCGCAAATAACGCAGATGGTAGTAAGCGATATAGTGTATTTCAGCAAGGTGCTGGTTTAATTAGTGCTTATTACGCTATTGCTAGTACTGAAGTAAATTGCGCAAATAATACCTTAGATATTGCTAAAGACTTAAATGATGAAGAACATTATTCAGGACCTGCCAATATTAACGATGATGGCAACTTTTATGTTGAAGGCTTAGGCGAAGAGTATGTATGGGACACAAACGATTCTAATTTTGTTGGCGACGGTATGCTTTGGAAAACTTCACTGTCAGCTTATAGTGCGTGGCAAGATACAGCAACAACAGATGGTATGTTGTGGAAGACAGACTTTGAAACAGATGGCATGTTGTGGAAAACAGGTTTTGGAACAGACGGTATGTTGTGGAAGACAAGTTTTGAAACTGACGGCATGTTATGGAAGACTACAATAGATATTAATAGTTGGGTCGAGCCACAATAATAAATTTTGATAAAAAGCCACTTGTAAAATAGTGGTTTTTTATATGTTGAATAAATTTTATGGGCTCTGAAAATTTCTGTATTTGCTTATCACTAACATCCAAGACCTATTTTATAACGCACAAAGTCAGTTTTATTCTAGTTTAAACACGAATCACTACAATAATTTTCAATATAGTTAAAGGTATTACTTCCCCAAGCTAATCACAGGTTAACGCTATCTAATGAGTAAGAAATTCTATCTCTGTTTTGCATTACTATTTTCTAACATATCTTTTGCCCAAGAAAGTAAGTTATTTAAAAGTTTTGCGATTGATAATCCTATGTCGTATAAGTTTGTCATGACTATCGCACAAGATAAAAATGGTTTTATGTGGTTTGGTGGGCAAGAGGGACTACATCGATATGATGGTCATCAGCTACTTAGCTTTTACAATAAGCCGTTAGTTGATAATTCATTAAGTTCAAATGTTATTAGTCGTATTATTATCGATTCTAAGCAGCAGCTTTGGATTGGCACCCGAGGGGGGGGAATTAATCTTTACCAGCCAGAATCTAACAGTTTTCGTCACTTAACGACTAAGACTAAACATGCACAAATTAGTAACGATGGCATAAATACCTTGTTTGAAGATAGTGAAGGTAAAATATGGATTGGAACAGAAAATGGCTTGAATATATTAACTATCACAGGTGATAGTTGGAATGTAGTTCAAGTTCAGCAAAAATTAGCTGAGAAACAGAGCTTATCCCATAATATTGTACACTCTATAATTGAAACTGATGAGCATGATATTTGGGTAGGTACAAATGGCGGTGGTATTTCGGTATTTGATACAAACGGTAACTTTAAACACACAATAAAATATGCCCCAAAAAAAGCTGATAGTTATGTTAATAAATATGTAAATGCACTTTTTAAGGATAAACAAGGAAATATTTGGGTTGGCACAGTTGATAAGGGATTACTAAAGTATTCGGCGAATAACAATATTGTGGCTCATTTTAAGTTTGATGTTAACAATGATAAATCAATTAGCAGTGACACCATACATAATGTATATCAAGATGCTGGTGATAATATTTGGATAGCAACGGATAATGGTTTATCAATTTATGATAATAAAACTGATCAATTTGAAAGATTCAATTATTCAGTAAGTAATCCTTATAGTGTAAGTAGTAATTACATTATGAATTTCTTTGAAGATCAAAATGGCTTAATGTGGATTGGCACAAATAATGGTTTAAACCGTTGGGATCCTACCATGACAACATTTCGCCAATATACAGCTAGAGAATACCCAACTCTTGATCGCCCCAATATTACAAGTTTTTCTCAAGCATCATCCCAAAGTATTTACTTTAGTGCTTACAACGGACGGATTTATCAATTATTAGCTAATAAAGATGAAGTTATAGAGCTAGATTTAGACGGTTTTTTTGAAAACTTACGAGTAATGACTTTATTTTATGATAATAACACTCTTTGGGTAGGTACAAGAGCCTCAGGTTTATATCACGTTAATTTAACCACAAAGTTAATTGAAACATATGCACATGATGAACTTGATTTTTCCTCAATATCTGCAAACAGTGTTACAGATATAATTAAAGATAATAAGGGCCAGTTATGGGTATCAACCTTTAACCAAGGTCTTAATAGGATGAATGATGATGGGAGTTTTACTCGCTATGTAAGTGATAAAAATAATCCTGAACTAGGACCAAATCATAACGCGATATTACACATTCTAGAAGATGAACAAGGCATTATATGGATAGCAACATACGGTGGTGGTCTGAGTCGCTTTGATCATAGAACTGAAAATTTTCAGCATATTATAAATGATGAAGCAGATCCAAATAGTCTTTCGAGTGACCTTTCTTGGTACCTGCTATTAGATAACGATAAGAACCTCTGGGTAAGCACACAAGCTGCAGGGCTCAACGTTTTGTCATATAAAGATCGAGTTGAAAATAATTACAGATTTAAACGTATCGACACTAATGATGGCATGAAAAGTCAGACTGTTTATGGCATGACGCAAGATAAGTTTAACGATATATGGCTCAGTTCCAATCAAGGCATAACGCGTTTTTCGGTCAAATCTAATATCTTTAAACACTTTGACCTAAGTCATGGTTTAGTGGATTTGGATTATAATCATGGCGCAATTTTTAATAGTCTAGACAATGTAATTTATTTTGGAGCAGGTAAAGGTGTTACAAGCATTCGGCCAGATAATAACCAAAATAAAATTAGTCCGATCCCCGTACGACTCACGAATGTCTTTAAATTGAATGAAGCCATGTACTTTTCCTCAGCATTAACTGATCTTAAAAGTTTAGAGCTAGACTATAACGATCAATTGATTTCATTTGAGTATGTAGGACTTAACTATGCCTATCCAGAGTCAACTAAATATAAGTATCGCCTGCTTGGCTTTGATCAAGAGTGGCTTGACGCAGGGAAGTCACGCAGAGCAACATATACCAATTTACCCGCAGGAAAGTTCCAACTACAAATAATAGCTGGTAATAGTGATAATGTATGGAGCGATCCAGGTCTATCATTAGATATTATTGTAAAACCAGCGCCATGGAATACGTGGTGGGCGTATATTTTATATACGTCAGCTGTCGCTTTAGCCTTACTGTATTATTCTCGATTTTTAAATCGAAAGCTGGTTATTGAACAGCAGCAAAAACTCTACCTAGAACAGCAAGTACATGAGAAAACAGAGAAGTTTACCTCTAAAAATTTAGAGTTAGCACAAGCCAATAAACAGTTAGAAAAAGCAGCTATTGTCGATAAAGTTACTGGCGTTAAAAGCCGGCGCTATTTAGATATATATATCGAACAAACCAGTCAATTAATGCATCAAATGCATCAAAACTTATTACCAGTACAGAGAGATATGTTACCACGTCTTTATATTTTGATGGTGCAATTGAAAAGCGATGAAGATGTGAGTAATAGCCAGCTGATTAACCTGACTGATTTACTGCACTATAGTCGCAATAACGATGATCTCGTTATTCGTTGGTCACACGATACCTTTGCGGTTATTGGCTATGAAAAAGGTAACAACGCTAATGAATTAGCAGCGCGTTTGTCGGGCAGATTGACCCGTGTGGTTGATAAAGCTACTTCGATAAATATGGCTTATTCCTTCTTTCCATTTAGTCGGGAAAATCCTTTAGATTTAACTTGGGATCAAATTAGTGTCTTAATTGAACAAGCACTTACATATACCGATGAAAATAAGCAGCTTTCATGGTTAGGCTTGTGTGGGCCAAAATCAAATACGTTTGATTATTTACAGTTAATGCAGCAAGGCAGCCTTACTAATTTAAAAGAGCAGGTTATTACTAAATCAGGTTTAGCTTGATGGGCGTTGCGTTTTTTGTTGTTGCTGATATTGTTTCGGTGTACAGCTAAACATTTCTTTAAAACAGCGACCAAAATAAGTCTGCGATGAAAAACCCACATCGAGTGCTATTCGGCCAATTTGAGAGCCATTTTGCAATAGCACTTTTGCTTTTTTTAAGCGGAACTCTTTAATGAAGTTATTGGGAGTTATACCAATTAAGGCTTTAATTTTTCGTTGTAACTGCCGTTCGCTCATGGCCATTCTTGCCGCCAATTGAACAATGTCTAAGTCAGTATCGGTATAGACTTCAGCGGTAATGGTCTCTAGTTTTTCTAAAAATTTATTATCAAGGGTGACATTGTCACCACTATCATGGGCCAATTCTGCAACGTGATCGAAGCTATTATTCTTCCGGTTCTGTTGTAGGTCTTTATTAAAGTTATTTAAGTAACTCTTTTGTAACTTTTCTCGGTTACTGATTAAATTATCAATACGGGTTAATAACTCCTGATGATTAAAAGGCTTACTGAGGTATTCGTCAGCCTGCAAGTTTAAACCGTGTAAGCGGCTATCTAAATCAGAACGTGCGGTTAATAATATCACCGGAATATGCGAGGTCAGTTCATGACTTTTAAGCTGTTTTAATACCGCAAATCCGTCTATGCCTGTTAACATAATATCGCAGACGATTACATCGGGAATATACTCTTGGGCAAGTGTTAAACCAAGCTCACCACTTCCTGCTAATAAACTATGATGTTGTTGCTCTATTACCTGCTTAATATGGCTTTGCATATCTAAGTTATCTTCAATAACTAAAACTACTTTTTGGCTATGGTTTCTAATGTCTTTATTTATATTGTGCGGTTCAATTAATAACGATGATACCTCGGTTTGAGAAATACTGGTTGGTGTTGATTTTTCTTCAGAGATAGCAGATGCACAAGGAATAATAAGTGAAAATTTACTGCCTTTATTGTATTCGCTAAAAACATTTATTTTCCAATGATGGGCTTTTACCAATTCATTAACCAAAGACAAGCCAATGCCTACACCAAAAACACCCTGATTTTTTTCGTCGTCAGCACGTTGAAAACGTTCAAAAATTTTACTTTGTGAAGCCGTATCTATACCTATGCCAGTATCAATAATATCAAGGGTAAAGTTATCACTGTCGCTATGGGCAATAACTTGAATGCTGCCACCTGCTGGTGTGTATTTAATAGCATTAGCTATTAAATTAAAAATGATTTTCTCAAACGCTTGAGCATCGCAATCTAGCCATATATGGTCAGGGATATCACAAGTTAAGGTCAAATTGTTTTGTGTTGCTAAGCGTGCAAAAGAATCTGCAGGCATCGACATAAGCGTATGCAGACGGTAGGTTGCCATGGTTAATTGCGGATTGTCAGATAAGCGAGACAACTCAAGCAACTGCTCAACCATACGGACCAGTCGTAAACCATTGCGCTTTGCCGTTTTGAGTTCTTTACCTTCATCTTCTGTTTGAGCTTTTACTAAGTAGCGATCTAAAATGCCATTGATAATAGTTAATGGTGTTCTAAATTCGTGTGAAATATTGGCAATAAATTTATCTTTTAAATCTAAGGCTTGTTGCTCGGCAAGCTTACGCGCAGTGAGGTTAATAAAAGTGATTACGACTAGAGGCTGTTCTTCTCTTTCTGCCCATTGTAATTCAGCTTGCACAGGGAATTGTGTTCCGTCTTTACGTGTTGCTGTGCACTCTATCGAAATACCGGCATCTTTACGTTGAAGGGTATAAACATTACTTTTGAAATCGAAAAAGTAATGCATTTGATCATCTGACGAAAAAAAGTCTTTGACACTTGTGGCAATAATTTCGCGTTCAAGACATTGAAAAAGTTGTACAGCGGCTGGGTTTGCTGAAAGTACTTTGCCCTCAGTGCTGGTAGTTAATATAGCGTTGCTAGAAGCATTAACTATAGCTTTGTCCTCACTATTAAGCATGGCGTTAGTTAATAATTGATTAAGCTTTACTAATTCTTGTTGTGCTGTGTTTTGGAATTTAATTTGTTGTTGATTTTTATGCCCTAAGTGATTTTTACGATAAATAATAGTGGTTAATAATGTCAGGGCTATACCCAGCCAAGTAGCAAGTAATATCGACTGTAAATATGAATTTATATTGTAATGCAGGTTTAATTCAATGCCGACTAAATGAATGATTATCGAACAAGATATCAATAATATTAGATAGAGTTCCGAGATAGAAGAAGGCATTAGTTCAGTAGGGGGCTCTGTAGACTTAACCGAGTTATTAGCGGCAATAATAAGTGCACAATATGGAATAAATACTAACAATGTCAGTAAATAAGCGGGTAATGATACTAGGAACCAATTATTGAGATAACCAATACTGTTCTCTAACAATAATGCGCCTGCAGCAATGGTAAGTACGCTGTAAATTCGACACCAAAACTGACTTTCGCATTGATAACTATTTGTCGCTAATCGAATAAAAATAAGTGCAGCTATAAGTAAGTGAAATAATTGTGATGAGGCAATTTTATCCTCACTATTATTTGCAAATTCTATGGGGAGTAAAACGAAATAACTAAAGCATATTAAAGTGAAAAATATGGCGGCAACTCGATTACTGATGTTTTTATTTGTTTTAGTCTCGTTACTTTGTGGATTAGTCTCTATCGCTAAAAGAATAAAGAAATAACTGCAAAGTTTGAAAAAATCTTGAATCAAAAGATCATTGCTGATGATAGCGAAGATAAAGAGTAAATTTGATATTAGTGCGGACAATAGGGCCAGAGTAATAAATTGCCAAAAAAGCTTTAATGCACGGTTTTTAATACGTAAATAGCTATTAATAACAAAGCCAACACTCAGGATTTGTAGCAGTAATAATGGACCTTGTTCAAGCCAAGTATTACTTATCGGAAACATATCATTTATTAAAAAGTATGGCAGTAAGGTCAGAACAACACTTAGTGTTAGTAATAACTTTCTATTTTTTATCTGCAAATCTAAAACCTAATGGTGAATGACAACACACAATTTTAATTTGAGTGTTTGGCATTTATTTAGCTATTGGCAGTATACATTATGTTAATGCTTTGTGAATCATCATTGGGGTATTTAGCCACACAAGGCTAATGTTGTTTTTAAACGGTAAATACTGCTAACTGTGAAAGTGTGAATTTTAGTATGAGCTTAGCGATTAGTAAATATTGCCATTACTTTCAAGCTCGGTGAGGTAAATACGGGTCATTAACTCTAATTGATGATAATTCGGTAACATATGTTGGCACAGCTGATAAAAAGCTTTGTTATGATCTTTCTCTTTCAAATGCGCGAGTTCATGTACCACGATCATATTCAATAGTGCTTCAGGGGCTTTCTTGAACATGCTACCAATTCGGATCTCATTTTTACTTTTAAGTTTATTGCCTTGTACGCGTGAAACATAAGTGTGCAAGCCTAGCGCGTTATTAATAATATGAATTTTATCATCGTATTTTACTTGGCTAAGTGGCGCAGATTTCCTTAGATATTGTTGCTTTATCAAGAGGGAATATTCACGTAATGCTTTATCGGTGGTTATTTCATGCGGTTCAGGAAATTGCGCTAATAAATAAGCCTTTAAGCTATCTTCCTTAACGAGCTTAGATACTTGCTGTTGAATATCTGGAGAATAATGAGATAAATATTTTAACGGTGTGGCCATTTGACTAATTATAGTTCTGTATTAAGGATTTACTATTAACCGATAGTTTACGCTATTTTAATTTCAACATTTAGTATTTTCTATCCTAAGTTTAAAAGATCACTTTAGACCATGAGTTTTTAAGGAATGAAGACTTTAATTGTACGATAATTATTCTATACTTGTTTTCGATTAAAAGTATTTGATAACTAAGAATAAAATAAAATAAAATTAATATTAAGGGAATAAATATGAAAAAGTTACCAAAACTGGCTAAATTTCTAGCACTATGTACGGGGCTGATATTACTACTTGCCTGTTCAAAACAAACGCCAATTGGTCAAATTGATGAGCCAGCAAAAGCAACGTCAACGTTCCAAACTTATAGTGCTGAAGAATTCTTTAAAACGCGATCCGTATTTGGCTCTTCGATTAATGCTGATGCTAGCGCAGTTTTAGTGAGTGACGATGAAAGTGGCATTTATAATGCCTATAAAGTGCCATTAGATGGCTCTGAGATAACACAATTAACAAACTCAACCAAAGAGTCAATATATGTAGTTGGTTGGTTTCCTGAAGATGATCGGTTTTTATACAGCGCAGATAAAGGCGGTAATGAGTTAAATCATCTCTTTGTACAAGCATTAGATGGCACAGAAAAAGATTTAACGCCGGGTGAAGGTTTAAAGGCATTTTTTGTTAGTTGGCATGAAAATAACGAACAGTTCTTTGTTGCCACAAATGAAAGAGATGCAAAATTTTTTGATCTCTATGTATATCAAGCAGCAGACTATTCCAGAAAACTAATTTATCAAAATAATTCGGGCTATTCACCGGAATCCGTTAGCCCTAATGGTCAATATATCGCGCTAAGCAAAAGTAACTCCAATGCCGATTCTAATTTATACCTAGTTGACTTAGCCAAAAAACAGCCGTTAACAGAGCTGATCAGTGCACATGAAGGAGATGTCGAGCATAGTGCTTACACATTTACACGCGATAATAGTGCACTTATTTATTCTACCAATGAATTCGGTGAATTTAATCAAGCTTGGTCCTACAATTTGGTCAGTAAAGAAAAGTCAGAAAATTTTGCCGTAAATTGGGATGTCAGTTTTACTTATTTTTCCAAAGATGGCCGCTATCAAGTACATGGTGTGAATGCTGACGCGCAAACAAAAATAGAAATTATCGACCTAAAAACCAAGAAAAATCTTGTTTTGCCTGATATGCCAAGTGGCGACTTGCGTGGTGTGAACTTTTCTAATGATGGTAAACAAATGGTGTTCTATATTAACTCAGATACATCTCCGTCAAACCTCTATGTTCATCAGTTAGGTAGTAACGCGATAAAGCGTTTAACCAATACTGGAAATCCCAATATTTTAGAAGAAAATTTAGTGGTGGGTGAAGTGGTACGCTTTAAAAGTTTTGATGGTTTAGAAATACCCGGTATTTTATATAAACCCAAACAAGCTGCAACACAGAAAGTTCCCGCTTTAGTTTGGATACATGGTGGTCCAGGAGGGCAAAGCCGTAAAGGTTATTCTGCTCTTATTCAGCACTTAGTGAATAATGGTTATGCTATTTTTAGAATTAATAACCGTGGTTCTAGCGGCTATGGCAAAACGTTTAATCATTTAGACGATAAAAAGCATGGCGATCATGATTTAAAAGATGTGGTTTATAATAAGTATTATCTACAAAGCTTGGACTGGGTGGATGCCGACAGAATTGGTGTCATCGGCGGTAGTTACGGTGGATACTTAACCATGGCAGCTATGACGTTCACAGATGAATTTGAAGTAGGCATCAATATTTTTGGCGTAACAAACTGGGTCAGAACACTAGAAAGCATTCCGCCATATTGGGAAGCATTTCGCCAGTCACTTTATGATGAATTGGGCGACCCTAGTACAGATAAAGAACGTTTACATAATATTTCACCGGTATTTTTTGGTCAAAATGTTAAAAAACCCGTGTTAGTCGTGCAGGGAAAGAATGACCCACGAGTATTGAAAATTGAGAGTGATGACATGGTAGAGTCTATTCGAAGCGGTGGCACTTATGTTGATTATTTAGTGTTTGACGATGAAGGACATGGTTTTAGTAAAAAGGCGAATCGAATTAGTGCCTCGAATAAATATTTAAGCTTTTTACAGGATCATTTATAAGCCACTTAGCTGAATATAGTATTCAATATAAAAAAATAGCGAACATTGTGTTCGCTATTTTTTGTTTACTTAGTAATAAACTTATTTGGTATAGCTTTGATAAAAGTTAATTAAGCCAGTAGTTGAGCTGTCATGTAGTTCGCTTATATTACCAGATGATAACTCTTCTTGAATATTGTTGGCTAAGCCTTTACCTAATTCCACTCCCCATTGATCAAAAGAACAAATTTGCAAAATAATGCCTTGAACAAATATCTTATGCTCGTACATGGCGATTAAGCTGCCTAATGAACGTGGTGATATACGCTTCATTAAAATGGTATTAGTAGGGCGATTACCTTTATGAACCTTATGCGGAGCGACTTTATCAATGTAGTCTTGTGTGCGGCCCTTAGCTTTTAAATCTGCTCGTACTTGAGCTTCGTCAACCCCTTGCATCAGTGCTTGGGTTTGGGCGAAAAAGTTAGCCATTAACGTTTCATGATGGCCTTGAACAGGGGTTACACTCTCTACTGAACCGATGAAGTCAGCCGGCACAACATTATTACTTTGATGCAAATATTGATAAAAAGCATGTTGGCCATTAATCCCTAGCTCGCCCCAAATTGACGGTACAGTGGGATATGAAATAGAATCGCCATCCCAAGAAACTGATTTACCATTACTTTCCATTTCGGCTTGTTGTAAATAAGCCGATAACATATGTAACGATTGATCGTAAGGCAAAATTGCTTGAGATTGCGCACCTAGAAAAGTACAGTTCCAAACACTTAACAATGCCAATATAACCGGTGCATTTTCCGCTAGTGGTGTATTACAAAAATGTTGATCAATTTCATGAGCACCTTCAAGTAATTCAATAAAACGCTCAAAACCTAAATCAATAGCAATCGGTAAGCCAATAGCAGACCAAAGCGAGAAACGACCGCCGACCCAATCCCACATATCAAAAATATTTTCTTCAGCAATACCAAATTCCGTGGCATTCTTTTTATTGGAAGATACTGCAACAAAGTGCTGAGCAATGGCTGATTGATCAAAAGATGAAGAAACCAACCATTTCATTGCTGTTCTAGCATTCGTCATGGTTTCTGTGGTGGTGAAAGTTTTGCTCGAAACAATAAACAAGACTTTTTCGGGGTTTAAAGGCCGAAGTACATTCGCTATTTGTGTACCATCAACATTGGAAACGTAATGAACATTAACGCTGTTGTCGCTGTACTGGTCTAAAGCTTCAGTGACCATTTGAGGGCCTAAATTAGAGCCGCCAACACCAATATTAACCACATCAGTAATGCGTTTCCCAGAATAACCACTCCATAAACCTTGGCGAACTTTCTCACTGAATGTTTTCATTTTATCTAGTGCTAATCGCACATCAATATTAATGTCTTTACCGTCGAGCATTATTGGCGTTTCGCTGCGATTTCTTAAAGCTGTATGTAATACGGCGCGATCTTCAGTGCTATTAATTCGCTCGCCGCTGAACATCTTTTCTCGCCAAGCTTCAACATCACACTCTTTAGCCAAGTTAAAGAGTAGTTCCATGGTTGATGCTGATATCAAGTTTTTGGAATAATCGAGGAGAAAGGGGGCAAGCTGAATGGAGAATTGTTCAAAACGTTTAGGGTTTTGTTTAAATAGTTCACTCATATGTTGTGATTTCATATCAAGCGCGTGATTCTCCAGCTTTTTCCAGCTAGGTAATGAGGTTCTGTCGTGCATTACTTCTCCAATGAGTATTGTAGTCTTTAAATATTGTGCCAATAAGAGCTTCACTTTAACTATACTATTTACTATATTTAGCTTAGTTGCTAATAATTAATTAGTATATTGAACTAGTGATTAGTTATTTAAATATCTTAATTTAAGTCATTGTATTTAAATGTTATATTTTTAAGTTTTATTGTTTTATATAACGTTTGTCGGATGTTTTATTACAACAGGGCGATCAAGAGAAAAATGAATATAGAAATTTTCAGATAGAGAAGATTACAACGATTGGCTGTTATTATAAATAAATGGCAGGATTTGATTTATTCGGAAAGCATTTCAAAAAATTGTTGTTAATTTTAAAATAGCATAAATTTTACATGGGGTGTTATAGCGTTGATGTTGATGCTTTAAATACCGCCATTAAGTTTTCTATAAAGGCAGTATTGTTTTGCTCAGATACCGATACAGTTATGCCAAATGGCGCATAGTGTAGCGTTTCAGCCAACTGTTCTGCTGTTAATCCTACTTTACGTAATGTTAATCGATTTGCAGCAATTTCTTTTTTAATTCTTGAACTAATGCTCGTTTTTATTAAACTTTCTTCTGCTTGAATAATATCTTTGCAAAATGCGTGGCCAGCGTGTATTAAATTTGATCTTACTAAACTACTCGAAACATCATTAAATAAACCTTCACATCGTTGAATAATAAGATCTTGGGTTTCTAGCCAAAAGTCTTTATCTGACTTACTGTAGATATTAATTAAGATATTATGTTCTTGAAAATGTTTCTCAACGACAGCTCTAAATAGCACCTCTTTTGACTTGAATTGCTTATGAATAGTGACACGAGATATGCCAGCATAACGACTGACCATCGATATATTTGAGGTATCGTAGCCGTGCTGAAAAAAACAATCCATAGCGGTATTTAATATTTTATCGGTAGTACTTGGCAAAACACGTGCTCTTAGTTATTAAATTATTAGCATATTAACGCGAGTAGTTGCATTAAACAACAGGTTTACATTAGTTGTTAATGTGTAAACCTGTGTTATGATTAACATACTTATTTTTGATAATTTTGCTTATATTTTGGGGTTAATGTGATTCGAATATTTTTACTCGCTGCAGTTTTTGTACTGCAAGCTTGCTCTGAGCCAACACCCGTCATAAAAGAGACTGCACCTGTAGTAGTCCAACTCACGGCTGCACGGCTGACAAACTTAGTTGATGAATATGAATTCCCCGCTACGGTATCAGTGGTTAAGAGTGTTGATCTCAAATTTGAAGTCTCAGGACGATTAATTTTTGAAAGTTTAATCGAAGGTAGTGAAGTTAAGAAAGGCCAAGTTTTAGCTAAGATAGATCCCAAGCCCTTCCAACGTAAAGTGGAAGAGAATCGCATTCGTCATGAAGATGCGCAACGCAACTTAAAGCGCATTAAAGATGTTTTTGAAAAAAATGTTGCGTCTCAACGAGATTACGATGAAGCAAAGTCTCAGTTTTCAATTACTAAAATCGCCTTAGAAAATGCCGAACAAGATTTAAGTTACTGTACAATTAGAGCACCATTTGACGCAGTCATTGGTGCTAGATATATTGAAAATGATAGTTTAATTCGCTCTGGTGATACACTAGCTAATTTACAAGATAGATCAGAGCTTTACTTTTCTTTTGAAGTACCAGAGCGCATCATGACCGCCAATGCTGGTAATCGTGATGTGATAGCGACTGCGCATATTATTGGTCAAAAAGATAAAGTATATGACATACATTATGTTGAACATAAAACCACTCCTGATCCTATCACTCAAACCTACGGCGTAACCTTTGCGCTTGATGGTAAGGTTGCTAAGTCTTTTTATCCTGGTTCGCGTGCCATTGTTAATATTATGCAAAAAAACAGTCGCGAACAGGTTTTAGTTATTCCATTAAGTGCATTGATGGGGAATAGCGACTCGGGCTTTAGTGTTTGGCGCTTTAATCAATCAGAAAATATGCTTTCCCTGGTCAAGGTTAACGTTTCTAAATTAGAGGGAGAATATGCTTTAGTTTCTTCTGGATTAAATAGTGGAGATAAAGTGGTTTCGGCAGCGGTTAGCCAAATGCGTGAGGGCCTTATAGTCAGAGAATATAAGGCGACTTATTAATATGGATATAGCACGCTATTCGTTAACTAAGCCGATTAATATTTGGCTGATGTCGATATGTTTTATTATTGGTGGCATTGTCGCCATGGGCAATATTGGGCGTTTAGAAGATCCTGCATTTACTATAAAGCAAGCGGTTATTTTTACCTATTACCCGGGTGCAAGCGCGGAAAAAGTTGAAAAGGAAGTTACTGAGCAAGTTGAAATTGCGCTACAACAAATGTGGCAATTAGATATTCTGAAATCCGTTAGTAAACCAGGGTTTTCTCGAATAACCATGGAAATACAACCTCATATTGATGGACCGTTATTACCTCAAATTTGGGATGAGTTACGCAAACGCCTCCGTGATATTGAACATGACTTGCCACTTGGCGCGAGTGCTCCGGTTGTTATTGACGATTTTGGTGATGTTTATGGTATTTATTATGCGTTATCTGCACCTGATTTTAGCGCGAACCAAATGCGTGAGTTTTCCCGCATTATTCGCCGAGAAGTGTTAGCTGTTGACGGTGTTGCCAAGGTAAAAGTGGGTGGTATTTTAGAAGAAGAAATTGTTGCGACAATTGATAGTTATCAAATTTCAGGTTTAGGGCTTTCTTTCCCTGATCTTCAACAAGTGTTAGCAAGTAATTTAAAGCCTTTTAGTGGCGGACGGTTATACGTGGGTGACAAACAGATCAGGATCCCTATCGAAAGTTCAACCAATAAAATAGAAGAAATTGAGAATTTATCTATTTTTGTACCAGGTAAAAATGCTTCTATAAAAATAAAAGATATTGCTAAATTGAGTCTCCAACCTGTTGAGATCCCAAGCGGCTTAAAACGCTTCAATGGTGAAAGTGCTATAACTCTCGCCATATCAGCTCAAAATGATATTAACATCGTCGATGTAGGTCATGAAATTGATGCAAAATTAGCTGAAGTGTTAGCTAAATTACCTACGGGTATTAATGTGTCGACGATTTATAACCAAGCCAAAATTGTAGATGAATCAGTCGACGGGTTTATTTTAAACCTTGAAGTATCGGTAGCGGTGGTAACGTTGGCACTTTGTTTATTTATGGGCTGGCGATCAGGTGTCGTGGTTGGTGGCACATTATTAATTACGGTCTTAGGTACAGTATTAATAATGTGGCTTTATGATCTACAGCTAGAGCGTATTTCCTTAGGCGCTATGGTGATTGCGATGGGCATGTTAGTTGATAATGCCATTGTAGTTGCAGAAGGTATGATGTTACGTATGGAGAAAGGCAAGTCGGCTATGGAGTCTGCTAGCTTTATTGTTAAGCGTACTCAATGGCCATTGCTCGGTGCAACGGTTATCGGAATCGCTGCATTTTCGGGTATTGGTTTGTCAGATGATGCCACCGGTGAATTCTTATTTTCACTGTTTGCCGTTGTACTTATTTCTTTAATGCTCAGCTGGATACTTGCCGTAACGTTAACACCATTACTTGGCAAATATTTTTATAAAGTTGGCAATAAAGAAGGGGCTGAAGAGTCGCATTCGTTATTTCATAAAGCTTACTTAGTTGTTTTGCGTAATGCTTTACATTGGCGTGGTGTAACCTTGGCAATATTGGTTGTTATTACCATAAGTGCTTACGCGAGCTTTGGTTTAATTAAGCAGGGCTTTTTCCCTCTGTCAAATACACCCGTGTTTTTTGTCCATTACTGGGGGCCACAAGACTCAGATATTCGGGCTACCGAAAAATATATGAAAGCGGGTGAAAAGTTAATTCTTGAAACCGAAGGTATTGAATCATTAGCAACTTTTATTGGTGAAAGTTCAGAGCGTTTTACCTTGGTATTCGCACCTGAATTACCCAATGAAAGCTATGGGCTATTTTTAGTGCGCGCTAAGAATGCAGATGAAATACCGCGTTTGGCTCAGGAAATATCAGATAAGCTAAAAAAATCAAACCCTAAAGTTAATTTTTACGCTGAAATCATGCAGTTTGGTCCGGGTGCTGGCGCGAAAATACAAGCGAGATTTTCTGGTGAAGACCCCGCAATTTTAAGACAGTTGGCAGAACAAGCCAAAGCGATATATTTTGAAGATGGAAAAATTCGCGATATTCGAGATGACTGGCGAGATAAAGGCATCGTTTTAGCGCCTGAATATGATGATATTACTGCAGGCATTGCCGGCGTTTCAAGAAGTGACTTCAGTCAAGCAATTAAGTTTTATACTGATGGCCTGCAAATAGGTCAACTGCAGGACGGTGATTACCTTTATCCGATTATTGCGCGAAATAGCAATACGAATCCAGATCAATTGGTCGGCTTAGAAAACAGTTTAGTGTGGAGTAGTAGCCAACGTACTTATGTTTCATTTAGGCAAGTTAGTGGCAAAATGAACTATTCAAGCGAAGAACTGTTAATTAATCGCCGTGATCGCGTGCGAACGATTACCATTAAAGCGGAAGCCGGATATGGTGAAACCACTGGTGAAGCGTTTAATCGTACACAAGCTAAAATTGCTGATATTACCTTGCCTGAGGGTTATAAACTTGAATGGGGTGGTGAATATGAATCATCACGCAAGGCGCAAGCTGCTTTAGGAAAAGGACTACCCTTGGGCTTCTTAGTTATGTTTATTATTAGCGTGTTACTTTTTGGTAAGGCAAGACAACCAATAATTATTTGGCTAATTGTACCAATGGCAGTCGTAGGTGTTGTTGCAGGCTTATTGATAGCCGATTTACCTTTTGGTTTTATGTCGCTACTTGGCTTTTTAAGTCTGTTTGGTATGTTAATTAAGAATGCCATTGTCTTGCTAGAAGAAATCGACTTACAAATACAGGAAGGTAAAGAAAAAGCACTAGCGATTGTTGAAGCCAGTTTGAGCCGTTTAAGGCCAGTTTCATTGGCCGCCATCACTACTATTTTAGGTGTTATGCCACTAATATTAGACCCTTTCTTTGCTGATATGTCGGTTACTATTATGGGCGGTTTAGCGTTTGCCACCATATTGACCATGATAGCGGTGCCAGTGCTTTATAGTGTGCTCTATAAGATTAAGGTAGAGAAAGATTAGTTTGATGTTTTAAAGCTAAAATTTCCTTCATAATATGTGTACTAAAAACGAGCAATTAATTGCTCGTTTTTTTGTTCAGTGTGTCTATAACTATTGTTTGATGCGTTAAAAAAGTGACTTGAGTAGGAGTATTTCCTGCAACCATTGATTGTATCGCGTCACGATTGCGATTACGCAATTTACCAATCGAACAACGTATATAAGTAGCGATGTTAAACCAGCCTATTAACCAGCCCATTTTAGCATTGAAATACTTCTCTTTTAACTGCTTCTTTATATTAAAAAAACGCTTTGTGGTATTAGTTATTGTTAAAATTAGCCTAGACTATATAGTCGGAACAACAGTTAATTGTATGATTTAAAGCGTCTGCTGAAGTATGAAAATCTAGATAACAATCAATGTTTTGGTTGCTAATATAAATGCAACTAGGCATTTAAAGTCAGCATTATTTACTGCCAGTGTTGAATGTTAAACACTGGCATAGGTAATCGAATTGAGTGGACAACTGATGTATTCTCGGTGCTGTTGTGCAAGCTCGGTGATACTTTCTTTATCTATACTCAGTTAGTCGATATTTAGCACTTTTTTCAATGGCCCTAAATACGGCTCAAAGTGTCGCCATTGTTCAGTGGCACTTTTATAAATCGGTTGACGAACTTGCTCCGAACTTGGTGTTTTAATATTACGCTTGGTTTTATGAAAATCGACACATGATTGTTCAAACTCCAAGCCTACAAAATCAAGCATTCTTCGCACTTGTGTTTCTAAATCATCAACGACATCTTCATGGTTCACGGTTAATACAAAGCCGGGTAACACCTCATTCCAATGGGCCATTAATTTAAGGTACGCTTGATAGTAACGGCCGATGTCTTCTAGGTTATAGCTAAAGTCTTGTCCTTCAGCAAACAGCTGCTTAAAACCACTGAAACAACAAGCCATAGGCGAGCGTCTGGCGTCAATAATTTTCGCATTCGGTAGTATTAATCTGATCAGGCCAATGTGGAGAAAGTTATTCGGCATTTTGTCGATAAATAAAGGCGCTTTTTCTCGGTAGACTTGCGTTTCATCAATAAATTGTTGACCAAAACGCTTGAAATAATCGGGGTTAATTTCAGCTAAGTTTTTAGGGTATTGCGCTTCTTCATCACTTTGACTTTTACTTCGACCACGCAGCCTTGATGCCAAGCCTAGGATATTGTGTAGTTCCATCGTGCCGTCTACTTGGCTATGCGAGGCCAGTATTTGCTCAAGTAGCGTTGAGCCTGCTCGTGGTAAACCCACAATAAATATAGGGTCGGGTACGTTAAGGCCCAAACTGCCACGGATTTCAAATAACTCACGCGTACAATATTTTATTTGCTCTGCAATTTGTTGCTCTATTTTGTTGATGTTAAAACCGCTATGCGCATGCTGTAATTCATTACCTTGTTGGTAGGCTTTAAAGGCTTGATCGTAATCTTTTCTGTCTTCAAAAGCCTTACCGGTAGCGAAGTGTAATTGAATTTTATCTGTTAGTGCTAAGTCTATATTATCTTGTTGTGCTTGCATTTGAGCAATTTCGCTATCGCTAAAGCGATAGGTTTTCGTATTAGCTAAACTCCAAAAGGCATCACCGTAAGCTGGACTTAACTGATAAGCTTTTTGGTAAGCAGTAATAGCTTTTTCAATTTCACCTTTGGTTTTTAACGCATGGCCTAACTGTAAATGAAAACCTGGCACTTGATCGTTTTCTGTAACGACTTGCTGAAACAAGTTTATGGCTTGTTCTATTTCACCTAAGCCTGTTAAGGCGCTCGCTTTAGCTATTTTAAAGCTAAGATTGTCAGGCTGCGCGATAAGTAATTTTTCGACTTGCTGTGCTGCTACTTTGTATTTACCCAAGCGGATAAGTAAATTGAGATATAGCGAACGGGCATGGATATGAGCGGGTTCTAGTTCAAGTGCACTGGCCAGTAAAAATTCAGCATCGTCATATATTTTTAGTTCTATGCCTATTTCAGCAAGCATACACATACCATCAACGTGGCGTTTATTATTCTGTAAAAAATGTCGACAAATTTGTTCTGCTTTTAATAGTTTACCTTCATACATTAATTCAGTAACAGCGAGTAAAGCAGGGGGAAGTTTTTTTAGTTTTTCAAGGTGATTTGCCGCTTTTTGTATATTGTCTTGTTGCTTTTCGTCACGGTATAGATGAATCAACGCTTGCCAACTGGCGACTAAACTCGGATTAAGTTTTACGGCAGTTTCAAATGACTTCTTAGCCAGTGTTGGCTCATCTAATGCTAAATTGATAAAACCTTGCTCTTGGTTAGCACGGCTATGCTTATGATCAAGTTTAAGTAATTCATTGATACTGGTTAATGCCAGCGAAAATCTTTTGGCATAACGTTGGGCTACGGCAATTAAATACCAAAGCTCAACTTGGTGTTGTGGATCTGAGGTTTGTGTTTGTAGCTGTTTACTCTGATTTATGGCGTCATCGAATTTTGTCGTTTGGATCAATTTTTGAATCGATTTTAATTGGCTTTCAATTGAAGGGGGTGATGTTTTGTCCAATGACTTAGCTCCATGGCAGGTATATCATAAATTTTCGGTTACTTTAACAATAAAAAACCGCTTGATATACGTATCAAGCGGTTTTAATTTCGATCTAATTAACTTTTAGACTTCAGTTAAGACTTAATAAAAGTCGTATGAAAATCTAAAGCCAATGGTACGAGGTCTGTTAGACACAACTTTTGGCGTATACTGTTGAGTATCAACATATAATATTGCACTTTCATCCGTTAAGTTGTCGATGAAAAACTCTGCTTTCCATTCGTCGTTTGTCACACCGAAACTTATGTTAGCCAGAATGTAACTATCTTGAATATAACGACCACCTGCAAAGGTTTCGCCATTAGTGTCTTGATAATTAACACCAGAATAAACGTCAGATTCTTTTTCAATACTTAAACCAGAGCCGGTGCCATAAATTAAATTAGTAGCATCTTCGATCATATAAGCATCCATCACCATGCCAGCCAGTCTTTCGCCGGTATAACTAATTGAGCCGTTTACATAGCCTGTCATATCTCCCGAAATAGGGTAGAAGTACTGTGCTTGTAAGTTACCTGAAAATTTAGCTGAATAAGGTAATCTACTGCCTTCTGGAGGCGCAATGCCGTCAAGTTGTGCATTGATTGACGTTAATTCAGTATCAATTAAGCTAAAGGCACCTGATATGATCAAGTTATCCGTTGCTACCCAACTAAAGTCACCGTCAATCCCTTTAATTTCAGCATCGCCCACGTTATCAGTAAATACTAAGAAGCTGATATTAGTTGGGTCATAGCGCGAAGTTTGTAAATCAGATATTTTTGAATAATAAGCGGTCGCATTGAAACGTAATGACTGATCAAACAACGTTGATTTAAAACCAAGCTCTACGTTATCTAAACTATCCGTTGTTGAATAAACCGGAATACGGAAACCTTCAAAAGCGCCTTCTTGGTTTGCAGCAGAACCACCACCAACACGGTTAGTGACCGGCGGTCTAAAACCTTCTGAGTATGATGCAAACACCATAACATCGTCATTCACTTGCCAATCAATTGAAGTTTTGATGATAGTGTCATCAACGGTTAGCTTACCATTACTATCAAGTAAGTCAGTTTCTAATTGTCCACTCGCGATAGCCGCTTGTATAGCCGCAGCTTCGTCAGCACCAAAAAACTCAGTTAAAGCTGCATCACTACCATCACCAAATGCGCGCAATCTTCCGCTGACATCAGCTGTTGTAGTTGAGCCTTTATAAATATCATCAATTTGATACCAACGGGCACCAAAGCTTGCGGTTACCGTATCGGTAATATCGTACTCGAACTGTCCAAACACAGCGATTTGATCAATGGTATGTGTTACATCGTTAACGAAGCTCACTTCAGAAGAGAAAGGACCGCCATTACTGTTTATTCCTTCACTGCCAGCTAACTCTCTTGCTAAGTTAGGGAAAAGCTCAGTATTCGCTATTTTAAATTGCCCAACAGTTGATAAGTCTTGGGTATCATAAAATACACCAGCCGTAACGCGCCAGCGGTTTTCAGCTGCAGTATTCATGCGTAATTCGTGCGTTGTGCGCGAGCTACTGGTTTCTTCTTTGTAAAATTTAGTTGGGTCAAAACACTCTTGTGCGTCAGGTGCACTGGCATAGTTACAAACGTAATAAGCAGAGAATTGACCACCATTGGTATAACCGGTGTAATCAATTGTTGAGTTGATATCACGGTCTAAATAACCACCAGTATAAACGACAGTAAGGTGTTCAAGACGACCTTCTAATGTCCAAGTGGTTAAACCAAAATCATCATTGTTGTTTTCAGGCGTAAAACGGTTGGTTGAAGTTTCACCGTCAAGGTTAGGATCGTAAGAAAACACACCTTCAGTATCAAGCGACTGCTGTGTGTGCTGAACAAGAAGATCCCACTCATTGTTAATGATGTAAGACAAGCCAAAACGTGCACCAGAATAATCAGCAGTGTTAAAGTCATCTTCGACTAAGGCGTCATTTTGCGGTATCTGAACTGGTGTGTTTTCAGGATCTGCTAATTTAGAGAAACCAGCGGAAATTCTATCAATAACGACAGCACTACCGGTATAACCGCCATTGCTAGGGTCGTTCTGAATATTATCAATCCAACCACCTTGATGGTCATTATAAGCTGCAACACGTATAGCAAGATTATCCGTTAAAGACATATTAAAATATGCTTCAACCGAGTTACTCATATCGCCGCCTTTAGTGAAGCTAGTGCTGGTATCAAAACCTGCAGCAAAACCATCGTGTGTCGGCTTGTTAGTAATTAAGCGTACAGTACCAGATTGTGAGCTAGCACCAAAAAGTGTGCCTTGTGGCCCCGGAAGTACTTCTATACGTTCAACATCTGTAGCGTAAATATCTAAATTACGACCTTGCATTGAAACAGGTTGTTCGTCTAAGTAAAACGCAACAGAAGGTTGTAATGCTTGAACAGATGAAACCGAAATGTTGGTTTGCGTAGTTGCCGCGCCACGAATATATATTTCATTTTGCCCAGGACCTGTGCCCTGAAAAACAACGTTAGGTAAAAACTCTACGTATTGGTCAAAATTAGAAACGCCAAGCTTTTCTAAGCTATCACCGGTGAGAGCAGTAACCGTAACTGGAACTTCTTGAATTGATTCAGAGCGTTTGGTAGCGGTAACTTCAATAGTTTCAATTGAGGCTTTTGGTTTTTGTTTTATTTCTTCGGCGTTTATAGAGCCAGACGCAGCTAACGCAGCTAGCACGGCGCAGTGCAGTTTAGTAAATTTCATATTATTTTCCCTGGATGTTTTCTTGTTGAGCGTTCAAATATGCTTAGAGCACTAATTATAAAATTCATTAGAGTTCTAACTATTATCCGCCTTTGGCAGTATGATAACAAAATATACGATTTTTTTCAAAAAACATAAAAAATCATACTTTATGGTAAAATCTTGCTAGAAGGGCGATTGTTTACATATGTGACTATTTACACCTTGATTAACAATATATAATATCAATACAAATTAAATTAAGGGGCAGGCTTTGTCATTATCCGCCGAGAGTCATTTAAATAAGAAAGTATTCGTTAGCGCATCCGCTATTATTATTGCGCTTTTACTTTATACCGCAGCATTACCTAAGCAGGCTCAAAGCTTGTTTACTCTTATTCAGTCAAGCATTATCGATAATGGCAGTTGGTTTTATGTGCTCACCGTTGCCTTTATATTCTTTTTTGTTATTTTTTTAGGATTCTCTCGTTACGGGGATATTCGTTTAGGGCCTGACCATGCGACCCCCGATTATTCTATGCTGACTTGGCTTTCTATGTTGTTTGCAGCAGGAATGGGCATAGGGTTAATGTTTTTTGGTGTCGCAGAGCCTCTGATGCACTATTTGTCGCCACCCACTGCAGACGTTGGAACGGTTGCTGCAGTTCAAGAAGCGATGAAAATGACATTTTTTCACTGGGGACTGCACGCTTGGGCTATCTATGCCATTGTTGCCTTAGTGCTAGCCTATTTCAGTTATCGCCATAATCTACCTTTAACCTTGCGCTCTGCATTATACCCACTGATTGGCGAAAGAATTTATAAATGGCCTGGACATTTAGTTGATGTTTTTGCTGTAGTGAGTACCGTTTTTGGTGTGGCTACCTCATTAGGGTTAGGCGCGTCACAGGTTAATGCAGGTTTCGGTTATTTGTTTGGTATTGATGTTTCCACGACTAACCAAATTATTATCATGACCGGCATAATAGGCCTAGCAATAATATCTGTTGCCACGGGTTTGGATAAAGGCATTAAAATATTATCTGAAACCAACATGATGCTAGCTGTAATCTTATTAGTGTTGGTTTTTGTCCTAGGTCCAACGGTATTTTTATTACAAGCATACTTACAAAATATTGGCGATTATTTAGCTGATATAGTACACAACACCTTTAATTTATTTGCCTATAAGAAGACCGGCTGGATAGGTGGTTGGACAATATTTTATTGGGGCTGGTGGCTTGCTTGGGCACCTTTTGTTGGTTTGTTCATTGCTAGAATCTCTCGTGGCAGAACCATTAGAGAGTTCATTGTTGGTGTTATGCTAATACCGACCGTATTTACTTTATTTTGGATGACTATTTTTGGTAATAGTGCCATTGATTTAGTGCATAACCAAGGCATTGTAGAATTAGGTGAAATGGTCAGTAAAGACTCGTCAGTGGCATTGTTTGTTTTTCTAGAAAACTTCCCACTATCGACATTACTTTCCTTTTTTAGTGTACTAATGATTGTGATATTTTTTGTCACATCTTGTGATTCTGGCGCGATGGTCGTTGATATGCTCTGTTCGCATGGTAGTAATAACACCCCGTTATGGCAGCGTGTTTATTGGGCTGTAGGTATAGGCTTGGTTGCTGCAATATTATTATTAGCGGGCGGACTTAATGCCTTGCAAACTATGACGATTGCCAGTGCACTGCCTTTTTCTATTGTGCTTTTACTTGCCATTGTGGGCTTGATTAAAGCGCTGAGGATTGAAGCTTTTAAACAGGAAAGTCAGCTAATATCAGCAGTGCCTTATGCTAGTAATACAAATAATACGAGTAACGACAGTTGGCAGTCACGACTACAAAATATTGTTGATTATCCCAATAAAACTAATGTTAATAAATTTATCAGCCTCACTGTTGTACCTGCGTTTGAATCTGTGGCTGAAGAATTACAGAAAAACCAAATCAATGTGGTTGTTTCGTATGACAATGATTTGAGTTTAGTTGTTGACCATGGTGAAGAACAAGAATTTGTTTATCGGGTGCTAGCACGAAAGCATTCACAACCAGATTTTGTCGTGGAAATAGATGAGGATGAAGATGAACAAAGTTACTATCGAGCAGAAGTTCATTTAGGTGAAGGTGGGCAAGATTATGACATTATGGGCTGGTCAAAAACGGCAGTGATCAATAATATTATTGATCAATACCATAAGCATTTACATTTTTTGCATTTGCTACGTTAACCTTTAGTAGCGTCAGTTTTATTTATACTACTGGCGCTCATTGCATGTAATTCTAATAAAGGTGCGGCATCTATTTCATCCGCATCCATCATTTCTGATAATCGCTCCATTGAAGAGAGTAATTGAGATTGCTCCCAAGTCGCAAGGTTAGAAAATTTCTCAATGAAATGTTCTTGCAATGCTTGCGGAGCTTTCGCTAAAATTGCCTTTCCGTCATCGGTTAAATATAAACCTACTTTACGTTTGTCTTGCGTATACCGTACTCTTGAAATAAGACCTTTATTTTCTAACCGATCAATAATATTAGTTACTGTCGCAGGGCTTAAATTAACTTTTTTCGCGACTTGACTAGAATTTATCCCAAACTCTTTATCAATTTCTAACATTATTAATAATTGTGGGCTGGTTAAACCAGAGGTCTTACTTAAGTGTTTTGAATGTAAATCAATTGCGCGGATAACCTTTCTTAAGGCAATTAATAATTCCTGATGTTTTTCCATAACAGTAGACTTTTAACGTTGAATTGCCGTAGTTTAATCAAAATTAGAAGTAGCGACTAGAGGAATTATTAAAATAAGCGTGATTAAGCTAATTCATTTAATATTACATCAGCTAGTTAACTAACCTTAGTGTCTTTCGAATAATGGATAGCTCAGGTGAGAGTAGAGTGATTACCTAAATTACAATAATAAAACCAAGGTATTTAAATATGAAATTTCCAAAAATAGGACCGGCCTTTCTTGTTACAGCAGCATTTATAGGTCCAGGGACAATAATTACAGCTTCAATGGCAGGGGCAAATTATGGCTTAGCGCTGGTATGGGCTTTAATGTTTGCAATGTTTGCCACGTTAATTTTACAAGAAATGGCAGCAAGGCTTGGTATCATTAGTCAACAAGGTTTAGGGGAAAATATACGGCAGGCAATAAAACAACCGGTTATTAAAGCGTGTGTTGTTGTGCTCGTTGTCAGTGCTATTGTTATAGGTAATGGTGCCTACCAAAGTGGTAACATTTCAGGCGCTAGTTTAGGTTTAGTTAGTGTGGCAGAGCAGCTTGGTTGGACAGTTACTTTTGCTGAAACTTTATTTCCGATGCTTATTGGAATTTGTGCTTTTGTTTTACTTATTACCGGAAGTTATAAGATAATTGAACGAGCTTTAGTTGTATTAGTGGGCTTGATGAGCGTTGCATTTATTGTGACATTTTTTTTAAGCCAACCTCAATGGCACGAATTGATCTCCAGTTTTGTTGCATTTAAATTACCTACAGGCGCAACATTGACGGTTATTGCACTCATTGGCACTACAGTAGTACCTTATAATTTATTTTTACATGCCTCTACCGCTAGTACAAAGTGGCAGTCAGTTAAAGACATACCGACTGCAAGAAAGGACCTATTTGTATCTATTCCGCTCGGCGCTTTGATCTCAGTCGCTATACTTTCTACTGCTGCTTCTGCATTTTTTGGCAAGCAAATAAGCTTACAAAGTGCTGCCGATATTGCACCTGCGCTACAGCCGCTATTTGGTGAGTCAGCTAGCATATTTCTTGGCATTGGACTCTTTGCAGCGGGAATTTCATCTTCAATAACAGCACCTTTAGCTGCTGCTTTTGCGCTAAGTGGTATTTTAAATTTAGACAAAAACCTTAATGCACTCGGTTTTCGATTAACCTGGATGGTAATTTTAATTATTGGTGTTGTCGTTAGTAGCGTTGGTTTTAAACCAGTCGCTGTTATTTGGTTTGCTCAAGTAGCCAACGGGATCCTTTTACCATTGGTCAGTATTTTTTTATTATGGATTATGAATACAAAGGTTCTAGGTGAGCACCGTAATAATTTATGGCAGAACATTGCAGGTGCTGGGGTTATTTTAATCACGTTGTTATTAGGTGCGCGTAGTTTAATGTCAGCGTTTGGTTTGTTGTAGTTATTCATCACAAACTACTCCAAACGATGAAAGCTAAATATTCAGTTGGGCTTTCATCGTTTGGAAGGAAAATAACCGCTTCTTAACGTATTTTTCTTGCTAAATTTCTTATATTTAATTGGCTAAGATAACGGTAATTTTATCATCACATATTATTTTTCGACGTCAAAAGCGCCTTTTAAATTATTAGCAAAGGCGATAAATTTCTCTTTAATGGTTCTTTTAATTTCAACATTTAATGACCCTAATACCACTCTACCTTCGATGGTAATAATAGGGGCTTGCTTTGTTGCCATGGAAGGGGCTTTATTTTCTATACTGCTAATAATGCCATAAGACTTACAAACCACATTAACATTATCAGGCACATAAATTTTATTACTGCCTAAAATACAATTTAATTTAATCGTCACGTGTTGATGCTGAAAAATAGCGTCGGTAAAGTCGAGTACTGCTTCGCCTAAAATACTATTTATCGTGATGGTTTTCGGTACATTCCATTGGCCGCTGCGCTCTATATTGCCTAAAATGCTTTTTAAGCTTAAATTTTCATCAATGTCTGCGTTACTGTAACTTGGGGTAAACTGATGGGCTTTATTAGCATTATATTTAGTGTCTGCTTTTAAGGTTAAATCAGCAACGAGATCGATAATTTCTTGGTGAGTGTGACTACTCATCGCTTGATCAAGCCGGCGCTCGAAAGCTTCTGCAGAAATAACGCCGTGACTATAGTTAAATATTAACTGATCTATCGTTTCTTCTCGTACTTGTTCAATGGGTCGATCTTCAAGAATTACTGACATGTGACACTCCGTTGCTGGTATTTTTGTTTTGTAATAATGTCTATGTAGTCATTATAAGCAAAGATAAAGCCAAACTTTTAAATCATTAAAATACAATCAGTTAAGATATTTGATTGTTTAAGCTGGTGTGAAAACTGCCATTATTTGGTAAGGATGGTTGATTATTGGCCAACCTTAGGCCATTTTAACACCAAGTTAATTATGTCGTTGCTCTGTTTTTATATTTACTTAGCGTGCTAACTAATGTTAAAGTTGTGTATATTAGTTAGCATGCTAAGTAGTTTGAGGTAGTAATGACCACACAAGTTCCGTTTTATGAATCCCTTGATTTAACACTTTGCGGCAATATGGGACGTGTACATCGTTTATGTCGAGATGTAGTGACAATTGCTGTTGAACCCCTTGGTTTAACGCAATCGCGTTGGACCGCTTTAATACATATAAATATGCATAAAGAAGGCGTTACACAGTTTGAATTGGCACAAAGTTTAGGTATACAAATGCCTTCACTCACACGCACAATAAAGCAATTAGAAGCGCAGTTGCTCATTACTCGGTGTGTAGATGAGCATGATAAACGTAGTAAAAATATTTACTTTACCGAGCAAGGTCGTAAAACTTTGCATATATTGAACAAGAAAATTACCGATATTAAAAATCAACTCTATAGTGGTTTCACC
Organism: Cognaticolwellia beringensis; assembly: GCF_002076895.1. Lineage (NCBI taxonomy): Bacteria > Pseudomonadati > Pseudomonadota > Gammaproteobacteria > Alteromonadales > Colwelliaceae > Cognaticolwellia > Cognaticolwellia beringensis. The sequence continues at coordinate 3,552,123 of NZ_CP020465.1, forward strand.
GGTGAGCAATTGGACATGATGGCCCATGGCTTAATTAAAATGGAAAAAAATGCCCAAAATTGTATTGAAGATCACATTAAGAATAAGGCAAGTTAATGACACCAGATGAAAAATTTTCGCGCTATGTAAGAGTTTCCCTTGTCGGGTTTGTTTTCGTATTCATTTACTATTTAATAGCTGATATTTATTTACCCGTAACGCCACAAGCTCGCGTTTATCATCCTGTAGTACAAATATCACCACAAATTAATGGTCGAGTAACTAAAGTGTTAGTTAGCAATAACCAACAAGTAAAAGCTGGCGATGTATTATTTAACATAGACCAAGGCCCATATAACTTAGCATTTGAGCAAGCGCAGCTATTGCTTGATGATGCCACGCTGCAAAATAAACGTCTCGATACTAATGTTAAAGTGATTGAGGCGAACATAAGCGCCGCAAAAGCTAAGCAGCATGAACAAAAACTGTTAAAAAATAGAGGTGAAAAACTCTATGAAAATAACTCAATATCGGAGCAAGCGCTTGAAAGTATTCGAGCTAATTTCGAGGCAAGTAAAGCAAATGAAGCTGCATTAACGGCGCAATTAGCTGAAGCTGTTTTAGCACGTGGTGAATCAGGTGAACAAAACCTAGCGGTTCGACATGCAGCTAATAAACTCGCCCAAGCTGAGCTTAATTTATCTTACACGCACGTTCGCTCACTGAGTGATGGTGTTGTGACTAATTTACAACTACTCGAGGGTGAATATGCTTTAGCAGGTAAACCTTTACTAGCCATTGTGGCAAAAAAAGCTGATTTAGTGGCTGACTTTAGAGAAAAGTCATTACTTAATATGAAGCTTGGCAGCTTAGCCAGAGTAGTTTTTGACAGTCGTCCAGGTGAAGTGTACAACGCAAAAATTGTAACTTTTGAAGCAGGGGTCAGCAATGGGCAATTAAGCGCCAACGGCATGTTAAGTACAACTGAAACTAGTAATCGTTGGGTACGTGATGCACAGCGCCAACGTATTCACTTGAAACTAATAGACGATGAAGAAATGATCACCAAGATGCCAAGTGGCGCGCGTGCAACGGTGCAGTTATTACCTGAGTCAAGTATTGGTCAGTGGTTTGGTGCGGCACAAATTAGGTTTATTAGTTGGTTACATTACATTTATTAATGAGGTAATTATGAGTAAAACTATCAGCTCCTCGCCACAAATAGATGCTAATGGCCTACGCCAAGCACTGCGGATTGCGGGTGGTTGCACTATTGGTTTTACGTTAAGTAAGCTGATGAATTGGCCAAATGGTATATTTTTTACTATTTATCCTATGCTGTTGTTAGGGATGGTACCGACGTTAAACCGAAGCGTTATAAGACAGTTTTTTGCTTCTGCAGGGTTTAGTGCGTTTATGGTGCTGATAATACAGGGTTTATTTTCCCACTTACCCGTAGTAATGACTTTATGTGCCTTTAGTGCTTTTTGCTTTTTATTCCATAAAATGAGTGATGGCAGTGCATTTTTATTTGGTGCGCTAGGCGTTGTTAGCTTATCTATACAGTTGCATTTTTCCAGCTACGTTGATCAAAGTAGTAGTATTTATCCTATTATTTTAAGTAATGGTTTAGCTATTTTTATGACCGTGGTTATTGCTGCGGTCATGCATGGCGTATTTCCTGATGTAGCGACGAGAACTGTGCGCACCATGCCTACTAAAGGCAAAGAAAGTATTCGTCATGAAGTATTACTCTGTTCGACTGTTGCTACGCTTTCGTTTGTTGTTTTTCAGCTCCTCGATTTAAAGGACTCTATTTCAGCGCAAGCCGCATCGGTATTAATTTTATTTTCACTTTGCTGGAAAGCGGCTGGAGTGGCTGGTTGGCAACGTGCAATTGGGACATTAATTGGTTGTAATGCCGCGCTTTTATCGCAATTGTTTTTATACAATCACAGCGACTTTTTATTATTTCCAGTTTGTATTTTATGGATTTTATCCTTTATTTTTTCTCGCTTTCATATTTTGGGAGGCGGTGCACCTGGTATTGGTTTTGGGGTGTTAACTACATTTGGCATTTTGTTTGGGCAATCTTTAGGGCCAGGACAAGACTTAATTTACAGCGCGTTATACCGTTTTACATCGGTCTCTGTGGCAATTGTTTTGAGCTTGTGTGCGGTGTATATAATGCATCATTTGCTTAATCATTTTAGCGTTACTCGCCATCACACATATAATTAAACTCGTTCTCAGTTGCTGAAATTTTAAAGGCCAATAGTTGCCAATTTTTACTTAAAGTAGGAGTAACAGTCTCACTTATCGAGGGCGATATACATCAATCATTTATAGAATATAAGAAAGCATTGATATAGGGTTGGTTGTCATTGGAGCATTTGGACACTCAAAGCTAAGACAATTTTCCGCTGGAAGTAATACGATGAAAATGCTGGATAATATTACAATAACACTGATGGTTTACGTTAGTTAATCTGTATGAAATATTTTTAATGCATAATGTTTAGTTTGAAAAAATCATTACTTGTAAAACTGTAAAACTGTAAAACTGTAAAACTGTAAAACTGTAAAACTAAATTTACATACTTTATCTTTTATTTTTTATTTTGTAAATTACATTAAATATAAAAAATCATCTAGTTGTGTCAGCTTTTTTTACACTTTAATTTAGTTATTTGCTTATATTTCACAATTATCCTATTTAACCTCCACCTAAAAAGAAGAATGATCCACTATTGTTTAAAGTCTGTACTTATTGGGCTGTGTTAAAATGAATGATAAATAAGCAAATATGATTTTATAGTTACTAGCAAGGTTGAGTTTATATAGCTTTAGTCACTAAGTGATTATAAAAATTAATATTGCAAGTGATTTGATAAATATTTTTGATTGCCATGAAGGATTAGAATAAAAAAAAGCATCAGCCTAATAGGTCGATGCTTTTGTATTTAAACAACAATGTAATTACAAATGACCACGTCAAAGTGGAATTGACTATTCAGTCGCCTTTCATAATGATGACTTTAGCTGTTTAAAACAGTTTCTTAAATCGACGTGATGCTAAACCCATAATACCCAGGGCAAATATAGCAAGTGTAGATGGTTCTGGAACAGTTATTCCTGGGTTTAGGATAGAGCCTCCGCTTGTACCAATAATCACCGCAACGCCTGAATTATCAGTAGCAAAAACAGATAACCCTCCTACATTAGCAAAGCGATTATGACGTGGTCCACCGGTTAAATCGGCGTTAGACAGTCCTGGAAAAGCTGCTGTGCCTGCTGCTGTTAAATTTGCTCCATTTCCGCCTCCACTAACGATAGACAAAGTAGGCAATAATGTGTTTACCCAAGCATAACCATTAGCTTGACTAAACAGTCCGCCGCCGAGGCCAAGGAAGTTGTCAATTATTGTCGCATTCGTGCTAAATAGAGCTCTTTCGCTTGCTGATGAGCCGCCGGAAACATGTTGGCCAGAGTCCATCATCATAATACCGGTATTGTTTATATTAACGGCACCGTTACCAGCAAAGTAGTCTGCTATTGCAGCGTCGGTATCAATATTAGTAAAGGACCAACCGTTACCCACTAATGAAGATAAGTTAAATGCTGAGGTAGCGGCATTTAAAGCTGAACTAGAGCTACCTAAATTAACAACATTTAAGTGTCCATTGGTAAGTGAAGCAGCAGTGCTTAGGTTTTCCAGCACACGTTGCATAAATAACCACCCAGATAGATTCGCGCCACCACTTGCAGACCCATGATCATCAGCATCTGTACCTGATAATATAATGGGACCTGCTGTTGCTGTAAAATTTATGCTAAGTAGCAAAACTGATAACAATGATATATTTTTAAGTTTCATATGCTTATTCCTTTATAGTTAATTTTAAAAAAGGGAGGAATACTACATACCAGTTATTACAACGTACAAATATTAAGAATAAGGTAAATTTAAAAAATTCTATATTCAGTACTAAACACAGTATTAAAAATTAAATAATCATTCCATTGAATCCTTTTCATATTAACATTAAGCATTAATTAGGCCTAAATTGAAAACGTATTATTAATTAAGGTGTTATGATATGACAAGGAGTGGTCGATCTTATATCTGTAAAAAAAACGGACACTTTTAATGCAGTTTTAGGTGGAATAAACAACATGAAAAGATTTGCTTATTTTAATTTAAAATTTTGTATTTTGAACTGTACCAAGCCGTATATGATAAAAGAGAATAAAGCTTGATAACACTGAAATAAAATAACTACTTTGAGCTTTAACTTAAATGGAGGTATGACATTAATGAAAATTATTATATTGATTTTAATATGCTGTGAATATCATTTTTTATTCTAATACCAACTTCACTAACGAGATGTTCGACTTAATATGAAGCGCAAATGGCCAAATATAAGGTATTTTTTAATAACTAATTGTTATGGAAAATTTTCTACTACCTTCCATGAAGCGATAATGATTAAATATATAATACAGTAGTAGGATGTTTTAAGCAGTAGAAATGATCCTATAGTTAGTGATGTTGGTCTAACAAAGCGTGCCATAAAAAAACTGCAATAAGCAATGCCTATTTTACCAGGATTTCAGCTAAACTTATTTTAAATCAACATTATAATAAAGCCGCTAAATCATAAGATTTAACGGCTTTAATTGTTAGCTAAGCGTTAAAAACCACATTGTTTCCCTTGGTTCTTATCTTTCAGCCAGGTGTGTAATGGGGCGAAATAATCAACAATGGCGGTTGCATCCATTTGCTCGTTACCCGTTAACACTTTGTAAGCTTGTTGCCATGGTTGGCTTGAGCCCATTTCGAGTACTTTATTCAATGCGGTTCCAGCATCTTTATTGTTATAAATTGAACAACGATGAATAGGATCGGTGTTACCTGAAATTTCACATAAAGCACGATGAAATTCAAATTGCTGTATATGTGCTAAGAAGTAGCGTGAATAAGGTACGCCTCCGGGAACGTGATATTTCGCACCGGGGTCAAAAGCATTTATATCACGTTCGATAGGGGCGCTTACGCCTTGGTATTTTTCACGTAATTCCCACCAAGCCGTATTATAGTTTTCTGGCGTAACTTCACCGGAATATACCTTCCAACGCCATTGATCAACCATTAAGCCAAACGGCATAAAAGCAACTTTATCCAATGCCATTTTCATTAGTAAACCAATGTCTTTCGACTCATCAGGAATGGTGTCAATTAAGCCAATTTCTTTTAAGTATTTTGGTGTAACTGAAAGGGCTATAGTATCACCAATGGCCTCGTGGAAGCCGTCGTTAGCACTGTTTTGGTAATATACCGGCTGGTTTTGGTACGCACGTTGATAAAAGTTATGACCTAGTTCGTGATGTATAACCGAGAAATCTTCACCAGTTTTTTGGATACACATTTTAATACGAATATCATCTTTAGCATCAAGGTCCCAGGCTGAAGCATGACACACGACATCTCGGTCGGCGGGCTTAGTAAATAACGAGCGCTGCCAAAATGTTTCTGGTAATGCTTCAAAGCCAAGTGAGGTAAAAAAGCTTTCAGCGCCTTTGACCATTTTAATTTCATCGTAATTATTAGCGGCAAGTTGTTTCGTTACGTCATAGCCAGGATCGGCATTCTCTGGTGCGACTAAGTCATAAATATTACCCCACGATTGTGCCCACATATTACCGAGTAAATGAGCGGGTATTGGTTGGTTTTGTGGTACGTTATCTTCGCCGTATTTTTTGCCTAATTCAGTACGTACATAACAATGTAAATCATCGTATAAAGGTTTAACTTGTCCCCATAAACGGTCAAGTTCTTTTGCAAACTCATCTGCGGACATATCGTAATTGGAGCGCCACATTGCGCCTAAATCTGCATAGCCTAAACCTTGTGCACCTTCATTACCCAGTTCTACTTGGCGCATATATAATGGTTTCATCTCAGGGCTGATAGTTCGCCAACCTTGCCACATTTCTAATAACTCATCGTAATCACGTGAGGTGGCCATTGTCGCGGTCATTTGCCCTAAACTTAAAGTTTCGCCTGACTTAGCTGTGTAATTTCCTTTGCCATACATACTATTTAATTCAGCACCAATTTTAGCTAATTCTGCAGATTTAGCAGAATCTTGTGGTGCGGGCATCACTAAACTTTGTTTTAAAATATTGAGTTTGCGACGTTGATCTGTATTCACATCAACAGAATCAAACTTAGCGGCTTGCATGGCAAATCTTACACCCGCTTCAGTTGACTTTTGATCGGCCGCTGCGGCAAGTGCAGAGGTGTCTTCAGTAATAAAGTTTGAATTTATCCACGCCGCACGGCTGCCTTCAGTGTTAAGTTGCACTAGCTCTTTTTCGGTAGCGGCTAAAAATTTTTCTGCATCTTGTACCGTTAATACTTTGCTGGCCGGGCTTGCTGCTTTAGTATCATTAATGTTTGTGTTGTCACCATTACAAGCACTTAAGCTTGCTGCTACTAGGATAGCTGCCGTGGTTAATTTAAATGTTGGTTTCATAAGTATCCGTTTTTTTGTTATTAGTGCTTATTTTACGCCTTAGTCACTTATACAATTTTAAGTAATCAACTTGGTATAATATAAGGTTTTGGCTAGTGTAGATTGAGAAGAGTATATTGGCAATAGTATTACTATGTAGGCTTTGTTACTGTGGTAATAAATGGCAGCGACGTTGAATTTTTGACAAAAAAAAGCTCAGCGAAAGGGATGCTGAGCCATTATATAAAATATACTAGGGAAAGTATGAAATTTGCGTTTCACAAAGCTCTTCATGCAACGCCAGAATATAATAGCTATACTTGGTGTTTTTAACTGTACTTTTTCTGTAATAGTTTGTAATCGGAGGAGGCTTGGAAATATTAAAGCCCTAAGTCGAGTGCTAATAGATTAGGCTTAGAAGCTAAAGATATCTATCTAGCTATAGTTAGTCATCATATTGTTGCTTGGTTTACTGATTTTAACCAGTAACAGAATGTAATATAGTCTGTCTAACGGGTACTTTTATCGTATTTATTTTCCTTTTATATCTCGATGTTTTTAATCCGAGTTGCGTTATTTAAAACGCTTGTTTAAACTGCCTGTATTAATTTCTTTAATAAACTAGATTTATGGCGCTATTTACTTATGAGTACTAAGAATAAAATATTAGATGCAGCAGAGAGCTTGTTTGCAGATAAAGGTTTTAATGGCACCTCTCTACGTGAAATAACGAGTCAGGCAGAAGTTAACTTAGCCGCGGTTAATTATCACTTTGGTTCGAAAAAAGAATTAATTAAAGCCGTTATGTCGCGTTATATGAATGAGTTATCACCGCGTTTAGAACTGGCCTTAACTCAAGTTTGTGAGCAAGATTCACCGAGCTTAATTGAGGTGTTCTCTGCTTTCATTGACCCGCTGTTATCCTTAAACGAAATTAAAAATAATGGTACGAGTAACTTTTTACAGCTTTTAGGGAGAGGCTATACCGATAGCCAAGGCTTTTTACGTTGGTTTTTAACCACCCAATATCCAGGTGTTATTGATAACTTTGTGATAGCGGTACAAAAAGCCTATCCAGAGCTAAGTGCAGAAGAAATGTTTTGGCGTTTGCATTTTACTATGGGCACCGTCGTGTTCACTATGTCATCAAGCGACGCATTAATCGATATTGCGAAAAGTGATTTCGACCGTGAATTACAAATTTCAGATGTTATCCGTAATGTTATTCCTTATGTTGCTGCCGGCGTTGGTGCTCCTATGCCTGCGAACACTAGAAGTTAAATCGTTATAGGCTAAAACCTATGATCAATGGTACGCGATGCGCTAAGGGTGTTTCTATATTATTTAATTATGCCTAAAGATATTCCAATACTTAGGCTTATATCTCAGATAATGAGTTAAGCATCTTTGTTTATCGATGTTATTTAGGTAGAGTAGCAACATCTTAAACTTTTAAAGTGTTGTTATGGGTCCTGTTATGCTTGATGTGCACGGCACATCATTGTCTCAAGAAGATAAAGAAATTCTTCAACATCCTCTGGTCGGTGGATTAATCTTTTTTACTCGCAATTATCAATCACCAGAACAAATTGCCGATTTAAGTCAGCAAATTCGAATCGCGGCCAAGAAACCTATTTTAATCGCGGTTGATCATGAAGGCGGTCGAGTACAACGCTTTCGAGATGGCTTTTCGTTGCTCCCTGCGATGGGGAAATTATGGAAAATGTCAGAACAAAATCTTACATTAGCTAAAGAACTAGCCAAACAAAGTGCGATATTAATGGCATTAGAAGTGCAAGCGGTCGGCATTGATATTAGTTTTGCGCCAGTACTTGATATTAATAACATAAGCGATGTTATTGGTGATCGAGGCTTTCATCAACAGCCTGATCATGTCACAGAATTAGCTGAAGCTTTTATTGATGGTTTGCATCAAGTTGGTATGAAAGCAACCGGAAAACATTTTCCGGGTCATGGCAGTGTTAAAGCTGACTCTCATATTGATTTACCGATAGATACCCGCTCAAAAGCCGATATTTTTCAACAAGATTTAGTGCCATTTCAGCAACTTATTTCCAGAGGGAAAGTTGATGCGTTGATGCCTGCACATGTTATATTTCCTGATGTTGACAGCCAAGCAGTTGGTTTCTCTCACTATTGGTTGCAAAATATTTTACGTGACCAACTAGGGTTCAATGGCGTAATTTTTAGTGATGATTTATCGATGCAAGGCGCAGCAAGTGTTGGTGGTTATATTGAACGTGCTGAAGCTGCGCAAGCCGCAGGTTGCGATATGTTATTGTTATGTAATAACCGAGATGGTTGTGTAGATGTGCTCGATAATGCCAATATTTCAATTTCGTCAGTTGGCGCACAGCGGCTTAACATGTTATTAACAAAAGCAGATAGTAAGTGGTCATCATTGAAAAATAATTCAACATGGCAACACGCTAGCCAGTCTTTGAATAAGTACCGATAGTTTTTAATGGCTAGCGTAATTTTCACAGATTAAAAAGCGAAAATTCAATAATAAAAAGTTAATATCGAGCAATACCACTTAGATTCAAATAATAATAAAAATATTGGATAAATTATGAAATTAACTCGACAGTCATTTATTCCATTAGCACCTGTAATCGCCATATGCTTTTACTTTATCTTACAAGCCCTTGGCCTGGAGAGTAAAGCGTCTATTGCAGCTGCTATTACGCTATTAACCGTAATTTGGTGGGTTACTGAAGCTCTGCCTATTCCTGCTACATCATTAGTTCCTTTTGCCTTATTGCCACTTTTTGGTGTTGTTGATCATAAAACGGTCGCATCCTCCTTAGGTAGCCACGTAATATTATTGTTAATGGGAGCATTTATGCTGTCAAAAGCCATAGAAAAAAGTGGTGCGCACGAGCGTTTAGCTGTTTATATGGTGAGAATGGTTGGCGTAGATAGTGGCAGGCGCATGGTGCTAGGTTTTATGATAGCAAGTGCATTTTTAAGTATGTGGATCTCTAACACCGCAACAACCCTAATTATGCTCCCTATAGCGTTAGCTATTCTTAAACATATTGACAATCAGAAGCTTAAAGTAGCTTTAATTCTAGGTATTGCTTATGCCGCCAATGTAGGCGGCGTAGGTACGCCGATTGGGACTCCGCCGAATGTGATTTTTATGGGTATTTATGAAGAACAAACTGGCATTGAATATGGCTTTTTAGAATGGATGAAAATTGGTGTACCTATTGTCGTTCTCGCTGTGCCAATTATGGCCTTTTGGCTAACCAGAAACGTTAAGCTTGAACAAGATATACATTTACCCGTTTTAGGGCCGTGGCGTGCGGAAGAGACTCGAACATTATGGGTGTTTGGTTTAACTGCGCTCGCATGGATAACACGTTCAGAACCCTTTGGTGGTTGGAGCGGAGTTTTCGGTGTTGAAATAGCCGGCGATAGCACCATCGCATTACTTGCGGTTGTGCTGATGTTCATAGTACCCAACGGTAAAGGCTCTCGACTTCTGGATTGGGACAGCGCTAAAACTATTCCATGGGGCATGTTATTGTTATTTGCTGGTGGTATCGCATTAGCTAAAGGTTTTGTAGCCTCAGGATTAAGTGATTTATTGGGGCAATGGCTTGCAACATTTGCAAATTTACCTGCAATTATCATGATTTTGACTATTTGTTTAGTGGTTACTTACTTAACCGAAATAACCAGTAACACCGCTACGGCGACTTTGTTAATGCCTATTTTAGCTGCTGCGGCTATTGCCTCAGGATATGATCCTAAAGTATTAATGGTGCCTGCGGCAATATGTGCGAGTTGTGCCTTTATGCTACCCGTAGCAACTGCACCAAATGCTATAGCGTACGGAACCGGTGAAATCGAAATTCAGGATATGGTCAGAGAAGGGGCTGTACTTAGCTTTATTATTGCGTGTTTAGTGGGTATTACTTGTTATCTGCTATTGCTATAATCGTAACTTGAAAAAAGCCATACCACTAACATATCGCTATACTGCTTCTCCTTTGTAGTTGCAGGTTAAGTCGACGCAGAGCCCTATTAGGTTAAGCGGAAGTTTGGTAACGAGTAAGTAAGGTTTAAATTTACAATATAAAAGTGGAGAGATAACTAATACCATGAAGTATTAGTTATCTCTCAGTTATCTCTCAGTTATCTCTTAGTAATCACTCAGTAATCTTTCAGTTAGCATCAGATTAAACCATTTTTTCTTTGAGCAAACGCGCCAATAAAACGATAGCGAACACAGCGCTATAGACACCAAATATAACCAACATTACTTGTGGCATACTAAAACCAAGAAATTGCCACATAATATCTCCACAATCACCAGTGGCTTCAAATAAGGCGGGTAACCATTGATGTAAAGGTGCCCAAGTGGGGAAATTTGGCTCAAATTCACAACTAAATAAAAACGACAGGGTTGTAGATTGCATATCAACATGTTCTAAAGCAATGATAAAGCCCCATATAGCGCCTGTGGCCCATAAAGCGAAAGCGACAATACGCATCACTACGTTTTGGCATCCAAAGGCTCCAATAACACCGGCTAGAAAAATCCCCCATACTGCTGTGCGTTGATAAATACACATAATGCAGGGCTCAAGCCCCATAAAATATTGAAAGTACAATGCGATTAATTCAAAACATAGGGCACTAACAGCGAGCAGTTGCCACGCTCGTTGATTTAAAGATAATTGACTTAAACAGTTCACGAAATATTACCTACGACAGGGTTGTTGTTAATCCGAATGGGATGATTTTTACGAGTTTACGCATGCTAACAATAATCAAAAAGCGCCACAAGGGCGCTTTTGTTAGATTTTATATCAGCTTATAGCTTGAGCAAATGGCTAGTGTCCACCAGGCGCTTTAGTTGCTGCATTAGCATCATGGTGCTGTATCAAGTCTATCTCATAAAAATATTCAGTGTATTTACTTAATTGCCCAGTTGATATAGCGAGTAAACCGACAATAGTTAATACGATTGTATACGGGAAAGCCATGATAACCATGCGACCATAAGACAAACGAATTAACGGTGCTAATGCTGACGTTAATAAGAACAAGAACGCAGCTTGACCATTGGGGGTTGCCACACTTGGTAAGTTAGTACCTGTGTTAATTGCAACGGCTAATAAGTCAAATTGGTCTCGGGTAATTTGCCCAGCAGATAACGCTTTGGTAATTTCTGTAATATAAACTGTACCAACGAAAACGTTATCGCTAACCATAGATAATAAGCCGTTTGCTAGGTAGAACATAACGAGCTGCATATTACCTTCAAACGTTAACACCCAAGTAATAACGGGTGTAAATAAGCCTTGGTCTACAATCACGGCTACAACAGCGAAAAATACAGCTAATAAAGCGGTGAAAGGCAACGCTTCTTCAAAGGCATGGCCAATTTGATGCTCTTCAGTTACACCGGTAAAAGCAGTTGCTAGAATAATAACGGATAAACCAATAATACCGACCGGCGCTAAATGCAATGCCAGACCAACAATTAACCAAACGGCTATAGCACCTTGGATAACAAGCTTGGCATTATCAAGTTTATTGCGTTTTTCACTTTCGGCAATATCATATTCATTTAAAACTTTATAAACATTTTCTGGAAGCGCGACACCATAGCCAAACCATTTCACTTTTTCTAATAGGAAACACGTAAACAAACCAGCAAAAAATACGGGAATAGTGACAGGTGACATACGAATAGCGAACTCTAGAAACTCCCAACCGGCTTGTTGACCAATAACTAAGTTTTGAGGTTCACCAACGATAGTACATACACCACCTAACGCCGTACCAACACCAGCATGCATCATTAAATTACGTAAGTAGCCACGAAACTGTTCTAAGTCTGCACGTGAATATTCAGCTAATTCGTTGTCACTGGTGTGGTCGTGCTCAATCAGTACATCTTTGCCTGAAGCAACTTTGTGGTAAACAGAGTAAAAACCAATAGCAACACTGATGATAACTGCGATTACTGTTAAGGCATCTAAAAAGGCAGATAAGAATGCACCAGAGAAACAGAATAGTAGCGAAACCATGACCTTGGAACGTACTTTAGTGACTATTTTAGTAAACAAAAACAGTAATAAGCTCTTCATAAAGTAAATGCCGGCCACCATGAAGATTAATAATAAAATCACTTCAAAGTTTAAAATCATTTCATGCATTACTTGCCCAGGGCTAGTCATTCCTATGGCAACAGCCTCAATAGCCAATAAGCCACCCGGTTGTAACGGATAACACTTTAGCGCCATGGCTAAAGTAAATATAAATTCAATAACCAATGCCCAACCTGCGATATAGGGATCTACAACGAAAAATAATACGGGGTTGATTATTAAAAATGTAATTATTGCGAGTTTGTACCATTCTGGCGAATTGCCTAGAAAGTTTTTATAAAACGCATTCATGAATGATTGCTGCATATTGAACCTTTTGAAAAATTAAGATCTTGAGTTAGAGTGATTTTACTGTTTTTTATAATTATTTTTTATAAATTTAATACGCTTAAGAGTTTAAGCGTAAATGTAACTATTGTAAATAAGTCACCGTAAGCTGTTTTTAGTATAGTTTACCTAAGAAATTAAATGTAATTAGTTATTATAAATCAATGGCATAAAAAACACTAAGTAATCGGATATAACAAGATTTATTACTTTTTAGCCACTTTAAGTGTAGATAAAGCTTAGTTTATTTAAATGTAGTCGATTATTTACCATTCTACTTCTAACTAGCTACACTTAATTTGTGCAATTAATTATTTCGAACTTTGGAAAAATAATAACAGTTTTATTCATTATTTGGTCTATTTTTATACAGGAAATACGGTCAAATAAAAGTAATTTATTTAACCACTTTTTGTTCAGGACAATAATAAATCAGGAAATTAGTGATAGGATAATTGGAGCGAAAGGGGGGATTGATAGTATTGTTTATAAATCATTTAAATTTATCCATATTGTTTTATTGGCACTTACGTTTTATTGGCACTTACGTTTTATTGGCACTTACGTTTTAGAGCGACCTCATTAATTATTTGATCTACTTCAGTGCAGTAATTGGCTTTTTTAGGTAGGAGTAATAATCAGAGAGTCAGTGAGGTTGATATTACTAGTGGCATTGGCTTACTTGCATGCGACGGCTAAATTATGGGTAAGCTTCAAGTACCTGCCGTTTGGCCCAAATACACAGGTTTAAACTATAATTTACTTACTTTAATTTTATTGTAGTTGGTGTATTGTAGATATAATCGCAGCAATTGTTGAATTAAAGGGAGATATTCAAATGCTAACAAACAATTTAACGGCTTTTTATGACGTTATGTTTGGCGATGTTAATTCTGAAGCGCCAATGCATAAGCTTGAAATTAATACATTACAAAAAGTAAAAGTAATATTAAATAACCCCACAATGCTCGGTCAGCAAATTCCAGCACTCCCTGCTATGTTAGTACGTTTACTAAATATAATTCAAGATCCTGATTCAGACGTATCGAGTTTTGTTGAAATTATAAAACAAGACCCATCCTTCGCAATGGAAGTGTTAAAAAAAGCGAATTCTGCAACTTATCATCGAGGAGATAAAGAAATACTGTCGCTGAGTCGAGCTGTTTCGTTTATAGGTTTAGCAGGCCTTTTACGAATTGCTACTACGCTTTTAATGGCGAGAGTTATTCCTTGCAAACCCATTTATTACAAAATGTTTGGTAAACAAATTTGGCTTCACTCTGTGCAGTGCGCAACACTCTGCGAATTATTAGCTGATAATAATGATGAAAATGGTTTTGACGGTTATTTCTTAGGTCTGATTCATGATTTAGGAAAAATCATCATATTTGATTGCCTTTCTAATGCTTTAGCTGAAGAATTAACCAGCTTACCAGGGACAAAAGTATTTAAAGAGTTGATGACTGAAATGTCTGTCGATATCAGTTATTTAATCGCTGTAGAGTGGAACCTACCGAATGTTTATTCTGAAGGTTTACGGCAACAAAAAACTGCTAACCGTTCAGCTTTAGCTGAGTTGCTATATAAAGCAGATAAATTAAGTGAAGTATATTTGCTGATGACAAAGGGGATTATTTCTGAAGAAGAGTGTGAAAATATTCTAACTACGTATTCCGTTGATAAAGACCTTTGGCATGAATTTACTGATATAGCGGTTAAAATTGAAGAGAATATGTCTTGAGCTAAGCAAAGTTAACTTTATTTAATACTAGCTTTGGTAGAGTAAAACCCAAGTAAATACCTTACTTTATTACTCAAATTTCATGTGAAAAGTTATAAATTACTTTTAAATTTTTGTTTAGTAAACTTAAAGTAAAGTAACTAAAGTTTATTATTAAACACATGAAATTTACTTTCACTGCTCGCTGCTGAAAATACAAAATATTAATTGATGTACTGAGGCTCTTAAGTACTATATCTTAAGCGAATTAGTATTTTATGATTGATAATAACGTATGACCCTAAGAACAAATTTCAGACATTTTCTCGATGAAGAAGGTAAGGTTCTTGCGCTTACTGAACAAGCCAAAATAGTTTTCAAATTTTTATCTAAGATTGTGTTATCAGTTTCTGAAAATATTGAACACCCCCTCATTCAACTTGATGTAAAATGCAACACTCGAGCAACGGCACTGACTTGTGAAGGAAGCATTGAAGCAACTTGCAGTGCATTTGATACCATTGACTGGCATTGCGATTCCTGTGAAGCATCGGGCACAATCTCAAATTGGTATGGCAGCCAATGGGATAGGCAAGCGCGAATACTTCACTAGTTTAAATCATACATACT
This sequence comes from Cognaticolwellia beringensis, assembly GCF_002076895.1. Classification (NCBI taxonomy): domain Bacteria; kingdom Pseudomonadati; phylum Pseudomonadota; class Gammaproteobacteria; order Alteromonadales; family Colwelliaceae; genus Cognaticolwellia; species Cognaticolwellia beringensis. The sequence continues at coordinate 3,567,452 of NZ_CP020465.1, forward strand.
AAACACTTGTATGTAGCAACGCTTAAATGGCCAGTATATTTAGCTTTTGGGTGTCTTTTTACTCTGTGACGATAATAGCTCTCTTTAAGCAAGCAAAACCTTGAACAAAAGCGAGTTCAACACTTTATTATTTTTACAAACAGATATACCTAAATTAGAGAAGTCGGTAGACTTACCGCTATTTTATCGCTGTGGAACTTATTTTTATGCCCATCCTTATTGGCGTCACATTAATGTGGGCGTTTTCTTTTAGTTTGATCGGTGTTTATCTTGCTGGACAAGTTGACGCTTGGTTTTCAGTATTAATGCGAGTGGCCCTTGCAACGGTAATTTTTTTGCCGTTTTTAAAACTTCGTCAAATTGAAGCGAAAGTTGCCTTACAATTAATGGTATGTGGGGCTTTTCAGCTTGGCATTATGTATGGTTTTTACTATCAATCTTTTTTATACCTTTCGGTGCCTGAAGTTTTACTGTTTACCGTCATGACCCCTATTTACATTACATTGCTAAATGACTTACTTGAACGTCGACTTAATATTGGCTTTATTATTAGCTCGTTATTGGCCGTCATTGGTGCTGTTACCATTCGCTATCAAGGTATAGATGAAGGGTTTTTAAAGGGATTTTTGATTGTACAAGGGGCGAATTTATGCTTTGCGGCAGGGCAGGTAGTTTACAAACGCACCATGGCAAAAGAGCGTACAGACTTACCACAACGGACAGTATTTGGTTGGTTTTTTATTGGTGCCTTGGCTGTTGTTATTCCATGCTATCTTATGCTTGGTAATCCAGAAAAACTGCCAACAACACCTCTTCAGTGGTCTATTTTGACTTATTTAGGCATTGTCGCTTCTGGCCTTGGTTACTTTGCCTGGAACAAGGGTGCAACACAGGTAAGCGTTGGCACTCTGGCTGTTGCCAATAACTTGCTAATCCCCGCAGGTATTGTGGTAAATGTTGTGTTTTGGAACCGCGATGCTGATATTTTTCGCCTTGCACTAGGTGGTGGAATAATCTTGCTAGCGCTTGTGGTGAACGATAAATTTACTCAAAAAATCCAACAAACTAAAATAGCTTAACTCTGACTATTTAGTCATCAAGCTCTTTTAACAAATTTTGCCGTAACCATCATTTCACCGACTCCGTCTACTTTACAGTCGAGTTGGTGATCTTTACCTTCCACTATTCGCTTAATAATAGCTTTAGTCCCGACTTTAATGACCTGAGAACTAGCTTTAATTTTAAGGTCTTTAATCATGGTGATTTTATCTCCTTCATTTAGCTGCGTTCCGTTTGAGTCTTTTACTGTAAATAAGGCCGCTTCGTCGAAAGTTTCTGACGGATTCCATTCATATGCGCACTCTGGGCAAATCAGCAGGCTTTGATCTTGATAAATAAATTCAGAATTACATTTAGGGCATGGCGGCAGCGACATGAGTTTCTACTTTATTAATTTTAATTGCATCATATTGTAAAGGCTGCACTTTACATTATCGAGATAATTAATATTAAAAATACCGACATATTTGCTAAACCCCATCAGATAAAAATGACAGATGAGACATTTACACTTATCTTTCGAAATTATTAATACCTACTCTCGCCAAATTCAAGAGAATCAGCAGGAGTTATTTCTAGTTTTGAGGTATCCTTTTTTAAAGTAACTCAGGTAAAAATTTTATGTAGTGTATTAGCGCTCAAGAATTTTTAAATACTGAATGCATTCATTATTTCACAGCTTAAACTTCGCCCCACAAAGGACCATTTAATGTCAGTAACTCATAAATCTATAAAAGCTGTAATTTTCACCTTATTCAGTGCTTTTTTAACCACAGGATGTAGATCAAATGAACCGTTCGTGTCATCACAGTGGTTAGCTATCGATAATTTCGAACAAACCTCGTTACAAGGCTGGACTAAAGCAGACACACAAAATGACACGAAACCTTTTATTAAAAACCCACAAGTAACTGAGTTAAGGGAAGAAGCTTCATCATCTAACAATCAGTACATGATAAAAAAACCAGCGAAAGATGGTTTAGTCGGAAACCGTAAAGCCTTAACCTATAAAGCTTTGCCAGCCACGGTTAATGTTGGTGAAATCTACACTTTCTATACACGTATTAATGTTGAATACTTCCCCAATAACCATGCCTTTGGTATTAGTAACCAAGACCCAAAAAGTATTGAAAAACTAGGTTATGATGCTTTTGAGCCAACCCTTCGTGTTACAGATAAAGCAGAATCAAGTGGTTTGAAAAACGATGGTGCCCTAATGGTTAAGGTTGATAACGGTTATAGCAATGTACAAAACTTTGCAAAACATCGTTCAGCTAAGCCATTAGAAGTAGGGCGTTGGTATGATATTTGGTATGTGGTAAATAATAATACGCTGACTCAAGGTGGGCAAAATTATGATGTTTACGTTAAAGGCGGTGAGTTCGATGAACAAACGTTAGTTTTTAAAAACGCACAGTTTAGAAAGAAACGTGAATTACCATTAATTTACTTCTTAGCAAATTCTAATACGGGTTCTCATAAAAAACCTTACGGTAACGGCGGTTTAAAATATGATGATTTATATATGGTAAAAGGTGTTAATTTAACCACACCACTCTAGTGGCCACATTTTTATCACAGTGAGGAGGCAAACTGTAGCCCTTTAGGTTTGAAGCGTTTATTAAGCGAGTCAGGTTAATCTCGATTTAATAGGTTGTTCACATTTTGTATGAAATAAATCGGGATAGAGTCAGGTCTTACCTAATGCAGACACTGGTGAACCTAGTTAACACATAACATTATATGGTGAATGCTAAAAAATCCTTCTGGCTCTTTGCACACAATTCGATTATATCGAGTGTTGAGTACAAAGAAGCTCGCTTTACAACGTTGGCCTAACTATCCAAGTTAATCCATCACAGTTAGCACAATTTTGCCGACATGTTGTTTTTCCTGGAATACTTTCTGTGCTGTGTATATGTCTTTTAAAGGAAACGTTAGTGCAACAACAGGGATGATTTTTTTCTGTTCAATACAGTTGATCAAATTTTGAAATACTCCTGGCTCAAGCACGGTACAACCATAAAAACTTAAATCTTTTAAATACAGTGTTCTCACATCTAACTCAACCAAAGCGCCACCAATTGCACCAGACACAGCGTATCGGCCTTTTGATTTTAATACTTCCAAAAACTGTGGCCATTGAATACCAGCAACAAGGTCAATGACTACGTCAACGCTATTCTCACCGAGTATTTCAACTAAATTATCGTCTCTGAAAACGACTTCATCAGCACCTAAATTCATAAGTTGATGTTTTTTTGCAGGGCTGGTCACGGCAATAACATGTGCCCCCCGAGCTTTGGCTAATTGAATTGCCGCAGAGCCTACACCACCTGACCCACCAGTGATTAATACTTTGTCTTTATTGGTAACTTTTGTACGAGTAAGCATATTTTCTGCTGTCGAATAGGAGCATGGAAAGGTAGCAAGCTCAATGTCAGACAATTCGCTTTTTATAGGATATGCATGACAAGCTGAAACAACGGTGAATTCTGCGAATCCGCCATCACATTCAGAACCAAAGTACCAAGGCGGGTCAAGCTCCTGACCGTTAGCCACCCGTAAACAGGGTTCAATCAATACTCGCTCGCCGATACGCTCCTTATTTACACCATCGCCGACCGAAACAACAATGCCACAAACATCCGCCCCTTGAACACGTGGAAAAACCAGTGCATTACCCGACCAACTTGCGTCTTTACCGTTATTATCACTTTTTGAATACCACGCAGTTCTCGTGTTAATGTCAGTATTGTTAACGCCTGCGGCTGCGACACGTATTAGGACTTCGTTATGGCTTGGTATTGGCACTGAAATATCATCACGATACTGAAGCATTTCAGCACCGCCATGACCTGTTAGCTGAACACCTTTCATAGTTTCTGGTATTTTAAACATGGCTTTGTGCACTCCATAGTTGCTTGATAATTTTTTGCGCGGATGTTACCGATGCTTTCCCCATTATGGGCCAAACACTTGATACACTTTCATGAAGTAAAAAAAGCTCTGTCGACAGATCTTCTCTCTGGCTCAATTGCTTTAACAGGTCATGAACTTCTTCTTTATGCCGTCGAACAGTCTCTTTCATACCTATATCTTCAGGAAAAGCAGCAATGGCGTTTAGAGACAAACAACCGTTAGGTGCAAACTCAGCCATCCATTGATTAAGTTTCTCAAAAATGTGCAGAACACTATCAATACCTGTTGAGTGTGATTCGCTCAACAAGAATGCAATATATTTTTTATGACGATATTCCAAAGCTGCAATGATCATCGCTTCTTTGGATGGATAGTGTTTGTAAAGCGTTCGCAAGCTAACGTTGCAAGCGGATTTTAATTGGGCGACACTTGGTTGCGCAAAGCCATATTTGCTAAAAGCTTCTTCTAGGTTAGCTGCAATTTTTTCTCTAAGCATATTAATTACTCGGTGTAGAGTGTTCATTCTACCACCAGGGTAGAGCAAGCATTCTACCCTGTCAAAAAATAGCTCATCTTTATGGGATTTTAGGTTGAAATTAGCTGCTTATATTAAGTAACAGTCATGATAAACATAAGAAATTGTGTCGTAACTTAATCAATGGCCGCGAAGTGTCTATATTAACTTCCTCTTAATATGAAAATAGAGAAAGTATGATGATTAGCGATCTTAAGTAGGTTTATTGTCACAGTGAACAATAAATTTGAATCAGGATACGTTTCTGGGCATAAGGACTTTTCTAAAAATCTAATGTTTTGCGGTGATAATCCACCGTTATCATTACGCGTCAGTAATTATAATAATCAAACCCGATTAATCTTGCCGAGACTGGCTCCGGAGTCAGCCAAGTATTTCGCTCATCAACACTTTAAATCAAAGCCGCAGTTATTTAACAATGCAGACATCATATTTCTTATTAGGCATACTTACTTTAATGAACAATAAATCACACCGACCATGTTGTATGCTAACTTCAATAATAAAGTAAGTCGTTTACTCGACAAACTATCGAAATAGGATAAAAGTTACGCTGATAAGTTAAAAATTAGATGAAGTGTTTTTCGATATTAAAAGGAAAAAGGAAAAATGAATAATGAATAAGCAACTATCGATAACGATCGTTATAGCTTTGTTACTTAATACTGCAAGCACATTAGCGAACTCAACAACCCTGACAGCTAAGCAGTTGGCAAAAAAAGCCATCATTGTTGATACACACATTGATGCACCTAGCAAGTTACTTGCTGAGTGGGGTGATCTTGGCTCTACTTCACCTAGTCGTGAATTTGATTACCCTAGTGCTTATTCAGGCGGCCTTAATGTAGCTTTTATGTCAATTTACACTTCAGCTAGTGATGATCAGCAAGGCAAAGCAAAACAAATTGCCCATACACAGATTGATAGTATTGAAGCATTAATTGCACGTCATCCTAATAAATTTGGACTTTTAAGTTCACCAAAAGATATCGAACGTTTAAAAACAGAAAACCGTGTTTTGTTAGCACTTGGTATGGAGAATGGCGCTCCAATTGAGGATGACATTAATCAAGTGGGTAAATTTTTTAAACGTGGGGTCCGTTATATTACATTAGCTCACAGCGCTAGCAATCGAATTAGCGATTCTTCTTATGATCCCAGACGTCAATGGAACGGATTAAGCCCTTTTGGTAAGAAGGTTGTGAGTGAAATGAACCGGCTAGGGATGATAGTAGACGTGTCGCATTTATCCGATAAAGCTGTAAAAGATGTGCTGTTATTGAGCAAAGTACCGGTAATTGCGAGCCACTCTGCTTTTAGACATTTCACTCCCGGATTTGAACGCAATATTAGTGATGAACTTGCACGGGCTATTGCGGCTAAGGGTGGGGTGATACAAATATCCTTTGGCATACCTTTTATTAATCGAAAATCAGCAGATGACCTTCAAGCTTTTTTCAAAGAAAAAGCGGCAATAGCCAAGCAAAACCAAGCAGCTATTGTTTCAGGCACAGAATTAATAGATGAACAATCGTTTGATAAAAATTGGTGGGATAAACATCCTATGCCAGTGACACCCATTGATGCTGTGCTTAATCAATTTGACTATGCTATAAAACTTGTAGGCATTGATCATGTTGGTATTGGTTCAGATTTTGATGGCGTACAAGGAGCACTACCAGAAGGCCTAAAATCTGTTGCCGATTACCCTAATTTAATTGTAGGCTTACAAACCCGTGGTTATAGCGATGAACAAATAACTAAACTTCTAGGAGGAAATTTCTTACGAGTTTGGACTGAGATTGAATCTGGAGCTGAAAAAAGTTAGCTTTGTTAAAAATTCACATGGAGCGGGATACATGACAACAAAAGCCGATTGAATTTCAGCGTGACTGGCTCCTTCGCCATCATAACTGCCGATAATCTTAGCATTGTTAACGGCCACGTAGGCTACAGAACTACCAAGTATGGAATTTTTTAAATTAATAATAAGGACATTTATGAAATATAGTTTATTAACCATTTGTATATTAGTGCTAAGCGCTTGTGGGGGCGGTAGCAATAAAAAAACGCCTGACAGCAATGGCTTGCCAGATGATACAACGAGCTTTACCTTACAAAACATCAGGTTTGATGCAAAAGATTTTTATGAAGGAGAGCAGATTACGGTTACAGAAGGTACTAGCTTTGAAGTTCAGTGGGTATCACCCACCTCAGCACCCTACAGAATAGGTTTGTATTTATCGACTAACGGTGAAATACATTCTGACATAAATAATATAGTAGAGCTTAAATGTGGTAGCGCTTCTTTCTCACTTTGCCCTAACGCAACAGGTGAAGTTCAATGTGAAATTGATGACAACAAGCTATCTTGCTCTGTCGGAAGTGATTTTGTAGGTAGTGAGGGCTTTCAGGATAAAGACCTATTAAACTTAAGGTTTATCATAAGAGGTTGTGATGCCCTTAATAGCTGTGATGTAAAAACGTTTAATTTGTCGGTACAGAGTAATCTAGGCGATTAACAATAGCTTTATAGTTACAAAAATATTTGTTGGAAATTAACGCTTATTAAAGGTTTTACCCAAGCTTGCTATGAACTCACAGCTTAAAGCAGGCGTACAAGAGGTATGTTGTTATATGCAGTTTAAGCTTCTATCTTACTTCAGGACGATAAAGCACTTAACTCATACCTACTTTACGTACCTGTGAATACCTGTGGGGTCAGGTTCGTTGAAATGTCAGCAATGTTGTTTACCTCATTAGCGTCTGATATTTTGAATTCACTTAAGTCTTATTTGTCGGTTCACTTGTCGTTAGATAATCCTAAGCTAATGTCTCCGTATCAAAGTGATCGTTAGGCAGGTTGATTTTTATTCGTAAATTTAGACCGCTTTGTGGCAATAGTTAGCGTGCATAGTAATAATCGTTACGACCGCATTGTCGGATAAAACGACAAAAATCATTCGGTCGGTTTGAAGCTCAAAGCCGTCGGTGGTATTTAGTACCTGAACGCTAACATTTGCCACACTGCGGTCAAGCATAACCCTAAAAATGATATAAATTACATGTCAGCTTTGAGATTCTAAAACTGACAACAGTAATGATTTCATGTTTTTGTAGCATATTGAAAGACAAGGTCATAATCATTGATAAATTTAATGCCCCTTAAAACAGACCTAACACCAAAACAGTATCTAATTGATTTTACTTTTAATCAGTGGATTCTTGAGTTCAAAACTTATTCTGTCAGCTAGATGTAGGCGGCTATATAAATGACCGAAGTGTTGGTCAAACATAGCCTTTAAAGTGCCATTTTTAATGATCAGTTCCAGCCCTGTATTTAGGTGTTTCGCGAGTTCAGGATTGTTGGGATTTACATAAAAAACTACAGGAAAGTTATAACGGAGCATTAATGTCGGCGCTATAGTTAAATCCAATTTTTCCAAATCAGCTTGTTGATATACTTGTTCAATTTCATTGGCTCCCAGAGCTAAATAATCAAAGTCATTATTCACTAAATGTTGAAAAATAGTTTCAAAATTACCGATCTCAACAGTGTTATATTGATTTGCTTTAAATAAAGTAACATCTGCCCAGCCAGTAGGAATTCCTGAACGCATTTTTTTCATCTCATCGGTCTGCTTTATTGCATCAAAACGTGCTGAATCTGTTTTGCGGATGATCAATAATCGCTGACCAAGCAAGCCCTGCATTATGGGTTTAGCTATTAAAATTTTGTTTTCTGCATTGAGTTTTGGGTTGCCTTGTACCGTGGCAAAAACATCAAATAATTGCTTGCTAAAAACGCTTGCTTCTTCACTAATTGATAGATTACGTTCATCGATATCAATACTTGTCTTCACTCCTGCAGCGCTGAGGGCAGCTTGCAGTACTTGTTGTTCGTAAAGTTGTCTTGAGGGCGTTTTATTGCCGTTCCAGAATGATACTTGATGAGCCTGCGCCGTCAGGGGGGCCAAGAGTGTAAGACAAATCAGATAATGACGAGTCAAACAAAATAAATTTTTCAAAGGCAAACCTCTCAACAATGGATGGAAAAATTAAGGCGAGTCAAGGTTGATTTGAACAATGCCCAATGCAGATTAATCTCTTATATTATAATAAATTATTTTGCTTTCTAAAGACAACATATAAGCTTTAACTTTTAAACTTAGGCAAACCTGACGATTTCTTATTTTTTCTTTTTCAGTCGGGGAGTTTTATCAAGAATACATGTTTAAAAATGACTGTTTTCTTACCAAAGCTCAAGCTTTAAGAACCTCTGCTTGACAGTAAATTTCCGGTACATTCTATTTTTATTTCTATTTCTTGTTTGCGCACTTCGAAGTCATGCCGTTAAAATATTTTGAACGGCGGCAATGTTGGCTTACTCGTCTATCAATATAAAATAAGGTTAACGTCTTTTAAATACCAAAAGTACCTCAACATGTAATCGTTCCTAACGACCGCCGTGACGGATAAAACGATAAAAATCATTAGGTCAGTTTGAAGCTTATAGCTGCCGATGATCTTTCATTGTAAACGCTAACTTTTACCACAAACCAGAATTACCACTTACGAATCAGGCTAAATTATAAGTAATTTTTGCTTCATAAAATCGATAAACACACGGTTTTTATTTGGTAGGTATTTACTTTGCACATACTGTAAACAAATATCGCCTTGGTAGCTCCCTTTTAGCTGCCAATCTTCCAATAATGGAATGAGTTTCCCCGTTTCAATGCCTTGTTGCGCGATATAATCTGGTAAAGCACCAACACCAAAACCCTGTTCAATAGCATCTCGGCGCATCTCACTGTGATTAATTAGATATGACCCTGAAACTTGTACGGTAGTTTGTTGATTTTTATTACTAAATTTCCAACGACCATCAGCCATATTTTCACCTAAGCATATGCATGCTAAATTTTTTAAATCATCGGGGTGTAATGGTAGGGTGTGTTTGGATAGAAAATCAGGGCTAGCACACACCACATTTTCAACATGTCCAAGTTTGACGTTTACCAAGGCTTCAATGGGGTTGTCATTAATATGAATCAAAAAATCTACACCGTCATGGATAGGATCTAAAATACGGTCGGATACCTTCAAATGCAGCTGAATGTCTGGGTAGCATTTCAAAAACTCAACAAAGAGTGGTCTTAATACTTTATTGGCTAGTGATTTTGGTGCTGCTACTCTCAATAATCCACTAACTGTCGATGTTGCAGAGTGGCTAGCATTAACAGCTTGATCAGCAGATTCTACCATTTGCTTACAATAATTAAATGTTATTGTCCCTGACTCCGTTAATGCCAGTTGCCGTGTAGTTCGCTGTAATAATTTGATGCCTAATGCATCTTCCAATCGGCCAATTTGACGACTTACTGCTGAAGGTGTAACTCCAAGCTTTTTTGCCGCCTTACTAAAATTTCCCTGCTCAACCACAGTGACAAAAATCGCCATATCAGATAATAAAGGGATTAATTTATTTGTGTCCATGAGGCACAAGTCCTTTGTCAGTTAAGTGTATTGTTTAAATTAACTCATATATTAACATAGTTGCGTTGTAATAAATGAGTTGCTCCGAGCATACTTAAAATTGTAAGAGGAAAATATGGAATTTTTAATAAATACTTATATGGCAGAAATTATAGCAGTGAGCACAATTGCTATTTTTATGGCTATATTACCAGGTGCTGATTTTGTCATGGTGACGCGCACGAGCATCTACAATGGCCGTTTTTCAGGCTTATATATGAGTTTAGGTATGTGTTTATCTGTTTGTATTCACGCTAGCTATTCTATTGCTGGATTAGCCGTAGTGGTAGCAAATTCTCCATGGTTATTTTCAGCAATAAAATATTTAGGTGCGGCTTATCTTATTTATATTTCTTGGCAGTTATTAACAACACGTGAGAGTTTAAATAAAGACAAAGGCAACCCTACGACTCAAATGTCACCTTTTATGGCATTACGTTTAGGCTTTACTTGCAATTTATTAAACCCCAAAACAGCTATTTTCTTCTTAAGTATTTTTACGCAAGTTGTGTCGATAGATACGCCGTTAATTATGCAAGTAAGTTATGGCCTGATCATAATGTTGGCACATTTTGTTTGGTACAGTGGTGTGGTTTTATTGTTATCACACCCCAGCATATTGCCTCGTTTCAATCGGCAAAAACAAAAAATTGATAAAGTAGCAGGATTTGTATTGATGCTAATTGCTATAAAGCTAAGTTTAGTTAGTTATGTTTAAGTAAAAAATGGCTTCGTTTTAATGTCGGATAAAACGACGAATATAATTAGGCTGGATTGAAGCTCATTGCTGCCTATGTGAGTCAACCTCCGTACGCTAATTGTCTCATTATTGACGGTTTTCAAATGTATCAAAGGCTGTTGTAACAAAAAACTAAATAGTAGGTTACTTGCCAATAGTCATTCTCTGTAAAGTTCAACCTATCTACAAGTTAACTTTTAGGTTTCTAGTTTTAAAATTAAACTAGGGTGGCGTTGGTTGGTAATTAACTCAATAGAGCATATGAATGACCTGGTCAACTAAATTCAGACACCCTAGTTAAGTTCGCTAAGCTACCTTTTTCAGTTCTCTTTCTTTACACTCAAATTCATTGGGGTTTTGATAACCAAGATATGAGTGCATTCTTTTGCTGTTGTACCACATCGCGATGTAGTTCAGCACATCTTGTTGAGCTGCATAACGTGTTCGATAGTTACGCCAATGCACGCGTTCTTGTTTTAAACTACCAAAGAAGCTCTCTGCTACCGCATTATCCCAGCAGCAACCTTTCTTACTCATACTACCAACAAAGCCATGTAACTTGAGTATTCGTCTATATTGATGACTCGCATATTGAACACCTTGATCTGAATGTACTATCAGTCCAGCCTTTGCTTTTCGTTGCCACATTGCCATGGTGAGAGCATCACAAACAAGTTGAGCTTTCATTCTTGAACCCATGCTCCAACCGACAACTTTACGAGAGTATAGGTCGATTACTATCGCCAAATATAGCCAGCCTTCTGAAGTCCATATGTAGGTAATATCTTGCACCCACGCTTGGTTAGGTTGTTGCACATCAAAGTCTTGCTCAAGTTCGTTCGCGTAAACGGGCTTGTTGTGTTCGCTGTTTGTCGTTGCTTTATATTTTTTCTTGTAACGTACCCAAACGTTTGCTTCTTTCATTAATTGCGCTGTTTTTCTACGGCTAACTGGGAAGCTGAGTGCATTCAACGCTTTCTGAATACGTCTTTCGCCATAAGTATTATCGCTAAATTTTGCAATATCTTTCACCCATTTCAGCATCTCTTGATGGGTTGTATCAATGGGTCTTTGAGCCTTTCTTTTCTGATAACTATAATAATTGTTACTTTTTATACCCAGTACTCGACACATCAGTATCACAGGCCAGATCTTCTTATGTTGGGTAACAAACGAGTATTTTACTTCGTTTCTTTTGCAAAGAAGACCGTCGCTTTTTTTAATATCTCACGCTCCATTTCTAGGCGCTTTACTTGAGCTTTAAGTTTACGGATTTCATCTTGCTCTGGCGTTAGCTTTCCATTTCCTCTAAAAGCATGACCATCATCATTTTCAGCTTCTTTGATCCATCGACCAAGCACTTGGGCACTGACGTCTAAATTTCTAGCGGCTTCTGCTACAGCGTAGTTTTGATCTCTAACGAGTGCAATTGCATCTAGTTTGAATTCTTTTGAATAAGTTTTACGGTTTTTCATTTGTATCTCCAGTTAAGTCTATTATGTCTTAACTGGGGTAGTCGTATCAATTAGACCACGTCAGAACTAACTAAAAGAATCATGAATTAGTCTAATAAATTAGGTATATTGAGAGTTTGTAATTATAATTTATTTTTCACTTCTCACCGAAGTTTGGGTTGAAAAAGTGAAAGTTAGCATGCTACTGGTTGGTATTTTAGTGGTATTAGATATGCACTATATTTAGTGATAACTTTCCATTTAGTCATGCTATTAATACCCACAGATAATGCCAAAATTGATAAATCATTTAAAACAGGAGTTGTATGAAATACACCTTATTTCTTCTTATTTATTTCACTGCATTTATATCGTATAGCGATGAAAAAATTGAAGTTATTTATTATAAATCTCACAATCCACCATTTCAGTTTGATAATAACGAACGTGAAACTGGTTTTATAACTCATATAATCAATTCATTATCGAACGTAGATGTTTTGTTTAAGCCAAAGAATTTATCATTTAATCGTATGATAAAGGAGATGAGTACTAGTAAAGAACATTGGATAAGTTATGGATCTGATTCATGGGTTGGGGCTCAATCTACTTCCTTGTCTGAAATATCAGTATGGAAAGTTAAGCATGTATTTTTTACATTAAAATCAAATGATTTTGATGGTATGCGAAGTTTATTTGATCAAACCTTAGTGTTAATTGATGGCTTTGATTATCCAGGATTAGATTCTTATATTAACAAAGGTTTAATTAAAAAAGTTATACGCGTTAAATCACCAGAGTCAGCTATTTTATCAGTTTTGGAAGGAGATGCTGATGTTTATCCAGAGATGCGAGTCAGAATTCAATATTTTTTAAACAAAATGCAGGTCAATAAAAACGACGTAACCCTACATGATAAAATCAATATTATCCCAGAATATGAAATAAAACTTTGCTTCTCTAAACACTTTCCTCAATCGTTAAAAGCTGACATAGAAATAAAACTAAGAAACATGAAACGCTTAAATGAGTTTGAAAATATTATGAAAAACCTAATAGAATAAATTAAGTTGCTATAGTAAATTCTACTAGCAACAATAAAATCAATTACTTAATCTATTAACTCTATACTTCCTAACGTGCAACGTGAATTTTCCTATCAAATTGTAGTGTTCGATAAGTCACCATTATGTAGTTTTACAGAACAGGTTTGGCGTTCTAGCTTAATAGTGAATGACCGTTATGGCTTAGTTGTCTATCAAGATGAAATATGGTCAACGACTTTAGCATACCCAAAGCAGCTTAAAGTGTGATTTCACCCTATGACAATAATGTCGGATAAATGACAAAGATGATTAGGTCGGATTGAGCGTGTAGAAGTATTAGCAAACTAAAAACACATTAATTCAATTAAAAAATTTATATAGTGCATTGCTCATACAAGGCTTTAATAAGTGCACGTTACCCTAGAAACTCCCTTAACTAACCCATACTAACCTGTAGGTGAATCAGCACCTTAAATTATGCTTATATATAGGTGTAACAGTGTCTTAAACTATGTTGGCTGTAATTTACGGGTCAATTTCAAATATAAAAATTCTCAACCTGCCTCGAATTCTCAACTTAAGTGGCACTCGCCACATTTGACTAGCGCCACTTAAATCGAGAATCTGAGGCACGTGGCACTCATAATAATCAATAACTTAAATAATATGAAAAACAGCGGAGTGCCACTTAAGTTGAGAATTATCTCTATTAGTGGCACTTATTTCGAGAATTATTTTGTGCGAATATTATACACTTTTTGTCGGTTTGATATTAGGTGTATAACAAATGTTCTCAGTGTTATTCATCCAGCCGAACTTGATCACATAACATATATTATTAGAATTCAATCTGCAAACATTCCTAATATTTTTGCGTGTGACTATTTCTATTTCTTTGAATATAAATAGGTGGTTGAAAGGGGTGTTATTGGACAGTAATAATTAATTGAATAAAAAGGAGTGGATTATTTGATATATCGCAATGTACAGTACTTCTAATTAAGTACAAAGTGACGTGGTCTAATTGATACGACTACCCCAGTTAAGACATAATAGACTTAACTGGAGATACAGTAAGCGCACAATTAAGCAGTGCGCTTAGCTATAATCGAAGTCTAGATGCACATTCCATGGCATTAGATCGGTAAAATCATCATCGTCACTTTGACGTGCGGGCAATGTTTTGAATAAATGCTGGAAGTAATAATATGGATTGATGTCATTGGCCCTGCACGTCATGACAATACTATAAAGTATCGCACTTGCTTGTGCACCATTGACTGATTTTGAGAATAACCAGTTTTTTCTACCTGTTGTAAACGGCCGAATATCTCGTTCAGTGATATTATTATCAATCCCTAAATGACCATCTTCAACGTACCTAATCAGTTTATGCCACTGGTTGAGATTGTATTTTATTGCTTTGCCAATATAACTCCCCGCGATCACTTTATCACTGGCTTCATCAAGCCATGCTTTGAATTGTGTTAAAATCGGCAGGGCTTTTTCTTGTCGTAATTGATACCGTGCTTGTGGTGATAACTTTTTGTTCTTCGCTTGAGTTTCTATTTTATATAATTGACTGATAAAGCTGATCGCTTTATGCGCACGGCCTTTATTTTTCGACTCTGCTTTTAAGGCTTCATCATATTTACGTCTAGCGTGCGCCCAACATCCCACAGGAATAACGCCTTCAATACCGTCATAAACACTGTAACCATCGCATTGTAAATATCCTTGATAATCTCTGAGGAACGCTTCTGCGCAAGCACGACTACGACCCGCTTGATAGTCGTAAATAACCACTGGCTGTTTACTGACTTCATTACTGCGATAAACCCACATTTGTGAATTGCTACTTGGATTATCACCTTCATCAAGGACTTGTACACGCGTTTCATCCGCACATAAACTATGCTCACCAAGTAAGTGGCGCTGCATTGCTTTGACTAATGGCTTAATGAGTACGCCGACCTTAATGCACCAGTTGGCTAGGGTTCCTCTGGATATTTTTAAACCGCCGCGCTCAAAGATATCAACTAAACGATACAGCGGCAGTGCATCACAGTATTTAGCAGTAACTACTGCGGCTAAGGCCTCAGGACTCGCGATACTACCAGGAATAGGTTGAGCTGGTTTAGGCGCAGTTATTATTTTACAGCTTAGCTCTTCATGCTCACAGTGCCTGCAAGCGTATTTAAATTGTTTATGTTTTATCACACTGATTTTGGCGGGGATAATTTTCACTTGTTCGCTATCTTCACTGCCACAGTGATGCATTTGTTCACCGCAACACGTACAAGCTAACTCGGTTAAGGTGTGCTCAACGTCTTCTCGCTCAAAGTGTTTAGCTAGCGATTGTTTACCTTTTTTATGATGTTTGGGAGGCTCACTCGTTTTATGCTGCTCGGCTTCGTTGAAGGTACCTCGGGGGGCTTTTTCACTTTTTCGACCGTACTTTTGTGATTTGCTTAGCTTTAATTCGGCGAGTAGATGGTCAATACGCGTTTGCATTTCAACTTTATCTTCTTGCCATACCGCCTTATCTTTTTTCAAGGCATCAATCTGTACTTGCATCTGGGCAAGTTGATTTTGTAAGGTGAGGAGTTGTGTGTCATCTGTCATTTTTATAGCATGACACACTGGCAAGATCGTACAAGAGGGTAACAATGATCGTAATGGATTACATCACAGACAAGCCTGATAATGTGGGATGTCGAGTCTGGCTCGTCACCGCCAAACCGGATAATAACCATTGAAGTTGGCGCTGTTCAATGCTCATTGCAGCACATGCTTCGCCGTATTTTGGCCATTGAAATCGTCCTTGCTCTAAACGACGATAATAAAGCCAAAAACCATTAGTATCCCAAAATAATATTTTTAATTTATCGCGCTGTTTATTACAAAAAACAAACCAAGCTTGACTCAAAGGATCGAGTAATAAGGTTTCGCTGACTATAATGCTAAGACCATTGATTGATTTTCTCATGTCAGTGAAGCCGGTAACCAAATAAACTTGGCTTGGGGAATGCATTACAGCGCACTCAATAGTTGCGTTAAGGCTTGATGGCTTAAGGTCGACTCAAAATCTACTTGGTAGCCACTGGGCGTGGAGAGTTTAATCATGGAAGGTTGTGTCAAAGACTGCTCATGAATAACAAAGGGGATCACCTGTTGCGGTTCAATTGGTTGGGTTTTATCAGAAAGGCGTTTACGCCAACCATAGAAGGTAGACACGTTAATATTGTTGTCGCGACAAAATTGAATGATAGTTAAATCACTATCTTGCTGCTGTTCAAAGATGTTTTGCCAGTGTTTTATTTTTTGTTGATTATTCATAATGACCTCATGTTAATTTGCTAAGATAATTATGCGCAGACTGGATTAATATTAGTATGTGGGGCTAATTACGCGCTTACGAGATACAAATGAAAAACCGTAAAACTTATTCAAAAGAATTCAAACTAGATGCAATTGCACTCGTTAGAGATCAAAACTACGCTGTAGCAGAAGCCGCTAGAAATTTAGACGTCAGTGCCCAAGTGCTTGGTCGATGGATCAAAGAAGCTGAAAATGATGATGGTCATGCTTTTAGAGGAAATGGAAAGCTAACGCCAGAGCAAGATGAAATCCGTAAACTTAAAGCTCAAGTAAAGCGCCTAGAAATGGAGCGTGAGATATTAAAAAAAGCGACGGTCTTCTTTGCAAAAGAAACGAAGTAAAATACTCGTTTGTTACCCAACATAAGAAGATCTGGCCTGTGATACTGATGTGTCGAGTACTGGGTATAAAAAGTAACAATTATTATAGTTATCAGAAAAGAAAGGCTCAAAGACCCATTGATACAACCCATCAAGAGATGCTGAAATGGGTGAAAGATATTGCAAAATTTAGCGATAATACTTATGGCGAAAGACGTATTCAGAAAGCGTTGAATGCACTCAGCTTCCCAGTTAGCCGTAGAAAAACAGCGCAATTAATGAAAGAAGCAAACGTTTGGGTACGTTACAAGAAAAAATATAAAGCAACGACAAACAGCGAACACAACAAGCCCGTTTACGCGAACGAACTTGAGCAAGACTTTGATGTGCAACAACCTAACCAAGCGTGGGTGCAAGATATTACCTACATATGGACTTCAGAAGGCTGGCTATATTTGGCGATAGTAATCGACCTATACTCTCGTAAAGTTGTCGGTTGGAGCATGGGTTCAAGAATGAAAGCTCAACTTGTTTGTGATGCTCTCACCATGGCAATGTGGCAACGAAAAGCAAAGGCTGGACTGATAGTACATTCAGATCAAGGTGTTCAATATGCGAGTCATCAATATAGACGAATACTCAAGTTACATGGCTTTGTTGGTAGTATGAGTAAGAAAGGTTGCTGCTGGGATAATGCGGTAGCAGAGAGCTTCTTTGGTAGTTTAAAACAAGAACGCGTGCATTGGCGTAACTATCGAACACGTTATGCAGCTCAACAAGATGTGCTGAACTACATCGCGATGTGGTACAACAGCAAAAGAATGCACTCATATCTTGGTTATCAAAACCCCAATGAATTTGAGTGTAAAGAAAGAGAACTGAAAAAGGTAGCTTAGCGAACTTAACTAGGGTGTCTGAATTTAGTTGACCAGGTCATCCCCTTAATTCTTCATTACAATTAAGGTCCGCAATACAACATTAAGCTGACTGTAAATAATTCTGACATTTGAAATTGTTAATGTCTTCTAAGCGCACAAAGTTAGCATTAATAATTTGATGATGAACGACCGCTTTGGTGGCATTGTTGACTGTCATTATGAAGGTAGCTCAATGCTTAATGAACACTAAAAATAGCTCAGAAAACTATTGATGCTAACGTCCGCAATCGTATCTTAATGATCCATTGCTGGGGTGATTCAGAAGGGTCTATAATGACCGCTTTGAGATATTAGTAGAAGGAAGTGTCCATTCTTCCTGATTTTTTTATAGTTTAGATATCTATAGACTCAGATAATTCAAGGGCATCATCGACCTCAATACCAAGATAACGTACAGTGCTTTCCAGTTTTGTATGACCAAGTAATATTTGGACAGCACGTAAATTTTTAGTTTTTTTATAGATCAAAGATGCTTTGGTTCTTCTCATCGAATGAGTACCATACGATGTAATGTCTAGACCAATACTTGCAACCCATGTTTTGACAATCCTTGCGTATTGACGGGTTGTTAGATGGCATCCCTTTTTCATCCGACTACCAAACAAATAATCATTAGAACGAAGAGATTTTAATGTGATCCACTCTTTAAGTGACTCTTGGGTCTTTTTAGTTATTTCAAATCGAACAGGAGTACCTGTTTTTTGTTGGATCAATATTGCTCTAGATTGAATACTTTTCCCATGAGCGATATCCATGACTTTAAGTTTAATAAAATCACACGCTCGTAATTTACAATCTAATGCTAAATTGAACATAGTGAGTTCGCGAAGGTTATTTGCTAAATCAAGTCTTGTTCTTATAGACCATACCTCCTCAAGCTTAAGAGGAAGTTTTTGACCAACTAATTTACCTTTATTCCAGCTAGGTTTTGGGGTGTAAGGAATGATGTTATACATAATAGTGCTCCTTTGGTTAAAGAAGCTATAAGTATGGCTCAACGATTTTGGTAATTTGGAACTATCTGGTTGAGATAGAAAGGTTAGCTAAAACCCAAAGCAGACGACTTAACTTGTCAACAATCAGGCCACCTAGTGGTCACTAAGATACGTTAGCGGACGTTAGCCTAGGCTTATCTATCGATGAATAATCTAACGTAAAACAGCCATGCGTTAGATAATAGAATTGCTCTAAATTTCATCAGAAATCTATAAAGTCAAAAATTCTAATTTGATTAGAAAACACCAAAACGGACATTAGATTAATACGATTTTAGGTATTAAATTCTATGGAGCTTCGGGGCACATAGCGCCATAGGTTTTGTCTTCACTCTTTACGTGATGCTATTTTATAATAAATTTAAAAACCTCTCTTAAGCTTACCTTAAGCATGCTCTTTTATAGTTACCTCATAGACAACGAATGAGGTTCTATTATGTTAAATCTAGTATCCAATAACACTGTTACTGCAACATCATCGTTTTCCAAGTCACAAACATTGAGTATGGATGTTTATTCAGAAAATGAAGAAGGAAGAGCAGAGGTAGAAGCTTTCATTAAACATGGTTTTCAAAAGTCATATGAAGCCAATATTCCAATCACGATGCCTTTCTTATTGTCTGTCAGCGAAGGAAAGCTTAAGGCAGCTTTGGGTATCAGATCAGCATCATCTCAATTGTTCATTGAGCAATATTTAGATGTACCAATTAATGAATTAGATTTGTTTAAATCCCAACAAGTTCAACGTGGCGATATTGTAGAGATTGGGAGCTTATATAGTAATTCAAACCGATTTACAGTCCCTTTATTTCTTGTCACCGCTATTTCTTTATTTTGTTTAGGTTTTAAATATATGACCTTTGCCGGAACAAGCAAAGTGATTGGGATTATTTCTAAAGCAGGCATTAAATGCGACTATATTTGTGATGCAAATGCTGAACTGCTGAATGAATCAGATGACGAATGGGGAAGTTACTATGAAACATCTCCTAAAGTCGTAGCAGTTTCTTTATCTGATGTTGCTCAAGTAGTTGATAGTCATAGCTATTATCACAAGTTATTCCAAGGTTTAGCTAATGAAATAGCAAAAACATGTAAGAATTTAGGAGCATGTTAATGATTATGGAAATGATAGAGCAACATCCTAAGCATAATATAGCTATAAGAACAGAGGAAGATTCATTTACTTATGAAGAACTTATTTTCAAAGTAGAGCAATTTTCGCAATGGCTAAACAACAACAAAATACATTCAGTTGCTTTGTATTGTGGTAACCAAGCTGAATGGATTTTTGTTGATTTAGCTTGTCAACAAGCTAATGTTGTATTTACGCCTGTGCCCCCATTCTTTTCAGATCTACAAATAGATGAATTAATAAGTACCGTAAGACCAGATGTTATTATTTCAAATGAGGTACTTTCTTTTTATGAGAAAGAGCAAACGCCATTTCCGTCTTTATCTGCATACTTTCTCAAATTAGAGAAATCTCCTAAATTACCTAAAGGAACCAGCAAAGTGACTTTCACTTCTGGAACTACAGGTAAACCTAAAGGAGTTTGCTTAAGTACCGAAAACCAAATGAATGTGGCCCGTTCAATAGTAGAAGCTGTAGATATTCAATCTCCTACTCATCTTTGTTTACTTTCACTATCCACATTACTTGAGAACGTAGCTGGAATTTATGCCCCACTGATGGCAGGTGGAACAGTATGGTTGTTAGATAGCGAAGAACTAGGGTTTGATGGTGCAGAATTATTTAATATGGATAGTTTTCTCAGTGCCATTTCACGCGTAAAACCTCAAAGTTTAATTCTTGTACCTGAATTACTTCAAGTGCTTATCATCGGACTTAACAATGGTTGGTTAGCTCCTGAGGAGTTAGAGTTTATTGCTGTAGGCGGAAGCAAAGTATCTGAACGACTCATATTACAAGCTAGAGAGGTAGGTCTGCCTGTTTATCAGGGCTATGGTTTATCTGAATGCGGCTCAGTAGTCAGTATTAACAAACGAAACAATAATACTATTTATTCCTGCGGAGAAGTGCTTCCGCATGTTTCTATTTCAATAATTGATGGTGAATTAGTTGTAGAAGGTAATGTTTTCTTAGGTTATATCAACGATGAAAAATCCTGGTATCCCAAGAAAGTAAATACAGGAGATATTGCAAAACTTGTCAACAACTCTATTGAAATCAACGGTCGTAAAAAGAATGTCATTATCAATTCATATGGTCGGAATATGTCACCTGAGTGGATTGAGTCTGAAATTATGTCATCAGGAATGTTTCAACAAGCAGTTGTACTAGGAGATGGCAGACCATTTTGTATCGCTATTCTTGTTCCTTTAAATCGTAATTTACCTGAACGTGATGTCGAACAGGCAATGGCAAAAGTAAACAATGTATTGCCTGGTTATGCTCAAGTCCAATACCAAGTGAGCTTAAAGTCACCAATGAATTTTGAAGATGGACTATTCACGACAAATGGGCGACCCAAACGTCATGCAATAGAAAATCACTTTCATAAAGAAATTTCAAATATCTATAAACAATCTAAAACTAATTTGGAGATGTCATGAACTTATACCAACGCTTATTAAATGAAACAGAATCAGAAAAAGAGTATTTACTTTCATCCCCTATTATTAGCAGATGTTTTAAAGGAGAAATTGAGTTAGACGATTATGTTGAGTTCCTATCTCAGGCTTATCATCATGTTAAACATACGGTGCCATTACTAATGTTAGTTGGTGCAAGGTTACCTGAAAGTAAAGAGTGGTTACGTGAGGCTGTAGCCGAATATATCGAAGAAGAGCTTGGTCATCAAGAATGGATATTAAATGATATTGCAGCTTGTAGTTCAGATAAGGAAGCCGTAAGAGAGAGTAAACCATCATACGCAACTGAACTAATGGTGTCATACGCATATGACTCTATTCAACGGGTTAATCCTCTATGCTTTTTTGGCATGGTTCATGTGCTTGAAGGAACGAGTATTGCTATGGCGGATAATGCTGCCTCTGCTATAGGAAGTGCTTTGTCTTTACCTGACAAAGCTTTTAGCTACCTTAAATCTCATGGTTCTCTTGATATTGAGCATGTTCAATTTTTTGAGGGACTGATGTCAAAAATTACAGATAAAGATGAACAAGATCTTATCGTTGAAAGTGCCAAGAAATTTTACTTACTTTATGGAAATATTTTCCGCGCATTAGATAACAGGAATTCTATACCGCAATTTCCAAGGAGGGATCATGAAAAAGTTGCCTAAATGTATCTTAACGGGAGCAACAGGCGGAATTGGTCAAGCCATTGCTAAGCAATTATCAGAGAAAGGCTATTCACTGATCTTAGTGGGGAGAAATATAGAAAATCTAGTGATGTTAGTTAATAAACTGCAAGGAAAGCATGAAGTGGTTATTGGAGATATAACCAATGAAACGGATAGAGCAAACATGATTGCTAAATCTTTTAATAATGTTGAGCCTAGTGTTCTTATTAATAATGCTGGAATATCAAATTTTTCCACATTTAACGAAGTATCTGATACCGATATTAATAACGTATTAACGACTAATCTTACGAGTACAATTCAATTAACTCATGAATTTTTAAAGAAAAGAGGAGGACAAAAATCGACAGTGATTAATGTTGGATCAACTCTCGGTTCAATAGGTTTTCCTGGGTATAGTTTATATTGTGCAAGTAAGTTTGGTCTTAAAGGTTTTTCTGAAGCCCTAAGTAGAGAAATGGCAAACACGGATGTCCGAATTAGTTATTTGGCACCGAGAGCAACAGACACAAATATAAATACCAGTAATGTCATAGATATGAATAAAGCGTTAGGCAGTAAAGTAGATCCCCCAGAAATGGTCGCAAAGGAGTTGGTTTATCTACTCGAAGGAAAGAAAAATAGCCGTTTTATTGGGTGGCCTGAAAAATTTTTTGCACGCTTAAATGGTGCATTTCCTGAGTTGGTCGATTTATCTATGAAAAAAAGTCTACCGACAATATTAAAGTTTACAGAGGGGAAATAGTCATGAAGTTAATTAAATATATTTCAATATTAGGAATCTTCTTAGTTTCAATAAGTAGCAATGCTCAATCAAAAGAGAGTTTCGAAAAACAATTGCTTTTAGTTCAACATAGCTGGGCAAAAATTTATTATGAATCATCGGGTGATGCTCAAGAAGATGGTTTTGAACAATTGGAAAATGAAATAGCCTCATTAGCTAAATCGTTTCCTAACAAAGCAGAAGCCTGGATTTGGCATGGCATTGTTCAATCGAGTTATGCTGGAGCTAAAGGTGGTCTAGGTGCTCTGTCTTTAGCCAAAGCAGCAAAAAAATCATTTGAAAAAGCAATTGAAATCGATGGTGCAGCTATGCTCGGTTCTGCTTATACAAGTTTAGGTAATTTGTATCATCAAGTACCGGGTTGGCCAATAGGATTTGGTGATGATGATGATGCCAAAAGATTTTTAGAGAAGTCATTGAAATTGAATCCCGATGGTCTCGACTCAAATTATTTTTACGGGCAGTTTATGTATGATGAAAGAAATTACAAACTAGCTAACGAGTATTTATTGAAAGCGAGAAGTGCTCCAGAACGAGAGTCAAGACCATTAGCTGACCAATATAGGCAAGAGGAAGTTTTGACTTTATTGGCAAAAGTTGACAAAAAATTAAGAAAATAAAAGTTAGGTTTAAGTATGTAAAAGAGTTTTCTTAAGGGTTCCTTAAGGAAACTTTTTTACATTATCCAATAAATAATTCTATCTAAGGCCGTTAATGAAAATAATAACGAGCGCTCTAATAATTTTAACTTTATGTATCAATGTAGTAAGCGCTAATGAAGTGCCTCAATTACATTATAAAGATATCGTAGAAAAAAATGTTGGCAATGTGATTTATCTAGATTTCTGGGCATCATGGTGTACTCCTTGTCGAAGGTCATTTCCTTGGATGAATGAGTTGCAAAAAAAATATGGAAATAAAAACTTTAAGGTAATCAGCATTAATGTTGACTCTGAAAGAGAGCTTGCTGAAGAATTCCTTGCTAATACCCCTGCAAAATTTTCCGTCTTATATGATCCAGACGGAGCGCTTGCATCTGAAATGAAGCTAAAAGGTATGCCAAGTAGTTTTATTATTAATGCTGATGGTGTTGTTGTTAGTGCTCATGTTGGCTTTACTGATAAAAAGAAATCAATTTACGAACAAGAAATAAAACAGCTAATTCAAGGGAATTAATATGCACAAATATAAAATATTATTTACTTTAAGTATCACATTGCTAAGCGGCTGCTCTAGCCTTGGGGTTCAACCTTGGGAGAGAGATTTATTAGCAAAAAAAGAAATGGCGTTGACAAGCTCTCCTATTGATTCTGCACTTGACGATCATATTTACTTCAGTAAAGAAGCATCAAGTGGTGGTAAAGGCTTTGGTGGAGGTGGCTGCGGATGCAACTAACAAACAAAAGTAAACCAAACTTAAAGGCACTATTAACTACAGCCACCTGTGCTCTGTTAGGTAGTACTGCACAAGCTGCTACAGAAGAAAGTTGGGAGTTTGATACGGCTATAATGCAATATGCAGAAGTAGATCGTGTTATGGCTACTGAAGCGATAATCGCTGGGAAAAAAACATTTAGCAATGATGAGGTGCTTAGCCTAAAGTTAACCATTGACGCTTTAACAGGAGCATCTCCTAATGGCGCGACTGCACAACCAACCCCTCAAACGTTTACAAGACCATCAGGCAAGGGACAATATACTGTTGATGCGGGTGATACTCCTTTAGATGATACTTTTCATGATACACGTGTTCAATTAACTGGACAGTGGACACAGCCCTTGTTGAAAGATTATACCGTTAGCGTAGGAGGAAATTTCTCTAAAGAATATGATTATATGTCAGCTTCTCTTAACGGCAATCTTGCAAGAGATTTTAATCAAAAGAATACAACATTATCAGCAGGGATGGCTTACGCATATGATGTAATTGAGCCAGAAGGTGGAATACCAAATCCATTTTCTGCAATGGTTATTGGTGATTCAAGTGATCCTGGTTTTGAGGATGAGTTTAATAAAACACGCATTGGAAGCGATGAAACAAAGTCCACACTTGATTTGTTGTTTGGTCTCACTCAAGTCATTAACCGAAATATGATTGTTCAATTGAATTATTCGTATTCAACGGCAAGTGGTTATTTAACCGACCCGTTTAAAGTTATCAGCTCAGTCGATACAAATGGGGAAGCTCAGGAATACTTACATGAGCATCGTCCAGATGAGCGAACTAAGCATTCATTTTTTGGGCAGACTAAATATCACTTTGATACAGGTATATTAGATGCTAGTTATCGGTTTATGACTGATGATTGGGATATAGACTCTCATACGTTTGATATTCGTTATTTAATACCGTTTGAGAATGGTTACTTTATTGAGCCACATGTCCGAATGTACACACAGAGTGCGGCTGAATTTTATCAACCATTTATGAATCATGGCGATGCTGTACCTGATTATGTCAGTGCTGATTACCGTATAGGTGAATTAGATACTTACACTATTGGGATTAAATATGGCTTACCTGTTGGTAATGGAAATGATTTAGCGTTTAGATTGGAGTACTACCATCAAACACCCAAAAGTAATGGAACAGAGGCGATTGGGGTCTTAAAAGATATGGAGTTATATGAACAAGTAGATGCTATAATTGCACAGGTAACTTATTCATTTTAACCGTATTTTATGTCAAAATTAATAAAGCCTAAAAGAGTAGTGAAGTGTAAACCTCGAAGTGAGGGGTTTACGCTTACCTTTTTTGCTATGGCGAGCCTATGTGAGATATTAATTGATACACATGATAAAACTCTCGCTATAAAAATGGGTAATGTTGCTGCCAAGGAAGCTTGGCGGATTGAAAATAAATACTCTCGATATGACAAAAACAGTTTATGCAGTCAAATCAATTTCAACGCTGGTGAGCAATTTCAAATAGATGAAGAAACTTATAATCTATTTGAATTCTCTCAGCAATGTTTTGAGATGAGTGAAGGTGCTTTTGATATCACTTCGGGGATTCTACGAAATGCCTGGCATTTTGATGGCAGCGATAATCTACCCAGCAAAGAAGATGTTAACAAACTTCTTCAATTTGTTGGTTGGGATAAAGTCATTTATTCTCCAAGCCATATTACATTGAAAGAAGGCATGGAATTGGATTTTGGTGGGTTAGGAAAAGAGTATGCAGTTGACCGGGCTATTTTACTGTTAAGTAAAATAGCCAATATCCCATTTTTAGTAAACTACGGTGGAGATTTAGCCGTAAATGGGACAAGAAAAAACAATGGATCTTGGCAAGTAGGTATTGAACATCCCTCTTTTAAAGCGAGCAGTTCGCCTCTAGTAACCTTAAATACAGGTGCAATAGCGACAAGTGGCGATGCAAATAGGTTTCTGTTAAAAGATGGTCATCGATATAGTCATATTCTTAATGTTGCTAGTGGTTGGCCTGTTGAACAACCTCCTAATTCAATCACGGTGGCTGCACCCAAATGTATTCAGGCCGGATTTTTAGCAACATTAGCATTACTGCAAGGAGTCAATGCGGAAAGTTTTCTAAAAGACCAGGATATATTACATTGGTCAATTCGGTAGAATATACCTACACATACATAGGAATTTATTAAGCCATGAGATTGTTACTTATTGAAGATGATGTTCATCTTGCTAATGGTTTACGAGAGTCACTAAGAAACGATGGTCATAGTGTAGATATTGTTTTTAATGGCAAAGAAGGGATTTTGGCTATTAAAAGTGGCGACTTTGATGTTGTGATACTCGATTTAGGATTGCCTGATATTGATGGTCTAGATGTTTTAAAGCAAACTAAAAAATTAAATAAAAGTCTTCCTGTTTTAATCTTAACGGCAAGAGATGGTATTGAAAATAAAGTGAAAGGGCTTGATTTAGGAGCTGATGATTACCTAGCAAAACCTTTTAGTATTGAAGAGCTGTTTGCTAGATTAAGGGTAATAGAAAGAAGGTTGGGTACGCATACATCATCAATAATAGCTCATAATAGTGTAGCACTTGATACTCAGGCTCATGCTATTTTTGTGAATGATATCGTGGAAAAATTCTCTCGACGTGAGTATATGCTAATAAAGGCGTTATTAGAAAATTTAGGTCGTATTCAATCAAAAGAGCAATTAGAAACTAAACTTTATGAGTGGGGGGAAGAAGTAGCATCAAACACGATTGAAGTGCACATTAGTAACATCAGAAAAAAATTACCACACAACTATATTAAAAATGTCAGGGGTGTGGGGTACGTTGTGAGTAAAGTATAAATGAGTATCCAACGATATTTGCTGATCGTTATTATATCTGTTGTTACCTTGGCTTCTTTTGGAGCTGCTTTACAGGGATATAAAGCCAGTAAGGAGAAGCTAAATCAAATTTTCGATGAAGAAATGAGATCGTTTGCCATCGCCTTGATAAATAGCCCGATTAAGAAATCATCAACCAAAGTCATTTTACATTCTATTTTTGCATATCAAATTTGGGTAGATAATGAGCTAAAATTAAAAAGCGATAATGCTCCTGAAAAATATATTACAAAAAAACATCAAGGCTTTAGTGATAATAGTTTTTTAGGAACAAGGTGGCGAGTTTTCGTATTAGTTGATGATGAAGCAAAAGTGATTGTCGCACAGCCATTAGGGCAACGATTTGAATCTGTTGAAGAAGTATTACTGGAAGCTATATTACCCATCGTTTATGCAATACCATTGATAGGTTTATTGGTGTTTTTTGCAATAAATAGGAGTTTAAAACCTCTTCATGTTTTATCAACTCAGCTACAAAGAAAAAGTGCCAATGACTTATCTCCGGTTAAAGTGAGAGATAATTCCGCTGAATTAATGCCAATCCAGAATGTACTGAATAGTTTACTTGAAAGGTTGAGTAACGCTTTTGATCGAGAAAAAAGGCTTTCAGGTGATGCGGCTCATGAATTGAGAACACCAATCAGTGTACTTAAAATAACCGCTCATAATATCAAAATAGCCTTTGAAGATGACAACATTCAACGGCATCATATTGACGAACTGAATAATAATACAATCAGAATGGCACATGTTATTGAACAAATCATTGCTCTAAACAGAACGACACCAGAAAATTTTGAAGAGAGCAAAGCCAGATTAGAATTAAGAGAAATTTTACAAAACATAATTACAGATAACTATGAGAAAATGGAGTTTTTACATCAAACTGTGTCACTAGAAGCTGAGTCTACTTCACTGTTAGGAGATAAATTTTCACTTGAAATTCTTTTCGATAATTTACTTAAAAACGCAATAAAATACAG
The DNA here is from genome assembly GCF_002076895.1 of Cognaticolwellia beringensis. Taxonomy (NCBI): domain Bacteria; kingdom Pseudomonadati; phylum Pseudomonadota; class Gammaproteobacteria; order Alteromonadales; family Colwelliaceae; genus Cognaticolwellia; species Cognaticolwellia beringensis. Next base: position 3,595,761 of record NZ_CP020465.1, read on the forward strand.
TGGTAGGGGAACTGAAATACATATATCGATTGAAGAACAAGTAAATAATTTTCAAATCGTGGTTGAAGATTCAGGCGTTGGTATAACAAAAGAACATTTAGATAAAGTATTCCTGCGATTTTATAGGGTTAAGCAACACTCTGAAACTGGTAGTGGTTTAGGCTTATCGATAGTAAAGCATATTGTTGACTTGCATGAAGGGAATATTCAATTAATGACTTCAAATTTAGGAGGGCTTAAGGTGGTGATTACTTTGCCTAAGTCTACTAAATCGGCTTCTATCAATGAGTAAATATACTCACTTACATGGTTTATTGGGCATAATGTTGTTTTTTGTGTCTCATAATACTTGGTCTAAAACACAAGAATTTCACTTAACCTTAGAAAACCATGTTTTTATCCCTTCAGAATTAAAAATTCCAAAAAATGAGAAAGTTAAACTGATAATTCATAATAAAGACAATACGGCTGAGGAATTCGATAGTTTTGATTTAAATAGAGAAAAAGTCTTATTTCCTAATAAAAAAACGACCATTTTTATTGGTCCTCTTTCCTCAGGTAAATACGAATATTTTGGTGAATATAATCCCAACTCTGCAAGGGGTGTTATCATTGTTGAGGTGACCAATGTTAATTATTATCGTTATTTTGTTCATTAAAGACTTGTTGCCTATTTTTATTTTGCTTTGTTTAATTAGCACGAGTATCGCACCTAATATTGTATCTACTCATAGGTTAATTATCACCTTAACGATGAGTTTTATCGGTATTTTTACAACGTTCAATTTTTTACCAAATATGAGTGAATTATTTGATGGCGTAGGGATAGAAATAATACAAACAACTGAGTTGTTAACCACATATTTTTGCTTGTTATATGGTAGCTCTTATCTAGTAACTCAAAAAAAATTAAGTACATTGCAAAGTAACTTGATCATCATTGCAATTGTATTATTTAATGTAATTAATGCCAGTCAATTCATTGTTTTCCTCGATAGCTATTTGGCTAACAGTGAATCTATTCGAAATATAATTGTAGGTTTGGCTATCGGTTTTGGGATCTGCTTAAGTTTTAGTGCTTTATTATATTTTTCAATTAATTGGCTTGTAAAAAAAGAATCTTATTATTTTATTTACTTTATTTGGGCTTTATTTTTATCTGGGTATGTCAGCCAGATAATTAACTTGTTACAGCAAGTGGATATAATTCAAAGCAGCGGAGCGCTTTGGGATAGCTCTAATATTGTCAAAGATAGCTCTGAATATGGTCACCTGTTACACACTCTTTTTGGGTATGAGGCTAGCCCTTCACACGAGTTAATTCTTTTCTATGTGACAAGCTTACTTATATGTTTAGTCTATTTTGTTATAATTTCATCATTAAAGCGTCAACGTACAATTGATGGTACTGAGGAGAAATCACATGTGCTCTAGGGTACTGTTTATTGTATTAGTTATTTTCTCAACTAATGTGTTAGCGGATGGTATGGTTGTTGACAAAGTTTATCACCCCTATGTTTTGCCTAATGAACGAGAGTTTGAATGGAGATTAATGTCGAGGCAAACAGATGATAATAGTTTAATTGGTCAGCGTATCGCTTATGGTCAGTCGATAAATGAAACGGTTATGGTTGAAGGCTATTTAATTGGAGAAAAAACAGCGACTGAAGACTTTGGTTTACAAGCATATGAATTAGAAGTGCGTTGGATGATGACCGAACAAGGTGAATACTGGGCAGACTGGGGAATGCTATTTGAAGTTGAAAAGCAGCATGGTAGTAATGACTGGGAAGTAACTTCAGGCATTATATTCGAGAAAGAATTCGGTCGTACTAGTCTTACCGTGAACCTGTTTGGTATTTATGAATGGGGAGAAAACTTGCAAGATGAGTTTGAAACAGAGTTCAGACTTAAATATCGTTACCGCTGGTTACCTCAAGTACAACCCGCAATTGAGCTATATACCGGAGAAGGTTATTTTGGTATCGGCCCTGCTGTTATGGGGATTCAGCGTTTTGATGGTCAAAAGCAGCTTAAATGGGAAGCTGGATTCATCACTGAGCTATCAAGTTATGGTAAAGATCATAGTTTAAGAATTTCTTTGGAATATGAGTTTTAATTTAATGGTATTTCACTGATTATTAGCTTTGATTTACTAGGGGTCATTGCTCGTTAAATAGGGCATATGAGTTAAAAGGGATGATTCTAGGCAATTGTCTCATGATTTTATGTTTTAAAAACAATAGTGTAATTACAACAATTTATATTAATTTATATTTTGGAATAATTATGAGTGATCACTATTCTCATCCGATATACGCAAAATTTATTCATTTAGGAATGGCATCTTTTGGTATCTTTGCTTTCCTTACAAGTGAATTTTCAGACGATGGCATTACATCAAATGGCTACTTATTACATAGCTATTTAGGTGTAGTGGCAGAGTTAATTTGGCCACCTAACTAGAGGTTTATTATGCACCTCATCAAACTTTAGGTGACATCAACTCAAAAAACTCTTTGATTTAGTGATTCAAATATTCGTTCATGACTGTCTATTAGATTGAATATAAAAGATTACAATTAATGTCGGCTTTGAGGCTTAAACCCGTCTCACAGCCGAGCAGAAAACCTAGGCTAATATTGCCCTAAATATGTTCTTGAATGTACAAAAGCTAATGTCGGCTTTTGGCTAAAAGAAGTCACAAGGTTATTTTCGATGCTAATGACCGCTTTGGTGGCATTTTTGCCAGTCAGGTTATTCGATTAATTGGTAATATTTATAGTCTAACCTTGCGTATTTATATTTGTGGGGAATGTCCGTATCAAAGTGAACATAAACCATAGATGGCTTGACCAGTGAACTAGCTCCGCTTTGTGGCAATTACAGTCTGTAAATCTACTATCCTAATGACCGATTTGTCGGAGTTACTTGCCGTTTTAGTATAAAAATTCAATGAACGTTTTATTGGGATTTTCGACGGTCAGTTTAGATTTAATAAAATGATATTTACTCAGAGTATGTGTGTTTTTGCACGTACTCATGACCTTTAAGGTAAAATGTTTAATATGGCCAATGACTTTAGCATGCCAAAGCTGCGCAAAATGTAATTGCACCTCATGACTATAATGTCGGGCTAACGACAAAGATGTTTAAGTTGGATTGAGTATGTAGAAGTCTTAGTAAACCCCAAAAATATGCATTGAATTAAAAAGTTTATATAGTGCATTGCTCATATAAGGCTTTAATAAGTGTACTCCACCTTAGAAACCCCCTTAACTAACCACATACTTACATGTAGGTGAATCAGCACCTTTAATTATGCTTATATGTAGGTGTAACAGTGCCTTTAACCATGTTGGCTGTAATTTTCTTGTCAATTTCAAAAATAAAAATTCTCAACCTGCCTCGAATTCTCAACTTAAGTGGCACTCGCCACATTAAAACCTGTGCTTTATTGCGCTTGTGTCAATTGATTGTTCTGGTACAATCAGTTTCAATTACAGTTTACTCTAAGTGATGTGGAGCCCCATGGTTATAAAAGCGCACAGTCCAGCAGGATTTGCCGAACAATATATTGTTGAATCTATTTGGAATGGTGGTTTTCCACCGGGTACTATTTTACCCGCTGAACGTGAATTATCGGAACTTATCGGCGTCACAAGAACGACATTAAGAGAAGTGTTACAACGGTTAGCGCGCGATGGTTGGCTAACGATAAAACATGGTAAGCCGACAAAAGTTAATAACTTTTGGGAAACATCTAGCCTTAATATTCTTGAAACATTAGCACAGCTTGATCAAGAAGGTATTCCTGACTTAGTCGAAAATTTACTGTCGGCGCGAACTAATATTAGTGCAATATATGTTCGTGGTGCGATAAAAAATAACCCGGAAAAAACTATCGAATTATTGTCTGCAATTGCTGATGTTGAAGATAATGGTGAAGCTTTTGCTGAGTTTGATTATCAACTTAATAAAGAGCTAGTTGTTGCTTCAGAGAACTCTATTTACTTATTGATTCTTAACGGTTTTAGAGGTTTGTATTCGCGTTTAGGTAGTTTGTATTTTGCTCATCCTCGTGGTCGTGAAATAACACGTACATTTTATAAGAACCTTATTGAGTTGGCTAAAACGGGTCAATTTGACGAGTCAGTTTATGAAGTTAGAAGGTACGGTGTTGAATCTGGAAAACTTTGGATCGAGCTGAAAGACGAAGTGTTAAAAGAGCTTGCTGAAT